>CAWFVX010000010.1:0-566297 GCA_963819345.1 uncultured Alphaproteobacteria bacterium
CACCATCACGTTTACTGACGTGCTGGCGGTGGGTGTCGACGGCAACCTGACCCTGGGTTCGCCGATCGTGTCCGACGCTTCCGTCACCGCGACCGTTATTGCGCAGGACCGCCTCGACAAGGTCATCATCTTCAAGAAGCGACGCAGGCAGAACAGCCGCCAGCCGCAACGGCCATCGTCAGCACGTCACCGTCTTGCGTATTGGCGGCATCAACGCCAACGGACAGACCTATACCGTCGCTGCCAAAGCCCAAACTGAGGCAGCCGCGACCCCTGTTGCGGCACCGACACCCCAGGACGTCACCTCCGAAGGCCCAGAGGAGGTCCAGGCTGACACCGTTCCGCCGGCCGCCCTGGACGCCGCTAAATCTTTGGCAATCGTTTCTGGCGAGGCCCCTGAAGCCGTCGAAGAAACTCAAGAAACGAAGGAGTAACCGCCATGGCACATAAGAAGGCAGGTGGCTCGTCACGCAACGGTCGCGATACTGAAGGCCGGCGCCTTGGCATCAAAAAATTCGGCGGCGAGGCCGTCGTCGCGGGCAACATTCTGGTTCGTCAGCGAGGCACTAAGTGGTATCCGGGCAACAACGTCGGCCTGGGCCGTGACCACACGATCTTCGCCCTGGTAGACGGCAAGGTGAAATTCACCCGCAAGTCTGAGGGCAAGGTGCACATCTAGGTGGAACCCCACGCTGCGTCGCAGCCGGCGGCTCTCGCAGCCGAGTAACACCGACCCCGCTTTTTACGCGTGAACGAGGGCCGGTGCATCGCCGGCCCTCGTTCTGTTTGGTAACACGCCATGAAATTCCTCGACCAGACCAAGATCTATCTGCGCTCCGGCGACGGCGGCGACGGTGTGGTCGCATTTCGGCGGGAGAAGTTCATCGAGTTCGGGGGCCCGGACGGCGGGAACGGCGGCAAAGGCGGCGACATCATCTTCGTCGCGGAACATAATCTCAATACGTTAATCGATTTTCGCTATACTCAGCATTTCCGGGCGCCGAAGGGCGGCAACGGATCAGGATCGGATCGTACCGGCGCAGGCGCGCGGGACGTTGTCGTCACTGTCCCTGTTGGCACCCAGATCTTCGCCGACGATCAGGAAACCATGCTCGCCGACCTGGACGTCGCCGGCAAACGTGTGACCCTGTTGCGCGGTGGTGATGGCGGCTTTGGGAACGCCCACTACAAGACCTCGACAAACCGCGCGCCGCGGAAGGTGACGAAGGGCTGGCCGGGGGAGGAGCGGTGGGTCTGGCTGCGCTTGAAGCTGATCGCCGACGCCGGACTGATTGGGCTGCCGAACGCCGGGAAATCTACATTCTTGTCCGTCGTTTCCGCCGCGCGTCCGAAGATCGCTGATTACCCGTTCACCACATTGCATCCGCAACTCGGCGTCATCCGCCTGTCCGACGCGGAGGAATTCGTGCTCGCCGACATCCCCGGCCTGATCAAGGGCGCTCATGAGGGTGCCGGCCTGGGCGACCGCTTCCTGGGTCACGTCGAGCGCTGTGCCGTCCTGCTGCATTTGGTCGACGGCGCCGCCGGTGACGTGGTCAGAGCCTGGCGCACCATCAGGGCCGAAATGTCGGCCTATGGCGGTGGACTGGCTGAGAAGCCCGAGATCATCGGCCTGAACAAATCTGATGCCATGACGCCGAGGGAAACGTCCTCCCGCCTGGCCGCGCTGCGAAAAGCGTCGGGGCGGCCGGTCTATCTGCTGTCCGGCGCCACCGGCCAGGGTTTGCCCGAAATTCTGCGCGTCCTCCAAGATAGCATCCACAGCACACGCGAGGCGGAGCAGGAGCAGGCTGCGTGATTGTCTGCGTGGCACCCTCGATCGCGTCGGCACAGCGCATTGTCATCAAGATCGGTAGCGCCCTGGTTGTGGATAAGACGCTGGCGGCGCCGCGTATGGCTTGGCTCGACAGCGTAGCCGCCGACATCCTCTCGCTCCGAGACCGTGGAACGGAGGTTATCGTGGTATCTTCCGGCGCCATAGCGCTGGCTCGCCGGACGCTTGGTCTAACCCAAAAGCGCCTGAGACTTGAAGAAAAGCAGGCAGCGGCCGCCGTCGGTCAAATTCGCCTCGCGCAAGCCTGGGCGGAGGCCTTGTCTGCCCATGGGATGGCCGCCGCGCAGTTGCTGCTGACCTTGGGCGATACCGAGGATCGCCGCCGCTACTTGAACGCGCGCGAAACCCTCAACACGCTGCTGTCCCTGCGCTGCATTCCGGTCATAAATGAAAATGACACCGTAGCCACTGCTGAAATTCGCTTTGGCGACAATGACCGGCTAGCAGCGCGCGTGGCCGAGATGGTTCAGGCCGACCAATTGATCCTGCTGTCCGATATCGACGGCCTCTATACCGCCGACCCGCGCCGCGATCCCTTGGCCACCCACATACCGATCGTTGAAGCTCTGAATCCCGAAATCGAGACGATGGGTGGGGAACCGCCGCCCGGTTACTCGTCGGGCGGGATGCGCACCAAGCTGGCAGCCGCTCGCATCGCCACCCAGGCTGGCTGTGCGATGGCGATCGCCCTCGGTCATGTCGAGCACCCTTTGCATTCCCTCGAAGACGGCGGCCGCTGCACTTGGTTCCTGCCGGTGCCGGAAGGCCGCTCCGCGCGCAAGCGCTGGATTGGCGGTTCGCTGTCGGCACTGGGGGTAGTGACGGTCGATGCCGGGGCGGCCAAGGCCCTCGCTAATGGCCGATCGTTGCTGCCCGCCGGTGTCCGAGCGGTTGGTGGCACGTTCGAACGGGGGGATCCGGTGATTATTGTCGGTCCCGATGGCTTGGCGCTTGGGCGCGGCTTGTCAGCCTACGGCAGCGCGGATGCGGAACGTATTGCGGGCCACCGATCCGACCAGATCGAGGCAATTCTAGGATGGCGCGGCCGTGATGAGCTAATCCACCGGGACGATCTGGTGCTGGGTTAAGAGCCGATCGCGAGCGCTAATAATCGGCGGCGTTCGGGTCAAAATCCACTATGGTGTCGCCAGGGTGGACAGACAAATCTCCTGCGAAGATGTCGCGCTTGTTCGTTTCTGGAACAAATAGAACGCCCACGATCGCGGTCGCCCCGGCAATCACGATGGGATACCATAATCCGAAATAGATACTGCCGTTCTGAGCATTCATTGCGAACATGGACGCTGGCAGCAAGCCGCCGAACCAGCCGTTGCCAATATGATAGGGTAGCGACATGGAGGTGTAGCGGATGCGGGTTGGAAACAGCTCCACCAGGGCGGCAGCCATCGGACCATAGACCATCGTAACCAGCACCATCAGGAAGCATAACGTCAGCACCAGCATGAACGGCTGCGCTCGGAAGATATCGAACGGGTTGGCGATCTTCACCACGGATGGATTGGACGCCGACGGATAGCCGACAGCGGTCAGCGCGCCCGAAAGATCGGCGGCGAAGCTTTTCGCTGTCGGGTCGAGGGTCTTGTCGCCAATCTTCACGCTGGCCTTCGTTCCCAGAGGTGCATCCTGCTGCGAGTAAGTCACCGAAGCCCGAGCCAATGCTCCCTTGGCAAGATCGCAGCTGTTGACGAATTTTGACAACCCCGTCGGGTTGAATTGGAAGGAACAATCCGCTGGATCCGTCACCACCACGACCTGCACCGTTTCCTGCGCCTTGGTCAGCGCCGGGTTAGCGGTTTCGGCCATGTATTTGAACACCGGAAAGTAGGTCAGCGCGGCGAGCAGACAGCCGCCCAGGATGATCGGCTTGCGGCCGATCTTGTCGGACAGCCAGCCGAAGAAAACGAAACCGAAGGCGCCTACCAACAGCGCCCAAGCGACCAGTAGATTGGCAGTAAAGCCGTCCACCTTCAGCACGCCGGTCAGGAAGAACAGGGCATAGAACTGCCCCGAATACCACACGACCGCTTGGCCCGCGACCAAGCCGAACAGTGCCAGAATCGCCCATTTGGCATTCGCCCACTGGCCGAACGCCTCGCTGAGTGGCGCCTTCGAGTGCCTCCCTTCGGCCTTCATCTTCACGAATGCCGGGCTCTCGCTGAGCTGCAGACGGATCCAGACGGAAACCGCCAGCAGCAGGACCGAGACCAAGAATGGGATGCGCCAGCCATAGGACTTGAAATCATCCCCGCTCATGGACGCCTGGACGAGCAGGATTACCAGCAGCGACATGAACAGGCCCAGCGTTGCCGTGGTCTGGATCCAACTGGTGTAAAAGCCGCGACGGCCAGCCGGCGCATGTTCGGCGACGTAGGTCGCTGCCCCGCCATACTCGCCCCCGATCGCCAGACCCTGCAGGATCCGCAGACTGATCAGAATGACGGCCGCGGTGATGCCGATACTGTCCGAAGTCGGCAGGATGCCAACGATGAAGGTGGACGAACCCATAATCAGAATAGTCACCAAAAAGGTGTACTTGCGTCCAACGAGATCGCCGAGGCGTCCGAATACCAGCGCGCCGAACGGGCGCACCAGGAAGCCGGCGGCGAAGGCGAGCAGGGCGAAGATATTGCGCGTCGTCTCATCGAACTGACCGAAAAACTTGGCGCCGATGATCACGGCAAGCGAGCCATAAAGATAAAAATCGTACCACTCGAAGACTGTGCCTAGGGACGATGCTAGGATTATTTTCTTCTCGTCTGAGGTCATCGGTCGAACCGAGGGGGCGACCCCGTCTGGTCGCGCTGCGCTCACGCTCATGAATGTCAAGTCCTTCCCTACCCTTCAATACGACGGATCGCCATTCAACGAGCAACTCCAACCTTATACCGCCGCCACGCTGCGGGCAGGCTTGAGATTATTAACTCATTTTAAGGATTTTGGACAGAGCGAAATCACCGAAAGACGAAATCTGAGTGTTCATTCCGCAGTCTTGGGTTGGCGTCGACTATCGGAACCCGGGCGGGTAAGAGAACCTTCGAACGCGCTCGCAAGCGGAAGATCTCAGTGAGGGTGGACGATGAGCGCGTCGCAATTGCGGTGGCCAGCCAGCAAGCAGTTCTCGATCAGTGACGTTGTCCGGAGGTGGCGGACCAGGAACAGGCCGCCAATCAGTAGAACAAGGACTACCACGATCCCTGCCAAACTTGCGGTCTGCCGTTCAGCCGCCTGCTGGATCGCACGATCATCAGGCCAATGGCGTTGTCTGTACAAAGGACCTCTCCCATTGGAACCGTTGCCTAGGCTATTACGGAGCGACACGTAACAAGCTTAGAGTATGGTAGATAGGACAGAAGTTCCATTTGTTCCGAAGAGCTTCACAGGAAGGGGAAGCTCCCGGGACAAGGAAGGCGTGCGGCACCTCAGCGGTGACGCGCGGTTTGCCGCGCTGATATCACGGATCGGACGGCCTCGGCTGAATATTCAGCGTCAGCGCAGCCCGTATGAGGCGCTCGTCCGGGCCATCGCCCACCAACAACTGCACGGACGAGCGGCGGAAGCAATTCTGGCGCGGTTCTCGGCGCTATTCCCCGGGGAGGCTTTCCCCGAGCCGAACGCGGTTCTGGCAACGGCAGATGCGGCTTTGCGCGGCTGTGGCTTTTCGGGAGGCAAGATCGCGGCGATCCGAGACATCTGCGCCAAGACACTCGACGGGACGGTGCCAACCCGGCGTCAGTCGCACCGGCTGAGCGACGAGGCCCTGATAGAGCGGTTGATCTCCATTCGTGGGGTTGGCCGCTGGACGGTCGAAATGTTGCTGCTGTTCACCCTTGGCCGGCCGGATGTACTACCGGTGGACGATTTTGGTGTGCGAGAGGGTTACCGCGTGCTCTATGAGTTGGCGGTCCAGCCGAAACCGAAGCTGCTGAGCGCGATTGGCCTGGCCTGGTCGCCGCACCGGTCGCTTGCCACTTGGTATCTTTACCGGGCCGCAGAGGAGTCCAGACTGCAGGGGCCGGTCAGCCGAGCCTAGCGGGCTGTTCCGATTTATGCCTCCACCTGAGACGACCCCGGGCCAACCCTCGCCGGACAACCGCGCGGTAACCAGTGTTGGAGCAAAATTAGAACTTCGGTGATATAAGATACTTTTAAGTAACGGACACCATAGCTCTGATTATCAACTCGCGATGGCCTCAATTCTTTGGGGTTGGAGGCCTGATTATTTCAATTCGCCGTCCAGACACTCGAATCGATGTCGGAGATATTCGTGGTAGTCGAACGGACCATACCGGTAGGGAATTGCAGCCGCTGTCGGGCAATACCAGATAGTGCGCAAGTTCGCGGGTTGCTGGCCGTCGCGGGCTGTCCTCGCGGCGATTTCGCGGCCCTGATCCCGCGGCAGGAGCGGTTACAGACCGCGCGTCGCGAACGGAGATAATCCTGGCTGGGATACCAAACAAATTCGCTGGTGGAGGGGGTTGGATTCGAACCAACGTAGGCGCACGCCAGCGGATTTACAGTCCGCCCCCTTTAGCCACTCGGGCACCCCTCCCGGGCCGGGAAGCGGGGACTAGAGCCAAATCCCCACCGATGTCAACGCGGGCGTCTCGGCGCCGGAAGCTGCTTCTCACCACAGCCGCCACTCAGCGGCGCGGGAAACGCATCTTGTCCAGTGCCCCAACCGCCACTTGACCCGATCCCTCATTCCTCGCACCTCTCGGCTTAAGCAAAACACCCTGGGACAATGCCCCTCCACCCCAGCCCGCAAGCACCCCAGGATGAGCGCCCGCATTCCCCCCAAACACCCCGCCTGGCTGCCGAACCTCCTCGGCCTGTTCATTGCGGTCGGTCCGGCCGCCACCGACATGTACTTGCCGGGGTTTCCGGCCGTGGAGGCCACCTTCGGGACCGCTCCGGGAACCGCGCAACTTACCCTGGCGACGTGGTTCGCAGGTCTTGCCGTCGGCCAGATCACCCAGGGCACGCTGTCTGACCGCTTCGGCCGCCGCATTCCGCTGATGGCTGGCTTCATCGTCTTCACCCTCAGCACGATCGGATGTGCGCTGGCGCCAAGCCTGACCATCCTGGCCATCTTCCGGGCGATCGCCGCGTTCGGCGCGTCCGCCGGCATGGTGATCTCCCGTGCCATGGTCCGCGATCTGAGCGAGGGCCAGGCCGCCGCCATCATGATGTCCCGCCTGGTACTTGTCATGGGCGTGGCGCCCATCCTCGCCCCCACCATTGGCGGCGCCATCCTGGCCTTCGCGCATTGGCGGGTCATCTTCTGGCTGCTTACCCTTTACGGCGTCGTCTGCATCGTCTGCGCCTGGAAACTGCTACCCGAAACCTTGCCGGAGGATCACCGCACGCGGCTGTCCTTCGTTGGCCAGGCCGCGCGCTATTTGATGATCGTGCGCGAGCAAACCTTTCTCACCCACGCCATCATGGGCGGCTGCGGCACGTTCGCAATGTTCGCCTACCTGTCCGGCTGCTCGCCGGTGTTCGAGGACGGCTTCGACCTTAATCCCTCGGAGTTCGCGCTGATCTTCGGCCTGTGCGCGGTCAGCCTGGTCGCCTGCTCGCAACTCAATGCCCGGCTGTTGCCGGTATTCGGCCTAAATCGCGTGCTGACGACGGTCGCTCGGGTGTCATTCTGCGCGTCCATTGTGCTGGTAATATTGGCGTTTGGTGGCGTGCACGTGCTGTGGGCGATCGTGGCGCCCTTGGTGGTGGTGATCGGCTGCCAGGGCTTCAATAATGCCAATACCACGGCAGGGGCGCTGTTGCGCCACGCGGGACACGCTGGCAGCGCATCAGCGCTGATGGGGACGTTCCAGTTCAGCCTCGGCGCTCTCTCCGGCGTGCTGGTCGGATTGCTGACCGATGGCACCCCAAGGGGAATGGCGGCACTAATGGCCTGTGGCATGCTAGGTGCGGTGATCGCCGACCGCTTCCGTTCCCATCCCGAGGTCCACCGCCCATGATCGTTGGCATCCCCGCTTGCGCCAAGACGATTTCGGACATGCCGTTTCATCAGAGCCCGGCTAGCTACGGGCAAGCCGCCCTCGAAGGCGTCGGCGCCCTGCCCGTCCTGATCCCACCCCTAGGTGATAAAATGCTCGGCCTACTCGACACGCTGGCTGGGCTGCTGGTGCCGGGAAGCCCGAGCAACGTCCATCCCAGCCATTATCAGGGTGGCGAGAGCGAGACCCCCGACTTCCACGATCTTGAGCGCGACCAAACAACCCTGCCGTTGATTCGCGCCGCCATCGCCCGAGGTCTCCCCGTCCTGGCGATTTGCCGGGGAATCCAAGAGTTGAATGTGGCGCTGGGCGGGTCCCTGATCCAGCGAGTCCACGCCCAGGCGGGCTTTAGCGACCACCGGGGCGGTCTCGGCCCGCACGAAATCCGCTACGGTCCGAAGCACTCGATCATGGTTACCGGCAGCCTCGCGCGCATCGTCGGAGCCACGACCATCGAGGTAAACTCGCTCCATGGCCAAGCCATAGACCGGCTGGCTGAGGGCCTGGTGGTGGAAGCCCGCGCACCCGACGGCACGATCGAGGCGGTGGCAATGCCATCTGCACCCGGCTGGCTACTGGGAGTGCAATGGCATCCGGAGTGGGCGTTCGCCACCAACCCCCAGAGTGTTGCTATTTTCACCGCTTTCGGCGATGCCTGCCGGTGCTGGGAACGCACGCGCGCGGCGCGTGAACCATGCCCTCGAATCACAACGTCCGGCAGAAAGGCGCCCTGACAATGGACCTCCAACTCGCAGGCAAGACCGTCCTGATCACGGGCGGCTCGAAGGGCATCGGCAAGGCCGCGGCGGAAGTGCTGGCCGAGGAAGGCTGCAACCTGATCCTGGTGGCGCGTGGCGCGGAGATGCTCAACGAAACCGCCGCCGAGATCCGCACCAAGCGCCAAGTCAACGTCCGC
Organism: uncultured Alphaproteobacteria bacterium; assembly: GCA_963819345.1. Lineage (GTDB taxonomy): Bacteria > Pseudomonadota > Alphaproteobacteria > Acetobacterales > Acetobacteraceae > Rhodopila. The sequence continues at coordinate 8,813 of CAWFVX010000010.1, forward strand.
ACCATAGCGGCCGATCTCTCCAGTGATGCCGTCGTTCGCAAGGTCGCGCAGGAGGCCGGGGAGATCGACGTCCTCGTCAACAACGCAGGGGCCATTCCGCCCGGCGACGTGTTGTCGGTCGATGATGCGCGGTGGCGGCAGGCGTGGGACCTGAAAGTATTCGGCTACATCTCCTTTTGCCGCGTGATTTACGCCCAGATGAAGGCTCGGCGAGCAGGCGTGATCGTCAACGTGATCGGCGCCGCGGGCGAGCGATTCCCGACCAACTACATCGCCGGCGCCACGGGCAATGCATCGCTGATGGCGTTCACCCGAGCTCTGGGGAAGGGCGCGCCGGCCGATGGGTTGCGGGTGGTGGCGATCAACCCGGGGCCGGTGGAAACCGACCGCTTGGTGATGCTGCGCAAGGCGGAGGCCAAGGAGAAGTGGGGCGACGAGAACCGCTGGCGTGAACTGAGCGCTAGCATGGCGTTCGGCCGTCCGGCTACCCCGCGGGAGATCGGTAACGCCGTCGCTTTCCTGGCCAGCCCCCTGTCCGGTTACACCACCGGAACGGTGCTCACGATCGACGGCGGCGGCTAATTAGGTGCGCTAAGCGCTGGAAGTTGCTGAAAAGGATTGAAACCACAAGTTCATACCGACCAACTCATGAGCTGACCGTTTCGGCATAGTTGCGCGAAGCGATGGAGCGGATCCGGTCTGCATAGCGATGAGTGCGTTCACGCGTCGCAGCAAGCGTCGACGCCAGCCCGCGCCGTCGACAGTGAGGACGCAGTGCACTCCGGGCGCACCCAGGGCGCTGGTCTCCTCCAGATGCAGGTTCATGGCGTTGGCATGTGGCAGGACCGCGCCAGCTCCGATGCCACGTGGTGATCATCACCGTCATCGCCGCCCCCTATGCGAACAGCTATTCAGGAATCCCATCGCGTCGAGCCGCACCAAAAAATCAAGTTGTGTTCGCGCGATCTGCCTTTGCCGGCCAAACGACTGGGTCGACGATCTCGCCTTCGCCGCTCCTGAATTGATGCATGGGGTGAAAAGGGCGACAGGTTTTGCGTCTGCCTTCACCAATTTTCGCACGGATCCGAGCAGGGCGGGCGTACGTCGACCACGAACCCGATTCGCCGCCGTTGCAACCAGCGCGACTTAATCGCACTGAGAACTCCTGATCAGGCGGTTTGCGTCAACGCCGACAACCGCGGTCCAAGGTTTCGTCGGAACCAGGAGATCGATCAGGCATAGGGATATGATCAGTGAATGGCAGCATACATGATCCCGTCTTCGGTGGCATGGGCGGCATCGAATTCAGCAACGATGCGTCCGAGCCGCGCCACCAAGATGCGATCAGAAATACTCATTATCTCCGGCAAATAAGAGGAGATCACAACCACCGCCTTACCTTCACTGGCAAGCGTCCGGATCTGCGAATGGATTTCGGGGATCGTGCCGACATCGACGCCGCGGGTCGGTTCGTCGAAGAAGATGATGCTCGGATCCTGCACCAGCGATTTCGCAATGACCACCTTCTGCTGATTCCCGCCGGAGAGCTCGACGATCTTTGCCTTGCGCTGCAAGGCGCTGATCTTAAGCCGCTCAACCCAATACGCGGCGAGCTTGTTGCGTGTGAAACCGGAAAGCAGGAAGCGCCAGCCTGCCCTGGTGGCGAGCTTGCCGACGTAGACGTTGTCGTCCACCACCATGGTTTCGAAGAACCCGTTCAGCTTGCGGTCTTCCGTGATATAGGCGATGCCGTCGTTGATAGCTTCCTTCGGAACGCGGTAGCGGATGGACTTGCCACGTAGCTTGATGGTCCCGCCGTTGATTAGGTTCCGTTTCAAGGCCCCGAAGATGATCTTGGCAATCTCCGTCCGGCCGGAGCCGATCAATCCCGCGATGCCCACGACTTCACCAGCATATACTGAGAACGACATGTTCTTGACGATGTTGCCCATGGTCACGTTCTCGACCGTGAGCACTTTCTCACGCCGCAGTTTGCGGCGCTCGGCATGGCCTTCCCTTTGGGCGGCATAATGGGTCTGGGTGATGTCGCGCCCGACCATGGCGCGGACCAGTTTCTCGCGATTCATTTCTGCGGTCGGCGCGGTCACCACCAGCTTGCCGTCACGTAGCACTGTGATGCGGTCGGAGATCTGCAGCGACTCCTCGAGCGCGTGCGAAATGTAGATGATGCCGACACCGCGCACCCGGAGGTCGCGTACCAGGTTGAAGAAGTGGATGATCTCTTCGGGGGTCAGACTTGCAGTCGGTTCGTCGAAGATGATGATACGGGCATTGTTGTAGACGGCGCGGGCGATTTCTACCATCTGGCGTTTGGCGGTGCCGAGCATCCCCACCGGAGTAGCCGGATCGATGTGAAAGTTCAAAGATTGCAGTAACTGCTGCGCCTGGATGTTCAGTTTTTTGAAGCTGGTGATCAGCTTCTCGTTGCCGAGTTCTATATTCTGCGCGGCCGTCATGGTCGGCACCAGGCTTGTCTCCTGATAGACCATGCAGATACCCGCTGCGAGGGCATCGCGCGGCCGCTCGAAATCAACCGGTTCGCCATCGACGTAATAGTCGCCGGAGGTCAGCTTGATGGCGCCGGCGATTGCCTTGCATAGGGTCGATTTTCCGGCACCATTCTCTCCAACTAAGGCATGCACCTCGCCGGGATAGAGGTCAAAGTTCACCTTTTCAATCGCGTGCACGCCGCCATAGATCTTGCTGCCGTCAACGACGCGCAGCACCGGCTTGCGGGGTCTACCTGCCGCGGACGCACCGGCGGCGGTAGTCGGTTGCGCGATCAGTATCTCGCTCATACCCTGCTCCTCGTAATGTCGAGCAGCACCCGGCCGCTGCCCTTGGAGAGGATCACCAGCCCCTGTGATGTCTCGCGTGCCGCGGTTATACCGTGATTGAACCCGCCGCGGCGGCTGTGCAGGCTTTCCACCGCGTCGCCCTCCTCATCGATCCTCACCAGGAGGCCGTAGGACCGCGGCGGAGCCCAGGGCTTCTCGATACCTAACGCCTTGATGTTGCCGAACTGCATTGGCTCTTCGCAGTCGTTGGTGGTGGCGAGGGCCGGGCCGATCCAGACATCCAGCGGGACAGACTGCATCATTTCCTCACGGTATCGGTCCTCGCGCAGGACGAATTCGACTAGATGCGTGCGCACTGCGAACACACTGAGCCAGAAACCGCCGGCGGCAGAGCGCGCAAGGCGGGCGGGATAGCCCGGCATGTTGCCGACGACGATTCTGGGCTTGGCGATGGTGCGGCCGGTAATCGCCGCCTGGCTTAGCCGGTGGCTCCAACTCTCGGTGAACCAAATAGTCTTGCCATCGGACGACAGTCCCAGCCCATGCGGATAATGCATCCCCTGCAGGAGAACCTTCGCGTCCTCAAGCGCCGGTCCGCATGAGATCAGGCGGCCCAGATGATTCTTTTCCATGAGGTCGCGAAGCCAGTCTTGCTGCTGATGCCGGGTAGTGCCATCGGTCAGGAAGATCGTCCCGTCGGGCGCCGCGATGACGTCGGTCAGGCACTTCAGAGGCTGGTCGCTGGCCTGATTGAGCCACGTCTGCTGACCAGTTGCTGCGATTGCCACCAGCCCACGCCCAGCGACGCAGACTAGCAGTCGGCCATCGGGGTGAAACGCGAGACCGCCGGCCATCCCGTCAACGGAAGCGAAAACCGAACGATCGGCAAATCCGATACCGGCAAGGCGCAGGATTTGGTTTTCAGCGGAGAGGTAGAGGGCTCCGTCCAGTCCTTCCGTGATGTCATCGGCGCCGGGGATCGGGGCACCAATCTGCCGGCAATGGTCGAGCAAATCGTTGGGGGCATAGGCGCCGTCCATTGCCGGGATCGGATGCTGGTCCCTGTTCGGAAAAACAATCTGTTCCAGGTCGCGCAGAAAATACGTGAACACTCCCATAATCAGCCCCGGTCCTGCCGCTTGTTGCCCCAATAGGCCTCGTACCCGGTCCAAGTCGGATCGCCGCCGTCAAGTTTGACTCGGCCGATCCGGTTGTTCTCCAGCCCGCCAAGATAGAGATAACCCTTGTGCTCGCGCATTGAAGTCAGGGTTGAATGCGCGACACCCGTCGGATCCCAATAGGATTTGAGTACCTCGCCCCCCGGGCTGAATTTCAGGATGCAGCCATGGTTCATGCCAGGTGCCAGCCATTCGTCGGTCGGGACCTGCTTGACCATACGGAGGCGGAAGCCCGGATTCTTCATGGCGAGGTCGAAGACCGGCGTGCGGATACCGACCAGCGCCAGCCAGTAATTGCCGTCCGATGCCCGGTTGATGTTGTCACAATTACCTGGAAGTTGATCAAGCAGGACTTCGAGTTCGCCCTTGCGCGGTCCTTCCACCCAGTAGCGGAACACCTGGCAGAGCGAAGTGCTGGCAATCAGGATCGATCTCCCGTCATGCGACACGCAGATACCGTTAGGGAAGTAGAAATGGTTTATCTCGGTCCGGGTCTTTTTGGTTGCCGGGTCGTAGACGACGAGACGTCCGTTGGGTCGCCCTTCCATGATGTCGAGCGAGTTCGTCGTCATCTCGTAGCGGGTAGTGCAGTCGCTGAACCAGATCTTCCCGTCGGGACCGATGTCGAGATCGTCGGCCATGCGCAGCCGCGAGTCGTCGTTCAGCTTGTACCAGGTTCGGTTGGTCTCGTCGGTGACCTTGAACACCTCGCCGCGTGGCCTGATCCCATAAACGCCCATACCGGCCACAGCAACGATCAGGTTCTCCTCTCTGTCGAATTGCATACCGAGCGGTCGTCCCCCGATATGGGCGAAGACGTCCCGATGCTCGAAGTTCGGGCCGGAGAAGCGGATGATGTTGCCGTCGCGGGTGCTGCCATAGAGTCGGTCCTGTCGGTCCAGGATCACGTCCTCGGGGCCTTCCACCTGGTTAAGGCCAATCGCTTGAGCGTTGATAAGGCGATCATTCTGGGCGAAGACCGTGCCGCTCCCGCGCTTCAGAGCCGGCGCCGCGACGAGCGGCACCAACGCTGGATTGACGTAGATCTTCTGGATCGCCTTGCCGCGGTTCTTCGTCCATTTGACATCGATGCCGACGGCAGCCAGCAGGATGAGACCGATGATCGCCGATGTAATGTAACCCGGAATGCCCATGCGGACCAAGCCGTTGGTCAGCGCGAAGACGATAATGCCGCCGAGCATCGCGCGCCAGACGGTACCCTTGCCGCCGGCGAGCGAGACGCCGCCCAGCACCACTGCGGTCAGCGCCTGAAATTCCCAGCCGACGCCAGTGGTCGAATCAGTGCTGCCCTGGCGTGCGGCATAGAACAGACCGCCTAAACCGCAAAGGGCGCCGGACAAGGCGTAAGTTGCGAACAACATCCGCTCGACCCGGATGCCAGCATGGCGCGCAGCCTTGCGACTCGCGCCGATCGCCGTGAGATGCCAGCCGTAGCGCGACCGGCTCAGGAACACATGACCCACGATCAGCACGACGATCAATGATGCAGCGTTGATCGGGACGCCGAGAGCGAAACCTTCGCCAAGGAAATCCCAGCTATCGCTATCCACCGAATTTGTCGCGAAGACGGTGGCATATTTCTCATTCAGGATATTGACGGACGCGCGGAGGATTATGAGGGTAACCAGGGTCGTGAGAAACGGGCGTGCCTTCAGGTACCCGATCAACAGGCCATTGATGCCGCCGATCACAGCACCTACCGCGACGGTGCCCAATACGACGATCCAAATCGGCAATTCGACAACGTTCAGGAAGAACAGGGCGGCGAAATTGCATAGGGCGAAGATCGCACCGACACTGAGATCAATACCCCCGGTGATCAGACAGAACGCCATTCCGAGGGCGACGAAGCCGAACTCGGCGTAAAGTCGCATCAAAGACAGAAGGTTCTGCATTCCGGCGTAGTTGGGAATCGTCAGGCTGAACCAAACGAGCAGGCCGATCATCACGGTGAATGGAATTACTGGCTCGAACCATTGTTTCAGCAATAGTTCCGACAGTAGAAGCCGCGGCGACAGGCTGGCGCGTAGCCGCGTCCCGAAGCTGGTGTCCATGGTGGTGGTCGACATCAGCGCACTCCTGTCGGGGCAGTCCCGCCTTGCGGCGGGAGGTCCGGTCAAGCTGTACCAGTTCTTCTCGGCGGTCGGCGCCATCGGTACTGGCGACGTTGCCGACGTTTTGGGCAATGCGAAGCAGTTACCGCCGCTGGCGTTGCTCTTGTCGAGCCAGATTGGTTGCGTGTAATACTCGAGATGCTTGGTCCCGGGCTTCAAGTCTTCTTCCAGCAAGGTGACCGCTGCGGCGATCAGATCGTGGCCCTGCTCGGTCGCCTTATAGCTTAGGAATTTATAGAAGTTCCCCTGGGTAAGCTGGTCGCAGTCGAGCTGCGAACCTTCGCCCGAGGCATAGACTTTGACTTGGTCGATCTTTCCTGCATTGCGGATTGCCTGGGCCGCGCCGGATTCCATGATTCCCCAGAAGCCGATGCTGGCACAAAGGTCGGGGTTCTGCTGGATCACAGTCGAAGTGATGTTCAGGGCGGCGTTGGCGTCCCAGTTCGCGGCTTGGTTGGACACCACCTTGATCGCCGGGTCCTTCTTGAACGTGTCCATGATACCGCCGATCTGATCGACGCTCGCTGCGGCCGTGAGTTCTCCCTGGACGATCGAAACCTTGCCCGACTTGCCGCTGCCGGTGCCGCATTGCTTTACGACGTCCTCGGCCAGCAGTCTGCCGACCTCATACCAATCGGCTCCAACGAAGGCATCCGACTTGTAGTTGGAGGACATGTTGACCTGGATTACGTGCGTGCCTTGGCTCTCGGCCCGCTTCAACTCCTTCATCAGAAGGGTGACACTCGGATTCTGCACGATCAACACGTCCGGCTTGTCATTGACCAGGGCGGTCAACGCTTGCTGCATCGCGGACGGATTATTGTTGGGGTCGCGCACGACATACTTGAACCCGCGCCAAGCCGCTTCGGTTCTGATCACGCGCTCCCATTCGTCCTGCAACGGTACGCCGAGCGCAATCGGCAGGAAGGCAATGGTTTTACTCTGCACATCTTTGTTGTAATCCGATCGAAGCTCGTGAGCGGTCTTCGTGCCGCCTTCCTCTTGAGCCCAGGCGATGGTCGGGCCGCCCAGGATCACTGCGACGGCGAACCCGATGGCAGCCTTCGCCCAACTCTTTTTCTCGAACATGCTTTAGCCCTCCCTGTTAAACCCACCAGTATTGTGTTTTGGTTATTTCCGACCGCTTCGGCACCTCAGTCGCCCTGGCGCGCCGTCTCCTCGTCTCGCGGATGCAGCCAATTGTCGAGAATGATAGCGGCGAGCAATACGCCCCCTCGGATGATGTTCTGAACCTCGCTGTTTACATCCATGATCGTGAAGGCGTTGAGGAGAGTCCCGATTAGCGCGCAGCCAACTACCACACTGAACACGCTCCCGCGACCGCCGATCAGGCTGATGCCGCCGAGGACCACCACGAGAATCACGTCAAAGACATAAGTCCCCTGCACGACCGCCATCTGGATGCTGCCTGTCGTACCGACCCAGACCAGGCCGGCGATCCAAGCGAGGAACGCCACGATCATATATTCGAGGACAATGAGCGGGCGCAACGCGATCCCAGCGAGCCGAGCCGCTTCCGGATTGTCGCCCTGGGAATAGATGAACCGGCCAGTCGATGTCCGCGACAGAAGGAAATGGACGACGATGGCGCTGATCGCGAAAACGAAGATCGGCATCGGCACACCGAACAGGTGGCCGGAGCCGAGAAAGAGCAGCGCCGGGCTATCCTTCGGCGCGTAGACCACCCAGGCAGGCGCAAACCAGAACGCCGCGCCGTAGATCACGAAGCCGGCTGCCAAGGTGACAAACAGCGCTGGTGCCTCGACGAACGCCACCATGATTCCATTGGCGGCACCGATCGCCAGGGCCACGGCAAGTGCCAGGACCGCCGCCCAAAAGATCGGCATGCCGCTCTGCATCTCGATCAACCCGACCGCCCAGGATCCGGCCATGATCGCAACCTCGCTGAGGTCGATGCCGCGGCTGATCACGATCAATCCCATGCCCAGCCCGAGGATCCCGAGGATCGAGATGCTGCGGGCGAGGTTGAGCAGATTCCCGACGGTCGCAAATCCGGACAGCGTGAGGCTGAAGATAATGAGGAGAACGATGGTGATGAGGAGGACAATCTGTTCCTGCGACGGCTTCGTCGAAAGCCGCCGGACCCAGGAAATTGGCTCGCGGGGAAAGGAACTCACGTCACTCGACATGGTCGCCACCGGCAGTTGGGGAGGCATGTGCCACCCGCAAGATGAACGGAGTTCTAGTGGCGGCCATTATTTCCTCCCCGGGCGCATGCCTCAAAGCATGTGCTCTGTCGATTTTGAGCAATCCATACGACGCTGTCGAGCAGGCATTGAGGCGCCACAACCGCCGCCCGCACACGCCAGTCGGGGAAGCTTCATCCTAAGCGCTGAACTGATAGCTGTGCCGCCTGCTCTCGGCCAGCCTCCTGCGCCGCCGCGCCAATATCACAGCATATAGTACCAGCGCCTTCATGCGTAGGGCGAATATCGTGTCGCCGGCGATCGTCCCGACGCGGCCCTGCACATAGATGACATCAATGGCCTTCAGGACATCTAGGAGAGGTGCTGTCAGAGTCCCCGTCTTCGCTTCGTAGATTTACGGTCGAACGACCAACGTCGGCTCCGGTGCACAAGCGCAATCTCGAGGTCCTCGGATGAGACGCCCCTGATGTCTCGCAGGTGGCATGAGGAAAGTGCGGCATATATGCCGGCGAAGTCGCAGCCGATAATGGTTACCTCACGTTCGGTTCGTGGGCTGACGGCGAAACCATCGATCACCGCACGGATGTCATCGGCATCCATAGCCTTGGTGTTGAAATGGCTGGATGGCTCCGACATCTGGGTCGGCGCCCACATAGTGTGCGGCGGTTGTTCCAGAGAGGTGTGACCGCCGTGGGTAAGTTCACTGAAGATCTTCGCGTCGTGCGCATGCCCCGCTTCCGTGATGGCGCGCTAAGCCGGGATGACGGCTGGGTCCCAGCCGTTGATGAACATGCACGACATCTGGCCGGTGGGATGCACTGCTTGGCGCTCGATGCCGATTAGCCCGACCCCGCGGCACGCTCGTTCCTCGTGGTAGCGACATGAGCGTTCGACGGCGTACCGCCCGAATGGCCGAGTGCCGTGAAATGGTGGAAAACCGTGCGGTTGCGCAGGAGCACATCGCGGATCGCCAGGGGGCTGAGCATGACTGGACAAGCGCCGGCGGCCTCGGTAGCCATCATCCTCTCCTCTGCCCATCAGCCTTTGACCGCGCCGATTAGCAGCCCGCGCATAATGAAGCGCTCCAGAAGCACCGCCAGCGCTGTGACAGGGACGATCATCACCAGTATCAGCACCGACATCGTCCACCACTGCGGGCCCCGCGTGGCATTTTGCGCGGCCACCAATAGCGGCAGCGTTTGGGAGTTGGCCGAGGTCAGGAACAGCGCGAACAAATACTCGTTCCAGGCCATGATGAGCACGAGGATCCCCGTCGCCGCCAGGCCTGGCACCGAAAGCGGTAGCACGATCGACCAGAAGATCCGGTATCGCGTCGCGCCGTCGATCATCGCGCTCTCTTCCAACTCATGTGGGACGCTCAGGAAGAAGTCGCGCATCAACCAGATGACGATGGGCACATTGGCAATGACGTAGGTGATGACCAGCGCCGTGCGTGTGTCAAGGAGCCCCAGATGCTGGAACACCACATAGATCGGGATCACCACCGTGACCGGTGGGAGGATGCGCTGTGAGACCATCCAGAACGCGATATCGTCGTTCTTCAGGCGCCTGCGAAAGCGCCTGGCGACCGTCAGCAGCAGCAGCGCGAACAATCCAAGAGCGACTGCCACGGCAACGAGCCAGGGCACCCCAAGCGCTACAACAGCTACGATCGCCACCACGACGCATGCCACAAACAAACCGACCGACCCGAGACGGGGGCGGTAGGAGATGCGCACGAGGCCGTAGGCCGCCGTTGCGCCCACAATCAGGGCGATGACGGAACTGCTCAGCGCTACAATCACGGTGTTTATGTATGGTCGCAGAGTGTCGTGCAGGACGTCGACGAATAGATAACGCCACGCGTGCAGGTTCGGCTCGAAATCGACGAAAGGGATATAGAACGGCCCGTTGTTGACATCGATCGGCAGCTTGAACGACGTGATCAGGACCCAGTAGAGCGGGAAAAGAACCACAAACGCCCAGATTCCAAGCACCATATAGGACACGATCCGGCCGATCGGTGTCGGATCATCCGGGGCCCAGTGCTTGACCTGGTGGCGTCGCGATGAGGTTGCCGCCCGCGTGGTCCTGCTCATCGAGGCACTTCACGGGTGAAAGTGATGAAGGCAATGCAGAAGAACGTCACCACGATCAGCAATAAGTAGGCAACGGCTGCCGAGCCCCCTAGATCGAGCGTACGCCAGGCGATGAACGAATGCAGTGTCATACTCTCGCTGGCGATGCCGGGGCCGCCGTTGGTCATCACGTTGGGTAGATCGATGATCTTGAAGGCCTCGATGACGCGGATAAGGATGAGCGTGATGCTGACTGGCATGATGGTCGGCACTGTGATGTGGCGAAACACTTGCCAGCGGCTAGCACCGTCCACCATCGCGGCTTCCACCTGCTCGCGGGGCTGGTTCTCGATCGCGGCCAACAGGACGATGAACATGAAGGGGATCCACTGCCACGCATCGCCAATCATTACAGCGAGACGGGCACCCCAGGGATGCACCGACCAAGCATAGTTGGTCAGGCCGAACAATCCCCAAAGAGGCGTGAACGGTCCTTTCGCAGTATCCGTCAACATACGGAAGGTGTAGGCCACGCCGACCGGCGTTATCATCATCGGCATGAAGAACACGACGCGGAAGAATCGCCGCCCCGCCACCCTCTGGGCGCATAAGAACGCGAGCGCGAGGCCGATCGCGAACTGCACGGTGACGCCACCGAAGACGTAGACCAATGTGACTTCAAACGTGCCGAATTCACCGCCCTCGGAGGCGAGCGCGGCGGCAAGCAGGGCGAGTCCGATAACCACCGCAACGACTACGCCCCGATAGATCAACCCCGGTATGCCCGTGCCCGCTCGGGCTGAGCGCGCGAGTAAAAACAGACTGCCGGCTGCGACAAACGCGACGAATACCCAACCGACAGGGGTCGGCTCGTGGAGATCGCCGAGCAGGTGGAATTGCTGCGAGCCGAACAGCAGCTTTTCGTAGTTGAACAGGCCGATCCACTGCAGCGTAAAACCACCCTTGACCAGCTTGAACCGGGTGAGGGACAGATACGCTGAAACGATCAGTGGAAAAATAGAGAGCGCTAGGATCGCCACGACGGCCGGCAGCAAAAACACTGTTGGCGCCGCCCGGTCCGCAAAGGTGGCGAAGCGGCGTTCGCGAGAGCTCCTCAGGTCAATGGTCGCGGCAAGGCGTGGCCGCGCTGCAGCCGGGCCCGCCGTTGTGACCTCCGTCACCAAGATACGCTCAGCGCTTTACGCCGAGCGAGTTCCGATACGCTGCGAGTTGGTCGGCCTTGCCGAGCTCTTCGGTGATCTCGTTCCAGCCTTTTTCGACCTCGACCGCGGTCTGATCGACAGTCAACTCGCCGGCGAGCAGGCGATGCATCGCGGTATCAAGCACAATTTGCTGATAGCGCTGGTTTTGCGGCACGCGAAGGTCGAGCACCATGTTTGGGCTTTCTAGGCTCGCCTTGATGGCGCCGAGGTAGTTGTCGGCCGCCGCCTTGGTCATGCCAGAGTCAAGCCACGGCTTGAGGTTCTCGAAGTGCGACTTGCGGTACGGGTTGAACCCAGTGATACCGATCGTCACGTCAACGTCGGATTGCGCCGATTGTGACATGTAGGAGATGAAGGCGTAGGCAGCATCTTTGACCTTCGCCGGCGCGGCGGCATTCACCCCGCCGGTCCAACCGCCGTAAGCGGCAAACGGCGCGTGGTTTACCCCGTCAATCGCATACGGACACCGCTTTGCATCGCATGGCACCAACTTGCCGGTGGCTCGGTCTACAACCTCCTTGGTGCCTGGAGTGATCACTGCGCCAACCAGGTCCATTACTTTCGATGTCGTTCTATCGACTGCAAGCGGCCCGATATCGCCCCAATCGAGCGCCAGCGCGCAACGCCCGGCGGTAAACAGGCCACGCGTGTCGCCGATCTCCAGGTTGATCTCATCCGGCGGCCCGTACTTCGTCGTCTCCTTGTAAATCTCGAGTGCGCGTCGGAAGCCATCGTTGTTGATCAGAGGCTTGAACGTATCGCGATCGAAGAAGACGCCTTCGGATGTGCCCTGGGTCTGAATAAACGGTGCGGCGACAGAGGTAATCATCCAGTAGCTCTGAGCGCTGCGCTTCTTGGGTATGCAGGACCCGTAGCCGGTCTTGCCGTCGCCCATGAAGTCCTTGCCGTTCAGCGCCTTCGCAATGGCGATATAGTCATCCCACGTCACCGGTGGTTTCAGTCCGTATTTATTTAGGAGATCGATGCGGTAGTACACCATCTGGAAGTCGCCATCGAGCGGGATGGAGTAGACGTGGCCCTTGTAGGTGGAACTGAAGTCCCGGAAGAACGGCATGATGCCTTCCCAGTCCAGCGCGTTGTCAGCGGCTATCCGCGAATCCAATTGCTCGACATAGCCGGGCTCGATGAAATCGACGACCCATTGCGGGTCGAACACGATAGCATCGTAGCTGTTGGTGCCCGTCGCGAAGTTGGTGAGGATTTTCTCGTACAGATCAGAAAAGGGGACTGTCACGACATTGATCTTCGCGCCGGTCAGTTTCTCGAAATCCGGCGCCCGACGTTGCAGCGGCTCCGCAATCGGAGGTCCGGTGAAGGTGGCAATATTGACCGTCACGCCGTCAAACTGGCCCGCGGCCTTGGCACCGCCGACGCCGACGACTGTGCCAAGGCCGATAGATACCGCCAGCCACGCGATAAAGCTTGTCTTTAAACTCATTGGTCCCTCCCCTCTTGTTCAGCCAGCGCGCGACGCACGCCGGCATTTTTTGTTTCTTAACTCAATCGAGAACTCGGACTTTCGATGGATTTTACTCAGTCTTTCTTCGCGCGCCGGCCTAATTCGCCCAATCCTTCGTGCTTTCCCGTCTCATCGAGCCGCTACCGTGGCATTCTCCGGTAGCGGCTCGATATCAAGCAGGAACGCTGCGGCGGAATCATCCGCCGGCAGAGCGGTCCGGTCAAGTAATCGCGTTGGGTCAGTTGCTGTGGCAAGTCGCGCCGCGTGTAGGTGAGGTGCAGCATCAGCCGGCGCGCGCCGCTGAGGTTGCGAGTGCCCCCATGCCACATTGAGGAGTTGATGATGACCACGGCGCCGGCCGGGGCCGTCACCAGCACCTCACCAGGGTACGGCGCCGCTACATCAGCCGGGATACGCGCCTGGTCCTGCGGCGCAAGCGGGGTCGGCTTCCAGTCGCCCTGGTTAACGTATGGCACGTTGATCGGCGGCCACCGGTGAGAGCCAGGCACAACCCGGGTCGGCCCGTTCTGCAACGTCATGTGGTCAAACAGGATGATGGCATTGGTCACCCATCAATCGTCCGCGAACATCTTAGGCACGTCCACCTGCAGGTCCTGATGGCCCTGGCCCTGGGAGCGGCTCGCGCAAGTTGGCGCCATGCAGTTTGATCTCGCCCAAACGGTAATGCGCCGCCGCAAGAAGAGGCTTGCAGGCGAGGCAGCGGTCAAAAGCCGGGCTTTTGTTGAAGATATTTGAAACCCGGGGCGCCCCTGGGCTCGACATGCACCTCCGAGCCCCCGCGCGCGCGTTCCAGAGCACTCAACCGGTCGCATTCATCCGCCATCTCGCGGCATTCGGCGGCCGTGTCTGCCGCGGCTGCCTGTGCGCAAGCTAGTGCGGGATGTGCGGGCCTGGTTCTTGCGGCTAAGAATCCGGTGGCAGCCCAGCGAGACCGTGGATGCAGGCAGAAAAGCCCGAAAGCGGGACGAGTCACCGTCGTCGGAAGGCTAAGGGGATACCGTGGCCCCGGAGCGCCAGCTGCGTTGCGGGCTTCGCCATACTGACAATTTGGGCAGCAGTTTGCCTCGTACCGCCGCTTTGGCTGGGAGCGCTGTCGCTTCAACAGCCGATCGATATCGCCTCTGGTCCTTTTTTTCTACCGTTCATTGACTTCTTGCCTTCGGCGGATGGGTGGCGGGCGCTGTTCAAGGATGCCGGGCTCGACGCTATGCGGCCGCTTGCGAGCAGCTTGGTGGTGACCGCGGCTTCGGCGCTGGCAACGGTCGCGATGGCCGCGCCGGCAGCCTACGTGCTTGCCGGCTTGCCGGCGCGGCGGCAGCGCGGGTTACTGCTCTGGCTGCTCGCCCCGCGCCTGCTTCCGCCGGCGGTGTTGGCGGGCGGGATGTATCTGATGGCACAAGAGGCCAGACTGCTCGACACGCGTACCGCTGTAACACTGGCAGACTTGGCGCTCAACCTGCCGGTCGCTATCTGGCTGCTGCGCGACAGCTTCGCCGCGCTCCCCGCTGAACTCAGAGACGCCGCGGTACTCGACGGCGCAACACAGTTTACTCTGTTTCGGCTCATCGCGCTCCCGCTTGCGCGGCCGGGCCTTGCAGTGGCGTTGCTCATGGTCGCCGCACTCGCCTGGGGCGAGTACCCAATTGCCAACATGCTGACGATCGACCGTGCGCAGGTGCTGCCTTCGGTTCTGGTGGGCATGATTGCGGTTCGCGAACAGGCCGCCGTCTACGAGCCACGCAACGCGGAAATTGCTGCGTTGGTGCTAGCCATGGCGGTCCCACCAATGGCAGCCGCGTTTGCGCTGCGAGGTCCGCTCACTCGGTGCCTCCCGGGTAGCATGGGCGCCAGGACACGGGGCGACGGTTAGGCCGGTTAGGAAACAGCCGGGTAAGGACAGCTCGATCACCTCACGTCCCGACCTGCAATCAATCAGTGAATTCCTCATACCCAGCTTCGTCCGGTCTCGATGCGTAGCGGACTGCAACCATTCCGTTGTCGAGCGGTTTCTGGTCACAAGAAAGAACGCGAAAGTCTCGAGAGGTAACGTCAAAAACTTCGACGATACTCTCAATCATGGCATTCCTCATCGCATCATCCGCTTCCCCGCCAAGCTGACCGAGGCGTGACGGTGCTAGGCGTCGGGCAATTCAGCGCCGGCACGCCTGACCGGGGGGAGATTGGCTGCCTCCTGATAGAACCGCCTTCGAAGCTAAATCCGGCCCTCGCGGCCCGGTCGCTTCCGCGCGACCTCCGGAACTCAGACGCGGCTGATTCTGAACCACGCCCAAAGGCCACCCTATCTCGCTGAGAAAATAACTATACGGCGGACAGTCCATAAAGAACAAGTTTCAGGACGCAAAACCAGCCCTGTAAGCCAAGGTTTGCGCGTCCCGAATACCAGCCCTTGCTTAGGCCGATCACCCGTCGTGTGGCACTTGCCCGCAGCAGCCGCCAGGCCCAGAATAAGCGGCAGGGGGACACGGAAAACGTGCAACAGGAAACCTATGACTTCATCGTCGCCGGGGCTGGATCAGCCGGTGCCGTGGTCGCCGCCCGGCTTTCGGAATCCGGCCGCCACACCGTTCTGCTGCTCGAAGCCGGGCCGCCCGACACCAATCGCTGGATCCACATCCCGCTCGGTTTTGCCAAGACTTACATCGACCCTAACGTCAACTGGAAGTTCGAGAGCACACCGCAGCCGGCGCTGAGCAATCGCCGGCTATATCTGCCACGCGGCAAGACCCTCGGCGGCACCAGCTCGATCAATGGCATGGTCTATATCCGCGGCAACCACGCCGACTACGATGAGTGGCGGCAACGCGGCTGCGTCGGCTGGGACTGGGACTCGGTTCTGCCGTATTTCCGCAAAGCGCAGAACCAGGCCCGCGGTGAAAGCCAATATCACGGCACCGGCGGCCCACTGAACGTCTCCGACCAGCCATATCGCTTCGAATTGGCCGAGGCGGTGCTGGCCGCCTGCGAGCAGGCCGGCATCCCGCGCAACCCGGACTTCAACGGCGCCCAGCAGGAGGGCTGCGGTTACTACCAGACCACCACATCGAACCGCCGCCGCTGGAGCACCGCGAAGGCCTATCTCGACCCGGCTCGTTCGCGGCAAAACCTCACCATCCGCACCGGCGCCCATGCCACCCGCGTGCTAATGAACGACGGCCGTGCGAGCGGCGTTGCATACCTGACCGCCGAGGGCAGCCGAACCGCAGCGGCACGCATCGAAGTGATCGTTTCGGGTGGCACCTACGGCTCGCCACAACTTCTGCTGCTGTCGGGACTTGGCCCTGCCCAGCACCTGCAGGAAATGGGTGTCGAGGTGGTGCGCGACATGCCCGCCGTCGGTTCCAACCTGCACGATCATTTCACTACATCCACGAGCTGGCGTTGTACCCGCGCGATTACCCTCAACGACTTGGAGAACTCCTGGCCGCGCAAAATTACTGCCGCCATTCGTTACGGCCTGTTCCGCTCTGGCCCGATGGCGAGTAATGGTGTCCATGCCGGCGTGTTTAGCCGTTCCGACCCCCGGTTGGAACGACCGGATCTGCAAATCCACATCTTCGAATGGAGCATCCAGGAGCGCACCAAGGATCGCATCGTCGCGGACCGGTTTCCCGGCTTCACCCTGAGCCCGGTGCACCTGAAACCGGACGGGCGCGGTTCCGTACGGCTGGCTACGCCGGATCCATTGGCGCCGCCATCGATCCAGTTCGACTTCCTGCGCACCGACTACGACATGCGCGCGATCGTAACCTGCATCCGGCTCACCCGCACGATCGCTGCACAACCGGCTTTGCGCCCCTACATCGCCGAGGAGGTCGTGCCCGGGCCAGCAACGACCTCGGACACTGACATCGAGGCGTTCGTGCGTCAGACCGGTGCGTCGGACCACCATCCCAGCAGCACCTGCGCGATGGGAACCGGAACGAATTCGGTCGTCGATCCGAGGTTGCGCGTACACGGGATCGGCGGCCTGCGGGTGGCGGATGCATCCGTCATGCCGTCGGTCGTTGCCGGCAACACCAATGCACCCAGCATCATGATCGGCGAGAAGGCGGCAGCGATGATCCTGGAAGATGCGAAGGCGGCGTAACGCGGCACCCCAACGCGCGCCAGCCGGGCCGCGCCCGATCCTCGCCGCCGCCAACTCCCGGCGAGCCCGCTTCCGGTCGTCAGACAGGTCAACCGGCGCCTACTGGCCACGCGGAAGTTTAGGTTCTGCCGCTCCACATGCAGGATGTCGCAACTCGGCCATATCACCGGATGCATGAATTCGTTGGTGTAACGAGCATCGCGACCACTGCACAGAACGCTGATCAGTCTGCTGTCCGCATCCACAGTCCCGCATTAAGATCGACCCTCGCCGGGCACCGTCGCTGTGGAACGCGAACGAGTGGTTCTTGAACCCCAACCGCCGGTCCGGCACCTGGAACTCCGACGCCGTATCCAATTCGATCGCCAGGTTTTTGTCCGCCGTTGCCCGGACTGTGGCTGTCCCGGAAGCGGGACGGTTCCTTCTGTATTTTCGGGAAGAAGTTTCGAACATCGCCGGGCCTGCGTGAGCTGACGATGCGATGGCAACATTCAAAACAAATTTGTAGACTGCAAGGCGACGGCAACGGCACTTCGGAGTAACACATATTCAACTTTTTGCGCTTTTTGTGGCGCTCGTGTCCGCCTGCATACTCGGCGACGGCGAGGCCTTTTCAGCCGAGGCGACCGCCGGCGGCCAACGGGTCGCCGATGGGATCGACCCAGGCACCCTCACCGGCAAGCTGATTATGGGCTATCAGGGCTGGTTTTCCTGCCCGGGTGACCCCGGAGGGTGGGGTCATTGGGGCGATTTGGCCCACGCAACTCCGACCGTGGATATGCTGCCCGACCTCAGCGATTTTCCTCAAAATGCCCGCTGCGTCACGCCGATGAAAACGCCGGACGGGCATCGGGTCGAACTCTTCAGCAGCCTCAATCCAGCGACGGAGGAACAGCATTTTGCGTGGATGCAGCAATACGGGCTAGACGGCGTGGCGCTACAGCGGTTCGCAACATGGCTGAATCCCCCACTTGTGCAGAACGTAAATCGCGTTCTGGAGAATGTGCGCCGTGCGGCGGAGCATCATGGCCGAGTTTTCTTTGTCATGTACGACCTCTCCGGCATGACTCCGGCGAACATTCTCACTGTGGCAAAGGACTGGGAACAGCTTGAGCGCGACGGCCTCACCGCCAGCCCGGCTTATCTTCATCATCGCGGGCACCCTCTGCTCGCGTTATGGGGATTGGGCTTCGAGGGCAGGCCACTCACGCCAAAAGACGCGAGCACGCTGCTTGATGTGCTTGCCACGGCGAGCGCGCCTTACGGCGGCGTAACGGTCATGGGCGGTCTGCCGTCCTATTGGCGCTCCCGCGACCGCGACGCTTCGCCCGATGCCGGTTGGGAACAGGTATGGAAGCGCCTCGGCGTTATCAGTCCTTGGGCGGTCGGACGCTTCGGTGATGATGCCGGAGCCGACGTCTACCGCCGCACGGTACTGGAGCCGGACATCAAGGCCACGCATGCGCTTGGCGTAGATTACATGCCGGTGGTGTTTCCCGGCTTCTCATGGGCTAACCTGATGCACGCAAGGCAAAAGGCGAATACGACTAAATCCAATGCCATTCCCCGGCGCTGTGGCCGCTTCTACTGGCGTCAGGTCTATAACGCTCTGTCGGTGGGCAGTTCTGCGCTGTACGGCGCGATGTTCGATGAAGTCGATGAGGGAACCGCCATGTTCAAGCTGTTGCCGAACGTAACGGGAGCCCCCGTTATCGGGCTGTCACCCGGAGATGCATTCGTGACGCTGGACGCTGACGGATGCCAGTTGCCAAGCGACTGGTATTTGCGGCTTGCGGGCGCGGCTACGTCGGCACTCCGCAGCGGAGTGCTGCCATCATCCAAACTTCCCCTTCCACTTCTCGAAAACCGCCCAATCCAATGAACATCTTCCCACATCAAAGCGAGGCTTCGCGCTCCGCAAAGCAAAACTTTCCATGCTGATCTCGATCCGATGGGCAAGCGGCACTCGGGTGAAGTCTTCGCTTGTGAACTGCGACCTGGGTCGGAATTCAAGATTTTAGGCTTGCCGAATCGGGCCACCGCCTCGCTGAGTGCCTCGACGCAGAACCCCGCCTTCAGACCGTTCGAGAAAACCCGCCGCGTTGCCCAGTCGATGATCGCGATCAGATACAGAAATCTTCGGCGCATCGGAATATAGGGGTGAGTAGGCCGGAGCCGTTTTCACTTCCAGCCTCTCACACAACCGGACGTGAACCTCTTGGTTCGTCCGGCTCCGATCCCTCGGCAGACTTTACCCCACTCCGGGCCGCAGAACGATCGGGGCGTGAGCCACGGGCGGGTCGCGTTCGCGTATACCCGCCATCCGCAGCCCTTCGGCGTAGTGCACCCTGTCGCTTTCCCGCGCCATCGGATTTGCTGCCAGAAAACGTTCAATAGTGAAATCGGGTTCCAACGCCAGTAGGCGGCGGCGGACCGTCGCGGCCTCCTGGTCACGATGCAGATGCCCGAGCGCCGCGAGATAGGGTTTATAGCCCGCGGTAAAGGCTGGATTGAGTTGGCTAACCGATCGGCCGATCTCCACCGCGGCTTCATAGTCGCGCTTCATCAGGTGGATCAGCACGAAGAATGCGTCGAAGAAGAATGCGTGAGGGTCGAGCGGTGACAGTTTCTTGTAGCGATTGTTGCGCCGTTCCGCCTCGTCAGGATCGCCCGCATAAGCATGGGTGACAGCGGAGAGAGCCCAAGCCATCGCCAGATTTGGGTTGAGCGTCAAGGCACGCTCATGCAGCACCATCGCCTCTTCCAGCTGTCGGTGCAGGAACGCCCTGACGTGGCCGCTGATGGATAGCCCACGCGCATCAAAAGGATCGAGCATGATCGCTCGTTCGGCCAGTTCGCCAGCCCGTGCCATCATGACCTGGGGAAGGTCGGCCCAACCCTGTCCAACAAAGAAGATGTGCCAGTAAGCGTACCAGGCATGGCCTGCGGCATAATCGGGCTCGAGTTCGATCGACTTCGACAAATACTCGCCGGCCTGCACAAACGCGTCGCGTTCCATCCGCCCTATCAGCGGAATCGACCGCAGCATATAGTCGTAAGCAGTAGCATCAATTTGGGCGCGGCTGGTGCTGCGTTTGGCTTCGATCAGCAGAATTTCGGGGTCGATTTGTGCCACCACCTCAGCCGCGATCTCGTCTTGCAGCGATAACAGATCGTTAGTTTCCCGGTCAAAGCGACGCGCCCAGACAATCTGATTGTTGGCACGCAGGTCCAGTAGCCGCAGGCTGATGCGAATTTTGCTGCCGGCTCGTTGGACTGACCCGTCGAGCAAGAAGTCGAGTCCGAATTCCCGCCTGATTGCCGCCTCATCCCGGCTATCCGCAGGGAATCGCCCCAGGGAATTCGACGACACGATGAACATCCAGCGGAAACGCGACAGCGCGTTGGTGATTTCGTCAGCCAAACCGGGGGCCAGATGCGCGTCCTCGTCGGGCATGCCGACCAGCCGGAATGGCATCACCCCGATGTGGGCGCCCCCACGCGTGACCACGCTCTCGCGCTTGGGCGACGCCGGCAGCATCTCCTCCGCCGGTGCTTCCAGCGGTGGTGCCCCCACGACAGCCATCTCCTCAGGTGAAGGCGCTGGTTCCACCGGTTGAGGGGGGCGCAACGGCAGGCGGCTGTGCGATGGCCCTCTGATTTCATTCAATAGTTTCTGGGTCTCAACGGACGGTGCCGCATCCAGCATATCCGCCAATACAGCCCGGCATCGATCATAAGCCTGCACCGCCAGGCCGCGTTCACCTCGCGCGGCGTGGGCCTTCATCAAGGCACGCCAGGCACCCTCATGCGAGCGGTCGATGGTCAGCAATCGTTGCGCGGAGGCGATGGCGGCGTCCGGCTCCATATTGTCCTTCAGCATCGACTCGGCGATGCCCCGAGCCCGATCGCGCAGGCTTTCGCGCTCGGTATGCAACCACGCATCGAAATTCGGATCGATGCCGTCCAGATCCTCCAGAAGGTCTCCGTCCAGCAGCGCCAGCGACGCGGGTCGTGCGGCGGTCGCCTGCATTACCTCTTCGACGTCGATCCACACGGCTCCCGGCCGCAAGGTCAGATGGTCGCGGGTAATTACCAGGATCTCCGTCTCGGCCGGCGACAGAGCGTCCAGCAAACGATGAATTTCCTGCCGCAACGATGCTCGCGCCTGCTCCTCTGGCCGGCGGCTCCATAGTTGTTCGGCGAGACGCCCACGCAGCACCGGCCGTGGCGCCGCCAGCGCGATACAGGCCAGCAGCGCTCGGGTCTTGCGTCCGGACGGCAGAACGCTCTCGCTACGGATGGTCCAAGCTTCCATCTGACCAATCAACCGCAGCCGCACAACAACATGGTCGAGCGCGTTGGAGGAAGTCGAAAGTGTCGAGGCTCGGGTTGGAGCGTCCGCCATCATTCCTCTCGGAGGCACCGTAAAGTTGTAATGCCTACCATCATTCGGCGCCACATCCACTACCCGGCGTCCCCGCTGAGCCAACGCCGATCTGCGTTCGTATGAAAGCAAGCGCAGCGCGAAAAGTCTCCTCGGCGTCCATGGTGGTAGTGTCGAGCTGGTATGCGTCATCGGCCGGCCGCAAAGGGGCCGTCGCCCGAGCGGCATCCTTTGCGTCGCGCTGGCGCATGTCCTCTTCGACAGTGGCGAGGTCGGCGTCAGCCGCCTTCGACTGAAGTTCCAGCCACCGCCGGCGCGCCCTTTCCCTCAAGGTCGCGGTAACGAACAGCTTCGCGGAGGCGTCGGGAAATATCACGGTGCCGATGTCGCGTCCGTCCAAGACCGCGCCTTCGGATTTCGGAAAATCACGCTGAAAAGCCAGCAGGGTGGCCCGTACGGCGGGAATCGAGGCGACCGACGCCGCGGCGGCATCAGCCTGCGGTCCGCGCAGGTCGGAGCGGTCGAGGTCCGCCGGTCGCAGCGACCGGGCAGCCCTTTCCGCCGACGTCGTATCACCCGGATCACCGCCCGCATCCAACACAAGCCGCCCAACCGCTCGATACAACAACCCGGTGTCGAGGTAGGGCAATCCCAGCGTGGCGGCCAGACGGCGGGCAAGCGTGCCTTTGCCCGCGGCGGCTGGGCCATCGATAGCTATGATCGGCTTCATCGTCATGCCGGCCGGATCGCGGCGCCAAGACCGTTCATCAGATCGACGAAGCCCGGAAAGCTGGTGTCGATGAAGCCGGCGTCATCGGCGGTGACCGGCGATTCGGCGACCAGCCCCAATACCAGCGCAGACATCGCAATACGATGGTCCATCTGGGTTGCGACCACGCCGCCACCGCCCGGAGCCGCGCCGGTGCCATGGATGATCAAGTCGTCGCCTTCGATCTCCACCTTAGCGCCGTTGACCGACAGCAGCGCGGCGGTCGCGGACAGACGGTCACTTTCCTTGACCCGCAGCTCTTTCAACCCACGCAGCCGCGTCGTACCGGTGGCGCAGGCCGCGGCGACGGCCAGGATCGGATATTCGTCGATCATGCTGGGCGCACGTTCGGCGGGCACATCGACGGCCCGCAGCGGGCCAGCACTGACATCCAGATCGCCGACCGGCTCGCCCCCTTCGATACGGCGGTTCTGGATGACGATCGTGGCACCCATTTCCTCCAAGCACAGCATCAGCCCGGTGCGCAGCGGATTTAGCCCGACTCCCGGTATGGCGACGGTGCTGCCGGGGACCAGCAAAGCCGCGATTAGTGGAAACGCGGCTGAGGATGGATCGCCCGGCACCACCACATCGGCAGCCTGAAGCTCAGGCTGGCCCTGCAACTCAATGGTTCGGCCGGCGCCGTTGAGGTCCACGCGGACCAGCGCCCCGAAATGGCGTAGCATGTTCTCGCTGTGGTCGCGGGTCGCTTCTGGTTCCTCGACCCGCGTGATGCCGGGTGCATTCAGGCCGGCCAGCAGCACCGCCGACTTCACCTGCGCCGAGGGAACGGGCACTCGGTAGTCCAATGGCAACGCCTCGCGGGCGCCCTCGATCGCCAGCGGCAAGCGGCCGCCTTCGCGCGAGGCAAAACGGGCGCCGGTTGCGGTCAGCGGATCGATTACCCGGCGCATCGGGCGCCCCCGCAGGCTCGCGTCGCCGGTCATGACCGCGAACAAGCCGTGGCTGGCCAGGATGCCGCACAACAGCCGTGCCGCCGTGCCGGAATTGCCCATGTCGAGGACATCAGCGGGCTCGGTCAGGCCGCCGATGCCACGCCCGGCGACCCGCCACATGCCGTCAGCGTCATGCATGACCTCGGCGCCGAGCGCACGCATGGCAGCGGCGGTGCGCAGCACGTCCTCACCGGTCAGCAGGCCGGCGATGCGGGTCTCACCGATCGCCAGCGCGCCGAACATCAAGGCACGATGGCTGATCGACTTGTCGCCCGGTATGGCGATGCAGCCAGTCAACGGGGCCAGTGGTTTGCTTGCAATCAGCGAGCGAGGGGCGGCTGCGTCCATGAATTCGGTCCGATGTTTGGTAGCATGTTACAGGTCTGTTAAGCGAGTTCCAGACTAGCGGATATCGCCGGAGGTGATGGGCCAGGCAGACGACCTTCAGCACGGGCAGCAAAACGTCCGCAAACAAACAAACTAACTCAGGCAGCGATAAGCCATTTGACAGGCCCCCTGTCGCGGTGGCATGGGCGCGCGCTCTCGTTTACGCCCAGGGATCATAAAGGGCCCGATATTCTCATGCCTAAGCCTGAACTCGGCACCAAGCGGGTCTGCGTTGCGTGCGGCACTCGATTCTATGATCTGACAAAATCCCCCGCCGTCTGCCCCAAATGCGGCACGGAACAGCCGGTTGATCAACCGCGTCCCCGCCGGACGGGCGGCAACGTGGTGGAGGACAAGCGTCCGAAGAAGGTGACACCAGCACCCGAGGACGTGGACGTGGAAGTTGAGGGCGTAGAGGACGTCGAGGAAGAAGACGTCCTGGAGGCCGCCGACGACCTGGAGGATGATGCCGACGTCATCGGCGGCGACATCGAGGTCGAGACCGACACCGACGAACACGAGCGCTAGACCTAAGTCCTTGGGACATCTCGACTGCGCGCGATATTGCGCTAAATCCGCCCTTTGACGCGTAGCCAGAGCATCAGTAGCGCGTCATAGGGCAGGGCCGGAGTTTCACGCAGGCGCCAGTACCAACGCAGCCACCGGCTCGACGCCGCCGGCGCAACGGGTGGGGGGCACGGGCGCGCCGCGATTCCCGCGAGCCGCAGCAGAATCAGGCACCGCGGCAGGTGATAGGCGCTGGTGCACGCGTACACGGGCGACTGGCCGCGCACCAACCGGACGACAGCACGCACGGACGACATCGTGTCGGTGCCGGTGTTCTCTTGTAGAATGGACGTTTCTGGAAACCCGGCCTCCTTCAACAGCCGCGTCATCACCGCCGCCTCGGCGTCCCCGTAGCGCCCTTGGCCACCGGTTGGAATGAACAGCGGCCGGGAGAACCGTCTACCAAACCGCGCCGCGGCTTCGACCCGGTGCCGCAGAGTCTGGCTGGGTTTTCCATCCTGCCGGACCGCCGCGCCGAAGATCACGATAAGCGCGTCAGGCGCCTGCGGGTTGACTTTCATCGTCACCATTTCTCATGCTCATTTCGGACGGAGGAAACGATGAAGATTCTCACCGACGTGGCGCTGCGCCAGTATCAGGAACAGGGTTATTACGCACCAATCCGCGTGATGCCTCGCGTCGAGGCCGATGCCCTGCGTCGCAAGCTGGAGGCATTCGAGGCCGGCGCCGGCATCTTGGCGGGCAAGTTGCGGCACAAATCCCATCTGCTGTTCACCTGGCTGAATGACCTTGTGCGCCATCCCCATATCCTGGACGCGGTCGAGGACGTCATCGGGCCCAACATCCTGTGCTGGGGCTCATCGTTCTTCATCAAGGAACCGCGTAATCCGGGGTTTGTCTCATGGCACCAGGACTCTACCTATTGGGGTCTGGATCCAGCCGATGTCGTGACGGCCTGGGTGGCGTTCACCGACAGCACCCCCGCAAACGGCGCTATGCGTGTGATTCCGCGGTCACATCTCTTGGATCAGATACCCCATCACGACACCTTCCGTCCGGAGAACCTGCTTAGCCGCGGGCAGGAGGTCATGGTGGAGGTCGACGAGCGTCAGGCGGCGATGCTGCCGTTGGCGGCCGGCGAAATGTCGCTGCACCATGTGCGGCTGATCCACGGGTCTGATCCCAATCCGTCGGACCAAAGGCGCATCGGTTTCGCTATCCGCTACATCCCCACGACCGTGAGGCAGGTCGCCGGCTCCCACGACCACGCAACGCTGGTGCGCGGCGTCGACACCTACGGTCACTTCGAGTCCGAGGAACGCCCCGAGACCGACCTGTCGGAGCGCGCCCTCGCCTATCATGCCGCCGTGACCGGTGCTCACGCGGCGATCCTCATGCGGGAAACCGGGAAAGAGATGCGTGCTTAACGCATGTTCACGCTGAGCGGAACGTTCAAGACGTGTAGATCATGTGATCAGACAAGGTTCGGGCAAAAAGGGTTCTGGCGCGCACGGTTCTGGTGCACGACCGCGCTGGGCGTCGCGCCTCGGTCGCTTAACGTCAAAGCGTTAGCACCGGGCGCAGGGGAAAGCTGATGGGAAAACGTATCGCGTTCGTCGGCGCCGGAGCGGTCGGCGGCTATGCCGGTGCGCATATGACGGCGGCGGGACATGACGTCACGCTGATCGATCCTTGGCCGGAACATGTGGACTTCATGAAGGCGGAGGGGATGGAGATTTTCGGGATGACTCCCGAGGAGCGCTTGTCGGTGAGCGTCAACGCCTTACACATCACCGAGGTGCAGGCGCTGGCGAAACAGAAGCCGATCGACATCGCCTTCGTTGCGGTGAAGGCTTACGACACAGTCTGGGCAACGACGCTGATCCGGCAGTACTTGTCAGCCTCGGGCTGCGTGGTGTCGATGCAAAACTGCATCAACGAGGAGCGGGTCGCCGAAGTAGTCGGGTGGGGACGCACGTTGGGATGCATCGTGACCGGCGGGGTCGGCGTGGATCTGTATCAGCCAGGGCACATTCGCCGCGGTTATGCCAAGCGCGGCGACATCACATCGTTCTACGTCGGTGAACCGAGCGGCAAGATTACCCGCCGGTCGGAGGAGATCGCGGATATCCTGGCCAGCGTCGACACCTCGAAGCCCACGGACAACCTCTGGGGGGAGCGCTGGACCAAGCTGTGCGTCAACGGAATGCGGAATGGCGTCTCGGCCGCCACCGGAATGGGCGGCAATGCGCGTGACGGCCACCCGGCAGTTCGTCGCATCTGTATCCAGTTAGGCGGCGAGTTTGTCCGCGTTGGGCAAAAGCTCGGATACAAACTGGGGAACGTCGGTGCGCTGCCGCATGAGATGCTGGCGATGGCGATGGAGGGCGAGGCGAAATCCTATTCGAAGATCGAGCGCCTGATGACGGAGGGCGGTGCCGGCCAGGCGGAGCGCAGCGATTACCAGCGGCCGTCGATGGCGCAGGACATGGAGAAGGGCCGCCGCACCGAGATCGAGTTTATGAACGGTTTCATCGCCACCGAGGGCGCTCGGGCCGGCGTTAGGGCACCCACGCATGAGATGCTGACGAGGCAGGTACTGCGCGTGGAGCGCGGCGAAATCTCAGCCCGGCCGGAGAATGTACTGATAAATAATTAGTCCGACGGCTTGAAACGCCCTGCATCAAAAGTATGGAATATTTGGGCGAAGATGGCCTGGTGACCACTCGTTAACCTCGCCCCCCTGTATCCAGATCAATCGGGCGCAACAGCGCCGCCCCTGCCGGCGGGCACCTCGTTGATCAATCATCCCTGCACGGGATGTTTGACGTGTGCCCTGAATTCGAACATACGTAAACGATGGTTTGTTATTTGACCAGAAGAAGGGTTCCGGTCGGACGCGACAGTAACGTTACAGCTGCAAGTAGTGTATGGATAACTCCCGAGAGGACGGCAGCCAAACGTTCGGGAAGCCCCGGGAGACTGTCGGGTGTTCAGACCGCTCGCGGCGTGGCGGCACTTATGGTTGTTGTCTACCACGCCACGCGCGGGTTATCGCTTCCGCAGTATCTCGGCTACATCCCGTTCGGCAATGGCTTTGGATTTGGTCACGCCGGCGTAGACTTCTTTTTTGTGCTCAGCGGGTTCATCATTATGCATGCTCACGCGACGGATATCGGGAAGCCGGAACGGCTTTCCCGGTTCATTTGGCGCCGCGTCACGCGCATCTATCCAATCTATTGGGTCGTTACACTAATTCAGGCGATCCGGGCGTTCTTTTCCGCGGATTTTGCCATTAGATTGGCTCCAACGCACATCATCCATTCTCTGCTGTTATGGCCCGAGGCAACAGAACCGCTCGTTGGCGTCGGCTGGACCCTACGATCCGAAATGCTGTTCTACTTGGTCTTTGCCCTGGCCATTCTCGACCGGCGCCTGTGCAAGCCGCTTATCGTTATTGCACTAATACTTGTAGCGGTAGGGCTCATCGTCTCGCCGGCTAATCCCTGGGCAGGCCTGCTGGTATCCGGATTCAACATCCAATTCCTGATGGGGATCGCCGCAGCAAGGTTTTTGGCCCAGCGGAGCGCACCGAACCCTATCGCGCTGATCGCGGGTGGCATCCTGCTTTTCCTGACGGCTGGCGGGATGGAGATATACGGGGCGTTTCTCCTCAACGGATTGATTGGCAGGGTGCTCTATGGCGGGGCGTCCATGGCCACCTTGCTGGGGCTGGTCGAAGCGGAGCGCGCCGGAACGATCCGGTTCGGTTATGCCGGCGTCATGCTGGGAAATGCCTCTTACGCACTTTATCTCGTCCATCTGACGGTCATCCCACTGGCGATTCGCGCCCTTGCCCACTTTGGGGTCCTGGCTGCTATGCCGGCCGCCATTACCGTGGCCGTGTTGACGTTGCTTTGCCTCTGCGCTGCAATCGCCGTGCATAAAACGGTAGAAGTGCCACTGGCTACTTTCATTCGGCGGCGCACCCCGCGCGTCTGCCGCTGACCGATCCGGCTGTCGCCGCGCGTACCCCGGTGGATCAAGACGACAAAGCGACTATCCACCTAGTGGTCCGATCCCGACAGAAGCGTCCCATGCGGTCAGTTAAATCGGCCACAAATCAGAGACTAGGGGATCAAAACAGACGGTACCATCCGTCTGATTTGAACCCCTAGCCGCGCTTTACATGAGCCAACATCCCGAGCCCCACGATATGTCCCCCGAGCGCGGAGTGACATCGATCGTGCTCTGACGCATGGTGACGCGATCCACTTCAAGGGGAGGAAGCCGATGGGTATGCTCGATGGCAAAGTCGCGGTCGTAACCGGGGCCGGTGGCGGCATCGGACGGGCGACCGCTATCGCCTTGGCGGCCAACGGCGCGAAGGTCGTGGTGAACGACATTGGCGCGACGGTCACTGGCGAGGGCCAGGATGCCGGCCCGGCTCAGCGCGTGGTCCAGGAAATCGACCAGGCAACCGGCAAGGGCAACGCCGTGGCCAACAGCGGGAGCGTCGCCAGTTGGGAGGACGCGCAGCGCATGGTGCAGGACGCGATCGACAATTTCGGTCGCATCGATATCGTGGTAAACAATGCCGGCATCCTGCGCGACCGCATGTTCCACTACATGTCGATCGAGGAATGGGATGCCGTGATCAAGGTCCATCTTTATGGAGCCTTCTACGTGTCGCGCGCCGCGATCCCCCACTTTCGCAAGCAAGAGAGCGGCAACTACACCCATATTACATCGACCTCCGGCCTGATCGGCGCTGTCGGGCAGGTGAATTACGGCGCGGCGAAGATGGGCATCGCCGGGCTGTCGCGCAACATTGCGATGGATATGCAACGATACAATGTGCGATCGAACTGCATCGGCCCACACGCGTTCAGCCGCATGATCGAAACCGTGCCGGGCCAGACCGAGGAGCAGCTTCAGGCCCGAGCAGCGAAGACCCGTCCGGATCACATCGCCCAACTGATCGCTTTTCTCGCCACCGATGCCGCGGCCGGCGTGTCCGGTCAGATCTTCGGGGTACGCGGGAATGAGGTGTACCTGTACAACCAGCCCCGGCCAATCCGGATCATGGCGCGCCCGGATGGATGGACGCCTGAAAATCTGGCGGAACATTGGCTGCCTGCTGTGAAGGACAGCTTCACGCCGCTGGAACGCACCCGCGATGTATTTCCGTGGGATCCGGTCTAATCGCCTTGCGTGTGGCCACCCCCGGACTGGCTCCGGGGATGCGCTGCGTCATCCCATCACGACAAAAGGGATGATCGCGACGTCGGTCAATCCAGCGGGCCGCCCAAATACAAGGACCACGACCTCATGCCACCCACTCTCCGCGGCGCGGATATCGTTATGCGCACGCTCGAGCGCGCCGGTCATACGGACATCTTTACCCTGTCCGGCAATCACATCATGTCATTGTTCGACGCCGCGATCGAGACGGGGCTGTCGTTGATGCACGTTCGTCATGAGGCGGCAACGGTGCACATGGCCGATGCGTATGGACGTCTGACCGGACGACCTGGGATTGCTTGCGTCACCGGCGGCCCCGGTCACGCCAACGCCGTGGGCGCGCTGTTCACGGCTCTGGGGCAGGAAACCCCGATGGTGCTGCTATCGGGACACACCGAGACCGATCAGATCGGGCGCGGCGGATTCCAGGAACTGCGGCAGGTCGACATGGCCGCTCCGGTCTGCAAAGCCGCCTGGATGGCGACGGCGACCGCCACGGTTGGCATTGATGTGGCCAAAGCCATCCGTGTCGCAACGTCCGGCCGTCCCGGTCCAGTGCATCTCAGCTTGCCGTCAGACATCTTGGACGCAACGGTGACTGAAGATGCCGTCGCATGGCCCACTGGCGACGACTTCACGAGGCCGTCTGTGCCATTGGCTGACCCCGCGGCCGATGCGATCATTGCGTTGCTGACAACAGCAAAGCGGTCGTTGGTGATCGGCGCCCCGGTGCTGGCAACCCGCAAGGGACGCGACCTGCTGCGGCGGATCGAGGCCATATTGGGGATTCCGACCTGCCTCAGCGAGGGCCCGCGCGGCTTCAACGACGCCAGTTTGGGCGCCTACACGGATGTCGCCAAGCGAGCCGACATGGTCCTGCTGCTGGGCAAGGCACTCGATTTCACGCTGAAGTTCGGCGGTCCGCCTTTCGACGCGAATTGTCGTTTCATTTCCATCGATCCTGACGGGGCCCTCTTGTCTCGCGCCGCACGCGACAAGGGACCGCTGCTGGCATTCGGTTGCGTCGCCGACACATACCCCGCCGTCGAGGCATTGCTGCGCCGCGGTGCCGGTCGTCTCGCCGGCGATCCGGCCTGGTTGGCCGATGCCCGAGCCTGTTTCGATGACCGGCCTGCCTCGTGGACGGAGCTGGCCTCTGAAACGCCCGGCAAACTGCACCCGGCCGAGGTGTTCCGGACGTTGCAGCCCTATCTGGCGAACGACCCTGACAGTGTGTTGATCTGCGACGGCGGGGAGTTCGCGCAATGGGGACAAAGTATGCTGCGCAACGACCGGCGGATGATCAACGGTGTGGCCGGTTCGATCGGGTCATCATTGCCGATGGCGTCCGCAGCCCGTGTGGTCGAGAAAACCGCACCGATCTTCGTGGTGCTCGGCGACGGCACGTTCGGCTTCCATATGTCGGAAATCGAAACCGCGGTACGCCTGAACCTGCCCTACGTCGCGATTGTCGGCACGGATGCGAGGTGGAATGCCGAATACAACCTTCAGGTTCGCGACTACGGCCCGAATCGTACCCATGGCTGCGAACTCAATCCCACCCGCTACGACCTCGTGGCAACTGCATTGGGAGGTCACGGGGAACTGGTACAAAGCGCCGCGGAACTGCCCAACGCCATCAACCGCTCGGTTGCCAGCGGAAAGCCGGCCGTGATCAACGTGATGATTGAGAGCGTGCCCTCGCCCGTCTTAAGGCGCGGCTGATTTGGACAGAGCCGAAATTATCTTGACCCAAGCGCCATGGCCACGGGATCGTGTTGTTCCGGCCGGCAGTTCAAGGCTGTATCCTGATCCGCATCGCGTGAGGAGAAATGTGATATGAAACAGCTCGGCGTTGCCGCGGCGATCTTGGTGAGCACGTCGCTTACCGCGATGGCGGCTCCGTTCTGCCTGGAAATCACCGGGACCGCGCCGCAATGCATGTACGCGGATGGCAACGAGTGCCAGGCCGACGCGAATCGGCAGAATGGCGCGTGCGTGCCCAATCCGGCCAGCTGGGCGGCGCCTACGAGCAGGATCGGCGAATACTGCATGATCCTGCCCATTGGGCTAACGCATTGCGGCTATGCGGACGGGATAGCATGTTCGCAGGATGCACTGAAACAGCACGGTGTTTGTGCGAAAAGTGCCGGGACGCTGCCACAGCGCGTTCCAGATCCGTTCGTTCCGAACGCGGGGAGATAAAGCCGTCACTAGTCTCGCCGGATTGGGCCGGCAGTCTCGTTCGCACACCCCATCCCGGTGGGCCGAATCAGATCGGCAATGCCGTCCATTTGGAATCATCAGTTTCTTGTTTTGTGGGCCAGTTTACCCGCACGCATTGGATGCTTCTGTCGCGATCGGACCACGAGCCAGGCGGCAAATTAAGCCGCTGTTAACGCATTCGGATACCCCCGCAGATAGGCGGCAAGGATGCTGAAATGGCTCCGGAACTGGCTCAGAAAGACGGTCCAAACACCGCCCGACCTCGCTTGCGACGGAATATCGGTGTGCGCATCCAGATCAGCTTGCCGCTGCTGATACCCGTGCTGGGTCTGTTGGCTCTTTCCGGCTTGCTGTTGGAACAGAAACGGGCGGCCGTGCCTCGTGAAGGGGCGGAGATTAAGGCGGCACTCGGGACCGTGCGGGACCGGCTGACGCTGCAGGCAGCTCAACTTGAGATCGACCGCAGAAACAGGGTGCGTCACGGATGTGGCGACACTCGTTACGTCGCTGACCCTTGCCGAGAAGCCTTGGCTGCGACTTCGAACGCGATACCCATCCCTTGAGCCCGCGCAACCCTATGTCCGCTCGAAGGCTCCCGATCATCTTCAACTTCGGGCGAGGCGGCGCGCCGTGCGGAGAAGCATTTGGCGATCCTCGGGATCGCACTCGCGGTATAAACGCAGCAGCGCCAATTCGTCGCCTTGCCGCACCTCTCCCGCCGCCCGTTTGTCGTTGCCGAACATCAGGTATTCGACATTCACTTCGAGCACGTCGGCGATGCGCGAAAGGTTACCAGTGATCTGTCCGGTCCGGCCGGTTTCCCACTGCGCCACCGCACTCCGAGAAACTCCGACCTGATCGGCCAGCTCGTCCTGCGTTAGGCCACGCTCCCGGCGCGCCAGGCGTATGCGTGCACCAATACCTTGAGATGTGCTCATAAATGTTAGTATAACTTACAACTTCTCGCATCGCCAGCGAAATCGAGACGGATCCGGGCCGAGCTTGGGTTTAGGCCGCAGTCTCGCTTTCAGCCGGTCGGCGTCACTTTCGACGTTTCCACTCGGCAAGCGTTTTTCACGCGACGCGCGACCGCAGGGAGATCAGCTCATCTGGGCTCAAATCGGCCCTCCCCAAGGCCCGCTGGCATCTTCCATCCCCAATTCTCCTGGCAAGGGAAATTTTCCTGCGCAGGTATGTTATTTCAATTGACGGCAGTCGTTAGTCCGTCTAACTAACGCAATGTTCTCTTATTGTTCACAGACGGAGCCATCGATGCCTAGGAAAGTTATCTGGACTGAAGGACAGGATGCCCAAATCCGCCGCCTCCGCACCGAGGGCGCAAGCTGGGACCTCATTGCAATCGCGCTGGGTCTCGCACGCTGGACCGTCATCGAGCGCGGCCGAACGATCGGCGTGCACCGAGCCCCCGCGAACGCGGTCCCAGTTCTGGATGAGGCCGACCGCGAGTCGCTGCCCGCCGGTCACGTGGAAAGTTGGGGTGCCATTAACCGCGGCACCAGCCTGGAAGGCGTGCCCTTCCAAACCCCCGACACCATCCGCTGAACGCGCCCTAGCCCTCTTTCATTTCCACGCCGAAGGACCTGAGCCATGACGAATTCGCGCGCCACCAAATCCACGATCTCGACGGACCAAATACAGGCGCGGCGTCCGCTAATGACCAACGGATACGCGATCGATGCCGATTACGTCATCTATCGGCTCGAGGAGGCTGGCGCGACTTTGCTCGCGTTGCCCGGTACCGGGTGGACGACGCGTTTGCGAACGTCCTCGCTCGAAATCGTCCGTACGGCGCTCGAGGCATATGGCTGGAGCGAGGCGCGCATCCGCCCGTCGACCCCATCCGCCGAAAAGATCACCCGCATGGATGAGGCCTTAAGCTGGATCCCGCTGATCCCGCTGGACCGCTATGTTCTGCGCCGCGTGGTGGGTGCGCGGAGCTTGGTGCATCCAATAACCGACCGGCACCTGTTTCCCTGGCGTCGGCTCGGAAAGGCGCTCGGCTCGGACCACAAGGCGATACAGCGCTGGCATGCACAAGGAATAGCCACAATCGTCGCGGCGCTGCTGCAGGCGCCTTGACCTCCATTAGCGCGATGCCGGCGCCGTTTGGCTGGCTCACGCTATGTGGCGCCGCGGTTAGCGCGGTGAGACGGCAAAGCTGCGGCGTCGCATCGCCGCAGCGTGGTTTCCAACAGGTCAAAGCATATCATGAGCAAATCGCCCGCGCCCGATACGCAAACTCAAACGCCAGTCGATACGTTTTACGATCCTCAGGCCATTTTCCATGAAGATGGTCCGTTCGATCCGATGTTCATGGCGGACGCCACGCAGGCCCTGATGCGGGCACATCCGCTCGACACGCCGGAACCCCAGGCGTCGCTTCGGCGACACATGAACGCGTCCCTTACTGCGATGGCGGCGACCCATCCCCGCGATCCGATCGAGGTGCTGCTGGCGGTACAGGCTCTCTCCGCCTACCACGCCGCCTGTGCCTGCTGGCGGATTGGGATGAACCTTCGCCAACCACGCGGCGATAGCACTCGGCATCTTAGCGCCGCCGCTTCCGCCGCCCGTACCTTCGACTCCCTGCTGCGCGCAATAGAGCGCCGGCAGGCTAAGCCGCTATCCGTCCCGATCGGGCGCCCGGCACCTCGGGTGTGGCCCGCGGACAATGCGTCGACGACGCTGGACTGGCTCGCACAGCGAGTGCGCCTTTTCGACGAAATCCCGGTACCCGAACTGCCGCGCCGACCCGCTACTTTTGTAACGTGGACAAGGGAGGCGCTCGCGATCGCCAAGCAGATGCAGGAACAGGATTGTCTCGACGAAGAAAACGTGGGCCTCGATCTGGCGAATGTTGAAGGCATCTTGCCTGGCGGAGGCATCATCATGCCGGGAAATCCCACCCCGCAGCAGGAGCAATACATCGCTCGTCGGCTTGGTCTGATGTACCAGCGGGAACACGCGGACAATCTGCGGAACGGTATCAGGACCTATCCAAAGATCCGGCCGCTGCGAACAGGTGACCTTGTTCCGTAGCCTGCCGGCCTTCGGTCATCTAGGGATCCGTCGCTCAAGTATGCAGTGCGATCAATTCGGCCGACCGCGGCAGGTTGAATATCGTATTCGTGCCCAGCGAAGGCGCCTCGACGATCGATGCTGCTTGCAACGCAGCCGCGAAGGTCGCTGTGAAAAGGTCTGCCGCCTTCATAAACCGCCCGTCGAATGCGACCACCGCAGGCTGCACCGTCGCTCGCCCTTAACGGCACCGTGCCGTTGAAGTCCTTGCTCGCAGGGTTGAAATGCAAGCCATGACGGGGCGTTCGGGCCGACGTTCTCATGCGCAACCAACATCATCTTCCGGCCCAGGGCGTCAGTAAAGGTGTTCGACGGCAGCATAAGGTTCCCCGCCTGGCCTTCGATCCAGCTCTGGTTCGGCGTTCGCGCGGTAACGCCGATGCCCGTTACGACGACGGGGGCGGCCGACTGAATGTTCGCGGTGAAATTCTTAGACGACGAAAGACCAATGCTATCGGTTGCGTTTACCGTGATACCGAGGCTTTGGGTCGGAGAGGGCGGGGTCCCGGTGAATGTCTCGGCAGCCGCGTCGAATGTGACCCCGGATGGCAGCGCCTGTCCGCGGGACTGCGTCGCGGCATAAGTCAGCGCTTCGCCTTGTGGATCGACGAAGGCGTTCCTAGGCACTACCAGGGAAATCGCCGGTCGTACCGGTCTCACCCGCGGAGTATTCAGCGCGGTCGAGGGCGGTGAGCACGAGATAGATCGGATTTTAACTCCTCGCGGTCATCGTAAAAATTTGGGGAAGCCAGATCGGCACCGCTGTGGGATCGACAAAAGCACTTTGTTGTTCATTGATGGTCGCGCATTCGGAGACTACAGCCGCTGGCCCCCTTAGCCTTTCGCAAGGGCGATTAGTCTCTCGCTGGCGCGATGAACGCCCACGGCGCGGTTTCCTGCGTGATATCTGTCATGACCTCGATCAAGGTCGGCGTGTTGGCCTTGACTGCCTCGGCCAGTGCGTCGCGCAGACCAGCGGCATTGTTCACCCGCCACCCGTGGACGCCAAAGCTGCGTGCATAGGCCAGGAAGTCCGGGTTGCGCAGGCGAGAACCGGAATCACGACCCTCGAACAGACGATGCTGGTCACGCAGGACATTTCCGTAAGCCGAGTTATTGAAAACGATGGTGATCAGATTGATGCCATACTGCATCGCGGTCGCCAGTTCCGCCCCGCCGAACAGGAAGCCGCCATCGCCGTTTAAAGACACGACAGGCCGGTCCGGCATCGCGACCTTCACGCCAAGCGCGGTCGGAAAACCGGCACCGAGCGTTCCGGAGAAGCCCGAGGTGATCAGCGTCCGTGGCGCATAAAACGGAAAACCGAACCAGGACACGTAGCCCACCTGAGTCATTTCGTCGCAAATGATACCGTTTTCCGGCAACACTTCACGGATCGCCTGAAGAAATGACATCTGTGGCTGCACCCGCTGGATGTCTACCAGCGTGTCGGCCTTGGCGCGCGCGATCGCCGCCGCCCGCGCCGGATCGTTGCGGGAAGCAACAACGCCGGCCAGTGCCCGCGCGGCGTCGGCGGTGTCGGCGACGATGCCGATGCCGACCTTCATCCGCGACATTTCGGCGGGATCGACATCAATTCGGGCAATCTTCAAGCCCGCTGGCATCTTGCCCCAGCGCCCGGTGGGAACTTCCAGCCGAGTGCCAAAGGCGACCAGCAAATCGGTCTCCGGCCACAATCGATACGCCGCCGGGATGGTGAGGCCAAGCGAATGGCGGTCGTCGACGATGCCCCGGCCAGAGCGGAAAGAGACCACAGGCGCGCCAATTCGTTCCGCCAGCGCCTGAATTTCCGGCGCCGCGTGCAGCGCGCCGCCTCCCACCCACAGCATCGGCGCCTTGGCCTCGTTCAGCAGTTTCGCCAGCGCGTCGATCTTTTCCGGATCCGGCATCGGATTCGGATGCAGCGACAACGGATCTTGCGGCGTGACTTCGGCGGTCGCGGTGAATTGATCCCATGGCATTTCCAGCGCCACCGGGCCACGGCGCCCGGACAGCATCTCCTGGAACGCCCGCGCGACGAGATACGACGCCTGCGACGGATGGTCGATTCGTTCGGCCCACTTCACCAGCGTCCGGAGGGTGCCGAGTTGATCCGGCAACTCATGCAACTGTCCCCGGCGCCGGCCGATCATCATGCTTGGGACTTGGCCGGTTAGGCATAGCACCGGCGCATTGACCCCCCATGCCGTCGCCAAAGCCGCTGTGGTGTTGAGCACGCCGGGACCGGGCACGACGGCATAAGCCGAGGGGCGCCCAGTGGCGCAGGCGTAACCGAGCGCCATATATGCGGTGGTCTGTTCGTGCCTTGCATTGATGAGACGGAGACGGTTGGAGGCGCGTGCGAAGGCGTCAAACAGCCCATAGGTCTGAACCCCGGGGAGGCCGAACACCGTATCGATGCCGTGCCGCAGAAGGCCGTCGACAATGGCTTCTCCGCCGGTCATCATGGACATGGGCCGATCCTCCAATTTGTCCGCGGAACGTTGGCATGGCTCGCCGGGGCTGGGAAGACCGATGGGCTACTCGAGCCAGTTCGCTACCAGACCCTTACAGAAACGAAATCGGGTCCACGTCAACATCGACGCGCGCATTCCCTGGCACGCGAACCGATGCCAGCCAGGACCGCAGGATCGGCTGCACCGGCACATCCCGCCGCACCTTCAGCAGCAGCCGCCGCCGATGCCGGCCGCGCAGCAGAGCCATCGGAGCGGGTGCCGGCCCCAGCACGACCACCCCATTCCCGCGCGGGGCGGCCCATCCGAGATCGCGGGCCACCGTATCCGCCATGATGGCGGTATCCGCGCTGACGATCAGCGCCGCCAAACGCCCATAGGGCGGCCATTCGCCGTCGCGGCGGCTCTCGGCCTCGCTAGCCATGAAGGCGTCCAGGTCGCCTTGCAACAGCGCCTGCATGACCGGGTGTTCGGGGATGAACGTCTGCAGCATCACCCGGCCCGGCGCCTCCGCCCGCCCCGCTCGGCCGGCGACCTGGTGCAGCAGCTGCACCGTGCGCTCCGACGCGCGAAGCTCACCGCCCGCCAGGCCTAGATCGGCATCGACCACGCCCACGAACGTCAGATGCGGAAAGTGCCACCCCTTAGCGACAAGTTGGGTGCCGATGATCAGATCGACCTCACGGTTCTCGATCGCATGAGCGGCGGCGGCGGCCGCGTGCGGGCCGGAGATCGTGTCGCTCGCCATGATCAAGAGGCGGGCATCGGAGAACACCTGCGAAGCTTCCTCGGTGATGCGCTCGATGCCGGGGCCGACCGGGGTCAGGCTGTCTCTTGCCGAGCAGGTGGGACATTCCGGCGGGATCGGAATGGTGTGGCCGCAGTGGTGGCACAAAAGCTGGCTGCGGGTGCGGTGTTCGACCAGCCAGGCGGTGCAGTTGGGGCACTGCATCCGGTGCCCGCAGTGGCGGCACAGCGTCAGCGGCGCATACCCCCGGCGGTTCAGGAACAGCATCGCCTGCTCGCCACGTGCTAGGGTTTGGCTGACCGCCTCGATCAATGGAGGTGCCAGGAAGCGGCCGCGATCGGGCGGCTTTTCACGCAGGTCGATCAGGTCAATCCGTGGCATCGACGCCCCGGCATGACGGCTGGTCAACCGTTGATGCCCGTACCGTCCCGCCTCGACATTCACCACCGTCTCTAGGCTCGGTGTCGCTGACACCAGGATGGCCGGACATTCGGACAGCCGGGCCCGCACCACCGCCATGTCGCGAGCGTTGTAAACCACACCGTCCTGTTGCTTGAACGCCGCCTCGTGCTCCTCGTCTACCACCACCAGGCCGAGGTCGGGGAACGGCAGGAACAGCGCCGACCGAGCGCCGACGACCACAGGCGCGGTGCCCTCGGCAACCGCCGCCCAGGTGATTTTTCGGGTACGCGACGCCAAATCGGAGTGCCACACCGCCGGCGCCACGCCGAAGCGACGCTCAAAGCGTTCGGTCCACTGGGACGAGAGCGCGATTTCCGGCAGCATTACCAGGGCCTGGCGCCCTTCGCGTAAACAGGCCGCGACGGCCTCCAGATACACCTCGGTCTTGCCGGAGCCGGTCACGCCGTCCAGCAACGTCACCGAAAAAGCGCGAACGGCGACCGCTTTGCGCAACACCGCGGCGACCTCTTGCTGCTGAACGGACAGCTCCGGTCCTGGGTAGTCTGGGTCGGGGCGCTGAAACGGCGCGTCCGGCGGCGCGATCGTCGCGATGATCAGACCGGCCTCGGCCATGCCCCGCAGCGCCGCCGCGCTGACACCGGCAGCACGAAACAAATCGGCGGCCAGCCGGGGTTCCTCCAGCGTCAGCGCATCCAGCACCCGCTGCCGAGGTGGAGTGATCCGCACCGAGGGCAACGGATCAGCGCGCCGATAGCGCACGACCGGGCGAATGAAAGCGTTCGTGACAACGCGCAAGGCCATAGCCATGACGTCGCCGGGCGGGGAGAGCGTATACGCCGCGATCCAGTCGATGAACCGGCGCAGCAATTCCCGCATCGGCGGGGTATCCACGATCCCGACCACGGACTTGAGCTTGTGCGCCGGCACCGCCTCATCAGCGGGCACATCCCAGACGACGCCGACTTCTTCACGGCGGTTCAGCGGCACCAGCACGATATCCCCCGGTTGCGGATGCAGATCCTGTGGCACCAGGTAGTCGAACGGACCCGCGAACGGATAAGGCAGCAACACCGGGACTCGGCGCTGCTGATCCGGTCCGAGCGTTGAATGGAAGAGTGGCACGCTATGCAACCGGCGTTATCGCGATCAATCGGACGCCTTAAAGCATGACGGCGCTGAGCGAAACGGGACGTTCATATCGGGGCTCGCCGTTCCGGAACTCGTTTCAAAGATCGTGGCCGGAGTAGGAGCAATTGAAGCTTTTGTTGCACAGAGGGAAGTCAGCGACGATGTTGCCTTCGATCACGGCCTCCAGCAGAGGCCACTGGAACCACGAGGGGTCGCGCAGATGGCACCGCTCGATCACGCCGTCCGCGATGCGCAGCCAGACCAGCACGTCGCCGCGGAACCCCTCCACGATAGCCATCCCTTCAACGGTCCCTGCGGTGTCCGCGGTTGTTTGAATATCCGGGATCTCAAACGGACCATCTGGCAAGCCGGCCAGAAGCTGATCCAGCAACGAAAGACTTTCGGTGATCTCTTTCAACCTAATCCAGACGCGCGCGTTGACATCCCCCGCCGTCAGCACGGGCACCACGAAGGCCAGCTTGTCGTAGGGCGCATATGGCAGATCGCGGCGCGCATCGAAGTCTCGGGCTGACGCTCGCCCGACAAACCCGCCCGGGGCGAACCGAGCCGCCAGTTCCGGCCGCAGAATTCCCGTGGTGACCATCCGATCCTGCAACGACGGCGTATCATCGTATAATTTCGTCAGCCGAGGCATCGCCGCCCTCAGCTCCGAGACAAGCGTGCGCAATTGATCAATCTGCGTTGCCTCGAGGTCCGCCGTCACCCCGCCGGGCACGATCCGATCCATCATCAGGCGATGCATGAAGCAGGCGGCAGAGGTCCGCAGGATTCTTTCGCGAAGCACCGCGCAATGGGCGAGCATGATGCTGAAGGAGGCATCGTTGCAGATCGCACCGAAATCGCCGATGTGGTTGGCGAGACGCTCCAGCTCCGCCATGACCGCCCGCAGCCATACCGCACGCGCGGGCGGATCGACACCGAGCGCGCTTTCGATGGCTCGAGAGAACGCATACGCATACGCCACGGTGCTGTCACCGGAGACCCGGCCGGATAAGCGAGCAGCGCGCGACAATTTCGCGCCCGACATCAGCAGGTCGATGCCCTTATGGGTATAGCCGAGACGTTCCTCCAGCCGGACGACCGTTTCGCCATCGCAGGTGAAGCGGAAATGCCCAGGCTCGATGATACCGGCGTGGACGGGACCAACCGGAATCTGGTGCAGCCCCCCCCCTTCGGCCGGCAAAAACGCGTATGCCGTTGCCGGAGACTGTTCCTCCGACCAGCGGCCATGGTCGAGCCAGGGCCGCTGGTCGGTCAGGCCCTCGGGTTCCAGGCCGAACAGGTCGCGGATGGCGCGCTCCAGCCGGATCGCGGCAGGGTGCTGGGCGCCGACGGACGGATAGCGCTTTTCGGGACATGCGAGGCTCAGTATCGCGACCTCTCGCCCGTCCAGCACAGCCATCAGCACGCCGCCCGGCTCGCCCCACAAGCTGAGCAGCGTCAGGCTGCCGGCGGCCAGCCGATCCACCGTTTGCTGCCAGGCCGCTTGCTCAACCTCAACCCGAGGTCGATCGGGGGTAGCCAGGTCGGCCATCGAGAACGTCCGCCAATCTCAGCGGAAGCTGATCGTTACGATCGACGCCGTCAAGTCTCTGCAGAATTCAGCAAGGCGGACCTGGAATGGACTCTTCAAATGCCTTTGCCGTTGAGGACTCAGACCCTTGCCGCCAGCAACTCGCGCAGGTGACCATCAAGCTGACCGATCGCGCTTGGGTCAGCGCCGAACAGTGCGAGATGCCCATCAACCGTTTGGATCGGCCGGAACTCGGCATCGGAAATGAGCCGCCATTCGGCCTGACAATCAGCCGGAGGAAAGAACATGTCCGATGACATCGGCATCACGAAGGTCTTTGCCTTGATGCGGCCCAAAGCAGCTCGCAGATCGCCGCCGGTGTGACGGCTGACGTCACCGCGCTGCCACTTCCATGCCTGGCACAGCAGGTCGTTCGGATCCATGACGCCAAAATAGGCGAACATGAAATTGGTGGTGAAATCCTCCAGCGACGAAAAGCCCAACGTCTTATGGCGATTTTGCTGGAAGAACTCCGTGCTCCAGCCCATCACCGCCCACATCTTGGCATGGCGCAACAAACCTTCCCGTACGTCCGCCGGCGATGAATAAAACCCCTTGTTGAAGCCGGGGTCGGACGTGATCGCATCAACCAGCGTCTCGGTGAAGAGAAAATCATGGGTGGTGTTTCTCGCCGTCCCGGCGACCGGCGCCGCGCGCTTCACCATGTCTGGGTAACGCACTGCCCATTCGTAAGTCTGCTGCGCGCCCATCGACCCGCCGACCACCAGTGCAAGACTTTTGAGACCAAGCTTCTCCGTAACCAGCTTGTGCTGCGCCCGTACGTCGTCACCGATCCGCACGCGCGGGAAGTTCCCCATTCCGGCCGGTGCCGGCGTGTTGTGCGGTGAGGTCGAAAGGCCGTTGCCGATCTGGTTAATGATTACGATGAAATACTTATCAGGGTCGAGCGGCCGCCCGCTCCCAATATACACCTGCTCCATGATCTTGTTGGTGCCGGAGTACCAGGTGGGGATCAGTATGGCATTGTCACCGGCGGCATTGAGGGAACCAAACGTCGCATAGGCCAGTTGGCAACCGCGGATGGTGCCGCCTTCCTCCAAATCGAAATTGCCGATGTCGTACAGCTCATACGGGCCGTGAAGGTCCTGTGAGTAGTAACTATTGCTGATCATTGTTTCCCCAGTATTTTTCGCCTGATTGGGCGGATTCGAAGCGTCGCCGCCGCAAATCCGCCCGCACTATTTCTTTAGGCCCGCTCTACGCCAGTTCAAATCCCTCGTAGCCCTTAGCCGCGATTTCGTCGCACTGCCTACGGTAACCGCCGACACCTTCCGGACCAAAGGTACGGCAAAAAGGCACGAGGTTTGCCGGGAATATTGGCACTCATGTACCAGGAATTGGCTTTGGTCATCAGCGTTGCGCCGACGACCTCATTGACGTGCGCCCCCCATTGGTCCTGCGCCTCCGGTTTCGCCTCGATGACCGTCCTGCCGGTCTTGCGCATGCTGTCGATGCATTCAGTGACCCACTCGACATGTTGCTCGATCGCGACAGGCATGTTCGTTAGCACCGATGGGCTTTGCGGACCGGTGATGGTGAACAGGTTGGGGAAGCCGACGACCGAAATGCCGAGATAGGTGTGCGGCCCATCCCGCCACTCCTCATCCAAGGTGCGGCCGTCGCGGCCCTTGAGGTTCAACGCCTTCAGTGGACCGGTCATGGCATCGAACCCAGTTGCGAACACGATGATGTCGAACGGGTATTCCTTACCTCCGGCTCGGATGCCGTTTTCGGTGATCTCTTCCATCGCACCATCGGTCTTGGCATCGACCAACAGCACATTGTCCTTATTGAACGTCTCGAAGTAGTTGGTGTCCAACGGTTGCCGCTTGGTGCCGTAGGCATAACCCTTGGGGATCAGCTTCTCGGCCACAGCAGGATCTTTGACCGTATTGCAAATCTTGCGCTTGAGGTAGTCGGCGATGACGTCATTGGCTTCTTGATTAAAGAACATGTCCTGGTAGTTCGCCAGCCAGAAGGCAAAGCCCCCGGCATCCCATCTCTTGTCGAATTCTCTTTCGCGCTCCTCCGGCGTGGTTTCCAGCACCGACTTCGGGATGAAGTAGTGCTCCTGGCCGAAGAACAATTCACGAATGCGCTTGACCACGCCGTCGTAGTCCGCCTTGCGCGCCTTCGTTACTTCCGGATCAACCTTGCCGTTGCGTGCCGGCACACAGTAGTTGGCGGTGCGCTGGAACACAGTGAGCTGCTTGGCCTGCTGGGCGATTTCCGGGATCGCTTGCACCGCGGTGGCACCGGTGCCCACCACAGCTACCCGTTTGCCTGTGAAATCAACGCCGGAGTGCGGAAAGCGGCTGGTGTGATACCATTTTCCCTTGAAGCGATCCAGGCCCTTGAACTGCGGCAGATTGGTGGTCGACAGGGTCCCCACCGCGGTAATGAGGAAGCGCGCGGTGACTGGTTCGCCCTTGTCGGTGTGCACCGTCCAGAGATTGGTTTTCTCGTCGAACTCCCCGGCGGTCACGCGGGTGTTGAATTGCATATCCCGCTTGAGGTCATGCCGCTTGGCCACATGCTCAAGATAACGCAGTATCTCGTCTTGCTCGGGATAGCGTTCGGACCATTCCCATTCCTGCAGCAACTGCTTGTCCCAGGTGAAGCAGTAAATATAGAAGTCGGAATCGCAACGCGCCCCTGGGTAACGGTTCCAGTACCAAGTGCCCCCGACGGTCTCGCCGGCCTCGAAAACCCGAGCCTTCAGGCCCAGTTGGTCTCGCAGGGACTTCAGCATGTGAATGCCGGAAAAGCCCGCACCGATGACGACAGCATCAAAGTCTGGCGTTGGATTTGCCATTTCTTCCCCTTTTGTTCGTTTTGTTGAAAATCTACGAACCCTGCTCGCCAAGCCAGCCCATTGCGACCGGCTGGTTAGGCCAACGGAGCAGGTTCGCGATCACGAAAACCAACGTTATCGCCAAAAATCAACGCCAACAACCCCTCCGCTTGCAGGTTCTCAGCGGCGGTTCTGCGGGGCTTATGATTCGGTTGACACTTACCCCGTGCCAGCTCGTGTTACCAAAGATCGCTCATCCCAACAGCGTCGCGACATGCTGGAACCAGGCGACCAGCGCCGGGGGCAGCCAGATCCCGGCCATCAGCACCAGCGCAAGATGGGCGAACAACGGAATGTAGGACGCATGGACGCGGCCGGTCGCACCCTTGATCGGACCGAACGCAACCTCGTTCAGCCGCAGCAGCAACGCGCCGAATGCCACCAGCAGGCCGGTGACCAGAAGTAACGCCAACACCGGGTCCCGCGCAAAGGTCGAGGACACGATCAGGAACTCGCTGGTGAACACGCCAAACGGCGGCAACCCGACGATAGCGACAACGCCGGCGACGAAACTCCAGCCCAGGATCGGGTGGCTCTCGGTCAGGCCGCCGATCTCCCCGATGCGCTGCGTGCCTTTCACCTGGGTAACATGACCGACCGAAAAG
The DNA here is from genome assembly GCA_963819345.1 of uncultured Alphaproteobacteria bacterium. Lineage (GTDB taxonomy): Bacteria > Pseudomonadota > Alphaproteobacteria > Acetobacterales > Acetobacteraceae > Rhodopila. The sequence goes on from CAWFVX010000010.1 coordinate 53,487, forward strand.
AAAATCGCCGACTTGGTCAGGCTGTGCATCGTCATTTGCAGCAGGCCGGCAAAGTTGCCAAGTGGCCCGGCCATGCCGAAGGCGAACACGATGATGCCCATATGCTCGATGGAAGAGTAGGCGAACAGGCGTTTGATGTCGCGCCGGCGGTAGAGCATGAACGCCGCGAAGATCACCGACAGCAGCCCCAGCGCGATCATCAGCGGCCCCGGTGCGATGGCGTGTGGGTTGGCGGCCAGCAGCACCTTGAACCGCAACAGCGCATACAGCGCCACGTTCAGCAGCAGCCCCGAAAGAACCGCGGAGATCGGGGTAGGACCCTCCGCGTGTGCATCGGGCAGCCAAGCGTGCAGCGGTGCCAGCCCGACCTTCGTGCCGTAGCCCAGCAGCAGGAAGATGAAGGCGATATTCAGCAGCGACGGGTCCAGGGCAGGCGCGGCGTGCAGGAGGTCGGTCCAGATCATCGCATCCAAGCCCTCACCAACCACCGGTCTCGCGGCGAGATACACCAGGATCGTGCCAAACAGCGCCAGCGCGATGCCAACGCTGCCAAGGATGAAATACTTCCAGGCGGCCTCCAAAGCCTCCGCAGTGCGATACAACCCAACCATCATCACCGTGGTAAGCGTCGCCAATTCCACTGCGACCCACATCAGGCCGATATTGTTGGCCAGCAGGGCCAGGTTCATGCCGAACAGCATGAGCTGGAACATTGCATGATAGAAACGCAAATGCCGGGGCTTCAGGCGGCCGGTTTCCAGCTCGTGGCCGATATAGGAAGCGCTGAACGCGCTGGTGGTCAGGCCGATAAAGCAGTTCAGCAGCACGAAGACGATGTTCAGGTCGTCCACCAGCAAATAGGGGCCGGTGGCCGGCCGATCCCACAACAGCGTCAACGCGAACAGCAGTGACACTAGGCTGGCGAACACGTTCAGCGCCGCGCCGGCCCGGTAGCCGGGCAGCACCGCCAGGATCGCGGCGGTCACCAGCGGCGTCAGCAAGATGGCCGCGACCGGATCAGGCATCATCCCTGACCCCCGCGGGAGCGGTCAAGCGCGCCGACATCGATAGTGTCGAACCGCTCACGTATGCGGAACAGGAACACGCCCACCACGATAAAGGCGATCAGGATGGAGAACGCGACACTGATCTCCACCACCAGCGGCATGCCGCGGGCGCCGGTGGCGGCGAGGTTGATGCCGTTCTCCAGCGACATGAACCCGACCACCTGGCTGATCGCGTTGCGACGGGTAACCATCATCAACAGGCCGATCAACACGACCGACAGCGCCAGGGCAATGTCCTCCCGCGCCACCGGATCAGTGTGCGCGGTGACCGGCAGCATGACCTGGAGCGACAGCGCGACAAGTGCGATGCCGGCGAGCATCGTCAAACCGATGCCGCCGACGGTTTCGATCTCGCGGTGCAGGCCCATCTGGAACACCATCCGGCGCAGCGCGTATGGAACCAGGATGGCCTTGAAGGCCAGGGCGATGGCAGCGGTGATATACAGATGCGGGGCGCCCTGAATATGCGCCTGCCAGGCGACGGACAACGCCAGGACGAAGGCGTGCAGGCCAAGCACGTGGAGCAGGGCAGTTAGACGAACTTGGTACAGCATCATGAAGCTGACCAGCACGAGGCTCCCGGCCAACATGTGCGCGATGTCGAACGACAGGCCATGGATCATCGGCGGCCACCGCGCGGCCCCGAGCGCACTGTCGTCCCCTGCCCGCTCATCACATCCCCCGCGAAACGAACAGCAGCAGTACGCCAAGCAGGCCCAGCATCAGCGCGGCGCCGAGAAAGTTCGGCACGCGGAACACCCGCATCTTGGCCACCGACATTTCCGCGATGCCCAGTGCCACCCCGCCTACCGCCATCTTCGCCATCCAGGCCGCCGCGCCAATCGCGTCCGGCACCACATGATCGGGGCTGTCCGCCATCCACCCCGGAATGAATATGCACGCGATCATCGCCATATAGAGCGTCAGTTTCAGCGACGCGGCGAGCTCGATCATTGCCAGATGGCGGCCGGAGTATTCCAGCACCATTGCCTCGTGCACCATGGTCAGCTCCAGGTGAGTGGCCGGGTTATCCACTGGGACGCGGCCATTCTCCGCCATCGCGACGATGATCAGAGCGATAAGTGCCAGACCCAGCGAGATACGCAGGCCGACCTGACCGTTCAGCATGGTTTCGGCAATAGTCGACAACTGCGTCGAGCCGACGATCAATGCCACTGAGAACACCAGCATCAGCATCGCCGGTTCGGCCAGCGAGGCGATCATCATTTCTCGCGACGAACCAATCCCACCGAAGCTGGTTCCGACATCGATCCCGGCCAGGGCCAAGGCAAAGCGCGCGCTGCCCAGCAGGGCGGTAATGGCGATCAGGTCGCCGGACCAACTGAACATCAGGTTCGCGGCGAACGTTGGGATCAGCGCGGCGGCAACCCATGTTGCGGCGAAGACGAAATACGGCACGGCGCGGAACAGCCAGGAGGCATTCTCGGCGACCACCACTTCCTTACCCAACAGGCGGCGGAGATCGCGGTACGGCTGGATCAGCGACGGCCCTCGGCGGCGTTGCAGGCGGGCTTTGACCTTGCGTATTGCACCGGTCAGCAGCGGCGATAGCAACAGGATCATGGTCATCTGGGCAAGTTGCGCCAGCAGCGACTGGATCACTGCCATAGCGTCAGGGCCATCAGCAGCACGACCAGGGCAGCGAAGACGAAGCCCAAATAGCGCCTTATGGTCAGGAATTGCATGAAGTTGCTATGATCGGCGATCCAGCCGACGCCCCGGCCGAGCGGGGCATAGACGGAATCCCAGATCGGGTCACTGATGTGGCGGACGATGCTCGCAGGGCGATCATCGCCAGGCGACGGCATGTCGACGGTCTCGCTCGACCGGAATACCACCGTGCCAAACACGCGCCGCAGCGGCTGGGCGAAACTTGCGGCGGTGTACTGGCTAGCAGGCGCCGGGTCCGGAAAGCCGCAATCCCATGCCGGCGCACGTCGCACCGCTCGGGACCCCAGGCGATGCACGATGCCTGCGGTCAACAGCATGGATATCCCGATAAAGGCGAACACCAGCAGTCCATTGTAGGAGCTGCGGCCGGCCTCGAGCGGCACGATGGTCATCCATATATCGCCCAACTGCTCCGGCATCCTCGTACCGAGCAGCGCGTGCGTGACCGGAGCGATGGTGTCGATGACGGCACCCGGGAAGATCCCCGCCATCAGGCACAGCAGCGCGAAAGCCAGCATGGCGGTGACAGACCAGAAATCGGTTTCGCGCGCCTGAGTCGCGGCCTCGGAGCGTGCGCGGCCAAGGAAAACAACACCGAAAGCGCGCACGAAACAGGCTGCTGCCAGGGCTGCGGCAAGGGCCAGCGCTGCGCCATCGACCGGAATGATCAATTTCAGGCCCCACTCTGGCATCTCGGGGTGGACCAGAACGGCCTGGAACGTCAGCCACTCCGAGGCGAAGCCGTTCAGCGGCGGCAAGCCGGCGATCGCGACGCACCCTGTCAGGAACGCGAGTGAGGTGCGCGGCATGCGATGGATCAAGCCGCCCATGGTGTCCATGTCGCGCTCACCGGTGGCCTCCAGCACCGCGCCCGCGCCGAAGAACAGCAGGCTTTTGAAGACCGTGTGGTTGAGCGCGTGGAACAGCGCGGCGGTCAGGGCGAGGGCCGCTCCAGCCTGAAACGCCGTGGCGCGGAATGCCAGAGCCAGGCCCAGACCGATGAATACGATGCCGATGTTCTCGACCGTCGAGTATGCGAGCAGCCGCTTCAGGTCGCGCTCCATCAGCGCATGCAAGACACCGAGCACCGCGGTGACGCCGCCGAGTATTAATACGATGGTGCCGGCCCACCACTGGTTCGGACCGAGCAGGTCGAAGACGATGCGGATGAAGGCGTAGACCGCGATTTTGGTCATCACGCCGCTCATCAGAGCCGACACGTGGCTCGGCGCGGCGGGATGCGCGAGCGGCAGCCAGACGTGAAGCGGCACAAGTCCGGCTTTAGATCCGGCCCCGATCAGCGTGACGATCAGCACCGCCGCCGCAACAGAAACGCTCGGGTGGTGGGCACGAATAGTGTCGAAGGCGTAGTCGCCTCCGCTGCCTGCCAACAGGCCGAAGGCAAGCAGGAGGGCAAGGCCGCTGAAGGTGGCCATGATGAGATAGACAAAGCCAGCCTCGGCGTTTCCCTCGTCGCGATGATGCGCCATGATCAGCGCCCACGAGGTCAGCGACATCAACTCCCATGCGAATAGAAACGTGAAGGCATCGTCGGCGACGGTGACCAGGATCATGCCGGCGAGGAACGCAGGGTAGAACGGCAGAACCCGTTCGGGATGCGCCTCATGGCGGCCGTAGCCGAGCGCGAACAGGCTGGCGCCTGCGCCCCCGAGTCCGATCAGGATGAGGAAGAAGCCGGACAATGCATCGAGCCGGAAATTCGTCCCGATCCAGGGGAGACCGAGCGGAAGTTGCAAGTGCTGGACGGGGCCGGTGAGCGCCCGCAGGCCTTCGATCATCAGGCCAATCGTGAGCAAGAAGCTGCCGCCATAGCTGAGAATGCGAGCCGCAGTAAAACGCGCGGTGATGATTCCGATTAGGGACAGAGCCAGAAGCGCGGCGATGATGACAACGGTGTCGTTCATGGCACGGAAGACGTTGCTCGGCCGCCCCGCGTTGCTCGCCGCTTTGTCCGGAAAGCGGAAAACGCATGTGAGCGGATCGACTGTGCCACCGAGTGACCTGGCCAGTGGCCTCCTTGCGTGGGGTGATAGGCAGGGAGAGGCCCACGCGTTCGGCCAAAGGCGCTCGTCAAGGCCGAGGAGCGCTCGGGCGGCCCGCACTCGGCCGGCGGTGAGCATGTTTGTGACGCCGGTTTTGTATGTTGCGCACTGAAACTGACGTATTATGGACCAGGGATCAAGGGACACGGACGGGTGTAACCACGGGCCTATGGGTGCGCACAACCTTGGGGCGTCGCACGCGCTGTGAGGAACATCTTCTACGATTTCTCTCCCACCAACTCTCGCGCCTCGCAAGATTTCGACCCAAAGCTGCCGAGCATTTCTGCTTAGCGCGGAAGATTCCGCCAAAAAGCGGCAACGTCTGGGCGTCGCGGTGCCTGAACCGCGGCGACGTTCTTCCGTTTAGGACGTCTTTCCGAGCATCGGTATCTTCTTCCCAATGCCTCGCACGATCGGCAGCAGCAGTTTATTCCTCGACAACGCGGAGTCGCCGCCGGAGCGCCATTCCAGCGACCCTGGTACCGCCCATTCCCGCGAAGACGGAGCGGCCATGCCTGCTCTCGCGCTCCCGGCCACCAACAACGGATCATTCGGCTGCATATGTGGAGTGATGGCGCGAAACAGATCCATCATCGAGTAGGGTTTCGGCAGTAGGACCGTGGCCCCCGCCACCTCCGCCGCGGCCACGGTGCGGGATGAAACCTCCCGGGCAGTCAGCACAATGGGGCGGCCGGCATAGCCAGGGCGCCGCCGGATACGAGCGCAGGCCTCATACGCGCTTAGTTGAGCGGTGCTAGCGTCAAGCACGACAAGGCTGGCGACAATTTGGCCGGCGTAGGTATCGGCTGCCGCGCTGCCTTCAGCAAGCAGGACAGCAAACTCCCAGCGGCTGAACTCCACCCGCAGGACATCGCTGATCATACTATCAGGCTCGGAAATGATGATGATCGGAGGCGTCGTCATGCTGAGGCATGATGCGCTCCAAAAAGTTGATGAAAGATTAAAGCGGCATACCGGATCACCCGATCCCAGCGCGATCGCGGTCCCCCATACATAAGACGGAGGCGGGTGCCTCCGATAACCGGTCGCGGAGCTCATGACTTCAGCCGCTCGATGTGGCGCAGGACCTACTCCAGGGGAGCGGGACTAGCGGGCGGCGCCCATCACCCAGGCAAGTACACCCTTCTGCGCGTGCAGGCGGTTCTCCGCCTCATCGAACACCACCGACTGCGAGCCGTCGATCACATCGGCATCGACTTCCTCGCCGCGATGGGCCGGCAGGCAGTGCATGAAAAGCGCATCGGACGCCGCCTTTCTCATCAGCCGGCCGGTCACCCGGTACGGCGCCAGAACGTTGTGTCGGCCGCCATCCGGGTGGTCCGACATCGACACCCAGGTGTCCGTCACCACGCACCGAGCACCCGCCACCGCCGCATCCGGATCGTCGGTCAGATCGATCTCGCCACCTTGCGCGCGTGCCCACGCCACCAAGTCGGCCGGGGGACGCAATTCCCGCGGTGTCGCGAGGCGCAGGGTAAAGCCGAACCGCACCGCAGCCTCGATCCAGCTTCGCGCGACGTTATTGCCATCCCCGCACCACGCTACCACCTCGCCGGCAATCGGGCCGCGATGTTCCTCGAACGTCAGCACATCCGCCATGAGCTGGCAGGGATGTGATGCCTCGGTCAGCCCGTTGATCACCGGAACCGAGGCGTTTGCCACCATTTCGTTCAGCTTTGCCACGCTATCGGTGCGCAGCATGATGGCATCGACATAGCGCGACAGCACGCGTGCCGTGTCGGCAATGGTCTCACCGCGCCCAAGCTGCATTTCCTTGCCGGACAGAACGATCACATCCCCGCCAAGCTGGCGCATTCCCACCTCGAACGACACCCGGGTGCGGGTCGAGGGCTTTTCGAAGATCAGCGCCAGGGTTTTGCCGGCGAGCGGGCGCGACGACACCCCCCCGGTTCGCTTGAAGCCCACCGCGACATCCAGCATCTGGCGCAGCGTCGCCGTATCGAAGTCGCGCAGATCGAGGAAATGCCGCGGCGCCGTCCGCTGCTGGGACTGAGCCGCCATGCCGGCCTTTCGCCGAGCGGCCCCGCTCATTGTGCCGCCGCCTTGTCGACTACCGCCGCCACCTTGGTCGCCGCCGCGCGCAACATGACGAGCGCCTGGTCGATGTCGCTATCGGTCACCACCAGCGGCGGTGCCAAACGAAGCACATTTTCGCCGGCGGTGATCGCCATCAGGCCCTCCGCGACGCACGCCGCCTGGATCTGGCCCACCGGAATGGCCGCCTTCAGACCGAGCAGCAGGCCCAGACCGCGGGCATCGACGAACACCGAGGGGAACTCGCGGGCGATCTTGTCGAGCTCGCCGCGCAATTTGCGGCCTTTGCGTTCAACATCTTCCAGGAACCCGGGGGCGAGGATCACGTCCTGCACGGCATTGCCGGCGGCACAGGCCAACGGGTTGCCGCCATAGGTGGTGCCGTGAGTGCCGGGCTTCAGCGCCTTGGCATATCGCTCCTTGGCCAGAACAGCGCCGAGCGGAAAACCGCCGCCGATGCCTTTGGCGGAAGACAGGACGTCGGGGGTGATACCGGCCCATTCGTGGGCAAACAGTTTGCCGGTACGGCCCATGCCCGATTGCACCTCATCCATGCCGAGGATGATGTCGTATTCGTCGCACACCGCACGCAGGTCGCGCAGGAACTGCATGTCGGCGGGACGCACGCCGCCCTCGCCCTGGATCGGTTCGACGATGATGCCGCAGGTGCCGGGCCCGATCGCATTACGAACCGCGTTCATGTTGTTAAACGGAACGTGGTCGAAGCCTTCGACCACGGGGCCGAAGCCCTCCAGGTAGTGTGGGTTTCCGGTGGCGGCCAGGGTAGCCAAGGTGCGGCCATGAAACGCACCCTCAAAACAGATAAGTCGAAAGCGCTCCGGCTTGCCGGCGTCGGACATGGCGCGGCGCATCATCTTGATCATGCCCTCGTTCGCCTCGGCGCCCGAGTTGCAGAAGAACACGCTGTCCGCGAAGGATGCATCGACCAGCCGCTGCGCCAGCCGTTCGGCCTGCGGGATGCGGTACAGATTGGACGTGTGCATCACTTTGGCGGCCTGTTCGGCGATCGCCTGCACAAGATGCGGGTGTCCATGTCCAAGGCTGGCCGTAGCGATGCCCGACCCAAAATCCAGGAATCGTCGGCCGTCCACCGTCCACAGCCAGGCGCCCTCGCCCCGCTCGAAGGCGAGGTCGGCACGAGCGTAGTTCGGTAGCAGCGCGGATATCATCCGGATCAACCTTGGTTTGCGTCTTCCCAACGGATCACCCGCCCGCGACCTTTCGGGGCGGGTCCGGGGGAGGGCTCGATCATTGGCGATCAGTTAGTCGCTGTCAAACAGCGTTTTGATCGTTCCCGGCCGACCTCGGCGGTGCCGAAACAGCTTGCATCACGCACCGCCAAAGGCATCGTAGCGCTATGTCGAGCGATTCACCCCCCGATGCCGCCAGCTTGAACCAGGCGGCGCTGGACTACCTCGCGCGCTATGCCTCGGCCGAGGCCGGGCTGCGGCGCGTCCTCGAACGGAGGATCGACCGCTGGCTGCGCGCACAGCCCGATCAGGAAGCCGCCGAACCGATCCATCTAGCCGCTCGGGCGGCGATCCACGAGGTGGTGAGGCGCCTCGCCGAAGCCGGCGCACTCAGCGACACCGCATTCGCGGAACATCGGGCCAGAAGTCTCCTGCGAAGCGGGCAGTCCAACCGATCCATCCAGATGCGCCTTATCGCCAAGGGGGTGGCGCCGGATGTTGCACGATCGGCGTCGGCCGCCGACGCCGAAACCGAATTGGCGGCCGCATTGGTGCTGGCACGCAAGCGTCGGATCGGACCCTACCGGCTTCCTGACGACTCCGATGCCGGCGTGCGGATCAAGGAGATGGGCGTGCTGGCCCGAGCAGGCTTCTCCCGTGACGTCGCGAAACAGGCGCTGGATACCTCGCGCGAGGATGCGGACAACCGGATTTTCGAATTGCGGCGCTAGAGCATGGTCGCGCTGAGCGGAACGTCTCCGGCGCGTGAATCATACGATCAAAAAAGGGCTAGACCATTTCAATCTGCGCGGTCAGGCTGAAAATGGTCTAGGCAGCTAGCCGGCCGGGGTTTAAATCGCCGCCTATGTTCGGAGCAACTACGATACTCCATCGGTCACCCGGACTGCAGTCGGCAACGCTCGGTCAGGGTACGTCCCGGCGTGTAGCGCGCTGAACAATTCCGTCAATCGGGCAAATTGTCCCACCACCCGGTTCGTCTGAATCGGGGGGAAGTCGAAAGGTTCGACCTGCCTCTTGGCAGCGTCGACCGACCTAATTTGACTGAGGCTGCCGGACTTTGCCTTCCAATTAAGGAAGCCAAGGTAAAGTGCCCACGATCGCTCCGTCGGCGTCAGCTTTGCCCACAGCAGCGATCCTGGTCGCTTCCGCATCCAGTATAAGTCATTCTGCGCGGTAATCACCGAGAAGATCTGGAGCCGCCGGTAGCGTTGATAGTCGAGCGGCGCCGGTGCTCGGCCGCCCAGTTTCCGCGCCACATGTTCCATGGCGATGACGTAGCTGGTGTTGTACGCCGGTCCAGACAGCAACATCGGTTCGCATGCAGCGTAGAGACTATCCTCGCGCAGCTTTGTGTTCAGCAGGTCCGTACCCATTTCCTCGAGGTTTAAAGATATGCTTCCGGCCGAGGGTTGCGACACTCCGGCGATGGCGAGCGGTTCCGGTGATACCGCAATCGTGCTGCCCATGCCCATTGCGACGTTCGCCAGATAGTAATGGGGGAACGGCGAATGGAAGACGACGCCCTCAGTCCTTAGCTGACTCAGAAATGCGCGGTTGAAGCTGAAGGCTGGCATTTTCAACCCGAAATTCCGCCGCAGGGTCAGCGAGCCCGCGACCGCCCTGCGGGCGGCCTGCGGGTTCAACAAGAAAGGTTCCGAGCGGTTTCGGAAGAAGAAGCCGTTTCTCAACTCGGCGACGTAACCTGCACGTTCACAGGGTGCCACGGCCGGACGAAGAAACTGGTAAACCGAGGAGTAGACGACGTTTGGATGGTCGAACGTCGCGACGAGGTCAGCAAGTTTCTCGAAGTAGTTTGGCGCCAAGCCGTCATCGTCGCCGATAAGCGTAACATAATCGCCCCTGGCCAGATCGAAAGCGCGATTCCAGCTCGCGGTCATGGGAAGAAATTCATCTGACCGCTCGTAGCGAATACGCCTATCGTCGAGCGACGAAACATACTCCGCAACAGGCTCTTCGGACGCATTATCAAATATCACGCATTCCCAATTTTGTCCGGATTGCCCTGAGATGGAGCTAAGTGCATCGCGAAGCAACTCAAGCCGGTTGTGGGTAGGAATGATGACAGAGAAGGACAAGTCGGTCGGCTTTGAGGAAACCGGCCGAGGTTCCGCGAAGGACGGCACGAGATCGAGGCTACCTCGGGGAAATTTCACGCCGAAATCGATGAATTTAGGATCTTTGGCGGACAAAAAATCACCCCAGGTTATACGCTCATGCAACACCCTCGGCCATTTCGACATGGACGCGAAGCCGCGTGTCTGGTTGTCGGTCACAAGCACATTGGACTGGTCGCCCAGGCGAAAGGTAACGCTTTTTGGCCAGTCAGGGACTTCATAGCCGATGCCGTTGGCACCGACGAGAACGGAGGATAGGCCGCGTTGTGCCAGAGCCGTCGGCAACCCGTCCGGACCACTCTCAAATCGATTGGTGGAGGCCTTTGTATTGTCCAGCCTGAAGTCGAGATCTATCAACAATTGGCGCGGCATCATGAAAGCGTTACTGCGAAGATGCGGGTTCGGGAACGGCCTGAAGTCTCGAAACGGAAAGAGCTTCGCTCCAGGGCGCGTAAGCGTTTCCCACTGCGTACCGAACCCTGACTCTATTTCTTCGGTATCGAACGGACGCCCGAGAATTGGTCGCGCCAGTTCACGCTTGATCTGCATCCAGATGCTGCCACGCTTGCCCAGCCAATTCTGCGCTTGCTCGCTCAGTAATTCACGGAACTGCTCGGCAATCTTCGGAGAGTACTGAATGCTTTGGACCGAAGTCAACCAAACTACTTTGTAGAGGAAGAATAACGACGTGAAAAGGCTCTCGTAAGACCCAGTCGCTCCAGTCATGCCCACGTCGTCGCGGTCAAGCGGCGCACTGAGGCTCCTCAGCCAGTTGACGGCAGCGATTTGCGAGAAAGTGTTCAGAAAGCAGACGCGGTCGTGCCGCAGATAGGGCGTCACCTTGAGATAGGCTTGAATGTCGAAGCCGTTATCCAAAACATCCACGGCTCGATGCGGAATGCCGTTTAGCATCTCAGTCAGCGCAGCCTGTGAGCCGGACCGCTGATGGAGACCCTTTCGGATAATAATCAAGTCGTGTGGAATCCCGGCGTCATGCTGCCGGTATGACCTGATGAACGGCTCGAAATCGCTCACCGACCCGTCCGCTGATCGCGCCAGATAGAGAACGGCGATCGTTTTACCGTCCGTCGTAAGGGTGAGCGGATCAAGAATTGGAAGCGGAAGATCTATAACTGCCGCTTCCTCCTGGCTGTCCGGTCCTTCATCTTGTTACGTAACCTCCTGTTGCTGCTCGTTGTCCAAGTTCTCGTCACGCTGCGAGACCGCCTCTCGCCACTCGCCGTCCATTTCCTCATCACGCGGTGTGACCGGCGTCGAGGGGCGTCTCTTGCGTCTCCGGGTCGGACGAAGCCGGAGTTTCGCCAGCAAGTCAGCGCTAGGCGTCCGCAACGGAACTGTGCTCGCCAATCTCATGGTAGATGACCACACCCTGCGTGTACATGGCGCCCATTCCGCCCACGGAGGTCCTCAGCGCATCGCTGCCCATCGGGAGGCGTTGGCTGACCCGTTCAAGCCAGCCAAGTCGCTCTAGTAGCCGCAGTTCGAGCGATTGCAGGTAAGGCTTCAACAACTTGAGCCGCTCGGCCGTCCCGAGCATCCGGTCGGTGTGACCCGAAACGATTTCCAGGATTTGCAAGCGCCGGTAGCGGCGGACGTCGACTGCCCCTGACTGCCTGAAATTGCGCGCGACCAGAAGCGCGGCAATCAGCCAATTGCGCAAATGTGCGGAACCCGGAAAGGCGACAGCAACCTTTACCTCTTCTGGTTGACCCATCAACCAGGCGTCATCCATGGCGGCATTGCCAAGCATGTGCTGGCTGCTGTCATATTGCTCGTTGTGATAGTAAAATCCGAAGGACTTTGGCGATATCCCAATAATCACTTCGGCCGTCGGCACAACGACGATCTTCTGCGCCGCAAGCATGGTGACCATCGAAGCATAGTAGCCGGGATATGGCCCTTGGAAGAGCGTTCTGATATCAGACAACGAGTCAATATAATGTTTGATCCAAACGAAATGCTGGCTGTTAAAGCTGAACCTGTGCCGAAAACGCAGAGCTTGCTCTCCAAGCGCCGAAGCGCATTTGCGGGCAACTAAATACGGCTGATCAAAGGCGCGAAACAGCCCTGAATTGTCGACAGTCGCCAAGTATCCCTCCGGCCGGCTCGGCACGACACCGGGATACGCGTAGTGGTGCGCCATGGCGTAGAGCACATCGGGTTCGTCAAATTGACGAAACAATCTCGTCGCCCTTGCAAGCCAGCGGGGAACAAGTGCGTCGTCGTCGCCCATCATGATGACATATCGGCCGGTGGGGCGGCGAGAGCCCGGTTCCAATCCCCGCGACCGTCAGCGGGCGTTCGCTCCGCACCGACCTCGCGGCGATGGCGCCGAGAGACGATACGTAATCGCTATAGGACTCCTCAGATGCATTGTCGGCGATGACAATTTCCAGATCGGCATCTTGGCCGAGGACGCTGTCGACTGCGTGGCGCAGCAACTCGAGCCGGTTGCGACTGGGAAGCAGGATGGAAAACAAGGGGCGCGTCATGATCGGGGCATGCTCGGAAATAGCGTCAACTCCAATGGGCAGGCCAAACAGTCAAAAATAGCCGTGACGTCGAATGCGTTGCAATCCCGGCTTCGAGAATACCTTTGATCGGAGCGGCTCCGTCGCGCGGCGGCCGGACAATCTGCGTTCGGCGTGGCGAGTGGCACGCACGTCAAATGCCAACGCGCACACTGCCAACAGCCCGAGTGGGTGGGCAGCCAGCGTAGAAGCCCCAGCCTTCTGAGGCCTGCTCTCTTCCTGCCTCAAAGCCTGAACACTTCGTCGACATATCCACGTCGCAGCCAATAGGGCATCCGAGAATCGGCGCGCATACCTAGCCTGGCGCAAATTTCTCGCACCGTAGTGGCGTTGTATTCGTGGTTGATCGAAAGGAATATATCGACCCGCGCCTTGATCGCCTGGCAATAGGCCGTCGCGGTGTCGGTTGCCAATTCGGGCAGCGCGTCCACATTTATCACCAGGTCGTATCGATCCGCTGCGTCGAGGAAGACAGCCGGCGGATGAATACGTATACCGGGGCGATCCTCACCGAAAAGGCTGATCGCGTCTGGGCCAAGGACACGCCCTAGATAGTAGGCCTGCGCAACGTTGGTCATAGGCAGATCGATGAGCGTGTAGTCGCGGAGCCCAAATTGATGAGTATAGAACGCGGTGCGGCCCAGCCCTCCGCCGATCTCGAGCACTCGGGCGTTGGGGCGATCGCGGACCAGTTCGGCGACGCGATAGGCCTGATAAAGCGCCTGTATCGCACGATAACTTGCGACGCCACGTGAGGTTTTGAGACCGACTTCATTAGGATATGGATTTGGGAACCGGATGGTGAAGCCGAGTGCGGTGTCAAGCTCGCGAAGGATAATTTCGGGATCGGGTGCCGGGGGTGTTTCAGGCCCTTCCGGGTATTCCAGCCGCTGGGTGCCCACGGCCTCTCCCAACCGCAGCAAATCGTCGTAGACACGAGCATGGTGCACTTTGTCCCATATCGAGTTCATATCCATTGTGCCGGACGAGAGGTTGTCGAATCCGTAGAACAACATATTACTGCCCGGGTCGCGCAGCAGCGGGGTACAACGGTCTCCGCTTCCCCGCTCATCAGCGCGTCATGGATGGCGTACTTGATTGATGACAGCCAGGCTGGGCCTTGATCGCCGAGGGTCGTGGCATTGGCTGCCCGATACGCCGCGATAATTCGCGCAATCAGCGACGCGTCGTCGGCCGTCGATGGGTCCGCGACGCCGCTCGTACCTGCAATTCTCTTACCGCTGCGGTGCCCCCACCAATAAGAATTATCTTTCGTTTCGAGATCGTTGCGTTCGGCCCGAAGCGCCTCCAACTCCGCTATCGCGCGATCCCGCTCCGCGATGGCCTGATCCCGCTGATATAACGGACGGCGCAATAGCGGAACGCGGCGATGAAGCTGGAAGGGGGTCACGATGATCTCCAGGGCGAAATTCCAACGCTATTCAAGGGTCCGCGGGCGTTCAATGGCAGGGTCAGGACGTCCGCCTCAGGCCCGCCTCGCATGACCCACAGCTGGCGCAGCGTCATGGCATCTTCACATACGATCCGTGCGAGCGGATCGCCGGGGCAGATACGACGGCCGCACTGCCACGGTCGTGCAACGCACATGCAGGCTGATCTCGGTGTCTGTCATGAGCGGCCACGCCACCAGACTATCGTTTCGGCCAGACCTTGATCCAGAGTGCGTGCCGGACGGAAACCGACCTCATCCCGCAGTCGGTGGATCACAGCAGCCAGGCGCGGCGGCTCCGACACCGAACCTGGGCGCGCGCCCAGGCGAACCAGTTCCGGCCTTCCAATCTGGTCGGCTATTCGAGTGATGACGTCGCGCAACGGCAGGCAGCAACCGGACGCGATGTTGATCGGACCTGTCGCCTCACTTTCCAGCACGGCAATCAATGCAGCGGCGACGTCGGAGACGTGCATAAAATCGCGCTCGACAAGACCGTCGCTGCACAGCGCTTGTCGATCTGCCAGGAGAGAGGTGATCACGTCCGGCACCAGTCTTACAGATGCCTCGTGCGGCCCGTAGAGGAAGAAGACGCGTCCCCACGCCACCTTTACGCCGCCTGGGGAGACTTGCAGCAGACGCCGCAGCGAATCTTTCGCGACACCATAGATGGTTGACGGATTGCACAAGGTCGAGGCCTCATCCAATACGCTGTGCGACCAATCGTATTCAGCGCAGGTGCCAGCGAAAACTGCGCGTTCACCGCCCGCGGCAGCAAAAGCACGATGCAGTGCCAGGCTCGCTGCCACCCAGTCCAGGTTATCAGGCGCCGTCCAGAAGCGTCCCGGCGTCGCATTCCAGGCCAAATGAAGCAGATGAGTCGGCCTGATCTGATTTACCAGGGCGGCGGGGATGCCCGGCGTCAGGAGATCTGCTTGTGCGCGACCTATGGCATGCACCTCAAAGCCCCGGCTTCGCAGCAGCGGTACGGCTTGGCGGCCGATAAAGCCGCCCGCGCCGGTGACCAGAACGCGACGGGTCACGAGGCGTATTCGGGGTAGCTGGCGTCCCGTGGCGAAAGGATTGGATTGGAGATTGGCCAGTCGATGCCAAACGCCGGATCGTTCCAGCGTCCCCCACGCGAGAGGTCGCGCCGGTAGGTCTCATTCATTTGATAGAAGACTTCCGTCTCATCGACCAAAGTCTGGAATCCGTGCGCAAAACCCGGCGGAATATAGAGGGCGCGTCCGTTCTCAGCACTGAGTTCGATACTGACCCAACGGCGGCAAGTGGGACTTTCGGGCCGCAGGTCGACCGCCACGTCCACGATCATGCCTCGCGTACAGCGAACAAGCTTGCCTTCAGGATGCGGATCCGCCTGCCAATGCAGGCCACGTAGTGTGCCTCGTGTCAGGTTGAACGATGTGCTGCATTGCGGGAAGATCGTCGGAAGGCCGGCCGCGGCGAACTCTTCAGCGCAAAAGGTCCGCGCGAAATACCCCCGATCGTCGCTCATGACTGCAATGTCCACGATAATCAGACCGGGCAGCGCAGCTGCCGTGAATCGCATCAGATAGTCCCCACAGCCGGCATCGGCACAATCAATCGCTCTCGCGCCCCGGATAGCAGACATCGGCATAGGTGGCCACCACCGCCCATTCACGACAGCGGGTCATGGTCGGACGCACGCCTCGTGAGCGCCGGAATGTCACTTGTGCGAACGCTCATGCGAACGCTCACTAGAGGGCACGCGAAGGCTAATGGCCCGTCAGGCACGGCTTCGTGTTAGCAGGCTGATGCGCCGACTTCCGTCAGGATGCCGCTGCGATCGCGACCGGCTGCAGTCGGTAAGGCGGTACGGTCATGGCGATCAACACTCCGGCGACGCCGATCGCGGACGATGCTACGTAAAGCCATCCGTATCCGCCGAACTGATCGAACAGCCAGCCACCCACTGGTGGTCCGAGCGCCATTCCCAGCGTTGAGACCATCACGACGATCCCGAAAACGCTGCCCATGATCCTCGCCGGGAAATACCCCCGCACCAGGATCGCATACAGTGGCATGGCGCCCCCGTAGGAAAATCCGAACAGCATTGACACGGCATAGAGCGTGCTAAGATCACGGGCGGGCAAATAGAGTGCGATCGCCACGGCTTGAAGCGCGAGGCAGGCTACCAGTGTGCGTCTTGCGCCGGCGCGGTCAGCCAGAAACCCGCAGATGATGCGGCCTGACAGCGCCGCGACCCCCGCCACGCCAAGCACGGTGGCCGCCGTCAGCGGCGCGACCCCGCAGTCCGCGGCATAGGAAACCATATGGAAGATCGGTCCGGAGTGAGCGGCGCAGCAGGCGAAATTCGCCAATGCCAAGCTCCAGAACACTGGCGTTTTCAGCGCCTCCGCCAAGGTCATGTCCACCTGATACGCGTCGGAAGCTGATCGGGCGGTGGCGGACCCGCCGTCGATTGCAGGTGCTGGGCGTAACAGCAGAGCGGCCGGCAGGATGACAGCCCAGGCGATGAGGCCGAGCGTGAGCATGGCAAAGCGCCAGTCATGGGTGATGATCAGCCAACGGGCGAGCGGCGCTACCAGCGTTGTGCCCAGCGCCAGACCGGCGGATACCAGGGAGACAGCGAGGCTACGGTGGCGTGTGAACCAGCTGGCGGTGGCAGCGGTCAACGGGACATAGAGCGCACCGACGGCGAGCCCGGCGACCGCACCGTAGGCCCCCAGAAATACCGGAAGGCTTTGCGCCTGGCTCGCCGCGACAAGACCGAAACCCTGCAGCAATCCGCCGAGCATGACGACGATGCGCGCCCCGTAACGGTCGTACAGCCGGCCCCAAAAAAACCCGCCGACACCCATCGAGAGAAAGGCTAGGGTCGAACCGGTCGAAATTCCCGCACGAGACCAACCGAGGGAGTCGGCCATCGGCTGCAGGAATACGCCGAACGACATCAGGCCACCCATCCCGATGCAGCCCACAACGACGCCGACAGCGACAATCACCCAGCCGTAAAACAATTTCATCCTGGACTTTCCATTTTCCCTCAGGGAAGACTACCGCACGTCAGCAATTAACACGATGGCGCACCCACCCCAAGTCAGCCGTTGCGCCACGGGGATCGCGGCTGCGCAAACCCCAATCGAAGCGCGACGTTACCCCGGCAGCACGTTCGCCCGCCCCTTTGGAAATTTCGCGACGATCGCGGGATTTAGATTGAACGTAGCAGCCACCATCTCGGGCGGCGTTCCCGCCAGCCAGTCGGAGAACGACACTTCCTCGTAATATGGTGCTCGGAACAGCGCGAGGAAAACGAGGTCGGTCATCCCCGTATTCTCGACGTAGTGGCCCAGCCCCTTCTTCACATAGCCGATGTCCCCGGGATGGAAGTTTGCGGTGTTGGCGGCCGGTCCGGCATTGAACACAGTCATACGCGCCGAACCCTTGATGTAGTATTGCCACTCGTCAGCATTCGGATGCCAGTGCATCGTCCGCAAGCCGCCGGGCTTTACTGTGACCAGACCGGCTGCGACCGTCTTCGAAACCTTGAAATTGGAGCTATCGGCGATCTGCACGTAACCGCCGTCAGTTTCGCCGGCTTTCGGCGCTTCAAATAACGAGAACACGAATGGATACTCAGGCGAACCGGCCCTGCTCGCGACCGCTTCCTGTGCCTCGGCCAATGGTCCCGGTACCTTGCCCTGGAAGATCCACCGGTTCTGCAACGGGATATTCTTAAATGCGTCGGCCGGGACACCGAAATTTTTGGCGAGCACTTCCGGCGGCGTGTGCGCCATCCAGTCGGTCGCCGGTAATGTGTTGAACTCCGACGATGCGCCGTTGTCGAACGCCAACACAAACTCCGCCCCGTCGGGCCCCAGTCCCTGCAGCGAGTGCGGCAGCCCGGCAGGGAAATACCAGAGATCGCCTTCCTTCACGTCCTGAACATAGGGGCGTCCCTGAACGTCGAGCACCGTGATTCGGCAATTGCCGTAGGTCATGATCGACCACTCGGCTTGTTGGTGCCAATGGAGTTCCCTGATACCACCTGCGGATAGTCGCATATTCACTCCGGAGATTTCACTCGAAATCGCGAAATCAGCCTGCGTGACCTGTCGACCCCACCCACCGTCCTGAACCCGCCTGGCAGCCAGGTTAAACGAGGCCCAGAACTGCGGCATGCTGCCAACATCGGTGGCGGGAGGGTCGAGGAATGCCGGCATCTCGCCGGCCAGAGCTTGATCGTTCGGACCGGGAATTTTCAGCGTGCTTGGGTTGGTGACGTTAGCCGCACCTTGGGGTGGGAGATCGGGATTGCCGAATGTCGCCGCCTGCGCGACCCCCGCCGCCGCGGCAGCAGCCGCTGATGTGGCCGCGACGACGTTCCGCCGTGATATGAGTTTCAATTATTCCTCCCGCAACAAGGTGTTTATCCCTAAAGTCGTTGCAAGGTTTGAGTTTTGCCGTTTATCGGATGCTTTATAATAGACGGTATCGCAACACGAAGTCTGCGTTGCCGATGGCATATCTCCCCTATCGGCGCCTACATCTCAATCTGACGGGGGAGTGAGTCCCATCTCGCTGGTCCGCTGGCTTGAGCCGCGAAGCTTCCGGCCGAAACGTGATGGCTATATGAGTGCGGTGTTGCGGTGCATGAAAACGGAGGCTTGGATATGTCGAGCGAACTCATCGGCCTGACCGCAACTCAAGCAGTGCGCCTGATCCAAAACGACAAGCTGCGCCCTGAGGCCCTGATGGACGCCTACCTGGATCACATCGCGCAGCGCGATCCTGCCATCCGAGCCTTCGCCCATTTCGACCCCGCCGAGGCTCGCGCCGCGGCGGCCAAAGCTAGACCCGGCCCGCTACGGGGCATCCCCATTGGCGTAAAGGATGTGCTCGATACCGCTGACATGCCCAGCCAGTACGGCTCCCCAATCTGGGCCAACCACCAACCCAAAGCCAACTCCGCCCCCGTCGCCTGGGCTCGCGACGCCGGCGCCATCGTCATCGGCAAAACGGTCACTACCGAGTTCGCCACGCGCAAGCCTGGTCCGACCATGAACCCGACCAACCCAGCGCACACCCCAGGCGGATCGTCCTCGGGGTCAGCCGCTGAAGTCGGCGGAGGCCTGTTCCCGATCGCCTACGGCACCCAAACCGCCGGCAGCGTCATCCGCCCGGCCGCCTACTGCGGCGTGGTCGGTTACAAACCAACCTATGGCATGATCAGTCGCATCGGCATGAAGATTATGTCCGATAGCCTCGACACGATCGGCACCATGGCGCGTACTGTTGCCGACTGCGCGCTGTTCGCCGCCGCCGTCTCCGGCCGAGACCTCGGCGATCCCGAAGCCAAGCCCGGCCGCGCTCCAAGCATCGGCATCTGCCGCTCGCCAACCTGGGATGCCGCCGCCCAGGAGACTCAGGTCCAGTTGGCTCGCGTAACCGAGGCCCTCGCTCGCGCCGGAGCATCGATTAACGCCCGCGAATTACCGCTTAACTTCAACGCGCTAATTGACGCCCACCCCGTCATTATGAACAGCGAGAGCGCCCGCGCTTTGGGTTGGGAGCTCACCTCCCATCGAGACCAGATCAGCGAAGGCCTGCGCGAGCGCCTGGCCTGGGGCCTGAACCAACCCCAGTCCGCCCTCGAAGACGCTTACGCGGTCTTCGCAGAAACCCAACGTGGGTTCCCCAACGCCATTGATGGCCTCGACGTGCTCATCACGCCGTCCGCCCCAGGCGAAGCACCCAAAGGCCTGGAATGGACCGGCGACCCCGCCTTCAATTTCATCTGGACATCGCTCCGCGTCCCCTGCGTCACCGTCCCGGCGGGCACCGGCCCGAACGGCTTGCCGCTCGGTATCCAGATCATCGGCCGTCAAGGCGACGACCGAGCAGTCCTGGCTTGGGCCCGCTGGGTGCAAGCCGCGATTGAGTGACGCCTGGAGAATCCCGATCGCCGGCGGACCCATACCGGAATTTCGCCCCCATCCTCCGCGCCTGTTCCGCCCGCCCGTTCGGCTCGCGCTTGATCCTACTCGGCGACTGCAGCCTGCCCACTCCGCTGCGCCAGGTGTTTGCCGGGCAGTTCAGGCAGGGCTGGGATGTCCGCTGGATCCCCGGCAGGCCTCCTACGAAAACTGACCAGCGCGTCCCGGTCTCGAACCACGGGTATACCACCATTGAAGGACTTCGCATCGCGGGATTGCCCAGCCTCTTCAAGAATGAGGCAAACTCCCACGCGATATTCGGTGGGGCCGATGGCGACAAAGCTGCGACAAAGGCCTCGCCCGGCTCGTCGGAAGATCCACGGCATGCCCGATGCCCACAACCTGCAATGGCCTTCGCTGTCACGGTATCGTAGTGTCCACCCCCGAGACGTCCTTTCA
Organism: uncultured Alphaproteobacteria bacterium; assembly: GCA_963819345.1. Classification (GTDB taxonomy): domain Bacteria; phylum Pseudomonadota; class Alphaproteobacteria; order Acetobacterales; family Acetobacteraceae; genus Rhodopila. The sequence goes on from CAWFVX010000010.1 coordinate 74,152, forward strand.
AGACAACGAGACACCAGTGAACCAGATCGCGATCACCCGGACTGACACACCAAAACCCACGCCAGCCGATGAGACGCTGGCGTTCGGAAAGGTCTTTTCAGACCACATGTTCCTGATGAACTACGAGGACGAGAAGGGTTGGCACAACCCTCGTATCGAGCCCTACGCGCCGTTCACAATGGACCCTGCGTGCTGCGTCCTGCATTATGGTCAGTCGATCTTCGACGGCCTGAAAGCGTTTCGCGGCCCGGACGGAAAGATCCGCCTCTTCCGCCTCCCCGACCACGCCCGCCGCGTCAACCGGTCTGCGCACTACCTGTGCATCCCGGAACTCGATCCCGCTATGGTCGAGGAATCGATCCGTGCGCTGGTGCAGATCGACCAGCGATGGGTGCCCTCGATGCCGGGGACTTCGCTGTACATCCGCCCCACCGTTATCGCCACCGAGACCTTCCTCGGCGTGCATCCGTCGAACAGCTACCTTTATTACGTGATCGTCGGCCCTGTGGGTGCTTATTACAAGGAAGGCATGAACCCGGTCCGCATTCTGGCCTCCGACACCTACGTCCGCGCCGTCCAAGGCGGCCTCGGTGCAGCAAAAACAGCTGGCAATTACGCCGCGTCCCTGTTCGGCGCCGAGGTCGCGGCAAAAGCCGGCTACACGCAGGTGCTGTGGCTCGACGGCGTGGAGCACAAGTACCTCGACGAGGTCGGCACCATGAATATCATGCTGAAAATCGGTGACGAGGTGATCACGCCTCCTCTGAACGGCGCCATCCTCGCTGGCATCACCCGCAACTCCGTGCTGACCCTGTTGCACGACTGGGGCCTGCGCGTCTCGGAACGCCCGATCGCCATTGACGACGTCCTCGCCGCCGCCCGCGCAGGCACGCTGGAGATGTGGGGCACCGGAACCGCCGCCGTGATCTCCCCGGTCGGCGAGCTCGGCTACAAGGGCGAGCGCTACGTGATCGACGGTGGCAAAACCGGAGCCCTGACCCAGAAGCTATACGACACCATCGTCGGCATTCAATACGGCACCGCCCCGGACCCCCACGGCTGGGCGCGCCCGCTGGAAAACCACTAACCCCACCCGGAAACCATCAGCTCTCCACGTTACGGCTGGCGTGTCCCTGACCCGTCTACGTCATGGCCGAGGTGTGTCCCCGACGTGGTCCCTCGCTCCTCGCGTCATGGCCGGGCGCCTTTATCGGTCGTCCACAGATGGGCGGAACTAGCCTGGCCACGCCGCGGGACCTATCCATGCTCCGTCTGACCGAACTCAAGCTGCCGCTCGACCATCCCCCCGATGCCCTCCGCGACGCGGTGCTGACCCGTCTCGCCATCCCCACCGCCGACCTCCTCAGACTCACCGTCGCCCGCCGAGCCTATGACGCCCGGCGGCGGTCGGCGATCCACCTGGTCTATGCCGTCGACGTCTCCCTCCGTGACGAGCCCGCCGTTCTCGCGCGCTTTCCCAATCTCCGCCTCACCCCCGACACCCGTTACCGCTTCCCGGTCCACGTAACCGCCCCTCGCAGCCGACCCGTCATCATCGGCACCGGCCCCTGTGGCCTGATGGCCGCCCTCACCCTTGCCGAAATGGGTTTCCGGCCACTCATCATCGAGCGCGGCCAACCAGTCCGCCAGCGCACCAAAGACACCTGGGCCCTCTGGCGCCGCGGCATCCTCAGTCCCGAGTCAAACGTCCAGTTCGGCGAGGGCGGCGCCGGCACCTTCTCCGACGGCAAGCTCTATTCCGGCATCAAGGATTCTCGACATCTCACCCGCAAACTCCTCATCGAGTTCGTCGAAGCCGGCGCCCCGGAGGAAATCCTCACCGCCAGCAAACCCCATATCGGCACCTTCCGCCTGGTCACCGTCGTCGAGTGCATCCGTGCCAAAATCGAGGCCCTAGGCGGCGAATACCGTTTTTCGTCGCGCGTCGAGGACGTTGAACTCGACGCGAACCGGCACATCCGGGGCCTGACCCTCGCCAACGGAGACCAGATCGACGCCGACGCCATCATCTTCGCCATCGGCCACAGCGCCCGCGACACCTTCGCCATGCTGCACCGCCGCGGCGTCCACATCGAAGCGAAGCCGTTCTCCATCGGCGCCCGGATCGAGCACCCCCAGTCGCTCATCGACCGCGCCCGCTTCGGCGCCTTCGCCGGCCACTCCGCGCTCGGTCCCGCCGACTACAAACTGGTGCACCACGCCAGCAACGGCCGGTCGGTCTACAGCTTCTGCATGTGCCCCGGCGGCCGAGTCGTCGCCGCAACGTCGGAAATCGGCTGCGTCGCCACCAACGGCATGAGCCAGTATTCCCGCGCCGAGTTCAACGCCAACGCCGGCATCGTCGTCGGCGTGAGCCCTGCGGACTATGCGATCGGCATCACCCCAGCCGACGCCCCCGCAGGCCCTCTCGCCGGGATCGCCTACCAGCAGGATTGGGAGCGGCGAGCCTACCGCGCCGGCGGCAGCACCTACGCCGCGCCGGCCCAACTGGTCGGCGACCTTCTCGAAGGCCGAGCGTCGCGGGCGCTGGCCACGGTGACACCGTCCTACAAGCCGGCCATCCAGCCCGCCGATCTCGCCGCCTGCCTGCCCGCTTTCGCCATCGAGGCCATCCGCGAGGCCTTGGAAAAATTCGCCCGCGACATCCCCGGTTTCGCGATGCACGATGCGGTGCTGACGGGGGTGGAGACGCGCACGTCGTCCCCCATCCGCATCACCCGTGGCAGCGATGGCCATAGCCTGAACACCAAAGGACTTTTCCCGGCGGGAGAGGGGGCCGGATACGCCGGCGGGATCATGTCGGCCGGCGTGGATGGAATTAGGGTGGCGGAGGCCGTGGCTTCCAGTCTGACCGGGACCCCGCTGGTGGAGCGCATGACGCGCGGGGAGGGGGTCGGGGCGTATGGGTAGATGCTACATCCAGCCTGGGCCAGAGGTTTGGATCGAGTGTCGTTCGAACTGACAATATCAGCCGAACCCGGGGCAGTTCCTTAGATGCAGCCGAGATCGGCGAGCGCGACCACAACGTCCTTTTCGAAAGCGGCAAATGATTCAGCCCGGCGAAGGTCTGGTAGCGACTGCCGCTGCGCGATTGCCGGAAGCATCTGATTGGCGTCAAATAGGCAACGTCTTCCTCTAACCCCAGTGACCGCGGCAGCCAAAGTCTGCTTCGGATCCCTGAGACGCTCAGCCTGGTTCGCGTCGCTGGGTAAGCCGATAGAATTGGCGGAGCCTCGATAGCCGAGCGCCGCGGTAACGGCATTCGGATCAGCTAGTACCAAGCCTCGGTCTCATGGCGGGGCGCAATTGTAATACATCGAGCTAGTTCTGACGCATTCGTGTGATTCACGGCGGATGCGTCTCGTGCGATTCTGCGCGGATGGCACAGACAGTCTGCGTGATGGTTAATGGGTCGGAGAAAGCGCGGCTGGAAGCGATCGTGGCAGATCGTAACCGGCTGCAAAAGCACGTTGAACGCGCCCGGGTGGTGCTTGCCTCGGCGCAAGGCCAGCCGGTGCAGCGCGTGGCTACGCTGGTAGGTGTCAGCCGTCCGATGGTGTGGCGCTGGCAGCAGCGCTTTGCCGAAGCGGGTATTGAGGGCTTGCTGCGTGACAAGACGCGCAAGCCCGGCAAGGCGCCGATTGCAGCCGATACGGTGGCCCGCGTCGTGGCCTGACCTGTGCGACACCGCCGCACGAGGCCACGCACTGGACCGGCCGCGCGATGGCCAAGGCGGTCGGCATTTCTCTGCGATCGGTTCAGCGCATCTGGGACGCGCACAAGCTCCAGCCACATCGCTTGCGCACGTTCAAGCGCTCGCGCGACCCGGAATTCGCCACCAAGCTTGTCGACATCGTCGGCCTGTATGTCGATCCGCCGGCGCATGCCGTGGTGCTGTCGATCGACGAGAAGAGCCAGATCCAGGCACTCGATCGGACCCAGCCTGGACTGCCGCTCAAGCCCGGCCGCTGCGGCACGATGACCCACGATTATAAGCGCCACGGCACGACGACCCTGTTCGCCGCTCTCAACGTCCTCGACGGCACGGTGATCGGGCGCTGCATGCAGCGGCACCGGCACGAAGAGTTCATCCGCTTCCTCAACGCTGTCGAGCGCGCCGTGCCCGCCGGCAAGCTGATCGAAGCCGTGGTCGACAACTACGCCACCCACAAGCATCCAAAGGTCAAGGCCTGGCTCGCGCGCCATCCGCGCTGGACCTTCCATTTCACGCCGACCTCCGGATCCTGGTTGAACGCGGTCGAGAACTTCTTCTCGGCGCTGACCCGCAAGCGCATCCGCCGCGGCAGTTTTCATTCGATAGTCGACCTGCAAGCCGCCATCAACCGCTATCTCGCCGAGCACAATGCCGAGCCTAAGCCGTTCGTCTGGAAAGCTTCCGCCGCCGCGATCTTGGCCAAACTCGACAATTTGCCCGCACCCTCCGTTTGAGTCAGAGCACTAGCCTTAGGACAGCCGATGATTGATCTGGTGCTAGGATTTCACAAGGCAAACAATTCGCCAATTCTGAAGACGTTTCTCTAACGATTTGACGACCCCTCCCCGCAGGTAGGAGCAAGACACGGCGCACCGCCGGACCCGCGACCGCAGCGTTTTTCCGAAACAGTCGATTATGAGGCCTCTCATCCGATCGTCATCAAACTCGCGTTGCCGCCCGCCGCCGCCGTGTTGATGCCGACGCAACGCTCCCGCACCAGAAACTCCAGCGGATAGCGCCCGTCGGGGTCGGCGAGATAGATCGGCACGATAGGGCCCTCTCGCCCGGCAAGTCTCTGCGCGATCGCCAGCAGATCGACATGCCTCCCCGCAAACAGCACGGCATCGCAACCAGCTTCCATCACATCTGGCACTTCCAGGACCTCGTCCAGTGATGGCGACCCGCCGAGCGCCCCCGCACCAATTAGCGCCCGGTTGCCCGTCGCGAGCGCTGCCAGCACCTGGATCAGAAGCTGTTCCCGGCTCGGAGCGATGCAAATTACTACCCCGCGCGGAATTGTGGCGTACTCATTGCGCTCCCCAACCGGACCCGCCAAGTCCATTGCCACCTCAGCAGGGGTTCCCACCAGCACTAACTCACCAAATTCCCGTCTTATCTCGGGCCACGCAGCCCAGGCACGCGCCGCCGCAGGTGCTCGCCCCTTCGGCAGTGGCATGGCAGACGGTCGGCGCCGCATCAGCCGGCGGAGGTAAAGCGGACCGCCCGCCTTCGGCCCAGTCCCCGACAGGCCATGCCCGCCAAACGGCTGCACCCCCACCACCGCGCCGATCAGATTGCGGTTGACGTAGATATTCCCCGCGGTATATCCGAGCGGTGACCCGCCCGATCGTCTCATCGATCCGGCTATGCACTCCGAAGGTCAGCCCGTAGCCGGTGGCATTCACTGCCTCGACCGCCGCTTCCAGTCTGTCCCTGGGCACCCGAACCACATGCAGCACCGGCCCAAATACCTCGCCCTCAAGCTCCGACAGGCTTTCGATCTCGATGATCGTTGGCGGCACGAACGTCCCATGCGCAGCCTCGGGCGACACCACGCATTGATGCACCGCCCGGCCTCGCCCGCGCATCGCCTCGACATGCCCGAGAATCCGGTCGCGCGCCCCAGGTGAAATAACCGGGCCCACATCGGTCGCCAGCCTGTCCGGGCTGCCGACCCTGAGTTCCTCCAGCGCGCCCTTCAGCATCGCCAGGACCCGATCCGCCACGTCCTCCTGCAGGCACAGCACACGAAGCGCCGAGCAGCGCTGACCGGCACTGTCGAACGCAGAAGTAACCACATCGGTCACCACCTGTTCGACCAGCGCCGAGGAATCAACGACAAGAGCGTTCTGCCCCCCTGTCTCCGCGATCAAAGGCACCGGCGACCCATCAGCCGCCAGCCGCCCTGCAAGCTGACGTTGGATCAGCCGCGCAACATCCGTCGAGCCGGTGAACATCACCCCCTGAACCCGCGGATCCGCGACCAGCCGAGCACCCACCTCACCGTCGCCAGGAAGCAGTTGAGCCACACCGGCCGGAACCCCCGCTTCGCGAAGGATCGCCATCGCCTGTGCCGCTATCAGCGGCGTCTCCTCCGCCGGCTTGGCAAGTACGCCGTTGCCAGCCGCCAGCGCCGCTGCCACCTGCCCGGTAAAGATCGACAAAGGGAAGTTCCACGGCGAGATGCACGCGACGATACCAAGCGGCGTGTGGCTGCCTGCTGGATAATGGTCACGCACCTGCGCCCCATAATACCGCAGGAAATCCACCGCCTCCCGCACCTCGGCAACGGCGCTCGATAGCGTTTTGCCAGCCTCGCGCACGATCAACCCGATCAATCCCGGCATCCGGGTTTCCAGCAGATCGGCGGCGCGAAACAAGCACGCGGCGCGATCGTTCGGCGCCATCGCGTCCCACGCCTGGGCGGCGGCAACGGCTTGATCCACCTGCTCGGCGACGGCCTCCGTAACATAGCCGACAAGGTCACGATGGTCCGCCGGGTTACGAACCTCCTTGGGCGGCCCCGAAGCCTCACCGCCGGCCAGCATGGGCGCCGCGGTCCAAACCCGGGGCGCCGTCACGGCACGTGCGAGAGCCGCAAGGCATTGTTCGTTCGCCAGGTCGACGCCCGCGGAGTTCGCCCGTTCCGCCCCGAACAGAGCGCGCGGCAGCGCGATGCGCGGATGCGGCGCGCCAATCGGCAACCCAGAAGCGACCAACGCGACCGGATCGGCCGCCAGTTCCTCGATTGAGACCGACGGATCTTGGATACGATTGACAAACGACGAATTAGCTCCGTTCTCCAACAGCCGGCGCACCAGATAAGCCAGCAACGTCTCGTGTGACCCAACCGGGGCATAGATCCGGCAGGGCCGGTCAAGCTTGTCAGGTCCCACAACCTCCTCATACAGCGGCTCGCCCATGCCGTGCAGGCATTGGAATTCGTATTGGCCAGGCTGGAAATCGCCCGCCATGCTGTATATAGTGGCGGTTGTATAGGCGTTATGCGTCGCGAACTGAGGAAAAACCTCCGCCGGAGCGGCCAGAAGCTTGCGGGCGCAAGCCAGAAAGCAAATATCGGTATGTGCCTTCCGGGTGAACACCGGAAACCCCTCAAGCCCATCCACCTGCGCCCGCTTGATCTCGCTATCCCAGTATGCACCCTTCACCAGGCGTATCATCAGCCGGCGGTCCGACCGGCGGGCGAGGTCAATCAGAAAGTCGATCACGAACGGCGCGCGCTTCTGATAGGCCTGAACCACAAAGCCCACCCCATCCCACCCGCCAAGCCGCTCGTCGAAACAGAGCGCTTCCAGCAAGTCGAGCGAGAGCTCCAGCCGGTCCGCTTCCTCGGCATCGATATTAAGGCCAATGTCGTAACGGCGCGCCAACACAGCCAGCCTCTGCAGACGCGGCAGCAGTTCAGCCATCACCCGGTCCCGCTGCGCTCGGCAATAGCGAGGGTGCAGGGCCGAAAGCTTGATCGAGATCCCCGGTCCCCGATAGAGGCCACGGCCGCCGGCCGAGGCGCCGATCGCATGGATCGCCCGCTCATATTCGTGATAGTAACGAGAAGCATCAGCCGCCGTCAGCGCGGCTTCACCAAGCATGTCGTAGGAATAGCGGAAGCCACGAGCCTCGAGGCGGCGGCTGTTCGCCAACGCTTCAGCGATTGTTCGGCCGGAAACGAATTGTTCGCCAAGCATCCGCATCGCGATATCGACCCCTTTGCGGACCACCGGCTCGCCGCCGCGCGCGATCAGCCGGGCGAGTGCCCCCGCAAGCCCAACTTCGCTGCTGGTGGCCACCAGTTTGCCGGTGACGAGGAGCCCCCAGGTGGCGGCGTTAACAAACATCGACGGGGAGTGGCCAACGTGACTTTGCCAATCCCCCTTGGTTGTTTTGTCGCGGATCAAGGCGTCGCGCGTGGCCCGGTCTGGAATGCGAAGCAGCGCCTCGGCCAAACACATCAGCGCGACACCCTCGTCGCTTGACAACGCATATTCCCGCATCAAGCCCTCGACCGCGCTCTTGGTGCCTTTGGCTCGGAGGGCAGTTACCAGACGGCGCGCCAATGCTTCTGTCTGCACGACCACAGTGCTCGGCAGCGTTGCTGTCACCAGCAACCGAGCGACGCACTCGGCTTCGTCAGCTCTGGTTTCCATCGTGATGGCCGCGTGTAGCGGAGACTGGGTCGTGATCGATGCCGCGAAGCCGGCAAAAGGCCCAGGAAAGGTAGACGCTTCCGTTGTCATCGCTGTGACAAGTCCGCGAAAAGGTCTGATTACTTAGCACGTGCGCGTGATACCGTGCAGCAATCGCCAGCAATAAAGCGTACCAGGAGCGTTCCCGCCGTAAGCGCCTGGTGTGGGGCCGAGACGCCGTTCATTTCGGCTGGGCGAGGATTTACGGTTTCGCCGCACGCGTTCTTCCACCGGCTGGCGCCTCGCTCCGCTCTGCGCGGGTGTAGGTGCGGGTGTAAGCGGGCATTTCATGGACAAGCCCGATAATTTTGCAAGTTTGTAGCCTCAATAGGGCGGTTGTTACTTAGGCGGCGTTAAGGCTAGGTTGCCAGTGCTACCATACGGCGTATTCCCAACGCTTGGGGTGTTCGCTTGCGGACGCAATCATGCTAAACTTGTTTTGCGATCCGTCACGTTGGTAAACGCGGCGTTTGCTCTATGCTTTCGGGGCATACGCCCTGCTACAACCGCGTCCGGGAACTCAAAAAAGACTAGGAGGACACGATGGAAATCGGAATTGTGCAGATCATGGCAGGCTTTGGCTTGCAGAACGTTAGCGACCGGCAGGTGTATGACGAGGAGATTAGGCAGGCGGTTCTTGCGGATACGCTTGATTACGATCATGTTTGGGTCGTGGAGCACCACTTCGAGGACTACTCGTTCTGCCCTGACAATTTCGTGTATCTTGCGCATATAGCGGCAAAGACGCAACGCATCCGTCTCGCAACCGGCGCGGTTATCCTGCCGTGGAACATTCAGCCGCTGCGGGTCGCGGAGAAGGCCGCTCTGCTCGACACCCTATCCAATGGGCGGGTTATCCTCGGTCTCGGACGCGGGTTGTCGCGGCGTGAGTTCAATCAGTTCGGCGTTGCCATGGATGAATCGCGCGACCGGTTCGACGAGATGGCGCCGATGATCCTCGATGCGCTGGAAACCGGCGTGATGGAGGAGCATCACGGGCGCTATTTCGATCAACCCCGAGCGGTGCTGCGGCCAGCGCCGTTCAAGAGCTTCCGCGACCGCACGGCGCAAGTGGCGATGAGCAGCGATTCGGTGCAGGTGGCGGCCCGGCTGGGCGTGCAGATGATGTCATTCCTGTATAAGCCCGACGAGGTGCACGCCGCCGAATTTAACACCTATCGGGCAGCGTTCCAGCAGCAGCACGGGAAGATGCCGAAGCCGCCGTTGCTGGCGCTGATGACGGTCTGCGACAGCGATGCCGCGCGTGCCCGCGAAAATGCCGAGGAGTATTGCGCGACATACTTCCATTCGGTGATGCACCATTACGAAATGATGAGCGAGCATTTCGCCGCAACGAAGGGCTACGCGGAATATGGTGTCGGCGCCGAGGCAATGCGGGCGGCCGGGCTCGACGATATGGTCCGCGGCTATGTGGATCAGCAATTGTGGGGCACACCGGATCAGATCCTACGCAAGCTGGAGGAGCGGCGAGCGGTGATGGGCGACGTCGGTTGCCTGTGCGCGTTCCGCTTTGGCGCCAGCCCGTTCGAGGTCAGCGAGCGCAGCATGCGGCTGTTCGCCGCCGAGGTGCTGCCGGTGGCGCGTACCTGGCAGGCTCCGAAAGAGCAACGCCAAGCCGCCGAATAGACTTCGGCTGCCGGACCAGAGGACGGAGGCCCCGCGCGTGTGCCGCTCAGAGGCGCCCGCGCGCGCGGGCGCCTCGAAATCCCCGTGGCGCTGGCAATGTCGGTTAGGGGGCAAGGCGGCGTCGCCCGCTCTTAGGATTAGCTCGCCCGCGCTTAGGATTAGAAAGACCAGGCAGACCGGCAGCGTGTCCAACGTTGGCTAATGAGCAGTCTTCGCGCGCCATACGCGCGATAGTTGGTGATCGGAAGGCCGACAGGCGGACGGTGGACTTAGCCGGCCACTAGTAGTGGAATGCCGCAGGAGACAATATTATCAGAAGATACTGAGGGAGAGAACATGCGATCGGCAAATCGTATGACGGCGGCGGTCTTCGTCTGGGTCGCTCTATACTCGTTCAGCACGATGGCGGCCGAGGTCGCAAGCTGCGACAGTCCAACCGGCATGAAGACGGGCGATGCTCCGGTCATGGCGGCTGCAATGTAAGCCCACCGTTTGGCATTATGGCACAGGCGCCAATATCGGTGATTATGCCGTTCTGTCGAGTGGAGGGCACAATCAGGCCGACCGCTGATTAGGACATCCACTTTTGAAGTTTTGGCTTCCCCCGGCTTCCGCTTGGAACAGCAAATACGAAGGCCTTGGTAACGGCGGTTTCGGGGGCTCCATTCAATACGAGCCTATGAGTTGGGCGCTTAAATCCGGATACGCGGTCTCAGGCACCGATACCGGCTACGTCTGCTCCGGGCTTGATGCGCGCTGGGCACCCGGTCACTCGGAGAAAGGTGGTCGATTTCGGCTGGCGAGCCATCCACGACACCGCCGCCACTTCCCAAGGCGATCGTCCAGGCCTTTATGGCAAAACACCCTCGCATGCCTGTTTCAGCGGATGCTCGGGTGCGGGCGCGAAGCGATGATGGAAGCGCAACAGTTCCCGGAAGACTACGACGGCATGTGGCCGTAGCGCCGGCGATCACTGCCGCGGTGCTGGCCGCCTGCCATGGCGAGGACGGGATACTCGACCACCCGCGTGAGTGCCACTTCGACCCCTCCGTCCTGCTGTGCAAGGAGGCGGAGTCCGACGCCTGTCTGACTGCACAGGAAATCACCACTCTGAAGAAAATCTATTCCGGGCGGCAAGACGCCGCTGGCAATTCGGTCTTTCCGGGTTTCGAGCCGGGTGGCGAGGCTAACCCAGGCGGCTGGGCGCTGTGGATCACTGGGAATGGTGCCAATGCGGGCGAAGGATCGTTGCAGCTTGCGTTCGGCGTCGGATACTTTTCAAACATGGTCTTTGAAAAGCCCGACTGGGATTTTCGCAGCATAAACTTCGACACCGATGTGAAACTCGCTACCGCCAAGACAGGGCAGGCACTGGATGCGACCGACACCAATCTGGATCAATTCAAGGCGGCGGGTGGAAAACTGATCCAGGTCCATGGATGGTCCGACGCAGCGCTGCCGCCGGCCGCTTCAATCCAATATTATGAAGCGGTGGCCGCAAAGATGGGCGGGGTGCCGCAAACGCAGTCGTTTTATCGGCTATTCATGGCCCCCGGCATGCAGCATTGCGGCGGTGGCGCTGGTCCGAACGCGTTCGGTGGTCCGTTTGGCTTGCCGGCACCCACGCATGACGCGGCACCCGACGTCGTGGCCGGGCTCGCGCACTGGGTCGAGGATGGTGTGGCTCCCGCGCAGATCGTGGCCACGAAATACCAGGATAATGACCATGAAAAGCCATCACGATGCAAGGCCCATGGTGCCCATACCCGGCTGTCGCTCGCTATTCGGGCCGGGGCAGCCGGAACGAGCCCAGCAGCGTGTGCCGCGCCCGACGCAAGGTGATTGGGAGAGATCCAATCGGGAGCTGCTGGCGGCGCGGTCTTGTATCAGTGAGTCTTCAAGCCCCCCGTTTTTGCTTAGTGTGCGCCTGCTCCACCGCCGCTTGCCTTGCGCATCGCCAGTGATGTTATCAGCGCCAGCAGTAAAGCCGCTCCCATCAGGTAGAAAGCGTCGCTGTAGGCGAGCAGATAGGATTGCGCACGAACGATGCGTCCAATCTGCACCACCGCGTCGTGCCAGGCGGTGGCCGGATCACTTGCTCCTGTTGCGAGGAAACGTTCTTGCAAGGATGCGATCCGATCTTGGGTCGCCGGGTCAAAAAGCGAAGCGCGCGCGGTGATGATGCTGGAGTGGAACTGCTCCCGCTTGGTCACGAACGTTTGCAATACCGCGATGCCGACGGAGCCACCGAGGTTGCGCATCATGTTGAACATTGCCGATGCCGAACCGGCGTTTTCCCGTTCGATGCCACCGGTGGCGAGCGCGGAAAGCGGCGTGAGAACCAGCGCCTGACCCAGGGCACGCACAAGGTTCGGCACGAAGAGCTGATCGCCGGCATAATCAGGGGTAATTTCCAGGTTCATAAAGCAGCTCAGCGCGAACAGTCCAAATCCGACGGCGACCAGAAGGCGCGTATCAATGTGGCGCATCAGGAGCGGCACGAACGCGATCAACACGAGTTGCGGCAGACCTGTCCAAGCCAGCACCATCCCCACCTGCTCAGAATTATAGCCCTGTGTCTGCGACAGATAGACCGGCAGTAAGTAAACTGAGCCATAGAGCGCCATGCCGAGAATGACGTTCGCCAGACTGCCGAGCCCAAAATTCCGCCGCAGCAGCAGGCGCAAATTCAACAGCGGGTTGTGGCTAGTCAGCTCAATCCAGAAGAACAACGCCAGCGACACCACAGCAACGATCGACAACCGCACGATGAACGGCGAGCCGAACCAGTCGTCCTTGTTGCCTTCCTCCAGCACTGTCTGCAATGACGCTAGGCCGATGGCGAGCGTGGCGATGCCGGGCCAGTCGCCGCCCCGAAGCAGGGACAGCTTCATCGGCGAGGGCAGCAGCGACGGCCATAGTGTCGCCAGCATGATCGCACCGGGAATCAGGTTGACGTAGAAAATGTATTGCCAGCCGTAGTCTTCGGTCAGGTAGCCGCCGATCGTCGGACCGATTGCCGGCGCGAAGGTGGCGGACACCGCGAACATCGCGAGGCCGATCGGCTGTTTGGACCTTGGCAGCATGGTCAGGGTGATGGTGAAGGCCATTGGGATCAGCACGCCGCCGAAAAAACCCTGCAACGCGCGAAGAGCGATCATCTGGTTCAGGTTCTGCGCGTAGGCGCAGGCCACCGACATCACCAGGAACATGATTGTGTTTCCCAGGAGATAGCGGCGCAGCGAGAATACCGGGGTCAGAAATCCTGTAAGCGGGATAACGACGATCTCGGCGACCAGATAGGCGGTTGAGATCCAGCCGCCATCGTCGATGCCCGCACCGATCGCGCCCTGAATATTGGGTAACGAGGCGTTGGTGATCTGGATGTTGAGCACCGCGATGAAGGCACCGATGATCGACCCACCCACCGCCATCCAGGTCTTCAGATCGGCTTTTTCGCTATCGACGGGATGGTTGGGGTTGCTCACGGCAGGTCTCCGGGATCGTGGGTCAGCGCGACGCGACGGACGTCGGACCACCGGCTTTGGAGTCACCCGACTTAGTATCGATCGTCGGTTCCACCGACATGCCCGGACGCAGCATGCCGGAAGCCACGGCACGGCCAACGGGATCGCGATCCAGAACAATCTTCACGGGCAGACGCTGCACGATCTTAGTGAAGTTGCCGGTCGCGTTATCCGGCGGCAGCAGGGCGAATTGCAGGCCGGTCGCCGGCGCGACGCTATCGACCCGGCCGTGGATCCTTGCGCTGGGGAACGTATCGACGGAAATCTCGACCGGCTGACCGGGGTGCACGTCGGTGAGCTGTGTCTCTTTGAAGTTCGCTACAACGTAGACCGCGTCCAGCGGCACGACGGCCATGAGCTGAGTTCCCGCCTGGACGTATTGGCCGACCCGCAGTGACCGGGCGCCTACCGTGCCGTCCATCGGGGCAGTGATGATGGTATAACCGAGGTTCAACCGAGCCTGTTGCTCAGCGGCGCGGTAATGCTCGAGCTGGGCGGCGGCCTTGACGCGGGCGGCCTGAAGCACGTCCACCTGCTGTTTGGCGGCGGCAAGGGCGGCACGCGCCTGGAGCAGGCCTGCCGTGCGCTGCACCAGCGTCAACTCGGTTTGCTGGGCGGATTGAGCGGTTCCGGCGCCTGTCCGGGAGAGCAGATCATAGCGAGCATGATCCTGCTGTGCGAACTTCAGCGAGGCCTCGGCGGATATGACCTCCTGGATCGCCTGTTCGATGATGGAATTCTGCAAGACCAACTGAGCCTCGATCGAGCGGATCTCACTTTCGGCGCTTTCCCGATCCGCGGTCGCCTGATGCAGTGCGTTCTGGAAGTCCGGGTCGTCGACCCGCGCGAGCAGTTGGCCGGCCTTGACCGGCTGGTTGTCGGTGACCAGCACCTGGCTGATGTATCCGGAAACCCGCGGTGCGATCAGGGTATTGTCTGCCTGGACGTAGGCGTCGTCCGTGGACACCTGGAAGCGGCCCGTCTGCCAATATTGCGTTCCGTAATAGGCGCCTGCTGCCAAGCCAAGCGCCGCGATGGTGCCCAGCACGGTCTGCTTCAGCAGGCCCTTGCGGCGGGACGCCTGTCCCGAACGGCTGCCGACGCCCGCGGAGCCGCTATCCATACGCTCGACCGTCGTTGCCTAACTCATGCGCACTCTCTCCCGTCGATCCATCCAGTGCGGCAGTAGATAGTGTTGCTCGCGCTACATATAATCGAGAACCGGGGCATTGGATTTATGCGCCCAGCGGGGAAATTCTAATGGGCAGCTAGGGGTTGATTAACCAGTTTGTTTGACATTGACCGGACCGTCCTGTGAAGTGCTGGACGATCCTGCGCTAAGCCGATCCGTGGCTGGCCGAAGCGCCAATAATCCGATTGCCGTTGTGCACAAACACACCATCAGGGAGAAAAATAGTGGATGCTCCAGTCAGCTTCGATCATCGCCTGCATGCCGCGACTGTGCCGCTTGACCAGATCGACGTCAGTGATCCGCAACTCTATTTCGACGACGTCTGGGAGCCGTATTTCGAGCGGCTCCGTCGCGATGATCCGGTGCACTACGTAGCGGACAGTGCGTATGGGCCTTATTGGGCCATCACCAAGTACAAGGACATCATCCACCTTGAGGTAAATCATAGGGCCTTCTCGTCCAGTTGGGAGCTTGGCGGGATCAGGATCGAGGACATCCCCTCAGGCTACGAGCGGCCGAGCTTCATTTTGCTCGATCCGCCGGATCACGATGAGCATCGGCTGGTGGTCAGTCCGACGGTTAATCCGATCAATCTGGCGAAGATGGAGACCTTGATCCGGGAGCGCACCGGTCAGGTGCTCGGAGCGCTTCCGCGTGGCGAGACTTTCAACTGGGTCGACCGCGTTTCGATCGAGCTCACCTCGATGATGCTTTGCACGCTGTTCGATTATCCCGTCGAGGACCGGCGGCAATTGGTTTACTGGTCGGAGGTGGTGATCACCGACATCAATGCGCCGGGTGCGCTGGTGAAGTCGGAAGCGGAGCGGTTTGCGATCCAGCTGCAGTACACCGAGCGTCTGAACAAGCTGTGGGAGGAGCGGGCGAAGTTGCCGCCAAGCTTCGACATCATCTCAATTCTTGCGCACAGTGACACCATGAACAAGTTGTCGTTACGGGAGCGGATGGGTATCCTGACCTTGTTCCTGGTCGGCGGCAACGACACGACGCGCAATTCGATGTCCGGCGGGCTGTGGGGATTGAGCCAGTTCCCCGATCAGATGCGGAAACTGCGTGCCAATCCGTCGCTGGTGACCGACACGGTGCCGGAGATCGTTCGCTGGCAGACCCCGGTGATCCACATGCGGCGGACCGCACTGGAGGACGTGGACTTCGGCGGCAAGGTGATCAAGAAAGGCGACAAGGTCGTCGTTTGGTATATCTCGGGCAACCGCGACGACACGGTCATCGATCGGCCCAACGAGTTCATCGTCGACCGCCCCCGGCCGCGCGAGCATCTGTCGTTTGGGTTCGGCATCCATCGCTGCCTGGGCAATCGGCTCGCGGAGATGCAACTGAAGATTTTGTGGGAGGAGATCATCCGGCGCGACCTGGAGATCGAGGTGCTTGGGAAGCCGGTCTATGCGTATTCGAACTTCCTGCGTGGGATAAAAGAACTTCCGGTCCGGCTGGCGGCCTGAGCAGAGGGATGGCGCCCGCCGCCGACCGGGCGTCGTTCTATCCCCGCGTTGAAGTTGCGGATCGATGAAGCTCGGCGTCCTGCAGTTCTTCAGTTGGCCGGAGCGGCGGGTCGATCTGGCCACGGTGTATGACCGGGCGGTTCATCGCATCGAGATCATGGATCGATCCGGTTATGACGCGGTCTGGCTGGCGGAGCATCATTTCTCCAGCTTTAGCGTGTGTCCGTCGGTCCACATGATGGGGACGCTTGCCGCGGCTCGGACCCGGCGGTTGCGGATCGGCACCGCGGTGTCGCTCGCCGCGTTTTACCATCCGTTGCGGCTTGCCGAGGAAGTGGCTCTTCTGGACGTGTTGTCGGGCGGCCGGGTGAACTGGGGTGCCGGCCGCGGATTTTCGCGTGGAGAATTCACCGCGTTCGGTGTGGCGCCGGAAGAAAGCACGTCTCGATTTCGGGAAGCCGTGGAGATCGTGCTGCGGGCGTGGAGCGAGGAGCGGCTGAACTACGCGGGACAGTATTTCCGCTTCGAGGATGTCGAGGTTCTGCCGAAGCCGGCACAGTCTCCGCTGCCGGTGTGGATGGCCGCGAGTTCCAGGCCGGCGATCCTTTGGGCCGCGGGCCGCGGCTTCTCCATCCTGATGGACCCGCATTCCACATTCGAGGAACTTGGGGAGAAGCGGCGCTACTACGAGCAGGGGTTGTTAGCGGGTGGGTTCTCGCCCGCCGGCCGCGACATTCCGATGGCGCGTTTCGTTGCCCTGGCCGACAGTGACGCCAAGGCCGAGGCGGTGGCTCGGCGTGGTGCCGGCTGGCTGACGGCGTCCTATGTCGGGCCGCGGCACAACGCGGTGGTGCAGGAGGCACGGGTCTATCCCGGCGGGGATATGGTCGAACACTACACCGGTCAGGTGATCCTGCATGGCACGCCCGATCGGGTGGTCGACCAGGTGCTGGCACTGCGGGAAGAGGCCGGGCTGGATTACCTGCTGTGCGCGCCGCTCAGCCACGAGAGTTTCGTGATGCTGACGGACCAGGTGTTGCCGCGGTTGGGGTGAGCAATTCAGGAACAGGAACCGCCGATGAACCAGCCATCCGACCCTGACGCCGAAGCACGGGCGGCGCTCCGCCTGATGGGTCCCGATCCGGCGAACTGGGTTCCGGATCGCCCCGACATCGACCATAACGTCACGATCATCGGCGGCGGCCAAACCGGGTGCGCGCTGGCTTTCGCACTGCGCCGCGCCGGCATCGGCAAGGTCTCGATACTGGAAGCGGCACCGGACGAGAAAGCGGCCGGTATCTGGCTGAATGCGGCACGGATGAACCTTCTGCGCACTCCAAAGGCGCTGCCTGGACCGGAGCTTGGGATTCCGGCGCTGAGTTTCCAGGGGTGGTATGAAGCACGCCACGGGCAGGCGGCGTATACCGCGATCGATCGTATCGAACGCATTGATTGGGCCAATTATATTAGCTGGTATAGGCGATTTCTCGGGATCAACCCACGCTACGCAACGCGCCTGACGCGGATTGAACCGATGGGTGATCATTTTCGGCTGCACCTAGATACGTCCAGCGGTGCCAGGACAGAAACGACGAGAAAGATCGTTTTGGCGACGGGGTTCTTTGGCGGGGGCGGTAAGTTTATTCCGGATGTGCTGACGAGGAACCTGACCCCGGACTCCTACGCGCACACCGAGGACGTGATCGACTTCGCCGCTCTGCAGGGCAAGGCTGTGGGCGTGGTGGGCGCGGCGGCAGCTGCGTTTGACGCGGCAGGCGTGGCGCTGGAGCACGGCGCTACCGAGGTTCACCTGTTCGCGCGGCGCGACACGATCGCCTCGATACCGGTGACCCGAGCGCGGGCGTTTCCTGGGGCCTATGACAATTACTATCAGCTTCCGGACGCGGACAAATGGCATCAGGCGATCCGGTATTTCCGCTTTGGATCGACCCCGACGACCGACGCGATCGAGCGCACCGTCAAACACGCCAATTTCCATCTTCATCTTTCCGCACCTTGGTCCAATGCGACGGAGCGCAGCGATAAAATCGAAACCACGATCAATGGCACGACCTATCGCCTGGATTTCGTGATCGCCGGCACTGGCTATTCTCCGGATCTGGCATCGCGGCCGGAGTTGGCTGATTTTGTTGGGCAGATCCTGCTTTGGCGCGATCGATATACGCCGTCTCGAGACGAGCAAGACGAAATGCTCGGTTACTATCCGTATTTGGGTGCAGGGCACGAATTACTGGAAAAGACCCCGGGTGCTTCGCCGCTTCTCTCGCATATTCATGTGCAGAACCCGGCCGGGTTTCTGAGCTTCGGATTGCCAATCGGCGATGTTCCGAGTATGAAACGTGATCTTCCAGTTATCGTTGGCCGGATTAGTGCTGATCTGTTCCGCGACAACCTGGACACATTGCGTCATCGCATGGTCGGAGATGTTCTGCCCGATTTTACCGATGAACTGTATCGGCCCGCGGTCAGGTAAGGGGCCGCGCCGAGAGCCCGATGTCTCCCCGCCGATGGCGACGCTTAGCCTCGGTTCGCGTTCGGGCCATGCCGTCGAGGCCGGTGAAAAGCAGCGGCAAATCGAGCTGGCGTTGAAACAGATACGCTATGAGGCGAACCTCACGGCAGTCGGCGCATGCCTAGCCACAGCGCCTCCGGCGTCACCTCTTAGCCACCTGCCTCGATGCTTCGAGCTTTTTGGTATCACGGGAAAGCAGAAATTCGGAAGTCAGGGTCGAGTTGCGAAATTTGGGCTGGGCCGGTCGCGAAGCGGCTGCTCGACGCGGGCCTATCGGGTCGCGACAATAAATAACCGGGGGAATGGCAGCAGCACGGAGCCGTCCTGCAACGGCGGATAAGCGTCTACGAGCGCGAGACGATATTCCGCCAGGAACTCGACAGTCTCAGCCGGATCGAGCGGTGCCAAGAATGGCCGCAATCCGCTGCCTTTAAACCATTCCACCACCGCATCGACCCCGCCGATCAGGACGTGATGGTAGGTTGTCGTCCAGACATCAACTTTGTCGGCATAGCTGCGCAGCAACGAATAATACCAAGCTGCACCCTGCCTTGGGGTTCGAGCCCCGACTGCATCCGCCAACTTTCTCGCCCACGGTCCCGCCGCCGCCACCTGTCGCATCAGCCGATGCGCCGGCTCCTCCAGGTTGTCCGGGATCTGCACCGCCAGAGCGCCGCCGTCTGCCAACTTCCCGATCAGCCGAGGCATGAGCGCTTCATGATCCGGTAGCCATTGCAGAACCGCATTCGCCAGAATCACGTCGAATGACCCGGCGGCGTCCCACGTCGCGATGCCGCCGAGATCAAAGCGTAAGCCAGGCAACCGCTTACGCGCCGCGTCGATCATATCGACGGAACTGTCCAACCCGCTCACCTCTGCGGACGGAAAGCGATCCACCAGTACTTCGGTCGAGTTGCCCGGACCGCAGCCGAGATCAACGGCGCGCTTAACGCCGCTCGTTTCGACCCCACTCAACAGGTCCCGCACCGGGCGGGTGCGCTCTCTCTCGAAGCTGCTGTATTGTCGGGCCGACCAAGTCATGGCCACCGCTTATAACCGGAGTTGCCCATGCTGTCTCATGTCTTTGTCGGAGTCACCGACTTCCACCGAGCCCTTGCCTTTTATAACGGGGTGATGAGGACATTGGGGTTGGACTTAAAATTCAGCGACCCCAAAATCCCCTGGGCCGGCTGGAAGCACCCAACTGCCGATCGACCACTCTTCCTTATCGGCCACCCCTACGACGGTGAACCGGCAAGTCCCGGAAACGGACAAATGATCGCACTGCTGGCAAAAAACCGGGACGTCGTCGGTCGAAGTCACGCCGCCGCACTGGCCGGTGGCGGACAGTGCGAGGGGCCGCCCGGCTTACGGCCGCACTATCATCCCGATTACTACGGGGCGTACTTCCGGGACCCGGATGGCAACAAGATGTGCGTCTGCTGCCACCAGGCCGAGTAGACCCAATGTCAGCGAGGCCTATCCCGGCTGCTTGTCCTTGCCGTCGGGGCTCTTGGTGATGGACAGCGGCACGTATTGGACGCCGCCCTCCCGCTGGATCAGCATCAGGACGTTCTTGCGGTCCGCTTTCCGCGCAGCATCGACCTGCTTCTGAATGTCGGCGGGCGCCGTCACCTCAGCTTGCTGTACCTCGACAATCACGTCACCCGGCTTCAGGCCACGCTCCGCCGCGGCGGTGTTCGGCGCGACGTCCGTGATAACCACGCCCTTCTGATCGGCACCAAGCTGGAACTTGTCCTTCAAATCCTGGCTCACGGGTGCGACCTTCAGCCCCAGTCCGGTGATATCCGTGGGCTTCGTGGAGTCGGTCGACGGTTTGCCCCCGGTGTCAGTCGCAGCGAGCTCTGCGTCGGCCGGCCGTTCCGCCAGGACCGTCTGGACAGTGACCTCCTTGCCGTCGCGCCACAGCACAACCGGGACTTCCTTGCCGACCTCTGCGTCCGCCACGATGCGTGGCAGGGTGTGCATCTCCTTCACGTCTTGGCCGCCGAATTTCAGGATGACGTCACCGCCGCGGATCTTCGCCTTCTCGGCGGGACCGCCATCGGTGACACCCGCGACCATCGCGCCATTGGCGTCCTTCAGACCCAGGCTCTCGGCGATCTCCGGCGTTACCTGCTGGATTTTCACGCCCAACCAGCCACGCCGCGGATGCCCGTAGGCCTTCAATTGCGAGACGATGTTCTTGGCCATGTTGGACGGGATGGAAAACCCGATGCCGATCGATCCGCCGGACGGAGAGAAGATTGCCGTGTTGATGCCGATAACCTGCCCGTCCATATTGAACAGCGGCCCACCGGAGTTGCCGCGGTTGATCGCCGCGTCAGTCTGCAGGAAGTCGTCGTATTGGCCCTGATGGATATCGCGGCCGCGCGCCGAGACGATGCCCGCCGTCACAGTGCCGCCCAGCCCGAACGGGTTGCCGATCGCCAGCACCCAGTCGCCGACCCTAGACTGCGCGGAGTCGCCAAAATCGACGGTCGTCAGCGGCTTGTCGGTTTTCACCTTGAGCAACGCGATGTCGCCGCTCTCGTCGCGTCCGACGATCTCTGCCTTCAGCACGGTGTTATCTTGCAGCGTGACCGAGACCTCGTCGGCGCCTTCGATAACATGGTTGTTGGTGACCACGTAGCCCGCTGGGTCAACGATGAACCCCGACCCGAGGCTCTGCGCTCGCCGTGCCGCCGGCGGGTTGTCACCCACCGCCACCGCCACCGCCTTGCCCGCCATGATTACGATTGAGGAAATCCTTGAAGAATTGCTCGAAGGGGGAGCCAGGCGGGAAAATCGGTACCTCCGGACCGGCTCCGGGGCCAGGCGCGCCATTCTTCGCCGTGACCATCTGCGTGGACGATACGTTGACCACGGCAGGCAGCAGCTTGGCTGCAAGGTCGGCGAAACTGTCCGGCGCGGACCGTGCGAGCACAGGCCGAACCAATAGAATGGACGGCGTTACCAGGGCGAAGGACACACCGAGCAGAGCGACGCGGACGGCGGAAGAACGAAACAGGCGCATGATAAATTTTTCCTGGCGAATGAGCCATATATGGTCTGGTAAGCAAGGCTAGCAACTTATCCGGCGTAAGACACCGGTTGATCTGGCACGATTTCTTATCGTGAAGGATCGGGGCGTGATGGATCAGGAGGGGGCGCCTGTAGATACCTCAAATAATCGTTGTCAGGCGACACCACCAATCGCGCCGCGCCGCTGTCGAAGATGTCGCGATAGCCTTGCAATGTGCGCCAGATAGAGAAGAATGCCGGATCCTGACCAAACGCCTTGGCGTAGACGTTGGTCGCCTCGCCCTCCCCCTCGCCGCGTAGATTGTCGGCGGTAGCCTTTGCGTCCGCCACCAGCACCGTGCGCTCCCGTTCGGCATCGGCCTTGATGCGCTGCGAGGCTTCCGCGCCCTCAGCGCGGGCCTGGGCGGCGACCCGTTGGCGTTCCGACTGCATCCGCGACAGGATTGCCTGGGTGTTCTCCTGCGGAAGATCGGCGCGCCGGATCCGAACGTCGACGATGGTGACGCCGAAGTTCTCCATCTCGGTGTTTACCTGACCGCGGATCGCGGACATGATCCGCTCCCGATCGGCCGAGAGTACGTCCAGCAGCTTGTTGTTGCCGAGGACGCGCCGCAGGCTGCCGGTGACGACGGAGTTGAGCCGGCCGCGGATGTTTTCGGGGATCGGCCCAATGGCCTGGTAGAAGCGCAGCGGATCGGTAATGCGGAAGACGGTGAATGTGTCGATAATCAACCGGCGCTGATCGCCCAGGATCACTTCCTCGCCGGGAAGTTCGACCGCCAGCAGCCGCTTGTCGAAGCTGATGATGTTCTGTGCGACGGGCCATTTGGCGTGCAGCCCGGGATCCTCAATCGAGCGCACAACCTTGCCGAACTGCACGACCAGCACCTGCTCGGTCTGTGTCACAGTGAACAAGCTGGCGCTGGCGATGATGACCAACACCACGACGAGCGCGAGGCCGGCGATGGTGATCCGGTTCATCGGGTGGTGCCGACGGAGGCCGACGAAGCCGGTGCGGGCGGGATGACCGCCGCCGGGGGCGGCACGTTCAATGGCAGAAACGGCACCAGGCCGCGCAGCTTGTCATCGACCACCAACGGCTGCGAATGCGCGAGTACATCCTCCATGGTGTCCAAATACATCCGGCGCAGGGTCACATCCTTGGCCGCCTGATAAGCTTTCAACACGTTGTCAAAGCGTTGCGTCGAACCGTTAGCCTGCGCGACCGCCGCCGCCTTGGCACCTTGTCCCTCCGCAACGATGCGAGCGGCGTCGCCGCGGGCCCGCGGCACGATGTCATTGCGGTAAGACTCAGCCTCATTGCGCATCCGCTCGGCATCGGTATTGGCGCGCTGGACGTCGCGGAAACTTTCGATTACCGCGGCTGGAGGATCGACCTTCTGCAACTGCACCTGGGTGATCTCCACCCCGGCTTTGTAGCGATCCAAAATCTCCTGGGTCTGCTTGAGAACGTCGGCCTCGATTTGTCCGCGCAATGGCCCAAGGGCGGGCTGGATCGGCGTACGGCCGATCACCTCCCGCATCGAGCTCTCCGCCACCCCACGCACCAGCGTTTCCGGATTGGCGGTGTTGAACAGAAACGAAGGCGCGTCGTTGATGCGCCAGAACACGGCGACATCGATGTCAATGATGTTCTCGTCGCCGGTCAGCATCAGGCTCTCGGCGAGGACGTCGCGACCCGCGGTATCCTGACCGGTTTCGACATTGCCACCGGGCGCCGAGCGGTAGCCGATTTCGGTGCGGTTGATGCGAGTAACGGTCGGAAGCTCCACTTCTTCGACCGGCCAGGGAACGTGCCAATGCAGACCGGGCGGCGTCCAATACGAGTAGGCGCCGAACCGCAAAACCACGCCCTGCTCGTCCGGCTGCACGCGATAGAAGCCGCTGCCGACCCAAAGCACGACGACCGCCAGTAACAGCAGAACCAGGCCACGGCTGTTGGCGAAGCCGCCGAACCCGCGGCCGCCGGAACCGCGGCCTGATCCGCCGCCCAAAAGGCTGCGGATATAGGCCTGAGCCTGCGCGATCAGCCGGTCGAGGTCCGGCTGATTACCACCGCCGAACGGTCCACCGCCGCCGCCGAACGGGCCGCCGGGGCGTGGTGCACCACGATCCAGATCAGGACGCTCCCCACCGCCGTCGCCGGTGCCGCCTTTGTTGGCGCCTGGATTCCCCCATGGGCCCGGCGTTGGTTTCTTGTCGCCGTCTCCGCCGGAGCCGGACGGTTTGCCCCACGGACCGGGACCGCCGTTATTCCAAGGCATATCGGGATGGCTCCTGTCGACTCGCCAATTCAATCTCCGGCTACGCGAGCCGTTGGCGGAAACGCTGCGATGCGCCATATCGATCTGGACAAGCGCACGCGGTGGGCTGTTTATCCGCCCGCCGTGTGAGGTTTGCAAGATAAGGGTTATATAAGCATGGCCGATACCTCTCCGGATGCCCTACGTGCCGCGCTGCGCACGATCAAAGATCCGGCCTCTGGACGGGATATCGTCACCGCCGGCCTGGTGGAGGCGATCGAGGTGCGCGGCGGCCTGGTGCAGGCGACGCTGCTTACCGACCGAGCCCATGCCGCGGCGATGGAGCCGGTGCGGCGAGAGGCTGAGGCCGTCCTGATGCGTCAGCCAGGCGTGACCAACGCGACCGCCATTCTGACCGCTCATAAGCCGCCGGCTGCACCGGCTGCGGCGGCAAGCCACAGCCACCAGGGTCCGGGCGGTCACGCGGGCCAAAGCGGAAAGCAGGCGCTTCTGCTGCCGGAGGTCAAGGCGATCGTCGCCGTCGCATCCGGCAAGGGCGGCGTCGGCAAATCCACGGTCGCGGTCAACCTCGCTGTTTCATTGGCCAGACAGGGTCATAAAGTCGGCTTGCTGGACGCGGATATCTATGGCCCAAGTCTGCCGCGGATGGTCGGGATCAATCGCAAGCCCGAGGTCCGCGGCGACAAAATGATCCCGCTCCAGGCGTGGGGCTTATCCTGCATGTCGATCGGCTTCCTGGTTGACGAGGAAACCGCGATGATCTGGCGCGGCCCGATGGTGATGGGCGCGCTGGAGCAGATGATGGGGCAGGTCGAATGGGGTGCGCTCGACATTCTGGTGATCGACATGCCCCCCGGCACCGGCGACGCCCAGCTCACCATGGCGCAGCGGGTGGCATTGACCGGGGCAGTGATCGTCTCGACGCCGCAGGACATCGCGCTGATCGACGCACGCCGCGGCGTGCGGATGTTTGAAAAGACCAATGTACCCGTGCTGGGCCTGGTCGAGAATATGAGCTTCTACTGCTGCCCCAACTGCGGCCATCGCGCGGATATCTTTGGTCACGGCGGCGCCAAGGCCGAGGCTGCTCATTTAGGCGCGGAATTCCTGGGCGAGATCCCGTTGCTGCTCGATATCCGCGTGGCGTCCGACGCCGGAACACCGATTTCGGCCTCGACCCCCGACAGTGACGCGGCGAGGGCCTACGGCGCGCTCGCCGCCCGGGTGTGGGAAAAGGTGTCTGGCTCTACCGCGGGGCGCAGCAGCGGTCCGCGTATCGTGATTTAATAAAGGATTTCGATTAGATCACCGTCCCTCATCGCGTGGGCGTCTCAGGCCGTTTCATGGAGATCATGTCGGCCCCGAGTGCTCGGAATGCAGCCGCATCTTTCTCAGTTTCGGTCTCATGAATGAGAACTTTGGCTCGGCGGCTCTGTAGTGAGGTGAAAAGCCCCTTAAGGTTTCCGGCTGCACTGCCAGTGCACGCCGCGCCGGACAAGGCTACGATGGGATTGAAACCATTCGAGACATCGAATCGCAACACTTCCGCCAAATCGTAGACTAGGCACCCTACGCCACGACAGAACGGTCGTAAGCGGTTGATGCAGTCCTGCAGTCGCGACCTCGGCAGACCCTCTGGCAGTGAACTTAACAGCACGATCAGGCGCCCACTCACCCTCCGGTCGATCTTGGCACACGTCGCGAAAAAACGCTCGGTGGCGGCACGTGTGGCAAAGATCTCGAAACTGATCTCGACCAGCAGCGGCATCACATCGCCCTTCGCCAGGCCAGCGATCGCCTGTGTCGCCGCGAGTTTGAACAACAGCCCATCTGGGTCGAAGGCCTGAATTCCTCCCTCGGCAAGACTGCCAACGCACACACGATCTGATGTTGGGTTTTCGCGGGGATGAGGACCTGCCGCGCGACGACCTGCGACGCATCACGCCCAAAGATCGACGCCAGATCGCACGCGGAGCTCGCCGATACGTTTAACAAAGTTTGTCTGGATTCCTGCTCAAGCCGTTCGATTTGCTTGTCTAAGCCATTCAATAATGTAGCTTGGAAAGCCGCAGTTGATTCGCGCTGGTCGGGATAACGCACCACTGCCGCGATCGACCGCACGTAGGCGTTGTCGGCGTCTTCGCCTTGGCCGATCAGCCGATTGCGGATCTCGCGGCCGATCATCGCCGCGCGAAACGACGACTCCTCTTCGCTCAATGCGCCGAAACACATCAGGAAACTGGTATCGTCCGCGCGCGAGAAACTGTCCTGGGGCCCGCAGTGCCGCTTGATGACCGACTCGGCCGTTGCCATCACGCGCTCTACCATCATCGGCCAGCGGTCTCCCAATGCGGTGCGCACGCCATCGAGACCGACCAGCTTGATTCGACCGACACTTTCGCTCCGGACGTCGGATCCGCCGCTTCCATCAGCGATCGACCTTACCGTGACGATGCGGAACTTTTTCGCATCGGCTGTCCTTGCTATCACCGAGGATACCGACACTTTTAGGTCTGTCCCGTCCGCTCGCCTCACCGTCGTCGAATAGATAAGGTCGTGCTCGTCCGCCTTATGCTGTTCGACGAGCGCCGTGACTTGAGTCCGTGCATCGGGGACCACCATCTCGATTGAAGCCCGTCCGACCAAAGCGTTCGGCGCGTAACCCAGCAGCAGATCGCACCCTCGGTTGGTCATGACGATGCGCTCGGCGCCGTTGATAATCAGCACCGCGGCATCGACGGAGCTGAAGACCTTCGCTAGCAGGTGTTGGATCGCCTCCTGCATCTGCCTTGCCTGGACCGCCGCAGTAATGTCGCGTCCAAGAATTACAAAGCAGGCCTTTCCAGCCGTGCGGGCTGGCGCCGGCATCAAATGCATGCCCAGCATGAAGGTTGCCCCACCCGCCTGGCTGCAGGCAAGCTCGGACCGAAGTGAGCCCTTTTCACGCACAGCCTTCATCAGGCAGTCGGCTTGCTCTCGGTCGGGGAACAAGTCTCTCGCCATGTGGCCGAGAAGCTGATCGTCGGAATATCCCGAGGCGCGCCGAAAAGCAGCGTTGCTCCCTACTATGACGGCATCATTTGCAGCGGCGCCGTCGTGCTCAAGGATCAGCACGATGTCGTCAGAATCGGCCATCGCCTGATATGTCAGAACGGCTTTGTGTTCGACGTCAATTTTCGGTGCGTTGACGACCGGTAGGCTGGCAAAGTGCATGTTGACGCGGGGCCTCCCAGCTGAGCGACAGACTTGGAAGCAAGCCGCCTTGCGGGAGTGTAGGAGGGCGGGGTTAACCAAAGGTTACCTATCCGCGGCGCCGGATGCTGCGCGCTCGCGGGATGCCGTGCTAAGAGCCGCCATCCAGCAGATTGACCAAACCGGTCAAGCCTGCGCCAAAGCCGGTGGTGGACTTATTGAACTGTGCGCTGGTTGCCGATACTCTCTCGTTGTTTAGGTCGATCTGTGGCCGTATCAAACCCCGCGGCGCGAGCAAGCCCCACCCCTGCTTCGTCGCGAGGCGACCGGTGAAGTCCGGCGAATACCGCCAACCAATCCAGACCCGCCGTTGCTGTCGGGGAAGCTGGTTCCGGTTGTCGTGGTGGTGTCGCTGTATGGCGCTTCGACGTCGAAGGCTCCGGTAAGCCCGCCGCTGAAGCCGTATGTAACGGAATTGAGCCTGACGGACGTTGGACACGCCCACAAACGTCAGGTCGTTTAACCATTGAATCGGCAACAGCGGATTGTCGTTGTAGAGGGAGCTCTCTCCTAGCCCAGCAGGACTGCGCCGCAACCGCCAACGGGTTTGCCGAAGTCGGGCATAGGCCTTACGAAGCCGAGGCGTGTAGCCGCTGGTCGTGGCTTGGGTGGTCAGACTCGTAATCTGGCCGGCAAAGTCAATCTCCAAGAGGGTGTGGAAATCGCCGTAGGTGTCATTCACAAGGGTGCATGTTTCGAGATCTAAGCGCGACCGGCCGACGCTCATTTGCGAGCCGCCGCCCTGATGCTGAGCGGCCGCGCCGAACAGCGGAATTGATTGCGCGGATAGTGCATCGCTGGGGTTGAACGTCGTCAAATCCTCGGAGCCGTTTAGCTTCATAAAGCCGTAAGCTCGCATAACCGTTTCGGTGCCGTGAATACGAAAGCTGCCGCCCGGTTTCTGCTGGGCTTCGGCGGCCGACTTCTGAGCCTGCTCTGCGGCAGGCTGAGCCGCTTTGAGCTGAACCGGTGAGGAGCCCTGTGCTACGAATGTAGGACGCGCAGGTACGGGCCGAGCTTTCTGTGGCTGTGGCATGACGCGTTGGTTTGCCTCAAGCTGCTCGACCCGCTGCTGCAGTTTCAGACCATCGCCTTTAGTTCGTCGACCGACTGCGCGCCGGCAGGCGCGATCACCGACAGTCCCGGCGCCGTCGAGATAGCCAGGCATTTCATCCGATCTGCCATCGCGCTTACTCGCCAGAATCGAACATCGCGCGCGGCTGCATCCGACGTGCAATAACGAAAACGCCGCTATATCCGTTATGCCGTAACGATGATGCGGAAATGTCAACCCTGCAAGCCATGATACGGGAAACGCCGGCGGTTCAATGCACCTCGTAGTTGAATTGGCAGCGTAATTTTGGGCCGCTACTGTCTCGCTTCTGTTGCGTCGCGATAATGAGTGCATGATGGATATCGCAGTCACTCGGGGATGACAGTATTTTGACATCGCCGACACTCGAAGCCGGCTCATGAGATGGGTTTGTGGGCACAATGAAAACTGTCGGTATAACCATGGCGCGCTGGGTCTCGATCTGCGCTGGTCGCTGGTTGGGTGTACCGCTGGAGCGGGTCGAACGGACGCTGGGGCCTTGGCCCCGACGGCTCGGTCCATCCTGATGGAACCGCAGGCATCGCGGGATATACCGGACAATGACACGGCGGCGAGGCCTGGGCCGGAGATAGTAGTGGCGAGGGCGCCCCCAGCGCCAAACTTCCCGCCGCTAACGTTGTCACTCCGCCATGAAGTGGTTTTGAGACGGCAGGCAAACTGCCCAACCTAGTTGCGCCGGCACCATTCCGACTTCAATTTGCTATCGGTCCGACCACGGGGCTTTACGGGCGCTCCCGCTATGCTAAGACGGGAGTAGCGCCTAGTAAGCGCAGCCGATCAGGGTCGCTAGGGCTGCTTCTTGCGGTTCTTCGGCTTTAAACGTCGAGTTTCGCTGTACCGTCTCCGCCACCGGAGCGATGAGATGCGCTGCCTAATCCCGCTCCTGCTCGGTTTTTCTTTTATAATGCACGCTACCGCGCAGCCAGCTTGGCTGACGGTATTCCCGGCGGCCAGTTTGAGTGCGGCGATGAAAGCCATAGACCAAGCCTGGGTGGCGAAGGATCATCGGCGTTGAGCCTGTCGTTCGCGGCCAGCTCGACGCTCGCGCGCCAGCTCGATCACGGCGCCGGGGCAAACATCTTCGCCTCGGCGGACGATGCCTGGATGAAGTGGGCCATTGACCGTCATCTGATTGATGCGGCATCTCGACGCGACGTGGTGTCGACGCAGTTGGAGTTGATCGTTCCGAAGGAGAAATCCCCGAAGGAGCATCCACAAGAGATCGACCTGAAGCCAAACTTCGATCTCGTGGGCCTGCGCGGTCGAACGGGGCGGCTGGCGGTAGGCGACCCGGGCCACGTGCCCGGGGGACGCTATGCAAAGCAGGCGCTGACCAGTCTTGGCGTTTGGGGCAGCGCAAGTAAACATTTGGCACCCGCCGAAAATGTCCGAAGCGCGCTGTTGTTGGTCGAGCGCGGCGAGGTGCCCGCAGGCATCGTGTACGCCACCGACGCGGCAGCCTCATCCCGGGTTGCCGTTGTGGGCACTTTTCCTCCTAATAGCCACACCCCCATCAACTACCCGTTCGCGATAACTTGGGCGGGCGATACGCCCGAGGCACGTTCGGCGTTGGATTTTATCGCGGGTCCCGAAGGCCAGACGATTTTCGCCCGCTTCGGCTGTTCCACCGAGTAGTGGTCATAGGGATGAACATACTGTCGCCGGAAGAGTGGGATATTGTATTGCTGACGCTCCGGGTCTCGGCATATAGCGTCGTCTTTGGATTACCTGTCGCCGTGCTGTTCGCTTGGTTGTTGGTTCGGGGCCGCTTCTACGGTCGTTCCATCCTTGATGCCCTGGTCCATCTGCCGATGGTCTTGCCGCCTGTCGTTGTCGGTTGGCTGTTGCTGATGATATTCGGTGTGCGCGGGCCGGTCGGTTCCTGGCTACAGTCGTTGTTTGGGATTCGGCTCGTGTTCACTGCCGCCGGAGCGTCGCTCGCCTGCGCAGTAATGTCATTTCCATTAATGCTGCGGGCCATCCGTCTCTCGTTAGAATTCGTAGACCCAGGGTTGGAACAGGCCGCGCGGACCCTGGGCGCGGGCCCGATCGATCGATTTTTTAATGTCACCCTGCCGCTTGCCGCCCCCGGAGTGCTGGTCGGGGGTATCGTGGGGTTCGCATCATGCCTGGGCAACTTCGGCGCCGTAATCACCTTTGCGGGTAGCATTCCTGGAGAAACGCAGACGCTTCCTCTTGCGATTTATGCTGCGCTGCAAACCCCTGGAGGCGAGGAGGTAGCGGCCCGCCTGTCGTTGATTGCGGTCATTCTGGCAATCGGTGGATTGCTTGCCTCGGAGTGGGTCAGCCGTCGGTTGCGGGTCTTGGTGGGGCGGTGAGTTTTTCTGTCCGGTTCGACCACAAGTTTACCAATTTGGCTCTGAAAGTTGAGTTCGAAGCGCCTACGCCTGGCGTTACGGCTCTGTTCGGACCTTCCGGGTGCGGGAAGTCCACGGTCGTTATGGCGGTCGCCGGCCTTCTGCGGCCTGACCATTGTCGGATCGTACTCGACGGCACGGTATTGGCGGATACTCAGGCCGGCCGGACATTACCTGTCGAGCGCCGCCGAATTGGCATGGTCTTCCAGGATGCCCGGCTGTTCCCGCATATGTCGGTATTAAAGAACTTGCTCTTCGGCAGCCGCCGTTCGGGGCCGGGTTCAATCGCTTTTGACGATGTCGTCGAGCTTCTTGGCATCGGACATCTGTTGGCCCGAAGGCCGCTATCGCTCTCAGGCGGGGAGCGCCAACGTGTTGCCATAGGGCGAGCACTCCTCGCCCAACCGACGCTCTTGGCAATGGACGAGCCGCTGTCGAGTCTCGACGAGCAGCGTAAATTGGAAATCCTTCCCTTCTTGGCGCGACTTAAGACCGTATTGAAGCTGCCTATTCTTTATGTGACGCATTCAACCGAAGAGCTCGCCAGCCTGGCCGACACACTTGTCTTACTGGAGAAAGGCCAAGTGGTTGCAGCGGGGCAGTTTGAAGAAATCGTCACTCGCGGTGACGTTTCATTAGCTAATCGCGACGATTCTGGGGCAGTGCTGACAGCTAGTGTCGAGGCGCATGATCCGTCACGCCAGTTGACTGGCCTACGCGCCGGGAGCGTCTTGCTTTGGGTCCCATTGCTTGACAGGGCGTTGGGTTCGCATTTGCGGCTTCGCATTCCGGCGCGCGAAATAATCCTGGCTGCGGTCCCGCCCGGGCTAACGAGCGTCCATAATGTGATTGCGGGCCGTGTGCGTGCGATTACCCCAGACGCGATCGAGCACATCGCGTTGGTGGAGGTTATTCTACCGGATCAGGGGGCTTTACTCGCGCGGGTAACACCCGACGCGATCGAGCGTCTGTCCCTTGCGATTGGCAAGGATGTTATGGCGCTCGTCAAGTCGACGTCGATCACAGGTACTACCTGGTTGAAGATCGTTTCTCACTGGCCTCTCGCTCGCAACCAGATTGCCAGCACCATCAAGGCGGTAACGCCAGGTTCGACTACTACGCACGTTACAATCGCAGTGTCGCCGTCAATGACGATTACATCCTCTATCGCCAACAAAGCTGCTCATGAAGGCCACGGCGGTTATCAAGGCGTCTGACGTGATGGTCGGCGTCTGATTAATCGGCGTCATCCGACAAGCCTAGAGTGCCGCGTTAGGGCACGGTGGCGTGAATCGAATTGGCCGGACCATCCGCAGCCGCTTCCCACTAATGTTCGTCTGGCCGCTTTTGCCTCGCAGGCGGCTCTGCCCGTGGCGCCGGTGGTGGAAGCGCCGCGGGGGCTAGCCGTGGAGGCGGCGCGGCCAGTCGTGGGGGTTCCGGTCGAGACGGAG
Organism: uncultured Alphaproteobacteria bacterium; assembly: GCA_963819345.1. Taxonomy (GTDB): domain Bacteria; phylum Pseudomonadota; class Alphaproteobacteria; order Acetobacterales; family Acetobacteraceae; genus Rhodopila. Next base: position 106,274 of record CAWFVX010000010.1, read on the forward strand.
GTGGAGGGGGTGCGGCAGCTCGTGGGGGCTCCGGTCTAGGTGGAGGGGGTGCGGCAGGTCGCGCCTCGGGCTGCGGCTTGGCTACGGGCGGGGCGACGCCCCGGGGCTCTGGATGCGGCTGCAGGGGGGCTGCTTGAGGCATTGGCCGGGCCGCTTCGGGCGTCGGCGGAGGCGCCCGGGGCGTTGCAACAAGGGGTGCTGCGCGCTCAGGAGCATGCTCGCTCGGATGCACCACCCGCGGTTCCGTTGGCGGGGACCCACCAGGGCGAGCAGCGGGCGCCACAACCACGGGGCGGGTCGTTTCCGCCGTGCCGGGTGCTGAACCGGTGACCGGCCGACCTCCGGGCGCGGTAAGGGGCAGACAATTCTGCTCTGGCGTGCCCGGCCCACTATCAGCCGGCCGGATTGCGGTGTTGCCTGGCCCGGATCCCCCCGCTGGCGCAAGCGTTGGACGGGCGAAGGCCGTGCCGGCGGGGCCCGGCGCTTGCGCCCGCACCACCGGCCCCGGCGCGGGGTCGAGCCACAGCGCCACGCGGCAGGTTCAACTGGCGGGCGACGGCCGGCGTAACTCCGGCGGTTGCCGCTGTCGGACGCAGCGGCTGCTGCCCAACGATGGGCCGTGCCGCTGAGAACTCTTGGGCGGTAACCGGCCGAGCGACAGCTTGCACGGGACGTGATGCCATCATCGCGGCAGCCGGAATCGAAGTCGCGGCGCCACGATTTACGAAATTGTTAGTCGTGATGTTGTTGTTGGTGATGTTCGTGACATGGTTGACGTTGACCCGGCGGACATAATTATCGGAGGCATGATACCAAGGCCGAAACGGCTCCCGGGGGCCCAGAGGCACCCAGCCGATCGACCCCGACGCCAGCGCGGCCCCGAGCGCGACGCCCGCGCCGATGCCCAGGAATGCAACCAATGCTGGCGCGTACACCGGCGGCCCGGCAACGACGGCCTCGCCGGAAGTCCAGCCCCAGCGACCATCGACTTGCAGCCAGCGTCCATAGTGGAACGGCGCAAAGCCCCAGGGAGCGTTATCAATCCACGTCCAGCCCCAAGGCGCGACGTAGGCCCAATGGCCGTCGCGATACGGCACCCAGCCCTGCGAAACCGGAGGATACCAAACCTGGCCATATTCCGGGGCCGGGCTCCAACTCCCCACGCCATACAGGTCGGAGCCACCCGGCATCACCGCTACCTGTGCCGGGACTGATGCCGGAGCTGACGGTGGCTGTTCCGCATTCAGTCTCTCAATTAGAAAGGCGTCGCGCACCGCTGGTCCAACGTTGCCCTGGAAGCTGTCGGTGCCACTGATCGTCGCGGTTTGGCCGGGACCTACCTGGAGTGACACACCGGGGCCCTCGATCTGCGCCGATCCGTCGATGACGGTGACCAGCGTCGGCTGCTCGGTGGTACCAACAACGATCCCGTAACGTCCCGTACCGCCCAGATGCACTAGGCCACGTGGCGTTTGCAAAGACCACATCTCGTTCGGGGCGAGATCGTTCAGGCGGAAATAGGTCTCGCCAAGCGCCGCGACCCCCTGCAGGCCGCTGGCATCAAGCGCGTAAACATCAAACTCGCTGCCCCCGGCCAGTGCGATACGGCTATCAGAAATTTCCAGTTGTGTCTGAGCCGACGGTTCGGTCCAAAACGCGTTACCAGAGCTTACAGGATAGTTGACGCTAGCCGTGCTCCACTGTGTGTCGCCCCCGTTATGAAACGAAACGGTGCCCGTGATGGCGGCGATACGGCCGACCCGAGCCGGCGGATCAGCTTGGTTCTGGTCCGGCTGCCCTTGGGCCGAAGGCAACGGCGGTGGTGCCGGTTGCGCAATGGCCGCGAGCGGCCAGGCCGCATCCAAGAGTAAGGCGCCCACGGCGACGGACGAGGTCAAGCGGAAAAGATGGGGATGTCGGCGCATCGTTTGATCCGATTGTTTTGCAATCTAGGATGTTTCCACATGACCATGGCAGAACAAAGTTCTTATTGCGGCAATTCTCAATGTGACGTTACGGTAATGTGGCCGAAATGACGTAACGCCAGATTAACGTTTTTGTCCAGCTGGGTGGGCAATATGGACGGCTATTGATGGGCGGTGGAAAAATCCCATGGCTAAACGCGTTCGATAGGCTCGCGTGCTGCCACGGGCCGGGTTGGGGTTGGCGGAGACGTTGAATGCCTCGTGAGACTGAACCGTCTCAGCCTGCGTTTGGGATATTCGACACCCGGTGAACGTGGCAAAATCCTGTGGATAACTCTGTGAGTCGAACAGACGCAGGGAATGCACGTCACTAGACTTAATATTACACAAAAAAATGATTTAAGGCTCGCAGCTTCATAACTTATTGATGAATATGGTATTCCAGAGCAGACGTAGGAGCCGGACAAATCACGTCCGGGTGATAACGCTATTTGCAGCCGTTTGTTTCACCGGTGGATGAATATCAGCGATGGCAGAAATTTGGGGCATGGCTCGCCAAGCCGGGGGATGACGATCCGGCTGCAATAAATCGCTGCCGCGTCGTGCGGATCGGGCTCGATTTCAGCACGCCCGGAGGCGAGAGCCGATTTGCCATTCCAGGTAGAGCGAGCATCCTTGGGTCCGCTCTGCCGGTCGTCGAGAGAGGGGCACCCTCTCGACTCGGAACGTTGGTTGAACGTTTTGCTTCGATGCAGGCCCACCTTGATGCGGGGTTGCCAAAGTAAATGCACCGACGGACCAGATAAATCCAAAAAAACGGGGGAATGCTCAGTTGTCACGCTAGCTTGTTGCGTAAGCGCTCGATGCGGCGACGGCGGTCCTGCCGAGCTTCAAGCGCGGTCGTCATGTCGACGTGCATGAACCGGGTGCGTGTGTGCGGTTGCATCTGACCGATCAAGTCCATGTCCGCGGAAATTACCGCTCCTAACATAAAATAGCCGCCCCCCGACACTGCATCGCGATGGAGCACAATTGGCTCAGTGCCGCCTGGTATTTGGATCGATCCGTAGGGATAGCAACAATCGACGACATTCGAGGGATCCGAGCCGGCACCGAACGGCGGGACGCGTGGCACGAATCCGATGGGATGACCACCGCGGAAGCGATAGCCAATCCGGTCAGCCTCCGGCGCAACCTTCCAGGTATCAGCATAGAAATTTGCCGCCAACTCCTCAGTCACCCGGTCATTGTACAGCCCTGGTAATACGCGAAGCTGAACCGGCGTTGAGAGGCCGGGGCGAAACTCTGCCGGAACGGTGCGTCCCACCCGAACTGGATTCCGTTTGGCACCGAGTGGAATTATGTCGCCCACCTTGAGCGCACGGCCGTCAAGGCCGCCGAGTGCCCCGAGCACGTACGTCGAGCGACTACCGAGGACAAGCGGCACATCGATGCCGCCGGATACCGCGACATAAGCGCGCGCGCCGGCCCTGAGAAAGTCGAAAGACAGGACTTGGCCTGCTTTGACAGTAATCGCGGTCCAAGTGTCGCACGGCACCCCATCTAGCTTCGGTGGTAGTTCGGCGCCTGTCACGGCCACGACGGCATCCGTGGCAAAGTGCAGTTCCGGCCCGAGAAAAACCACCTCCAGAACCGCATCGCCTTCTTCATTACCAACCAAAAAATTCGCCGCGCGAAGGGCGAAGCGGTCCATGCCGCCCGAAACCGGGATGCCAAGGTGGTAATAGCCTGGCCGTCCCAGATCCTGGACCGTGGTGGAGAGGCCCGGCTTTAACACCTCAATCGTCATGGAGCGTCTCCAGAAGCTGCTTATTGCAGGCCTGCGGGTCTGCGTGGAAGGCGTCGAGAGAAAAGCGAACCGGACGGATCAGCGGCGAAAAGCGGCCGGCGTCGACCGCGCGCACGTCGTCGTCGTATTCCTCTCGAGACACCGGCCTGAACTTAACGATATCCCCCGGACGGAAGAAGATCATGAAGTCGCGCAGGTAACTGACTTCCTGCTTGGGATCGTAGATCGGCATCGGCGTGATGCCGAAAAGCTGATAACCCCCGGCACCACGAACCGAATAGATACAACTGAAACAGCCTCCGTGGCCGACTGTCAGCCTCGGCGTGTCCGTGCGCGGGCGCAGGTATTTCGGTACTTCGATCTGGCGCTGCCGCTCGACCATTTGGTAGAGGAACGGCAGACCAGCCACAAATCCGACCATCGAGACGAACCACGGCGACCCCGAATGAGCCGCCACAAAGGCCGGCACATCGGCATAGCCGTTTGTTTTTGCCGCGTATTCGAGGTCGGTGATGCTGGGGTCTTGATGCCGCTCACGAAAGCGCATCAGCGTTTCATGCGTCCAAGGATCATTGTAGTAAACAGGGATCTCGATGATCCGCGTTTCCAGTTCGGATGCCGCTTTTTCTCCCGCGGCCTCCAGCGAGCGCACTTCGGCCAGCAGATCATCCGGCGCGATCTGATCGGGATCAAAGCGCACCTGCATGGATGCGTTGGACGGGCAGATCTCGGTCACGCCCTTGATGTTGCTTTCCCGTACGGCTCGGGCCAGCGCAAGGCTTTTGAAGAAGGCCTCAAGCGACATTACTTCGTCGATCTCGGCGAAAAGATGTTCGTCGCCGCCAAACGAATATCGGGTGGGCATCAGTGTTCCGCCTCGTTATTGGGGGCAATGGGATTGGTGGTAAGCCAGGATTCGAGCCAGCGTGTGTGCGTGCGCTGCGCGGCGACGTCTGGATCGCGGACCAGCACTCGATGCAGGGAGGTGGTCGTCGGGAGACCCTGGATGTCGAGAGCATCGAGTGCAACGGCCATTCTGGCGCGCGCATCGCTGCGCGTCTCGCCTCGGACAATGAGCTTCCCGAGCAATAAATCGTAGAACGGCGGGACAGTATAGCCTTCATACAACATCGTATCGAAACGAATTCCTTCGCCTTCGGGAGTGCGGAGGCCGGTGATCTTTCCGGGGGACGGGTGGAAGTCGCGCGCGGTATCCTCGGCGTTGATACGGCATTCAATCGCGTGCCCGTTTATGCGGATCTCGCTCTGGGCGATGCGCAGCGGCTCGCCGCCTGCGATGCGGAGCATCTCATTGACGATGTCAATGCCGGTGATCATTTCGGTGACGGGATGCTCGACCTGAATGCGCGTGTTCATTTCGATGAAGAAGAACTCGCCAGTCGTTTCGTCGTAGAGAAACTCCAACGTGCCCGCGCCGCGATAGTTGACGGCTCGGGCCACTTGCACCGCGGATGCGCAGAGGGCCTCGCGCATAGCGGGGTCGAGATAGCTTGCGGGGGCTTCCTCCCACACTTTCTGTCTCCGGCGCTGGATCGAACAGTCACGCTCATAGAGATGAATGACGTCGATACCGTCACCCGAGTATCTGGACCTCAACATGGCGTGCCCGGGCTATGAAGCGCTCCAGGTAGACTCCTCCGTCCCCGAAAGCGGCGGCGGCTTCCGCGCTGGCGAGGGGCATGAGGCGGCGCAGATCGTCCTGGTTTTCGGCGACGCGGATGCCTCGCCCACCGCCACCGGCCGCGGCTTTGATCATGATCGGATAGCCAACATCGGCAGCGACCGCCGAAGCCTCGTCGGCGTCCGCAATTCGTCCGGGGCTGCCTGGAACGCCGGGTATACCGGAGGCGGCGGCGATTGCGCGGGCCGTCGCCTTGTCGCCCATCAGGCGTATTGTATCCGGACGCGGACCGACGAACGTAAGGCCGGCCTGCTCGACGGCGACGGCGAAGTCGGCGCTCTCGGAGAGAAAGCCATAACCTGGATGCACGGCATCGGCGTCGGCGGCTGCAGCGGCCGCTACTATCGCTTCCGGGCGAAGATAGGATTTGGTGGCCTGAGCCGGCCCGATCTCGATAGCTTCATCGGCAAGACGGACGGCGAGCATCTCCCGGTCGGCCTTGCTCATGACCTGTACGGTCCTGATGCCGAGCTGGCGGGCCGCTCGGATAATGCGGACAGCGATCTCGCCGCGATTGGCGATCAGGAGTTTTTGGATCGGCACTCGCTTCTCCGGAGTCAGGCCTCGATCTCATAGAGCGGCTGACCCGCCATGACTTCGTCTTCGTCTTCGATAAGAAAGTGCTTCAGGGTTCCAGTGTGCTCCGCGATGACCGGCGTAAAGGTCTTCATCACCTCAATCAGGCACATGGTATCACCCGCGGTGACGGCATCACCCTGGTTCTTGTACGGCGGCTGATCCGGTGCCGCCTTGCGATAGAAGATACCCGGTAATGGGGAAAGAACCGTCGTCACTGCCACCGTTGAAGACTCCGTTCTCTTGATCCAATAGGACGGCCAGATCGCTTTGCCGTTCGTCAGGGCTAGCAAGATCGATACCACCGAGCGCTGACGCGCGCCATCCGCCGGCTCGGGGTTTAGCGCAACGGGACTGAGGCTGTATTTCGCTGCCGCATGCTGTTGATCACACCGATTACTGGGTAAAAGCCTGCCACGGAATGAGGAGGTGCCAGGCATGGTTACGCTGAACTGCGATATGGGCGAAGCTTTTGGGTTGTACCGCATGGGCGACGACGCGGCGCTGATGCCGCTGATCGACGTGGCGAACGTGGCCTGCGGTTTCCATGCGTCGGATTTCAACCACATGCGGCAAACGGTGCGCCTGGCGAAGCAGCATGGTGTTGCGGTGGGTGCTCACCCGTCGTTGCCGGATCTACAGGGCTTCGGCCGCCGGGAGATGGCGATGAAGCGGGATGAGATGGCGAACTGTCTGATTTACCAAATTGGCGCACTGAAGGGCTTTCTCGACGCCGAGGGGATGGCGCTGTCACACATCAAGCCGCATGGTTCACTTTATGGAATGGCTGCGCGGATAGACCACATCGCGCAGGCGATATGCGACGCGGCCGATGTGTTCCGGGTGCCGCTATTCGGCATGCGGGGCACATTGCACGAGACGGTGTATCCTGCGCGTGGGCATCGTTTCGTGGCGGAGTATTACGCCGATCTCGAATATAGCGACCAAGGCGGGGTGATCATCACTCAGATCCATGATCCGGTCGATCCGGCCGATGCGGCTGCGCGGACAGTGCGGGCAATCCGCGAAGGTATCACTCGCTCTACGGGCGGAGTTGACGTGCCGACCGGAGCGGACTCGGTCTGCGTACACTCGGACACACCCAATGCTGTGGAGGTCGCTAGGGCTGTTCGCGCTGCCATCCTGCCACTGGCTGCCTGATCCGGGCCGGATATACGGCGGCGGCGCACAGTGTCATGGCGCGACGCGTATTTCCACCAATGCCTGGGTTCGTGTGGTCGAGACATGCCGGAGGGCGGCTTCCAGCGACGCCGGCAGTTCGTCAGCCAGATCCACCTGCGCGGTCCAGGCACGGCTCGCCCTGGCCACTTGGGAAAAATCGGGTGACGGATCGAGCGATACCAGCGGCATCCGGTTTTCGCGTGATGCATAACCATCAGGGTATGTTCCGAGCACCGACTTCCGGACGGCGCCCCACTCGCGGTTGTTGAGCACCAGCACGAGCACCGGCAATTCCAAGGCCTCACCAATCTGGTGACAGGCCACGGGGTTCGAGAACATGTAAGACCCATCTCCCATGGTAGCGACGATCAGCCGGCTCGGCCGCGCCAACTGCATACCCAGCGCACAAGGGAACGACCAGCCGAGGCCACCCGAATGTGGCTCCTGATACCAGCTTGCGGCGGTGCGCAGCGTCATCGGCTCCATTAGACAGCCCAACTCCGACAGCACGGTCGCGTCGAGGCCCTCAATGGCGCGCGACAGGCAGAGGCTGACCCACTCTTTGGTCATTTGCTCACCGATGCGGCCGTGCTCCGCGGCAAGCCGACTTGCCACGCGGATCTCGTCAGCCCTGGCAGCCACCTGGGCCCGGCGTTCGGCCCACGCATCCGGCCGGTACGGCTGCATCGCACGCGTCAGACCGAGGATAATCTCCGACATCTCTCCCACCAGCGACAAATCTGCTTGGAAGTTGCGCACCGGAAAGCGGCTGTACAGTGGGTCGGGGCCCGCCTGGATGACCTTGCAATCCGGCCTAAGCGTGTGAACTGCCGGCGACCACGGCGCGAGACAATCCAGCACCAAGACCACGTCCGCCTCGCTCAGCCAAGGCTCGAGGTTTGTCCCGATCGCCATGGGATGATCCGAGGCGATTGCGAGTTGGATCGCCCAATATTGCACCACTGGGATGCCCCAGGAATGGACCAGCGCCGAAAGCGCTGCGAATGCCTCGGCCGATCCCGACCCACGCTGCGCGATGATCAGCGGATGCCGCGCCCGAGCCAGCAGGGCCGCTGCCTCTTCCAATGCCCCTGCCGCCGGACCTGCATCAACCGGCGCCATCCGGCTCGGTTTATCCAACGCGTCCGAGGGACACGGTCCACACAGCACCTCTCGCGGCAGGCTGACATAGACCGGACCTTTGGGCGTCGAGCAGGCAATGGCGTGCGCTCGATCCACCATCTCCAACGCTTGCTCGGGGAACCGCAGTTCGTAATCCCACTTCGTGGCCTCCCGTACCAGCGCAGTCTGGTCCCGCATTTCCTGGCCCCAGCCGATCGGTACCGTGCGGGCGCCGAGACGGCCATGCTCCAGGGTCGGGGTGCGGCCTGAAAACAGCAGCACCGGTACGTGCTCAGTTGCCATGTTGATGGCGCCGATGGCGCAGTTCGCCAGTCCGACATTGGTGTGCGCCATGACCGCCTGAGCCCGGCCTGTCGCCAGATAATATCCGTGCGCCATTCCCATCGCCGCGTGCTCGTGGGGGATGACGATCGCGCGCGGCAGGGCGATGTCCTTGGCCGCCGCCTCCGCCAAGCCTTCAATAATCGGCGGGAAGTCCGTGCCGGAATTGGCAAAAATGTAGTCCACACCGACGACTTTCAACCGGGCGAGGATGGCGCCACCAGCGGTGATGGTCTCAATGGGCTGTGACATATCGGGCTACACGGCTTGAGTTCGCCGAGAAATCACGCTCCCGAGCCGTTGTCTGCAGGCGGAATTCCCGTTTCCCGACCCTGAGTTTCGACGTCGTGCTGGGGGGCCGGGACAACTACTTCATGCCGGTAATAGACGTCGCCATCGCCCGGGGGTCGCGATTTGGCCAGCGCCCCGCAGCGACCTGCGCGATAAAGTCCCCGACCAAGCGGTTGAACTGATCCGGATCCTCAAGATTGATCGTATGCCCGCAATTCGGCATCACAGATAGCGCGGCAGATGGAATCGACTGCTTCATCAACAATGCTGGTTGCAAGCAGGGCCAGTCTTCATCTCCTGTCAGGATCAGCGTTGGAACCATCAACGTCTTCATCTGGTCCGTTAGGTCATAAAGGGATGGTCGCTCACCTTGCACGCCCAACTGGGTATTGCGCGCGCCTACGGCCGAATGTTGTCCTAATTGCTGCTTGAACTCGTCGAAACCACGCGGGTCCTTGTTCTCGAATTGCACTCGGGTCGGGCCATGGGCGTATTTCGCGGCAAAAGCCTCGATGCCCTTTTCGTCCAGGAACGCTGCGACCGCGGCCACCTCGGCGCGAAACTTGTCTTGTTGGCCTTTCTCCGCGCCATAGCCGCATCCGGCAACGCACAAGGACAAGGCGCGGGCGGCGTGGCGGAAGCCGAAATGCAGCGTGGCGAACCCGCCCATCGAAAGACCTACGACATGAGCTTTGTCGATCCTGAGATGGTCGAGTACTGCGGCGATGTCGTCCGCCGCCCGGGCCTGAGAATAGCTTTCCACCGCATGCGGTTCGTCAGATGGAGGATATCCTCGCGCAGCGAAGGTGATGGCGCGATAGCGCTGACCAAAATGCCGCATCTGCGCTTCCCAGGCACGATGGTCGCCGGCAAACTCGTGTACGAAGATGACCGGTATACCCGAGCCGGTTTCTTCGTAATGCAGGCGGACGCCGTCATCGGTCGTAGCAAAGGGCATGGTGGATCTCCCCCGAATCTCTGGACCCGATCCTAGGCACATACAATCCCGGTGTCACCGCGCGGCAGCACTGCCGTTGGCGAGGTCGTGGCAAAGTCTTCCTGCGGTTGAGGATTGACGCAAGGATCTGACGCGTGAAGATATCCACAAAGAGACTAGGGCTGGACGTCGGCACCATGAAAGCTCCATCGACCCACGTGTTTCTCGGCTGTGTCGCCGGTGCGCTTTCCATTTTCATATTCCATCAAACGCGTCATGCGGCGCTGGGTTGGCATGTGTGGCCGATCCTGCGGTCATTCATCGCCTACCAGATGTGGGGCTTCGGCCTAACTCCTTTGTTGCCGATGCTGCTTCCCCGCCTCCTGAGGGGATCCGCCGAGCCGCCGCTGGTCCGTCAGTCGCCTTTTGGCCTGACGCCTGATCGCGTGTAGTCCTCTCAGCGGAGTGATGCGGATGCGTCGTCGGCTAGGCTTGGTGATTCTAATCGTCTGTCTATTGGCCCCAGCCATGGGAGGCGCTCGTACCATCCTTGCTGCCACGCCAATCCCTCGGATGGATCTTCCCTGGTGGCGTGCCCGGCACGAGGCGAAGCTGAAGGAACTCGCCGAGGCGAAACCGGCACTGATCTTCCTGGGCAACTCGATAACGCAGGACTGGGAACACGTCGGTCCCCCCGACTGGAAGGATTTCGTACCGATATGGAAACGGTTCTACGGCGACCGGCATGCGATCAATTTGGGCTTTAACGGTGATACGACCGCCAGCCTGCTATGGCGCATTCAGAATGGGGAGGTCTCCGGCATTGCTCCGGCGGTCGCGGTGGTCCTGATCGGTGCGAACAATATGGGGCATGTTCATTGGTCACCCGAAGACACCGTCGCGGGGATCGATGCCGTCATCGGCGAATTGCATCATCGTCTGCCGACGACGAAGATCCTGCTACTAGCGGTGCTGCCCTCCGAGCGGTCGGCATGGATTAGCGAGACGACCGCAAAGATCAACCGCATGCTGGCAGGCCGTTACAAGGACGACCGGTTAGTGTCATTCTTCGACCCCACGGCGGTGTTCATGCGCGACGGCACGCTGAACCGCGGATTGTTTCTCGATCCAGAGCTGACACCGCCGGGCCAACCGCTACATCCGTCAGCCCAAGGCCAAGCGCTTATGGCGGAAGCAATGGAGCCGGTCCTGGCCAACTTGCTCGGAGACAAACCGCACTCATAGGAGGACGATATGCCAAAGGGATATTGGGTCGCTCGGGTCGACGTTCACAACCCGGACGTTTACAAAGATTACGTTGTGGCCAATGCCGCTGCCTTCGCGAAGTATGGGGCGCGGTTCCTGGTTCGAGGAGGACGGTCCGAGGCTCCGGAAGGCACACCTCGTTCGCGCAACGTGGTGATCGAATTCAAAGACTACGACGCCGCGGTCGCGTGCTACCATTCCCCAGAATATGCCGCCGCCAAAAAATTGCGGGAGCCTGCTTCGGTCGCCGACCTGCTGATCATCGAGGGCTATGACGGCCCGCAGCCGGGATAGAGATAGTTTATTCTGGATATCGAACGATCTATTGATCCTGACGAAATCGGCGAGATGGGTGGGCGCCAAGCATAATTGGAGTAAACGGTCCCGACGTAGCTCTAGAGACCGCTGGATCCAATACTATTCCGGTGGCAACACGGCTCGGCAGATGCGTGCGTGTCGCCCTGCCGTCCCGCGTTGAACATGTGAAGGCACTGTTCCTCGACAGCATCACCGATCCGCGTGCCATGGGACGTATCAGCAAGGAAACCGGTGCGGTGATCGGAGGCACGATTGACGGGACGCTTTCTCGAAGCCGAATGGGCCGGCCGGCACCTATATCCAAGTGATCCGCCACGACATTTCGACCTTGAGGAGGGCATGCTGCTGAACTGACAATCGAAGACGCGTGGCCGATTTGGATCGGGTCTGTCAGTTCCCACACGCGCTGCTATAAGGCGGCGCGCATGGCCCGGATCCATATTCTCGGAGCCTCAGGCTCCGGCACCTCAACGCTTGGCTCCGAGCTCGCGCGGCGCCTAAACGTGGCGCATGTAGACTCCGACAGCTTCTTTTGGTTGCCACCCGACCCGCCCTATACCACCCCTCTGCCGGTGGAGGAGCGGCAGGCGCTGCTGACGCGACGGCTGCCCGTCACGGCGCACTGGGTCTTCTCCGGCGCCGCGACGCGATGGGCGGCACCGCTGGAGCAGCACTACGACCTTGTGGTTTTCCTGCGCCTCGACCCGGCCATCCGGATGGATCGCCTGCGCCGGCGGGAGGCTGCTCGGTGGGGCGATCGCATCCGACCCGGCGGCGACATGGCCGCCCTCAATGCCGCCTTCATCACTTGGGCCGAAGCCTACGACACCGCCAGCTCGCTGCGCCGGGGCCTTTTGACGCACGAGACTTGGCTGGCGGACCAGACAGCGCCGGTGCTACGACTAAACTCCCTCGCACCGGTGAGCGACCTGGTCGCAGCCGTGGTGGATCGGCTGGGGCCGCGTCAGTAATCTAAGGTCCGAGGGCATAAAAATGGCTATCATCCTGATCGCGGGCGCCGGCCTGGGTGGTCTGACCGCGGCCCTGGCGCTGATCCAACGCGGACACGAGGCGCGCGTTTTCGAGGAGGCGGCTGAATTACGCGAGGTCGGCGCCGGCGTGCAACTCGGGCCCAACGGCACGCAAATCCTGATCGCGCTCGGCCTGGAAGCGGCGATGCGACGGGTCGTCTGCGCCGCCACCAGCAAAGAGATCAGGCTCGGGACAACCGGACAGAGTTGGTCGACCTTCGACCTTGGCGAGACCTCGGTCGAGCGGTTCGGCGCGCCGTACTGGATGGTGCATCGCGGCGACATTCACAAAATCCTGCTGGATGCCGTCCGGGCGGCCGGACCGAACGCGGTCCGAGCCGGCAATGGGTGCGTCGGCTTCGAGCAGACCGCCGACCATGTGACTCTGCATCTCGCCGATGGCGGTGAGGCCGCCGGGGATGTTTTGATCGGCGCCGACGGGGTGCATTCCCGCATCCGCCAGCAGATGTTTGGCCAGGGATCGGCGCATTTCACGGGCATAATGGCTTGGCGCGGCCTGGTGCCGATGGAGCGCCTGCCGCCACATCAGCGCCGCCTAGTTGGAGCCAACTGGGTGGGCGTCGGCGGCCACGTCGTCACCTATCCGTTGAGGCGCGGCGAAATCCTGAATTTTGTCGGCGTGGTAGAGCGTGGCGATTGGCGCCTAGAATCCTGGAACGAGCCCGGTAGCCACGAGGAATGCCTGCGCGACCTCGCCAACTGGCATGATGACGTCAAAACCATCATCCGCAACATCGATACGCCCTACAAATGGGCGCTGCTGGAGCGTGAACCGCTGGATCATTACGCTCAAGGCCGCGTTTGCGTCATGGGCGACGCGGCGCATCCTACGCTGCCGTTCCTCGCTCAAGGCGCCAATATGGCGCTGGAGGACGCGATGGTGATCGCTCGCTGCCTGGACCTGTCTGATGTGGCGGGCGCCCTGCTGCGCTACGAAAATGCCCGTCTGGAGCGGACGGCCGCGATCGTGCGTGGATCGTCGGATAATACCAAGCGATTCCACGACCCAGCGCTGGGCAGTCCGGAAGGCGCGGCGGCTTACGTGGAACGGGAATTCCAACCGGACAAGGTCAGGCAGCGCTATGACTGGCTGTACGAATATGATGCGCTGACAGTGCCTGTGTAACGCTACTGCGCCGCGAAGACCGCGGTGATCGGTTCGCGGACGAATGCTCGCAAGCACGTTGATGGGATCAAGAAATACATCTGCCTCGGCGGTTAAGTGTTCGTTAAGAGTTGGTCTCTAAGGTATCCGTGCTTCGATTCAGTAGGAGAATACAATGAGCATCAGCGGAATTTCCGCAGCATCGGCGGCATCGTATATCCCAAAGCCGCCAGGCAATACACCGGCCACTACGCCGGCCACTACTTTCGGCGCTGCGGCACAGACCCCCTCTACAACGCCAACCGCTTCCCCGCAGCAGCCAGCACCGGCTCACCATCATCACCATCATGGCGGAGGTGATAGTTCGGGACAGTCCTTCGACGTGGCGCAATCCGGAACGAACACTGTGGCGAATATTCTCAGTACGATGGTATAACGCATGATCACGCTGGGCAAAACGTCCACGCCTGTGATTGCTGCAGTCAACGAACAGTAAATGCATGTCTGGTCTGTCTGGCGAGACTGAAGATACTTTGATGGCGTTTGCGGTGTCCGACACCGGCGAACGCAGCGTCTTCGAATCGATCTTCACCGCCCTCGATGGGGCGTCTCGGGAGGTGATCGGGCCGGCGGAACCCCGTCTGCTAGTCATCCCGATCCGCAGCAACTCGGGCATCGTGAACGGGGGCCTGTGGGGCGTCACGCTATTTCGCTGGCTTGAAGTGGAGATGCTGTTCGTCCCGCTGCCAATGCGCGGCCATGGTGTCGGTTCGGCACTGATGGCGGCGGCGGAAACCGAAGCCCGGGCCCGAGGCTGCCTCGGTGTCCGTGTCGATGCCTTCAACTTTCAGGCGGGGCAATTTTACGAGAAAATCGGGTTTTCCCTGTATGGGGTGTTGGAAGACTGCCCGCCCGGACACCAGCGGCTGTTTTTCCAGAAGCGCCTCACATGATCGACGGTGCACTGCTCAAGGCTCGCCGGCTACTCGCGGACGGCGACGATACCGCGGCCCGGCAAGCTTACCTCGATGCGCTTCACCTCGATCCGCGGCATCCTGTCGCACTGACGGAACTCGGTGCGCTGGCTCATGCCGGAGGCTATATGTCGGCCGCGCGGGAGGCGTTTCGCCAGGCGGTGCAATCCAACCCCGACTACCTGCCTGCGCGCGTTGGTTACGGCGACCTGCTGTGCGAGGCCGGCGATCCGGCAGCCGCCTGCCTTCACTATCGAGGGGCGCTGGCCATCGATGCGGAGTTGCCGCGGGCACATCAGGGTCTTGCGCGGGCGCTGCAGGCGCTGGGCGAGGATGGCGGTAAACATTGGCGCAAGGGCTTTGCAGGTCATGCCGTTGTCTCGCCGTGCTTTCTGGGCGCTGGGGTCGGCATCCCGCTGCTGATGCTGGTGTCTGCGGTAGGCGGCAATGTATCGACGCGGCATTGGCTCGATCGCGGTGTATTCGCCGTTACCGCAATTTACGTCGATTTCTTCAATCTGGCGGATCCGGTACCGCCGCACACGCTGATCGTGAATGCGATCGGTGACGCCGATCTATGTGATGCCGCGCTCGCCAACGCTGAACGGATTGTCGCAAGAAGTGGTGCGCCGGTGATCAATGCACCCGCCATTGTCCGGGCGACTGGCCGCGAAGCGATCGCGCGGCGTTTGGGCGGCATCCCGGGCGTCGTCGCGCCTCGTGTAAGCAGGCTGCACCAAGCTATTTTGCACTTCCCATTGTTGCTGCGTGCACCTGGCTATCACACTGGGCAACATTTTATTCGCGTGGAGACCGCGGATGCCTTGACCGCCGCCGCTGCGTCCTTACCCGGTGTCAATCCACTGGCGATTGAATATCTCGATGCACGGGGAGCCGACGGCATGGCCCGAAAATACCGGGTCATGTTTATTGATGGTGCGGCCTATCCGCTGCATCTGGCAATTTCGATGGACTGGAAGGTGCATTACTTCACCGCGGCGATGGCGTCCGACCCGGCATTTCGTGCTGAGGAAGACCGTTTCCTGTGTGAGATGCCGGCGGTTGTAGGTGAGCGTGGAATGGCGGCGCTGGGCCGTATTCAGGCCGCTTTGAGCCTCGACTATGGTGGCATCGATTTCGGGTTGGCGCCTAATGGGTCGCTGTTGTTGTTCGAGGCCAACGCGACGATGGTTGTCAACCCGCCCGATCCCGATCCGATCTGGAACTACCGTCGCCCGGCTGTAGCCGCCGCGCTCGGGGCCGCGCAGCGCATGCTGGCCCGACGCGCCGAGTGCGGGCCGGCGGTATGAAACAGACTATCCAAACGACGCGCTGAATAATGCGGTTCGCCGGCGTTGGATAAGCGTGGAACGGCGATGATGCTGCGGACGGATCAAATTCGCTATAGACCGCCGATCTAAACGCTGAGGCGCCCATGACCACCCAGATCGCCAACCTGTCGGGTTACGAACTCGAGACCTCCCGTCGCCGGATCCGGGCCGAATATGATGTGTTACGGGCGCGTGGCCTCAAACTCGACATGACGCGCGGCAAGCCGGCGCCAGAACAACTCGATCTGGCGGAGGCCATGCTGGCTCTCCCCGGCAACCGGGACCACCTGACCGAGTTGGGGGAGGACGCCCGTAACTATGGGGTTCTGCAAGGCCTCCCAGAAGCCCGCGCCTTGTTCGCCTCGTTGCTGGGCG
The DNA here is from genome assembly GCA_963819345.1 of uncultured Alphaproteobacteria bacterium. Lineage (GTDB taxonomy): Bacteria > Pseudomonadota > Alphaproteobacteria > Acetobacterales > Acetobacteraceae > Rhodopila. The sequence goes on from CAWFVX010000010.1 coordinate 122,582, forward strand.
TACCGCCAAGCCAGATCGTTATTGCCGACAATTCCAGCCTCGCGGTGATGCACGACTGCATTGTCTGGGCGCTGCTGAAGGGCGTTCCCGGTTCGGCCGAACCATGGTCAAACCCGGCCTTCATCTGTCCCGTTCCAGGTTACGACCGCCACTTTGCGCTGTGCGAGGAGTACGGCATCCGCATGCTGCCGGTCCCGATGACCGGCCACGGCCCGGACATGGACGCGGTGGAAGCACTTGCCTCCGATCCCTCGGTCAAAGGCATCTGGTGTGTGCCGAAATACTCCAATCCCAGCGGTGAGGTCTACTCACCCGAAACCGTCCGGCGCCTCGCCGCGATGCGCACCGGAGCGGCCGACTTTCGCCTGTTCTGGGACAATGCGTACGCGGTCCACCATCTAACCGAACGCCGGCACGAGATCGCTGACGTCCTCGACGCTTGCGCGAAGGCCGGGAACCCGGATCGTGCCTTCATCTTTGCCTCGACGTCGAAGATCACACTCGCCGGGGCAGGTCTGGCGTTCTTCGGCTCGTCGCCCGCCAACGTGGCCTGGTATCTGGCGCGCTTGTTCAAGCGCACCATTGGTTCCGACAAGCTGAACCAGCTGCGCCACGTGCGTTTCCTGAGAGACGAGGCCGGGCTGGCGCGCCATATGGACGCCCATCGCGCGTTGCTCGCGCCGAAGTTCGCCGCTGTGCAGACCGCCCTGGTCGCTCGCCTCGCCGGCACCGGCGCCGCCACTTGGGCCCGGCCGGAGGGAGGCTAGTTCATCAGCCTCAATGCTACCCCGGGCACCGCGAAACAGGTCGTCGCCCTCGCCGCGGACGCCGGCCTGGCGCTGACCACCGCCGGTTCCACCTGGCCGCACAGGCACGATCCACATGACAGCAATCTCCGACTAGCCCCGACCTTTCCATCGCTGGAGGAGGTCACCATGGCATCAGAGGGGATCGCGTTGTGCATCCTGCTCGCCGCGATCGAAAACACGTGCGCGCGAAGATAAGTCAATTCGAGCGGTGGTGGCATTAGGATCGAGCGCCTCCCTGACCACGGAGATCTGCGCAGCGTGCGTCGGCAGACCGGTGAGGTCCTTTGTCAGCCCTCCTATCGCCTGATTGCGCGGAACGCCTAAGTTTGACAGACTGTCTCTCCAAACAGGGAGGGAAACACCGCATGTCCATTCATTGGAAAGCCACGACCCATTGGAAAGCCACGACGCTTGTCGCGACCGCCGCCTTCGCGGGATGGCTTGCGATCGGCATCCCCACGTTCGCCGCGGAGGCGCCACCGCAGCACGTTCGCGGCACGCTCGAAGCGGTCGACGGTCACGCGTTATCGGTCAAGACCGCGCGCGGCACGGACTCAATCAAACTGGCCGACGATGCGAAGGTATTCTTGGTCAGTCCGGCGGATCTCAGCGCCATCAAGGATGGTAAATTCGTGGGTGTCACTTCGGTGGAAAAGGCCGGCAAACGCGTCGCTGTTGAAGTGCATGTGTTCGATGAAAGCCTTCGCGGGTTGGGCGAAGGCCATTATCCCTGGGATCTGGGCAGCGGCCCGAACATGATGACCAATGCGAATATCGCCCAGGTAGAATCGGTTGGCGAAGATCATGTGCTGAAGCTGGACTACAAGGGTGGGACTCAGAGCATCTCGGTGCCGCCTGATGCGACGATCGTTGAATTTACCCCTGCGACGCTCGACCAGTTAAAGCCGACCAGCAAAGTGTTCGTGCTTGCCAAGAAGCAGGAAGACGGAAGCTTGGTGGCCCCTGCGATCGTGGTCGGCAAGGACGGAATGAAGCCACCGATGTGACAGCGGAGCCAAGGCACGCCCGGCTGTGGCAATGGGCTGAGCGACATGCCACAGCGACCCAACGTGGCTACCGAAGCTGGCCTCGACGCCGAGCGCCTTGAGCGTCGATGTAGCGTTCCTGACGCTATGCTATGGCATCCTTGATGACAGACTTCACCATATGGCACCACGACGAGATCGGGTCCACGAACGATGAGGCGCGCCGAATGGCGAGCGAGGGCGCGCCTGACGGCACGGTCGTTCATGCAGACGAGCAGACGGCGGGCCGGGGCCGGCTAGCTCACACGTGGTTCAGTCCCCCGGGCAATTTGTATCTGTCGATCCTATTGCGCACCGGTCAACCGGCTGCACGCGCGGCGGAATTGAGTTTTCTCGCCGCGCTCGCGGTGGCGGATACCGTCGAGGCCCTTTTGCCACGGCAAATTCGCACCATGCTGAAATGGCCCAACGACGTGCTGGTCAATGGTGCCAAGATCGCCGGTATCCTACTGGAGCAGGTCGACGACGCCACCATCATCGGGATCGGCCTGAACATTCTTGAGGCCCCGTCAAACCTAGCCTACAAAGCCACGACAGTCGTCGCCCAAGGCGGTATCGCGTCGGTCGATGGTGCTCGCGATATCCTACTCCCTCGCATCGGCATTCATCTGACAGCTTGGCGTACAGGAGGCTTCGCTGCGATTCGGGAGCAGTGGTTAGACCGATCCTACCCGATCGGAGCCGCGATCCAGGCACGAGCTGGAAATCAGCCGGTGGCTGGCCATTTCGCGGGTCTGGACGTGGACGGCGCACTTTTGTTGGACACGGCCGAGGGCCGCCAACGGATCATTGCTGGTGAGGTAGTTGCGACGGACTGAGCACACCTTTCATTCCATGCGCGATTCACCCCTGGCCGCCGCATGTAGGACCGCCATCGGAAAATCCTTCAGCAACGGTTGAACAGCTATGCTCGGGGTGGCCGTGAGGTCCTCGCTCGAGGCGAGCAAAGAATGCAAACGCCGTCCCGCCAGCCGAGCCGGAAGCGATACGGTCGTGTCGCCCACAAGGCGCGGATCCAGCATGATGCCATCACCGTCGTTCAAGAGGCGGCAGACCAGCCGCGGCACCACAACGATCAGATCAGCTCCGCCGAGGCTTCGTGTGAAGCCGATAATCCGACCCTCGAGCGGACCCTGGGTCGGGAGGGGACAGTAGTCCCCGCGGGCGAACAAGTCGGGTTCCTGGCGGCGCAGGGTCAGAAGCCGCTGGATCACGGCCTGTTTGACGCGCCCATCGCGCCATGACAGCTTACATTCGAGTGGCCCCCTGTTGGCGGCCAATGCCTCGCGGCGCGCACCATAATCCACCGGCCGACGGTTGTCCGGATCGACCAGGCCGAAATCCCAAAACTCCGTTCCTTGGAAGAAATCAGGCATCCCAGGCACGGTCATTTTCAGCACTGTTTGTGCCAGTCCGTTCACTGCCCCGGCGGACGCGATCATATCGATGAACGATCGAGCAAGCCGAAGGAAAGCACCCTGCCGCGAGATCAGGCCGAACAGGAAATTTCGCGCAATGGCCTCATAATCTTCGTCCGGTGAGGTCCAGTTGGTGCGCAACTTGGCTTCCCGTAGCGCCTTCTGCTGCCAGCCCGCAAGTCTTTCCGCGAAGGCCCGACACCCGGCCTCATCGGACCAATCCAGATCGAGCGGCCACGCGCCGACGATCATCTGATACAGCATGACCTCGTCCGCGGGATCGGGCCGGTCTGCTTCGATGTCTCGGCATTTGGCGAGGAAGGCTGCCCACTCGTCAGGAACCTCACTGATCACCGCGAGCCGCGCACGCACGTCCTCGCCGCGTTTGTGGTCATGCGTTGCCGTGGCCAGCATGGCGTCAGGAAACGACGCCAGCCGATCCGCGCAGGCACTGTGGAAATCCGCCACGGACGCGCCGAGGCGCGCCGCGTCAAAGCCGACGTCGTTGCGCGACAGCAGCCGGCCATAACGGTAAAATGCCGTGTCCTCAACAGATTTCGCCGCGACGGGCGCGCTGAGCTGCTGAAACCGAGTGGCGGCTACTTTATCGCTCGGTTCCCCGCCGAGCCATCGATCCAGATGGTCGAGCACCGGGTGCATCGATTGAGGGGACGTGGCCTTCGCCGCCACCAGCGCCTTCTCGAACGCCGCTTGATCGATTACCGAACGCTTGGATCCGGCATTGTAACCACGATACACGCGAAAATGCGAGAGTAGCGCGATCAAACCGGCACGGATTTTCGCTTCGGACAGATCGCGCGTGTTGAGGTCGGCACGGGCAAGGCGGTGAAGCGCGAGCGTCACGGCTTGCAACTGGGCGCCAAATCCCTGCAGCAAGATTTCCTTACGCGCGGCGGTTTCCTCGTCCTCAAACTCCGCGGACCGCTGTGTCAGGTCATGCCATAACTGGCCGAGCGCCGACGCGCTGGAGGCGTCGTGCTGGACCGCACTGACCTCATTCATGAAGTCATAGCCGCTGGTACCATCAACATCCCAATCGGCTGGCAAAGTCTCCGCCGCGCCCAGGATCTTCTCTATCACCAGGTAGGCTCGTCGATTCGGCGCCAGTTCGTTTAATCGCTGGCGAAGACGGCGGCAGTAGCCGGGCGGATCGGACAGCCCGTCCACATGATCCACCCGAAACCCGTCAATGAGGCCATCCGCATAAAGCCTAAAGAGAGTTGCGTGGGCCGCCTCGAACACCTCGGGAACTTCGATGCGCAGTCCCGCCAGCCCGTTGATGTCGAAAAACCGGCGCCAATTGATCTCGTCGCCTGCCAAACCCCACCAAGCCAGACGATAGTGCTGCCTCTCCAGCAATGTATGGAGCAAGGAACGTCCGCTCGGATTCGCGGGGTCGAAAACTCAATCCCGCATTCGTCGACGTGGGCATACTCGGCGGGGTCGATCGGGAATTCGCTGTCAAAGTATCGAATGACCGGTTCGCCGGATGCCGCTTTTGCAGAGTCGGATCTCCCCAGCGCCCAGCGCCTCGCCATAAGGCCGCCCGAGAAATGGAGCGAGCACCTTGCCGCGCAACGCGGGATCGTTCGCTTCCCAGTCTACGTCGAAGAATTTGGCGTATCGGCTGGATCGTCCGTATTGCAGCAAATCTGTCCACCACAGGTTGTCTGATCCCCCTACCGCCATATGATTCGGTACGATATCGACTATCAGCCCCAGCCCGGCGGTCTGCAGAACCGCGACAAATTCTCGAAATCCACGTTCGCCGCCCAGTTCTGGATTGACCAAGGTCGGATCAACCACGTCGTAACCGTGGATGGAACCCGCGCGCGCGGTCAGGATAGGCGAAGAATAGACATGACTGCACCCCAGATCGACTAGGTAAGGAGCCAGTTTGGATGCGTCCGCGAAAGTAAACTCCTTGTGAAGCTGCAACCGCATGGTTGCGCGAGGGGTCACTGACGAGGCCTTTCGGTTGCCACGTAGCCTATCCGGCGTGCCACTGCTTCTGCTTCCAGCACCGTATCTGCGGGCATCGGTAGCCGCCGACGCCAGTTCGGATGTTCAGTCACAGTCCCCGGCAAATTCGGTTGCTCCTCTTGCCCAAGTAAATCCTCAAGCGGAATCAACGATAGCGGAACCTCCGTCTTGGCAATAAAACGAACGGCGGCGTCGACCACGCGATCGGTCTCGTTCAGTTCCGGAACCGGACCTTCGCAAACTTGCTCCCGCACGAACGCGTTCCAAAGCCGTGGTCGATCCTGTTCCCGCTCCTTGCGAACTGTATCGGGGTCCACACCCTCTCCTAGCCGGCCATGTTCGAACCGGACATCGATGTCGCTGCCCTTCCACCATCCCGCTACAGTCGGCAGATCATGGGTTGAGGTCATCGCCACATCGGTGCTGCCCCAACCCCGAGGCGGCACAAACCCGGTCTGCGCATCCCGCTCAAACCACAGCACGCGCATGCCATGGATGCCGCTCTGCTCCAGCATATCATGGAAACCTTCCGGAACGGTGCCAAGGTCTTCGCCGATCACCACGACGTTGTGCCGCACTGACTCCAAAGCCAGCAGCCTCAAGAGATCAGCCACCGGAAAATTCAAATAGGCGCCCTCCGCCGGAGACGAGCCTTCCGGGATCAGCCAAAGGCGTGCCAATCCCATCGCATGATCAACCCGGATCCCGCCGGCATGCCGCATCGCGGCCTGTAGTGTGGCGAGAAATGGCACAAATCCACCCTCCTCCATGGCCCTCGGCGAGAACCCTGTCAGGCCCCAATCCTGTCCGCGTGGATTGAGCAGATCCGGTGGTGCCCCGATCGTTAAGCCCAGCAGTATGTCGCCCTGCCGGCTCCAGGCGTGACTACCGTTCGGGTCCATCCCGACCGCGAGGTCACCGATCAGGCCGATCCGCATACCGGCTTCGCGCGCAACGTCCTGGGCCGCGGCGAGCGAGCGATCGGACACCCACTGCAGGAATTGGTGGTATAGGATTTCGTCAGGCTGCGACCTCGCAAAAAAAGTGACTGCGGCGCCACGTGGATCGCGGAGGTCAGCGGGCCAGTTACGCCATTCCCGCTGCGGCATTCGCGCCGCCTGAAGCGCCTCGAAGCAAGCATGTTCATATAACAGCGATCCCTGATCTGCCCGGTATCTCGCGAAGTCCGCCCCGAGCGGCCCATCCCAATCGTCGCCGTAAAGGAATGATTCGAAAACGCCGCGCAACGATGCATATTTGGCACTCGATGCCGCCGGCCAGTCAATCAAGCCGTTCGCGGAACTCGGCTCCGCTTTGATGCCTCGCCCGAAGACAAGCTCCGGGGCGGCGTGAAGGGGGTTCAGAAACAGCCGGCTAGACGGCGCATAAGGTCCAAAGCGGGCCGGGTCAGCGGCATAAAGCGCATGCATCGGACTTAGCGCGATGGCATCGGCACCTTTTAGCCCGGCAGCTCGCGCCAGGTCAGCCGCACCGGCGAGATCGCCGATGCCGACATCGCCCGGATGATTTAAACCATAGAGCTGCGCCGCCAGCCCCCACAGTCGCGCGTCGGGAACGACGTCCTCGATCGAGCGGCACCGCGCCGGCGACACGGCCAGCACTAATTCCCGATCCTCGACACGCAGCCGGTGGTAACCAATCTCCGCGATCGCCGGCACGCGTAACCGCCCGCGCGCCGGTAGCAGCGCGACGGGTCGGGTTTCACCGCTCTCTAACACCAGTTCCGCGGACTGCGCCTCACTTCCGCCGACATCCAGCCTGGTCGGGCGCCCAGCGACCGCAGTGACCAGCGGCGGCAAATCAGCCAGACTGCTGCGTTTTGTTAACAAGCGCCGGCTTGAAGACAACTCCCGGCTGGTATCGGCCGGAAGCCCAAGAGCGGAAAGCACGTGGCGCAGGACAGCCGGTGACACGTCGTGACTTTGGCCGGCGTAGTCTTGCCATTCCACCGAGATACCGGCTCGTCGAGCCAGGTCCCGAACGATCTCATCGGTCATTTCGCAGCCTCCAGATAGACGGCTGTCATTGGATTAGTTTCTCCAGTCGTGAACAGCAGGCGCCCCGCCGGCGGTTCGAATGACACCGCGTTAGTTCCTAAATTCGTTACGATCGTCAACCGTGACCCATCACCCAGACGCCACCGCGCCAATACCGCCTTCGGCCCGATGACCTCTGCCCCAAGGGATTTCGCCCCCCGCAGCCGCGGCACGATCTCTTTCATTCGCAGCGCGATCAGTCGTTGATACAGCACGAAGCGCTCGGCGGATTCCGCGAGTGGGACGCATTTGGTGAAGGTCTCGACCGCATTGGGGTCTGGAATACGTTCTCGCTTCTCTGGATCAGCAAATTCGGCGAAGCCTGCGAACTCCTGCCGGCGCCCTTCCCGTACGGCGTCCGCCAACGCATCGTGGTGATCGGTGAAGAACAGGAAGGGCGTCCGTGTTGCCACCTCTTCCCCCATGAAGAGCAGGGGAATCTGCGGGCACAGGAGCTGCAGCGTGATGGCGGCCTCCAGCGCGTTTGCCGGCGTTAGCGATGTCAATCGCTCGCCGAATGCGCGGTTCCCGACCTGATCATGATTCTGCAAGAACAATACATGCGCATACGGCGGCAGCTCGCCGCTCGGTTCACCACGCGGAGCCTTTAGATAGGCTGAGGGCTCGCCCTGATAGACCCAGCCTTCGGCCAGGACACGAGCCAGCTTAGCCGCCGGATCCTTGGCGTAGTCGCGGTAATAGCCGCCATCTTCGCCTGTCAGCAGCACGTGCAAGACATTGTGGCCGTCGTCGTTCCACTGTGCATCAATGGCCTTCAGCAAATGAGAGGCTGCATTGTGATGCTCAAGCACGAGATGCACTTCGCGGTCCGGACCGGTCGCCGCGCGAACAGCAGCGGCCATTTCGTCTACCCAATCCTGCTCCTGAATCGCATGCACGGCATCAAAACGCAGGCCATCGAAGCGAAACTCGGTCAGCCACATCAAGACGTTGCAAATGAAATAATCCCGCACCTCACGCCTGCGGAAGTCGATAGCTGGCCCCCAGGGGGTCTTCACGTCATCTCGGAAAAACTGCGGCGCATAGGAACCAAGATAGTTCCCGTCTGGTCCAAAGTGATTGTAAACAACATCCAGGAACATCATCAGCCCTAGTCCATGGGCAGTATCGATCAGCTCCTTCAGATCTTCAGGCGTTCCATACGCGAAATCCGGAGCGTAAGGCAGCACTCCATCGTAGCCCCAATTGCGCTTGCCGGGAAAATCGTTGACCGGCATCAGCTCGATTGCCGTCACCCCCAATTCTTTCAAACGGGGCAGATCATCTTGCACCCCGCGAAAACCCCCGGCGGCTCCAACATGGACCTCATACAACACAACCTCGGTCCAGGGACGCCCCTGCCAGTCGGGACATTTCCACTGAAACGCGTCGGTTTGAATGACGCTGGCATCATGAACATCCGGCGCTTGGCGCCTGGAAGCGGGGTCTGGCACCAACAACCCGTCAGATAGGCGATACCGATATTGGGTGTGATCCGGGATCGCCGCTGTCGTCTCGAACCATCCGTTGGGTGAACGCCGCATCGGCAACAGCTCACCTAACTCAACTGCTACCGACACTGTCTCCTGTGCTGGGGCCCATATCCGGAAACGGACCGCACCGTCCGCCAGCCGCTTAGCGCCGAAATCACAAGCCGAATCCGAAAGATTTGTCATTTTGGCATTCTCCCAGTCGCGAGTCACATCGGCAAAAGCCAAAATTCCTGGATCCCGGACCTTCCTTTCAAGCACCGCTAACGATCACGCACTCGATCTGTTCCGCCCGCCAGGTACACTTGCGCTGGAACCGCGATGGCACGCTCGTGGCAGGTGAGCATTCTCGGCCCGAAAGAGCCCCGATGATCAGGGGCCGGGCGAGAGGAAAATCGTCGCGAGTGGCGGCAGAGTGAGAAACAGCGCCTGTGCTTCGCCATGCATTGATGTCGCGACGCTTTGGGTACCTCCAGCATTGCCCATATTTGACCCGCCATAGACACCCGCATCAGTATTCAACAGCTCCTGCCAAAACCCTGGCCGAGGCACTCCAACCGCGTAACCAACACGCGGCACCGGCGTCATGTTGCAGACGATCAGAACCATCCCCTCATCCCCAAATCGCAGGAACGCGAACACCGAGTTTCCCGTGTCATCGCCGATAACCCAGCGGAAGCCGGCCGATACGGAATCCCTCTGGTGCAGTGCAGTTTCGTGACGATAGAGCGCGTTTAGGTCACGCACCAGCGCCTGAATGCCCCGATGACGTGGTTGATCGAGTAAATCCCAGTCAATCGCCAAATCGTGATTCCATTCTCGCCATTGTGCAATTTCCGCACCCATGAATATCAATTTTTTACCTGGGTGCGCCCACATGAATCCAAAATAAGCACGCATGTTGGCGAAACGTTGCCAGTCATCCCCTGGCATTTTTTGGATCAATGAGCCTTTTCCATATACAACCTCGTCATGTGACAACGGCAGTACAAAATTTTCGCTAAAAGCATATATCAGGCCAAAAGTTAACTCGTTGTGATGGTAACGTCTGTAAACGGGGTCGCACTCCATGTAGCGAAGTGTGTCATGCATCCACCCCATGTTCCATTTGAAGGAAAAGCCCAGGCCGCCGTCCCGTACCGGGCGCGAAACGCCCGGCCACGCGGTCAACTCCTCGGCGATGGTCATCGCGCCGGGACAGCGCTCCTCCACGACCGCGTTGAAATGCCGCAAGAAGCCGATGGCTTCCAAATTCTCCCGGCCGCCGTAGATGTTGGGCACCCACTCGCCTTCCTTGCGGCTGTAATCGCGGTACAGCATGGAGGCGACCGCATCCACGCGCAGCCCGTCGACATGGAAATGTTCAAGCCAATGAACCCCGCTTGCAATCAGGAAACCCTGCACCTCCCGCCGCCCGAAGTTGTAAATGTAGGTATTCCAGTCTTGATGGAATCCCTCCTTCGGATCGCCGTGTTCGAACAGGGGAGTGCCGTCGAAATGGGCCAGTCCATGCGCATCGTTGGGGAAATGCGCTGGCACCCAATCGATGATCACGCCTACCCCTACGCGGTGGAACGCATCGACAAAACGACAGAAACCTTCCGACGGCCCAAACCGTCCGGACGGCGCGAACAGTCCTAGCGGCTGGTAGCCCCACGAGCCACCAAACGGGTGCTCCGCCACCGGCATGAGTTCGACGTGAGAAAAACCCGTCTCCACGACATAAGGCACCAACCGTTCGGCAAGCGCATCCCAACTCGGCGTTTGACCCGGCCCCGGCCGGAACCACGATGCGGCATGCACCTCATAAACACAGATCGCGGCATTAGCTCGATGGCGCGTGGCGCGCGTTTCCATCCATGCATCGTCGTGCCAGACGTAGGGGATCGGGTCCACGACGATGGAGGCGGTCGCCGGCGCCGCCTCAGCCGCTTTCGCCAGCGGGTCGGCCTTATCGGGCAATCTTACACCGTCCCCCGAGAACATGGCGAATTTGTATCGCATCCCCGGTCCAACCCGCGGTACGAACAGCTCCCAGACCCCGGAAGGGTAGCGCAACCGCATTGGGTGACGCCGGTTGTCCCAGGTATCAAAGTCGCCAATCACCGACACCGCCCGCGCGTTCGGTGCCCACACCGCGAACCGGGTGCCGTGAACACCATCCACCGTCATCGGATTGGCGCCCAGCGTGAAGGCGAGTTCGAATAGCCTCCCCTCATTGAACAAATGTAAATCGGCTTCGCTTAGAAGTAGATCAAAGCTGTAGGGATCCTCGGTTTCCTGGACCGCGCCCGGCCACTGGATACGAAACCGGTAGGGATCATGACCCTGGACATGACCCATGAACAATCCATCCGGCTGCGCAGGCGACAACCTCCCAAGGGTTCGTCCGTCGACGCGGGCGACTACCTCCACGCCGTTCGCGCCTGGAACGAAGGCTCGGATGAAGCGGCCGACCTCGGTGTAAAACGGGCCGAGAACGGAGAATGGATCTCGCAAGCTGCCGGAGGAAAGTTGCGAGGCTTGATCCGGCGAGAGTAACGGGGCGGCGACGACGTCATTCATGCGAGTGCCTCGATCCCCAGCAGATGGCGTGTGCAGTTGGCCAGACCATGCAGCGGCACATCGATCCACGTAGGACGATTGGCGCTCTCATAGACGACTTCGTACGCTGCCTTTTCGATCAAAAACAAATCAAGTAACTCCACGTTGACCGTAGCTTGAGCATGCTCATTACCGATCGTGATCGCCTCTCGGTAACCGGTCAGAAAGGCCTCGGTTGCACGCTGGACAAAACTATCCAGGAAAGCGTTCACCTGCTCGTTCGTCAGATGGGCGTGGCTTGCCTGGCTGCGCCGCTTGACGACCGCGGCGGCGTAATCGAATGACCGCACCATACCGGCGACATCGCGAAGCGGATGATCCTTGCCACGGCGGGCCTCGACCGGCTTGGCTGGCTCGCCCTCGAAGTCGATGAGGACGACGTCACCGTTGCAGACCAGAACCTGCCCCAGGTGCATGTCGCCGTGAATTCGGGTCAACGTGGCGCCTTCCACCATGCTCGTCAGCGTGCCGAGTTTCGCGAACAGTGCCTCGCGCGCCGCCTCCATCATTTGCCGATCATCATCTTCCACCGCGCCGATTGCTCCGTACGCCGCGGACAATTGTTCCCGCACCCGTTTGGCGAAGGACGCAGCCGTGGCTGAGGTCCCGGTGGTCGGGGCAAACGCTGGGTTGGATGTCGGACGGCCTAGAACTTGGTGCATCTCGCCCAACCGCTGCCCGAGCAGGCCTGCAAACCGAACGTAGTCGGTGTGGTTAGCGGCGTCGCGCGCAGCCACCTCATCGCCTCCGGTGATGTCGGACAGACCGCGCAGCAACAGGTCCATCGTCCAGGTCCAGGCGTCACCCTGATTGCGGACGAACGCCTGGGCGATCGCCAGCGCATGTCGCGTGCAATCCGGATCGACACGGACGACCTCACCCAGCAAAGCAGGTGTGTTGGCGAACCCGTTCTCGGTCAGGTATCGTCCCATTTCGGCTTCCGGATGCGGGCCGTCCGTCACCCGGCGGAACATCTTGATGATCGCGACGTCGCCCACGACCACTGAGGAGTTCGACTGTTCAGCCGAAATCCACTGCATTTCAGCACCGTCCGGGACCTTGATCTCTGACATCCGCGACGTCGGCTCGAACCGGATCATGCCGCTGTCCGTAACGAGGATGTCTTCCTCCGCCAGTCCGGCCAGCACGGCGATTGGAAAGGCCGGCAAGGCGAATGCGTCGGTAAGCAACCCGACCTTGGCCCCACGCCGCACGCGAGCGAGCGCTAATTGTGCGGGTAAAGGCGGAGCGTTAGTGTCATCCCAGACGATGCCAAGCGGAAGCAGCCAGCGGGCCGAGCCGGATGCGGTCTCGGTCTCGATCTCGAGCAAGATCGCATCCTCCGACGGCACGCGGGACATCAGGGTGATGCGGACCGAGCGCAAAGCCTGATCCTTCATGGCGAACCAGCGGCGCTTGATCAGGTAGGATGGCAGCACTTCGCGCTCGAGTACCGAACGCGTGGCCTTGATCGCTTCGGGCAGCGCATGGCGCATAACGATCGTCTGATATTCGGGCATGGGCTCCGGTGCGGGTGTATGATGGGACGGCCAGTCGTCAACTGCCGAAAGCAGAAACCAGTAGAATCCGTAAGGCGGCAAGGTCAGCAGGTAGGTCAACTGGCCGATCGGCGGAAATTGCGAATGCCCGTCGAGTTCGACGGGAACCCGGCCCTGGAATTCGGATAGATCGAGTTCCACTGCCTGCGGTGTGCGCGATAGGTTAGCCACGCACAGCACTGCAGTATCCTCGTATTCCCGAAGATATGCCAGAATCTTGCGGTTTTTCGGATACAGCAGCCGGTAGCCGCCGCGGCCGAACACTTTGTATTGCCGGCGGATCGCGATGGTGCGCCGCATCCACATCAGCAACGAATGCGGGTCGGAGGCCTGTGATTCTACATTGACCGTCGAGTACGCGTAGAGCGGGTCCATCACCATCGGCAGCACCAACCGCGACGGGTCAGCGATACGTGAAAAGCCGCCGTTGCGGTCGGGTGACCACTGCATCGGCGTGCGCACGCCGTTGCGATCACCGAGATGGATATTGTCGCCCATGCCGATCTCGTCGCCATAGTAGATCACCGGCGTTCCCGGCATCGACAACAGCAGGTAGTTCAGCAGCTCTATACGGCGACGGTCGCGTTCCAGCAGCGGCGCCAAGCGGCGGCGGATGCCCAGATTAATCCGGGCACGGCGGTCGGCGGCATAGGTTTCCCAGAGAAAGTCGCGCTCAGACTGGGTAACCATCTCCAGCGTCAACTCGTCATGGTTGCGCAGGAAGATGGCCCATTGGCAATTGGCCGGGATATCCGGAGTTTGCCGCAGGATATCGGTGATCGGAAAACGATCTTCGCGTGCGATCGCCATGTACATCCGCGGCATCAACGGAAAGTGGAATGCCATGTGGCATTCGTCGCCGTCGCCAAAATAATCCTTGGTATCCTCCGGCCACTGGTTTGCCTCGGCCAGCAGCATCTTGTCGGGATAGTGCGCGGAGAGTTCAGCGCGGATACGTTTCAGCGCGGTATGGGTTTCTGGCAGGTTCTCGTTGTTGGTGCCTTCGCGTTCCACCAGATACGGCACCGCGTCCAGCCGCAGGCCATCAATGCCCAGATCCGCCCAGTATCGCAGCACCGACAGGACCTCACGCATCACTCGCGGGTTGTCAAAATTGAGGTCTGGCTGATGGTAGTAGAATTTATGCCAGTAGTATGCCTTCGCGGTGTCATCCCAGGTCCAGTTGGATCGCTCCGAGTCCACGAAGATGATTCGCGTTCCAGCGTATTTGCGGTCATCCTTCGACCACACATAAAAGTCCCGATACATCGAGCCGGGCTTGGCCAAACGGGCGCGCTGGAACCATGGATGTTGGTCGGAGGTATGGTTGACCACCAGTTCCGCAATTACCCGAATCCCGCGCTCATGGGCGGCGGCAACGAAACGCTTCACGTCTGCCAAGGTGCCGTAGTCGGGGTGAACGCCGCGATAGTCGGCGATGTCGTAGCCATCGTCCAGGCGCGGCGAGGGGTAGAACGGCAATAGCCAGATGGTGTTCACGCCCAGATCAGCGATATAGTCGAGGCGCGAGATCAGCCCGGGGAAATCCCCGATACCGTCATTGTCTCCATCAAAAAACGATTTGATATGGATTTGATAGATGATCGCGTCTTTATACCAAAGAAGATCAGTATCGATGGGTTGAGCGTTACGCTGGGGAATAGGGGGCCGTGGCGGGCCAACATTCATTCTATCGAACCTCTAGCCGCCAGATGTTGAACGGCAAATCCGACGGATCAAGCCGGACATGCTGATATTTGCCATACCACGTAAAGCTGCCCCCGCGCATTAGATCCGTCACCGAGATCGCTGCCTGGTCGTTCAGTCCGAATTCCCACATCGGGATCTCGATTGCCGCTTCCTGGACGAAATGGGGGTCAAGGCTCACAGCCACAAGCACCATGCTGCGATCAATGGGATCGCGCTTGCCATAGAAAATGACTTGATCATTGTGGGCTGGATAGAACACCAATCCGAGATGCGATTGCAATGCTGGGTGCTGGCGCCGGATCCGGTTCAAGGCAGTGATTTCCGCCACGATATTCCCTGATGCCGCGAAATCCCTTACCCGTATTTCATACTTTTCAGAGTCTAGATATTCCTCCCGGCCCGGTAACGGCGCAGCCTCACAGATCTCGAAACCCGAATAGACGCCCCACAACCCCGACAAGGTCGCCGCAAGGACGGCCCTGATCAGAAAGCCCGCCCGTCCGGACGTCTGCAAGTAGATCGGATTAATATCCGGCGTATTAACAAAGAAATTGGGCCGAAAGAACTCCGCCACCGGAGGTGTCGTCAACTCTGTCAAATATTCGGTGATTTCCTGCTTCGTATTCCGCCAGGTGAAATAAGTATAGGACTGCGAAAAACCCACCTTCGCAAGCCGATACATCAGCTTGGGCCGGGTAAAAGCTTCCGAAAGAAACAGCACATCGGGGTGGCGGCTCTGAATGTCAGAGATCATCCAGTGCCAGAATGGCAAAGGCTTCGTGTGTGGGTTGTCCACACGGAAAATCCGAACCCCTTGACCGACCCAGAACTGGATCATATCGCGCAACGCGTTCCAGACAGCGGGGAACGAGGCTTCGCCGTAAAAATCAGGATTGACGATGTCCTCATACTTTTTCGGTGGGTTCTCCGCGTAGCGCATGGACCCGTCAGGACGCCAGCGGAACCAGTCTTTATGCTGGGTCACCCAGGGATGATCCGGCGCGCATTGGATGGCGAAATCGATGGCGATCTCCAGGTCATGCTCACGCGCCGCTTTCAGCAGGCCGCGGAAATCCTCCAACGTGCCAAGGGCTGGATGCGTCGCATCATGTCCGCCCTCGGCGCCGCCGATTGCATATGGACTTCCGACATCACCCGGTTCAGCCCGTAAACTGTTGTTGCGTCCTTTGCGATTGATCCGACCGATCGGATGGATCGGCGGAAAATACAACACGTCGAAGCCCATCGCCTGGATGTCCGGCAAGCGTTCCACAACGGAGCGAAAGGTGCCGTGAACTGCGGGATCGTGCGTCACGGAGCGCGGAAACAACTCGTACCAACTGGCAAATTCCGCCAGCGGCCGGTCGATCCGCACCGAATGAGGAAGGCTGCGGGCAGCGAATGGCCGAGGGTCGGCCTGCTTCATCACCGTCCTGAGATCGTCCGACAGCAGCAGATCGGCGGCCGGCTCCCCCTTGAAATCAACCGCGGCCTTGAGTAACTGGCGTCCCTCTTGAATCTCCAGGTCAACGCTCTGACCCGCCGCGACCTTGGCGTGGAGATCATGGGTGAAGGTTCCCCATTGATCCAACCAGCCCTCGACCGCGTACCAATAAAGGCCGATCCGTTCGGGGCGGACTCGTGCCTCCCACCGGTCGTTGAGTAGCTTGGTCATCGGAATGCGCTGCCATTCAGACGTGTCCGCCGGCCGCCACAGTAGATCGGCGGCCAGCACCTCATGGCCGTCGCCAAAAACGTCGGCACTCACCGTGAAGTCGCGACCCAAGATCGTTTTGGCAGGGAATTCCCCGCCTGGTTCCACCGCCTCGATGGCGATGCAACTCGATTGCGCCGAGGGCCGGGTCAGCTCGATCCCGCCTCCGGAGATCCCCTGGGTCGGATGGCAGCGCAAAATGCGCACCTCACCTGGCGCGAGCGGGGTGTCGACATCGCCATCGGCAGACAACGCCACGCCTGCCGCCGGCGGCAGCGGCTGCAAAGCAAAACCCAACGGCGCCGGCCGAACGATATCGGGGTTGATTACGATGACCGTGTCAGATCGCAGCAGGGCTGTCACCGGCGCAGCCGGGCTGGTGATCGACCTCAACCTGCCAAGAGGAGGCAGGTCCTCAGCTTGTCGAATGGCCGCAGCGATGTCCTCCGATAGATCGGCCGGCCTCTCCCGCTCCGCCGCCGCCATGTCGGCGGGGCTCGCTCGGCCGGGATCGAAACGTCGGGCGGTAGCGAATTCGAAGCCCATCGGCAGAAACAGCCCAGCGCCGGTCGACGCCGCGACCTCGAGTGCCAAACGATACGAGACAGCGACATCGGCGTCAGGCGCCAACCGATGCCTCAGGCGCTCAAGGAAAGACGGTTCCGGCGACGCCATTGCCGGAGCGATCTCCCGCAGCGCAGCCTGTTCATCCAAAAACCACGACGCTCGTCCATCCCACCATCCTGCCGAAGAACAGGTCAGATCGAAGCCGATCCCGTCAAACGCCCGCAGGTTGCTAACGCCGGGTGTCCACGCAAGGAACAAAGCCTCGGGGAACGTCGCAATCATTCGCCGCCAGAACGAGGCGGGAACGAGATCCAGCGTCAGGCAGCGGAACCCCGCGATCCCGACTCGTGTCAGTCGCGCCAGCAATTCGATCCACCAATCCGAAAACGCATCGGCCAGGGCGGTCTGATCAAACCGAGGCACCGTGACATCTAATCGGTGCGGACGCCGCCTCGGATCCGCCACCTCGTCGAAACTGTCAGGCACAAACCAATCTGGCTGACGTTGCCGCAATATCGAATCGACCGCGACGTGTGCTGGCGCGATGTCCAACATCAACCGCAGGCCCACCCGCGCGGCCTGCTCCACCGCAAGGGTCAGTCCTTGTTCAGCCGAACCCGGAAACCCAAGGGCAGGGTGCAACCGATCGAACGTAGAATGCACAAAGATGTCGCCGCTTCTTCCAGGTTCGAAGGGGGGTGCCAGGCAAACGTGACAGAAACCCATCGCGGCCACGCGCGCGAATACCGCGGACCAACCATCAAGCGGGCCGGCGACGAGCGGATGGAGATGATAAATATTCACGAGAACCGGATCGTCATGAGCCGACGATGCGGAAGGTAGCGTGCCAGATCGGACCAGATTCATCACGACCAGGACAACGCCCTATATGCAACAGAGGTTCCGTCCGACCTTTATCAACCGAAGGTCGCGAAGGCGTCAAACCTCGTCAGTTGGTTAAACCGAAATTCAACCAAGCCTACTCCGCCGCGACGGCGACTGGCCCTTCGTCAGCGTCCGGAGATGTGAGGCGCTCACGATCGATGGCACGAATTTCTAAATAGATCGCGTCGGTGATCTCTCGGGGTGAAAGAGCAAACCAGGCCTGATCAGTATGCCGGCTCCTCACCCGCGCATACGCATCCTGGAAAATCTGATCTTTCATTTGAACCTCCGCCGCGCTCAGTCGTTCAAACGCCTTTTGGCGCTGAGTGACATTGACGTTAAGTGAAATGCTAATACAACGTGAAAAAAACGTCAAAGCTTCATTTTTATCGAGGGCCCGTTCCAAATGAGAGACCAGAACCGATACCTGCTGGCGCTTTCCGCTCGGATCGTTGCGGCCCATGCAGGCCACAATCGGGTGGAAGTCGATGCTCTCCCGACCATGATACGCAATGTCTTCAAAACATTATCCGCCCTCGAACCATCGCCCGAAGCAGATACGGTTGTATCGCAACTCGCGCCAGACGGCCATGAGCAGAACGATTACGACCTTAACGGGCATACGTCGAGCAATCATCACAACGGATACGTGCATCCCCGTTATGGGCAAACAGTCTTCGGCGATCACCTGATCTGTATGGAGGATGGGCTCAGCATGAAAATGCTAAAACGCCATCTTCTGACCGTTCACGGCATAACGCCTGATGAGTACCGTGCGAAATGGGGCCTAGCGGAAACGTACCCGATGGTCGCTGCCGATTATGCCAAATTGCGCTCCACCCTGGCGCGGGAGAGCGGTCTTGGTCTGAAGCCTGATGATCGGCCGTCCAAAGCTCGTCGTAGAGCCGAGGATCCTAGGCGAACGAAGCCGCGAATGTCTGCTTAACGTTTTAACTAAAGCGACGACGACCAGACTAATTAGGCCGCCTTTTTCAATCAGGCTTCTTGCCGGACGAGGCGGTTCGGCGGCCCGGGTTGATGATCCGCATAGATGTGGCCTTCGTTGCCGGAGGCTTGCGGCCTGCCCGTAAGTCGGTAATCGTTGCACGCGTGGTGATTTGCTCCGGATTCGTCCGCAATTCGATCAACGCCGGCCTACCGCTTTCCACCGCTCGGCGGAACGCCGGTGAGAATTCCTCAGTAGCGGTGACGACCTCGCCATGACCACCAAACGCTTCAATATATTTGCAGAAGTCCGGATTTGTCAGGGCAGTGCCGGAGACGCGCCAGGGGTAGGCTTTTTCCTGATGCATGCGGATCGTCCCATACATCTCGTTGTTGAACACGAGCACGATCGGGGCGACGCCATGATGGAAGGCAGTGGCGATCTCTTGCCCCGTCATCATGAAACCGCCATCACCCACCATGCTGACGACCATGCGATCGGGGAACGTAACCTTGGCACCAACTGCGGCCGGCACGCTGTAGCCCATCGCTCCGTTGGTCGGTCCGATGTAGCGCTGCCCCTCAGAGAAGTTCAAGAACCGCGTTGCCCAGCCAGCGAAGTTGCCGGCATCCGTCGTCACGATCGCATCGCGGGTCAGCATGGTCTCGAGTTCTCGCATCACCGTACCAAGATTCAACGGACCCTGATAATTCGGCACCGCACGCTGAGCCTCCCGCAGGGACCGCAATTCATGCGTCCATTTCGTCCAGCCCGGCTTCAACGGCTCTAGCCCGGCAGCTGCAATGGCGAACATATTCAGGTCGGAAACAATGCCCAGCGTGGTGCGGAAAACCCGGCCGATCTCGGATCCATCTGGCAAAACCTGAACGATCGGCACACTGCCCGTCTTGTCCAAAAGCGTGAACCCTTGAGTGACCGCGTCACCCAGGCGACTGCCGATTGCCAGAATTAGGTCTGCCTCCCTGAACTTTCCAATCAGGCTCGGATCCGAGCCGACTCCGAGGTCACCAGCGAAATTGACCTGGTTGCCGTCGTAATGCGCTTGCCGGCGAAACCCCACGGTCACCGGGATATTGTTCCCTAAGAGAAACCTGCGCAGCGCCGCGCGTCCCTCGGCCGTCCAGCATGATCCCCCCACGATGGCGATCGGCTTCTTCGCCTTCGCCAGCAAGAACTCGCATCCGCGCCAGCGCTTCAAGGTCGGGGAAAGCGGGAGTAACCTTGGCGCGCGGCAAATCGGGGACCACAACCTGATCCCGCTGCATCTCCTCTGATAGGGCAATCACAACCGGGCCAGGCCGGCCGCTCGTGGCAACATCGACCGCGTGGGCGACGACCTCGGGAATCCGCTTGGCGTGGTCGATCTGGGTGACCCACTTCGCCAGAGGAGCAAACATCTGGCGATAGTCAACCTCCTGAAACGCGTCGCGGCCAGTGTCCTCATGCGGAATTTGGCCCACGAAGAGCAGCATTGGAGTGCTGTCCTGAAACGCCACGTGAACTCCAATCGCGCCGTGGCAGGCTCCAGGACCCCGCGTCACCATCGCGGCGGCCGGCCGACCGGTGAGCTTTCCGAAGGCGTCGGCCATATTGACGGCACCAGCCTCGAACCGGCACGTCACCAGCTTGATTTTGCCGCTCTGGTCATACAGACCGTCGAGCGTGTCGAGGAAGCTCTCGCCGGGAACCTCGAACACATGGTCGATGCCTTGGGCAACGAGAGCGTCCGCCAGCACGCGCCCGCCATGACGCGCGCCGGTGCGACCTTTGCGGGCCTGAGCCAATTCCATTCGGTTTCTCCCGTTGGCGCGGCTGGTCGGGATCAGCCGCGGCGCAACCGAGGATAGGGCACCGGGGGCTGCACGTCACGCGCCGTCAGTTTCGATTAGGCGACCATGTCAATCTGCCACGACTTGATCACGATCAATGCGGATTGCTGCCTTGAAGTGGCGCAATTATCGGCATTCCACCTTGGCGAACGGAGCTTACAATGCTGCGAGATCGGGCCCGGCAGGCAACTGACGACCTTACCCGCGCGCAACTGCTGATGTTCCACGCGCTGTGCGACCAGGTCCATTTGAGCGAGGAAAATCGGCGGCGGGCGCTCAACCTCGACGACCATACCTGGATGGGGTGGGTAAATTTTCTGGCGGACGGTCCACTTCCCGCCGAACCGGCAGCGCAGGAGATGTTGCGGCGTTTGGGTAGGGCCGCGTTCGACCTGATGGTCGCGGTTGAGCAGGTTCACGGCAATTCCGCGCCCTGAATTGTCCGCTGCCCTGATCCCGGCCGATTTGCGGATCCGGGTATCCTGCTCGCGCATGCGCGGGTAAAACGCCCTACGGCGCCGATGTAGGATCCAATGGCGCCCAGGAGGTGGCGATGCGGGCGATTTTCGTGCAGATCAAATGCGAGATGGGACAGGCGTACCGTGTGGCGCGGGAAGCCGCGGACACAATCGGGGAAATGTCGGAACTGTTCTCGACTTCCGGTCAATACGATTTGCTAGGGAAGTTCTACCTCGATGCGGACCAGGACATTGGTCTCTTCGTAACCGAGAAAATCCAGACCCTCAACGGGGTGAAGGACACCTACACGCTGATCACCTTCAACGCCTTCGGCGCATCGGGAAGTGGAGTGTGATGCCGAACAAAAAGGAAGGCTATTGGCTTAACCGTTAAGTCATCCGCTGCCCGCGCAACCGCCACCCGCAAGCCAGCAACGAATGCCGAAGACGATGGCCTAGATCCCCAGCACCACTGCGCCGATCAATGGTGCCGCGACGAGCATCATACCCCAGATCAGCGACACGACGCTCCCGACCGCTAGCCACCACCGACCGTGGCTGACATGCAGCCTGCGCGGCCAACAGCATTAGGCTGCCGGAGACCGAGGCCCAGACCGCTATCAGCACGAGGGCCAAAACCGCGTCGCCTGAGATGATCAGCGCTGCCAGCCCCATCAGGATGTTCAGTCTAGCCAGCAGCGCGCCCAGTGTCCGTCAGCGCGGACGCCCCGCACTATCCCCTTCAGCCCGACCAGGCCGTCGGCCATGAGACAGACACCGAACAGAAAAGCGAGAGGGAGGAGGACCCCCAATGCGAAGATGCCGAACAACTCTGCGTTCACCCCGCGCAGCACTATAGCAACCAACGCTGGGATAGGGTAACGTTCATCACGCCCCGATCCGGCAAGCCGGACCAAGATCCTATCCCGATCGGCGACACATCCGGCATTTCTGCCCCCGTTCAGATTTTGATCGCGGGTCCTTGCTGAACCGATTTGCTCAAATTTCCCGGCACCGTACTTCAGCTTCAGCAATCTATCCGTAAGCACGCCGCTGGAGAATGCGCGAGAATGCGACGCTCGCTGGGGGATCGCTGGGGCCGTCCCGATGCTGCACGCAGCGCCTCCGCCCCTAAGATTGACCGAAGTTTCCTGCAGAAAATCCAGTGTGGGGCCGCTCGCCGGAGTGACATCCCGGCACCATTGAGGATAAAGAATTTAGGTGAGTGATAAGGGAAGGCAGATGGGTCCGGTCACGCGGGTCGGGGTCACAGTCACGTTCCTTCGGATGGATCAGGCTCCGACGATTTCTGGCCCGGGTCTTGGGCCGGGCTTCCAGATTGTCCGCGCCCAAGCGCCATCCGTGGCGTTTTATCGTTATCTTTACAACACGGTGGGCGCCGACTATCTTTGGTGGCTGCGCCGCGCCACGCCGGACCACGAGCTCGCCGCGCTGCTGCGCGACAAGGCGGTCGCGCTCCATACACTATACGGCAAAGGCGAACCGGCCGGTTTCTTCGAACTGGACGCCTGCACTTGGCCCGATGTGAACCTTAGCTATTTCGGCCTAATGCCCAATACCATTGGTCACGGCACCGGCTTCGCCTTCCTGCGTGCGGCGGTGGACGAGGCTTGGCGGTACGGCGCCACCGGCATGACCGTGAACACCTGCACCGCCGACCATCCCAGAGCGCTGCCCAACTATCTCCGTGCCGGATTTTATGTTTTGCGCCAAGTGCGGGAGGTTTGGGCCGTGCCGAACAGCCTCAACATGCGCATTCCCACCGGTCTCAGGATTTGAAAACCGACCTTGCGCTCTACCTCCACTGGCCCTTTTGCCTCGCCAAATGCCCCTACTGCGACTTCAACTCGCACGTGCGGGACCGGATTGATCAGACCCGCTTCGCTCAGGCGCTGCGGCGCGAACTGGCGACCGAGGCGGCCCAACTCGGCGGCAGGCGCCTCACATCGGTGTTTTTTGGCGGCGGCACACCCAGCCTGATGGACCCATCGACGGTCGCCGCTCTGTTGGACGATGCGACGAGGTGGTTCGACCCGGCGGCCGATCTGGAGATCACCCTGGAAGCCAACCCGACCAGCATCGAGGCCGGACGTTTGGCTGACTACCGCGCCGCCGGCGTCAACCGGGTGTCGATCGGCATCCAAAGCCTCGACGAGGCTGCCCTGCGCGCTCTAGGCCGCCAGCATTCGGCAGCAGAAGCGATCGCCGCTCTGGGTCTGGCGCGGCGGCTGTTTCCGCGCGTGTCCTTTGATCTGATCTATGCCCGCCCCGGTCAGGATTTGGCCGGCTGGCGCAGGGAGTTGAGAACGGCACTCGAGATCGCCGCTGACCACCTGTCGCTGTATCAATTGACCATCGAGCCTGCGACGCAATTCGAAGCGCTGTTCCGACAAGGCAAGATCGTTTTGCCGGACGAGGACACCGCGGCGGCGCTATATGACATGACCGGAGACGAATGCGCCCGGGCCGGACTAGGGGCCTACGAGATCTCCAATTATGCTCGCTCCGGCGAGGAAAGCCGTCATAACCTCGCCTACTGGCGCTACCTTGACTACGCCGGCATTGGGCCCGGCGCGCACGGCCGTGTCACGATCGGCGGGTCGCTGCACGCCACAAGGCGACACCGGGCACCGGAAGTGTGGGCGGACCGAGTTGAGCGCGCCGGCGACGGCCTGACCTCGGACGAATCGATCCCAATTGAGGAACGAGCTCGAGAGGCGCTGCTGATGGGACTGCGGCTAACCGAGGGGATCGACCTCGCCCAATTCGCTGCACGGACGGGGCAGGCGGTTGCGGACTCGGTGGATTGCGACGTTCTGAGCCAGGGCATTGCGGCCGGATATTTGATCGAGACGCCCGAACGACTGCTGGCGACACGGGAAGGACGAATCCGCCTGGATCCGCTGCTGGCCGCTTTGGTGCTCTGACAAAAAAGCGGCGGTGCTTGTGGCACCGCCGAAGTTTAGGGAGGAAACGTCCAAGAAAGCAGGTCGCCGAAGCGTGCCTGCGAGGATTAGTATGGCCTTCGCAGGTGCAGCATGCAAGTCCTAATTTGTGCGGCGCAGCATCGTCGGATGCACAGTCGGGCGACGCGACGCAAAACAAGGGGCAAAGGAAGCCCCAGACGAACCGCCGTTTTACATGGTCCCCTTCTACAGCCTGCCCGATTGGAAATTGGCCGGCCCGAGCCACAGCCGCGGTGGGCCACGCGTGACGCACCCATTGATGGCAGGGCCTACGATGGCAGCCCAACTACATGATCCCAATCCGCAGCAGATCATGTACGTGGATCAGCCCAACGGGCCTACGATCCTCCACGACGAAAACACAGGTAATCCGAGACTGGTTCATATGCGCGAGCACCTCCACCGCCAGGACGTCCGGGCCTACGGTGTGCGGTCGCCGCCCCATCGCTTCGGTAACCGGCCCGTCCGCGAACCCGCGCTTGAACGCTCGCCGCAGATCACCGTCGGTCAGCACTCCGACCAATTCACCCGCAGCGTCCACCACGCCGGTAATGCCAAACCGCTTGGACGTCATCTCGACGATCGCATCGGCCAGCCCAGCGGTGACGGGCACGACCGGCAACTCGGCGCCGCCATGCATTATGCCCCGCGCCTTCGACAACCTGGCCCCCAGCTTCCCGCCCGGGTGAAACTTCTGAAAATCGATCGAGGTAAAGCCACGCCGCTCCAGCAACAGCACCGCCAGCGCATCGCCCGCGACCATCTGCATCGTCGTGGACGTCGTCGGCGCCAGCCCATTCGGACAAGCCTCCTGCGCCGCCGGCAGTATCAGCCCGACATCGGCGGCGCTTCCCAGCGCGCTGTCTCGGCGCGACGTGATAGCGATCAACCGCACCCCAAACCGCCGCGTATAGGCAACAATATCCGACAACTCCGGCGTTTCGC
Source organism: uncultured Alphaproteobacteria bacterium (assembly GCA_963819345.1). Lineage (GTDB taxonomy): Bacteria > Pseudomonadota > Alphaproteobacteria > Acetobacterales > Acetobacteraceae > Rhodopila. Next base: position 147,631 of record CAWFVX010000010.1, read on the forward strand.
CCGACCACGACAACGCCAGCACCACGTCGCTGGCTCGGATCATTCCGAGGTCACCGTGGCTCGCCTCTCCCGGATGCACGAAATGGCTTGGCGTGCCGGTGGAGGCTAAGGTGGCGGCGACCTTGCGCCCGACGTGGCCCGACTTGCCCATCCCGGTTACGATCACGTTGCCGCCTGCGGCCTCAATCAAGTCCGCTGCGTCGGCGAAGGCGGCGCCGAGGTCCCCCCCCAGCGCCTGTTCTACCGCCTCCAGGCCTTGGCGTTCGATCTCGAGCGTCCGCCTGACGCTCTTCCGAGCCGCGGAAACCGGCCCTTGCGCCGAGCCGACGTGTTGCGTGAGCGATTTCGACATGAGCTATCCCATACCGGCCGGAAGAACGCCGCTCCCGACAACGGCATTCGGGCGAATCCCGCTACCGAGTGCTACACGAATCTTTGACCGACCCGCCACGACCCTCAACGAGACAGGTTGATCAGTAAAGCGACCCCTGTAGGCCCAAAATGAGTCAAAGCCCCCGGTTCGTTCCAACGGCCTGGTCGAATTCCGCGGCAGTGATACCCAGTGTTTCCGCGGCCGCGCGAACGTCGCGCCAGGTCGTCTCATCCACCTCGATACCCTGTGCGGTCCGCTGCGCGGTATAGCGCTGCTCCGGCTCCCCAGGCGTTAGAACTTCATCGAAGCCAGGAGCGGAGCGGGCAGATTTCACATAGGCCTTGGCCGCCTCGATGTCGGCGGCGATCTTCGCTGAATCACCCAGCCGGGACAGGTCGATCACTGTGGCGAGCATCGAGTTTAGCACGCCGCCCTTCGCTTCATGGAATGCACCCTGACCACCGCCAACGGCTGAGGCCATGATCTCGCACATCACAGCCAGGCCCGACCCTTTATGCATACCAAACGACCGGAGCGCACCAGTATGGTCGCGGATAAATCCCGTGGGATCATTGGTCGGATTGCCGGCATCGTCGATCAGGCACCCGTCGGGGACCGGCACGCCCTTGTTGTAGGCGACCCGCGCCTTCCCCGCGGCGATCGTCGTGGTGGCCATATCCAGCAGCACAGGCGGCCCATTCTTCCCGGGCACCGCGACGCAGAACGGATTTGTCCCCAGCCGAGGCTCCGCTGACTGCCATGTCGCCTGGACATCATGATGGTCGGCGACGTTAACGAACGCGGTGAAGGCGCAGCCCTCAGCCGCTGCGAGCTCCGCATACGTGCCGATGCGTCCGATGTGGGCCGAGTTTCGGAACGCCAGCACGCACGCGCCTAACTCCTTCGCCCGTTCGGTGGCTCGGCGAACGGCGTCGGCTGCCATCCGTTGCCCAAAGCCGCGGCGTGCGTCGATAACCAGCAGCGCCCCCGCGTCCAGCACCGTTTCAGCGGTCTGATTCGGCACCAACAGTCCTGCATGCAGCAGCCGTACATAGGTCGGAAGCATCCCCACGCCGTGGCTGTCATGCCCGGCAAGGTTGGCGCGCACCAAATGGTCGGAAACGTGGACGGCTTCGCCGTCGTCGCTCCCCATGCGGCGGGCGATCAGATGAGTGACAGATTTCAGCGCATGGGGCAGTAGAGTAGGCATGATAACCCTTCAAGCTCACGGCCCCAGAGACTGCCGTGAAAACGTCAACGTGGCGACAGCACCATCACCATCTGACGATTTTCCATTCGCGGCATTTGTTCGACCTTGGAGGTCGTGTCCATCTCCGCACGGATACGTTCCAGCACGCGCACGCCGATGTCCTGGTGGGCCATCTCGCGGCCGCGAAAGCGCAGCGTCACCTTGACCTTGTCGCCTTCCTCGATGAACGACTTCATGGCGCGCATCTTCACCTGATAGTCGTTCTCATCGATATTAGGGCGCACCTTGATCTCTTTGATCTCGATGACTTTTTGCTTTTTCTTGGCTTCGTTTCGCTTTTTTTGCTGTTCGTATTTGAACTTACCGAAATCAAGGATCTTACAGACGGGCGGATCCGCATTCGGGCTGATCTCCACGAGATCCAAACCAACTGCGAAGGCGCGCTGCATAGCTTCTCGCACGCTCAAAACGCCCTGCATCTCACCATCCTGATCGATTAGGCGAACCTGCGGTATCCGGATCTCCTCATTTACGCGTGGGCCGTCGCGGGTTGGCGGGGCGGCCATTGGTCCTCTGGCTATTGTTCTCTCCTGTCTCGGTTGAAGCGGCCAACGGGGGCGCCCGAGGCGGACGCCGATGGCCGTATGCTAGTTTGGGCGAAAAGCTGGCTCAAAATCAAGTCACCTTGCCTGAAATTAAATCGGGTGATGTTGCCTCGGAGGCAAGTCTCCCAACGGCTTCTTCGAGCGAGAGGATCTCCTGGGCCTGACTTCCCAGCCGCCGAAGCGCGACAGTGCGAACTTCCGCCTCCTTCCGGCCGACCACCGCGAGCACCGGAACATGCGCCAGGCTGTGCTCGCGGACCTTGGCGTTGATCTTCTGGTTCGTCAGGTCAGTCTCCACCGCCAATCCGGCCTGCGCAAAAGCTGTGGCCACCTCGCGGGCATAGTCGTCAGCATCCGAGACAATGGTCGCCACCACCGCCTGTACCGGCGCCAGCCACAACGGGAAGCGGCCGGCATATTGCTCGATCAGGATACCAAGGAAGCGCTCGAAGCTGCCGAGAATGGCGCGATGCAGCATAATCGGGCGGTGGCGCGCGCCATCTTCCCCGACATATTCGGCGTCTAGCCGCTCGGGCAGGTTGGGGTCGACCTGCAGCGTGCCGCATTGCCACTCGCGACCGATCGCGTCGCGCAGCACAAATTCCAGCTTCGGGCCGTAAAACGCTCCCTCACCGGGGTTCAGTTCGTAGTCGACCCCGGCAATAGCGCAGGCTTCGCGCAGCGCGCCTTCCGCCTGGTCCCAGAGTTCGTCGCCGCCGATGCGCGCTTCCGGCCGGTCGGCGAACTTGATGCGGAAATCCGGAAAACCGAAGTCCCGGTAGACCTGCGACAGCAAGGTGATGAAACGGGCGGTCTCGGCGGCAATCTGGTCTTCGGTGCAGAAGATATGCGCATCGTCCTGAGTGAATGCACGGACCCGCATTATGCCATGCAGCGCGCCGGAGGGTTCGTAACGGTGGCATGACCCGAATTCCGCCATGCGCAACGGCAACTCGCGGTAGGACCGCATGCCGTGGCGGAATATCTGGATATGACCAGGGCAACTCATCGGCTTCAGCGCCAGGACTTTGTCCTCGTCCTCCACCTGAGTGATGAACATGTGCTGGCGGTAGTTGTCCCAGTGGCCCGACTTCTCCCACAGCGACCGATCCAGCAATTGCGGCGTCTTCACCTCCTGGTAGCCGGCGGCATCCAGGCGACGGCGCAGATAGGCCTCTGCAGTGCGATACAGCTTCCATCCCTTCGGGTGCCAGAAGATCGAGCCGACCGCTTCCTCCTGGATATGGAACAGGTCCATCTCCTTGGCGATCTTGCGATGATCGCGGCGTTCGGCCTCCTCCAACTGGTGAAGATAGGCATCCAGCTCCTTCTGGTCGCGCCACGCCGTCCCATAAATGCGTGACAGCATGGCGTTGCGATGATCACCCCGCCAATAGGCGCCCGCCACCTTCATCAGCTTGAACGCTGTCCCGACATCGGCCGTGGAGCGCATATGCGGGCCACGGCACAGATCGACCCAATCCCCCTGGCTGTACAAGGTGATGGTCTCCGTCGCCAGGAGGTCTTGGATCAACTGAGCTTTGTATTTTTCACCCTTCGCCTGGAAGAACGCGATGGCTTCCTCGCGGTCGACCACGCGGCGCTCGAACCGGGCGCCGCGGCCGATAATGTCGCGCATTTTCAATTCGATGGCGGCGAAGTCGTCCGGCGTGAACGGCTGATTGCGGGCGAAATCGTAGTAAAAACCGCTCTCGATCGAAGGCCCGATGGTGACCTGAGTGCCGGGATACAGATCCTGCACCGCCTCGGCCAACACGTGCGCGGCGTCATGACGGATCATTTCAAGCGCCTCGGGGTCGCGACGGGTAATGAACACGATAGCGGCGTCTCGGTCTATCCGAGTGGCGAGATCGACCGTTTTGCCGTCGAGCTTCATCGCCAGAGCCGCCCGAGCGAGACCTGGCCCAATTGCGGCTGCCACGTCGGTGCCCGTGACCGGCGCATCGAACTGGCGCACGGAGCCGTCGGGCAAGGTAATGGCAGGCATGGGTCAATGATCCTGATGGTTTGCGAGGCGGCGTCTATGGCGGCAACCATCGGCTGGAGCAAGGGCGCAGGCCTCGAGAATTGCAATTTTGCGCGTCAATAAGACCACGAAACAAGATTAGCCTGGGCCAACCCGGGGACGTAGACGACACCCCGGCCACCGTAGAGGCGCGATGGCCGGCCCCGAGCCGGTTCAGATCGCTTCCGCGATCTCGTCAGGCGTCTGCGCAATAGCGCGCACAACGTCCGCTCGGCTGACGATCCCAATGAGTTTGCCGTCTCGTAGGATAGGCAGACGCTTGATATGATGCCGTCCGAGCAGATCGGCAAGTTCTGGCACAGAGGCATCGGGCGGTGCGGTGATCACCGGCGTCACCATCAGTTCGTGTGCGCGGTGGTTTTCCACTTTTACACTTTCTAGGAAGCTTGGCGCGAGATCGGTGCCCTCGGCCAGCAGGCTGAGCCACCAGGCTCGCTTGGACGCTTTCTCCTTGCCGAATGGCCGCATGAGATCACCCTCGCTCAGCATGCCGAGCACGCCCCCTTGCTTGTCGCAGATAGGAAGGGCGCTAATTCCGTGATCGCAGAGGAGCCTGGCGATCTTGGCGACCGTGTCGTCGGGCTGGGCAGTTATCACTGTGTTGGTCATGATGTCGGTAGCTATTAGCGACATTTGTGCCTCCTTTGCGTGCTGCGCTTTTGCGCGATTGTCTCTCAACTCATTTGTCCAGGGCAAGGACAAATAGAGAGAAGAGCCGTCCCCTGCCTCGCCGTTTTCTCAATACGAGCGCGGCTTGCTATGATTTGATCTCCATCCTGGTTAGGCTGATTGACAGTGTGAGCCGCGTCGTGATCATGCTCAACCTGACAGATACGTCTTTGATGCAGGTCAACTCACGCCCCGCGATCCACCTCGGTCTGACGCGCATATTGGGGAGAACTGGCTTCACCTGACCCGAATTGCAGCTCAGCTCACAATGACTTCCGAATTTTGTTACTTAGTTGCGCGGGCGGAGAAGGGATCATTACTCTTATTATATTTGGTGGCTTGACCGCGCTTATGAGGGATGCATGTTGATGACTCAAAAAGCAGGATGTCTGACGTGGGTAAAGTGTTCGCGTTGTCCGCGCTCATATGCTTCTGGGGAATACAAGCCATGGCCACTGAAGGATTGATCACTCTGCAAAGCATCTTCGGGCCGACGGAAACGATGAACAGGTTGGAGGCCGAGGTCCGAGCAAAGGGCCTGACCGTATTCGCACATGTCGATCACGCTTCAGGGGCAAACGAGGTTGGTTTGCCGTTGCGGCCGACCGACCTCCTGATCTTCGGGAATGCGAAGGGCGGCACGCCACTCATGCAATCGGCTCAGACAATGGGCATTGATCTGCCGCTCAAGGTTCTGGTCTGGCAGGATGCGGCGGGCGACACATGGCTGTCATACAATGATCCAAGTTGGCTCGCTAAAAGACACGGGTTGGGCACCACCCAGGCCGAAGCCACGGTCGCGGCATTGACCCGGGCACTTGGCGCGCTTGCGAAAGCGGCGACGACAACTCCGTAGGGCGACGCGACGGATGCAGCGTGTTACCCCGCTGCTTCGACCATCGCTCGGGCGGACTGCACCGCGTCGAGCGCTTGATCCTCTACGGTGGGGTCGCTTTTGTCGGCCGCCTCGTACGCCGCTTCCGCTTCGGCCAGGCGGCTCTGGGCCTCGGACTTGTTGACCTCGGCCAGAGGGATCGCCTTGTTCGCTAGCACAGTGCAGCGCTCGGGCGTTACCTCAGCGAAACCGCCGTCAACGAATAGGCGGTCAGTGATTTTGTCGCCCTCATACAGGTCGATTGTGCCGCCGCGCAGCATGATGATCATCGGGGTGTGGCCCTCGAGCACGCCCATGTCGCCCTCGGAGGCCGGGATCACCACCATGTCCACGGGGCGAGCCAGCAGCAGTTTCTCAGGGCTGACGATTTCGAGGTTTGTCGGCATGTCCTTGTTCTTTCGCGATGGGCGGCGATCTCGGGGTGATGGCCGGAACACGCCCGGCCGTGACGATATGTTAGGCGTTCGCCTTCAACGACTCGCCCTTGGCGACGGCTTCCTCGATCGTGCCGACCATGTAGAAGGCGGCTTCCGGCAGATGGTCGTACTCACCGGCACAGATCGCTTTGAAGCTGCGCACGGTATCGGCCACTGGAACGAACTTGCCTGGGAACCCGGTGAAGACCTCCGCGACGTGGAAGGGCTGCGACAGGAAGCGTTGGATCTTGCGGGCTCGCGCAACGACCAACTTGTCCTCTTCCGAGAGCTCGTCCATGCCCAGAATGGCAATGATGTCCTGTAGAGACTTGTAGGTCTGCAGGATACGCTGGGTCTCGCGTGCCACGTTATAGTGCTCCTCACCGACGATCCGCGGATCGAGCGAGCGCGACGTGGAGTCCAGCGGATCCACCGCCGGATAGATGCCCAACTCGGCGATCTGCCGGTTCAGCACTGTCGTCGCGTCCAAGTGAGCGAAGGAGGTGGCGGGCGCGGGATCGGTCAAGTCGTCGGCCGGCACGTAGATGGCCTGCACAGAGGTGATCGAACCCTTGTTGGTCGAGGTGATCCGCTCCTGCAAGGCACCCATATCGGTGGCCAACGTCGGCTGATAACCCACCGCTGAGGGAATGCGGCCCAGCAGCGCCGAAACCTCCGCGCCGGCCTGGGTGAAGCGGAAGATGTTGTCGACGAAGAACAGCACGTCCTGGCCTTCCTCATCGCGGAAGTATTCAGCCATGGTCAAGCCGGACAGACCAACACGAGCACGGGCGCCCGGCGGTTCGTTCATCTGGCCATACATCAGCGCCACTTTCGAGCCTTCCTGGAGATTGCCCTTGTCGTCCATCTTGATGACGCCGGCGTCGATCATCTCATGGTAGAGGTCGTTGCCCTCGCGGGTGCGCTCGCCCACGCCGGCGAATACCGACACGCCGCCATGCGCCTTGGCGATATTGTTGATCAGCTCCTGGATCAGCACCGTCTTGCCGACGCCGGCGCCCCCGAACAGGCCGACCTTGCCGCCCTTCAGATAGGGAGCCAGCAGATCGACGACCTTGATACCGGTCACCAGGATCTCCGCGGAGGTCGCCTGATCCTCGAAGGATGGGGCGTCACGGTGAATCGGATAGCGCTGGCTGGTGTTAACCGGACCCTTCTCGTCTATTGGCTCGCCGATGACGTTCATGATGCGACCCAAAGTCTCCGGCCCGACCGGCACCATGATCGCCGACCCGGTGTCGGTGACTTCCTGGCCGCGGACCATCCCGTCGGTGACGTCCATGGCGATGCAGCGGACCGTGCGCTCGCCCAGTTCCTGCGACACTTCCAGCACCAGCGTGCGGTCTTCGATCTTGCAGGTGAGCGCATTCAGAATGAACGGCAATTCGCCATCGAACTGCACGTCCACGACCGCCCCGAGGACCTGGGTCACGCGACCGACGATGTTACTTGCCATGTATATAATTCCTTTGTGTCCGGGATCAGGCACTTGCTTGCGAATGCGAAATCAAACAGCCTCTGCGCCGGAGATGATCTCGATCAGTTCTTTGGTGATGTTCGCCTGGCGGGCACGGTTGTAGTTCTGGCTGAGCCGCTTGATCATGTCGCCAGCGTTGCGGGTCGCGTTGTCCATCGCGGTCATGCGCGCACCGTGCTCGCCGGCGGAACTCTCCAGCAAGGAGCGATACATCTGGATCGCCAGCGCCTGCGGCAGCAGTCTTGCGAGAATGGTTTCTTCGTCCGGCTCGAAATCATACATCGCCCCGCCCATATCAGCGTCTTCGCCTTCCGGCGGCGGAGGAGCGGGGATGATCTGCTGTTCGGTCACCACCTGAGAGATTACAGAGTGAAAGCGGTTGTATACGATCGTGGCCACGTCGATTTCGCCAGCAGCCAGCATGGTCGAGACACGTGTGCCGATCTCCTGGGCGTCACTGAATTCAACCCGGCGTTTGCCCGCGTAGTTAATGTCGCCGATCATTCGGCTGCTAAGTTCGCGACGCAGATAATCACGCCCCTTGCGGCCAACAGCGAGGATCTTGACCGTCTTGCCCTCCGACTCCAGGCGGCGGGCGAGATTGCGGGTAGCTCGGCCGACCTGAGCGTTGAACGCGCCGGCGAGGCCTCGGTCGGCAGTGACAGCGATCAACAGGTGGGTTTTCTCCTGGCCGGTCCCGACCAACAGCCGCGGGGCGGTAGACCTATCGGTAACGGACGCCGCCAGAGCCCGTAGCATCCTTTCCATCCGCTCGGCATAGGGGCGCGCTGCTTCCGCTTGTTGCTGTGCCCGACGCAGTTTCGAAGCCGCCACCATCTTCATGGCGGAGGTGATCTTCTGGGTCGATTTCACGCTGTTAATGCGTGTCCGGAGGGCCTTCAGACTGGGCATTCTACCTCTCCAAGTCCCTGGCGCGCCCCGATCGGGCCAGCCGCATCAGCTAAACGACTTCGCAAAATTATCTAGGAAGGAGGTCAGCTTCTTCTCGATATCCGGCTTGATCTCAAGCTGCGTGCGGATCGCTTCGAGAATGCCGGGCTCCTTCGACTTGACCTCCGAGATGTACTGGGCCTCGAACGCGCCGACCCGGCCGACATCGATCTTGTCGAGGTAGCCACGCACTCCGGCGAAGATCGCAACCACCTGCTCCTCGATCGGCAGCGGCTTGTACTGCGGCTGTTTCAGCAGTTCCGTCAGCCGCGAGCCACGAGCCAGCAACTGCTGCGTGGAGGCGTCAAGGTCGGAAGAGAACTGCGCAAACGCCGCCATTTCACGATACTGGGCCAGTTCCAGTTTGATGCGGCCGGCGACCTGCTTCATCGCTTTGACCTGCGCGGCGGAGCCGACGCGGGAAACCGACAGCCCGACATTCACCGCCGGACGGATGCCGCGGAAGAACAACTCCGTTTCGAGGAAGATCTGGCCGTCGGTGATGGAAATGACGTTGGTGGGGATATAGGCGGACACGTCTCCGGCCTGCGTCTCGATCACCGGCAGCGCGGTGAGTGAGCCGGAGCCGAAGTCGTCGTTCATTTTCGCAGCGCGTTCCAGCAAGCGGGAGTGCAGGTAGAACACGTCGCCGGGATATGCCTCGCGGCCTGGCGGCCGGCGCAACAGCAGCGACATTTGGCGATAGGCAACGGCCTGCTTGGACAAATCGTCGTAGAAGATCACCGCGTGCTGCCCATTGTCGCGGAAGAATTCGCCCATCGTGCAGCCGGTGTAGGGCGCCAGGAACTGCATCGGGGCGGGGTCCGAGGCGGTGGCGGCGACCACGATGGAGTATTGCAGAGCGCCATTCTCTTCCAGCGTGCGCACCAGTTGCGCGACGGTGGACCGCTTCTGGCCGATGGCGACGTAGATGCAGATCAGTGCCTTCTTGGGGTCGCCGGACTGGTTGATGCCCTTTTGGTTGATGATGGTATCGATGATCACCGCGGTTTTGCCGGTCTGGCGGTCACCGATGATCAACTCGCGCTGGCCACGGCCGATCGGGATCAGAGCGTCGATTGCTTTCAGGCCGGTCTGCATCGGCTCATGGACCGATTTGCGCGGGATGATACCGGGTGCCTTGACTTCGACGCGGCTCATTTTGGCGTCGGCGATAGGACCCTTGCCGTCGATCGGAACGCCGAGACCGTCGACCACGCGGCCAAGGAGGCTGGGACCGATCGGGACTTCAACGATCGAGCCGGTGCGTGATACCGTGTCGCCTTCTCGGATATTACGATCGTCGCCAAAGATCACGACGCCGACGTTGTCGGTTTCGAGATTCAGCGCCATGCCGCGGAGGCCGGCGGACGGGAACTCGACCATTTCGCCGGACATCACGTTCTGCAGACCGAATACGCGGGCGATACCGTCACCGACCGACAGGACCTGGCCTGTTTCGGCGACATTGGCTTCGGTATCGAAGGCGGCGATCTGCTTCTTCAGGATCTCCGAGATCTCGGCTGGGCGGATCTCCATTTTCAGGCGGCTCCCTTCATGGCGTACTGTAGGCGTTGCAGCCGGGATTTCAGACTGGTGTCGTAGAGGCGGGCGCCGATCCGGACGACCAGGCCGCCGAGCAGGTCGGCGTCGACCCGTTCATCGATGTTGACGTTGCCGTAACCAGCCTCGATCAGGCGGGCGCGAAGCTGCTGGCGCTGCACGTCGTTAAGGGGATGGGCGGAGGCGACGTGGGCGGTAACGATGCCACGCCGCTGCGCCACCAAGGTGGCAAAAGCGCTGACTACGTCTCGCAGCACGCGCAGGCGGCGATTAACCGAAATGACGCCGACGAATTTCCGGACTTCCTCGCCGAAGCCTTCCTGCGCCAATACTGCTTGAGCAGCAGCAGTGGCCGTCTTTACGTCGATCAGGGGCGATTGTAGCAGCCGGCGAAAATCGGCGCTGCTGTCGATCAACCGGCCGAGATCATCCATCTGCGATACAACGGTGTCGAGCATATGGTTTTCGTCGGCATGGGCGTAGAGCGCTGCGGCGTATCGATCGGCGAGGCCGCCGCCAGAAGCAATGGTCGTAGCCTCAGAAGCCACTTTGGTTTCCATATGTTAGGCCGAGCTGCCAAGGGGGCCTGGCATAGCGCGGACGAGTATCAGGACCGGCCGGCCGAACCGGCGCAGGGCGTCTAGCATGGGGTATAGGGGCACGCAACACGCTCAGGACGCGGTCCTGACGTTTTATTCATGCGCGTCGAGAGGCGTGATTATGTTCGGCTTATTGTTTTACCGGCTCCCCCGGGTGGCCGCCCGCCCGTTGCGGCAGCAGCCAGATACAGGCAACGATGAATGCGGCGATGACCAGGGAGGAGGTGACACGGCTCAGGTTCAGGCCTCCTTCAGCGAGCGGCTTGGTCAGGGTGTCGCCGAGCGTGGCGCCGAGTGGGCGGGTCATGACGAAAGCCGCCCAGAACAGCAAGGTGCGGGAGATAGTGGTTCGATAGTAGGCGACGGCGATCAGTAGGATGACGGCGCCGAAGACAAGGGAGCCGCCTTCGAAGCCGAGGCCGCCATCGTCAGCGAGGAAGTCACCCAACGCTGTGCCCAGGGTGTTCGAGAACAGGATTGTGATCCAGTAGAACATCTCGGCGCGAGGGGTGGCGATGCGGTTGACCGAGACACTGCCCTCGGTGAACCACCATGCGCCGAGGGACGCTAAAACGAGGATAAGCAGGATGGAGGCGCCCCCGGTATAGCCAATGCCGAGTGAACGGTCGGCGAAGTCGGCCATTGTGGTGCCGACGGTGGTGGTGGCGACGATGACGGCCCAGTAGAGCCACGGGTGGAAGGATTTGGCTCGGATTTGCGCGGCCGCGAGGGCCAGGAAGATCGCGGCGAAGAGAAAGGTGCTGATGAGGTAACCGAGCTCGAACGTCATGGATACGGCATCGCCGCCGGTCTCACCGAGGGTAGTGGCGGCGATTTTGATCACCCAGAAACTTAGGGTGACTTCGGGGACTTTGCTGGCGGTGAGCGGCATGGGTCGGGCTGAATCTCGGGCTGGCTGGAGGTCGGGCTGTGAGGCGCGCCCGCTCGACGACACAAGGGTGGCTTGCGTTGCCGACACCCAAAGTGGAAGACGGCAGTCTACGGCCTGGGAACACCTTTGCGAAGAAACACCCCCTGCGGATCCCCTGTTCGCTTAATCGATTAGAGCAGTATCGCCTTTGCCATTTTTCGCCAAGGCACGCTTGACGTTGGGCAGTATACCGAACCCCAATATCCCGGCGCCGAGGATTGTCAGCGAGGTTGGCTCCGCTACCTCGGCGAAGCCTCCGGCAATCAGCCGCTCGTCAGACAGGGAGCAACTGAAGCCCGCGCACTCACCTGAAGGGGGCGTCGCGGGGTCGATGGCAATTGGCCCGATTATCAACCTGTCAGGGCCGCCGACATCCAGCGCATGAGCGAAGGTGAGGTACAACAGTTCGGAGCTACTGCCGTTACCGAAATTCACGGTGACGCCGCTTCCGGGCGGCGTCTGAATTGCGGCGCTGGTTCCCGTGGCTGACAGGAAGTCAAATCCAGCGATCGGGGTGCCGTTCAGCGATGTGCCATCGCTGCTGCTGAAGAACCAGCCGGCATTGTTGTAACCGTAGGGGTTAAGGGAAAACTCACCGGTTAGTGAGGTGCCATCGGCAAATGTGACGCCCTCCAGCCAGATCGGCTCGTCGGAAACAGTGGCGCCCGCGCTTCCGACTGTTGCAAAGAGAACGGCAGCCACAATCGCCGAGATCAACAAGCTTGGTGTCCTGTTCATGTGGCTCCTTTATCCCCTGGTCCGGACGAGAGAATTGCGTGATATGCGAAGTGTTTAGGTCATATTCGATACGATAACCACCTAATTTATCAAGGTGCACAATACCGCCCTCATCACCTAGTGCGTGGATCCGGCGGACGAAATGCGGTCGCTGTTCACCGCCCGCGCGGCGCGACCGGTTTCCTTGACCCGCTATCCACCCCCGGCTCAAATCGTGCAAAATCGTTGAAGGCCTTGCATTCCATGGCGCTTAGCCGCTCCACCCGCGTCAATGTCCTGATTGGCAACGGCCATTTTCTATCTCATTTTTATGTCCTGTGCCTCCCGCCAATGTTCCTCGCGTGGCAGAGCGCCTTCCATGTCAGCTTTGCCCAGCTTGGGATGACGATCATGCTGATGTCCGGCACAACGGCGATTTTGCAAACGCCGGTTGGCTTTTTAGTGGACCGGCATGGTGCGCGCCCGTTCCTGGTTGGGGGCACGCTGTTGATGTCGCTGTCCCTCGCCGCAATGGGCCTCGCAACTCAGTTTTGACAAATCCTGGTGCTGGCGACGCTGTCCGGCGTTGGCAACTCGGTCATCCATCCCGCCGACTACGCCATCCTATCCGGATCGGTGGACAAGGACCACATGGAGCGCTCCTTCGCGCTGCACACGTTCAGCGGCAATCTCGGCTTTTCGGCCGGGCCGCCGGTGACGGCGTTCCTGATGGCCCTCATTGGCTGGCGAGGCGCCCTGCTAACGGTTGGTCTGCTTGGTGTTCCTGTCGTGGTCTCGATCCTGCTGCAAAGCCGCATTCTCAGCGAGCAGATGCGCGAGGCGAGCCACGGCGCGGTCAAGATGACCGGGTGGGACCTTCTCACGTCCCGCAGCATGATCCTGTTCTTCCTGTTCTTCATGCTGGGCGCAATGGCCGGCTGCGGTGTTCAATCCTGGCTGGTGACCGTGTTGCATACCTACAAGGGCATCGAGTTGGAGGTCGCCGCCACCGCCCTGACCGCCTATATGTTGGGCTCGACCAGCGGGGTGCTGGTCGGCGGCTGGTTCGCCGACACGCTGAAGCACCATATCCTGCCTTTTGTAATCGGGCTGACGATTTTGTCGGCCCTGCTGATGGTCGGCATCGACTGGCTGAACCTGCCGACCGTGGCGGTCATCGGCATGACTTTCCTGTCCGGGCTTGCCCTTGGCGCGAGCCGCACTCCGCGTGACGTTATGGTGAAGGACGCGGCACCACCGGGACAGATTGGCAAAGTGTTCGGCTTCGTCAGCGCAGGGTTGCCGCTGGGCAGCGCAGTGACGCCAGTGCCGTTCGGCATCCTGATCGACAAGGGCCATCCCGAACTGGTGCTGGTCCTGGTCGCGGTCATCCTGCTGCTCAGCCTATTGTGCGCCGGCTCGGCGCGAGTTTCGGCACGGACGGGGGAGGCCGTGGTGCAGCCGGCGGAGTAGCGGTCCGGATTGGGCGGAGCGAACATCGCGCTGCTCGCGGCGCCAGGGCAGAAAGAACCGGCGGTCGATCTGAAAGCCGGCCGCAATGATCTTACTTGCAAGTGGCAAGCGTCGACGCGGGAATTCACCCCAGGAGGCTTTTTTATGAGGTTTGATATTCACAATCCCTCATTTGTGTTCGGTCCCGATCCGGCCGAAGCCTTCGAGGGGCTGAAGACGAAGGCGCAATGGGCCGAAACCCACGGCTTCACCTGGTTCTCGGTGATGGACCACCTGATCCAGATTCCTCCGGTCGGTCAGGCGGACGAACCATTTATCGAAGGCTGGACGGCGTTGTCCGCATTGGCCGCCGTTACCAATCGCATCCGCCTTGCAACGCTTGCCTCCTCGGTCGCCTACCGCAATCCCGCTCACCTGGCCAAAATCGCCGCCGGCGTTGACCTGATCAGTCGAGGCCGTCTCACACTTGGCATCGGCGCCGGCTGGTTCGAGACGGAATACCGGCAATACGGCTGGGAGTTTCCGGAGCGGCCGGCGGTGCGAATCCGTCAACTCGAGGAGGCCGTCAGGCTCATTCTTGCGATGTGGTCGGAGAAGCGGACGACGCTCCACGGCAAGTATTTTCATGTCGAGGGCGCGGTTCTGGAGCCAAAGCCCCAGTCCCGGCCGCCGGTCATGATCGCCGGCGGAGGGGAGGAACTCACGTTGCGCGTGGTCGCCCGCCTAGCGGACGCCTGCAATGTTTTCGGCGACCCAGACGAGGTTAAGCGGAAGTTCGCTATTTTGCGCCGCCATTGCGAAACCGAACAGCGCGACTATGGGGCGATCGAGAAGACTGTCGTGATCGGGTTGCTGGTGGCGCGGGACGAAGCGACCCTTGTTGCTAAACGCGCGCAGCTTGGCGTGCGGGAGCCATTTCGGGGCTTTGCTGGCACGGTTTCCGCCATTACCGATCTGTCTGGACGATATCAGGACGCAGGTGTGCAGACGTTTATCTGCGGGGCGTTCAAGAATGATCGGGAAACACTGGAACTGCTCGCATCGGACATCATCCCCAAATTTGGTTGAGAGACGGCCGCCACGGAGGCGCCGCATTCATAATCTAGTGCAGTGTCTGCTGGGTAGTTCCCGCCACGTTGCAATACGTCGCGATCGTCGCCATTCCCTCGACCTGCCAGCGCTTCATTGCAAATGAAACTGCCTTTCCCTCCGGCGTCTGCAAAGTCAACACCAGATCCTGACCGGTTGGCGTCCGTTCAAGCCTCCAGCTATCGAGCGGATGCACTACACCGTCGCCGCCAGATCGGGGCAGCGCATTCACCATGCTGCTCAACCAATTCGCTGGGAGCGTGAAGCGAACCGTTCGGCCGGACTGATCGCGAACCCGCAGTCGCACCCGCCTCCCGTCCAGGGAAATATGAACGCTAGCCAATTCCATCGCTTCGATGTCGATCGGATCGGTCATGATCTCGTCTCAAATTTTGAATCGGCGAATTCGTTGTGGATCAATCGGCGGCCTCGGCCAGGCCCGTCACTTCCGAGGCGTGCAGCGTGGTCAGCAGCGAGGTCACGCTGGCGGACCGCAACGGGATGAAGCGCTTGCCGGCCTGGCGGCAAAGCGATTTCACGATGTTCGCGGCATCGTGGCTGACGCAGTCTACGGGAAACAAAACAAGATCAGAGCGGCTAACGAGGCCCGCGAGCAGGTTCGGGTGGTTTTCCACGCCGCCATCGTGGTCAAGGAAAGTAGCCCCCAACTGCTCCACCAGGACGCGCATATGGGCAACCTGGTTCGGTCTGCCACCGACATAAAGCAATACGACACCATCCAACCGGGCGGCGGGGGAAGTGGGAGTGAGGGGCTGCAAAAGCGACGATTCGATCGCCTGCAGTTCTGCTTGCACTACCTTGTGGGCTCGTTCCGTCGTCACGCGTGCAGCCCGTTCAGAGTCACGATCGTTGCGGATAGCAGACAGTCGTTCGTTTAATATTGAGCGCCGCCTACTCTCGGCGGCGAGGCGCCGTTCCAGATCGATTATGATGCCACGCAGCGCGCCTTCGTTCTCCGGCACCACAGGGTCGGTAATGATCCGCGTGGTGAGAGCGTCGCGCAACGCTTGGATCTGGGCATCACGGGTCACCACGGCGGTGTGAAGCGCCTGTTGCTGCCGTTCCAGCTTCGTCTCGAGCTCCGCATTTGCCGCTTCAAGCTGACACAATCGCCGGATATCGGCCCGATTCGCAGAGCCGACCAGATGCGACAGCATGTGCACCTCGCCGAAAGCTTCACGGATGATCGTCAGGTCGGCGAGCGGGTGCGTCAGCGTTGCCCAATAGGCGCCCGGGATATCGCCGCGCCGGACCGCGTCGCGCCACATGGCACGCAGGTCGGCCTGCGTAGCCGCCTTGTCGAACTGATTGACCGCCAGCTTGTGGCGACGATCCAACGCCTTGTGCAACTGACGCGCGGCTTCATCGTGGCGCGAGGCGAGGGTGACCGCTGTGCCATGCAAGTCGTGATCGGTGCATTCCGCGGACGCCAGGCCGAACTTCCGCAGCACCTGCCGCAACTCTCCGGTCGACAGGCATGTGCCGATGATCGAGCAGTGCAGGTGGGTGCTGAACTCCCAGATTTTCGTCCGCCGCGGCGAGGCCTCGCGCTTGATCAACGTTGGCGGGATGGCGCGGAGGTCGATGCCCATCGACAGCGCGGAGGTGCTTGGCGGGTTTGCGATCGCGAAAGAAAGCCCTGCTGCGCTCATGATCTCGCCTTTGCTATTTGTCTATCCCGTTAGGATACAGCGATACGCCTGATCGGTTCCTATCGTAATATCCTTTTGGATATAGCGATAGTGACCTAAAAAAGCGCATCCGCCAAGCCTGATGCGCGGAATCGGTCACCGCTGAGTTCGAGGAGGCGGTGACTACTATTCCTTAGCCTGCCGATCCAACCAGGCTTCTGCGGCAAGGTCCGCGCCGGACGGCAGCGGCGCGTCGGGGTGACGGATCCAGGCCAGGATGTCGTCGATAGGTTGGGCGCGGTCCTTGTCACGCAGCAGCAGGTGATAGCCGTTCGGGTAGAATGCCCGGGCCGGCCCGGTGGGCATCGCCCGCCACGTCGCCGCGGTCGCCCTGGTTGGGACCAGTTCGTCATGGCCGCCGTACAGGAATAACGCCGGAGCATGGAAACTCGAGGCGGCTGCCAGGGCCTGACTCATTAGATCCACCAGGCCCGCGATCGCGTCGATTCGCGTCTCGTGGATCGTCAGCGGGTCGTGCGACAAGCGGATCAAGGCTTGCCGGTTGTCGCTGGCGGTTACCTTGACGATGCCGCCGCCGGTCACCGCCAAGCCAGGGACAGTGTGATCAGCGAGCCACAAGGCGCCCCGCATCAGCACGTTCATCTCCGCGCGTCCCCATACGGCGGGCGCGATCAGGACATAACCGTCCACCGGCGGAGCATGGGGTTGGGTCGCCAGGACCATCAGCGCCGCGGCGCCCATACTTTCGGCCATCAGGATCAGCCTGGTGTGTGGATACCGGTCACGCAGCAGCCGAACCATGACGCGGATGTCGCTGGTGAAGCCCTCGGTCCCGGGCCATAAGCCTCGGCTGCGGGTCGCTCCGAAGCCGCGGAGATCGGGGGCGATCAGGGCCGTCCCCGTGCTGGCAAAGTCTGGGCCCGGATACTCCCACGCATCGCGGCTATCGTTCATGCCGTGCAAAGCCAGCACGATGGTATCCGGCGGACTGTCCGGCAGCCATTCCCGGTACGGCAGCAACGTGCCATCCGGCATTGCGAAACTACCCGCTGTTTCGGTTCGTCTTTCTACCATTGGGCCAGGTCGCGCGACCTCGGCGACACAGCCGGCCAGCGAGAGAACGGCCAGCAGAACAAGGGCGGTAAGCCGGTTCACGGGAACATGGTTGAAAGCATTCGCCGCATCGCTATCATCGCGCCGCTTCCACACTAGATAAAGGATCGACATGCCGGAAGGCGCCGCCTCGACACCTGCCTCCTCCTCACCGGGAAATCAGGTGACACCGACCGAGATCATCCACGTGGATACGCGCACAGTCGCCTGCGATGGCGGTGACGACGCTTTGGGTCACCCAAGGGTCTTTCTGCGCATTCCCGCCGAACAGGTCATGTGCCCGTATTGCTCGCGCCTTTACGTCCTGAACCCAGGAGCGGGTCACGACAGCGGACACTGATATCGCTGGGGATATTGGTGGGGACATTCCGGTCGAGCCGGAGGCCACACCAGCGAAGTTGCACCTGATCCTGATCGACGGTTCGGGCTTCATTTTTCGCGCCTTTCACGCCCTGCCGCCGATGACCCGCCCGGACGGGACCCCGGTGAATGCGGTGTTCGGCTTCACCAACATGCTGGCGAAGCTGATGAAGGAGCATGTCGGCACCCATATTGCCGTCATCTTCGACGCAGGCCGGGTGACGTTTCGCAACCGGCTGTATGACGCTTACAAAGCACAACGCCCGCCACCGCCCGATGAGTTGATCCCCCAATTCGCCCTGGTGCGGGAGGCGACCGAGGCGTTCGGTGTCCCCGCGATCGAGTTGGCGGACTGGGAGGCTGATGATCTGATCGCCGCCTACTGCGTCGCAACGACTCAGGCCGGCGGTCAGGTGACCATCGTGTCCTCCGACAAGGACCTGATGCAGTTGATCCGGCCCGGCGTCGACATGTTGGACCCGATCAAGCAAAAGCCGATTGGACCCGCCGAGGTGATGGAGAAATTCGGCGTCGTCCCCAGCAAGATGGTTGAGGTCCAGGCGCTGATCGGCAATTCGACCGATAACGTCCCCGGTGTGCCGGGGATCGGGCCGAAGGGCGCTGCCCAGTTGATCAACGAGTTCGGCGACCTGGAGACCTTGCTGGCGGCAGCGCCTGCGATGAAACCATCCAAGCGGCGGGACATGTTGCTCGAGCACGCCGATAAGGCTCGACTTTCGCGCGAGCTGGTTCTGCTGCGCGAGGACACGCCGCTGCCCCAACCGGTAGAGACCCTGGGCCTGCGCGAGCCTGATCGGCCCAAGTTGTTGGCATGGCTGACCAAGCAGGGGTTCCGCAGCACGATCGCTCGTCTTGGCTTCGACAAGGCAACGCCGGTAATCGAGGCCAAGCCCGAGGCCGACTTGAAGCCCGAGGCGGACGCCAAAGCAAAATCTGTCCTGCAGCCTGATCTTGGGTTGACCCCGCCACCGACGGAAGCGGGGTTTGGACCATACGAGAGCGTCACCTCCGGCGAAGCTCTCCGACTATGGGTTGCTGAGGCGGCGGCATCCGGCCGCGTCGCCATCGATACCGTGACCGAGGGGCCTGACGCGATGCGCGCTCGGCTGATCGGGTTCTCGATGGCCGTCGGGCTTGGCCGAGCGTGCTATGTGCCGATTGGGCATGAGGTGCTTGGCGAGCAGATCAAGGTTGCCGAGGCAATCGAAGGGCTCGCGCCGCTTTTGACCGATTGCTCGGTGTTGAAAATCTTTCAGGATGCCAAGTCCGACATGATGGTGCTGTCGGGCGCTGGTTTTCCGATACCTGCGCCGGTCGATGACACGATGATGATCTCCTACGCGCAGGAGGCCGGTCTGCACGGGCATGCCCTGGACGAGCTATCGCAGCTTCACCTCGGCCACACCCCGATCAGCCTTGATGACGTCACCGGCACCGGCCGCAATCGTATGCCTTATGCACAGGTGCAGATCGACCGCGCCACGGCCCACGCCGGAGAGAGTGCCGATATCGTGCTGCGGCTGTGGGAGACGTTGCGACCCCGATTGCGTCTAAACGGCAGCTTGGCGCTGTACGAACAGATTGAGCGCCGCCTGGTGCCGATCTTGCTGGAGATGGAGCGAGCCGGGATCAAAGTCGATGCCGACGACCTGAGGCGGATGTCCGTCGATTTCGAATCGCGGATGGCGGTGATGGAACAGGACTGCCATCGATTGGCGGGCCATCCTTTCAATGTGGGCAGCCCGAAGCAGTTGGGCGAGGTGTTGTTCGACGAACAGAAGCTACCCGGCGGCAAACGGATGAAGACTGGCGCCTGGGGAACCAACTCCGCTGTGCTGCAAACCCTGGCGGAGCAGGGGCACGAATTGCCGAACCGCATCCTGGAATGGCGGCAGCTAGCTAAGCTAAAATCCACCTATGCCGATTTGTTAGTCACCGACATCAATCCGGCGACCGGCCGAGTGCATACGTCGTTCGCGATGGCGGTGGCCTCGACCGGGCGGCTGTCGTCGAACGACCCGAACCTGCAGAATATTCCGATCCGCACGGAGGAAGGCAGTCGTATTCGCCACGCCTTCATAGCGGAACCGGAGCATATACTGGTCAGTGCGGACTATTCTCAGATTGAGCTGCGGCTGTTGGCGCATGTCGCCGATCTGCCGGTGTTGCGGGACAGTTTCGCCAATGGCGAGGACATCCATGCGCGCACCGCGAGCGAGGTGTTCGGGGTGCCGATGGCGGGCATGGACCCAATGACCCGGCGACGGGCAAAGGCAATAAACTTCGGTATCATCTATGGAATTTCTGGGTTCGGGCTGGCTCGGCAGCTTGGGATCACGCCGGGCGAGGCGCGGCAATACATCGGTCGTTACTTCGAGCGCTATCCGGGAATTCGTGACTATATGGAACGAACGAAGGAAGAGGCTCGGATCAAGGGTTATGTCGTTTCGCTGTTCGGACGGCGCTGCTGGGTGCCGGGAATAGCCGACAAGCATGCCGCTCGGCGGGCGTATGCGGAGCGGCAGGCAATCAACGCGCCGTTGCAGGGTGGCGCGGCGGATATCATCAAACGGGCGATGATTCGGTTACCTGCAGCCTTGCGAGCAGAGAGATTGCGGTCGCGGCTGTTGCTGCAGGTGCATGACGAACTGCTGTTCGAGGCGCCTGTGGAGGAGGCGGAGGCGTTGGCTGGGATCGCGCGCCGGGTGATGGAGAGCGCGGCAACGTTGTCGGTGCCGCTGGTAGTGGAGACCGGAGCGGGAAAGACCTGGGCGGCGGCGCATTAGCAACAACGGCAGACCCGGAGATGTGGCGTAAATCGTTTCTTATCTAATTTATGCGCCATATCAACGCCGGTCCGCGATCCGGGAGCCCTGGCTGTGTCTCTGCCTACCGACGACGTGAAGAACTGGATGCATATGTTCCGGTGGATCGTGAAGACCATCCGTGATGAGTATCAGGTCGACGAGACGATGCTGACACGCTCGGCTGTGCTCGAAAGCGATTGCGGCCTCGCAGTCGAGCAGCTGGAGACGGTGCTCGACACAATCAGCGGCAGTTTCATGGTTACGTTTCCACCGGGGACATTGGACGAGGTGGTGCGGCTGGAGGAGCTCTGTATGCTTACTGCCTGGATGAAGGGGCTTTACAAGCGCCCGGAATTCATCTCGGCAGGTTTCGAGCAGACATGCCGGACGGCCAACGCCGAATGCGTATAGAGGGATTACTGAACACTAAGAGGTAAAAGCCTCCGAACAGAGCTATCGATGCTGATCGCAAATAACAAGGCTCGCCAATGCGCGCCGCGATCTAGCCGGGCGGAGGGGTTGAGCGCGATCTCGGGGGCGACGCACAAACAAGTGCAAGTCAGCATTGCTCGGGATGCGAGATCTCTATCGATCGGGTCGGCACTGGGGTTGGAAAAACTCAGTTGCTCTTGGTCGGCTTCGATACGACACATGAACTCCGGTCGGCCGAGGCGAAAACAACAGGAATACGTTGCTAGAGCCTAACGTTGCTCGTTCAATGATGCCTATAGCCGCGTGGAGCGGGTTGGCGATGAGGCTGCGTCAGGCCCCGCGCGCCGGGGACGGCTTCGCCGTACTGGCTCAAGCCGAGGACGGCCGTATCCGGGGGGTCGGCCGGCACCCTGACCGCTTGCTGCTTGTCCGCCCAATGCAGGGCGGCTCTCGTCTGCGGTGGCCGCCCCGACTATCGCAGGCACCTGGAGACGCTGTTGACTTTCGTTGTGAAAACAGCCGGCGTTCGTTAATCCAAAGAACGGTGCGGGCGATCCGGCCATGGTGAGCGGTGGTCGTGATGGCGCGTGACGGGTCACTACTCAACGTCCAGATGGGTTAGCCGAAACGCAATCATGCCGCGTCAGGATATCTTGCGGCCATAAAATTAGTATCGTAGTTCACCCAAGATAGATAAGCTCTTGGGGGAAAACAATGTTCCATCAGCTGTTGACGCCCATCGGCGACAGCCTCCCGCTGTCGTTTCTGGTGGCGTCACTGCCGATCGTCGTTGTGCTGGTTATGCTAGGCGCCCTGCGCCGGCCGGCTTGGCAGGCATCGCTGGCCGGACTGATCGTCGGCTTCGTTGTCGCCGTCGCAGCCTGGCAGATGCCAATTGGCCTGGCACTGGACAGCGTCGCGGCCGGCGCGGTTTTCGCGCTGTGGCCGGTGATGTGGATCGTGTTCAACGCCCTGCTGCTTTACAACATCGCCGTTGCTTCCGGACGATTCGATGCTTTCCGCGACTGGGTCCTGAATCATCTGCCAAATGATCGGCGAATTGTGCTGGTGGTCATCGGATTCTGCTTCGGTTGCCTGCTTGAGGGCATCGCCGGCTTCGGCACACCGGTCGCGATCACCAGCGCATTGCTGATCCTGGTTGGGTTCCCGCCGCTGGAGGCCTTGACCTTCACGCTGATCTTCAATACCGCCCCGGTGGCGTTCGGCGCATTGGGTGTTCCTGTGACGGTGCTGGGCCAGGTTACTGGCCTGCCAGCGGTGAAGCTTGGCGCAATGATCGGCCGGCAATTGCCGTTTCTGGCGATGCTGCTGCCGTTCTATGTCATGACGTTGTACGGTGGTGCGCGATCCGTGAAGGTGCTTTGGCCGGTGCTGCTGGTCTCAGGTGCCAGCTTCGCCGCGGCACAGTTCGTCACCTCGAACTTTCTGGATTATGCATTGACCGACGTGCTGTCCTCCTTGACCGCGCTGATAGTGACTTTGTTATTCCTTCGAATTTGGAAGCCGGCTGCCGACCCTGGCTTTGCAATAAGCGCGCAGGTGAGCGGCGCGGCGAGACAAACTGCAGTGCCACTCTGGCAGGGCTGGCTGCCGTGGATCGTGGTCTCGGTTGTGGTCATCGCCTGGACCCATCTCAAGGTCTCTGCCATCGGCGCACAGGCGATTCCTTGGCCTGGGCTGCACAATCAAATTGCGATCACGCTGTATGATAACAAACCCTATGCAGCCGTCTGGGCGTTCCAGCCGCTGGCCACCGGGACGGCAATCCTGGTGGCAGCCGTCATTACCGCAGCTTGGGTTGGTATTAGGCCAGCCCGGTTTCTGACAGCCGTCGGTGATACCTGGAAGCAAAGCCGGATCGCGATCCTGACCGTCGCCCTGATCGTGGCCCTTGCCTATGTCATGAATTACTCGGGTCTCAATTATACACTAGGCAAAGGCGCGGCCTCGATGGGCTTCCTTTTCCCGCTCGTGTCGCCCTTTCTGGGATGGGTGGCGGTATTCCTGTCGGGCAGTGACACTTCAGGGAACGCACTGTTCGGAAACCTACAGGTGGTGGCTGCGAATCAGCTTGGGTTGAATCCGGTGCTTATTGCAGCGACAAATTCCTCCGGCGGCGTGATGGGCAAGATGATATCGCCGCAGAACATTGCGACCGGAGTTTCGGTTACGGACCTGAAGGGACATGAGGGTGTGGTGTTCGCCCGGACCTTCAAACACAGCATTGCGCTGACAGTGCTGCTGGGGCTGCTTGTGGTCCTGCAGCAGTATGTTGTGCCGTGGATGATCCCATGATCCGCCAGGCGTAGCGCAACGCCCAGCATCGCTTCTCCGTCCTCCACACGCTATGATTTGGCAGTTGGCCTGCTGACTATTTGCAGCCCGGACGGCTCTACTCTTCGTTGTCTTCTGCGGCAGCCTGAACGGGACCGCTGTCGAGACCCTTGGCGGATACATCGCGATCGACCAGCTCGATCACGGCCATATCAGCGGCGTCCCCGAAGCGGACACCTGCCTTCAGCACTCGAGTGTAACCGCCCGCGCGCGTCTTGTAGCGATCGGCCAGAGCGCCAAAGAGTTTCGTTACGATCACATCGTCACGCAGTTCAGCGTAAGCCAAACGCTTGTTGGCCAGTCCGCCCTTCTTGCCCAAGGTGATCAGTTTTTCCGTGACTGGACGGAGCTCCTTTGCCTTAGGCAGGGTCGTGGTGATCTGCTCGTGCTTCAGCAGCGCGTGCGCCATGTTCCGAAACATCGCCAAGCGATGGGTGGAGGTAACCCCGAGCTTCCGGCCGGCAACACCGTGACGCATAATCTATTTCCTTGATTCCGATTTGGACCAACTTAACCCGGCCCAAGCACTCGTCCGATCTATGCTCAGAACGGCTCCTCGAGCCGCTTGGCCAGGTCTTCGATATTCTCGGGCGGCCAACCGGCGACGCTCATACCGAGGCCTAGCCCCATGGAGGTAAGAACCTCCTTGATCTCGTTCAGCGACTTGCGGCCAAAGTTCGGTGTGCGCAGCATTTCCTGTTCCGACTTCTGCACTAGGTCGCCGATGTAGACGATGTTGTCGTTCTTCAGGCAGTTGGCACTGCGGACCGACAACTCCAGCTCATCTACCTTGCGCAGCAGGTTGCGGTTGAACGGCAGATCGTCCTGCGGTTCCTCCGCACGGATCTGCTGCGGCTCGTCGAAATTGATAAAGAGCTGTAACTGGTCTTGCAGGATGCGCGCTGCGAGTGCCACAGAGTCTTCCGGTGTGACGGCGCCGTTGGTCTCCACTGTTAGCAACAGCTTGTCATAGTCGGTCACCTGGCCCACACGAGTAGGCGCCACGCTGTAAGACACGCGGCGTACCGGCGAGTAAATGGAGTCAACCGGGATAAGGCCGATCGGAGCGTCTTCTGGGCGGTTGACGCTGGACGGCTGGTAGCCCTTGCCGAGGTTGACCGTGAACTCCATGCCCAACTTCACGCCGTCATCAAGGGTGCAGATGACAAGGTCCGGGTTCATGATGTCTATGTCATGACCGGACTGGATCTGGCCGGCGCGCACCTCGCCCGGGCCGGTCGCCGTCAGCGTCATGCGTTTCGGGCCTTCACCGTGCATTCGCAGCGCGAGCTGTTTGATGTTCAGCACGATGTCGGTAACGTCCTCCCGCACACCGGGGACGCTGCTGAATTCATGCAACACGCCGTCGATCTGCACCGCCGTCACTGCCGCACCTTGCAACGAGGATAGCAGAATGCGCCGGATGGCATTGCCCAAGGTCATGCCGAAGCCGCGCTCCAGCGGTTCGGCGACAACGGTGGCGACGCGCGACGGATCGGCGCCCGGCTCGACCTCCAACTTTTCGGGCTTGATCAGAGATTGCCAATTTCTCTGAATAACTGCGCTTTGCCTCATACTACCAACACCTTTCAAACCGCGTCAGGGCGCGGTTGACGTCCCTTGGACAGTGTTTAAACCCCCGGCCAGATCAAATGCCCCGGCTCGGTAAAACGCTCGCTTTATCGCGCGCCCTGGCCGCCACTCGGTCAAGGGCGAATGTGAAACTCAAACACCCCGCCTCAGACGCGGCGCCGCTTGCGCGGGCGGCAGCCATTGTGCGGTATCGGCGTCATGTCCCGAATGGTGGAGACCGCGAAGCCGACCGCCTGCAGCGCACGCAAGGCGCTCTCACGCCCGGAACCGGGGCCGCTCACCTCAATCTCCAGTGTCTCCATACCGTGCTCGCGGGCTTTCTTGCCGGCATCCTCGGCGGCGACCTGGGCGGCGTATGGCGTGCTTTTGCGGCTACCCTTAAAACCCTGGCTACCCGCCGACGACCATGCGATCGCGTTGCCTTGTGCATCCGTGATAGTGATCACCGTATTGTTAAACGTAGCAGCCACGTGCGCTACGCCGGCGATAATATTCTTGCGCTCCTTGCGGCGAGGCCGAGCGGCTGCGGCGGGTTTCGCCATGATGTTTTTAATCCTGCTTCAACTGCCAGCCACGCCGGGGACCGGCACGACATAGCGCTTCGATAAGAGAGGCCCGAAGGCGACTTTATTTGGTGACTTTCTTCTTACCGGCGATCGCCACTGCCTTACCCTTACGGGTCCGCGCATTGGTATGGGTTCGCTGACCACGCACCGGCAGGCCGCGGCGATGCCGCAGGCCGCGATAGCAGCCTAAATCCATCAGCCGTTTGATGTTCATCGCGACTTCGCGCCGCAGATCGCCTTCCACTCGATACTCGCGATCAATCAATTCCCTGATGCGCAGTATTTCCTCATCCGAAAGCTGGTTGACCCGGCGCTCGTCCGGAATGCTAAGCTGCTGGCAGATCGCCGCCGCCTTCGCTGGGCCGATGCCATAGATGTAGCGAAGCCCGATGGTCACTCGCTTGTTCGTTGGGATATTAACGCCGGCAATACGCGCCACGCTCGACTCTCCTGTCGTCCGACGTTTAATCGGACCCTCTGCTGCCCCGCCGGGCTGAATTTACGCGCAAGCGGCGCCAAACCCATATGGGGTCGCGCCGAAGCGCGGGACTATAGTTTCCGGCGCGCAGGAGTGAATGAAGACTTATCAACTTCGCGCGAGGAATGCAATATCTGTCTCAAACACCCTCCAGCGCGGCCTCGATTTGCATGGCCACCTCTTCAATTTCGCCCATTCCGTCTACCGTTCTTAATTTGCCGGCGGCGGCATAGTGCGGAATAATCGGCGCGGTTTGGCGGTGATAAGCTTCCAACCGAGCAGCAACAGTTTCGCGGGTGTCGTCGGCACGGCGGATAAATTCAGTCGCGCCACACACGTCGCAGACACCAACGATTGCAGTTGGTTTGAAGGTGTCGTGGTAGCCGGTTCCGCATTTGGCACAGGTGAAGCGACCAGCGACGCGATCGGTCAAGGCGGCGTCATCGACTTTCAGTTCGATCACGGCATCCAGCTTAAGGTGTTTCTCCGCCAACATCTCGTCCAGCGCCTTGGCCTGAGGCACCGTGCGCGGGAAGCCGTCGAGGATGAAGCCGTTGACGGCATCGGGTTGCTCCAACCTGGATGCCAGCATGCGGATCAGGATGTCGTCGGAAACAAGCTGTCCCGCCTCCATAATCGCCCGGGCCTCCCTGCCGATCGGGGAGCCGGCGTCGACCTCGGCCCGCAGCATGTCGCCAGTAGAAATTTGGACGATCCCGTATCTGTCCTCCAAACGCTTGGCCTGAGTGCCCTTGCCCGCGCCAGGCGGGCCCAGAAGAATGAGTTTCACCTACGTCCCTTTGCCCGCGTTTTTCGAATCAGGCCTTCGTATTGATGGGCGAGCAGATGCGACTGGATCTGCGTCACGGTGTCCATTGTAACCGAGACCACGATCAAAATCGACGTGCCACCGAAATAGAATGGCAGACCGTAGTCGGTAATCAGAATTTGCGGCAACAGACAGATCAACACCAAGTAGATGCCGCCCACCGTGGTTAAGCGAGTCAGGATTCGGTCGAAATACTCTGCGGTCGCGCTTCCGGGGCGGATGCCCGGAATGAACCCGCCATATTTCTTCAGATTATCCGCGGTTTCCTCCGGGTTAAAGACCACGGCAGTGTAGAAATAGGAAAAGAAGATAATCATGAAGGCATACAAGCCCAGATACAGCGGCTGACCCTGACCGAGTTGGGACGCGACCGCCTGTAACCAAGGCGGCCCATTTGTTGCGAACCCGGCGATCGCCGCCGGAATCATCAGGATGGAACTGGCAAATATTGGCGGAATGACGCCTGAGGTGTTGATCTTCAGCGGAATATGCGTCGAGTCGCCGCCGAACATCCGGTTGCCGACCTGGCGCTTGGGATACTGCACCGCGATCCGGCGTTGTGCCCGCTCCACGAAAACGATGATAGTGATTGTGGCAACGGCAATGACCATGAACAGCAAGATGAAGAACGGTGAAAGCGCGCCGGTACGTCCCATCTCCAGCATCGACGCGAACGCGTTAGGCAGATTGGCGACGATGCCGGACATAATAATCAGACTGGTGCCGTTGCCGATGCCGCGGGCAGTAATTTGCTCGCCTAGCCACATCAGGAACATGGTGCCCCCGACCAGGGTGATCATGCAGGACAAACGGAAGAACCACCCTGGATCGATCACCGCTGCGCCAAAACTGCCATGCATCGTCTCGAGGCCGACGGCAATGCCGTAGGACTGAAACATGGCGATGACCACCGTCAGATAGCGAGTATACTGATTGAGCTTCTTGCGGCCTTGCTCGCCCTCTTTCTTGAGGGTCTCGAGCGTTGGAATGGCGGCGGACATCAACTGGATAATGATGCTGGCGCTGATGTAGGGCATGATGTTCAGCGCAAAGACGGTCATGCGACGCAGGGCGCCCCCGGTGAACATGTCGAACATGCCGAGGATGCCGCCGCCGTGTTGCGACATCATCTCCCCCATCACCGAGGCGTCGACGCCGGGAACGGGGATGTAGGTGCCGATCCGGTAGACGATCAGCGCCCCGAGCGTAAACCAGATACGCTGCTTGAGCTCGGTCGCCTTCGAAAAGACGCCCATGTTGAGATTGGCTGCAAGCTGTTCGGCAGCGGAAGCCATGAGATGTCCCTTTATCGCCGGCGAGTATCTATTGTCTGCCCGCCCCGAGTTGGGCGCAAGCCGAATGCTGATCAAGCCTCAATCCGAAACCGCAACTCATCGCCGGAGGCCTGGCATCTCGCGCTTACGGAAGCTGCGCTGCTAGGCCGACGTCGCTGCTGCGGGAGGCACTTTCGCAGCAACCGTGGTGGTCACTGAACCGCCTGCCTGTTCCACAGCCGCCTTAGCCGTCGCCGAGGCACCCGAGATGGTTATGGTGACCGCACGAGAGATTTTGCCGTCCCCCAACAGGCGGACGCCGTCCCTGTCACTGGACGCCAAGCCCGCGGCGTACAACGTCGCCTCGGTAATCGGCTGCGACCCGTCGATCCTTCCCGAACTTATTGCCGTATCGAGCGCACCCAGGTTCACCGGCGCATATTCTTTGCGAAAGTGGTTGTGGAAGCCACGCTTCGGCAAGCGACGATAAATCGGAAGTTGCCCGCCTTCGAAACCGTTCAGCGCCACACCCTCGCGCGCTTTCTGGCCCTTGACGCCCTTGCCGGAGGTCTTGCCTTTGCCGGATCCAATGCCGCGGCCAAGCCGCTTGGATTTCAGGCGCGCGCCAGGGTTGTCACGCAAATCGTTGAGGTTCATTTCAGGACAGCTCCTCCACCTTGATCAGGTGGGCGACCTTGCGGATCATGCCGCGAACCGATGGGGTGTCCTCCAGCTCACGGGTGCTCCTCAGTTTGTTCAAGCCCAGGCCGACCAGCGTTTCCTTCTGGCCGGGCTTGCGACCAAGAGCCGACGCTGTCTGGGTCACGCGAACCTTAGGCATTGACAGGGGCCTCCGGCGCCGCAGGTGGGGCGCCTATGACCGCATTCGGGATCTCGCGGCGGCCGAACAACTCTGGCACCTTTTTGCCACGGCGGGTAGCGACGGAGCGCGGGCTAGCGCATCTCTGCAGTGCTGCGAAGGCTGCCTTCACCATGTTATGTGGGTTTCGGCTACCGAGGCTTTTGGCCACGACGTCTCCGATGCCCAGAGTTTCAAACACCGCGCGCAATGGGCCGCCGGCGATAATCCCGGTGCCGGCGGTGGCAGAACGCAAAATCACATTGCCGGCGCCGTAGTGACCCTCGACGTCGTGATGCAATGTGCGGCCTTCCTTCATCGGCACCCGGATCATGCCCCGTTTGGCGCGTTCGGTAGCCTTGCGAATGGCTTCCGGGACTTCGCGCGCTTTGCCTGCACCGTAGCCGACGCGGCCCTTCTGATCGCCAACCACAACCAGGGCAGCAAAGGCAAAGCGACGTCCGCCCTTCACCACTTTGGCGACACGGTTAATCGTGACCAGCTTGTCAATGATGCCGTCATCGGGTTCGCGGTCACCGCCGCGATCTCGGCTCCGGCCGCCACCTTCTCTCGGTTCACGTGCCATAAACTAATCCTTCAAGCTCCCGCATGCGCGGGACGTTCCCTTAGAAGTCCAGCCCGCCTTCGCGGGCGGCATCGGCCAGGGTCTTGACCCGGCCATGGTAGAGGTAGGCACCGCGGTCGAAGACAACCTGCTTGATCCCGGCGGCCAGCGCGCGCTCAGCGACGAGTTTTCCAACCGCCGCCGCTGCGGCTTTATCGGCCCCGGTCTTCAATTCGGCCTTCAGGGCCGCGTCCAGGGTCGAGGCCGCGGCTACAGTGCGGCCCCGCGTATCATCGATGATCTGGGCATAGATGTTCTTGCCGGACCGAAAAACCGACAGACGGGGCCGTCCATGCGACTTGTGCTTGATCTGATAACGCAGCCGACTTTTGCGGCGAATGGCGAGGTCGTGCTTGGCGCTCATTTCTTCTTACCTTCCTTGCGCCGGATAGTTTCGTCAGTGTACCGCGCGCCTTTGCCCTTGTAAGGCTCGGGGGGCCGGAACGAGCGGATCTCGGAGGCTACCTGGCCGACCAAGCGCTTGTCCGTGCCTTCGACCTTGATCGCGGTCGGCCGTTCGCAGGTGATCTTAATGCCTTCCGGAACCGGATAGACGACAGGATGTGAGAAGCCGAGATTGATTTCCAGGTTCTTGCCCTGCACGGCGGCGCGATAGCCGGTGCCGGTGATCTCGAGCGACTTCGAGTATCCGGTCGAAACGCCCCTCACCATGCAGGCGATGACCGCGCGGGTCGTGCCCCACATCATCCGGTTGCGGGTCTCATTGCTGCGGGGTTTAACGACAACCTTGTTGGCATCGATCGTTACCTCGACGAGCTCGGAAAGCGGCATCTTCTGCTCGCCGAGCTTACCTTTCGCGGTCACCATTCCCCCGGCGATGGCGACTTGCACACCTGCGGGAATTTCGACCGGGTATTTTCCTACGCGTGACATACGCGCTTTCCCCTCAGAACACGCGACAGAGGACTTCGCCGCCAACATTGGCAGCGCGTGCCTCGGCATCGCTCATAACGCCCTGCGGCGTAGACAGGATGGAAATACCGAGGCCAGCATAGACCCGCGGCAATTCCTTAATCTTCGCATAGACCCGACGTCCCGGCTTGGAGACGCGATTGATCTCCTTGATGACCGGTTCGCCCTCATTGTACTTCAGCTCGATGCGCAATTGAGCAACACCTGGACGAAGCTGCTCAGAAGCATAACCCCGGATGAAGCCTTCGCGCTTCAGCACACCCAGCACGTTTTCCCGAAGCTTGGACGCCGGTGCCACGCACACTGAATGGCGCGCGCGCTGTGCGTTGCGGATGCGGGTCAGCATATCCCCGACGGGGTCGGACATAGACATCGTTCCGTCCCCTTACCAGCTTGCCTTGACCATACCGGGTATTTGTCCAGCGCTGGCCAGATCGCGGAGCGCAATACGGCAGAGCTTGAACTTGCGATAGTTGCCGCGTGAGCGGCCGGTCAGCTCGCAGCGCAGGCGAACGCGCACGGCGGCACCATTACGTGGCATCTGAGCCAGTTTCAGCGACGCATTGAAACGATCCTCGACAGGAAGCGTACGGTCCATCAGCACGTCCTTGAGGGCCCGGCGCTTTGACTTGTCGCGCTTCGCCATCTTCTCACGCATTATATTGCGGTTGACCTGGGAAGTTTTGGCCATCCTGTTTAGATCCTCCGGAACCCTCCGCCCCCGGCTCGTCCGGGAGATCGGCGGTTTTCCAAAAACTCAATTGGCGAAAGGAATGTCAAAAGCCCTTAGTAAGGCCTTCGCTTCGGAATCAGTTTTCGCGGTAGTCACGAACTGGATGTCCATGCCGCGAACGTCGTCCACCCGGTCGTAGTTGATTTCCGGAAAGATGATTTGTTCCTTGAGGCCCATAGCAAAGTTGCCACGACCATCGAAGCCCTTGCCGGTGATGCCTCGGAAATCTCGCACCCGAGGCATGGCGATAGTCACCAGGCGGTCCAGGAACTCATACATCCGCGCCTTGCGAAGCGTGACCTTGCAGCCGATCGGCAGACCTTTCCGGATCTTGAATCCGGCGATCGCCTTCTTGGCGACGGTCTTCACCGGCCGCTGACCAGCGATCGCAGACAGTTCGGCAACCGCAGCGTCCAGCTTCTTCTGATCGCCGGTCGCTTCACCAACGCCCATGTTGATGACGATCTTTTCCAGTTTTGGGATCTGCATCTCGTTCTCATAGTTGAACTCGCTACGCAGCTTGGCCCGCACTTCCTCCCGGTAGCGCTTCTGCATCCTCGGTATCTCACCAGCCGACGCAGACGGGTTGTCTACGCCGACGATCGCCACCCGGCGTGCGGCGCGCTGGGCTTCTTTTCCAGCCGGCGGGCCGCCGGCTCCACGCGGAGAGGCGGCCTTCGCGCCACCCTTAGCCGATTTTTTGGTTCCACTCATGGCATTAGCCTTCGATCACTTCGCCGGTCGCCTTTGCAACTCGGACCTTGCGGCTGCCCTCCACGACGCGGAACCCGACCTTGGTCGGCGTTTCGCTCTTGGGGTCGATCAGCTTCAGATTGGAGAGATGGATCGTCGCTTCCTTGTCGACGATCCCGCCGGGCTGGCCCATGCCTGTTGGTTTCGTGTGGTGGCGCGCCATGGCAGCGCCGGCCACGATCGCGCGTTCAGCTTGGGGAAACACGCGCAGCACCTCACCGCGTTGGCCCTTGCTCTTGCCTGTGGTGACCAGAACCTTGTCGCCCTTGCGAATACGCGCGGCCATTATAACACCTCCGGCGCGAGGGAGATGATCTTCATGAATTTGCGGCCGCGCAGCTCGCGCACGACCGGCCCGAAGATCCGAGTGCCAATCGGCTCCTGTTGCTTGTTGATCAGTACGGCTGCGTTGCGGTCAAAGCGGATGGCGCTGCCGTCGGGGCGCCGGACCGGGAAAGACGTACGAACGATCACCGCCTGGTGGACGTCGCCCTTCTTGACCTTGCCGCGCGGAATCGCTTCCTTGATCGACACAACGATAACATCACCCACCGACGCGAACCGGCGCTTCGATCCGCCAAGCACCTTGATGCACTGCACGCGGCGCGCACCGGAATTGTCGGCGACTTCGAGATTGCTCTCTACCTGGATCATTGCCGCATCCTCTTACAAAGTCGGAGCGGGCGCGGGGGGCGCCGGATGCGCTTCGGCGATAGCGACGGCTTCTTCCGGCGCGGTGCCTAGGATCTGGCCGTTCCGCTCAACCAGGGTCCAGGTTTTCCGCTTACTGATTGGAGCACATTCGACGATACGCACCATGTCGCCGACCTTGCACTCGTTCGCCTCGTCGTGCGCCGCGTACTTCTTCGACTTGCGAATAAACTTTTTGTACAGCGGGTGCATGACGCGGCGATCGACAAGAACCGTAATGGTCTTGTCCATTTTGTCGCTGGTCACTCGCCCTGTCAGGACGCGCCTTGGCATCGCCCTCCCTCCTTATGACTTAGCGGCGGAACGAGTCTTTTCCGCCTGTATGGTTTTGACGCGCGCGATCTCGCGGCGAACTTCACGCACCCGGCCAGTGCCTTCCTGCTGGCCGGTCGCCCGCTGGAATCGCAGATTGAACTGCTCCTTGCGCAAAACCAACAAAAGGCCTGACAGTTCATCCGGTGTCTTGGCGCGGACATCACTGGCCTTGTAAAGAGCGTTCTTGGCCATCAAGCGTCTCCAATCCGTGCCACGAACTTCGTTCGTATCGGCAACTTGGCGGCGCCAAGCGTCAACGCTTCTCTCGCCAACGCCGCCGTCACACCGTCGATCTCAAACATGATGCGGCCAGGCGCCACCCGGGCCACCCAAAACTCTGGAGACCCCTTGCCAGAGCCCATGCGGACTTCGGCCGGCTTGGTGGACACCGGCACATCGGGAAAGATGCGGATCCATACCCGCCCGGCGCGCCTCATCGCACGCGTGATCGCGCGTCGAGCGGATTCGATCTGGCGCGCCGTGATCCGTTCCGGCTCCAGGGCCTTCAGCCCGAAGGAGCCGAAATTCAGCTCGGTCCCACCCTTGGATAACCCATGGATGCGGCCCTTGTGCTGCTTGCGATACTTTGAGCGCTTCGGAGAGAGCATTTTCTACTATTCCAACTTACCGCTGCGGCGCCTGTTCGGCGGCCTTGCGGTCCTGAGCCATGGGGTCGTGGGCCATGATCTCGCCTTTAAACACCCACACCTTCACGCCGCAGGTGCCATACGTTGTCTTCGCCGTGGCGGTGCCGTAGTCGATGTCGGCTCGCAGCGTGTGCAGCGGCACGCGACCTTCCCGATACCATTCGACACGCGCAATTTCAGCGCCGCCAAGACGACCGCCGCAATTGATTCGAATGCCTTGGGCACCCAGCCGCATCGCCGACTGCACTGCCCGTTTCATCGCACGGCGAAACGCCACACGGCGCTCAAGCTGCTGCGCAATGTTCTCGGCGACCAGCGTCGCGTCAATTTCCGGCTTACGGATTTCGACGATGTTCAGCGAGACATCGGCTTTGGCCATCTTACTGAGGTCCTTCTTCAGAACCTCGATGTCCTGGCCCTTCTTGCCGATTACCACACCTGGGCGCGCCGCGTAGATGGTCACCCGAGGCTTCTTCGCCGGGCGTTCGATCACCACGCGGGACACGCCGGCGCCGCGCAACTTAGTGCGCAGGTGATTGCGCAGCTTAAAGTCCTCGAGCAGCAACTTGGAATAGTCGGCACCGGCGAACCAGCGGCTGTCCCAGGTGCGGTTGATGCCGAGACGCAGACCGACCGGATTTACTTTGTGACCCATATTATGCGGTCTCCCCTTTGTCCTGCGCGCGTTCAGCGACAACGATCTTCAGATGGCTGAACCATTTTTCGACGCGGGAGGCACGGCCACGGCCACGGGCGTGGAAGCGGCGCATCACGATCGAACGCCCCACCTCAGCGCGGGCAACAACCAAGCGGTCTACGTCAAGCGAATGGTTATTCTCGGCGTTCGAGATTGCGCTTTGCAGTGCCTTCTTCACTTGACCCGCGATACGGCGCTTGCTGAAGGTCAGCGTCGCGACAGCATGTTCGGCCGGCAGGTTACGGATCATCGCGGCAACCAGAATTCAGCTTTCGAGGGCTGATCCGCAGGTTGCTGACAATGCATTGAGCCTCGGTGTCCGGCAGGCCCCGATCGTGGGATGGCTTGCTCATGTCAGCCGCGCCTCGCCTTCTTGTCGGCCGCGTGACCGGTAAAAGTACGGGTCGGCGAGAATTCACCAAATTTGTGGCCGACCATGTTCTCGTTCACCTGCACCGGCAAGAATTTATGGCCGTTATAGACCCCGAAGGTTAGGCCAACGAACTGCGGCAGTATAGTCGAACGGCGCGACCAGATCTTGATGATCTCGTTGCGCGACGATGCCTTCGACGTCTCGGCTTTTTGCAACAGGTAACCGTCCACGAACGGCCCCTTCCATACGGAACGCGCCATCTTACTTACCCTTGTTGCGGCGGCGGATGATCAGGCTATCCGTCCGCTTGTTGCCGCGCGTCTTGTAGCCTTTTGCCGGTTGGCCCCAGGGCGAGACGGGATGACGGCCACCGGAGCTGCGGCCTTCGCCACCGCCTAGCGGGTGATCGACCGGGTTCATGACCACACCGCGGTTGTGTGGCTTGAACCCCAGCCAGCGCATGCGCCCGGCCTTCCCGACTTTCTGGTTCATGTTGTCCGGGTTGGACACCGCGCCGACAGAGGCGATGCATTCGGATCGCACGACGCGCAGCTCACCCGACATCAGTTTAATCTGGGCGTAGCCCGCGTCCTTGCCGACCAACTGCGCGAAAGTGCCGGCTGACCGCGCGATTTTGCCGCCGGCACCAACCTTCATCTCTATGTTGTGGATGATCGTGCCGACCGGGATAGCGGCGAGCGGCATTGCATTGCCTGGCTTGATGTCCACACGGCCCCCAGCAATGACCTGGTCACCAACCTTCAATCGCTGCGGCGCCAGGATGTAGGAGAGTTCACCGTCCTGGTACTTGATCAGGGCGATAAAAGCGGTGCGGTTGGGGTCGTATTCCAGCCGCTCGACCACGCCCGACACGTCGAACTTGCGACGTTTGAAGTCCACCACACGATAGGCTTGCTTATGACCACCTCCGCGGAACCGGCTCGTGATGCGGCCGTGATTGTTGCGTCCGCCATGGCTGTGCTGTCCCTCGGTCAAGCCCTTGACAGGCTTGCCCTTCCACAATTCGGAGCGGTCGATCAGAACGGTGCCGCGAAGGCTTGCCGTGACGGGATTGAATTGCCTGAGTGCCATTTTAGTTCGTTGCCATCTTCCGGGTGCTCTATGCGAGGCCGGTGGTGAAATCGATCGACTGGCCGGGTGCCAGAGTCACGATGGCCTTCTTGAGATCCGAGCGTACGCCCGGACGTCCCTTGAAGCGCTTGGTCTTGCCTTTCTGGATCAAAGTGTTCACCGACAGGACTTTGACGTTGAACAGCGTTTCGATCGCGGCGGCGATCTCCGGCTTGGTCGCGTCGGTGGCAACCTTGAAGCCAACTTGATTCTGCTCGGACAGGATGGTCATCTTCTCGGTGATCAGCGGCGAGCGGATGATGTTGTACATCCGTTCCCGCGAAAGCGGCTTCTTTGGGGCGACAGTCATGCGGTTTCTCCCGTGCCAGACGCTTCGGCGGTTCCAGACGCCTCGGCTGTCGCATGCGTTTCGGCCGCTCCTGTCCCTGGAATAATTTGGGCGGGGACAACTTGGACGGCTGGGGGACCGTTGATACGGGCTGTAAGACCCTCGAGCCCAGCGGTGGTGATCGCCAGAACATCATGGTTCAGAATGTCATAGACGTTGGCGCCGATCGTCGGCAGCACGTCCAGCTTATGGATGTTGCGGCAGGCTCGCTGGAAGCCCTCATCCACTGCACCATCGATAATAAGTGCCGACGTCCAACCGAGCGCCTTGATCTTCTTGGCCAACTCGCCGGTCTTTGGGGCAGTCTTCGCATAGTCAAGGACAACCAGCTTGTTCTCGGCCAGTTTTTGGGACAATGCGGAAATCAGTCCCAGCCGACGTACTTTCTTGTTGAGGCTATACGCGTGAGACCGCACGATCGGACCGTGGACCACGCCACCCGTGCGAAACTGCGGTGAACGTAGGCTGCCCTGACGTGCGTTGCCTGTGCCCTTCTGCTTGTATGGCTTCCGGGTCGTACCGGAGACTTCCGCCATCCCCTTGACCTTGTGGTTGCCGCCGCGGCGCTTGGACAACTGCCAATGAACCACCCGCGCCATGATATCCGCGCGGGGCGTGATCTTGAAAATCTCGTCCGGCAGATCGGCGCTGCCAGCGGAGGCGTTTTCAAGCGTGATGATATCGACCTGCATCTACCTGTTCCTCAGCCCGCCACTAGTGCTTCGACGAGGGCCGCCGGATAGGCTGCATCAGCTGGACGCGCGCCCTTGATCGCGTCGCGTACCAGCACGTAACTGTTCTTGCTTCCTGGGACGGCACCTCTGATCATCAACAGGCCTTTTTCTGCGTCCACGGCTGCCACTTCGAGATTGAGTGTGGTGATCCGCTCGACGCCGAGGTGACCGGCCATCTTCTTGTTCTTGAAAGTTTTACCTGGATCCTGTCGATTACCTGTCGAACCCAGGCTGCGATGGCTGACCGATACACCGTGCGAAGCTTCGAGGCCGGCGAAGTTCCACCGCTTCATACCTCCGGCGAAGCCCTTGCCCTTGGAGGTCCCGCACACGTCGACCTTTTGGCCGGCACTAAAGTGTGCGGCGGATAATGTAGCCCCGGGCTCCAGCAGCGCATCAGGGGCGACATGGAATTCCACTAGCTTCTGCTTCGGCTCAACCTTTGCTTTGGCAAAATGACCGCGCTGAGGTTGAGTAACGTTCTTCACCTTGGCCTTGCCGTAGCCGATCTGGACGGCCGTGTAGCCGTTCTTTTCCTCGGTGCGTGTGGCCACGACCTGCACCTGGTCAAGGTGCAATACGGTGACGGGCACGTGGGTGCCGTCATCCTTAAAGATTCGGGTCATACCGAGCTTTTTAGCCAGCAGACCGGTGCGTAGGGGCTGGGGCATGGCGCTAGATCTTGATCTCAACATCCACGCCGGCGGCGAGGTCAAGCTTCATCAGCGCATCCACAGTCTGCGGGGTCGGTTCGACGATGTCCAATAACCGGCGATGCGTTCGGATTTCGAACTGCTCGCGGCTTTTTTTGTCCACGTGTGGGGAGCGGTTCACAGTGAAACGCTCGATATGCGTCGGCAGCGGAATCGGTCCGCGAACCCGGGCACCCGTGCGCTTGGCCGTGTTCACGATCTCCTTCGTGCTGTTGTCCAGCACGCGGTGATCGTAAGCCTTCAGGCGGATGCGGATATTTTGGTTGTCCATCGTTCGCTCTCAAATTCCCGCCGAAGCGAGTGCCGGCACTCGCCCACCCGCCAAGGAATCTTGGTGCGGGCGAACGCCGGTGGTGTTTCGCCTCTTACTTTTGGATGCTGGCGACCACGCCCGCGCCGACGGTGCGGCCACCTTCGCGGATCGCGAAGCGTAGTCCGTCATCCATCGCGATCGGTGCGATCAATTCAACCGACATCGAGACGTTATCGCCCGGCATTACCATTTCCGTGCCTTCCGGCAGCGACACGACACCGGTTACGTCGGTCGTGCGGAAGTAGAATTGCGGTCGATAGTTGGTAAAGAAAGGGGTATGACGGCCGCCTTCTTCCTTCGTCAGAATATACGCTTCCGCCTTGAACTGGGTGTGTGGCGTGATGCTGCCGGGCTTGGCCAGCACTTGGCCGCGCTCAACGTCCTCACGCTTGGTGCCGCGCAACAGCGCGCCGATGTTGTCACCGGCTTGGCCCTGGTCGAGCAACTTGCGGAACATCTCAACGCCGGTCACAACTGTCTTAACAGTCGGCTTGATCCCGACGATCTCCACTTCCTCGCCGACCCGGACAATACCGCGCTCGACGCGGCCCGTGACCACGGTGCCGCGGCCAGAGATGGAAAATACGTCTTCGATCGGCATCAGGAACGGTCGGTCGGTCGCGCGCTCCGGTTGCGGGATGTAGGCGTCGACCGCCTTCATCAGCTCTAGGACGGACTGATGGCCGAGTTCCGGCTTGGTGCCCTCCAAGGCGCAGAGCGCGGAGCCCTTGATGATCGGAATGTCGTCGCCGGGAAATTCATAGAACGACAGCAGCTCGCGCAGTTCCATCTCGACGAGCTCAACCAGTTCAGGGTCATCCACCAGGTCGATCTTGTTCAGGTATACCACAAGCGCCGGCACGCCGACCTGACGGGCCAGCAAAATGTGCTCGCGGGTCTGCGGCATCGGGCCATCAGCGGCGGACACCACAAGGATCGCGCCGTCCATCTGCGCGGCGCCGGTGATCATGTTTTTCACATAGTCGGCGTGGCCAGGACAATCGACGTGCGCGTAGTGGCAATTCTGTGTCTCATATTCAACATGCGCGGTAGAGATCGTGATTCCGCGCGCTTTTTCTTCCGGCGCCTTGTCGATTTGGTCATAGGCGGTATAGGTGGCGCCCCCCGTTTCCGCCAACACCTTGGTGATGGCGGCCGTCAACGAGGTCTTGCCATGATCGACGTGGCCGATCGTGCCAATGTTGCAGTGCGGCTTGTTCCGCTCGAATTTCGCCTTACCCATCGTAATCTCCGTAGATCCAGAACAGGACCTGTTGAGTTGCCCTTGCCTAAGTCTCTAAGCGCTACCAGCGGTAATGGGAGAAAGCCTTGTTGGCCTCAGCCATCCTATGGGTATCCTCACGCTTCTTAACTGCTGAGCCACGGTTATTCACCGCATCCAGCAATTCATTGGAGAGACGATCCTGCATCGTATGCTCCCCACGCTTCCGGGCAGCATCAATGATCCAGCGGATTGCCAGCGCCTGACGCCGCTCCGTCCGGACTTCAACTGGAACCTGATAGGTGGCACCGCCAACGCGGCGGGAGCGAACCTCGACTGCTGGCTTCACGTTGTCCAGGGCCTCATGGAACATTCGTACCGGATCGGCCGCCTGACCGCCCCGCCGCTTCAGCACGTCGAGGGCATTGTAAACAATGCCCTCGGCAGCCGACTTCTTGCCATCATACATCAGCGCATTCATGAAACGGCTGATGACAATGTCGCCGAACTTCGCGTCCGGCAGGATCTCGCGCTTATCGGCGCGGTGACGACGAGACATGCGATCGCCCCTTACTTCGGACGCTTCGCGCCATACAGCGACCGGCGCTGACGGCGCTTGGCGATGCCTTGGGTATCCAGCACGCCACGGAGGATGTGATAGCGAACGCCCGGAAGGTCCTTTACGCGTCCG
The DNA here is from genome assembly GCA_963819345.1 of uncultured Alphaproteobacteria bacterium. Lineage (GTDB taxonomy): Bacteria > Pseudomonadota > Alphaproteobacteria > Acetobacterales > Acetobacteraceae > Rhodopila. The sequence goes on from CAWFVX010000010.1 coordinate 187,967, forward strand.
CCGCGGATCAGAACCACCGAATGCTCCTGCAAATTATGCCCTTCGCCAGGGATATAGCTGACCACCTCGTAGCCATTGGTCAGACGAACCTTCGCGACCTTGCGCAGCGCGGAGTTCGGCTTCTTTGGTGTCGTGGTGTAGACACGCGTGCAGACGCCGCGCTTCTGCGGGCAACCTTGCAGGGCTGGAACCGAGTTCCGGTGCTTTGGCCGCTCGCGCCCATGGGCGATAAGCTGGTTAATGGTCGGCATGGGCCTCTTTCTCTTCTTCGTTCGCACTTCGCCGAGGGTTTTGCTCCAATCGTCGCTTAACAGACAAAGCCCACCGGCATGGGGGCAATCCCATCCAGCGGGGTTACGGAGGCAGGCGGCCTAAGCCCATCCTAACCAGATGAGCGGCGCCGCATGCGTCGTTTGCCTGCGAACCGACGACCGTCCCGTCAGGAATGGCTCCTGAATCCCTTGGGTCAGCCGAGGGCGCGATCTCTAGAAGCCCCTTCGGATCAAGTCAAGCGGTCAAGGCCGCAGCTCTGTCGGAATCGTGCATAGCGGATATTCGGTGCTTCTGGAACATCATTGGCACTAACCTCAACGTAGAGTCGCGGTCAGGAAGCGATTCCGAGTGCGCAAAGCGGATGCCAATCCCATCATTCGGGGCGGCGGGGGTGATTTGTTCAAGGCAATGACCAGGTTCCGCCAGCGTAGCCGCGATCCAACCGGCGAATGGACGCTCTGCCCAGCAGAACGATGACCTATGCAAAGCCGCGCCGGCTATTTCGGTCGGTCGAGGATTCGGAGAGAACTATATATAATGTGCGGTATTGCTGGTCTGCTTCTGTCCCCCGGCGCGCCGCCGCCAGACCCAAGAGTGCTGTCCAAACTAATTGGAGCCCTGCATCACCGCGGGCCGGACGGGAGTGGCCACGCGGTGATGGGCCGGGTCGCGCTGCTGCACAACCGGCTGGCGATCATCGACCTAGTCACTGGCGATCAGCCGTTCTTTTCTGGCCCCGCAACGTTGGTGGCAAACGGGGAAATCTATAACTACCGCGAGCTTCGCGAATCGTTGCCCGGTGTCAGTTTTGCGACCAACAGCGACTGCGAACCGCCGCTCCATCTCTGGCTGCGCGACGGATCCGACTATGCGAAGCAGCTTCGTGGCATGTATGGAATCGCAATTCACGAGCGCGTGCGCCGAACCGTCACGCTGTCTCGCGACCCTATCGGAATCAAACCGCTGTATGTCGCCACGGTCGAGGGAGGTCTGGCATTCGCCTCGGAGCCTCAGGCGCTGCTTGAAGCCGGCTTGGTGAAGCGCGTGGTACGGCCGGCGGCGGTGGAGGAGCTATTGCAACTTCAGTTCACCACTGGCGCGGATACCATTTTTGAAGGCATTCAGCGGGTGCTGCCGGGTGAAACGATCACCTGTTCCGACGGGCACATCCTGGAGCGGCGGCAGATCAACCCGATCCCGATGGCGCCGCCGGAGGAGATCGGCGAGGAAACCGCGATGCAGCGGCTGGATCAGGCCTTGATGGAGAGTGTCGATCTGCATCAGCGCAGCGATGTGCCGTATGGCATGTTCCTGTCCGGCGGCATCGACAGCGCGACCCTGATCACCCTGATGGCTCGGCTGAATGAGGAGCCTGTGCTGGCGTTTACCGCTGGGTTTGATGCGCCCGGCGCTGCGGACGAACGTGAGCAGGCCGCGACCATTGCCCGCGCCGTTGGCGCGAGACACGAACCGATAGAAGTGTCGGAAAAAATGGTCTGGCAGCATCTGCCGGAGATCGTCGCGGCGATGGACGACCCGACGATGGATTACGCCATCATCCCGTCGTGGTTTCTCGCCCGGCGTGCCAGGGAAGACGTCAAGGTGGTGCTGACTGGCGAAGGCGGCGATGAGATCTTCGGCGGGTATAAGCGCTACCGGCAAGCCACGTTGCCGTGGTGGCGCGGCGGCCGGACGATGTGGGCGGGCGGAAGCTTCGACAAAGTTCCGGTATTGCGGGCAACGCCGACGACTTGGCGCGATGGCATGGCAGCAGCGGAAATCCGAGCGTCGGAGGGCGGGCGGTCTGCATTGGCGGCGGCTCAGGCGCTGGACATGACCGACTGGCTGCCGCACGACCTGTTGCTGAAACTGGATCGCTGCATGATGGCGCACGGAGTCGAAGGACGTACACCGTTCCTGGATCGGGGCGTAATGGCCGCCGCGTTCCGGTTGCCCGATGCGATGAAATTGCGGCGCGGGCTTGGGAAGTGGATTCTCCGCAAATGGCTGGAGAAGAACCAGCCAGCGGCGCAACCGTTCGCGCCGAAATCAGGGTTTACCGTCCCGGTCGGTGAATGGATCAAGGTTCAGGGGACGCGGCTGGGTCCGCTCGTAGCGACGCAACCAGGGGTAGCAGAGATCGCTTATCCTGAGAAAGTGGAGGCGCTGTTTCGAGATATCCGGCGCTGGCGGCACGGGTTTGCCTGCTGGAAGCTGCTGTTCTATGCGCTATGGCACAGGCGGCACATCCTGGGGCTGCCACCCTCAGGGGATGTCTGGGAGACACTGGCGGCGCGGTAACTTTTCCTGACACTGCTTGACTTGGATGAACGCTCCGATCATTAGGGCGGCATCGACTGGGCGTTATACAAGCGCTGCAGAGCCGGCGATGGGGCTGTAGCTCAGTTGGGAGAGCGCCTCGTTCGCAATGAGGAGGTCAGGGGTTCGATTCCCCTCAGCTCCACCATCGTCCGGGGGGGAAGCGCGGATGCACAATGTTTAGGGCTTCGTCAAAAGGGGTGCACGCTGATTGCACTGCCGGACTGAGTATTGCCGCGTAGCTGGATATGAGCGTCCCCTTTTTAGCTTGCATGGCTGCCGCCGCCTCCTTCTACCATCTGCCGCCGCGTGTGTTGCCCGCAATCCAGGCGGTTGAAGGGGGACGGCCAGGGTTGATCCAGCCGAACGCCAATGGCACGGCCGACCTCGGCCTGATGCAGATCAACAGCATCTGGATCGAACCGCTGGCCCGATTTGCCAATATGCCGGCGCAGGCGGTGGCCTATCGGCTCGTCGACGATCCTTGCTTCAATATTGCGGCCGCGGCGGCGATTATGCGAGCGTATCTGAGTGAGGCGCAGGGCAATCTGATGACCGCGATCGGGCTCTACCATTCCCATACGCCGGGGTTCGGTGCCATCTATCAGCAAAAAGTACCTGAACGCTGCCGAAACGTTGTTCAGCGGAAGGCGGCACCAGACGCGATAGAACATCGTGTCTCTTCAACCGGATGAGCAACGCATGCGCAACCGCCCCCAGCGTGACAACCGTGGCTTCACCTTGCTTGAACTGCTTGTGGTTATCGCCATCCTGGGGCTGCTGATCGGCCTTGTCGCGCCAGCGGTGCTTCGCCAGCTTGGCAGCGCCCGAACCTCGATTGCCAAGCAGTCGATCGAACGGATTGGGTCAATCCTGGACATGTACAAGCTGGATTCGGGGACCTACCCGAGCACTGATCAGGGCCTGCGAGCGCTTGTGGAGCGGCCTACGGACGTTCCTAGCTGGAACGGGCCTTACGTTAAAGGCGATGTCCCGGTCGATCCATGGAACCACCCGTACGTCTATCGTGATCCATCCGCGCGAGCCGGGCATGACTACGACCTGTGTTCGGAGGGTCCATCGGGAACCGGCGCCGATCAGGAGATCTGCAACCCTTAGTTATTGCTGCAGTTGGAGTTGTTTCCGCAGGCGGGCGGATGGGTCGGACTGGCCGGAGGGGCGTAAATTATTCAGCAAGCCGGGCACTGCCGCCGCGTTGATCAGTTGGTCGCGCAGGTCCTCGGTCAACGCCCGCGCATCGCGCTGATCGTGGATGACGTGCGGCGTGATCAGGATCAGCAATTCGGTTCGCGTCCTCGTATTGTTCTGATTCCCCGCCAGCAGCCCGAGCAGCGGCACGTCCTTCAGCCAGGGAATGCCCTGATTTCCCAGCGACGCCGAATCAGTGATGAGACCCGCGAGGCCGACCGTTTGTCCGTCCTGCACAACGACGCGAGAGGTGACGTTTCGCTCATTGAACGTCGGTGAGTTGACGCCCGGCGTGGTGATGACCCCTGTCTCGACACTACTTACGTCCTGCATCACGTCGAGCGTTACAAGGCCTCCGCTGTTAACCCGTGGAGTGACCTCCATGATGACACCAGTCTGCTGGTAATTGACCTGATTAACGACGGGGGCATTGGGGACGATGGTGCCCTGCGACGACTGGCTGAGATAGGGAACCACGGCGCCGACCTGAAGCCGGGCGGGCTGGTTGTCCAATACCATGAGCTCCGGCGAGGATAACACGTGCACGGTCGTCACTTGCTGCAGCGCCTGGATCGCAAAGGGCGCTCCCCCATTGCCTGAACCTCCCAGGAAGAAGCCGGGGAATGTCATGTTCAAGGTGGCAGCCCCCGCGTTGGCGACCGTCGTCTGCGAGGGGGCAGTATTCAAGATGCCATTGATGCCGCCGGACTTGAAGAAGAACTGCGTGCCATATTGAAGATTATCGTTAAGCGTCACCTCCGCGATGACTGCATCGATCCGGACTTGTAACGGAAGTATGTCGATCTTGCGCAGCATCGCTTCCATCGTTGCCAGCTCACGTTCGGTTCCGTAGACCAGGACGGCATTGTTCTGATCATCTGGTATCACGCGTAACGCATCGGCTCCTTGTTCGGAGCCGCCAGGCTCCAATCCGCCAAGCAGCGGGTTCGCCCCCTGTGCGGGTTGCTGTTGCGGCTGCTGTTGGCCAGACTGCGGAGAAATCTGCTGCGTTCCGCCGAGCCCCAAACTTCCCCCGCCGAGCCCCGAACTTCCGCCGCCGAGCCCCGAACTTCCGCCGCCGATCCCGCCCGAAAGGCTGGACCGGCCGAGCGAGCCGGCGGAACCGCTACCAAGACCGCCGCCACCGCCGCCCGTTCCGATCGTGCCGCCTCCCGTCGATTGTCCTGTTTGCGAACGGGTATTGCTAGTGGGTTGGGCGGTGACGTTGTTGGGCGTGAATGCCTGTTGCAGCACATACGCCACATCCTCAGAGTGACTGTTCTGCAGGTAGTACACGTGCCAGCTCCGCAACGTCTGCCGGCGCGCGCGGTCGATGAGAGAATACACTCTGCGCGCTTCATCGATATATCGTTGCTGCGACGAGACCACCAATACCGCGTTGATCCGAGACAATGGGATGACCCGGATCAATCCGGCCAACGAGCCCCCGTTTTGCCCCCTAAATGCATCTTGCAAGGCTGACGCGAGATCTTTCACGTCGCCGCTGCCAACCGGCAGCAGCGCGTACGATTGTCCGGCCAGGACATCCACGTCGAATGCCTTTACGAGGCCGATCAGTCCCTCCCGCGCGCCGGGTTCGCCGGAGATAAGTAACGCATTCCTAGCTGGATCGGCTGCGATCTTGCCACCGTCGCCAACATAGGGCTGCAAGATTTTGGCTAGGTTCTCGGCGGTAGCATATTGCAGTGGCACTACCACCGCCCCCGCTGTCCCGCTGCTATTAGCAGCGGTCGCAACAGCCTGGGCGACCGGCACGACCCGGTATAGTCCGCCATTTGTGATCAAGGCCGCGCCATTCTGCGCAAGAAGCGAACTCGAGCGTTGGTACAAGCTCAGAGCGGTTCAATGGTCGGGTCGTGTGCAACGTGGCGGTGCCATGAATCGCGGGATCGATCGTGTAATTCACCTTGAGGATCGATCCCAGGATTTGGGCCGCAACCTCCCGGATGTCGGTATCTGCGAAGTCCAGACTGATATTCCCCGGACCCGCCTCGGTCGTCGGCGGCTCCGCCCGTGGTTGATCTTGCTGGCCGTAGGCGATCTGCGGGGGCGGCAAGGCGTCAGGCGTTCCGACTGCGCCGTTAATGCGAGGCGGCGCGGCGGTCGCCCCATTGGGCAACGGAGATAATGCTGGGATCGCCGGCGACAGGGGCGTGGGTGCATCCAACGAGCTGGATCAGGCAGAGCAAAAGGGTCAGCGATCGTGGCAGACGCCGCCTGCGAACGATATTTTGTCGCATACTTTCGCTTCACTCCGCCACCCTGCCTAGCCGGTGTGATGGACCGGACCGTCGAGCCGATGCGACGCAATCCCTTGTGATCGGTAGGCGCAAACATGCGGCAAACATTATGAATATATCATGAAAAGCGCTGAAAAAGCTGGCTTCCGGGCGCTTATTGGCTACGAATAATATTAGTGATGGAACAGAGACATTCGATTACCGAGGTTAACTCATTCACCAAGACGGGTTGGACCAATTGGCACCGAGTTCAGAGGTTGTCGCCGCTCGAGTCGTAATGCGTCGGCAGTCCCTCATCGTTTCGATGCTTAGGCGACGCCCCAAAAGAAACATGTCACATCTGTCGGCCGGCGTTACTCCGTCCTCGGAACGTCTTCCGTCGGTCCTCTATTCGACCGCCTCCAAGGGTCGCGCCTCCAACTTCGCTACGGCGTCTTTCATCAAAGCCGCGCCACGCTCGCGTAACAGGACGTTCACTCGCGGCGTCGAATTCTGGAATTCTCCAGATACGACAGCAACAACAGAGTACCGTGTTGCTCCACGCCCGATGGCGGTAACAGTGATCCTCAACAACGAATCCGCGGGCAGCCTAGCTGCTGCAGAAGCATCGGCGACCCCCGTGGCCGCATCCGTCAGCGCTTTTGCAACGACGGGATCACGCGTCGACATGTCAGGGTCGCCGTCGGTCAGCACCGTAAGATGCGGAGCTATGCGAGCGAAAAGATCCGGAGACATTCCCAACACGTCCGCCAGTTCGTCGACACTTTCGAACGGTGTGCCCGGCGGACCATAGTTACGTCCGGCGACCCGGTAGTCGGATGCACTAGCGCCGCGGGATCGAGCATTAGCCCCCGATGCGCGCCAGTCCAGGATCGCCGCGGCAAGTCGATCGGCCAAACCCGGAGCGCCGCCTACTTCAATAATCAAAGACCGCAGCAAGACCGCCGAGGCGGTGTTGAGGTTGACGCGATCGCCTTCGTTTTCCACGCGGACCAGGACAGAGGTTTCGCCGACGCGCACTTCGGACGTCACGCCCTGTGTCTGAATTTTCGGATCGTTTGCCGCGAGAACCAGAAACGTCACATTCTGTATTGCGCCAACCGCTGCCGCCTCCAGGACGGCTTCCTGCCTGAGATTTTCCGCCAAGTGAGTATCCGATCGCCCGGCCGCGACGATCTGCGTTCCAAGCAGCGCGAGAAACGCCACGGTCCACAGGACGATCAGCAATGCGAATCCTCGCTGGCAATTACTCATGGCCGGGACAACAGGGGAGCTACCACAATGTCAGGCCATCGCTGTGCGGGTGACCCCGCAAACTTCAGGCGGAAACGGATCAGCAAGGGAAGGTCCGGCTCGTGCCATTTGGTTACCCATACTCCGGGCGGCCGCCAATATTCGATCCCGAGGCGGGTCACACCGTTCATCAGTTCCGTTTCCGCCGGTGTGGGCGGCGTCACCAACGGTATGCCGCGATGATAAGGACGCCAGCGCAGCACCAGACGCGTGCCGGAAACCGCCAACCCGACCTCAACGCGCGTTGGTATCAGCCCTGAGTGTGGCAGCCGAAGGCGCGTGACGCCGGTCAAGGTATCGGCCGATCCCTCGATTGAGGACCGGGCAGCGTCATCTGCGGGAGCGAAGTTTTCCACTACCGATCTGAGGGTACGATCCAGCGCGTCCAGGTCGGTTTTGCCATCGGACAGGCGAGCGTCCTGACGCCAGGCGGTGAGGCCAAACCGGACTGTTTGGCTTAGGCCGGCCAACAAAAAGCCGAATACGGCTAAAGCAACCAGGATCTCCAGCAGGGTGAACCCTGCCGACGACCAAGCCTTCATCCGCCGACCTGTTCGGTTTCCAGTCGTACGTTTCGTTCGGAGATGCCGTCGTTCCAGCCAATCCAAACGCTAACGGCATAAAGCACCACCGGAACGGACGCAGCTGCTCGAGGGCCTACCACGCCGGTCGGCCGCAGCAAGGCGCTCGCGACCGGAACCACGTGCAATCGCCACCGAAAGCCACCGCCGTCATCGCCGCGCCAATCTCCGGCGGCCAGCTTCGTGCCATGGGTCGCTGCGGCCAAGCGCGACTTTGCCCGGACAACGGCTTGGTCGTACATCGACGCGGTTTGAGTTTCGCGCAGACCACTTCCGGCCGCCTCGAACAGCACCACTGCTGCCATGCCGGCGATCATGAGTGCAATGATCACTTCCAGTAGGGTGAAGCCCCTCATCCGGATGCCAAGTTGTTCAAGCTGAGCATTGCGGTCATCAGGGAGGCGACGATGCCCCCGACCGCGACGCCCATCAGGATGGTCATTGCCGGGACCAACAGGGCGGTCAACCGCTGCGTAGCGAGGCGGGTTTTTTCCTCATGGATGTCCGCGGCGCGCAGGGCCATAGCGTCAAGCTGCGCAGTTTCCTCGCCGAGCCGCAGAAGATGGATGGCACGTGCCGGGAACACGCCGGCGGCCTCCAGGTCGCGGGTCAACGATCCGCCGCCGCGGGCCGTGACGCTCGCTTGTTCGACCGCGGACCGCGCCGCGTGGTTGCCCATCGCATCGCGCACGATCGCCAGCGCGGGTATCAACGCGACACCGTTGTTCAGCAAAGTGCCCAGGACGCGGGTGAAACGAGCCGCCAGCACTTCCTGTGTCAGCCCGCCGACCACAGGCAGGCGCAGGACGATGCGATCGACGATCAAACGTACGCGTGCTTGTCGCAGCGCAAATCGGAGCACGACGATCAGCACCAGGATCGCCAGCAACAGGAATAGCCCATCTTCCTGAACGAAGTTTCCCGCAGCGATCAGAAATTGGGTCGAGGTCGGCAGAGCGACGCCACTCTGCTCAAACATCGGGACAAACTGCGGCAGCACCTCGGTGAGCAAAAGCGTGACCGCGCCGATCATCGCCACGAACAAGACGGCCGGGTAAATCAGCGCTGAGGTGACGGTGGAGGCCAGCGCCCGTTGCCGGTCCAGGAGATCGGCGATCCGCGCCAAAGTCGGCCCCAGATTGCCGCCGGCCTCCCCCGCACGCACCATACCGACATGCATCGCCGGGAACGTGGTTGGGTAGCGCGACATCGCGACCGACAATGGGCTGCCGTCGCGGACCGCATCGCGAAGCCCGGTCACGGTGGGCCGAATCCGTTTCGGGGCGGTCTCCTGCATATAGCGAAGGGCGCGATCCAGATCCTGCCCGGCGGTCAGCATCGTCGCAAGTTCGCGGATCAGGTCGGCAACGTCCTGCTTGCGCAATCCACGGCGGCCCTGCAGGTCCATCTGCAACAGCCCCGTCCAGCGCGAGGCCTTGTCCGCCGGTTCGGCGCGGACCGGCATCGAGCCCTGGCGCTGCAGGCGGACGATAACCTCCGCCGCCGTTGCTGCTTCCATTAGGCCCGCAAGGCGTTCGCCACCGGCACCGATCGCGGTGTACCGGAAGGTGGTCATGCGTCGGCTCGGATGCTGCGGGTAAGTTCCTCGATCGTTGTCTCACCCGCCAGCGCAGCCACGAGACCAGCCTCGAACATGATCTGCATGCCCTCGGCGACGGCGGCGCGTTCAATCGTCGCATGGTCCGCCCGCGCGAAGATCAGCCGTTCGATCTCTGGCCCGAGCTGCAGGAACTCGGCAATAGCAGTTCGTCCGCGGTACCCTGTTTGCCGGCACGCCGCGCAGCCGACGGCACGCGACAGCATGATCGGTCGATCGCACGTCAGGCGATCGAGACCGAAACGTTGGACTAATTCACCGGGCGCCTGTTCAAGCCGGCGGCAGTCCGCACATAGGCGCCGCACCAGGCGCTGCGCCATAATCCCGCGAAGCACAGCCGTGAGAAGGTAATCCTCAACTCCCATGTCGCGGAGCCGCGTGACGGCAGCGGCGGCGGAGTTGGTATGCAGCGTCGAGAGCACCAAATGCCCTGTTAGCGCCGCCTGCACGGCGATCTGGGCGGTTTCCCCGTCGCGGATTTCGCCGACCATGATGACGTCAGGGTCCTGCCGCAAAATCGACCTCAGCAAGCTGGCGAAGGTCAGGCCGATCTGCGAGCGGACCTGAATCTGGTTGATCCCTTGGAGCTGATACTCGATCGGGTCTTCAACCGTGACGATTTTTCGCGTGATCGCGTTGAGTGCCAACAGCCCGGTGTAAAGCGTAGTGGTCTTGCCGCTGCCAGTCGGCCCAGTCACCAGCACAATTCCGTTGGGCAACTCCAGCGCTGACCCCAGCTTGCTGATCACCGCCGGCGCAAGTCCCAGCCGAGCATAATCGAACACCACGGCGGATCGGTCGAGGATGCGCAGCACCACTGTTTCCCCGTGCAACGAGGGGATCGTGGACACGCGGAAATCCACATCCTGACCGCGCACGGCCATCTTTATGCGCCCGTCCTGCGGCATCCTCCGCTCGGCGATGTCCAAACGAGCCATGATCTTGATGCGTGAAGTGATCGCTGCCGCGAGTTGCCGTGGGGGCGCCTCCGCCTCGTGCAACACCCCATCATAGCGATAGCGGACACGGAGCCGGTCCTCAAACGGTTCGATGTGGATGTCGGAGGCCTGCGTCTCCACGGCGCGAGTGATCAGCAGGTTGACCAGACGAATGACCGGGGCCTCGCTGGCAAGATCTTTCAGCCTTTCAGCGTCCTCTTCGAGAGGAGCCTCAGCTTCGGCTGCGTGCGAGGTCGAGGTTTCCTCCGGGTAAAGCCGGTTCAGCGCGGCCTCCAGTTCGATCGGTACCGCGACCTCTATCCGAACGCGCAAGCCGGTGGCGACCGCGACGGCGGCCTGAGCGAATGGATCGAGCGGATCGGCGGCCGCCAGGACTACAGTCTCAGCGTCGGCTGCAAGCGGAACGGCTCGGGTATGTCGTAGGAAACCCGCGCCCAATTTGTCCAGCAGCACCGGCTCCAAGGTCGGATATCGATCGGCCGAAACGACCGGGATCGAAAGCAAATTGGCGTAGGCGTCCGCCAATCCGCGTTCCGAGACCAGGCCCAACTGGATCAGGACCGCGTCTAGGCGTTGATCGGATTCGACCGCGACGCGTCGAGCACGCTCCAACGTCCTCTGGTCGCAGTGGCCCTGGCGCAGCAATATGTCGCCCAGTGCGTCAAGTTGGTGATCGGTGACGGTGGTTCCCATTTGGGGCCGCATTCCTGACGTGCCTATCCGCATAGTTCGCCGCTGTGATCGCAGGCAAATGACAGGTCAGCGATCCACCATTCCGCGAAGGGATACGCGTGATAGATTGGTTCGGTTCAGCCTGGGCATGGCCGCTTTTGGTCGCGCCATTTGTTGGCAGTTTTTTGGGCGTCCTGATCATTCGTCTCCCAAACCGTGCGCCGATCGCTTTGGCGCGCTCAGGGTGTGGTCAATGCGGCATGCGGCTAGGTGCGCTAGACCTTGTGCCGTTGGTCAGTTTTGCAGTTTTTCGCGGCCGCTGCCGTTATTGCCGAGCACCGATCGGATTTTTTATCCGGCGGTGGAATTGGCTGCTGCCTTGGTCGCGCTTTGGGCGGTGCTGGTCGATCCCGATCCCTACCGCATTTGGGTTGACTGTGGGTTGGGGTGGACCTTGCTGGCTCTCGCGTGGATCGACTGGATCGAGTTCCTGCTGCCTGACGTGCTAACGTTGCCCCTCGTCCTGGCTGGCTTGGCGTCGACCTTGACCTCGGATCCGGACGAGCTGACCGACCACTGCCTCGCTGCTATCTTAGCCTACTTGTCGTTTCGCGGCCTGGCTGCCGTCTACCGACGCCTGCGCGGGCGAGATGGGCTAGGCGGAGGCGATGCCAAGCTGATCGCCGGTGCCGGCGCGTGGTGCGGCCTGGCCGCGTTACCGTTGGTGGTGCTGGGCAGCGCGCTGCTGGGGTTGCTCGCAGCCTTGGGATTGGCGCTGACCGGGCGATCCATGACATCCACCACGCGGATCCCGTTCGGCCCCTGCATCGCGTTGGCCTTCTGGCTTGTGCGGATGCACGGCGCTTTGGCCGAGGATCTGCTCCGATTGCTGGGGAGATTCTGATGCGACGGGCCGCTGCCACGCTTCTCCTGCTACTTGCCGTGACACCCGTGGATGCCGCCGAACGCGGTCCCGTCTGCCGGGAGACGTCGGTGGTGGACGAAATCAGTCGTCAGGTCCGGGCCGGGGACTACTATGCCGACGTTGATCCTCGATTAGTCACTGAACAGCCCACGGCCGACCCGCGCTTCGTGCGCTGCCAGGTCTGTGTGTTGGTCGCGCCGTTCGACACCCCCCGGTTCGGAGATCGCCCGATCGCGCAATGCATATCCCGAGGCTTTGAGGTGCAAATCTTGTCCGACGGTTTTGTCGTGCGCGCGCTGCAATAACCCGCCGGGTCATTACGTGAAGGTCAAAAGAAATCAGGCAGGCTTCACCTTGCTCGAGATGATCGTGGTGATCGTCATTATGGCAATGGTTGCTGGACTGGTCTTGGTTAAACAACCCTGGCATAGTGTCGGACTGAACACCGACGCGACCGTCCGAGCGTTGACGAACGGATTACGATTGGCCCGTTCGCGCGCGATTTCCCAGGACCGTATCGTCTCGGTCGTCACCGCGGCTGGAGGATTTTCGGTCGATGGCGGGGTAGCCTGGAAGCTTCCGCCGGAAGAAACACTAAGTGCATCGCAGGTGGTATTCATGCCGGATGGAGGATCAACTGGCGGGACGATCCTGCTCGCGGCTGGTGCCAGGCACATCGCTGTGGATGTGAATTGGCTAACCGGCCGCGTCCGCTCGCGGGATGTAGCGGATAAATGAATTAATTTCGCTACTGTCCAGCCGCGGCTCATCTTTGACTGCCTGAATACAAGTTCGTGACCAATTTGTTGACTTCACCTGTAATCCATCTCCGGCAAACCTCCGTATACGACCCGTGATATGCGCCTTCGGCCAATAAAGCCCAGGAGGATACACAGTCACGTCAAAATGAACCGGGAGTTCAGGCTAATGCCAGATTTCGACGAAATCAGTACAAAACTGCTGACATCCAATCGCCGTAAGCTTCTTCGTAATACTGGATTGGGAACAGCGTTCGCTGCGACGTCCGGATTAGGGCTTTTCGGTCCAATGCGAGCACATGCCGCCGGCGGCCCGAGTGACGCGGAGATTCTGAACTTCGCCCTGAATCTGGAGTATCTGGAGGCCGAATATTATCTGATTGCGGTCAACGGGACTGGCCTTCCTAGCACCGACATCAATGGAGTGGGAACCACAGGCAATGTCATCGGCGGAGCCCCCGTACCCTTCCAGTCCTCTACCATCCAGCAATTCGCCAAGAGGATCGCGACTGACGAATTTGCCCACGTCCAGTTTCTCCGGTCGGCTCTGGGCAGCGCGGCCGTCGCTCGCCCAGCAATCGACCTTTACAACAGCTTCAATACACTGGCAGTTGCAGCTGGGTTAATCCAGGCTGGGCAGACATTCAATCCCTTCGCGGACGACGTAAGCTTCCTGTTGGGCGCTTACGTCTTCGAAGACGTCGGCGTGACCGCCTATAGTGGCGCCGCACCGCTGATCCAGTCCAAGACCTACCTCGCAGCTGCGGCAGGCATTTTGGCGGTCGAAGCGTATCATGCCGGGAATATCCGGACGGTACTGTTTGATAAGGGTCAAGGTCCCGCAACGGCAGCAATCTCGGCGGTTCGCGCGGCACTTTCTGGTGCGAAGGACGACCAGGGCGTTGTCATGAATGGTGTGGCCAATATAACGCCAACCGACGTGAACGCGCTGGCGTTCAGTCGCACTACGACCCAAGTGCTGAATATCGTTTACGCCGGGGGCGCTAGTGGCGATTACGGGTTCTTCCCCCAAGGGTTGAACGGCGCGATAGCTTAGTTAAGATAGTCTGGGCCATTCTCAGCCTGCAGACTGGGCTGAAAATGGTCCACACGACGCCGCACCCGGTCTCCTGTCCTACAGAAGGATGATGGAGCATTCCCGGTGCGCCAACCTGCGCCGATGGCATCGCCACCGGTTCGCCGCTGTGGCAGGCTCCCCTGCTATGCGAATTCATCTGCAAAACCCAGAAAACGATCCGCTCTTCGATTTCTCCTGCGCGATGTGGGAGGCTGCTGCGGCGCGGGCTCCCGACATCGGCGCTGAGCACGCGATCAGCATCGGCGGTACTCCCGCCGATTTTGTAGCCGGGATGCAAGAGGCCGAGGCGCTGGTCACCGATGCCAGCGTCATCCGGGCCCTGTTCCCATGCCCGGCACCCCGCTTGAGGCTGATTTTTCTGACCAACGCGGGCCTCGACCCACTAGCGCCATACGACTGGTTGCCGCCGGAGGTCGAATTGCTCAACAACCGCGGGGCCCATGCCGCGAAGTCTGGTGAGTTCGCCATCATGTCGATCCTGATGCTGGCCAACAGGGTGCCCGCCATGGTGACCAACCAGCGGCAGGGTGTGTGGCGCAAACTTTGGGGATCAGTCCTGGCGGGCCGTAAACTGACGGTGATCGGACTGGGCACACTCGGTGGCGCCACGGCAGAGCAAGCCTCGCGCTTCGGCATGCGAGTCACCGGTGTCAGAGCCAACCCGGCGCCGCATTCCGCCTGTCTGCGGGTGGTCGGCAATGTCGCGCTGGATGACGTGATCCCGGAGACGGAGTTCCTCGTGCTTGCCTGTCCGCTGACCGCCGCCACCCGCGGCCTGATGAGTCGCAGGCGGCTGGAGTGCCTGCCATCCGGGGCCGGCGTGGTGAACATTGGCCGCGGCGAGTTGCTGGACCAGGACGCGCTGTGCGACCTGCTCGACCAGGGGCACCTGTCCGGAGCGGTCCTGGACGTGTTCACCCCAGAGCCGATCCCAGACAATCACCGGCTGTGGTCCACGCGGGATCTGATCATCAGCCCGCACACCGCAGCTGATGATCCCGCGACTTATAACAATCGCAGCCTCGACATCTTTCTCGAAAATCTGCGCGCCTTGCGAGACGGGCAGCCTCTGCCCAACCGTTTCGATATCGAGCGCGGCTACTGATGCTGCCGACACTCGTCGTCTTGCTCGGGGCCGCGACCATCGCGGTGCCGCTGACACGGCGGTTCGGCCTGGGCAGCGTGTTGGGCTATCTGATGGCGGGCGTGGCGATTGGTCCGTCCGGTCTGGGGTTGGTCAGCGACGTCGGGCAGATTGCCGATATCGCGTCGCTTGGCGTCGTCATGCTGCTGTTCCTGATCGGGCTGGAGTTGCGGCCGCGCCGGCTTTGGGTGATGCGGCGGGCGGTGTTCGCCCTCGGATCAGCGCAGGTGGTCCTTAGCGCCGCGGTGCTAGCGGTTTTAGCCCACGTGATCGGCATTCCGTGGGCCGGTGCGATCGTGCTGGGCGCGGGACTTGCGATGTCTTCTACCGCGATCGTGCTGCCGATGCTGTCCGAAGCCGACTTGCTGAAAAGCCGCGCGGGGCGCGATGGCTTTGCAGTGCTGCTGTTCCAGGATCTGGCATTCATCCCGCTGGTCGCGCTAGTGCCGCTGTTGGCGGAACAGACTCTGCCGGACCATGTCCCGTGGCACGATGTTGCCCGAGCGGCTGCTGCGGTCGCAGTAATTTTGGTTGGCGGCCGCTTCGTGATACCGCCGCTGATCCGGACCCTTGGGGGCGCCCGAACGCGCGAAATCTTCACGACGGCGTCACTACTGATCGTGGCGGGCACCGCTTACATCGCTGCGCTGGCCGGGCTTTCAATGTCGCTCGGGGCGTTCATGGCCGGCGTGCTGCTGTCGGAGTCGGAATACCGGCACGAATTAGAGGCGGATATCGACCCGTTCGAGGGATTACTGCTCGGATTCTTCTTCATTTCGGTGGGAATGTCAGCGGATCTGGGGTTGGCCTACGCACATCCGGCACTGTTGGTCGGAGCGGCGGGGGCGCTGCTACTGGCAAAGATCTTCGTCTGCTTTATCCTGGCGCTGCTGTCACGACAGGAAAGCGCCGACGCGGTGCGGTTTAGCCTAGCTCTGCCGCAAGCCAGCGAGTTCAGCTTTGTGCTGTTCGGCGCCGCCGTGGCTGTGGGCGCATTGGACACCGGAAGCGCGGCGATGGCGACGCTCGTCGCCGCAGTCTCAATGGCCGCGACACCGGTCTTGTTCGCGTTATCCGAGAGGTTCGTCATCCCTCGGCTAGAGGCCGAACCCGTGCCGGACTACGACATCATCGAGGCGGCAAGCGCGCCCGTTATCATCTGCGGTTTCGGGCGTTTTGGCCAGATTATCGGCCGTGTGCTGCGAATGCGCGGGATCGCTTTCACTGCCCTGGAGCGGGACCTCGGCCAAGTAGATGTGGTCCGACGTTTCGGCAATAAGGTCTACTTTGGAGATCCAAGGCGGGTTGACCTGTTGCGTTCGGCTGGGGCCGAGCAGGCGAAGCTGCTGATCGTCGCGCTGGATCATATGGAAGATGCGCTTCAGGTCGTCGAAGTGGCAAAGCGGGCCTTTCCCGAGTTGAAGGTCATGGCGCGAGCGCGCAATCGGCGGCACGCATTTCTGCTGATGGACCGCCACGTGGACGGGCTCGTCCGCGAGACTTTCTACTCCAGTTTGAAGATGGCTGAGGATTCGTTGTTGGCGCTAGGAATTTCACCCGAGGACGCCGCGAGGTCAGTGGAGTTGTTCCGGGCGCATGATGAGCAGAATTTGCTGGATATGCACTCGATCTATCGCGACGAAAAGCAGTTGATACAAAGTACGCAGCAGGCGACGGAAGAATTAATGGGGTTGTTCGAGGCGGATCAGAAGGGGTAGTCGCGCGGTGTCGGCCAGAGGGCAGCACGGCTCTGCGGCGGCGCGTTGCCGTCGCAGACCTTTCACAGACGGTGCACGCTGCAAGCACCATGCTTGTAACCGTCAGCAGGCCACGTAATGGGTTGGCAATCGCCTGTGCGCCGCGACCAGTTGCGCCTGGGGAGCAGCCCACCAGCGATTATTCCCTGTTCCGGCGGTCCTTTATCGCCTAAATCGCCGAGGTGAACCCTTCCGGTTGTTACAGCGCTCCGCCAGGCTCACACCCAGCTCCGCCTTTCGTCTCGGATTGGCTAGGGTGATCGTTTTGGGGTCCACCCGGTCCATTGCGGTGCTGCACTTCCACCGTCGCGGTCATTCCTTGAATTAGCAGGACTCCATCCGGCACTTGATCGATGTGGATACGCACCGGCATCCGCTGGGCCAGCCTCACCCAGGTGAAGATCGGATTCACCGAAGCGAGCCCCGCTTGGTCCGCTAGCGCGTTCGGCACGTTGATGCCGCGCGCGATGCTATCGACATGTCCGTGAACAATTTGTCGATAACCCATTAGCTTTATGCTTGCCGGGTCGCACCGCTGGATTGCCTCGAGGTTGGTTTCCTCGAAGTAGCCGTCAACCCAATAGGAATCGGCATCGACCAGCGACACCCGAGACTGCCCAATATTGGCGTAATCACCCAGCCGCGCGAGCAGGTTGGTTACGTATCCGTTGACCGGCGAGTGGATATTTGTGCGCTCCAAATTGACCCGGGCCTGGGCTAGTTTCGCGACAGCCTGCTGATAGTTCGCCTCGGCTACTTGAGCGTTGCTGGCGTAGGTCTGCTTCTCTTCTTCGGAGGTCTCTAGGGTCGTCAACCGGGCGCGTCGGTCGGCCTCCCGCTTGGCATTGTCTGCATTGGCACGCGCCTGTGTTACGGTAGCCTCGGCCAGGTCGACTGCGATAGCGTAGTCGCGCGGGTCGATCACCATGAGCAAATCGCCCTTGTGCACCAATTGGTTGTCGATGATTGGAAGCTGGACGATGCGTCCGAACACTTCGGGCGCTATCGTAACGACGTAGGCTCGCACTGTGCCATCACGTGTCCATGGCGATGCGATGTATGCACTCCACATCGCCCAGCCGAGCAGGATCGCAACCGCGACAGTGCCGAGCGTGATCAGGAAGCGAGCCGCCCAGGATCGCGATCTGATAGTTTCAACGTTGCTCACCGCTCGGCGATCGTCACTTGTCGCCCTGCCCGTGAGCCGCCTGATCCGATCTCAGTTCGAGGTCAGCCATCCGCGGATCTCAAAGCGCGACAACGAGGACAATGGATGACAGCACGATTATGTAGACCGCGAACACGAACAGTGCCGGATGCCACACGTGCCGCAACAGGCCGAACGGCGCCACGACCCAGCGCAACCCGATCACGATCAGCCAAGCGGTCACCATCATCAACGAAATCGGCGCGACGTAGACGCCGAACAGATTTATATCGGTAAACCTCACCCCACGGCTCCTCTATCAAAATAAGCGGAATGCTGGGTAAGTGCCTCCGACATCGCGACAATGCTTGCACGCGCCCGCAGCCGGGTTTGTGGCTCTGGCATGGAGCGCCCGGGCAGGGCGACCAACTGACGCTCGAGTTGGGCAAGGTGTTCCGCCGCAACCACGCTGTTGCCGCGTGCCACCGCACTAAGCGCCGCATCGAGCCGCAACGGCTGATCGAACAGTGTGGAGACTCGGCTGAGACGGAGGATCTCGACTCCCACGCAAAGCGCGGCCAAGAGCTGCCCGCGCTGGAGCGGCTCGGCCTGCTCCGGCAGCACGGAAAGGCGGCTGTAGATGCGGCTTTGCCACTCATGTTCCGTTCCCCGGATCGGAGCCTTTGACAAACGACGCAACTCCTGCAGCGTGAGCGTCAATAGCCGACGAGTTCGCAGTGCCGGCGATAGTGGCGGCAGCAAACGAAAGGCAAGCGCGGCGGTGGCTACACCAACGACGATAGCCGATGATGAGTTATAGAACTCGAGGGGATCGTAGTTCATTTGGTTCGCAGGCGCCAACAATGGCACGAAGAAGAACGCTATCGCCGTGAACGTCGCGGTCTGCCAGGGCTGAACCATGAGCGCGCCGGCCGGTACCAGAACAAGGCCAAGGGCGACACTGAACGCAGCAAAGCCCGACAGGCTCGGCAGCACCGCGAACTGGACGATCGCCGCGAGAACGGCGGCCAGGCTAATGCCGACCAAAAAGCTCATCGCCGCGGCGTACGCCTGGTCAGCGCGCGGCGAAAGCAGGATGACGACAATCGAGGCAAATGTGAGGGCTCCGGCGCCGTTCGGCCACGCGGTTATGATCCAGAAAAGCGCGACCAAGCAGATCGTGAAGAACGCACGTGCCGCATTGAGGAGGGCAGGCAGCCAATCGGGCACACGCAGCCGGACGTTGCCGCGTGGAGGATTGGGACGGGCAGGATCGTTGACCAGCAATCCCAGCGTCAGGAGTGCTTGCGAGGTTGCGCCTAAAATATCAGCCGCCTGGTCTGCCAGTAACCGCAGCGATGGTGCATCTGTCGGCAAAGCGCGCAATTCCCGTACCGCCTCGCCGCAAGCCACGCCCAGGCTGGCCGGGTGTTCCACCCAGCGTGTCGGCTCGCCCAGCAACGGCGCCGATCGCAATGCATTGGGGAACAGTTGCAGAACCGCATCTGCCTCTCCTCGCGCCTGACTATCCCGCAGCCGCCCCAGGTGTGTCGACGTAGCGCGCCACCCGGCCAGGGCGGCGAACAGACCATCCATCGTCATCTGGAAAACCGGGGAATGATAACGTAACTGGGCGGATTCTCCGAGCACTTCGTCAATGACCGGGTCGAGCGCCGCGACGCGCCCGATCAGCCCGCGCCGGTGGGCCCGTGTATCCGGAAGCTCAGATCCAGAGAGCGACAAGGTGTTTGTAAATCGGCCGAGGATCTCGGCTGCTATTGAGGCAAGCTGGTCGGCCAGCCGACGCGCGGCGCCGCCGAAATCGGTCGCCGCCAGCACGACGCCGGCGCAGACGATACCGATACAGATCTCGCTGGCGCGGGCAACAGCAAGCCGGAAAGCCTCCCCGTTCAGGCCCCCGACCGCGCCAAGCTGGTCGCTTGCGATGATTGCTGCCGTAATGCCGGCCAGCGCCGCCGAGTAAGACGCGAAGTTGCGCAGCAGCGTGGCCACGAGCGCGCACGCCGCGCCCCACGTGGCCAAGCTGAGCAGAAAAGCCACACGGTTTTGCGGAAAGCATGCGGTCAGCACCACAATTGCCACGGCCCCGACGATCGTGCCGACCATGCGGTACCATCCCTTGCGCAGTGAGGCGCCAAGGTGCGGCTGACAGACGAGCGCCGCGGACGTGCCGGCCCAGAACGGGTCGTCGAGCTCGAGCCGGAACGCGATGTAGAGCGCCAGGCACACCGCGACCCAGAGCCGCAAGCCAAAAAGCACCGCCGGGGCCGCGGACCATAACGCGCTGATCAGCTGCTGGAGATCAGGCCAAACGGTCTGACGCGTATCCGATGGAGAAAGTCCAGCTCGGCCCATGAACCCTGTCCACGATCGAGGTTGGTGGCCCACCATTGCAAGCAAGTCGATGGCTCGCAGCATGCCCTGATTCGGTGTGCGGGGCGAGACCCGCCCACAAATTGCTTCCCGCGGCCGACAAGCCGGTTTGGCCGCGAACCGCAATTCGCGGCCTGGGATAGGCGCCAGTTAGTTGGGGGACGATCCGGTCTGCTCGAACCAGCCCGCGCCCTCTCGGATCGTCGCCTCAACCCGTCATGGGTCGGCGTAGGTCGACTATCCGCGGATTCGCGAGTTGGCACCGTAAGTCGCGGATGATCGCCCTGCGCCGATAATAACGATGCGCATCATGTCCCACAGACCCTGATGCAACTGCCGACGGGGCTTAAAGCGCCCGAACCAACGGCAACTTTGTGCCGGCCACCTGGCGTTCCGCCAGCACCTCGCGGCGAAATCGGAACAGTTTGGCGGGACGTCCGCCGGTCTCGGTTGTCACACTGCCCGTTTCCTCGACCAGATCCTGCTGATCGATCAGTCGCCGAAAATTCTGTTTATGCAACAGTCGGCCAGCGAGGGCTTCCACTGTCCTTTGCAACTGTAGCAACGTGAACGCTGGGGGCATCAGTTCAAAAACGACAGGCCGATACTTGATTTTCGCGCGGAGACGAGCGATGCCAGTGGCCAGAATGCGGCGATGATCGTGGCGCATTGGTTCGCCCAGCGCATCGGTTAGAACTCCCGATAGATCAGCGCCGCCGCGCCGGCCCTCTGCGGCCATGCCCGCTTCCCAGAGCAGTTCGTACCGTTGAAGAACCAGCTCCTCGTTCCATCGGTGCCCGCGCAGACCGAAGCTGATGGTGACCCGCCGTAGCCGCTCTCGCCTGATCACTGGATCGTCGGCACGGTCTGCCCAGTCATACAGCGGCGGTGCCAGGATTGCTTCGGCAAGCGCGACGCCGGGGCCGCGGAAATCCTCCCAAGGAAAGAACCGGTACCACGGGTGCCAGGCGGCATCCCAGCCCTTGACCACCGGGGCCTCTCGGGTCAGGCCCAAATAGCTCACCGATACCACGCGACCCAGCGTACCTTGTTTCCGGTCCTGGTCAGCGAAGGTGTAGAGCTGTTCGACATAGCCTAGCGGGTGATGGGTCTGGGTCTCCACCCAGGATCGCAACCCGGCTTGAAGCGAGCGATGATCCGGCTCGAACGCCCCGGACGGGAGGGCTTTGGCGCGTTCAATGGTCAGGACGCGCGGCTGCCCCTCGGTGACGGCAACGATCACCGCTGTCAGTTCCGCTGCTACTGCTACGCTGGCGGCCTCCTCACTGACGCTATGAACCCGGGTATCCGGCATGGCTAAAGTTTTGCACGGCGGCGGCGCTGATCCTACCGCTAATGCAAGCCTGGAGCCAGATTCATCCACCCTTTAGGGTAACGTCCCTGATGGCCGCGGCGGTGCCGATCAGCATGGCCTGAGTTGCCATGGTCATGATAGCGGAGCCGATCACCATTCCTGCCAGCCAGTTGCCGCCCGGACGCTGCGGCGGTGCGCCGTCCCCGACCTTCATCCGTTGCATGTCAGATACCTCTTGAACGCTTAAAGTGGGATATTGATTGAGAACTGGGCAAGTACCTCACCGAACGTGAGTTCTGCCATTTCCTTTCCGAGCGTTTGTCGCAGTCATCTCCTTGTGCGAAATAGTAAGGGCCGGATGCTAAGCCGTTTGAGGCGGCGCTTTCGCAATCGCCTCCCACCTCCGGCGCATGGCAATTCGGCGGCGATCTCAATTGCAATTCTCCTCGTCCTGGCGGGGATAGAGTAGCGGCTTATCGACTCGGGCGCCGGTCCAGGCAAGTATCCCGCATCAACGAAGGGAAACATCGATGGACGCCTTGCTGCCGCTGGCCGAGAAGATCGGCGCCCGGCTGAAACAACGTAATGAAACGATAGGAATCGCCGAGTCGTCGACCGGCGGCCTAGTCTCCGCCGCATTGCTATCTATCGCGGGCGCCTCTGCCTACTTCCGTGGCGGCGGTGTGATCTATACCGCATATGCGCGACAGGCGTTTTTGGAAATACCGAATCCACTGCCTACGCCGATCGAGCGAGCATCCACCGAGCCCTATGCGCTGCTGCTCGCCAACACTGTTCGCGCTCGTTTGGACGCCCATTGGGGATTAGGTGAAACCGGCGCGACCGGTCCGACAGGAAACCGATACGGCGACAAAGCTGGCCACACCTGTATCGCGGTAACCGGAACGGGCTTCTCCCAGTCGCTCACGCTCGAGACGGGCAGCGCCGATCGCATCACCAACATGCGGGCGTTCGGCGTCCGGGCTTTGGAACTGTTGGCCGAGGCGCTCGGTTAGAACCCGACAGCCGCCTTGGACCACGCAAGGCGGGAGGATCGATGGTGGGCGTGGCAAACCGCCACGGCCAGGGCATCCGCGGCGTCCGATCGTCGCAGCGCGGCGCCAGGCAGCAGCCGGCGGACCATCATCAAGACTTGCTCCTTTTCCGCTCCGCCGGTTCCGACGACCGATAGCTTGACGGTCTTGGCGGCATATTCGGTGACCGGAACACCGGCCAGGGCGGGCGTCAATAAGGCGACGCCTCGAGCATAGCCGAGCTTCAGGGTCGCGGCGCCGTTGCGGTTGACGTAGGTTTCCTCGACGGCAGCCTCGGCCGGGCGATGCATACTAAGCAGCGCCATCAACGCATCGTGCAGGACCTTCAGCCGGGCGGGAACAAACTCCGTGTTGTCGGTGGCGATTACGCCGTCGGCAACATGTTGGAGGCGGTTCCCGTCCACGTCGATCAATCCCCAGCCGGTAAACCGCAGTCCCGGATCAATGCCCAGCAACCTGACCATTCGCGAATCGCATTCCCTTGTGAGCAACACGTGCTTAGACCATTTTCCTGGCTGGCAGTGCATTCCTCGAAATATCCAACTAATTGTTTGACCATTAATTTTGACTAGCCAGGCTATTTGTGGGCGTCCGAGTTGGGCATCTTTGCCGCAGGTGTAGTATTCGATGACGAACGGGCGCCACGTCCTGGCACTCTCGCGAACGCCAACTTGGAAGGAAACGCCGGATGGCTACCAATAAACGCAAAGTCATGCTGCCGCATACGATGGGCCGGCAGGGCATCGACCTGATCAAAGCTCGTGAGGACATCGAGACGGTGATCTACTCGACCGGCATCAGCCAGGCCGATCTGCTGCCGCTGCTCGCCGACTGCAGCGGGATCGCCTTGTCGGTCACGCCGTTTCGACAGGCCGAGATGGATGCCGCCCCAGCGATCCAGGTGGTCGCGCGCATTGGCGTCGGCTACGACGCGGTGGAGGTCCCGGCTCTAACGGCCCGAGGCATTCCCCTAATGGTTGCCGGCACCGCCAACTCCATCTCGGTCGCGGAACAGGCGTTTCATCTGATGATCGCGTTGGCGAAGAAGAACGCGGCATTGGATCGGCTGGTGCGGGCTGGCCAATGGGGCGACCGACACGGAGGGTTGCCGATTGAACTGGCTGGCAAAACCGTGCTGATCGTCGGTTTCGGTCGTATCGGGACCCGCTCCGCCAGGCGCTGCGTTGGTTTTGAGATGACGGTTCTGATTTACGATCCCTATATCGATCCTGAAAGGGTTACTGGAGCGGGATGCGAGCCGGTCACTGATCTCGACGCCGCCCTGCCACGAGCCGATTTTGTTTCAATCCATTGCCCCAAAAATCCTGAAACGATTGGTTTGTTCAACGCGGCCCGTCTCAGTCTCATGAAAAAGGGCGCATTCATCGTCAATACCGCGCGTGGTGGCATCATCGATGAACCGGCCCTGTACGCCGCCTTGAAGTCCGGCCACTTGGCCGGCGCTGGGCTCGACGTTTTCGAAGAGGAACCGGCGGCGGTGAACAACGACCTTCTTACGCTGGACACTGTCATCGCTTCGCCGCACATGGCCGGCGTGACCGTAGAGGCGGTCGCAGCAATGGCAACCGTGACTGCTCAAAACATTCTTTCGGTGCTGGACGGTCATCCGAACCGGGACAACGTCATCAACAAGGAGGTATTGCGCTAGTTCAGCTGGCGACCTCCCCGGCACCGGCCAGCCAGGATGGCTAGGCCATCTTTCAGAGGGGCACTTGGCTAATGGAAGCACATGCCAGGAGGTGCAATGGCGATTCTTACCAACCTGATCCTTCTTCCTGTGCCTCGTGCGACCCCTCGTGGCCAATTTCAGCCGGTTGACGACAATTGCCGACCTATCAAAGCTGTCGCTCCGGCTCGCCCAGCGGCCGATCCGCTGCTGCCATTATAAGTGCGACTTCGAATTGTATTATCGGCCTGACCCCTACGAATTGCTTCCCCTTACCAACCGATATGTGCTTATCCGGATGAGCCAGCAACGCTATGCTATCGTAACTGAACGCTGACCAGGGTCGGGCAACGCCTGCAACGAAACCGGTAACTTGCCGTTGCGGGCGGAAACACGACGCTCCAAGCCAAGATGATGCCCCGCCACCAACACAAAGCCTGCCGACGAATTGGTCGCGTCCGCCGGGTATCAATCCGCCATTGTGGGAAGCAGGAGATTATTCGATGTCGTTTCCAGCCCTCGCCATCGGGACGAGAAGCGAGGCGGTTCCCCTCCTCGGCGGTCCTCGGCATGAAGAAATACTTAGCGCGCTGCACGCCTATCTTAAACCGCGCACGTATTTCGAAATTGGGGTCGAGCGCGGAGAAACCTTGAAATTGGCCTGCTGTCCGTCGATCGGGATTGATCCGAACATGAAGATTAATCACCAAGCCATCGGCGAGAAACCGGCCTGTTTGCTGTACCGTATGGCGAGCGATCGCTTTTTCGAGACCTACGATCCAGAGGCCTTACTGGGCGCGAAGATCGATTTTGCGTTTCTCGACGGGATGCATCTTTTCGAGTTCCTGCTTCGGGACTTCATAAATGTTGAGCGGCATTGCCGGCGGAACTCGTTGATCGCTTTGCATGACTGCGTACCGACGGATCTGTATCTTGCTCGCCGCCACCGCGAGGACGAAACGCTCCAGAGCACCACCAGGATCCCAGGCGGGTGGTGCGGCGATGTTTGGAAGATGATGCTGATCTTACGCAAGTATCGGCCGGATCTCCGGATCTATGGATTTGATTCGGCGCTGACGGGCATGGTCATCGTCACCAATCTTGACCCTCAGTCGCAGGAGCTTTCCGATCGGTATGCCGAAGCGGTCGAAACGTTCGGGCCGCTCGACCTTGGGCAGTATGGCCTGCAGCGCTACGTCGACGAATTGGCTTTAAAAGACGCTCGGGTGCTAAGCGACCCGGTCGAACTTGCACGATACTTCTGGCTGTGACCGGCGGCGGCCGCCAGGACGGCGCAGCGATCATGACGACCCTATTCAGCCGCTCACCGCCAGATATCCTTGGTATCTGGCGCGGAGTTCCGTCTTTAGCAGCTTGCCGGTTGCGGTATGTGGCAGGCTGTCGACAAAAACCACGTCGTCGGGCATCCACCATTTGGCGATCCTGGTAGATAGAAAATCGAGAATTGACTCTTTACTCGGCTCTCTTTCCGGCCGGAGTTGAACCAACAGCAGCGGACGTTCTTGCCAGACGGGGTGATGAACCGCGATTACGGCGGCCTCGAACACGTCCGGGTGCGATACGGCCAGGTTCTCGATCTCGATCGACGAGATCCATTCGCCGCCGGATTTGATGACGTCCTTCAGACGGTCGGTCAGTTGCACATAGCCATCGGGATCGATGGTCGCGACGTCGCCGGTGCTGAACCAGCCCTCCTGATCGACCACTTGGCCGCCTTCGCCTTTGAAATAGCCTGATATCACCCAGTTGCCGCGAACTTTCAATTCGCCGACCGCTTGGCCGTCGTGGGGCAGGACCTGGCCGTCGGCGCCTACCAGCCTCAGTTCCACGCCGTAGACCTGACGACCTTGCTTGACCTGCATGCTGACGATCTCGTCAGAGGTTGCCATGTCGTGCTTTGCCAATGGCGCGCCAACAGTCACCAGCGGACTCGTTTCTGTCATACCCCAGGCGTGCAGAAGGTAAACGCCAAAAAGATCCCGCAGTTTCTCAATTACGGCGCGGGGCGGCGCAGTCCCGCCGGCGAATACACGCTTGAGCTTTAGCCGCGACAAATCGAGTTCGTGCCGTTTGGGTTCGAGCCAGGCGAGGAAGTTGAGCCAGATCGTTGGGATCCCGCCAGCCGTCGTGCAACCTTCTTGTTCAAGCAGCATATAGATGCTTTCGGGGTCGAGTTTCGGTCCAGGAAGCACGAGCTTGGCCCCGCACATCGCGGCTGAAAATGGCACGGCCCAGGCATTGGCATGGAACAATGGCACTATGACGAGGATCGTGTCACGCGCGGAGAAGGCAAACGAGTCCGCCATGCATGCGCCGAATGCGTGCAGCAGGGTGGAGCGGTGACTGTAGAGGACACCCTTCGGATTTCCCGTCGTTCCCGACGTGTAACACAATGTAGCGGCCAGGTTTTCGTCGAACGTCGGCCACCCGGATATCTCCTTGGCGGCAGCCAGGATGTCTTCATAGCACAACAAATTCTTTAGGCTGGTGGCGGGCATACCAGCTACATCGCAGAGCGCTATCCAGCCGCGCACCAGCGGCAGGTAGGGTGCGAGTTGTTCTGCTAGCGGGGTGAGCACAGGATCGAAAAATACGTAACGGTCTTCAGCATGGTTGATGATGTATTGGATCTGGTCGGGGAACAGCCGCGGGTTGACGGTGTGCAGAACGCGGCCGCCGCCCGTGACGCCATAATACAGTTCCAGATGGCGGGCGCTGTTCCAGGCCAAAGTGGCAACCGGCACGCCAAAACCGACGCCCAGGGCGTGCAATGCATTGGCCAGGCGTTTTGCCCGCGGCTGCAGGGCTGAATAGGTTGTCCGGTGTATTGAGCCTTCGGGGTCCCGCGATACGATTTCTCGATCGCCATGCCAGGAGGCCGCATATTCTATCAGGCTTGATATCAGTAGTGGGCGGTTTTGCATCAAGCCTTGCATTTGGGCGCTCCCGATTACCCGATTCCATTTATTTGAAAGTGTATCGTCGGGGCAGATGAATGCGAACCGTTTGTTATTCTCGCCCAAGGGAATGTGAC
This sequence comes from uncultured Alphaproteobacteria bacterium, assembly GCA_963819345.1. Taxonomy (GTDB): domain Bacteria; phylum Pseudomonadota; class Alphaproteobacteria; order Acetobacterales; family Acetobacteraceae; genus Rhodopila. The sequence goes on from CAWFVX010000010.1 coordinate 215,488, forward strand.
GCCGCGCGTTCGGGCACTAAACCGTCGCCTAGTCGCGCTCGATCCACGATCGCCTGGGTGTGAAGTCCAGTTGGCAGCGTACCGAAGGCCTGCCCCCAATCGCCATCAAGCCGTGTGGCACAGAATGCGTCTGCGACCGCCGGCGATGAGTACCGGACGAGAAGACTGGCTTGGAAAGCGAAAGCCATCATCTCGACGATCCGCCGAGCGATCGGTTCCAGACCGGCGGGGTCGACAAGACGTCGGCCAAGATCGGCGGCATAGACGTCCAGGCGCGAATTTGCACCGCGGGCCTCGGCGATCTCGTCGAGGAAGATGCCAATGGATGCCGGTTCCCGCTGCATCGCGCGCAGCACGTCCAGGCATATGACGTTGCCGGTACCTTCCCAATTCCGTTGAGCGGCGCCTCGCGGTAGAGCCGTTCCATCAGGTGTTCCGCAATGAAGCCGTTGCCGCCATGGCACTCCAGGGCGTCCGCCACGAAGGCTGGCGCGCGCTTGCAGGCCCAGTATTTCGCTACTGGCGTGCAGATGCGCGACAACAGCGCCTCGGTCGGGTTGGCGGCCGATCGATCGAGCGCAGCAGCGAGGCGCATCGCCATCCACATCAAGCCCTCGCTTTCCACTGCAAGGTCGGCGACGACGTTCCGCATGATCGGCAGATCGATCAGACTGCGCTGGAAGGCGCGGCGGTTGCTGGTGTGGTGGATCGCCTGGCTGAGCGCCTGGCGCATCAGTCCAGACGATCCAATGGCAAAATCCAGCCGTGTGACATGCGCCATTTCGATGATGGTGCTGATGCCGCGGCCCTCGTCGCCGACCATGACGGCGTCGAGATCGAAAAACTCGACCTCTGAGCTGGCATTGGACTTATTGCCGCATTTGTCCTTCAGACGCTGGAGTTTCAGCCGGTTGCGCGATCCGTCCGGCAGCCAGCCCGTGGCGAGGAAGCAGGACAACCCCTTCTCTGTCTGCGCCAGCGTCAGGAACAGATCGCTCATCGGAACCGAGAAAAACCATTTGTGGCCAGTAATCAGGTAGGGCTCGCCGGACCCCTGGCGCACTGAGGCTCGGCGAGCAGTGGTGATGGTTGCACGAAGGTCGGAGCCCCCCTGCTTCTCGGTCATAGCCATGCCGACGGTGGCACCTTTTTTGTCTTTGGCGTAGGTGGCAGTGGGATCGTAGTCAGGGCTGTTGATCCTCGGCGACCACTCCGCCAGCAGGGCCGGGTCGTGGCGCAAGGCGGGGATCGAGGCGAAGGTCATCCCCATTGGGCAGCAAATGCCGTTCTCGGCCTCGTTCCAAAGGTAACTGAGGACACCGCGGGCGACATGAGCGCCGTGCCGGTCGCGGGTCCAGCCAAGCGAATGAGCTTCAGAGCCATAAATCAGCCCCATGAGTTCGTGGTACGCGGGATGAAAGTCGACCAGGTCGACGCGGTTGCCGAAGCGATCGTGCGTGCGCAGTTCGGGCAGATGGCGGTTCGCCAAGCGCGCGAGGGTTTGAACATGAGCACTGCCGACCAGAGCACCGGTCGCGCGGAGACGGTCGGTGGCCCAGCCGGCGCCGAAGGCCTGTGTCGCTTCGACCAAAGGCTGATCCTGGGCGAAGGCGTTGTAGTCTTCAAGCGCGCCGGGTTGGTTGAGGACTTCATGCGTGGCGTAGCTAGGTCCCACCGCGTTGCTCATGAGTTGCCGGCCTTCCTTCGCAGTCCCGACAATCGCAGCACAATGCCTTCCGGACTCGTTTGGCTCGCGATGCGATCCACGGTCATCGCCCAGTCGCTCGCGATCTCGGTCAATTCCTCCTCAACCTTGACCCCTTTGAGAAACAGGCAGAACCCGTCCTGCGCCAGCAACCTAGCGGCCAAAGGCAGCAAACGAGACAATGGGGCGAGCGCACGAGCGGTAATCAGAGGCGCGGAGGGCAGCAGAGCCTCTTCAATCCGACAGTTGTGCACGGCGGCGGGGGCGGCGGTCTCCATGATGGCCGTGCGCAAGAAGGCAGCCTTGCGGCGGTCAGAACTCGATTAAATCGAACCTTACGCCCGAGGCGATAGCCAACACCAAACCCGGAAAACCCCCGCCGCTGCCAAAATCGATCGCCCGCTCGGTCCCAGAGGGTATCAACGGCACCAATTGGAGCAAGTCGGCAATATGGCGCTCCCAGATTACCGCCGCGTCCTTCGCGGCGATTAGATTCAGCGTCGCATTCCAGCGTATCAAGAGGTCTGCGAACCTGTGCAAGCGGATGGTAGCGTCGGTCGTCATGCAAAGGTGGCCGGAGAAGCGAAGATTTTTGCTTGCATGCTCATTCTTATCTTGAATGCCTTGGCTTTATCAAAGCGAGTGAACCTCGACCGTGACGTGCGAGAGCACGGCGAAATGCCGCAGGCGCCGGTGGTAGTCCTCGGCTTCACGGTCGTGGTCGGTTCCGACCGACATTACCGCTGTCATGTCCGTTTTCAAGGGCTCCGGACGCGGGATGCCGCCCAGCGGTTTTCTTCTGGTTGTTTTCTTCAGATGCAGGCATGCGCGGTGGAGGGCGGCGCTGAACGACGGTTGATCATGCTGTGATACGCGGATTGGTTACCGCAAGACCATGGTGCGTCGCGGGCCTGCCTCTGTCTCCCCACGGGGGTCGTGTTCCAAGCGGTTTATCGAGGGTTGCCCCTGACCGGTCCGCCCTCCGCCGCGCATGCCGGATGATGCTTCGGCTGTGATCAGCCGGTGGAAATGCTGTTACGCGGTCATTTCCTCGGACTCCTCCTGTCCGCCGCTTCGCGCGTGAGCTCTGCGTATGCCAGGCCGCGCTGGTCTGGGGTGCGGTTCTGAATCGTTACGTGACGAAACGGTGGCCCTGCCGCGGCCGGTTAAGCCAACCTCCACCGAGGCCGGCGTGAAGCCGGAGGTCTTCGCAGGAGGATCCGACGTGATGCAGGCAATGGCCCAGACAAATCCCGCCAGTTCGCGCGCGATCGCGGTCACCACGACCTGCCTTGGCTTGCCTTTCGCCATGAGGCGACGATAGCGCTGGCACAACCGGGTCTGCGCCTTCCAGGCGATGATACGCACAGCGTCCGGTACCGCATCCATTGTCGCCAGCTTGTGACGGGCGAGGCGTGCCGGGAAGCGGTAGCAGTGAGCTGCCTCGATCAGCAGGGTCCGGGCGTGAACATCGCCGGTTTTGGTGATGGCGCCCATATGCCGCTGAGGACCAGAGGAATGTTCGGATGGCACCAAACCAAGATAGGCCATGAAGTTGGACGCTGACGCGAAGCGTGACGGATCTCCAATCGCCGCTGCCAGTCCGGCGCTGGCGATGGTGTCCAGTCCGCGCAGCGCGCACAGGTTCCGCACCAGTGGGAACAGTGACCAACTCGGGACTTGCGTTCGCAGATAACCGTCAACCCGATCTCGCCGTTGCTCGCCCAGACGCACCACGTCGATGCTCTCCTCCAGTACGATCTGCTGCGCAGGCTGAGCAAAACTTTGATCAGCAAGCCATCTCCGATGTGCCTTTGTCCAGGGCTTGCGGTTACCAGGGTAGAGCCGCTCGTGTCGCAACAGAAACGCACTCAATTGCTGGCGGGCCGCGCGCACAGCCCGCACGGCCGCCAGACGGGCGCGTATCAGGTCGCGCATCGCCTCATGCGCTGCATCCGGCACCCAGATCGCGGTTAGTAACCCGCCGCGATGCAGCACCGCCAAGCTGGCGGCGTCACGCGTATCGTTCTTTTGCCGGTCGCCGCTTTTGCGCGGGATCATCGAGGGTGCGACCACCATGCAGTCTTCCCCCAGTCTGGTGAGGGTGCGGTGAACACCATAGCCGCAAGGGCCGGCTTCGTAGCAAAACTTCATCGGTCCGTCGCCAGCCTGGCGCAAACGTCTGACCAATTTCTCCAGCGCCGCAGCGGTGTTGGGGAATGTGCCGTATGGCGTGGCTTTCTCAACGTCACCGGTGGCGGTGACCGCAACGACAATCGTATCCTTGTGTACATCCATCCCGATAAACCGTGTAGACTGCTCCATGACCCGTCTCCTGTGCCTGAGGCTCCACGCCGAACCATCCGGCGCGACCCTCGATCATCGACACATGACGAGACGGGTCACCCCTTCAGGGTAGCAGCCCGGGCAATCGGGTGATGGGAACCCAGACCGGTGGTGCAATCACCAACGGCCTGGTTCCAAGGGCTCTGCCCTTGGCGGGTCCAGGGCAGAGCCCTGGCCTTAACTTCCCTTCCCCTGGATTACCCCCGAGCAGGAAACGGACATGAGGTCTCCCAGATGGCCGGGACCGAGCCGCCAGACGTGAAGGTCGGTTAATTTGTCACCGTCGGTCTCGATTTCCCGCCGCAGCCGTTCGGACAGGTGCGGGTCGGGGTTCATGTCCAGCAGGATGCGCCCGGTATCGCGGACTAGGCCGTAGGCCCAACTCGCGATCACGCTTGCACCGATGATACCGGCCAACGCGTCCATCCAGAGCCAGCCGAACGTACGGGCTAGCAACAAACCGGCGATTACCGGGACCGAGACCGCGGCGTCGGCGATCACATGCACGACCGCGGCGCGCATGTTGTTGTCGCGATGCGCTGGGTTGTGGGAGTGCGCGTGTGCCTCGAAGTGGACAGAGGCGGTCGCCTCGCCGTGGGTGAGGGCCACGGTGAATTCATGCGGTTCGGGGATTTCGTCCAGGCTTTCCAGATCATGGCCGTGACGTGTCAGCGCGAACCGTTGCCGACTGCCATCGGGCCGGATGGTCTCGGCTGTCAACTCGGCAGCCGGAATAGTGGTTTGTATATAGAAATGGGGTCGGACACCATTCTCGTGAATGTTGATCGTCAGGGGCGCGCCGGCCAGCACCAATGTATGACTATCGTCATGGTCGTGATGGCGGCTTTGATCGCCATGATGGTGACCGCCGCTCAACAGCCAGGCGCTGGCGACGTTAACCGCCAGACCCAGGCAGGCGATCGGAATTGCCTCGGAGAATGCGATCGGGACGGGGTTAAGCAGGCGGGCGATCGCCTCCCATCCGATCAGTAGCGAGATCATCGCCAGGACGATGGCACTGGTGAAGCCGGCGAGGTCGCCCAGTTTGCCGGTTCAGAATGTGAAGCGGGGATCGGTGGCGTGCCGGCGGGCGTAGCTGTAAGCAAGAGCGGCCAGGAGCAGCGCGCCGGCATGTGTGATCATATGCAGCCCATCCGCGACCAGCGCGATGGAACCAAACAACAGGCCGCCGACGATCTCCAGCACCATCATCGCGGCGCACAGCGAGATGACCCACCAGGTGCGTTGCTCAGCGTGTTCGTGGCCTTCGCCGAGGAATACGTGGCTGTGCGATTCCATGGGCGCGCGCCTTACTTCAAGTAGGTGCGAACGACTTCGAGCAATTGCTCCACTGCGTCGGAGTTCACCGCGCCGCCGGGATCGACGAGATGGGTGCGGACGTGGTCCTCGACCACCTCCGCCATCAGGCCCGCCATGGCCCCGCGCGCGCCGGCGATCAGGTGCATGACCTGCTCGCAGCCGGCCTCACCTTCGAGGGCGCGCTCGATGGCCTCGATCTGGCCGCGGAGGCGGCGGACGCGGGCCAGCAGCTTTTGAGTTTCCCGGATTGTGTGTGTTATGGGTAGGGGGGTATCCTATTTTGCGGTCGCCGCGCAATCGCCTTGTGCCCCCGGGCGAGAAATGGGGAAGAGCGATTCGCTTGCAATTTCAAGCTTTATAATTCATCAATAATACAACCAATGGTTGTGGTTCTATAGGATGAGATTGCACGTGACCGGGATCCTGGCGTTGGAGCACAAGGGCGAGAGCGGAAAACGCTTGGCGAGGCTCTCCGCGAAAGCACGGCTCGTTTCGCCGATCTCGGACCTGACCTCATGAAGCCTGCTCACAGAAATGACCGCGGCGTTAAGAAAGTTGAAGAGCGCCCCGCAGCGTCCCTGACGAACGAAGGACGATACCATCTTCTTGTCGATGCTATTACCGACTACGCCATCTACATGCTTGATGGCTCAGGATTGGTCACGAGTTGGAACTCGGGTGCAAAACGGTTCAAGGGGTATGAAGAAGCCGAAATCCTGGGCAAGCACTTCGCCATTTTTTACACTGACGAGGATCGACGTGACGGACTTCCCGGCCGGGCGCTTGACGAGGCGACCCGGGACGGTCGGTTCGAAGGTGAGGGCTGGCGGCTACGCAAGGACGGTAACCGCTTTTGGGCCCATGTCGTTATCGACACCATTCGCGATGGAACGGGACATTTGCTGGGATTCGCTAAGGTTACTCGTGACCTGAGCGCGCGCCAGGCCGAGAAGGACGCGCTGAGGCAAAGCGAGGATCAATTTCGACTTCTGGTTCAGAGCGTTACGAACTACGCGATCTACCTGCTCGATACCGCCGGCGTAGTGATCAGTTGGAACGCGGGTGCCCAGCGCATCAAGGGCTACGCTCCAGCCGAAGCCATCGGCAAGAACTTTTCCATGTTCTTTACGGAAGAGGATCGGGAAAGAGGCGAACCTAGCCTAGCGCTTGAGACTGCCGCTCGCGACGGTAGATCCGAGAAGCAGGGATGGCGTGTGAGAAAAAATGGCGACGTCTTTCTGGCGGATGTCGTCATCAGCCCGGTCCGTGACGACAGCGGCAAGGTCATCGGCTTTGCCAAAGTCACGCGCGACATGACCGATGTAAAAAAAGCAGAATTGGAACTGGAGCGGGCGCGCGAAGCGCTGGCGGAGGCACAGAAAGCCGAGACGCTTGGTCAATTGACCGGCGGGATAGCGCACGACTTCAACAGCATTTTCAGAGCAATCCTCGGTGAGCTTGATATCGCGCACAGGAGTTTGCCTGAGGACCCGGATATCCTGCCACATGTGGAAAACGCCATTGGATCGGCGCGCAGAGGCAGGTCCTTGACGCAGCGAATGCTCGCACTTGCACTGTGCCAGGAACTGACGCCCGAGACAGTCGATGTTCAAGTTCTTCTGGACGGCATGAGGGACCTGTTCCAGCGGACCATAGGGCCATCGTTCGTGATCGAAAATCGGTTCCCAAGTCCGATCGGCCAGATTTATGTCGATCCGAACCAGTTGGTTTTGGTCATTGTTGGTCTGCTGAGGAACGCGCGCGACGCGATGCCGGATGGCGGTACTATTGTCATCGTAGGACGGGAAGAGATTGTGACCAGCCCGCAAAGCGACAGCGCGGGCCGCCGTCGTTTTGTCTGTCTCTCCGTGACGGATCGGGGTGACGGCATGGATGAACAGACCCTCTGCCGAGCTACTGAGCCGTTCTTTACGACGAAGGGTGTCGCCAAAGGTAATGGCTTAGGCCTGTCTATGGCCCAAAGCTTCGCTGAACGGTCGGAGGGCCACTTTACGATCAGGAGCCGCAAGGGCCATGGCACGATCGCGGAGCTTTGGCTGCCGGTGCAGGGGAGTTCCGCTCAATCCCACAAAACCGTAACGCCCGATCAGCTTGATCAGCAGATCGGGAATGCACGGCCTCTCGTCGTCCTCGTGGTGGATGACGATACGCTGGTTCTTTCGAGAGCGACGGAGACGCTGAGCACTCTTGGACATAAGGTCTGCACATCCGGCTCGGGAGGGCAGGCACTTGACCTTATGCGACGTGAAGAGAACGGGATCGACCTGGTAATAATCGACTACGCCCTTCCGGATATGACTGGCGCCGAACTCGCTGAAGCGATCAGGACGAATTGGCCGGCGTTGCCCATCATCTTTGGCACTCCGCTGGCTGATGTGTCGCTGCAGCAGGTATCGAAGCCGTTTCGTGCTGACGAACTATCGAAGGCGATCGCGCGGGTTGCGCCCCGTAACGGGGGCGGATGGTGAGCCACTAACCTCTGATTTGTGGACCAATTCACCCGGCCGCTTGGGGTGCTTCTATCGGATCGGATCACCAGCGGCGGCGTCGGCAACGTTGGCCGCCCCGCATTGTCTTTACTGCGATCGGGCCGTTGGACAGCTCATTCCCGGAACACAACGGTGCGGATGCCGTTAACGAGAATTCTCCCGTCCAATTGCCAGCGCAGCGCCCGGGACAGCACGCGTCGCTCGATATCGCGGCCCTGACGCACCAGATCGTCGGGCAAGTCGGCATGACTGATCCGCTCCACGTCCTGCTCGATGATTGGTCCCTCATCTAAGTCGGCGGTCACATAGTGGGCGGTTGCCCCGATAAGCTTAACGCCGCGCTGATGCGCCTGATGATACGGTTTCGCGCCCTTGAAGCCGGGCAGAAACGAGTGGTGGATGTTGATGCAGCGGCCCGACAATTTGCCGGCCAGATCATCCGACAGCACTTGCATGTAACGCGCCAGGATAACCAATTCGGTTTTCGTCTGCCGCACCAGGTCCCATAGTTGTCCCTCCTGCTGGGTCTTCGTTGCCTTCGTGACCGGCAAATAATGGAACGGTATGTCGTCGAAATCGATATGTTGGAAACTGTCGCGTGGGTGGTTGGAGACCACGGCGGTCACCTCCATCGGCAGCTCGCCGATCCGCCAGCGATAGAGGATGTCGGTCAGGCAGTGATCGAACCTGGAGACCAACAGCATCACCCTTTGACGTTCCCCACGGTCGCGCAAACCCCAAGTCATCGCGAACCGCTTTGCAAGGTTGTCCAGCGCCTCCCGCAGCCGCGGCATGTCGAGCCGGTTTTCGGGATGGTCCAGCACAATACGGGCAAAAAACCGCCCGCTTTCGATGTCGTCGTATTGCTGTGATTCACGGATATTGGCGCCATGGTCGAAGATGGTTGTCGCAACAGCCGCGACGATCCCAGGACGGTTCTGACAGGATAGGACCAGGATGAACTGAGTCACGGCGGGCTGGCTCCCACGGAAGCGGCCAATAGGTGGTGGGCGGACGGGCGGCGTAGGCGGAGCACGAGAACCCTCGCGCGATTTACGCCATCGCCCGCAAGGGCGCTACTCGCCGGAGAGGAGGGATCGATTTCTGCCGGAGGCTGGTGAGCATGAAGCTGCCCCCAACATCGAAGTCTAGTCCTGCGCCACACTGTCGTTGGTGTTTCGTCCCACCAATGCCCGAACCGCCGCCTCTACACGGGACAACTCGTTGGGCAGCACGGTGAACCGCTCCGGTCGCTTGAACAGATCGGCCATCGAAGGCGGCAGCATCGGCCGGCGTCCTATCGCTCGTTCCATTACGTCCGGGAACTTCGCCGGGTGAGCCGTCGCCATCGCCACTACAGGTATACCGCCGCCGCACGGCAGAGCGCGTGCCGCTGCAATCCCGATCGCCGAGTGGGGGTCGGCCAGATAGCCGGTTGACGAATCCAACCGGCGAATTTCCGCCTCGGTTCCCGGATCGTCCAATCGGAACCCATGGAACAGGTGGCGCGCGCGGTGCCAGATCGGATCAGCGACCTCCATCCGCCCCGTCTGGCGGAATGCCTGCATCATTTCGCGTGTCGTTTCCGGAACGCGGTCCACCAACTCAAACAACAGCCGCTCGAAGTTGGAGCTGATCTGAATGTCCATGCTGGGAGATAGCGACGGCTCCACCGGGACCATCGACATGTCGTTCGACGTCAGAAATCGCGTCAGGATATCGTTGCGGTTCGATCCCACAATCAGACGCGCCACCGGAAGCCCCATCTGCGAAGCGGCCCAAGCGGCGAAGACATTCCCGAAATTCCCCGTCGGAACGCTGAACGCAATTTCTCGCTCCGGCGCCCCTAGAGCCAAGGCGGCCGAGACGTAATACGGGATCTGCGCCGCAATGCGTGCCCAGTTGATCGAGTTTACCGCCGAAAGTCTCAGGTCGTTGCGAAAATCCCTGTCGGCGAACATCGCCTTCACCAAGTCCTGGCACTGATCAAAGGTGCCCTCGATCGCGACGTTGGCGACATTCGCGGCCGTCACCGTTGTCATCTGCCTGCGCTGCACTTCGCTGGTGAGATTGTGCGGATGCAGAATCATGATATCGACACGGTCGAGATCAGCGCAGGCCTCGATAGCGGCCGATCCGGTGTCGCCGGAGGTTGCGCCGACGATCGTCACCCGTTGGTTACGATCCGTCAACACATGGTCAAACAGGCGACCAAGCACCTGCATAGCCAGGTCTTTGAAAGCTAACGTAGGACCGTGGAACAATTCCTGCGTGAACAAGCCGGTCTCGAGCTGGATCAGCGGCGCAACGGCCGGGTGACTGAAGCCGGCATAGGCCTGCTGACAGATTGTCCGGAGCACCTCGAACGGGATCGAATTCACCGACGAATGGATGCATGACGCGTGCCGCTAGCTCCGCGTATGGCAGGCCGCGCATCATCCGCCACTCAGATGGGCCGAAATGCGGCCAGCTTACCGGCATGAACAGGCCGCCGTCCTCAGCGAGACCGCGGAGAAGGACATCGGTAAAGTCGAGTGAAGGTGCCTCGCCGCGGGTGGATATGTAGCGCATAGCGAGTCCTTAAACGTTTATCACGCGTCGTGTTTCCAAGGGCATTCAGATGATTATACCGTGGTCAAAATTTGTAATTTGTATCGACCCCGAACTTGGGGGCCACCGCGACGAACAATAGTCGTCAGTTAGATATCTGCAGAAATCTGCTTCGAATTCACGAGATGCGACGTGGTATTCACGAATTTGTGACCTCCTTCTCACGAGTGATATCGTATCGGACGCAGCCTCACAGTTGGACACTCAACGCAGAGGTATCTGCCCTAAGCTAGCCCTTCCGGGAAGGACAAACGGAGGTTGACAATCCGAGCACCGGCCCACGACCTTGGCGAATTGTTGCGGGAATGGCGACGTAAACGCCGCATGAGCCAACTCGACTTGGCTTCCGATGTCGAGATTTCCGCCAAACGTCTCGGCCTTATGGAAACCGGGCGGTTAAAGCCGAGCCGGGGGATGCTGCTCCATTTAGCCGCGTGTCTGGACATACCCTTGCGCCAGAAGAACGCACTGCTGCGCGCCGCTGGATTCGAGCCGCTGTTCGAAGAAAACGCATTCCAGGTGCCTGTGCCGGACATGTTTCGGCGCGCAATCGAGACCGTGCTCGCGGCGCATGACCCTTGCCCGGCCCTGGTAGTGGACCGCCACTGGACGATGCTTTCCGCGAACCGTTCGCTCGCCCATTTGGTGGCCGGCGCTGAACCGTTGCTACTTCGTCCTCCGGTCAACGTATTGCGGTTGTTCTTACACCCAGCGGGTCTCGCTTCGCGTATCGTCAATCTGGGCCAGTGGCGCGCCCATGTAATAACTCGTCTGCAACGGCAGATTGATTTGAGCGGGAACTCGAGATTGCTGGATATGACCGAGGAAATTCGCGGCTATCCATACCCGCGCGACAATGCGTCCCCTGATCAGGTTGAGACTGGGGAGGTAGCAACACCATTTCGGCTGGCTACAATTGAAGGTGTGCTCTCCTTCTTCAGCACCACAACGTTGTTTAGCACCCCTGTCGATATCACAGTCTCTGAATTGGCGATCGAAGCTTTCCTCCCGGCCGATGCCGAAACCGCGGAGATCATGCGGCGCGTCGCCGAGCGGGATAGCGCGGGCCAGACGACGGATCGCCCACCCGCGTCGAACTTGTTTAGTGGTCCAATCCCGACAGAAGCATCCCTATGCGGTAGGTGAATCAGCCCACCACCCTTATCAAATTGGAGGAACGAGACAATTCGGTCTCGGGGGTCACATGGGCTGTCAATTGCGTGGCAACGCCATATTCGTCACCAGCCGGTCATTGCCGAGTCGGCCTCTGGGTCCGTCCATCGTTCTCATAGCGGTCGTGACGGCGCACCCAGTCGGTGAGATTGCCTTTCTTGATTTCGTTGCGGCCGCGAGGCACGACATCAAGCCAGCTATAAACCGGCAGATACATCTCCCCACCGCGGCCGTAGCTTGAGTAAGTGTGGTAGATCGTTCCGTCGTCGTCTTTGTAGAAGACGCTGACACCCGACAGTTCGTCTATCCCCGGATCAGGGCGCTCCTCAAAATTGTAGAAAACACCATTCTTACGTTTTCCCTCCGGAAAGGAGACATGATAGTCGAAATTGAAGTCGCTGGCGGCCGAGGAGACCCAACGGAACGTCCAGCCCATCCGCTTGCGATAGGTCAGGAGCTTAGCGATCTCGCCACGCGAGACGGCAACAAAGCTGACATCGTTGTGTTCGAAATGCTGCCGTGGGCCGTCGACCTGATCCGAGAGCAACGAGCAGCCTGGGCACCCTTCCTCCCAGTCAGGGCCGAACATAAAGTGATAGACGATGAGTTGGCTGCGCCCGTCGAACAGTTCTGATAGTGTTACGATGCCCTCGGCACCTTCGAAGACGTAATTCTTTTCGACCTTTACCCAAGGCAGCGAACGCCGTTTCTCCGCAAGGCGATCCCGTTCTCGCGTTAAGGCCTTCTCTTCGACCAGAAGCGCGCGGCGTGCCTCTATCCATTGCTGCTCAGTGACGACATTATGGGTGGTCATGAAGATCTCCTTTCAGTGTCAGATAGGCGAGGCTTCAGTCTATCGAGCGCGCTCCAGTCCACTTGCCTGCTGGCTGCGGCGAGTGTTCTCGTCGTGCAGGCGCAAATGGGTGAAGGTGCCCTCGTCGGCGTAGAGACATCGATTGCGGCCATGATGGTTTTCCATATGGTGAAGTATTCATGATCGCGCCTGGCTTTTCAAGACCGCCTACCTCACACTAGCGAGAGCGCCTCGCAGCCTCATCCCACCGGCGGAGATGCGGGTGCCGGTTCGGATGACGGAGGCTCAGGCGGGTGGCGACCAGTCAGGTCATCGCCTGCGTTGGTCGGCATCAGAAGTGCGATCGGAACTGCAGCGAGGGTCATTAGTCCCACTACGACAAACGCGGCACTGAAGTCGGATATCTCCGGCGTCCGATGCTGCGAGAGGCTACGGGCGACCTCCAGAGCGAGGGCGCCAACTGACACCCCGATGGTTGCGGCAAGTTGCTGACCGGCGGTATAGAGGCTCGTTGCCGCGCTCATTTGGGCACGTGGAACATCGCCGTAGGCCAAGGTGTTGAAGGCGGTGAACTGCAACGATCGAAGAAAACCGCCAACCAGCAACACCAGATAGATCGCCGCCGCTGGCCAGGTCGGGCGAAACAACGCGCATGCCGTCAGCATGAAGCCGGACAATATGCCGTTCCAGATCAGCGTGTCGCGGAAGCCGAACAGTCGCAGCGCGTGTTGTGCCGCCGGCTTCATTACCAGCGCCCCGGCAGAACTGGCGAAGGTAATCAGACCACTCTGCACGGCCGAATTGCCGAAGCCGACCTGCAGCATGAGCGGCAGCAGAAATGGAATGGCTCCGATGCCAGTGCGGAACAGCATCATACCGCTGAACGACAACCGGAAGCAGGGCAGCCTCATCAGCGTAAAGTCGAGCAGCGGCGCAGTGCGGCGCCGCGCGTGGAGGTAGTAGAGAAAGGCGATTACCAGGCTGGCGGCGATCATTGCCTCGGTCACCTCGGGCGCGATCAGGCCGCGGCCCGCGGTCTCCAAGCCGATCATTCCGCAGACCAGCGCCAAGCCAGTCAGCACCAGGCCCCTGATGTCGAAGGCGCCTTTGGGCAGTTCACGAAAATCTTGGACGAAGATCGTGACCGCGACCAGCCCAAGCAGGCCGACCGGGATGTTGATAAAGAATGTCCAGCGCCAGTCGAAATAGGTAACGATGAAACCGCCGACAGGCGGCCCGACGACCGGCCCCAGCAGCGCCGGAACAGTTAGCCACGCCATGGCGGCCACCAGCTCTGATTTCGCGGCGGTGCGTAGAAGTAGCAGCCGGCCGACGGGAACCATCATCGCCCCGCCGAGTCCCTGCAGCACGCGCGCCGCGACCAGTTCGACGAGCCCGTTGGACAGGCCGCACAAAATCGAGCCAACGGTGAACACCACGATCGCCCACTGGAATACAGTGCGGGTGCCGAACCGATCCGCTACCCAGCCGCTGGCGGGGATGAACACCGTCAGGCTCAGCAGGTAGGATGTCAGCGCCACGTTCATCCGAACCGGGTCGTAGCCGAACGATCGCGCCATGGTCGGCAGCGCGGTCGCGATGACCGTTAAATCGAGGTTTTGCATGAACAGCGCGCTGGCAACGATCACGGCGGTCAGGCGAGTCTCGCGAGAGACCCGGATCACAATGCGGGACGTTTGAGGCGGCATATCGCCAGTGTCGCGCGGGAACGCCTGCGCGGAAAGGCCTGCGGCCACCAGCCAACAGATCGTAAGCCGCCGCGGGGATTAGGTTTCTGGTGCCCACGCCGAAATCTCAAGCCATTCGGACTGAGCGAAATTGATGGCTTACAGCGTTTTCTGCGCAAGCAGCGCCGTTACGCGAAGCGCGGATGCCAGCGACTGGTCCGGCTCGCGCGCGGCATCGACGGCCGCAACCATCGCGGACAAACTGCAACCTTTTGTTTCCGCCGTCCGCGTCAGAACGTCCCAGAATTCGATTTCCAGGGCAACGCTGGTCCGATGGCCCGCCAGCGAGAAACTCCGCTTGATCAGACTGGTCAACTCAGATCCCCCAGCGGTTGAACCATCGCATCTTCAGGTGCCGGTTGGTATCCTGATCACGCATTCGTAAGCCCGTTGTGGCCACTTGCGCTGACTGATGACGTCTCGCAAAGTGCCGGAAAACCGGGGGAACAACGTCGTGACCAAACCATGGATGGGCGGCGCGCTCATGGCCGTTCTGCTGAGCGTTTCGCCGGCGCTGGCACAGAAAGCTGCTGTCGGCGTCACCGATACCGAGATCAAGATCGGCCAAAGCGCCCCGTTCAGCGGGCCCGCGAGCGTTTATGGCCAAATCTCGACCGCGAAGTCCGACTATTTCAAGATGATCAACGAACAGGGCGGCATCAACGGCCGCAAGATCAACTTGATCGCGGTCGATGACGGGTACAGCCCGCCGAAAACCATTGAGGTAGTGCGTCGCCTGATTGAGGATGAGCAAGTCGCCATCTTATTCCAGACCATCGGCACCGCCCCGAATGCCGCAATCCGCAAATACTACAACCAGAAAAAAGTTCCCGACATCTGGCTCGGTTCTGGCGCATCGATGTTCGTTACTGATCCGAAGGAATATCCCTGGAGTATACCGTTCCAACCCAGTTACCGGCTTGAAGGACAGATGTATGCTCAATACATCCTGGCGAAGAAGCCCAGCGCCAAGATCGCAATCCTCTATCAGAATGACGATCTCGGCAGGGATTATCTTGCCGGAATGAAGGATGGGTTAGGCGACAAGTTTGACAAGATGGTCGTCAAAACCCTGTCTTATGAGATCACCGACCCGACGATCAACTCGCAGATCCTGCAGTTGCAGGCTTCCGGGGCGGATCTGCTCTATGACGCGAGCACGCCTAAATTCTCCGCCATGGCAATCCGCAAGGTTGCTGATATCGACTGGCACCCGCTGCATATCGTCGATTCCAACGGCGCTTTGGTGAAGCCGGCGCTGGAGTCCGCGGGACTAGACAAATCGGTAGGAGTGATGACAGCGCAATATTTGAAGGATCCAACCGATCCAGGTTGGGCTGACGACGCGGGGATGAAGGAATTTCAGGCGTGGCGTTCGAAGTATGCGCCAGAAAGCGATCCCGCCAATCCAGTTTGGGCGTACGGTTACACCATGGCTCAGGCACTGGTCATCGTGCTAAAGCAGGCTGGCAATGATTTGTCGCGAGAGAACATCATGAAGGCGGCAACAAATCTACCGGATACGACAACGCTGCCGATGGTGCTGCCCGGGATCAAGATCAGTTCCAGTCCGACAGACTACAGGCCGATGAAGAGCATGCGGTTGGTTCAGTTCGACGGAAAGATGTACAAGCTCGTTCCCGAGTGATGCCGTTTTTTTCGTGAGCTGAGCGGTTTGCGCGGACGAACCAAGGCGGAAAGGGGGGCAGGGTTTCAGGCAGGCCGAGGGGCCGATTTTCCCGTCACCGGCGCGCGCAGTACGTCAAGTGGCTCCAACGTGCCATCTCGCTCGAAATGCCAGAAGGTCCAGCCATTACAGCTCGGTGCATTCTGCAACAGCGCGCCAACCTTGTGGATGGAGCCACGAATGTCGCCTGCGCTCAGTGATCCGTCCGGCCCGACCATTGCACTGACCCGGCGCTGCCGGTCGAAGACAGTGGTGCCCGGCGCGATCAGGCCTTGCTCCACCAGGCTGCCAAACGGAATCCTAGCCGCCTCGCGTTTTGTCGGCTGCGACGTCGCTCCTTCCACCGAGATCAGCTTGGTCCGGCGGACCCGCCCAATGGCGGCCTCGGCGTAAGCTGGGTGCCGCTCGATCCCGATGAAATGACGGCGTAATCGTTTCGCCACGACCGCGGTAGTGCCGGTGCCAGCGAATGGGTCGAGCACGATGTCGTCGTGGTTGGTGCTTGCCAGTAGCACACGATGGAGCAAGGCTTCCGGCTTCTGGGTCGGATGCAGCTTCAGACCATGCTCGTTGCGCATTCGTTCAGGACCCGTGCACAGGGGGATGAACCAATCGCTGCGCATCTGGATGTCGTCGTTCAGTGACTTCATTGCCTGGTAGTTGAAGCGGTAACGCAAGTCCCGGCCCCTTGCGGCCCAGATCAGCGTCTCGTGGGCGTTGGTGAAGCGCCTGCCGCGGAAATTCGGCATCGGATTGGATTTTCGCCAAATAACGTCATTGAGGATCCAAAAGCCGAGATCCTGCAAGATCGCGCCAATGCGAAAGATGTTGTGATAGGCGCCGATCACCCACAGCGTACCGTCCTTGCGCAGCAGCCGGTGGCACTCGGTTAGCCAGTCTCGCGTGAATGCATCGTAGGTGGCGAAGTCGGTGAACCGGTCCCACTCGTCGTCGACGCCGTCCACCAGACTGTCGTCGGGTCGCCGCAACTCACCGCGCAATTGCAGGTTGTACGGTGGATCGGCAAAGACGCAGTCAACAGACGCAGACGGCAACATGCGCATCAGCTGCACACAGTCGCCCCGCAAAATCTGGTCCAGCGGCAACTCGTAGTAG
Source organism: uncultured Alphaproteobacteria bacterium (assembly GCA_963819345.1). Lineage (GTDB taxonomy): Bacteria > Pseudomonadota > Alphaproteobacteria > Acetobacterales > Acetobacteraceae > Rhodopila. Next base: position 232,517 of record CAWFVX010000010.1, read on the forward strand.
TGATCCAAGCCCGGATTCCAACCTTATCAATACAGATTGCATGAACATCGCATCGCGACGGTCGCGTCAATCCGCAATCGTCAGCTCCAACCGCAGTTGCGCAACGGTTCCAAACGCTTCCCGGTGGTGGCGCGTGGCACCGAGCTTGACCAGCGCTTCTCGGTGGAGGGTGGTGGCATAGCCGACGTTCGTCTCCCATCCGTAACCAGGGAACCGCATGGCCAGCCGGGTCATCGCCCGATCGCGCACGACCTTCGCGACGATCGAGGCTGCGGCGATCGACAGGCATAGTGCGTCACCCCCCACGACGCAGCGCACTGCACAGGTCAGTTTCGGAGGATAATTGCCATCCACCAGCGCCAGATCCGGGGCCACCGCCAAGCGTGCGACCGCTCGGCGCATGGCCAGCATGGAGGCGTGGAGGATGTTCAGGCGCAGGATTTCCGCGACCGAGGCCGCGCCGATACCGATCTCAGCGGCGGAGGCCCGCAGCGCCAGGAACGCGGCAAGACGCTGCTCAGCAGTCAGTTTTTTGGAATCGTCCAGCATGTCTGCCAGTTCCGCCTGCACCCAGGGGCCCAGAACCACGGCAGCCGCGACAACTGGACCGGCCAGCGGTCCGCGGCCAGCCTCATCTACTCCCGCAACTCGCCCCCCGGCGGCCAGTTCCAATTCCAGACTGGGCATTCGACCTTGCTAGCAGGGGATGGCCGAGTCGCGAAAGCGCCTCATCCAGCATTTGCAAGGTGCAGACGCCGCGTTGTAGGCACAAAAGGTCGCATTTCGCTCCTGCCGCTGTTAGAAGCCGCGCCATGACAGCCATCGCCTCCATGACCGGATTCGCCCGAGCCGAGGGCGCCATCGAGGGTATTGGATGGGCGTGGGAGCTGCGTAGCGTCAACGGCCGCACCCTGGAACTGCGCTTCCGATTGCCGAATGGGTGGGACAGTCTGGAGGCCGGTTGGCGGGAAATCACGGGCAAGGCGCTGAAGCGCGGCAATGTCACCGCCAACCTCACGCTCAAGCGCCAGTCCGAGACCCGGCTGGAACTCGATCCGGCAGCGCTGGAGCAGGTGTTGAAGATCGCCACGGATTTGCACCACCGGATCCCGGGCAGCAAGCCGCCCTCGCCCGAGGCGCTGCTGTCATTGCCGGGCGTGCTGCGTCAGGCGCAAGCCGACCAGCAGGAGGAAAAAGCTGCCGCGGCAGGGGATGTGCAGGCGGGGTTCATCGCCGCGCTCGCCGACCTCGTGGCTTCCCGTCAGGCCGAGGGTGACCGGTTGGCGGTGGTGCTGAACCGGCAGTTAACGGAGATCGCCAGCCTGTGCGAAGCCGCGACTACCCAAGCGGCCGGCCAGCCAGCAGCGCAACGAGCGCGCGTGTTGGACAATCTGCAAACTCTGCTGCGGGAGACGCCTGCTCTTCCAGAGGAGCGGATTGCGCAGGAAGTCGCGCTGCTGGCGAGCCGGTCCGATGTGCGCGAGGAACTGGATCGTTTGTCGAGCCACCTCGCTGCTGCCCACGACCTGCTGCGGGAGGCAGTCAATATCGGCCGCAAGCTGGATTTTCTGATCCAGGAGTTTAATCGCGAGGCAAATACGTTGTGCAGCAAGTCGGCGTCGCCTGCCCTGACGGCGACCGGACTGAAGTTGAAGGCCGCGATCGAGCAGTTGCGAGAGCAGGTGCAAAACATAGAATGATCGAAATTACGCGCCGCGGAGTCTGTTTGGTTCTGTCGGCGCCGTCGGGGGCCGGCAAGACAGCGATCGCCGATGCTCTGGTCGCGACCGAACCCATGCTCGAACGATCGATCAGCGTTACCACTCGCGAGCGGCGCCCAACCGAAATCGATGGTGTCCACTATCATTTTTTGACCGAGGATCGCTTCCAACTGGCGCTACGTAACGATGCGCTACTGGAATGGGCTCGGGTTCTGCAGGGTACTCACGCCTACGGGACGCCTCGCGCGCCGGTGGAAAAGGCGCTCGCCGAGGGTCGCGACGTAGTGTTCGATGTCGACTGGCAGGGGCACAGGCAGTTGCGCGAGAAACTACCGGGGGATGTGGTCAGCGTCTTTGTCTTGCCGCCGAACATCATGGCCCTGCGGTCTCGTCTGGTCGGCCGCGCCGGGGACCGTGGTGACGAGATCGAGCGCCGGATGCGGGTGGCGCGAGACGAGATCCGTCATTGGGTGGATTTCGACCATGTGGTGGTCAACGAGGACCTCCCGACCGCGACTGAGGCGGTGCGCGCCGTGCTGCACTCTGGCCGGTCGATCACCTCGCGCATGACCGGGCTTCGAGGCTTCACTTCGGGATTGGTATAATACCAAGCGACTGATGAGCTGACTGTTATGGCGTAGTCGCCGAGCTCGGCGATCGAGCGTGATCCGTTCGGGTGTGGCGATGAGCTTGTTCAAGGGGCGGATACAGCAGGCATCGACAATCGCCATCGTAGGTCGAGCATAGACGCGGATTGCTCAGATCGTTGAGGCGGAGGAGCTCCACAGACGTTTGCGACGGCGGTTCTGGCGCTAGCTCGGGTTTGAGAAGGGCGGCAGATGGAGCGGCCCGATGTTGTCCGGCACCACCAGACGATCCCCCACCTGGTGCCAGCTGGCGCCATCCAGGGTGAGCACGGCGAACGGCCCCTCGGACTTACCAAAGCGCTGCTGGTGTCATGCAAATACAGGTTCATTGCATGAACATTGGCACGCGGTAGCACGAGCCCGGCGCCAACGCCGCGGCCTGGGACAGACGGCACCAAACAGATAGGCCGACTGGTAGCGCTGATCGCGAGGGGCTGTGGGTCGGACTGCCGCGCCTTCGCCCAGGATGCGGGTCAGGCAGCCTTGTTGGCCGATGCGGGCCGTTGACCTGCAACCATAACTCGATCGGCTTGCCTTGCGCGGCATCAGGGAATGACGGCGGCGACGAGATCGGCAAAGTTATTTTGTGCGATCTCCTGGGCTTCGGCATCCGCCTGGGGATGGCGCGGGCAAGCGACCGAGATGTGGCTGAAGGTCAACGTCTTCAGGATCCGCCCGACGCTGCGTTCATCCATGACCACAAAGAAGCGCGCGCAGGATCCGGTCACGCAGATCGCATAACCGCCAGCGGCACGTGACGCCATCTTCCGCGAGGTCGGGGCCTTGTTGAACCCACTCTGTTAACGCGGCCATTTCTTCGATGGACAGTTTTGGTGCTGACGCCGCCGCGCTTTGGAAGGTCCGACAGGCCCGCAATGCCATGCTCGTTGTAACGGATCACCCAGTCTCGCAGCGTTTGATCGATCCATTCCGCAGCATCCTGGCCGCGTCCGCCCGGCCATGCCCTTCCAAAACCAGAGCTAGCGCCAGAAGCCGCCGTGCAACAGGTGCTTTGGAAACGCCGCCCCGCGATGCTGACGCAGGGCGTCCGCGTCGTGCTCGAACCGAGTGATCTGCACAGTCATCGCTGTATCCGCCCCCTTATCCAGGATCGGCAAAAGAAATCACGCTCGCCCCGAGCCGGGCGAAATCACGGTAAGAGTCAACTCATCAGTCGCTTGGTATAATACCGCTGGTCCGGAGTCATTCAGGGCATTTCGGAGCAAAATGCTGGATCGAGAGTCAACGGTGGACTAAGCAGCAGTCACGCCCATCGCACGTCTCATGAACACACGCTTCACCGGACCAAGGCGATTGACACCCTCGGTTCCAACGTCCCGGACCATACGAACCAGGCGGCGATCAGTGCTGAACAGTCGGTCAAGCCCATCGGTCATCGTGAACATCAGCAAGTTGTCCACCTGCCGCACCCGCTGATAGTGGGCCAGCAAGGCTGAGCTGCCGGTGTCTGAGCCGGCCAGGAACGCATCGACGATCAGGTCCGCCAGCTCGATCGCGTCGCGAAAGCCAAGGTTCAAGCCCTGCCCTGCGATCGGATGGATCCCGTGGGCCGCGTCACCGGCCAGCGCCAGCCTGGTATCAACATAGCGGTGAGCGATCATCGCCGACAGCGGGTAGCTCCATCGGCGGCCCACCGCGCGGATCGCCCCCAGATGTGGCCCCAGACGCCGGCGAGCCTCCCGCCCGAAACGCACGTCGTCCAGTGCCATAAGCGCCACGGCCTCCCTCGTGCGCTCGGTCCAGACGATCGCTGAGACATTCGGGGCACCACCCGGTTCCGCATCGGTGCTTGCCCCCATCGGCAGCGCGGCAAAAGGTCCGGCAGGGAGGAAATGCTCCAAAGCTACATCGTGATGCGGCCGCTCATGCGCCACCGCGCAGACGATCGCCGTCTGACTATACGGAATTCGGGTGACCGGAATGCCCGCCTGATCTCGCAGCGGTGAGTTACGGCCCTCTGCCGCGACGACCAATTCGCACTGGATCAGCTGACCTGACTCCAGACCGAATAACGCACTGTCATGCGACCGCTCGACAACCGCTTGTGCCGGTGCGAACAAGTGCAGCCGGTCCTGCGCCGGAAATCGGGCATTTAAGGCTTTCCGGAGCGACCGCGCTTCCACCATCCAGCCGAATGGGCGGGGGTCCGCACCGGCCTCACGGTGGTCGAAATGCAGATGCAGTCGAGAGGGCGGACGGCCGACGCGTCCATCACTGACACGAATGTCGCGTATCGGATTAGGTGGCACGTCCAGGACGTTCCAAAGCCCCGCGCCCTCCAGCAGTGCCCGCGACCCCGCGGCAACCGCGTACGCTCTGCCGTCGAACGCCGGGTTTTCCATCGGAGGGAGCGGAGCGTGATCGATCAGCGCGACGCTGACCCCAGCGCTGGCCAGCCGGCAGGCGAGTGTGCCACCGACCGGGCCGGCACCCATGATGCAGACCCGCACAGACAAGCTCTGGTTCATATCACCCCGAGGGTTTCGCCGGCACATTCCACGTGGACGCCGGCGGCGGCGAGCCGGCACCCGGATTCCATCGGCCGGATTTTTTCAGCGCGTCGGCAACTTCCTTCGGCATGTAGGTCTCATCGTGTTTGGCCAGCACCTCTGAAGCGCGAAACACGCCATCGGTTTGCTCCGAGCCGAGAACGACAACGCCTTGCCCCTCTCGGAACAGGTCCGGGAGAATGCCCTTGTAGACAACCGGTATGCTGGCGTTGCCGTCCGTCACGTTGAACCGCGCGCCCGCCTGGCCGCCGGAAGTCTTTTCAACTGTCCCCTGCTGAACCAGACCACCCAACCTGACCTGGCGGCCGCTGTTTGCGGATTTGGACAGATCCGAGGGGGACACGAAGAACACCAGATTGTCGCTGAAGGCCGACAGGGTCAGCGCGGTCGCCGACCCGAGGCCGATGCCGCAAACCAGCAGTAACAGCAGCCGACGCTTCTTGCGGGTCATGACCGACCTCGCTCCCGCCTGGTATCGATCGCCGCCAGTCGCCGGTCGGCAGACCGGACCCGAAAGAATACCTGAATGGAGAGGAACAACGGCACTCCGATCGCGATGGCATAGGCCGCTGCAATATAGGGAAGGTGTGTCACGATATAGCCTCTTGGGCATTCGCCGACGACGCCTTGGCCATCAGCAGCGAGCGGATGCGCCGCTCCATCACCGCCGCCCGCGTTCGGGCGATGGTGATCGCCGCGAACAGCAGGGTGAATCCAACCGCAGAGAAAAGCAGCGGCCAGAGCATGCTGGCGGCGATGGTGGGCGCTCCGGTCAGGCCGATGGATGCCGGCTGGTGGAGGGTGTTCCACCAATCGACGCTGAACTTGATGATCGGCAGGTTGATCACCCCGACCAGAGCCAGGATCGCGCCGGCCCGGTAGCCTCGGGTAGGGTCATCGAACGCGCGGACCAGCGCAATGTGCCCGAGATACAGCAGAAACAGCACGAAAACAGAGGTGAGTCGTGCGTCCCAAACCCACCAAGCGCCCCAGGTGGGCTTCCCCCACAGGCTGCCTGTTGCCAGGCACACTGCGGTAAAACCGGCACCAACAGGGCCGATTTCCACCGCGGCAAGGTCGGCCAATGGATGGCGCCAAACCAGCGACAGGACGCTGCACGCCGCCAAGCGAGAGATAGCCCGCCGAAGCCAGCCACGCGAACGGCACATGGACGTACATGATGCGAACGGTGTCGCCCTGCTGCCAATCGTCAGGAGCGAAACACAAGCCCCACGCGAGACTGAAAGCGGTTAAGATCCCGCCTGTCCAAAACAGCCAGGGCAAAATCGCGCCGGACAGCCGAAGGAATTGGCCCGGATTGGCAAATCGATGCAGAGCCTTCCCCGCACGGGGTGGCGCAGCAGATGAGCGTGCGTCCACAGAAATCTCTTACCCGATCCGTCATAGCCACGAAAGCAGAGCTTGTAACGTATGCCAGAGGTGTTCGTCACACCTTGATCTCGAAATTTCGCCGCCGCCCATGCCGATCCGGCATATTGAACAACTCAGGTTCCCAATGCCAAGATCGACTGCGCCGCGCCAATCAGGCCATCTCGTTCGGAGGGAAAATGACAGGCTATTGGTTGGTAAAGTCGGAGCCGGAGTCGTTCTCCTGGGACCAACAAGTGGCCAACAGCGTTGAGCCATGGACGGGCGTACGGAACCATACGGCGAAGAATAACCTCAAGGCGATGCGCAAGGGTGATCTCGCGTTCTTTTACCACTCCAACACGGGCAAGCAGATCGTTGGTATCGTCGAGGTGGCCCGCGAAGCTTACCCGGACCCGACAGCAGAAAGCGGCGGTTGGGTGTGCGTCGATATGAAGGCGGTTCGGCCGCTGCCGAAGCCGGTCACGCTGGTCGATGTCAAAGCCGAGCCGAGCTTGGCCGATATGCCCTTGGTGCGGCTGTCGCGGCTTTCGGTCATGCCCGTCTCCAAGCCTCATTGGGACAAGATCTGCCGGATGGGAGGTTGGAACAGGTGATGCCAGCAGACATGCGAGCGCTGTGCCGGATCGCCGATATCCCCGAGGATGGCGCAAAAGGATTTCCGGGTGCGGATGGCGCTTTCACCGGTCTGATTGTGGTCCGCCAGGGTGATCAGGTCTATGTCTACGAAAATGCCTGTCCTCACATCGGGACCCCGCTCGACTGGACGCCCGATCGGTTCCTAACGGCTGACGGGCGCCGCCTTATCTGCGCGACGCATGGGGCCGAGTTCACAATCGCTACGGGGAAGTGTATTTCAGGCCCGTGCCGAGGCGACCGATTGACGCCAATCAATGTTGTGGTTCGTGAGGGGGTCATCCTGATCGCGCACGGCGGATAAATTCAGGTCTGCCTGGCACGAAGAGAAGCTTACGAGGCAGCAAGGAAACAGTCCGTGGCAGACAATGCACCGATCCAGGATCAGGTCTTTCCGGTTCCGGCGAAATTCGCCAAGACCGCTCGCGTAAACGCTGCCGGCTACCGGGACGCTTACGAGCAGGCCGGGTCCGACCCAGATGCCTACTGGTCGAAGGAAGCGAGGCGCCTAACCTGGATCACGTTCCCGGCCAAGATCAAGAACACCAGCTTTACAGGCGATGTTTCGATCAAGTGGTTCGAAGACGGGATATTGAACGCCTCGGTGTCGTGTCTCGACCGTCATCTGGCTGAACATGCCGACGCTACAGCGATTATCTGGGAAGGCGACGATCCCAACGTCAGCCGTCACGTGACCTACCGCGAGTTGCACGACCAAGTTTGCCGTTTGGCAAACGCGATGAAGACCCTGGGGGTCAAGCGCGGGGACCGGGTGACAATCTACTTGCCGATGGTACCGGAAGCCGCTGTGGCGATGTTAGCCTGCGCTCGGGTCGGAGCAATCCATTCAGTGGTATTCGGTGGATTCTCGCCCGACAGCCTGGCAAACCGGATCCAAGACTGCGACTCCAACTTGTTGATCACTGCGGACGCGGGCCGGCGAGGCGGCCGGTCAGTGCCGTTGAAGGCGAACGCCGACGCGGCCCTGAAGACATGTCCGAGCGTGAAGGCGGTGATCGTTGCCAAGATCACCGGTGCTGCAGTCGATCACGTCGCGGGTCGGGACCACGACTACTCCACATTGCTGGCAGCAGCTTCGCCCGAGTGTCCGCCGGAGCCGATGTCTGCGGAAGACCCGCTGTTCATCCTTTATACCTCCGGCAGTACGGGCAAACCGAAAGGTGTGCTGCACTCCACCGGTGGATACTTGGTCTGGGCGAGCTACACACATGAGACTGTTTTTGATTACCGCCCGGGTGACGTTTATTGGTGCACTGCCGACGTGGGCTGGGTGACGGGCCACACCTATATCCTCTATGGGCCGCTCGCCAATGGCGCGACGACGCTAATGTTCGAGGGCATTCCCAACTATCCGAACAGCAGCCGGTTCTGGCAGGTAATTGACAAGCACAAGGTCAGCATCTTTTACACCGCTCCAACGGCAATTCGCGCGTTGATGCGCGATGGCGATGGGCCGGTGAAGCAGACCTCCCGTTCGTCACTGAGGTTGCTAGGCAGCGTCGGCGAGCCGATCAATCCTGAGGCTTGGCTGTGGTATTACAATGTGGTCGGCGAAAAGCGCTGCCCGATCGTCGATACCTGGTGGCAGACCGAAACGGGCGGCATCCTAATCAGCCCGCTGCCGGGCGCAACGGCGTTGAAGCCGGGCTCGGCGACCCTGCCGCTTCCGGGCGTCCAGCCGGTATTGGTCGACGGCGAGGGTAATGAGTTGACTGGCGCAACCGAGGGCAACCTGTGCATCAAAGACGCCTGGCCCGGCATGATGCGCACGGTCTTCGGCGACCATGAGCGGTTCATCCAGACTTATTTCGCCACTTTCAAAGGACTGTATTTCACCGGCGACGGCGCCCGTCGCGACGCTGACGGATACTACTGGATCACCGGGCGCGTTGACGACGTGATCAACGTCTCCGGCCATCGCATGGGTACGGCCGAAGTGGAAAGCGCCCTCGTCGCCCATCCGAAAGTCGCAGAAGCAGCGGTAGTTGGCTTTCCGCATGACATCAAGGGCCAGGGCATCTATGCCTATGTCACGCTTAACGCCGATGAGGAGCCGTCGGAGGCGCTGCGGATGGAACTCGTGGCCTGGGTCCGCAAGGAGATCGGACCGATCGCTTCGCCGGACGCAATACAGTGGGCTCCGGCCTTACCGAAGACGCGCAGCGGCAAAATCATGCGGCGGATTTTACGAAAAATTGCCGCAAACGAAACGGATGGACTTGGGGATATTTCGACCTTGGCCGATCCGGGCGTTGTTACGGAGCTGGTGCAAAGCCGCGTCGGATAGTTCCGGGCTGGTCACATCAGGCGAAAAGAGCGGCACTATTCCGCCGACGGTCAGCGGCGACATGGTCGGGTGCCCGGCTTATTCCGTGACCGGCACGGAGGAGGTGTTGTCGGCGCCGCGTGCAAGCGCCAGTCTCGCAAACGGGTCGTGGTCGCGGAACACGCTTGCTCACTATGAGGGTGCGCCGCACTCCGGTTTGACGTTTTCCGCCGAGCGGCTCAATTAACGTTCGGCCTGATGGGTGTTAACCATCCGTCAAGATGATTGGCTTACAGTCGCGCGATGAAGATCGCGAACCCTCGCCGGACGATCGCAAACATTCGCAGGATAGCAGGCTCTCGTCGAAGCGGCATATCGGGCGCGCGGAGCAAATCGAGGGGTTCAGCATTGCTGACCCGACTTCTGCTTTTGCTTTTTGCCGCTGTCATCCTACCTATGACGGGCCGAGGAGAAGACCTTTCCAGTCAAAACGCGAACGCTGCAATGCCGCATTGTGGCTCACAGTCGGACGGTCAAGTCTACTGCAAGTTTGGCGTCCTATATGAATGCCAGCTAAACGCGCAGAACTCACTTGATCGGCGGACAGGCTGGCGATGGAAGGCGGACCTGCTGCGAACTTGCGCGGAACCGGCCCCGGCCAACATGGATAACCGACGCTACTTATTGCCGGAAGTGATTTGTGAATCCCAGCGACCCAACCACAACGATCAACAGGGTGATCGAGGTGACGCGGGAGCAGCAGGTGAAGGAATACATGAGCGGGAAATGTATATTCGCCCTAGCGACTGTCCGCAACTCAACCATTAAGCGAGCACGCCGGGTCAGGAAACCATATATTGGGCTTGTACCGGCGGTCGCGGGCCTTTTTGAATAATCTGACCTTAGGAACAGAACCATGTTCACCAGCATCAGGAGGTACAAGGTGAAGCGGGGTTCGATGGAGGAATACGCGCGCCGTGTGCAAGAGGGCTTCGTGCCCCTGACGCGACAAATGCCCGGCTTCAGAGGCTATTACCTTCTGGATGGGGGCCCGGACGTGCTTATTACCATCAGCATGTTCGACAGTGCGGACGAGGCGGTTGCATCCAATGTGGCGGCGGCAGACTGGGTGAGGAACAACGTTCTCGACCTGACAAAAGGGATGCCGGAGATCATGATCGGGAATGCCTTGATCGCGGAAGCAGGGTAGCGGACCGATCAGCCTTCAGACGGCTGCGCAGGGACGGGAGGAGGAAGTGGTTCGCCGAGGCCGGTCTGTGGCGCACGGCCAACGGCTCCGCCTTGTCCGGTTCAGGCCAGACGCCGGTCGATGATCACGCCGCAGCGATCACCAGCCGGCTCGCGGCCCTGGTGCGGCCTATCAGGGGAAGCAGATCGGCGAGGTCGGGGCCGCTGTCCTCGCCCGTCAGCGCCAGGCGCAATGGTGTCAGCAGTGCTTCTCCGCTGCATCCAGTTGCCCGCTCCAACGCGCCGATCCAGGTCGTCCACACCGCATTATCCCACGGCTCAGGCGGCAGCAGAGATCCGGCTGCGAGCAGCAAATCCCGCGCTCCGTTGATCACTGGCGGAACAATGGTGCCGGCGACGACGTCCCACCATCCTCGGGCCTCCCTCAAGAGATCCAGCTTGCCACGCACGGCTTGCCAAAAAACCTCGGTGGCGCCGGCCGGCAAGCGATCGGCGACGGCGGCGAAATCGAGGCTGCTCTGGACCCTCCAATTCAGGGCCAGCATCTTTGAGATATCGAAGCGGGAGGTGGCAAGATCGGCCAGCTTGAACTGCAGAGCAAGTTCCTTGACCGGGAGGGGCTGGTCCTCGACCGCCAGCATCGAAGCGACGATAGCACTCGGCTCGACCCCGTCATGGCGCAGGTTTCGCAGGGCCAGACGGTCGGTTTTTCGTCCCCCGGGAGCAGTTGAACCGCTGTCGCTGAGTGCGGGTAGGTGGCCGAAACGAACTGGTTTTCTCCGTCCGCCCAGGACCTCGAACAGCTCGATCTGCACCGCGGTGCTGCCGGCGTTGTCCTCACCCCGGATAATGTGGGTGGTGCCGTATGCGATGTCGTCCACCACACCGGCCAGGATTGGGGTCGGGGTGCCATCACCGCGCACCAGAATGGGATCAGACACAGTCGACAACCCAGCCTGCCGAGGACCCAGGATCAGGTCGTGCCATTCCAACATCCGGCCAGACAGCTTGAACCGCCAGTGCGGGCGCTTGCCACCAGCCTCGGCGTCGTGACGCTGCTTGTCGGTCAGCGCCAACATGCCGCGATCGTAAATCGAGGATTTGTTGTGCTTGCGACGGAATTCTTGCTTAGCCTTTAATTCTTCACTGGACTCAAAGCATGGATAGATGAACCCGTCGCGTTTCAGGCGCTCTATCAATTCCTGATACCGGTCCAATCTATCCGATTGGCGGAACGATTCGTGCCATTCGATCCCGAACCACCGGAGGTCCTGCACGATCTGATCGGAAGCGCCTGGGCGGCACCGTTCCTGGTCTAAATCATCCAGCCGCAGCAGCATCTCGCCGCCGCTGCGCCTCACGAATAAGTCGTTGGCAAGAGCTACGCGCGCGCCGCTGACGAACAGGTTGCCGATCGGAGTGGGGGCGAACCGGACGCGGATCATTCATCGTGCTCGATCGGCTCGAGGTCTTGGCGCCGCGGATCAAGCGATCGCCAATCGCAGTCCTCCGGGCTTGCGCGACGGTCCACGAAGTCGCCGAGTTCGCTAGCGCTTTTCCAACCACCATCACCGGCGTCGATGACCACCGCGTCCTCACCGAATGCGAACCAGGCTTCCAGCACGTCCTTGGATGACATCCCCGGAAGGCGGCAATGCTCCACCGAGTCGCGGACGTAGCAGCGCGCGAAAGCATTGGCGTGCATTAGGGTGTCGAAGCCGCCGACCTCCTCGGTAATATTGTCCTGCGCACCCCCAGATAGGTCGAGGATACGAACGCGCCAGCCGCCTTCAGGTGCAAAAAGGTCGCTCATGGAGAGGGGCATCTAAGAAGCGCGTGTTTCATTCGCGCAAGTTACGGAGGGCTGGATTGTGAATCAACCGTGGCCGGTGGCTCAGTCGCCGCAGCCCTGCCGCATTTGCGCCAATCGGCGGCGCGTTGCTAGCATGAATGCTTAGATGGAGAGTCCACATGCCGCGCCATGAAGAGCAGACAACGCTGCCCTACGGTGCTGACGAACTGTTCGCGGTGGTGGCGGATGTGAAGGACTATCCCCTGTTCGTCCCGTGGTGCGGCGGGGCGCGTATTCAACGTGAGGATGAGCGAGAGATCATCGCCGAACTTGTCATCGGGTTCGGACCATTTCAGGAAAGTTTCACGAGCCAGGTTACGCTTGACCGGCCGCGGCAAGTGCTTGTGCGCTCCGTTGAAGGGCCGCTCGAGCACCTCACCAACACCTGGAGGTTCACGCCGATCGGAGACGCGTCGACCCACGTTGACTTTGTCATAGACTTCCAATTCAAGAGCCATCTGCTTGATCATGTTGCTAACGGGATGTTCCAGGAGGCAGCTACCCGGATGATGGGAGCGTTCGAGTCGCGCGCGCACCTGGTCCATATCATGCGGCGGCGGCATTCTACCCAGCATCCGCCCTCCTGATCGCTGGAACACGCTTCGCAACCCGCTCTCACGCGCCCCATTCCAATCGTCGAACCTGCCCCAGATGGGAGGCCCTTCTGCCAAGTGCTCCCGGTCTAGACAGAAACTCACCTCTGCTGCGCGGATACTGGCGAGCGGGTCGGTCGCACCGCGGGGCGGCTGCCTGGTAGGCTAGTCGGCGCCGTATCCGCCCAACCTTCGTTACTTCTTCTTCGTGCTTCCCGCTGCGGCCTTCCTGACCGTGGCGTTGCTGGACACCATCGGCGTGCAGATTTCGACCGAGGCCGGAACTAGGTCCTTCCCGGCGGCGAAATCGGCCAGTTCCGCTGACGATTGAAGCGCCAACACCTCATTGAAGATCATCCCGTTGCGCGGGCAGAAATCCCCGCCAAGCGCACTACCCTGCCGGGAAATGGCGTTAGCGAGGTCGGTCACGAACCGGTCATGCTCAGTCTGTCCCGCCCGGCCATAGCGGTGTTGGAAATAAGCATTGATCGCCCGTTCATTGCCCTGCAGGTCAGCCTGGAACCGCCTGATAAAGGCATTGTATTGGTCGTCGTTATGGCAGCCGGTGGCCAGCACCATCAGCTCGCTGCGCAACGCCTGAACCTCAAACGCCGACTGGTCCGACAGGGACGAGCACTGGCGCTGCGCCAGTACAGGCTGCACAGACAGCATGCTCAAGATAACAGCGTAACCCACGAATCGACGCATAGCTTGTGTCCTCTCCCGCTCCGGCGGCTGAATAGCCTGACCCGCTCCCCGCCGCCATTTCAATTTCCTTTTATTCACTATTCGCCATCATCCGTGTGTCGAATATTCATCAGGAGGTATTCAGCACCTAAGGGGAACACGTCGACCCTGGCGCTGAGCGCCTCGTCCGCGGCGCATGGATCACGCGTTCAAACAAAGAGTTAGACCAGTTGCAACCCGCATTAGTCGGACCGAGAATGGTCTCGTAAGGCGACGATGCCGGCCCGGCAGTCCAGGAGCACGTCACTGTCCGATAACGCACCAAACCCTGCGAGGCTCCGAGGGCGCTGGGCCCAGCTTTGGCTGGGCGTTGTCTGCATGGCCCTGATCGCCAACCTGCAGTACGGCTGGACCCTGTTTGTCAATCCCATCCATGTGGCGCGCGGCTGGAGTCAGGCGGAAATTCAGTGGGCGTTTTCCATCTTTATCGCCACGGAAACCTGGTTGACCCCTCCGGCCGGCGTGATCGTCGACCGCCTCGGCCCGCGTCTCGGACCTGGTTTGATGATCGCAGCCGGGGGCAGCCTGGTTGGCCTCGGCTGGGTAGTGAACGCCTACGCTAACTTGCTCGCGCTTCTCTATGCGGGGTCCGCCCTCGCGGGCATTGGAGCGGGTGCCATCTACGCCACCTGCGTCGGCAACGCGGTGAAATGGTTTCCCGACAAGCGAGGTTTCGCCGTCGGCTTGACCGCCGCGGGCTTCGGAGCCGGCGCAGCCTTGACGGTCGTTCCAATCCGCCTGACCATCCTCACAGTGGGCTACCAGCAGGCTTTCTTGTGGTTCGGCATCGGCCAGGCTTTGGCCCTGGTCCTCATCTCCCGCGTCCTGCAAGGACCGGAGCCGACGGTCACACCCACCCTCAACGCCAACATCCCCCTGCATCAAGATGAAACCAGTTCGACCAGCATCGAGATGCTGCGCTCGCCGATCTTCTGGCTGTTGTATGCAATGTTCGTCGGCATTTCAGCCAGCGGCCTGATGGCAACCGCCCAACTCGGACCGATCGCCGAGGACTACCGTCTGTCCGGCACCACCATCATGGGCGCCAACACGCTCAGTGTGGCACTTGTAGTGGATAACGTCCTGAATGGCCTTGCCCGGCCATTCTTCGGCCAATTGTCGGACCGGATCGGACGCGAAGGGACAATGGCGCTGGCATTCACCGTCGGGGCTGTAAGCTATTGGTTACTGGCGGTGTCCGGGCACAATCCATGGAGCTTCGTAGCGTGTGCGGGTCTCGTCTTCTTCACATGGGGAGAGATATTTTCGCTGTTCCCCTCTACCTGCACCGATACGTTCGGACCGAAATATGCCACGGCCAATGCGAGCCTCCTCTATACCGCGAAGGGTACTGCGGTTTTCCTCGTGCCGGTGGCAAATATGGCAAAAACAGCAACTGGAAGCTGGGATGCCATTTTCTTCGTCGCGGCCGCTACCAACGTGATCGTTGTAATCTTGGCATTGTCGGTATTGCGGCCAATGCGGGCCGACCGGCGACGTCGAGCTCGGATCGCCGCGCTCTCCCAGGGTTAGTGGTTCAAATTAGACGGGAAGTGCCGTTCGTTTTGACCGCCAGTCTTTGATCTTGTAGGTCGAGTCACCCGACCGATGGGATGCCTCAGTCGGGATCCGACCACGAGACAGCAGGACCGAACCCGCCCCTCCAGTCTGAAGTATTCTATTGGCGGATGTCGATGGGTCGCCACGGCTGCAACCGGCGAGGCGGTCCGCTGACGGGCGCGTCTATATGTGCTACGCGCCGTCTCCATGACCTCAGGCGAACGCTTCGCGCTCGGCAGTCTGTGCGCAGGCTGCCTGGTGCTTGGTCTTAAAGGCGCTGCCTGGTGGTTGACCGGCAGTGCCGCATTTTACTCCGACGCACTGGAGAGCATCGTCAACGTCGCGGCCAGCGTTATAGCCTGGGGCGCACTGCGATTTGCGGCTCGACCAGCCGACAGCAATCACCCGTATGGCCACGACAAGGCCGAGTTCTTCGCCGCCGTCATCGAGGGCGTCCTGATCATCGTCGCCGCGTTGCTGATCTTCGAGGAGGCGTGGCAAAGCTGGTGGCACCCCCATGTGTTGGAAGCGCCCTCGCGGGGTATCGGTCTAAACGTAGTTGCAACCGCCATAAACGGCGTCTGGTCGGCTGTACTGCTGGCGGCCGGCCACCGCTTGCGATCTCCTGCGTTGCAAGCCGACGGCCGTCATCTGATGGCTGACGTGGTGACCTCGGTAGGGATCACCGCCGGGGTGTTCCTGGCCGTGCTCACCGGCCAGTATGTGCTGGATCCATTATTGGCCGCGGCCACCGGGGTCTATGTGCTGTGGTCCGCTATGCGGATGATTTCCATGTCGGTCGGCGGTCTGATGGACGAGGCTCCCGAGCCGGGCACCGTAAAAAGAATCAAGGAATTGGTCGCCAACAGTGCCGCCGGAGCCATCGAAGCGCACGATTTGCGCACCCGTCACGCCGGCAGGCTGACCTTCCTGGATTTCCATCTGGTCGTTCCGGGCAGCATGACCGTCGCCGCCGCCCACGCTATCTGCGACCGGATCGAGGACGCGCTAAAGTCGGAGATGGGCCACTTGATGATAACCATCCACGTGGAACCAGAGGAGAAAGCGAAGCTGGGGGGCGCCTCGATCCGAGACTCCATAAAAGATGTGTGACAATCTTGATCCGTTAAGCCTGCGGCAATCTTGACTTGCCGAGGGCCGGTGCGTAGAACCCCCGTCTTCCACCACTCGGCCCTGGTAATCAGCCAGAAAGTCGTTTGGTTCCTCAACGTTGTGATCGAAGAACGCATGGCCAATACCGCATCGGCTCGTAAGCGCATCCGTCAGACCGTGACCCGTACCGCACGGAACCAGGCCCGGAAGTCGCGCATGCGGACGTTTATTAAAAAGGTCGAAACCGCGATAGCTAGCGGTGACAAGTCAACCGCGGCCGAGGCGCTTCGGGCGGCCCAGCCGGAAATGCAACGCGCATCGGGCAAGGGCGTCATTCACGCCAACACTGTCGGCCGCAAGCTGTCGCGCCTGTCCGCGCGCATAAAGGCGCTGCCGGGCGCCTGATTTTGATCGCCGGTCTTTCACCGGCGATTGACCCACATGTCCCGTGCGGGCATCATCGGGTCGGCACTCCGCCAAACGAACTCAATGCTTTGATATTGCTGTGTGGCCACTCAATGAAGCGGTCTAGACGCGATATGATGCGTTGTCTATTCTGGTAATGTTATTTCGTTCATTTGGATTCGTCTTGTAGATCACAGTTTTCGATTGCCTATAGCCGCCACTCTGACATACTTTTGCCTGCCAACCGGAAAACAGCGCTATCCGAATTCGGACCCTTTCGAGGGGAAGGGGACGTTTTTCTGTTGGCGGAAAACAGGGGAAGGTCCGGACGATTTCAGTTCGCCGGTAACACATCGACTCAAGCTGCGTAACCAACGCAGGGGGACAATGGATGATCACGGCTGAACCTGAAATCGCAGGAACGCTGCAAATCTCGTCCCAGCAAATCTCGTCCCAATGGACCAAGATAAAGGGCCGACTGCAAGCAGAGGTCGGCGACGTCGAATACCGCACTTGGCTCCGCCAAATGACCCTTGCGGGCTTGGACGGAGACGAAGTCACAGTCAACCTGCCAACGCGTTTCCTGCGCGACTGGGTGTCAACGCGTTATGGCGATCGATTGCGCATGTTGTGGCAGTCCGAAAATTCTCAGGTGCGGCGGGTTGATATCCGCGTCGGCTCATCGCCAGCTTCGCCACCAGAGACGCCGCTTCAGCCCAACGAAACGCACCGCCAAGAGGCCCCGCCGCCGCGGGTTGAACTACCACGCGTGGCCGCTGCTGTCGCCACCCTGGGATGGCAGGACGAACGTCCGGAATCACGGCCTGACCTGACCGCGCCACTCGACCCACGCTTCACGTTCGAGGGCTTTGTCGTTGGCAAACCAAACGAATTCGCCCACGCATGCGCGCGGCGAGTGGCTGAGCGTCCGTCCAGCCCCGGCTTCAACCCACTGTTCCTCTATGGCGGCGTGGGATTGGGCAAAACCCACCTCATGCACGCCATCGCGTGGGAACTGACCGAGCGCACCACCGCCCCGGTCTCAGTCGCCTATATGTCCGCCGAGAAGTTCATGTATCGCTTCATCGCGGCGATCCGTAGCCAATCGACAATGGAATTTAAGGAAAATCTTCGCAGCGTCGATGTACTCATGATCGACGATCTGCAGTTCCTAATCGGCAAGGACAATACGCAAGAAGAGTTTTTCCACACCTTTAACTACTTGGTTGAACAAGGAAAACAAATCGTCGTTTCAGCGGACAAATCGCCGTCCGATCTGAACGGACTGGAACATCGCCTTCGTACCCGTCTGGGTTGCGGCATGGTCGCGGATCTCCACTCCACGACTTATGAACTCCGCATCTCGATCCTGGAGGCCAAAGCCGCCCGGGCAGGCGTGGAGGTCCCAGGGAAGGTCCAGGAGTTCCTGGCACACAAAATCACATCGAACGTGCGCGAGCTTGAGGGTGCGTTGAACCGTCTGGTCGCACATGCCAACCTATTCGGACGCCCGGTCACACTGGAGAGCACCCACGAAGTTCTCCACGATATTCTGAAGGCTCATGATCGTCGCGTTACGATCGAAGAGATTCAGAAAAAGGTCGCAGAACATTACAGCATCCGGCTGACGGATATGTCGTCCGCCAGACGCGCACGCGCCGTTGCGCGCCCCCGGCAAGTGGCGATGTATCTGGCGAAACAACTCACCAGTCGCAGCCTGCCGGAGATCGGCCGGAAGTTCGGCAACCGGGACCACACCACGGTGATGCACGCCGTGTCTCGTGTTACCGAACTGATGGAACGCGATGGCACCTTCGCCGAGGACGTCGAACTGCTGCGCCGATTATTGGAGGCATAAAGCTCGTCCCCACGTCGGGTTAATGAAATGCCAGAGCTGTCCAATTAACGGACTTGCTCGCGGCCCCACGCACACAGGCCCCAAGCCCACCTCGGCGAATTGGCGCCTTCTTCCTATGCTGCCGCCTGTAGGTCAGCCTTTGTCGCGGCCTTGACCAGATCCGCGCCTTTTTCGGCGATCATGATGACAGCGGCATTCGTATTGCCGGAGGGGACGGTCGGCATGATCGAAGCATCAATGACCCGAAGGCCCACGATACCGCGAACGCGGAGGCAGTCATCCACTACTGCCAAAGGATCGTGCCCCATCTTACAGGTGCCGATCGCGTGATAGGTGGTCTGACCGGTTTCGCGCGCGAACTGTAGTAACTCGGCATCAGACTGGATTTTGTCGCCAGGGTTCATCTCGTAGGCGCGATACCTGTCCATGATGCGGCTGTTGATAAGGCTCCGGCCGATCTTCATGCCATCCACCAGGACGCGCTGATCAATCGGGTCGGCCAGAAAATTCGGGCGGATCGCCGGCGACGCCTGAGGGTCGCTCGACCGGGCATGGATGGAACCTTTCGACTCCGGACGGCACTGGTAAGCAGTGAGCGTCATGCCGGGTTCGGTTTCAAGGTCGCGCTTCTGCGCACTGCCGTAGCTGGCATGAGCGAAGTGAAACTGTACATCAGGCTCCTCCAGTTCCGGGCGCGTCTTGACGAAGCCAAAGACGATGCCGGCGGTGAACGTCAGGATGCCACGCCGCTGAGTGTAGTATTTCACGACCTCTCTGGCCAAGGCGAGGCCTCGGCTGCGCTCGTTCAGCGTAACCGACAGGCTGACGCGCCAGTTCATGCGGGGCGCATAGTGGTCGCGGTAATTTTCGCCAACTCCGGGCAAATCGTGCTGCACCGGAATGCCCAGCGGGGCGATCAGGCCAGCATCGCCGATCCCGGACAGTTCCAGAATGTGCGGCGATTTCACGGCGCCCGCGGACAAGATCACCTCGCGGTTGGCGCGGGCTTCCTTGGCCAGGCCCCCTTGCGTGTAGGCAACGCCCACCGCGCGTTTGTCCTCCAGCAGCACCTTTGTGATGTAGGCGTCGGTCTCGATCTTCAGGTTGGGCCGCTTGCGGATCGGATCCAGATAGCCGCGGGCGCACGACCAGCGCTCGCCGTTCCGCTGCGTGACCTGGTAGTAGCCAAAGCCATCCTGGCGGCCATTGTTGTAGTCCTTGTTGCGTGGGTATCCCTGGTCCACCGCGGCATCGATGAACGCATCCGCCAACTCGGCGCGTTCGCGCATGTGCTCGACATTCAGCGGCCCGCCCCGGCCTCGCGAGTTGTCGCCACCCGGACCAAAGTGTTCCGCCTTGCGGAAATAGGGCAGCACCGAGTCATAGCCCCAGCCGCGGTTCCCGAACTGCGACCACGTATTGTAGTCCAGCGGGTTGCCGCGCACATAAAGCATGCCGTTGATCGAACTCGAGCCGCCCAAGGTGCGACCGCGCGGGATGGGTATCCGGCGATCGTGAACGTTGGGTTCCGGCTCGGTCTCAAAATTCCAGTTGTATTTTGGGTTGTTGAGCAGCTTGCTAAAGCCCGCCGGAATGTTGATCCACATCGAGCTGTCTTTCGGCCCGGCCTCCAGCAGCAGGACCGTGCAGCCACTATCCTCGCTGAGCCGGTTTGCCAGCACACAGCCCGCGGAGCCGGCACCCACGATGATGTAGTCGAACTCAGCCATCGTCTCGTCCCTAATTCGTAACAACTTTCGGCGATGCTAGACCATGTTCAGAGCTGCCGGAAGTCACCGCCGAGCCCGTGTCATGGACGCATATTGCGCGTCCTGCCACTTATCCTACCGTGTTACCCCGACCGCGCACCCGCGTTTCCTGCATGCCATCGCATTACGGTTCGTGAATGAACGTTAAATCGGAGCGGTCCGAAAAATCTCTCTTTACATTCTGCGTCCCAAACACTCATTAGCATATCGATATAGTATCATCATCGGGCTCTGGAGCAGACTTTGACCATACCGCTGCAGCACGCGAAGTCCGCCACGGATGCCGCGGGCGATCTTTTCCTTTCCGGCAGCTACATTGAACTGGGCGTCTCGCCGTGGGGCAATTTTGGCACGACCCAGGGCCAAACGCCGGTCGGATACGCTCAGGCGGGTAGCCGAGGCGTCGGCCTGACCTATAATCAGGCGGGTTTCGGGGTAAACGCGGACATCCCAACCATCGACTACTTCACACCGGGGGCGCCCTACGAGTCACTCGCCGCGGGATACACCATTGGTGGAACGAGCTCGTTCGGAAACAACTACAAGGACGGCAGCGTCCAGGGCATCACCACAACGTCCCTGACAAACGGGTCTTCCGGTTCGAAACTGGCGGCAGAGTGGATTGGCGTCCTCAACAGTAAATTGCGAGTCACGATAGATTATTCACTTAATCAAGCAGACTTGTATTTTACCACCAAGGTGACCCTGACCAACCTGTCCGGAACGGCCATGAGCGACGTTCGCTATGACCGGGAGGTTGATCCGGACAACACGGTATACGTCGACGGGGTTGATGGCTTTTCGACGGTCAACACGATCGTGAAGCAACAGCCGGGTAGCGGCGCCAGCGAGGTCACGGCGGTCAGCGCGTCCACCGGCGCCTACCACACCGCGACGGGTTCGACTGCGACCCTGATGTACTACTCAACCGACCCAAAATCGCGGGTCGCCGACGGGTTGAGTTTTTCACGCACACTCAATCCGTTTACCCCGGACTTCACCACAGGGGCCGGCGCCGCCGGTAGCACCACTGGCTCGTCCGACAGCGCGATCAATATCAATTTTGACGGTGGCCCGCTTGCCGTGGGCGCTTCGACCAGCTTCGTCTACTATACAGGCCTCACCAGCGACACATCCACGGTTTTGTCCGACATCGCGGCAGCCGCGGCACCGGTGGTGACTGATGTCATCGGGTCCGACGGCCATACGGTCACTGGCCAGGCGGACCCGAACGCAACCGTGACGATCACCGAGGGCAGCGTGACAGTGGGGACCGTGACGACAAATGCGTCCGGCGCTTGGCAGTTTGACTCGAGCATCCTCAATGCGGGTCCTCATACACTGGTCGCATCTGAAACCAATGATGCAGGTGCTACGGGTTCTGCCGACCCGCTTACCGTGACCGTGCCGGATTTCAAGGTTTGTCCTGACCGACACGGTAGCCTCCACAACTGGCTCATTCTTCGGTTCCACCTATACCGGACCGGTGAGCTACCTGCAGGCTGCCTATGGGTATAGCGGAACGGATGATGTGGTTCTGAGCGCCAACGTTGCGAGCGTCTTCATCCACTCGGGTGCGGGCGAGGATGCGCTACAGGTCGTCGCCGGAAGCAACGTGCTAGATGGCGGCGGCGGATCGAACTGGCTCGTCGGCGCAAGCGGTTCGGACGGCGGCAGTGACACGTTCTTCGTTGATGGAAGGGGCGGCGGGAATACCTGGGACACGCTATTGAATTTCCACGCCGGCGATGCGCTGACCTTGTGGGGCTACAACAGCGCCACCGGAAACACGCAATGGACGGACAACATGGGGGCTGCCGGCAATACAGGCGCAACACTCAGCGCGAACTTCGGCAATGGCACCGGCGCAACCGCCCTTGTCACGTTCGCGGGCCTATCCCTCAGCAGCACACATTTCGCACTGAGTTCAGGTTCAATCGGGGGTGCCGATTACCTTTACGTGGCGCGTACATCCTAGCAGCCGCTCCAACCCTGACGTTTGCTGCACCAACGACCGGCGGCTTAGAACTTCTCCGCCCAGGGCCGGGGCTCGACCTCCCGGGTGCGCGGCTTATTTGCGATCTGCCGATAGGTTTCCGCAACGGCGTCGGGACCATCGCGAACGCGGAAGAATTAAGATAGCCCTTCACGCTGGCCGAAGCACCGGTCAGCAGCGCCGCTTCCGATCTACGTGCTGCCATGAGACGTGCCCCCCGCTGCGCCACCAGAAGGCCGCCATAGGGGGCCGACCGAGATCGCTCGCGCGACCTCCTGCGGGATCAGATCGGTCACCAGACCGCGTGCTCGCACGCCGGCGTTGCAATCGTGCGGCTTATGCCTCGAGGAAAAAGGTCTCGCTGCTTTGCGAGCGGCGGTTCGTTGTGGCAAGGAGGCGGAGCGATGGGGGACGAAGCACAATTCTCCTTTCTGTCCCTGTTGCGGCACGGGGTTGGAAAGGCCTGGAACAGACAGTGGCGGGACGCACAGCCGAGGCCGTCGTACGACTTGGTGATTGTCGGCGCCGGTGGGCACGGTTTGGCCACCGCCTTCTATCTGGCCATGGAGCACGGCATTCGGAACGTCGCGGTGCTCGACAAGGGCTGGTTGGGCGGCGGTAATACTGGGCGGAACACCACCATTATCCGGTCGAACTATTTACGGCCCGAAAGCGCGGCGCTTTACGAGCATTCGCTTCGGTTGTGGCAAGACTTGTCGCAGGCGTTGAACTATAACGTCATGTATTCCGCGCGTGGCGTCTTGATGCTGGCGCACAACCATCACGACGTGCGGGTGTTCAAGCGGCACGTCCACGCCAACCGCTTGCAGGGTATCGATAATCAATGGCTGACGCCGGCTCACGCGAAGGCCTTCTGTCCACCTTTGGATATCGGTTCAGCCGTACGCTATCCAATTCTGGGCGCCGCGCTGCAACGCCGCGGCGGTGTCGCTCGCCATGACGCCGTAGCCTGGGGTTATGCTCGGGCCGCCTCCGCGATGGGCGTGGATATCATCCAGAATTGCGCCGTGACCGGCATCATGCGCGATGCCGCCGGAGCGGCGATTGGAGTCGAAACGACCAAGGGACTGATCGCGGCAACCCGCATCGGCGTAGTGGCGGCCGGCCATACGAGTGTGGTGATGGCGATGGCCGGTGTACGCATGCCATTGGAATCATTTCCGCTTCAGGCATTGGTCAGCGAACCGGTCAAGCCCGTGATGCCTTGCGTGGTGATGTCCAACACAGTCCACGGCTATGTGTCCCAATCCGACAAGGGCGAGTTGGTCATCGGCGGCGGGACCGACGCCTATACTTCCTACAGCCAGGCCGGCGGCCTGCATATCGCCTGCGAGACACTGCAGGCAATATGTGAGCTGTTCCCCTCGTTTCGGCGACTAAGGATGCTGCGGAGTTGGGGCGGCATTGTCGATACCACCCCAGACCGATCTCCCATCATTGGGCTGACGCCGGTGCCGGGGCTGTTCGTCAATTGCGGGTGGGGAACCGGCGGCTTCAAGGCGACGCCAGGGTCGGGGCATATCTTCGCCGCCACCATCGCTCGCGGGGAGCCGCATCCGATCGCCGCGCCCTTCGGTCTGGACCGGTTCGCATCTGGCCGGTTGATCGACGAAGCCGCCGCCGCGGCGGTGGCGCACTGATGCTGCTTATCCCGTGTCCGTGGTGCGGCAATCGGCCGGAGAATGAATTTCGTTACGGCGGCCAGGCAAATGTCCAGCGACCGGCCGATCCGGCCTCGGTGGACGATGCCGCCTGGGTCGCCTACCTGTATCTGCGCGCTAATCCGAAGGGACGCCATACCGAGCGGTGGCGTCACCTGCATGGCTGCGGGCGATTTTTTAATTGCGTGCGCGATACGGTAACCGATCGCATCGCCACGACCTACAAGCCGGGCGAGGCGCCCCCATGACCCGCAGCATGACCCAGCCGTTTCGCTCCGCGGAAGGTGGCCGAATTGATCGCGCGCGCACGCTTCCATTCACCTTCGACGGTCGTCCATATCAAGGCTTCGCCGGCGATACACTGGCATCCGCGTTGTTGGCGAACGACGTTTCGCTGGTCGGGCGATCGTTCAAGTATCATCGCCCACGCGGGATCTTGTCCTCGGGGTCCGAGGAACCCAACGCGCTGGTTACGATAGATCGCGGACCAGGGCGCATCACGCCGAACCTGCGAGCCACTCAACTTGAACTGTACGACGGTCTCGTGGCACGCAGCCAGAACCGCTTTCCATCCCTCCGCTTTGATCTCGGTGCGATAGCCGGATTTGCGGCGCCCTTGCTGTCGGCCGGGTTTGTCTACAAGACCTTCATGGGCCCAAGGTCGTTATGGAAGCATCTGTATGAACCCACGATCCGAAGAGCGGCGGGCCTGGGGCGTGCCCCCCGCGATCCGGACCCGGACCGGTATCTGCACCGTTACGCTCACTGCGAGACCCTGATTATCGGCGGCGGTCCTGCAGGACTGGCGGCAGCGCTGAGCGCCTCGGCGAGCGGCTCGCGCGTGATCCTGTGCGACGAACAAGCGGAACTCGGCGGCTCTCTATTAAACGAGCCGGATGTGACAATCGATGGGTGGCCGGCGCCAAGCTGGGTCGGGGAGGCTCTCCGGAGCCTCGGCGAGTTGGTCACGTTGCTGCCGCGGACCACCGCGTTTGGCTGGTATCCCGGTGGCATGATCGCGCTGCTGGAGCGGGTCACTGATCATCTTGCCTCACCAGCTCGGGCGCTGCCTAGAGAACGGCTTTGGCATGTCCGAGCCGAACGCGTCGTGCTGGCCACGGGTGCGATCGAGCGGCCGCTGGTTTTTCCAGGCAATGACCGGCCGGGTGTGATGCTGGCGGGAGCGGCTAGGACGTATCTACACCGGTATGGCGTCAAGGTCGGCAAACGGGTGATGATCGTCACGACGGACGACGCTGCCTATCGCACCGCCGTCGACTTGCATACGGCCGGTGTGAGCATTGCCGGGATTGTTGACCAGCGTGTCGCCCCAGACAGCAATGCCGTCACGGCCGCCCGCGCGCTTGGCATCTCGATCCGGACCGGCATGACGATCGCCAGCACCGAGGGGCGCGGGCGAGTTCATTCCACCAAGCTGACGAACGGCACTGATATTATTCCTTGTGATACCATCTTGATGTCCGGCGGCTGGACCCCATCGGTACATCTCGCCAGCCAATCGCGCCTGCCGCTCGTGTTCGACCCGCGATCCGGAACTGTACCTGCCGTCGGAGGGTGCCGTCGGCGCGTGTGCCGGCGTTTTCGATCTGGTGTCCTGTTTGCGCGATGGCGCGGCAGCCGGCGGCCGCGAGGTTCGGTCGTTCGCGGTCAGGGGCATGCCGATAATGGCACCATCTGGACCGCCGGTGGCTGCGGCGGCCCATCGTTCGGCCTTTGTCGATTTTCAGAACGATGTAACGACGAAGGATTTGGCCATCGCTACGGCGGAAGGGTTCGTCGCGATCGAGCACCTGAAGCGTTACACCACTACAGGCATGGCCACAGACCAGGGCAAGACGTCCAACCTGAATGCTCTGACCACTGTAGCGGCGCTGACCGGGCAGCCGGTCCAGGCGATCGGCCTGACCACGTTCCGTCCACCTTACACGCCGGTGACTTTTGGCGCACTTGCAGGCGCCTTCCGCACAGAGCTGTTCGCTCCGATCCGCAGGTCACCGATCGCTGCGCCCGGCGCGGTATTGGAGGATGTCGGAAACTGGAAGCGAGCGCGATGTTTCCCTCTCGACGGCGAAACAATTGCCGCCGCCGTCACCCGTGAGTGCCTCGCGGTCCGCAACGATGTCGGCATGCTCGACGCCAGCACCCTCGGAAAAATTGCGGTCGCAGGGCCGGATGCGGCAGTGTTCCTAAGCCGTCTCTATACCGGCGATTTCACCAGGCTGGCACCCGGGCGGTGTCGCTATGCCGTATTGCTTGGGGAAAATGGTTTCATCCGCGACGATGGCATCGTCGCGCGCCTGACCGCCGATCGTTTCCACATCACCACTACGACGGCAGGCGCCGACTTTGTGCTGCACCACATGGAGGACTACCTCCAAACCGAGTTCGCCGACATGCGTGTATGGCTAACGTCGGTGACCGAGCAGTGGGCGGTGATCGCCGTGCAAGGGCCGCGATCCGAGGCGATGCTGGCACCGTTCGTCCGCAACATCGACCTGCGCGGGATGCCGGACATGAGCGTGCGGGATGGTCAGTTCGGTGACATCTCGATCAGGCTGTTCCGCGTCAGTTTCGCCGGAGAGAGCGGTTTCGAAATCAACGTACCGTCCGCCGAGGCGCAGCGGGTCTGGGATACGTTGCGGCAGCGTGATGTAACCCCATACGGCACCGATGCGATGCATGTGCTGCGCGCCGAGAAAGGCTTTATCATTGTCGGTCAAGAGACGGATGGCACCGTCACCGCGGATGATGTCGGCCTTGGCTGGACGATCAGCGGCGGCGATTTCGTCGGCAGGCGCTCTCTCTCGCTGCCCGACCTTAATCGGCCGGATCGCAAACAGTTGGTCGGCTTGCTGCCGGTCGATCCGGCGGTGGTTCTGGAGGAAGGCGCGCAGCTCATCCCGGCACAACCGAACATGTCTGGGCCGGACACACCGGCGGGTGCCGATGCTCCGGACGATACCGGCGCGGTGGTCCTGGGCGGCGGTATCGGTCATGTCACCTCGTCATACCGTAGCGCTACGTTGGGCCGTGGTTTCGCGCTGGCGCTCGTCGCGGGCGGCCGGGGGCGCATCGGTTCGGAGCTTTTGGTGCCGATGCCAAGCGGCCCGATCCGAGTTAGCGTGACCGGCCCGATTTTCCTGGATAAGTCCGCCGAACGGCTGAAATCTCATCCGGTCCCGCCTGGGCTAGTCGAACCGTTGCTGCCGCCCGTCCCGCAGCCGGCGATGGTCGCTCGTCCAAGCGGCTTAGTGCAGCTGACGGTTCTGGCGGCGACTACGCGCCTGTCGGTGCGGGCAGGTGCAGCAGCCGGTACAGCCATCGGATTGGCGCTCGGGGTGCTGTTGCCAACGGTGCCGTGCCGCTCGGTGATCTCCCGGGATCGTGCAGCGCTATGGCTGGGACCGGACGAATGGCTGATCCTGGCACCCGAAACCGCGTCCAACCTAACGACACAAGCGGTTAACGCTGCTGGTGATCTTCCGGTGAGCGTCGTTGATGTCTCACACCGGTCGCGGACCCTGGAAATCACCGGCACCCGAGCCGCCTCGTGCTTGAACGCATTCTGCGCGCTCGACCTGGATTTGCGCGCGTTCCCGGTTGGGATGTGTACGCGGACCCTGTTGGCCAAGGCAGAGGTGATTTTATGGCGGATCGCCCCGGAGGTTTTTCACCTCGATGTCGGCCGGTCCTTCGTATCCTATGTCTGGTCGTGCCTGGAGGAGGCACGGCTGGAATTCACTGATGCCGACGTTGTGTCGGACCCGACAAAATAAATCTGTCCTTTTTCGCCAAGGTCCTGTATGCAGCCCGGACGGCTGAACTTTTCAGCCGGGGCAAGATCCCTATTTCGCCCCGCTCTGCGACGTTAACTCGCACTGCGGCGCGCCGTTCTCTCCCCAATTGAAAAGTAAGATGTCCTGCATGTGCGCGGGATTTGGCCAGTTGCGGAGACTTCACGTGGCTTCAGGTACAGTAAAATGGTTTAACCCTCAGAAGGGTTTCGGTTTCATTCAGCCGGCCGACGGATCAAAGGACGTCTTTGTCCATATCTCGGCGGTCGAGCGCGCAGGGCTCAAGACCCTGAACGAGGGTCAGACGGTCAGCTTCGACTTGGAGCGCGGCCAGCAGGGTAAAACCTCCGCCGTCAATCTTCAGGCGAGCTAACTCGCGGGCGGCGCTTCGGCGCCGCCTCAGTATTGCTTAACGTTCCGGAGGGCCGCCCATTGCCTGAGTACAAGTTCACGACAGGCGACAAAGTCGCGCTGATGACGAACAGCTCCAACGCAAATGTTCGTCCCGGGATCTACACCATCGTTCGCAGAATGCCGGCGTCCAGTCAGGGCTGCCAGTATCGCGCGAAAAGCGCGCTGGATAGCCATGAACGCGTGGTGGACGAGGCCCAGCTTCGCCGAGCCTAGCGCACCGCCTGAGGCTAACGCGGCCGGGTGGCGTGAAGCGCGTGATCAAGCAAATGTTGAGACCATGATCGTGGACTAAACCCCAGCGATCACGGCCTCAATCTATTTCCGACCTCGCCTCAATCAGATGATCTTAGCCAGGACATAGCCGATCCCGAGCGCGATAAGCGCCGCGGTGATCGGCTTTTCCTTGATAAAGTCCACGATCTGATCCTGAGCGTCACCCGCGGCGTTGATTTTTCGCTGCACTGCGTTCCCAACGTCGGCAACGGTACCCTCCGGACTGTCACTCACTGGCTTATCCTCCCGAAATGCCCCGGACAGAAACGCCCCGGACAGAAACGCCCACTGGGCGGCTTCATTGCGTATTCGCGGCTTGCGCCTGGGTGGTGGAGTTCACCCGCCAGACAGTATTGCCAACGTCATCCGCAATGAGCAAAGCACCCGTTTTGTCCAGCCCCAGCCCGACCGGGCGCCCCTGCGCATTGCCGGCGCCGTCCAGGAAGCCCGTTACGATATCTTCGGCTGTGCCATTCGGTTTGCCGCCACTGAAGGGAATGAACACAACCTTGTAGCCATTAAGTATCTCCCGATTCCAGCTGCCATGTTCGCCGACGAACGCACCCCCTTGATAGCGCTCGGGCAGCCCTTTCTCGGTGTCGAAGACCAATCCGAGCGGCGCCACGTGCGAACTCAGTGCATAGTCAGGCATGATGGCCTTCGCCACCAGATCCGGCCGCTGCGGCATGACACGCGGATCGATATGCTGTCCGTAGTAGCTATACGGCCAGCCATAGAACGCCCCATCCTTGACCGACGTGAGATAATCCGGAACGAGGTTTGGCCCAAGCTCATCCCGCTCGTTCACCACAGTCCACAGCGCGTGACTTTGCGGTTCCCAACTCAGGCCGTTCGGATTGCGCAAACCACTGGCAAATATCCGGTGAGCGCCCGTCGCCCGGTCGACTTCCCAAATCGCAGCGCGATCGAGTTCCGCACCAAGGCCGTTTTCCATAATGTTGCTGTTGGAGCCGACGCCCACATAAAGCTTTGTCCCATCCTCGCTGGCGACAAGGCTTTTAGTCCAGTGGTGGTCGATCGGTCCCCCTGGCAATGGGGTCAAGACGGTTCCCGGAGCCGTGATAGAGGTATCGCCGGTGTTGTAGGGAAAACGCAAAATCGCATCGGTGTTGGCGACGTAGAGATCATTGCCGACCAGCGCCACTCCGAACGGCGAGTATAGGTGATCGAGGAAAACAGTTCTGACCGCCGGTTTGCCCTCGCCAGGGGAGTCACGCAGCAACGTGATCCGATTGCTGCCCCCGCTCTGACCGCCGGAGGTGACCTTCGATTCCATCCAGCTCATGACGAAGCTCTTGGGGCGCCTGACGGGTTCGATGCTGGGGCTGCGTGTTTCCACCACCAGCACGTCGCCGTTTGGCAGCGTGTAGACGGACCTTGGATGTTCCAGGCCGCTCGCGAGCGCCTGTATGCGCAGATCCGACGTCACCTTTGGTGTCTCGCCCGCCTTCCATCCCACCACCTTGGCGAGATGCATCGGCGGCAACAGATATTCTTGCGGGTCCGGTAGGACGGGATTCGGACCGATCTGTGTCCGCACGTCGAAATCGTCGGGACCCGCCCCTGCAAGGGCCAGGATCGCGGCGCCGGCTAACGCCAGCCGGGGTGCCAGCTTGACGGCGGACCTCATTGGCGCACTCCCGAATATTGAACGCCGACAACGGGACGGTATACCGACCCCGAGCCAAGCCAGATGGTGATTAGCATAACGACGACAGTGACCGCGGAAATGGCCAATCCAAGCGGCACAACCGACGTCCAGGCATCGCGGCTGTGGACCAGATTGTTGAAACCCGCGAGGGCCAGGACCACCAGACTACCGATAAAAAGCACAAAAACTGTCCGCAGCGAGCGGGCGCGGCGGTTGGCCAATACATGAACAAACCCTGCGATGGCAGCCAGCACGCCCATGAACATGCCTGTCGCCAGCAGCCACGCCGAGAAATTCGCCCACATCATGTCGGCCGTCCAAGCGTAGGCAATGTCAGTGGCCAAAGCGCCGCAGAAGCAGGCAATGGGAAACGACACCAGCATTCGGAGGATCGGGTGCCCGCTAATCCTCACCATGGGCTCGGGAGTGTTGATGTTCATCACGTCATCCTGTTGCCGAGAGCCTTCAGAGAAGCGGGGACCGTCGCCGCATACGCCGAGGCGGCTTTAGGGTTGCTTCAACTTCCTGTATCTGGGGTCGGCGCGGGTCAAGAACAGCCCATCATATTCCAGACGACCGCCGGTAGAATCGCTCGGCGCAAGGTTGGCTCTCGATATTTCCTCTTTCTGGCGTTTCAGCCGAGCGCCAAGAGGCATCTAGTGGCTGCCGACCGGGTTGCGATTTCAAGAACGGCCGCAGTGCACTGAGCGGTGGCGGCCCGCCCGCAAACGATGGCGGGCCTTCATCAACCGGGGCCGAAGCCCGGCACCCGCTTAGACATTTGAACCCTGCGCGCAAGACTTGCGTTCAGCCCTTGAGCAAACCGCATCTATCGCGCACTCTTCTTGCATTTTGCGCCGATCCGCGGGCTCACGGGAGGACCGAATGGCAAGAACAATCACCAAAATCACCGCGTATGATGTGCGGTTTCCGACTTCGCGAGATCTCGACGGTTCGGACGCGATGAACCAGGCGCCGGACTACTCCGCCGCTTACGCCCTGATCGAAAGCGACGCCCGTGATGGGTTGGTCGGTCACGGCATGACATTTACCATCGGTCGCGGCAATGAGATCTGCGCCAAGGCGATCGAAGCCCTGGCACCGCTGGTCGTAGGCCAGACTTTGGAAGCGATCACCGAAAACATGGGCCGGTTCTGGCGAAGCCTCGCCGGCGAAAGCCAGTTGCGCTGGATCGGGCCGGAGAAGGGCGCCATCCATCTCGCAACAGCCGCCATCGTCAACGCCATCTGGGACCTGTGGGGCAAGGTCGAGGGCAAGCCTGTCTGGAAACTGCTCGCCGACATGACGCCGGAGCAGATCGTGCGCTGTATCGACTTCCGCCACATCACCGACGCGCTGACGCCAGCCGAGGCGCTGGACATCCTTCGACGCAACGCGCCCACCAAACCCGAGCGCGAGCGTGAAATGCGGGCGAAGGGCTTCCCCGCCTATACCACCTCCGCCGGCTGGCTCGGCTACTCGGACGAGAAGCTCCGCGGCCTGTGCCGCGGGGCGATCGCCAAGGGATGGACCCATTTCAAGCAGAAAGTCGGCGCGGACATCGAAGACGATCTGCGCCGCGCCCGCCTGATCCGCGAGGAGATCGGGTACGACCGCACCTGGATGGTCGATGCCAATCAGGTATGGGAGGTCAACGAGGCGATCGAGAACATGAAGCGCCTTGCCGAATACAAACCATGGTGGATCGAGGAGCCCCTAAGCCCGGACGATGTGCTGGGTCACGCAAAAGTCGCCGAAGCCGTCCGCCCGCTCGGAATTGGCGTGGCGACCGGCGAGCACTGCCAGAACCGCGTCATGTTCAAACAATTCCTGCAGGCGCGCGCGCTCGACTTCTGCCAGATCGACGTCTGTCGCCTCGGCGGTGTCAACGAGGTGCTCGCAGTATTGCTGATGGCGGCGAAATTCGGCGTCCCGGTCTGTCCCCATGCCGGCGGCGTCGGATTGTGCGAACTCGTGCAGCATCTGTCGATCTTCGACTACATTGCCGTTTCCGCGTCGCTGGAAAATCGCGTCCTTGAGTATGTCGACCACCTGCACGAGCATTTCGTCGATCCGGTCGTGATCCGTGACGGCCGCTATATGCCGCCGGAAAATCCCGGCTACAGCGCGGCGCTGAAGGCTACATCCCGCACCGATCACACGTTCCCGGCCGGCGCGGCATGGACGGCCTCGGCAAAACCAGGGTCAAATTAGCCAACCGCTGGAACGGACACGGTGGAGTTCGACTAAACTCGAAGGAGAACGCCTTGCCCCGCGCGCGATGGACCATGATCTTTCTCTGCTGCCTGGCCAACACGATCAACTACATCGATCGTGCCAATCTCGCTGTTGCGGCACCCACCATGCAACGCGAGCTGGGCATCGACCCCGCGATGATCGGGCTCATCTTGGGAGGGTTCTTCTGGACCTATTCGGTCATGCAGATGCCGTTCGGCTGGTTTGCCGATCGGGTCGGTGCGCGGATCTCACTTAGTATTGCGGTCGTTTGGTGGTCGGTGTTCACAGGCTTCACCGCTATCGCAAACAGCGCGGCGACACTTTTTGGCTGCCGGCTTTTGCTGGGGGTGGGCGAGGCCGGGGCTTATCCCTCGTGCGCGAAAGTCGCCGCCAACTGGTTTCCACGTAGCGAACGTAGCATAGCAGCCAGCATCTTCGACAGCGGTTCGCGTATCGGCTCAGCATTGTCATTGCCGTTGGTCGCCTGGCTGATCTCCAGCTTCGGCTGGAGAGCCTCCTTTATTGCCACCGGCGTGCTCGGGATCGTCTGGGCAGTATTCTGGGTGGCGATCTACCGCGACCCGGAGCGACATCGCTCCGTGACACCGGAACAGCTCCAGCGACTGCAAGCCGAGCGCGGCAGCCCGAAACAGGCCGAAGGCAGCACCATCTCCTGGGGCTCCCTATTCCGCTACCGGACCATCTGGGGCATGATGGTCGGGTTCTTCTGCCTGAATTTCGTGATCTACTTCTTCATTACTTGGTTTCCCACTTATCTGGTGCAGGCACGCGGCTTCTCGCTCTCCCAGCTCGGCACCTTGGGCGCCCTGCCGGCCCTGGTCGCAATTCCCGCCGGCTGGCTCGGCGGGTTCACCTCCGACGCCCTGTATCGCCGCGGCTGGAGTTTGACCGCCGCGCGCAAGACCTGCCTCGTCGGCGGCATGCTGCTGTCGTCAGCCATCACCCTGTCCGCCATCGCACCGAACGTCTATATAGCGCTGCTGTTCTTCGCGATCTCCTACGCCAGCCTGGCGTTCACCGCTGCGAGCATCTGGTCGCTGCCGGCCGACGTCGCACCAACCCCCGGCCATGTTGCCTCGATCGGCGGTATTCAAAATTTCGCCTCCAACCTGGCCGGAATTGTCACGACGACTTTCACCGGCGTCATGCTGACCATCACCAGTGGTTCGTTTATCGTGCCACTCGTAGTGGCGGGCGTATTCTGCCTGCTGGGCGCTGCGGCCTACCTCTTCCTGGTCGGCGAAATCGCGCCCCTGCCGCCGCTGACTGAAGATTCGACGCCCCACCGAGCCAGCATGGCTGGATGAGGCCTTGAAGTCGACGCTAGGTGACCGTCGCGCGGTGTAGCTAAGCTCGCCCGGGCGCTGCTCTAGTTACCGTGCCGATGCCGAAAACGGCACCTGTGGAGAATCTTCTCCCACTCGGCGGCATTGGTTTTCGCCTGGCTGCTACGACAGACGGAAAGGTCGCAGAGTAGGAAAGTCACACCTTACATTACTGGGGCTGCACACACGGTCTGTGGGGCGAGCGTTTCCCAGCGTCTAAATCGCATCCCAAACCATTGGCAACTCGCCATCCAAGCTAGGCCGCGCTTGCCGGGATTTGTGTCGCCGCACCCAGGGAGGAACCCGATCCGGGGTCGGAGGCGCGAGGGCCGAGTCCGCCGCTGGCGTCGCGTTGGTCAGAGCCGGTCGCGGCTGAGCGTAAACGCTTATTCGATCCCGTCCGAGCGCATTGGCCAAGATCGAGCGTGCGTAAAGTTTTCCGACACTCCGTCGAGACGCCAACCGGGAAACCATTGGAAAACATTATATTCCATACTGGCATCGATATTGCGTCCAAGTCACCGGGCCCACCGACCCCAGGAGTGATGGAATGAAACGGATTCTACCGGTCTTAATCGTCCTTGGCGCGGCGCTCGGCCCAGCGCATGCGACGACGATAACGACAGCAACGCAAACGATTACCTTCGGCCCGGGCCTAACGGAATTCGTTGACGCGACGCAACCACTGCAGCTGTTCGACACCTCCCTCGGAACGCTCAACTCGGTCACCATCGGCGGGACGTATGGTTTCTCTTCGAGCATGACGATCATCAACAGCGCGGCGAACGCCTCGAGCGGAACGGCCCGGACCGAGTCCGCGGCGGCCTTCAATTCGAGCAATACGGCAATCAACAGCGTGCTGGAGAATTTGCTCGATACGTCAGGCTCAACCACGGTCGGCGGCATAACGCTGAATCCGGCAGCTTTCGACATATTGGGTGGCAAGGCGAGTTACAGTTTGGCATCCGGCGGCTCGACGATCGCGGCGAGCAACTCAAACACGGTTACCAGCGCCCCGCAGGCGGACAGCACCGCGTCGGACCTGCTTGCCTTCGAAGCGGCCGGCGGCGGCTTATTCGACGTGCTGTTCAATACCGCGACAGCAACCCTCCTGTCGAATACCGGCGGCAATACAAGCGCGTCGGAGACGACCACGGCGAAAGGAACGATTGACCTATATTACACCTACGACCCGACATCTAATCCGCCCCCGACCCCGGCCCCGGAGCCCGCTTCCATTGCCATGTTGGGCGTGGGCCTGCTTGGCGCCGGGATGTCCCGTCGTTCCCGCCGGCAACAATAACAGCTACGCTCGCCGGACGGTCAGGCCGCCGACGATGACATTCAACGCCGCTGTCGCAAGCCCGATCGCAGTTGAGGTCAAGATATGACGATTTTCGACGTCTGTGCGTTACCGTCGGGCCTCTAAGCCGGCTCCGAAGGCCAGGCCGATCCGCACCGTAGCGCATTTGTGCCGACACAAAGGAGGAGAACGGTTCTTCTCGTTTCCAAAGAGAGTGCTACGATTGAGATAAACCATCATCGCGAACGAACCACTCGAAGAGGCTGGTCAAGTTGCAGGACAGGAGGTCGATCTCCTTAAGCCGCCGCGTCGTCATTGCATCCGCCGTTGGCGCGGTGGCGGCTGGGCAGGGCCGCTCAGAAGCCGCCGGCGGAGCGACGCCAGTCACAGTGCTCCAACTGCAGCGACGCAATATCGAGATAAACGGGAAATCAGCCTCGGTCTACGGCATCCGCCAACCGAACGGGGCGGCCGGACTAGTCACAAGTGTCGGCCGGAGATTCCGCGTGCGCGTCGAGAATCAGATCGATGCTCCAAGCCTGATCCACTGGCACGGCATGACGCCGCCATGGCGGCAGGACGGTGTCCCGGGGATTTCAGGACCACCAATACCGCCCAACAAGAGTGCCGACTACGACTTCCCCCTGACGTTTGGCGGCACGTTCTGGATGCATTCCCATGAGGGCTTGCAGGAACAGCTCCTGATGTCGGCGCCTCTAATCATTCACGATGAGCGCGACGAGCCGGGCCAGCAAGAGGTCGTGTTGATGCTGCACGATTTCAGCTTCACGCCGCCAGAACAGATCTACGCAGAATTGAGGAAGCCGAAACGCATGGCCAGCATGGGAGGGCAACCCTCCTCCGCCATGGCGATGGCCGCCAAACCCGGCGGAGCCGCTGCTCCCGATATCAACGACGTCATCTACGACGCCTTCCTTGCCAACGACCGAACGCTCGCAGATCCGGAGGTGATCAGGGTCGACCCAGGGGCGCACGTGCTCCTACGCGTTATCAACGGCTCCGCAATGAGCAATTTCCACGTAGATCTGGGCGCGCTCAACGGCGAACTGATCGCGGTCGATGGCTTCAGGGTCCAACCGATGACCGCTAGCCGCTTCCCGATCGCCGTGGCGCAGCGCCTGGACATCCGGCTCCCGATCCCTCGCGGCGCGGCGGCACACCCGGTGCTGGCCATTCTCGAGGGCACCGTGAGGCAGACCGGGATCGTGCTGGTGGCCGGCGCTGGAGCGGTTTCTCGCATCCCGGATATGGCCACGCAGCCATCGCCTGCGCTGTCTCTGGATCTGGAGCGCAGCTTGCGGGCCATCAGATCCCTCACTCCGCGCAAGGCAGACCGCGTCTATGTAATCAACCTGACCGGGGACATGGCGCGCTACGTCTGGTCGATCAACGACGTGGCGTGGACCAAGAACGTGCCGCCGCTTCAGATCGCGAAGGGGGAACGGGTGGAGCTTGTCATCGTGAACAACACTCCGATGCCACACCCGATGCACCTGCACGGCCACGAATTCCAGGTCGTCGAAATCGACGGGCAACGATTTGCGGGGCCGGTGCGTGATACCGTCCTGCTGCCGGCCGGGACGCGTGTTGTTGTCGCTTTCGACGCCAACAACCCCGGATGGTGGGCGTTCCATTGCCATCTGCTGTACCATCAGGCAGCGGGAATGTTCACCACCTTCCGCTACGTTTAAGAACGGTCGTACCGGCCTCACGGACCGCTGAGCTGCGCCTTCATCAGCGCGCGATAAGTCGGCAAATGGTGTTGGCACAGTGGATCTCCCGCGGGACCTGCCGGTGTCAGCACAACGCACGGACCGTTACCGAATACAGGCACCAGGTTGCCTACGCCGACGTAGTTGATCGAGAATGCAGCCGGCATCAGCGCATTGCCCGGGGTCATCCACTGCTGATCCAGCAGACCCGTTTCTCGCTGCAGCGCCGTAAGCGTGTGATCCTCGGTGGAAGCAGCGAATAGCGCCCGTTGAGTCTTGGCCCGGTTCACCGCATCCTCTGCAACTCCGATTGCAAATTTCAGGGCGTCAAATTCCAGAACCTTACCTTGCTTCCGTGCAGACTGATTGAGTTGTACTATCAGGTCACTGCTTGGTTCGTCGAGGAATTCTACTGCCAGCGGAACTTGCGTCACCCAGTCCGACGCGTTGTTCACCGTAAAGGACGTGCCGTGGCTCGAGGCGACGCTTGCAAAATCCATCCCGAATTGCCAGTTGCCCGGTTTGGGCTGGGCAAAGAAATAGGACTTCAGCGAATAGCTTTGATTTGCCAGGTGATACCGGTCTGCCGGGTCGTTGATCGCATAATGCAGGAACGCATGCAGCAGTGCAGCAATTGCCGCCCCCTGGCTGTGACCGGTAATATAGATCTTGCTGCCCTGTGGGACATGCAGCGCTAATTCTGCCAGAATGCCCTTGTCCCGCGCAAACAACAGCGCGGCGAGTCCATAGGTAAAACCAAGATGCGTTTCGGACCCAGGTAATTGAGCCAGGGTGAAGTCCAGGTAGCCGTTCTGCCATGCTTGCATTCGCGTCGGCTGTGCCACGGACGTGGCGATCACATCCTCAATGATGCTGGTCTCTTCCGACATTGTGCCACGAATCACCACGGCGTAGGTGTTGGCCTCGGTCTTACTGCGCCAAAGCTTCCAGGCGTTTTGCCAAGGACCCTGCACGTCCGCGGGCTTATTGGCCGCGTCAGGATAGATCGGCTCCCAGGCGCTGGTATCAGCCACATAGGCTGGTCCGTCATCGGGGTTGTTGAGGTTAAGGCACAGCTCGAGCAACCGCAGCGCCTCATCTCGACTGAACCCTTTGGCGAAGGTGCCGCTGGTGTCGATGTTCCTCCATTTAAGCACGGCTTGTGCGGGGACTTCAGTTCGGACGGAGGGCGCCGAACACCCAGCAAGAGCAAGCAAGCAGACCATGATTGCGCCGTCGCTGATGCGTCTCATACTGCAGCTCCTCCCTGATCCCCGTCGACTAGCGCGGTTAATAGAGGCCAGCGTATCGATCGCCGGGACTTGCACTCCGACAGTTTCTCATTTCAATAGCCGCATCAAGCCCAAAAGTGCGAAGCGGCCTTCCTATTATCTTCCTTCGCGGTGGGATCGCAACGACGTCCTTGTCGTGGGCCACCCGGAAATACGCTTGATAACGCCTTTATCCTAAGTGACGCAGCAACGGGTAAACTGGAACTCTCAAGCCACTCCCATCAGTCTAATCAATCGGGTTGTGAGGGCTTCTGATTTTAGATCGGCCCTCGAAGAGGGGCGTTTCTGATGTCCGTTAATGCGCGGAAAGGGGCTCTCCGCTGACCGGAGATTGCTGTCGTTTTGGTTTCTGCCTGGGTTTGGCAGGATTGGCCCATATGCCTCGACCGGCTTTTTGCGCATCAGCCTGCTGGACCGCGTAAGCGTCGGGTGCGTCATGTCCAACCCTTGCTGCACCATTGACCAGTGCAATCTGAGCCAAATCGGTCCCATCAGGAAGCAGACAGACGAATTCGTTTACATACATTTCCCCGCACGTGAGGCTATCACCATTCTTTCTAATAATTCCTGTAGCCCCTGTGCGGCCTCGCCATTTATTCCAACGATGCGTGCAAGCCGCACAATTCTCCCTTCTGCGGAGAATTCGGCAGTGTTTAGCACGGTCGGATGGTTTATGGTAAATGGTTGTGACGCTAGGCCGTCCTCTTCGGCAGGCGGCTCAAATAACCCCTCTCGAAACAAAAACTCCCCCCGATCGAAATATCCACCTGGAAGCTTCCCCTCCCGCGGAGATATGCCAATCTCACGTGTTTCTGACCAAAAATATTGAGCAATTTGGACACCAGTAACCACTCCAAGATCGTAAGGATCGGCCTTCCCCTCCAATGCATTTACCAGAAGCTGCGGTAAAGGACTTTTCTTGTATATCACCAGCAGTAATGAATTCACGCGCGGGTTGCTTTAACAACCGTATGACATCGTCTTCAGACAGTCGATCCTGTGATCTGGTGGGGGACCGTGCCGTAAAAACGGTCCCTGAAAAACAGCTGTCAAATATCATAAGTATTTGTCGAGCATTAGCATCGGATACAATCCCACGACTTGCTTCCATTGAAAGCGCTTTCAGACGCGCGCTGGCAAGACTTTTGTGGCCGCCATCCAGTGTGCCGCTGGCTTCCAAATAAGCGGGAATACTTGTGGCGCAGAGGCCGGCGCCGATGCAGGCCAAGGTCATGACGCTGATCAGCGTCCTATCGCGAAGCTCCACGACACTCGAGGTGTCGATGCCGTCCAACAGTTTCCTCAAAAACCCAAATCACCAACCACCCTCACCCAAACTGCAGCCCCTTCATCCCGCCGCTGCCACGCCAGTCCCGCACAAGATCAAAGAACACCACCGGTCCAGCGCCATACAGCTCACTGAACAGCCCAAGACCACCCCGCCGCCCCTCCCCGTTATAGTAACCCGGCGTGCATTCCATATAAAACCGAGTCCCCGCGTTCGGCGTATCCCGGACCGTCTGGACCCAGTCCGCCTCTGCCTCCGCTGTCGGTTCGATCACCTGCGCCTGGCGCTGTTCCGCCTGTTGAATAACCGCCGCGATATGGCGCACCTGCTCGTCCAGCATATGAGGAAAATTTGGCGTCAGCGCGTTCTGCAAAATCCCCAAATGAAAGCAGTTCGGAAAACCATGACTGTAAAACCCATGCAGCGTCCGCGTTCCATGCTTCCAATACTCCGTCAGCGTCTGACCACCGCGGCCATAGATCTCATACCCTGCCCGCCGAGTATAAGCCGTCCCGACCTCGAACCCGGTCGCATAGACAATACAGTCCACCGCATACTCAACCCCATCGAAAACCAGCCCCGCCTCGGTCACCCGATCCACCCCACGGCCCCTGGTATCAATCAGCCTGACATTCGGCCGGTTGAAGGTCGGCAAGTATTCATCATTAAAAGTCGGCCGCTTGCAGAACTGGCGATACCAAGGCTTCAGCGCCTCCGCCGTCGCCTTGTCCTCGACCACCGCGTCCACCCGCGCCCGGATCTGGTTCATCTTCTTGAAATCAGCCAGTTCCAGCCGCTTCGCGACGTCCTCGGGCGAGCTCCCATCGGACGGATCGCGCACCCGCCTGGCCCCCAGATTGCGGATGATATCGGTCCAGCCATCGCTCACCAGATCCTCGTCCTGAAGTCCGCCCGCGACGAGAATGTTGAAATTGTCCATGCGCCGCTTCTGCCACCCCGGCGTCAGCGTCGCCACCCATGCGGGATCGGTAGGCGCATTGCCGCGCACGTCAACCGACGACGGCGTCCGCTGAAAAACATAGAGCTGCTTTGCATGCCGGCCGAGATGGGGCACGCACTGGATCGCCGTCGCGCCGGTGCCGATCACCGCGACGCGCTTGTCAGCCAGCTTGTGCAGGTTGCCGTTCGTATCGCCCCCAGTATAGTCATAATCCCAGCGGCTGGTATGGAAGCTGTGGCCCCTATAAGTGTCGATGCCGGGAATACCGGGCAGCTTCGGCCGGTTCAGCGGCCCGTTCGACATGACCACATACCGCGCCTTCATCCGGTCGTCGCGATTGGTCGTGATCAGCCACTTGCTTTCATCTTCCAGCCAGCGCAACTCATGAATTTCGGTCTGAAAGCACGCCAGCCCATAAAGATCGAAAGTCTCCGCAATCCGCCTCGCATGCGCTCGGATTTCCGGCGCAAACGAATACTTCTCCCGCGGGATGTAGCCCGTCTCCTCCAGCAGCGGCAGATAGATATAGCTCTCGATGTCGCATTGCGCGCCAGGATAGCGGTTCCAATACCAGGTACCGCCGAAGTCGCCGCCCTTCTCGATG
Source organism: uncultured Alphaproteobacteria bacterium (assembly GCA_963819345.1). Taxonomy (GTDB): domain Bacteria; phylum Pseudomonadota; class Alphaproteobacteria; order Acetobacterales; family Acetobacteraceae; genus Rhodopila. The sequence continues at coordinate 273,451 of CAWFVX010000010.1, forward strand.
ATGCGGATGCGCTCAACCCCCGCCCCGCGCAGCCGAGCGGCCGCCATCAGCCCGCCGAACCCGCCGCCGATGATCAGGGCATCAACCTCGTCACGCAGGGGGTCGCGGCTAAAGCCGGGCTCGACATAGGGGTCCTCGACATAGCGCCCGAAATCGCCCTTGACCTCGACATACTGATCCTTGCCATCGGGCCGGACGCGCGTGTCGCGTTCATGACGATACTTGGCGCGCAGCGCATCAGGATCGAAATCGAGTTCCGGCGATGCTGGGACAGAATCAGGGCTCATGATCGGCTCCGAGGCCTTGCAAGAGCAAGGCTAACCCGCGGTCGCCGCGATGGCCAGCGCTCAGCCGGCTCGGAGAGAACCCGTCAAGCGCACCAGCCGGCCAACGATCGCGGCGGCACCCTTGTCAGCACCTCAGTCTTCCCGAGCAACGGCACCCCGCGAAAGATCCGCGCATGCAACGTACCATCCGACTCAAGCGAAGCCGATAGTCGATACGTGTTGCCATCGGTCGTATCATAAATCGAGCCGCCCGACCAGGTTTGCGGCCCGTCCGCAGCCAAGCCCCAAACAATCGTTCGGCCGCAATCGGCCTGCCGCCGCTGCGGACTCTTTGTCCACACCACCTTGCCGCAAACCGCTTCCTGGCAGCTGAAAATATCCAGCACCAGGTCGTGAACTTTCCAGGTCCCCTCAACAGGCAGCGCCCAAGCCGGTGCGCACCAACCCATCAGCACGATCGTCACAGCGGCGATAAAGATAGATCCGCCAGCCCGCCCCATTTTTACTGCCCCCAACAAACGCATGACCCCGACAAACGCATGATTCGTACTCAAGCCCCGGCATATTGCCGGGGCCGACAACATCGCCGAACACAAATCGGCTTGAGCCGCTCGACGCTTGGCAGCCCAAACAATCCGGCACCAAATCTTAACCCGATAGAGAAGCCGACTTGGTTGCCAGGCTCTCGGCCAAAGCAGGCGCCCCACCCTGCCGAATGAGATGGCGGAAATCGGACCGCTGCACCGCGACCCGGCTGATGGCTCCGTCCGCGAGCACATCAACGATACGCCAGCCCTGCGGACCCTCATGCATGACATAATCCAGGTCATGCCCACTCCCAGATGTCGGAATGATCCGGGTCCGGACGACTTCATCGTCACCCACGGACCGCGTTTCCGGATTTACCTGGAACCGCTGGCCATTGTACTCGTCGAAGCTGTTGACATAGGACGATATGGTATAACGGCGAAACGCCTGCCCCAGCGCCGACTGCTGATCAGGCGGCATCGATTGCCACGCGAAGCCCACAGATTCCTTCAGAATCGTGGTGAGGTCGAAGCTTTGATCGATCACCGGCCCCAGCATATTGAAGCGCTCGGAGAACGATGCGGCGTGCCCCGCCTTCATCACCCGAAGCAAACCCTCAACCAGTTGATTGACCGGCGTCAGGACGGGGTTGTCTGCCATCGCTCGCGGCACACGGACGAGGATGGCCGCGGTCGCCGCCGCCATGATACCCCGTCGACCTAAAACAAGTGTGTTCATGAAAAATCCTTCACATCTGCCTGCCGGATCATCCTCATTGACGCCGTCGTGGTCCAGATGCACCGCCGAAATTACCCCAAGAAAAACGGACCCCGATGTTGTCCCTTTGTTGGCGTACGGTTGGCCATATAATATCCCGACGGCTGCAAACGCGGATAATACCTGACTAACAGACCCAGCAAAAGCCCCGCGGACCGACGCGATCCGTCTCAAGGTAATTCGATCCATGGATAACTCAAGACCACGCGATCTGATTGGATATGGCCGCCGCCGCCCGCAGGCCGACTGGCCCCGGCAAGCCCGCATCGCGCTCAGCTTCGTCCTGAACTACGAGGAAGGCGGCGAGCACAACGTCATGGACGGCGATCCCCACGCCGAGATCTATGTGACGCCCGAGATGACTGGCATGCCGTCGGTCAAACGACGCCACTTCTCCAGCGAGGAGATGTTCGAATATGGCAGCCGCGCCGGCTTCTGGCGGCTGCTGAAATTATTCGGCGACCGCGGCGTTCCGTTCACCTCCTGGGCGGTTGGGCTGGCCCTGCAACGGAACCCCGAAGCCGGGATCGCCATGGCCGAAGCCGGGCATGAGGTGGCCAGCCATTCGTGGCGCTGGATCGACTACGCCGACATGCCCGAAGACCATGAACGCGAGGACATCCGAAAAACTGTACAGACAATCCGCGAGACCACCGGAAGTCCGCCACTCGGATGGTACACCGGCCGCTTCAGTCCCAACACCCGCCGGCTGGTCATGGAAGAGACCGAGACGCTGTATGACAGCGACAGCTACAACGACGACTTGCCCTACTGGACCCACATCGCCGGGAAACCGCGACTGATCGTGCCCTATGCGCTGGATACCAATGACTTCAAGTTTACACTAAGTCCAGGCTGGAGCTCTGGAGATGACTTTTTCACCTATCTGAAGGCCGCATTCGATAATCTCTACCGCGAGGGCGAAACAGAGCCGAAGATGATGTCGGTTGGTCTGCATTGCCGCCTGACCGGCCGCCCAGCCCGCACCGAGGCACTGGCTCGGTTCATCGATTACGTGCAGAATCATGAACGCGTGTGGATCTGCCGGCGCATCGAAATCGCGCGTCACTGGATCGCCCGGCATCCACCACCCTCGGCCCAGTGACTTCGCGGCACCAACAGAAAGGCGTTTCCTGCAATGACAATGCGGCCAGATCCAACCTTCTACCCATCGCCGAAGCTGGCAATGGAAGCGCCGGCGGAGAACTTCGCCTACACCGCGCTGCTCAGCTCCAACTCCTCCAAGCCCGATGCCCTCGCGGTGATCGACGTCAAGCCCGGTTCGCCCACCTACAGCAAAGTCGTCCATACTGTAACGATGCCCCACAAGGGCGACGAGTTTCACCATTTCGGCTGGAATGCCTGCTCGTCGTCCTTGTCGCCACTAACCGGCCACGCGTTCCAGGAACGGCGCTACCTGATCATCCCCGGCATCCGCTCATCGCGCATCTACATCGTGGACACCAAGCCACACCCCACCCAGGCCAAAATCCACAAGATCATCGAGCCGGATGAGATTTTCAAAAAGACTGGCTACTCCCGCCCCCACACCGTGCACTGCGGCCCAGAAGGGATCTACGTCAGCACGCTCGGCGGCGGCGGCAAGGACGGCACCGACGGTCCCCCCGGCGTCTTCATTATGGACTGCGAGACCTTCGACATCCTCGGCCGGTGGGAGATCGACCGCGGTCCCCAAACCTTACACTATGATTTCTGGTGGAACCTGCCGCGTGACTACATGGTCACCAGTGAGTGGGGCTTGCCGCCGCAGTTCGAGAACGGGATCGTCCCAGAAGACTTGCTCTCAAACAAATATGGCCACCACATCCACTTCTGGGATCTGCGAGCCCGGCGCAACGTGCAGACCATCGATCTGGGAGCCAACCACCAGATGGCGCTGGAGGTGCGGCCAGCGCACGATCCTGCCCGAGAATATGGCTTTCTCGGCGTCGTCGTCGACACCTCCAACCTGGAAGGCTCGATCTGGACCTGGTGGCGCGAGGGCGGTAAATTCCACATCGAAAAAACCGCCACGATCCTGGCAGAACCCGCCGCGAAAGACCAATTGCCGCCACTGCTGCAGGGTTTCGGCGCCGTCCCCCCACTGGTGACCGACATCGACCTGTCGATGGACGACAAGTTCCTCTACGTCGCCTGCTGGGGCACCGGCGAGATGCGCCAATACGACGTATCCGACCCAAGAAAACCCAAACTCTCCGGCTCGGTCCACGCCGGCGGCATCACCCGCCGCACCCCGCACCCCAACGGCAAGCTGCTTGCCGGCGGCCCGCAGATGGTCGAGATCAGTCGCGACGGCAAGCGCGTCTACTGGACCAACTCGCTTTACTCCACCTGGGACAATCAATTCTACCCGAACGGTGTCCCAGGCGCCGAGGTCATGGCGATAGCCGGCCAAGACGGCGGCCTAACATTGGCCAAAGACTTCTGGATAGACTTCCCCGACGGCTACCGCGCACATCAAATCCGGCTCGAGGGTGGCGACTGTTCGACGGATTCGTTCTGCTATCCGTCGGCGTGAACGAGACCGCCGCAGACTGGGCACCTGCCGGCCTTTGGCTGGCGATCATCGCGAGCGGCATCTACCATGGCATCAACCCCGGCATGGGATGGCCGCTCGCCGTCTCCGCCGGGCTGATGGATAAAAACCCCCGAGCCCTGATGGCGACGTTTTGGCCGCTCTCGCTGGGTCATGTGCTCGCGATGCTGTTGGTCATCCTGCCGTTCTCGCTGCTGATCACCCTGGTCTACTGGCAACGCCAGATCCAGGTCGGCGCCAGCCTCCTGGTCATCGGATTCGGCCTGTTCCGCCTCCTCCACCAGCGCCATCCCCGAGCCCTGGCGCGCATCCGGCCGACGCAACTCGGGCTCTGGTCGTTCGCTGTCGCCATCGCCCACGGCGCCGGACTGATGCTTGTGCCGATCTACCTCGGGCTATGCCAAACCACCGGCCTGGATCAAGGTCACGCCGCCGCCGGCACCCTCATCAGCGCCGACCTCGGCATGGCGGTCCTGGTTTCCGTCGTCCACTCCGCGGCAATGATCGCGGCGGGCGGCCTGACAGCGTGGCTGGTCTACCGCTATCTCGGCCTGAAATTCATCGCCCGCAGTTGGTTCAATCTGGACATCACATGGGCCGTGAGTCTTGTCCTGGTCGGCGCAGTCTCCCTAGCGTTCTGCCTCGATGTCCCTCCGCGGACCGCATCGTGATCAAAACTCTCGCCGTGCAAGTCGCTGTTGCAACCGGGCGCGGCGGCCGAAACACCAATGAAGACTACGCCGGACACACGCTCGCCCCGCCAGCGCGCGAAACCTGACATATGTCGCTGCGCAAGACCGGGCAAGTCGCAGCCGAACTCGGCGTGCAGGTAACTTCCATCAGCGCGCCCTGCCCCGTCATCCAACCAGCAATCGATAGCGGAATGGCCGCCAACCCCAAAATACAGCCCGCGGCGAGGTGAAGAGAATTGGCCAGATCGGGCCGGTCCATGCGCATCAACAATCGGGTAAGGCGGTTCGGCCTGGTATCGATCCTGTTTAGAACGCTTTGTATCCAACCAAAGGGATCGTGTTCTGGGGAAATGTAGGACACGCTTTCAACGGCCAGGCCATGCTGTCCTATCAACGCTGTCAGCCCCTGCAGCGAGAAGTGATGCAGGTGGCGTGGCACGTCCAGGTGAAACCACGTGTCACCGCCGAAGCGCGATTGCCAGCTGGTAAAATTCGGCACGCCGATAACTAGCTTGCCACCCGGCTTCAAGCGCGCAGCCAGCGCCCGTAAGGTGGCAGATAAATCATCGAGATGTTCGAGAACGTAAATCATCAGCAGAAGATCGAAGCGTTCGGCTGGGTCCAATGCGTCCGGGCCGCCGACAACCACCGGGTAGCCGTATTGCTCATGGGGAATGCTGGCGGCCGCCGGGGTCCGCTCACTGCCAGCCACGCGCCAGCCCAGATCTTGCAGCATCGCTAGCATCAGTCCGTTACCGCACCCCACTTCGAATACCGAGCCGGGCACTGCAAATAACCGAGCCCAACGCGTCACGCGGCGCCAATAGAGAACCTTCAATATTCCTGAGATGATTCTGTTGTACCGGCGATATTGGGTCGGGTAATATCGGCTGAGGTCTTCCGTCGAGATAGATGTCCGGCCACAGCCGCAGGTTGGACAGAACCGCACCTCGAAGTAATCGCCGGTGATGTAATCCCGGGCCGCGCGGTATAGCGGTCTCATGCCATCCCCGCCGCATACACGGCACACAGCGTCTGTCATATTGTCAGAGCTCGCCGAGGGGGAAGAGTGCTGATCTTGCGATCGATGATCGCGTTAGGGCGCTGTAGGCCATTCTTGTAAGCTCGCGCGACATACAAGGACGTGAACGCGATGGAGGCGCCGACATAGGCTGCAAACACGATAAAGGCGGCCATCGCGATCCAAAGTGAGCTGGCTGCGATCGACCAGGCTCCAAGAATACACAAAGTCAAGAGCCAAAACGGAAGGATATAGACCGGCAGCCGCAGTAGCAGGGTGGATGCAGCCAGCAGACCGCCTATCGCGAAGATCGACATGCCAAGAAGGTTATAGTGCGAAAGGCCGGCAATCCGTCTCTGACGGGTGAAAGGAAGTGCGGCCCGCCGAAATCCGACGCGCCCAATAGATGCGCGCAAAAACGGAAAGGAAGACCGATCATCAATGATTGCATCGCGAACCTCCTGCGTAAACAGCGAGAACTCTGCCATGTCAAGAATCACATCATCATCCGCGATTTTTCGCAGCAAGCGGTAGAAAAATTTGCGGCTGGAATTGATCACTTTTGGCTCCGGTCGATCCCCGCGCTTGCCGTAGATGATGTCGAAACCTTGTTCGTACTTCTCAATGAATTGCGTGATCATCTCGGGTGGATCCTCACAATCTACATCAATAATGGCGTAAAGATCGGCATCAATCGTGCGCAGGCCGCACTCCAAAGACGCTTGATAGCCAACGTTACGGCTCATCGAAATAACATATGTTTCGGGCCACCGGTTCCTAACTACACGAATCTGTTCGAGCGTGCAATCTACTGAGGCATTATTAAGAAAGACCAACCGGATACTGTAGTTCGGCAAGAGGCGCACCATAACCGGCAACATGCGGTCGAAGAACAGCGGTATCACAAGTTCTTCATTGTGAACTGGACAAATGATTGCTAGCAGGGGCGAAGCCACGTCGCTCACAAGCGAAGGTCCCGAATTGGCATCAAGACAGCACGGCTGTCACACGTTCAGACCGCAGGCACCACCAAGCCACGCACGGCAGGCAGGACGCGGCACTCAACAGACCGAACATCAAGGAAAAGGCCAACGCGGCGTCCGGCCGGATACCGGCATGTGACAGCAGTGAGACCAGCAAACCTTCGCGTAATCCCCATCCCGCGATGGAAATCGGAATGACGGTGACAGCCACCACCAGGGGAATGCAGGCGAGGTAAGTTGTAGCATCCACGCGAAGCCCGAGGACGATACTGTTAACGGTCGAGCGCAACTGATATCCTCGTCGCACCGAAAGCCAAACCCGTATAGTGTCTCCCCTTGCCGACGGCATAATCTGGTTCAGCGCCGAGCCGATCCAGAACATCGATATCAGTGCGCCGAGTTGTGCAGGGTGGCCGATGGCCCGCAACACGACCCACCCGCGCAATCCTCCAAGTACGGCCATCAGAAGAAAAAACACGAAACTCAGGCTTTGCAGCGGCATCAAAATCGAAGTGAGAATGGTACGCAAGGCCTGAACATCAACCATACGCCCAACCCGCGCTGCCTTACCGTGGGTTACTGGCCCACTTTTACGAAAGATTTGTTTGTCCGCCGGCGCGGGCGAAGGGAGTACGCTCATGATTTGAATGTTTTCGAACTCGAACCGGGTGCCGTTGCAACCAAAGATTGAGCGGAAGCCGATCATCCCACGAGTTTCCGGCAATTCTCCTTTAAACGCGGAAGGAACGGCAACTCGCCTGAACGACGGTTCGCCCAAGGCATGCTGCCCGCGCTTCTCCTGGAGTGATCGGCACCCACGCAGACAGATCAGTTGTTGACAATCCGCCGTGCCGACACCAGCCAGCCCAGCCTTGACCGCACCGCATTTCCGGTCGCCGACTGCATCGCATAGGCGATCACCACGGCAAGCAGCACGCATTCAAGATTGAGCCAGAGCAATTCACGCGTGATCCAGAGCAAAAAGGCAGAAACTGCCTTGACCGGCAACGGCGAGTCCTTGAGCAACAACGCGACCCAGCCGCGAGCTCCTTCCATCCACATGATCGGCACAACTATGATCGTTGAGATTACCAGATACGACCGCAACCTGCCCGCCTCGCAGGCCCGGCAGAGCGCAAGAAGCCCACTTAGCACGATGAGAAGGTAAATTCCCCTGTACCCAACATTCTGACCAAGAAGATAACAGGCGCCCATGGTTAGGCAACCGGTCACAAGCCAGACCGTATCAGTCCGCGCCACGCGGTCGATCGATGCGGCAAAGGCAGGGTGTCCAGCAAGCATAATCGCACGGCCAAGCACCAACGCGGTCAACGCCAGCCGTAACGACAATGCGATGATGGCCTGACCCTGTGGACCCAACCGGATCAGGGGCGCCGCGACCTGGGCGCTCGCGAGGGGCATATTGGCGATACCCACAAGATCGGCAAATGGTGAACCTGCTGGAATGTTAGGCAACTCCTGCAGGAGTTCGCTCCAAAACACGGTTGCGAAAACTGCAAGCCCGACACTGCTCAGGGCGGCGATCAACAGGAATCGCGCATGCAGTTCTCTTATTGCCAAAAGCATGAGAGCCAGGGGGTAGTATTTGAGCAATCCGGCCGTAAAGAATACGAAATAAGCCAGACATCGCATCGCGCCTGACTGGATAAACAGCAAGACCCCGATGACAATCAGCAGATACATCCAAACATCTATATTGTTTCGTTCCAAAGCAAAACAAACCATGGTCGAGAGGGTCGCCAGCGTCAGCAGAGCGGCTTCGCGGACCGTCTTTACTGGTGGCAAAACGCAAATCGACAGCAATAGCAGAACATCGGTCGCCAACCCGATTGGAACTCGAGCCGTCGTGTCGTCAGGCAGGAACGGCAGGCGTGGCCACAACGGCGAGTAAGCCATCTTATTACCCGGGACGACGTCGCATGGTACGCTTTTATAAATATCGACACCGTGCTCCCAACAGTGCTTCATGGCGTACATGAACTGGCCGTCGAGAAACGGGTAGGACCACGGGTCTATACCGATAAAAAATAAGATTGCCAGATAGAGCGGTGTGGCGAGCACATAGAGCGTGGCCAACAGACCGAAAGCAATCAAGCCGACGAGGGTCGGGATAAAGCGCAGCCAAGTGCGACGCAACAGCATATCCTGGAACCGGGGGTAAAAACGGGGGGGTGAGAATTGAAAACTCTCGGACGGGCGGCAACGACCAAGATGCGGACGCAGAGACAACACACGCCGGTCAGGAGATCGTTGAAGACCCAGATGCACACTTCATAGGTCGGACGTCAAGCAGCTTTTTGTTTGGATGGCAACCAATTGACACAGAAACGAAACTCCACAACGTTCATTGCCGGGGATCACGTGCCAAGAGCCAAATGGCGACTTGATGGAGATTAGGCCTCATGAGGCGAAACAAATGATGGCGTGGGGGTGACCTCAGTCGGTGCAATCGGAGAAGGGCTCTTCTCATGCCGTATTCGCACCAGGACCGCGGCCATGAAGGCGCACAGGACCAGTGGCGTCACCACGCCGACGTGGAAGACGGGACTCGCTGCGGCAAGGGCAGGAGGATCAAGCAACTCGACTAGCCACACCGCAATGATCACCAGGTAGTCGCCGGCGCGAGGTCCATCCTCCAGCGTTCGGTGGAACAAGACCAGCGAGCCAGCGGCCAGCAGAATCCCGTCCTGGCTGGAGACGTGAGGGCTCACGAGAAGCGCCGCAGCCAACAGCACGCACAGGCTCAGATCTGCCGGGGCCCCGCGATGGAACGACCAACCGACGCAAATGCCTCCAAACAAGGCAGCGATGGCCTGGAGAGCGTTTCCGAAGCCGGTGGAAGCTCCGGCTCGCACAGCGCAGGCAAACACGCTTTGGCCGATTAGACGACCGGCATACAGCCAGCTTTGGTAGGTCTCGCTCGGCGAAATCATCAACTTGAACCAGTCCTGCCAGAAGCCGATGCCGAACACGGCCACGCTGCCGGAGGCTAGGGTCAGCGCCATCGCCGCAGCGCTGGCCAACGCCTTCCACTGCCGCCCGGCGAGCAGTGCGATTGGCACTGTGACGAATAGCTGTGGCTTGTAGGTGCCAACTCCGAGCACGGCCCCGCCCAGCAGCGGATGGCGACCCAATAAGCTGAATCCGCCGACCAGAATGGAGCCGGTCAGATAGTTGTTCTGTCCAGCGAGGTAAGCGAACGCACTCTGTGGGAACAGCAGCAGCGCCAGTCCTGTCGGGATCAGTCGGCGGGTGAACCGGGCAACCGCCAGGCAGAAGGCCGAGAACGTCAGAACCATGAACAGTGCGTACGACACCGAGAATGACAGCATCCCGAACGGCAGCAACAGCAGCAGGAAGAGGGGGGGATAGAGCCACGGATGGAAAATCAGCGGTGAGGATAGGAAGCTACCGATGTAGCGCTGGTTGATCGTCTCGGTCAGCCGCTCACCGTCAAGCACCAACCCCGTGTCGCCATCGAAATAGGCCCTGGCGGCGGTGTAGAAGACCATCCAGTCCTGGCCGAACTCTCGGCCAAGGATCAGGGCCCAAAGGACCCATCCGGCGATGCCGCACAGGCCGCACACGGCGATCGTCGCCTTCATTCGGACTCCAGAGATCCTGCACAGCATTTGGCGTTGGGCGAGCCGTTTCATTGGTCAGCGCAGCCAGCGAGCTGCTGACTTTTGCTTGTAGCGATACACTAGCATGATTGTTACGCTACACGCGAGTTAGAGTTTCTCGCCGGGACGAGTGCAGGCCAAACTGCGAGCGGGGCAGTTGGGCGGCACTTACTTCGTGTGAGCCCGTTGTGCACATTGCGGTGCCCGTGCGTCGGACCCAGAGACGCCGCTGGCTCCGCCCGCCCTTGCGCGCAGCACGGGGCCCCGCGTAGCGCAGCGAAGACGGGACATCTAGCCGCCAACGTGCCCCACAAACTGGCACCAACGGCGAACCATCCCGCACCGCCAGCGAAAGAACCACGTCAAAGTTCATGTTAGGCTCTGAGCTCGCCCGCAATCAAACCGGCCCAGCGACTGGCCTTCCTGTGGGAGCTCTGGATCGCCACCCGCTTCGGCAGTCGTTGGGATCGGCGAGGTGATCGAGACACCGCTCGCGACGCGGAGCTGCCTCTACACCGTAATGCCATTCTACCGCGGCGAAACGCTGGAGCAACGATTGCGCCGCGCACCCGTGGGACGGGCCGAAGGGCTCAACATCGCCATGAAGCTTGCCAAGGGCGTCGCCGCGCTGCGTCGCGCCGGCGTGGGGCATCGTGACATCAAGCCGGAAAATGTCGCGCTGCAACCGGATGGCGGGCTGAAGCTGATCGACCTGTGCGTTGCGCGGTGGCCCAATATCGACGACTTCCCGGCCAGCGCGGCTCCTGGCACGCCGAGCTACACGACACCGGAACTTCGGCAAGCGACACCCCGGCAGCCTCGGCGGCGATAGATTATTGAGCGCCATCCGTTGCGGTTCCGGCAGGCCGTGGCTGCAATTCTTATTCTTCTTCTGCTTGCCTCGGTTGCTCTCCAGACGTGTTAGCTCGTGTCAGCCGTCGTCGTTTCGGCAAAAGTTCAGAACTGTAGGCAGAGGTTTGCAACACCGACGGCTCCGGGCATGAGCCGGACCACCGCCGCAGCATCACAGCGGGCCTTTGAGCCCTGACAGGCGGCAGCAGTTCAAGAGGCGACTTTTTAGTATCAATCGTTACGCGGCTTTTGCGACCGCGCGCACCGCGAATGTTTCGAGGTTATTAACCATCCGTTAGATGGCGTGGGTCCAAGACTTTGTCCTAGGTCCCGTCGATTGACAGCCATCCCCCTCCGGATTTCTAATTCGGTAGATGCCTGAGGCGCTGCGCAAAGGCTTGAAGCGCGGTGCAAACGCATCGGAGGAATCATCATGCTACCTAGGTTGACAAGCGCCGCTTGCGCGCTCTCGCTTGCGTTCTGTGGCTCGTTGGTGACCCCACACACCGCGTCGGCGCAGGCCCAGTCCGTCTCGCCGCCCCCGCTCGCGGGCCCTCCATCGCCTGAGCAGGTGCAGCCGTGGGGTCTTCCGCCCCCGCCGCCGGGTATCGGGCCGGTCTCCTTATTCGCGGATATCCACGACCAGCCGCAGGGCAAGTTTCTCGAGGGGGGCGCCTTCGATAACGACGGTAACTTCTGGTTCGTCGCGATCGGCACCGGATGGGTATCCTACCTGACCCCTGCCGGGAAACTTGTCCCCGGGTTTAATTGCGATCCGAAGGGGGATGATCTCGGCCCCGCATGCGAGCCGCAGGGCACGCGTTGGCACGACGGCAAGCTTTACGTTACGACCCGCCACCTTGGTATCCTCGTCTATGATCCGCAGACCAAGAAAGTAAGTTCACTCGTCTCGACGTTCCATAACGAACTCTTCAAGGGTCCCAACGACCTCGACTTTGACGCCGAGGGCAACCTGTATTTTACCGATCCATGGGGCTCAGGGCCGGGACCGGATACGGTGGATAAGGCCGGTGCCGTCTATCAATATTCCAAGGACGGAATCCTCCGGCGTATCATCTCGACCGGCAGTTTTCCCAACGGCATCGCGGTTTCGCCGGATGACGGCACCCTGGCCGTCGCCGACTACGCCTCCAACCGGATGCTCTACTATTCGTTCCTGAAAGGACCGAATGCGGCCTGCACTCAATGTGCCAGCGATCCATCGCACACGACCTTCTTCTTCGCCACCGCCGGAAGCTATAATCCAGGCAATGGCGGGCCTGACGGCATCCACTACGACGTGCATGGGAATCTCTGGGCGGCGTGCGGTATCGGCGGAATCATCGAATATGATCCGCGCGGCTTTATCGTCGGTTATGTGCCGCTCCCGAATGGCGATTCGTCGGCCACGAACTTCGCGTTTGGCGGCGAGAACAACCAGTATATCTACATGGAGGGCGCCGTCAGCGGAACCATCTACAAATTCAAGGCACCCTACCCCGGTCTGATTGGACCAGGCGGCGTCCGATTGCACTGATCCCGTATTGAACCGCGGTGGTGCGCGCCTCAAAGGTGCGCACCACGTTTGCAGCGATCGTGTCTAAGCGGCTGCTTTTCTCGACTGAGTGAGCCGCGCGATTTCCATCACGACCCGTGCCCAATGCTCAATCAAGGCTGCGTCCAGGCCACGGGCGACACGGCTGTGCATGGCAATTGCAAACCGCCGGGCATGCCTACGAGAGCTCGCCAGCAGAATATGTGCGGCCTCAGTCGCTTGGTTATGGCGAATGGCCTCCGGCGCTATCTCGTCGATGGAGCGCAGCGCGGTCTCTATCGCAATCGGGGAAATGTAGGCCATGGCAGTTCTCCTTGTCTGGTGCCTGACATTTGCACCTGAGGCAGGAGGCCGCTGTGACGTGGGCCACAAAGTGGGGAAGCCAAAAAGATTTTTATCGCGACAGCCAAGGACAGGCCTGAACGACCTACACGCCTCCCGGTACGCATAATCCGGTTCGGGACTAACCCGATGCTGCGGGGCATTCCACAGCTGGTGGTGTGTCCACGACCCGTGGATGACTGCAGTCCTTGCCAGGCAAAGGCTATTTCGTAATCTTCCGCCTCTACAGGCCATAAAAGGATTTTTTGATCAAACCTGGAAACCGGGCGATCTCGCGAAGACCGGCTAGTGGTCGGATCCTCACTCAAGCATTTTGGCGATCGGGTGAATCGGCCCACCAAAACAACAGCTACAGGATAAACCCTGGCGGACCTACCCGTCGGACTTATCCGCTAGGGATATCGATAGGCGGACTAAACCAACGCCCGGGAGAATAAGTTGCGATGACGATCTACAAACCACTAGGGTTGACCGCGGCGGTTGCCGTTTGGTTCGGGTCCGTGACGCTACATGCCCAGCCGTCGCCTGGAACCGAAACAACGCCCGTCCAGGTGACGATTCCGAACGCCACATTTGCGACTCCCGACGCCAGTGCTGTGGACAGCGAAAGCGATAGCGATCTCGCAAAAAAGCTCCAAAATCCAGTCGGCGACCTGATCAGCGTGCCCTTTCAAAATAACACGAATTTTAATGTGGGTCCGCAAACCGGCACGCAGAACATCCTGAACATCCAGCCGGTCATACCGATGCATTTGAACCAGGATTGGAATCTGATCACTCGAACCATTTTGCCGCTGATCTGGAGCCCGACAAATCAACCGATAGGGCCAAGCGTTCCATTTGGCCTAAGCGCAACAAGCGCCTCGGCATTTCTCTCCCCAAGCACGCCGGTCAATGGCTGGATATGGGGTGCTGGCCCGGTCGTTGAGCTGCCGACGATCACAAACCAGACGCTGGGCTCGAATGTCTGGGGGCTCGGCCCCACTGCCGTTGTCGTCAAGTTGGCTGGCCCTATTGTCGCCGGAGCGCTAGTCAACAACGTGTTTTCACTCGGCGGCACTTCAGGGCCGGCGGGCAATCGGTACAGCCTTTTCACCTTCAATCCGTTCTTCAATTACAACTTCGAAGGCGGTTGGTTTGCAGGCTCCGTGCCGATCATCACCGCAAATTGGGATGGCCCTAGTACAAAATGGACGTTGCCGGTGGGCGGTCAGGTGGGACGCTTGATCAAGATCGGTGGCAAGCTTCCGGCCAACCTGCTGATTGGCGCCTAATACAACGCCATTCGGCCTGAATTTGGGGCGACTTGGCAATTGCGGACGCAGGTCGCTTTCGTCTTTTAGGATCGCCCGCTCACGCGCGCCTCAATAGGCATCCCAGGACAACTATCTCAACGCCGTTGCACGAACCGCATTAAAATTCTTGTTACGTTCTTGACATCATCCTCAACCGGCGCTAGAACAAACCCACAACAACACACCGGACTGACCCATGGCTCTCGGACCTGGCTCGTTTCTTGAGACGATCATCGCCTTCCTGCTGCCGTACTTCATCGGCGCCGCCAAGGACAAGCGCGAAGCCCGCTCCGAGATCGTCGACACCCTGGCCTCCTACGACACCCGAACGCGGGCGGAAATGCTGCAGGCAGCTCACATTATCGCCTTCGGCATGACCACCCTCGACACTCTCGCCGAGGCCAGAACTACCGAGATGTCACCGTCCATGCGCCTCCGCTACCGCGGCTGCGCCAACAACCTCAATCGCTCCGCCATGCAGACCGAAAAGGCACTGGACGCGCGTCTCGCCCGCGAACTTCCAGCCGCCGACCCCGCCGCGGTGCCAGAACCCATCGACGACATGCGGCAGGCCGAGATTATGGCGGTCATTCAGGAGCACAAGGCGCACGCCGCCGCCCAGCGCCCCCACGCCCACCCCACCACCGCCCCGCACCTCGCAACAAATGCCGCGCCGGACCAGACGTGGAACCCCGAACTCTGGGCCAACGCAATGCTGAACTCGTTGCAGCACCTCGGCGCTCCGGTCCAACCCTCCCCATAGCGCAGTCATGATCGCGCTGGGCGGAATCACCCAGGCGCATGAATCAGCCAATCAAACAATCAGATAAACCACCTTCAGCTCGCCCAAATCAGGCTGAGAAAGCCCCGGCGCGGACGCGTCCTCCGGTCAGGAGACCTTGTCTTTCACCGGCTTGGTGTCGTTGGCCGCAACGGGCTTGATCACGCTGGTGATGGTATCCCGCAGCACGGTAACCCGAAGGTTGGGCGCGATCTCGACCTCCACCTCAGCGGACGCGACCTGCTTGCCGTCCTTGTCCTGTACCATTGGCACCCGCTGGACGGTCCCCAGGATGCCACCGCCGGTTACCACTCGGTCGCCCCGCTTCAACGTCTGCAGCATCGCTTTCATTTCCTTCTGTTTCTGCTGCTGCGGACGGATCAACAGGAAATAGAACACGGCGAAAATCAGCACCAAAGGGGCGAACTGGGTCGCGCTCCCCAGCATCCCGGAAACGTCCTGAGCGTAGGCCGGGGTAATCAGCGTAAACGGGTTCATGACGGCGCGAGGTCCTTGCGATACGGCGGGCCGGACCATAGTTTCCGCCCCTCTTTCGTCAAGCTGCCGCCTTTTCCGGCACCTTCGCGCAATCCGCTCCGGGGAACCTTGCTCGTATGGAACAGACCACGTTCGACCTTTTGACGCGTATCGCCGGTGCGCTGGAGCGTTTGGCGCCGCCCCCGGCCGCAGCTTTGGATATTTCGGCAGCGGATGCGTTCGTCTGGCATCCCGTGCCGGCTTTCCTCGCTCCCGTCCCGGTCGTATCTCGGGTCGAGATCGGATTGCTGAAGGGGGTCGATCGCCAAAAATCCATCCTGGTGGAGAATACCCTGCGCTTCGCCCGGGGATTGCCCGCGAACAACGCTATGCTCTGGGGCGCCCGCGGCATGGGGAAGTCCTCGCTGGTGAAGGCGACGCACGCAGTGGCGAACGAACAGACCCCCGGTTGTCTGGTTCTGATCGAGATCCACCGCGAGGATATTCGAACGCTCCCCGAGCTGCTGAACCTGTTGCGCGACCAGGAGAGACGATTTCTCATCCTGTGCGACGATCTATCGTTTGAGCGAGAGGATTCCGACTACAAGGCTCTGAAGTCGGTGCTGGACGGCGGCATCGAGGGCCGGCCCGACAACGTGCTGTTTTACGCCACGTCGAACCGCCGTCATCTGATGCCCCGCGACATGATCGAGAATGAACGCGCCACCGCGATCAACCCAAACGAATTCACCGAGGAGAAAGTCTCCCTCTCCGACCGCTTCGGCCTATGGCTCGGCTTCCACAACTGCGACCAGCCAACCTTCCTGGCCATGATCGACGGCTACGCCGCCGACATCGGACTGCCGATCAGTCCCGAGGAACTCCACGCTGAAGCCGTCGAATGGTCGGTCACCCGAGGCGCCCGCTCCGGCCGCGTCGCCTGGCAGTTCATCCAGGAGATGGCCGGCCGCTTAGCAGTCACCAAAAAGGCCGCGTCAAAATAAATGTAACGGACACACCGAACCCGTTTCTTCGGCGAAATGCGCGACCCACCCCGAACTCGTCCCGGCGCATACGCGCCATTCGGATTCGGCGCGGCAAACACTCGACCGAATGCGCTACCGATCCGGTTCACTAGCAGCGCACGCGCGCGGATATCTAAATGAACGGCTCAGCGACCACATCGCAGCGCGCGATGTTTGTCTTCATTTGCTTCGTTTGGGGCACCACCTGGCTGGCAATGAAGATCGGCATCACCACCGTCTCCCCCGGCATCTTCGCTGGCCTGCGTTGGAGCATCGCCGGCGCCATCATCCTGGCCTTCCGCCGCTTCCGAGGGCAGCGGGTCATGCCGCCGCCTCGGCTGATCCCGCGCCTGGTGTTCGTCTCGATCGTGCTGATCACACTGAACCAGGTCATCCAGCTCTACGGCCTCAAATATATCACCGCGGGCCTCGCTGCAGTTATCAGCTCGGCACTGACGCCGATCGCGCTGCTGGTGTTCTCCGTCACCGCCGGGCAGGAGCGGTTCAGCCCGAGGCAACTCTGCGCCATGGTCGTAGGCGTGATCGGCGTCGTGCTGCTGTTCGGTCCAAGCGCCGCCGCCGGGACCCTGAACGTCTGGGAAGTTATCGGCGCAACCGGCGTCACCATCGGCGTCCTCTGCTATACGGCCGGTTCCGTCATGACCCGCCCGATCATGCGAACGTTGGAACCGGTACAGCTCGCCGGCCTGACCGACCTGATCGGCGGCCTGGTGTTGCTGGTCGCGGCGCTCGCAGTCGAGCCCGGCGCCTGGGCATCGATGCATCTGCACTGGGGATGGCCGGCGTTCCTGGCATGGCTGTATCTGCTGGTCCCCGGCGCGCTGATGTCCACGACGATGTATTTCCTGCTGGTCCGCGACTGGGGCGCCAGCCGGCCGGGAACCTACGCCTTCATCTCCCCGGTGATCGCCGTCGTGATCGGTTGCAGCCTGTTCGGCGAGAAGCTCGACTGGGGCGGCGCCTCCGGCATGAGCTTGATGCTCGGGGCCGCCTGGCTGGCCCTGCGACCAGCGTCCAGACCCAAGGTCTCCTTGGTAGTTCGGTCCGTGACGAACTGATCGGCCGGGACATTCGACCACCCGATGCCCATCGTCACGGGCATGGAAAATAACCGGATCGGTCTCACCGTTTTCGCTACGAGCCTGGCCTTCCTCCTGGTCCAGCTCGACGTTTCGATCATTAATGTCTCCCTCGCCGCGATCGGCGCCAGATGGCAGGTCGGGGTGTTGGGGCTGCAGTGGGTGGTGGACGCCTACGCCTTGGCCTTTGCCTCCCTGCTCTTGTCCACCGGAGCACTGGGCGACCGGCTCGGCCATCGCCGCGTGTTCATCCTGGGTCTGGCGCTGTTTACCGGAGCGTCCGCCACGTGTGGGCTGGCCTGGAGCGAACCCGCGCTGGTCGCCGCCCGCGTGCTGCAAGGTGCCGGCGCCGCGGCGTTGGTCCCGAGCAGCCTCGCGTTGCTGACTCGGGCCTGCGGCGACGACGGAAAGCTGCGAGCCTGGGGAGTTGGCTGGTGGACCGCCTCCGGCACCGTCGGCCTGGCCGCCGGACCGTTGCTGGGCGGCATCCTGGTCGATCTGCTGGGTTGGCGGAGCATCTTCCTGGTCAACCTGCCGGTCGGACTGCTCGGTATCTGGCTGACCCGCCGGTTCGTCGGCGCATCCACCCCAACCGATACACGCCTGGACTGGTTCGGACAGACGCTGGCGATCGTCGCTCTTCTATGCCTGACCGGCACGGTGATCGAGGCCCCCCGGTTCGGCTGGTCGTCGTTGCCGGTCTGCGCCGGGCTGATCGTCGCCATTATGGCAACGGCCGTCTTCATCATTCAGGAGAACCGCTGCAAGCGCCCGATGCTGCCGTTGCGGTTCTTCTGCGATCGCAGGTTCTCGGGCGCAACCCTGGTCGGCTTCCTGATCAACATGACGCTCTATGGGGCCTTGTTCGTGCTGGGTCTGTATTTCCAGGTGACCAGACATTGGCCGGCATGGGTGAGCGGCATCGCCTTCCTGCCGCTGCCCGTGGTGCTGGGGTTCGCCAATATTCTGGCCAGCCGGATTGCGGACCGGCTGGGGCCGGGCGGCTGCATGTCCGCCGGTCTGCTGATCGCCGCGGGCGGTTGCGCCGTGCTCAGCAGCCTTGGCGCCCAAACGGCCTATGGCGAGATGCTCGTCGGCCTGGTGCTGATCCCTGCCGGGGCCGGTATAGCGGTGCCGGTCATGACCTCTAGCCTGCTGGGCAGTGTGCCGCGTTCCCAGGCAGGAGTTGCATCAGGCACACTGAACGCCATCCGCCAGGCCGGCGGCGCCATCGGAGTCGCCCTGTTCGGCGTCCTGCCGATCCAGCAGGCGTTCCTGTTGGGGTCGGCCCTGATGGTCGCGGCCTCCGTCGCCGCTGCCTGCCTGCTCCGCTCGGCCCAGCGGGAGAGAGGGCGGCTCGGAACTTGCGAAATCCCCGGAGGCCGCCTATCGCGCTGACTGATGAGGAGGACGAACAGATGATCCGGGTTCTGAAGCAAGGTGCCACCGAGGCGGAGAAGACCGAAGCTGATCGCAAGGTCCGTCAGACGGTCGAGGCCATCCTGGAAGATGTCGCCTCGCGAGGTGACGCGGCGGTCCGGGAGCTGTCAGTGAAGTTTGACAAGTGGGAACCAGCGGCGTTCCGGCTGCGGCCCGATGAGATCCGGTCGCTGATGGACAGTCTTCCGGACCAGGTGATCACCGACATCAAGTTCGCGCAGACCCAGATCCGCCGGTTCGCTCAGGCGCAGAAGGACGCGCTGCGCGATATCGAGGTCGAAACGCTTCCCGGCATCCGTCTGGGCCACAAGAACATCCCGGTCAACAGTGTTGGCTGCTACGTCCCAGGCGGCCGGTATCCGATGGTCGCCTCGGCCCACATGTCGGTACTGACGGCGAAGGTCGCGGGAGTGAAGCGGGTCGCCGCATGCACGCCGCCGCTGAACGGCGTCCCCCCAGCCGCCACGGTCGCCGCCATGGCTCTGGGCGGCGCGGATGAGATCTACCTGCTGGGCGGCATCCAAGCCATCGCGGCGATGGGGCTCGGCACCGAGACGATCGCCCAGGTGGATATGTTGGTCGGGCCCGGCAATGCGTTCGTGGCCGAAGCCAAGCGGCAGTTGTTCGGGCGGGTCGGGATCGATCTGCTGGCGGGTCCGACCGAGACGCTGATCATCGCCGATGACACCGCCGACGTGGAGATGTGCGCGACCGATCTGCTCGGGCAAGCCGAACATGGGCCGACCTCGCCGGCCATATTGCTGACCACGTCGCGGAAGATCGCTGAGGGGATCCAGGCTGAGATCGACCGGCAATTGACCGTGCTGCCGACCGCGGACATCGCCGCCGTCGCATGGCGCGACCATGGGCAGGTGATCCTGTGCGATTCCGACGACGAACTGGTATCCGAGGCCGACCGGATCGCATCAGAGCACGTGCAGGTGCTGACGCGGGAGCCGCGGTGGTTTCTGGATCGACTGACCAACTACGGCGCGCTGTTCCTGGGCAAGGAGACCAATGTCGCCTACGGTGACAAGGTCATCGGGACGAACCACACTCTGCCGACGAAACGGGCTGCTCGTTACACGGGCGGCTTATGGGTCGGCAAATTTCTCAGAACGGTAACATACCAACAGGTCAGCCCCGAGGCGACGGCGATGATCGGAGAATACTGCTCTCGACTATGCGCGATCGAGAATTTCGCCGGGCATAAGGAGCAGGCTGACCTGCGTGTACGGCGGTATAGCGGGAGGAACGCCTGAAGGTTCGTAACTTTACAGATATGTCTGTTATTTATTTGGGTTTTGCCAGTTCGGCGCCGTGCGTTTCGGTCCGCGTCTGTTCCGTCTAGCTGGATTGGTCTCCGCGAATCAGTGTAGGTAGGCCGCGCTGAACAGGAGCGACGAGCTTGGGACTAGCGAGAGAACTGGAACGGCATCAGGTTGCGGAGGTCTATGGTCGATGGGCGCCTGTCTACGATTTCGTCTTTGGTCCGGTCTTTAGCCGGGGGCGCCGCGCGGCGGTTGATGCGGCCGAACGTGTCGGGGGCCGCATCCTGGAGGTAGGCGTCGGGACGGGTCTGTCGCTCGACCACTATGCCAAGAGCAACCACATTGTCGGGGTCGATATCTCGGAGCCGATGCTCGACAAGGCGCGTGAGCGGATCAAGCGGTTGCGGCTGAGCAATGTCGAGACAATCGCGGTGATGGACGCGGAGCAGCTTACATTCCCCGATGCCTCGTTCGACGTGGTCGTGGCACAGTATGTGGTTACCGCCGTTCCTAATCCGGAAAAGGCGCTCGACGAATTCGTTCGCGTCGTTCGGCCGGGCGGGGAGATTATCCTTACGAGCCGGATTGGCGCCGAAACAGGCCTGCGCGGCACTATGGAGAAATGGCTTATGCCGGTAACCAGCCGGCTCGGTTGGCGCACCGAATTCCCGTGGGCACGATACGAACATTGGGCGAAAAAATCACCGGTTCGCTTACTGGAACGGCGTGAGCTTCCTCCAATGGGCCATTTCTGGCTCATACGATTTGCAAGACTGAACAACAGCGAGGCCAATTTCTTCTCCGATCCGGCTGATACGCACGACATAGCGGCGTAGCCGGATTTGGCGCGTGCCTGACTACAGAATGATCTGATATTCAAAAGGAACAGCGATGGCCGGCTTTTTTGAGCTTCTGCGAGTGCAACGGTGGGATGACCATCGATACTATCACCACAGCCGGGTCAATCAGTCGCTGCATTTGCTCAGCGCGATCAGTTTCGTCTGTTCGTATGCGGTGATGTTCGATGATCCGGCGATGGCGGCGCTGATCGGGTGGCTGATTTCGATGACCAGCCGGCAGGCCGGCCATTTCTTCTTCGAGCCGAAGGACTACGACGTCGTCAATCAGGCCTCGCATGAGTATAAGGAGGAGATCAAGGTCGGCTACAATCTCCGCCGCAAGGTTGTTTTGATGTCGATTTGGGCGCTTTCGCCTTTGATTCTTCTGCTGGATCCTGGTCTGTTGGGGTTATTCACGCCCTATACGTCGGGGATCGACTGTGCCCGGCACGTCGGCTATTTGTGGCTTGCGGTTGGACTGGGTGGCCTAGCTTTCCGGACCCTGCAGTTGTTTGTGATCAAGGATGTGCAGACCGGGCTGGTGTGGGCTACCAAGATCGTTACAGATCCGTTCCACGACATCAAACTATACTATAAGGCGCCGGTACAGCTTCTGAAAAGGCACGGGATCGACCTCGAGAATCTTGAGATCGACCTCGAAGGGTCGCTACTGGATGATATGCCGGAAGAGGCGATCGATCTGCATCGCTAACACATTTGACTGCCAGAAGCGACGTTGGGTCTGAAGGCACATAAATGCTTTGGTCATGCAAAAGGGGCGGTTTGCGGTCGCCAACTTCATGCCGGCTCGTCCAGCAATGCCTTCGCATCCTTCAGATCCGGCGCGTCGAAGCCTTCCGTGAACCAGTTGTAGATTGGACGCAGCAGGTCATGGGCCTCGGCGTGCCTGCCCTGATCGCGCCAGAGCCGGGCGAGGCTGACCGATGCCCGCAACTGGAAGAGCTTTGCGCTCTGCCGCTCCGCGACAGCAATGGCCTGACGATAGTGCCGCTCGGCTCCGGATTGATCGCCGGCCGCGCCCAGCAGATCGCCCGGCACCCGGTGCAGCCATTCGGCTTCACCGATCCGCTCCTCGGTGGCCTCGACAACCCGCGCAGCCTCGGCGAGACAGTCGAGTGCCTCAGCTTGCTGCCCGAGCATGGCATGGGCCACAGCAAGCGAGGTGAAAAGGGCGGGCGTACCGACGACGGCGCCGATAGCACGCAATTCCTCCCTCCCCTCCCTGAGCAGCGCGAGGCCTTGCTCTGCTTGCCCGCTCGCAACGGACAACCTCCCGCGGGTCACCAGCGCCAAACTGGAAAAGTGTCGAAACTTATGCTCGGTCGATAGGGCCAGAAATTCCTCCAGGTGCACCATAGGAGAACGAGTGACCTGATCTACCCTCAGCGCCATACTGAGCATGTAAACCAGCAAATGGACGTCCCCGAGGCTCCGGGCCTCCCGCACTGCTTGGTCAATCCGCGATTGCGCTTGGACGACATAACCGAGATGCGCCAGGGTCAGGGCGAGGTAAGCCAATTTTTCCGGGTAAAGAGCGGTAACCGTTGGCTCCAGGTCGCGGCGCGCTGGATCAGCGCGGTCGATACTTGCCTGCAACTGGGCGCGGGCCGCAACGAACTCGCCCAGAAAAAGGAAGGTAGCTCCGTGCAAAAACTGATCCAGCCATTGCTCGCCTGTATCGTTCCGTGTTTTGCCAATGTTTTCCACTTGTTCGCAGAACACAAGCGCCAGCCTGTGTTCGGCTCGGACCAGATGAATTCTCCATTGACTCGCGATCACCCCCACCAGGTAATCTTGCCGATTAAGCTGCTCGGCCAGCGCGCGCACCCGAGCAAGGGTCTCGCCCACCTCTGCTGCCGACCAGCCTGACGTTGCCACAAGCGCCAAGAACAGCGCGACTTCTAGGTCAAGCTCTTGTTGCCGGCGCCCGGGGCTCTCCGGCAGATCTGCCAGCACCTCCAGGCCCTTCCGGGACTGGACGACCGCTTCCTTCGTCGCCGAACGCGCCAGCGCCTGGAGAGCGGCCTTCAGCCAATATCCGATCGCCTTTTCCGCAATCCCCGCTGCCGTGCAGTGGTGGGCCAGCACCGCTGGTTGCGCCACGACGATTTCGGGAAAGCGGTCTTCGAGAGTGGTGGCGATACAGTTGTGTAGAAGCTGGCGCCGGCCGCGCAGCAATGTGCCATACGCGGCGTCCTGTACCAGCGCGTGTTTGAAGACATAGCTGGAGTCGGGTGGGGTGCCGCGAGCGAACAACAGTCCGGAATTGGTTAGCCGATGGAGCGCATCAAGAAGTTGCGATTCCGGCAGTTTGGTCACGGGCGCCAGCAGTGCGTAACCAAACTCACGGCCGATCGCTGCGCCGGTTTGCGCAATCTCCTTGGCGTCTCGTCCCAGCCGATCCAGTCGTGCCATCAGCGAGGCGTGCAAAGTTGGCGGCACCGCCGTCGTCGGATGTGGCGTCGCAGACAGCGCCGCTGCACCTTCCCCGCCGGATTCCAGGATCGACTTGGTCAGTTCCTCGACGAACAGCGGCACACCGTCCGTGCGCTCGGCGATCTCGGCAATGATCTCCGACCGGAGCGCCGTAGCCCCAGCGACATTCGCGACCATCGCCGCCGTGTTATGCCGGTCGAGCCGCGCCAAGGCCAGCATCGTCACATGCGGCATCCCAATCCACGGCGGCTGGAACTCGGGGCGGAACAGCGCCAGCAACAGCACCGGCCAGTCCGCCACCCGTTCTATCGTGCGGTCCAGCAGTTCGCGCGAACTTGGATCGATCCAATGCAAGTCATCGAAGATCATCAGCAACGGCCGCTGCCGCGAAAGATCTTCGACCTGCCGCAGTAGAGTCTCGAACGTCTTATCCTTTTTGCGCTGCGGCGTGAGAACAAGCGTTGGGGCGAGGTCGGCCGATGGCAACCCGAGCAACTCTGCGAGCAGTGCCACATCTTCGGGCGGCGCTGCGATGGCGGTGAGGTATGCCCGCAGCTTCGTAATCCCGGCTGCCGGCCCATCCTCGTACCGGACACCTGCGGCCCGCTCCATCTGTGCGATCACCGGATACAGCGCGCTGTCCTGATGGTGCGGCGAGCAGAAATAGCGCCACCGGGTGTGCGGTTCGGCGGCGATCCGTTCGGCCAGCGCCTCGGCAAGGCGGGACTTGCCCACCCCAGGATCGGCGGAGATCAGGACCACCCGTCCGTTCCCGGCCTTGGCCTGCGCCCAACGGCGCAGCAACAGATCGATCTCCTCCTCGCGGCCAACCATCGGCGTGGCGCCGGATCGTAGCGCCTCGAACTGTCCGACCGTGCGGTTTTCGGACAACACGCGCCATGCGGGAACCGGGGTCGGCAGGCCTTTGAGTTCGACGGTGCCGAGATCTTGGCATTCGAACAGACCACCGATCTGACGGCGGGTCGCAGCGTCGATTACCACCTGATCAGGCCCGGCGAGGCCCTGCAGGCGAGCCGCCAGGTTTGGGGTCTCGCCGACCGCCGTCTGCTGACGAGAGTCTCCAGAACCGATCGGCTCGCCTATGACCACTAGCCCTGTTGCGATGCCGACCCGGACCTGTAGCCGTTCGCCCCTCGGCCGCGCCGCACCGACCGCCGCTGCAACAGCGAGGCCGGCGCATACGGCGCGTTCCGCATCAGTCTCGCGGGCTTCCGGCCAGCCGAAATAGATCAGCACGCCGTCACCCACGTAACGCGCGATGAAGCCGTCGAAGTGCTGGATGGTCCTCGCGACGCACGCCTGATAGGTGCGGATGACATCTCGCA
This sequence comes from uncultured Alphaproteobacteria bacterium, assembly GCA_963819345.1. GTDB lineage: Bacteria > Pseudomonadota > Alphaproteobacteria > Acetobacterales > Acetobacteraceae > Rhodopila. The sequence continues at coordinate 298,720 of CAWFVX010000010.1, forward strand.
GATCTTCGGGATCGAGCCGTGACGAAAGGGCGGTGGAACCGACAAGGTCACAGAACATCACGCTGAGGGGGCGACGTTCGGCGGTGCTTTGAGGCGTGCCGGGCTGGCCACGGACATCACCGGGTGGAAAGAGCGGAATGAGCGCGGGAGCGTCTGACCCTGTGGAAATGGAGCGCAAATCCGCAATCGCCTCCAGCAAACGCCGTCGGTGGCGGATTGAAGTAACGCCTATGTCCTTGAGCTCGTCGGCGGTCAGTGTGGGCAGGACCTCGACATCGACCTCATTCGCGCTAAATGCCGCCTCGTATTGTTCGAGGCCGAGCGTTCGTAGCCAGTCCGCGACGTTCATTGCCGCTCCCCCGGTCGGGCCGTGGGTAGAGCATGGCCCCGCCAGCCGCGAGCTGTCCAGGAGGACACAGCCGGCGATTACCCTTTCCCGTTAACTCCCGCGGAGAGTGCGGGGTGCGGCACTGGTTGGCTTGGCGCATAACCTTCACGCCAGTTCATCTAGTAATGCTTTCGCCTCCTTTAGGTCCGGGGCGTCGAAGCCTTCGGTGAACCAACTATAGATTGGACCAAGTAGATCACGAGCTTCTGCCCGCTTGCCCTGATTGCGCCAAAGCCGGCCGAGGCTGACCGACGCCCTTAACTGGAAGAGCTTCGCACTCTGCCGCTCGGCCACAGCGATAGCCTGGAGATAATGCTGCTCGGCCGCGGATCGATCGCCGGCGCCATTCAGCAGATCGCCCAGCACCCGATGCAGCAATTCAGCTTCATCCATGCGCTCTTCGGTGGTCTCGACGATCCGCGTGGCCTCGGCGCGGCAATTCTGTTCTTCGGTAGACTGTCCGAGCATGGCGTGGGCGTCGGCGAGCCAGGTGAACAGCACCGGCGAATTGAGAACGGTTCCGGTAGGGCGCAATTCGGCCAACGCCTGCGAGAGAACGGTCAAACCTTCCTGCGCTTTGCCGCACACGGTCAACGACCGTCCACGGAATGCCAGTGCCCAACCCAAAAGAGGAAAATGGTGCTCCGTCGTTAGCGCCAGAAACTCCTCATGGTGCACCATCGGCAAGCCGGTGAGCCAGTCCATCCAATTCGCCAAGATGAGCACGACGGCCCGCGTTGCGACACGCCCAGATCTACGAGTTTCCGACAACGCCTCATCAAGCTGCAAGCCGGCCTGGTCGATATAGCCGAGATACGCGAGTGTGAGCGCGAGGTATGCAAGTGTCGTAGCGTAGGGGTCGACAGGCGACAGCTCGACTGAGCGATACGCAGGATCAGCCGGATCAGAAAGGCCAAGGCCACGTTCGAAGGCAGCGCGGGCGGCAACGAACTCCCCGAGAAACAAGCGGGCGGCTCCCTGCATATGGAGACCCAGCGATTGCGTCGCTGCATCGTTCCGCGTCTTGCCGATTTCTTCGAGTTGTTCGCCGAGCGGGAGCGCCAGCCTGAATTCAGCCCGCGAAGAATGATGCTGCCACTGGCCCCACAGCAGCGACACCAGATGCTCGGATCGATCGAGTTGTTCGGACAGCGCACGGGCTCGCAAAAGAGTTTCGTGCGTTTCCTTCGCCGAGTGGCCTTTCGTTGTCCCCAGCGCCGGCCTGAGCGCGGCGAGAAGGTCCAGCTCTTGCTGCTGGCGCGACTTGTTTTCCGGCAGACCACCCAGCACCCCTAATCCCCTGCGTAGCAGGGCGATCGCTTCCGAGAACGCCGATCGTGCCAACGCCTGTCGACCGGCTTTCAGCCAGTAGTCGACAGCACTTTTCGCGAGGTCAGCTTCAGAATAATGCCAGGCCAACAGCGCGGGCTGCGCAAGCGTGATCTCGGGGAACCGGTCTTCGAGGGTTGCGGCGATACGGGCGTGCAGAAGCTTACGCCGGCCGCGCAGCATGGTGCCGTAGGCGGCGTCCTGCACAAGGGCGTGCTTGAAGATGTAGGTGGAGTGAGGCGGCAAGCCGCGGACGAACAAAAGGCCGGCTCTCGTCAGCCGATCGAGAACCTCGTTTAATTCCGGCTCGGGACCCTTGGTGATGGACGCTACTAACGCGTAACCAAACTCACGACCAATCGCCGCTCCAGTTTGCGCAACCTCCTTGACGGCCGGTCCCAACCGATCAAGCCGCGACATCAGCGAGGCGTGCAAGGTCGCCGGCACCGGTCCTCGATGTGGCACGGCGGATAGCGCCGCCGCCTGTTCCCCGGCTTCGAGCACCGCCTTTGTCAGTTCCTCGACGAACAACGGCACGCCGTCGGTGCGCTCGGCGATCTCCTCCACGATCTCGGCTGATAGCATCGCACTCCCCGCGACGTTGGCGACCATCGCCGCCGCATTGCGCTTGTCGAGCCGTGCCAGCGTCAGCATCGTCGCATGCGGCTGTCCAATCCACGGCGGTTGAAACTCGGGGCGGAACAGCACCAGCAGCAGCACCGGCCAGTTGGCAATGCACTCTACTGTGCGGTCCAACAGTTCGCGCGAACTTGGGTCGATCCAGTGAAGGTCATCAAACACCATCAGCACCGGGAGTTGTCGAGACAGACCCTCAATCTGCCGCAGCAACGCCTCGAACGTCTTCTCCTTCTTCCTCTGCGGCGTGAAATCGAGCGGGGGAGAGATCGGCTGATGGGAGTGCGTGCAAATCTGCCATCAGCGCCACGTCTTCCACGGGCGGCGCGGCCACGGCAAGCATTTCTTGCAGTTTAACGACCCTGGCCGCCGACGAGTCCGCATGCTGGAACCCGGCCGCTCGCTCCATCTGCGCAATAACCGGATAGAGTGCGCTGTCCTGATGGTGCGGCGAGCAGAAGTAGCGCAGCCGAACGCGCGGTTCGTCGGCGATCCGCTCGGCTAGCGCCTCGGCGAGGCGGGATTTGCCAACACCTGGCTCTGCTGAAATCAACACCACACGGCCGCTGCCACCCTTTGCCTGAGCCCAGCGGCGGAGCAGCAGTTCCATTTCCTCGTCGCGGCCGACCAACGGCGTGCCGCCCGAGCGCAGGGCCTCGAACTGACCGAGCGTGCGGTTTTCTGACGTGACGTGCCATGCCGGCACCGGCGCCGGCAGGCCTTTGAGTTCGACGGTGCCGAGGTCGCGGCACTCAAACAGGCCGCCGATTTGCCGGCGGGTAGCGGCGTCGATCACCACCTGATCCGGCCCGGCGAGGCCCTGCAGACGGGCGGCGAGGTTCGGGGTCTCGCCGACCGCGGTTTGCTGGCGGGAGTCACCGGAGCCGATCGGCTCACCTATGACGACGAGGCCCGTTGAGATGCCGATTCGGACGTGCAGCGGCTCACCGCTCTTGTGTGTCGAGCTAACCGCCGTGGCGATGGCGAGGCCTGCACGCACGGCGCGTTCGGCATCGGTCTCCCGTGCTTCCGGCCAGCCGAAATAGATGAGCACCCCGTCGCCGACATAACGCGCGATGAAACCGTCGAACTGCTGGATCGTGGTGGCGACGCACTGCTGATAATTGCGGATGACCTGACGCAGATCCTCGGGGTCGAGCCGGGCCGAGAGGGCGGTGGAGCCGATGAGATCGCAGAACATCACGCTGAGCGGGCGGCGTTCGGCGGTAGTCTCGGGCGGCCCAGTGTTCTCGGTCGGGCCGGGCGGTTTGCGCGTGTCAACAGCCGGCGGAGCTTTGAGGCGCAACGCCGCTATCGCTTCTAGTAGCTGGCGGCGATGGCCGACCGAGGTGACGCCTAGATCCTTCAGGTCATCGGCGGTCAGATGGGGTAATAACTCGAGCATTGACGTCATTCTCGCGGAATGTCGCCTCGTATCGTTCAAGACCGAGTGCTCGCAGCCAGTTCGTGACGTCCATCGCCACTCCTTGGTACAGTCGAACTGTTGCCAAGCGTCGCTCTGCCGATCCGGCTTGTCCAGCAGGACTTGTGGGTCTGCGCCGTCACTTATCCCGCCCATCCGGCAGCGCCTTCGGTCCGGCGACTGAAACCTTTGGTGAACCGGTGGTAGATCGGACTGAGTTGGCCCCAATGAAGGGAACCAAGTAGGACAGCGAACCGGCTGATGATCGGGTTTCGCAGGCGTTCAGCGATCGGCCGGATGGCTGCGTTGAACTAGCATGGGCGTGATAACCAATGGTCACGGGTATTGGATATCCGCTGTTTGCGGACCGCTATTCCAAACCGCCGTTGTGCGGCCACACGTCAGCGCACACGGTAGGAAGAAACCGCCTGCACACGCCTTGTTGCACAGGCCGCGGCGACGCCATATTCACTCAACTGAAATTCTGGAAGAGAACCCGCGACAATGGACGAACCGATCCAACTGACCTGCCTGCCGTCTGGCCTGACGGTTGTCACCGAACGCATGGATCGGGTCGAGACGATCTCGATCGGCGCCTATGTGGCCTCCGGTTCGCGCAACGAAGCCGAGGTCGAGAACGGCGTCTCCCACTTTCTGGAGCACATGGCGTTCAAGGGCACGACATCCCGTAGCGCCGCGGCGATCGCCGAGGAGGTCGAGGCGGTCGGCGGCCACATCAACGCCTACACGGCGCGAGAGCAGACCGCCTACTACGTCAAGATGTTGAAAGAAGACACCGCCCTCGGGTTCGACATCATCGGCGACATCCTGACCCACTCGGTGTTCGAGCCCGAGGAACTCGAGCGTGAGCGTGGCGTCATCCTGCAGGAGATCGGGCAGGCCAATGACACGCCCGACGATATCATCTTCGACCATTTCCAGACCACGGCTTATCCCGACCAGGCGCTTGGACGGGCGGTGCTAGGGTCGGAGGAGGCGATCCGGGGGATGCCTCGGTCGGTGCTGACCGGTTACATGGCGCGCAACTATACCAACAGTAACGTCGTAGTGGCGGCGACCGGCAAGTTGCGGCACGAGGAAGTCCTCGATCTGGTGCAACGGTACTTTGGCGATTTGCCTGGCAGCGCGCCTCCGCCGGTCGATGATGCGAGCTATCACGGCGGGGAGTTCCGGGAGGAGCGGGATCTGGATCAGGTGCACGTGGTCCTGGGGTTTCCCTCGGTCGGATATTGCGATGCCGATTATTATCCGACGGTGCTGTTGTCGACGTTACTGGGCGGCGGCATGTCGTCACGGCTGTTTCAGGAAATTCGCGAGAAGCGGGGGCTGGTGTATTCGATCTACTCGTTCGCGGCGCCGTTCAAGGATGGCGGCCTGTTCGGTATCTATGCCGGCACTGGCGAGAGCGAGGCGGCGGAACTGATGCCCGTGGTGCTGGCGGAGCTGGCCAAGGTGCAGGCTGCGATTACTGAGGCTGAACTGAACCGAGCTCGGGCGCAATTGAAGGCGAGTTTGCTGATGTCGCAGGAGAGCACCGGCAGCCGTTGCGAGCAGTTGGCTCGGCAGATCCAGACGTTCGGACGGGTGATCCCGACCTCGGAAGTGCTGGGGAAGATCAACGCCGTGACCCAAGCCGATATCCGTAGGGCGGCGGTGCGGCATTTCCGGGCTGCTCCGACGCTGGCCACGGTTGGGCCGTCGGCGCAGGTGCCGACATTGGCGAATATCGTGGAGACACTGGGGACGTAAGCCGTCACGCCGTTGGCACGACCAGGCTGGATTGAAATTCGGGTGATGAGGAGATCGTAGCGAGCGCGAGCGGTGACGGCTAACCACGTTTGTCGATGCCCGGTGCGGAAGACCTCCTTGTAGTCCCAAGGCGCAACCTGGCCTCGGAACCTCTCGAAGCCTCCACGCGTATCTAGACCGGTGCCACCGGAGATGGCCATGACCGAAAAGCCGAATTTCGTCCTGATCCCCGACGATGCACCGCTGCCGGCGCCGGTCCGGACCGAGGGCTTGTTGTCCCGGCTGAAGACGCTGGCGACGACCGCTGTGACAGCCGCCACGGCCGCGTTGCCGGCGTCCATCCACGCCGAGCCGCCGGTAGAGGCCGGCCCACCAGGGGGGGCCCGGCTGATTTTTGCAGTGGACGCCACGGCATCGCGTGAACCGGCTTGGACGGCCGCGCGGCGGGTGACGGACGCACTGGTGAAAGCGCTGCCGGGCGAACTGGACGTGGCGCTTGCCGTGCATGGTGGCTCGCGCGTGCATACCTTCACGCCGTTCACCAAAGACGCCGCCACACTTCGCGACCGAGCCGCTGGGGTTGCGTGCGAGGCCGGCTTAACCCGGCTGCTTCCGATCCTCTCCGCCAGCCTGAAGCATCAGGCGGTGCACGTGGTGATCTACATCGGCGACGTGTTCGAGGAGAATTTGAACCAGGGCCGCCGGATAGCGGACGCCATGGGCGCGCAGGGCACCAAGCTGATTGTGCTGCACGACACGGCGGACCCAGTCTCGTGCCGCGACGCTGAGGTTTTCTGGGATCTCGCCAAGCGCACCGGCGGCTGCGTGCTGCCGTTCAATGCCAATGCTTCCGGGAGGCTGCGCGACATTCTGTCGGCTGTTGCCGTCTATGCTGTTGGCGGCGAGAGGTTGCTGCGGGAGCGGCGGCACGAGCTACCCGGCGCGGTGGCACTGCTCGAACATTTGGACAAGCGGAGCTGAACTCGGGAAGCGCCGCGTCATCCGGACGCGTCGAGATCAGCGTCGAGCTCCAGGTACTGGCGTATTTGCGTTATCCTTGTACCATCCGGCACATGGTCTCGTCCCGCGCCTTTTCTATTATCTCCGCACTGCTGATCGTTCTCAGCGGGTGCGCTTCCTATGATCCGCCGATCCGTGGCGATCACATGTCGGACCACTATAAAACGGACCTGGAGGCGTGCCGCATGTCTTCTTCCCGTTCGGTTTATCTCAAGAACGCGGATAACCCGTGGAGCTGGATGATCTCCCCGATCACAGGGCCTCGGATGGTCCGTGCCGAGATCCGAACCTGCATGGTTGGCAAAGGCTACGTGCTGGAAACTTCGGCGAGATGACAAGCGGCGTTTGACGCGACGTCAGAAACGGGCCAGCCGCGGAAGGACCGGTAGATCCGGCCCTTCGCGTTTGAACCGGCCGTTACTCTGCCGCGACTTTCTGCGCCGGAATGTCCGTGGAATAGCGCAGATGAACCGGGGCGTTCGCCTCCCACGGGTCCTTCAGGCCCAAACTGGCGCCGTATTCCTTGATCGCCGGGAATACCTCTCCGCACAATAGCTGAATGCACCGGCGCCGGTCTTCTTTGCTGACGGTCCCGTCGTTGCCCCAAACGCCCATGATGCCCGGCCGGGTCTCCCGCACCAGATATTTCAGGCGTTCGATGACTTGATCTGGGGTGCCGGCGATGATCATCGTGTCCGCCACCTGCTGCTCGAAGGTTGGGTTGCCACGAGGGTTTTTCGCCCGCCCCACGGCGAATTCGACAAAACCACGACGACCGGATGGCGAGAAGTAGCCAGCCGGGTTCGCCCACACCGGATTGGCCAGACCCGTGAATTCACCCTGCATCCACATGAACTGACGTGCGTTCTGCAACGCCTTTTCTTCGGTGTCCTGAACATGCACGCGGATAAGATAACCAAAATCCTGGGGACCGGCCGTGTAACCGGCTTCTGCGGCCGCCGCATCATACGTCTCGTGGATCTGTTTCGTCGCCTCAATCGACGTGTTCAGAGCAATGTACGGATAGCGCTGCCGAGCCGACCAGATAACTGTTTCCTTTGACAACACTCCAGGAATCCAGACTCTCGGATAGGGTTTTTGCATCGGAACCGCCCATGGGTTGACCACGCGCTGCTGGTAGTGGGTGCCCTCCCAGCGAAATGGTCCAATCTCGGTCCAGGTCTTCTGCACGAGGTCATGCGCTTCGATGAATTGCTCCCGGTTGAACGCCGGATTGACCCCATTTGCCAACTGTTCCTGGCCGCCGCCGCGCACGAAGCCTGATACCAGCCGGCCTTTTGAGACCATATCGATCATCGCCAGTTCTTCGGCGAGCTGCACGGGATTTTCCGTCAGCGGCAACGGATTTCCCAACATAACGATTTTGACACGGTTGGTCACCGCGGCGAGGATCGCGGCGAACATGTTGGCCCGAGCCTGCATGCAGAACGGGGCGTTGTGGTGCTCGTTCAGCATTATGCCGTCGGCGCCGGATTCCTCGGCCAGGATGTACTCTTCCAGATACTCGTTATACAGCCGGCTGCCTTCATTCGGATCGAAGTATTTGTTGGAAAACGTCAGCGCGGTCGCGCCATAGTCCAGGCCGGCCTTGGCGTCGTAGGCCGCCATCGGCTGTTCGGTGAAATACATCATATGCATGAGACAAGCCTCCTTCAGTTCTGCGACAGAAAGTCGATCGCCAGGTTGGCGACAGCATCGGGTTTTTCCATTTCGGCGAAATGTCCACAGTCCGGAATGGTGGTCAGGGTTGCCTCGTGCAGGGCGCGAGCATAGGCGTGGCCGGCGCTCAGAGGAACGATCTGGTCGTCGTCGCCCCAGATGATCAGCGCCGGGCTACGAACTCCGCCGAGCAAATGTGGCAACGTTTGTGAATACATGTAAGGTTTCCAGGCGGTGCGGAAACTCATTTCGCGCGCGATATCCCAGGCTTCCAGCTGATCGGTGGTGACGTCGCCATAGATCGACGCGAAGGCGGCCTGGTCATGAAACCCGGCACGCGGATAATCGATATACGAAACGATCGCCTGGTCGGCAATGTCGCCCTTGGGTGGCTTGATCCCCATGGCGCCCACCAAGATCAACCGCTTGAAAGCCTGAGGCGCCTGGCTTGCCATTTCGGCGGCAATCCAACCACCAAAACCGAGGCCCACCAACGACACGCCGGCAACGTCGAGATCCGCCAGCAGCCAAGCATATATCGCGGCGATGTCGCGGGGATGGCGCATCCATTGTGGCCGCTCGGATTTGCCCCAACCGGGATGGTGGGGAATCACCACGTCGAATTTCGCCGCGAGCGTGTCATAAAAGTGTAGCTGGTCGACCGTTCCGATATCATGATGCAGCACCAAAACCGTCGGGCCGCTCCCGGCTCGGGCGACGTGGAGTTTGATGCCGGCGATCTCTCTGTCCGCCCTGGTCCAAGTGACGCTCATTCTTGGTTCCTCTTTGGGATGTCGCGGCAGGATACTCATCAGTAGCGCGATCTGTCCAATGCGCGCCGGGGCTTCGCCTCATCGGGGATGCGTGCGATGTATCGCGACTGGAAGAGCCAGCGACGATTGGGACAATCTATCGCTGAACGATTGAGGCGACATGACGCCTGAACCGCCCGAGATCGAGGAACTGGAACGCGCGGCGGAATGGCGCCTGCGACTGGTCGATGCCGATGCCTCCGATACGGCGAGCGCTGCAATTGCCTTGGCTTTGCAAGGACTTGCCGACGATCTTCGCCGCAGCGACTATGCACCGCTGTGGACGGAGCTGCGGTCGATCAGCAATTGGCTGAGCGAGTCGGACGCGATTTCCGATTACAGTGATCTCGCTGCTGAATATCGGGCGCGGATCGGTGTCTCCGACCATCCGGCAAACGGGGCGGATTACCTGCGCGGCTTGGTGGCGATCGCGAGGGGCCTGATCTAACCTGAGCCACCCGGACGATGGCGGTGCAGGCGCGGCCGCGAATCCTCTATGCTGCCACATCGAATTGGCCGGAGCCCTTCATGGACATTATACAAGCCCTCGTGATCGCAATCCTCCAGGGGGCAACAGAGCTGTTTCCTGTCAGCAGCCTGGGACATGCCGTCGTGTTGCCGGCTTTGTTGCATTGGGGGATCAACCAAAATTCGCCTGAGTTCCTGCCGTTCCTGGTGATGCTGCACCTGGGGACCGCGACCGCGCTGCTCGGATATTTCTGGCAGGACTGGTGGGCAATCTTCACTGGCTTGCTCGGTATCAGCGGGGCTCACCAGGCCAAGGAAAGCCGTCGCGTGTTCCTGCTCGTGGTGATCGCCACGATCCCTGCCGTCGTGCTCGGCTTCATTGCGGAGAAGTTTGTCCGCGGCCTGTTCGGTTCGCCGGTTATCGCGGCGTTTTTCCTGATTGTGAACGGGTTGTTGTTGTTGTTTGGAGAGCGGCTGAGGGGAGGAGGCGGTGCTCAGAGGCACCTCTCCACGCTGTCGCAAATGGATGCGTTCACCATTGGCTGTTGGCAGTGCACCGCATTGATTCCGGGCATTTCTCGGTCCGGTGCAACGATCGTCGGCGGCCTGTTGCGCGGCATCAACCATGAGGGAGCAGCGCATTTCTCCTTCTTGATTGCGACGCCGATCATCTTGGGGGCGACGGTACTCGAGGTGCCAAAGCTGATGCACGAGCACGTGCCGCAGGGCGTGCTGGCGATGTCGCTGATCGCCGCCGTGGTCGCGGGCATCACGGCGTTGTTGAGCACGACATTTCTGATGCGCTATTTCCGCCAGCACGATGCGTGGGCGCTGAACCCTTTTGCCTATTACTGCATCGCCGCGGGAGTGGTCAGCTTGGCCCTGCTGTTCCTGTTGTGAGAGGCGAACCTCATGGTTGCGACGCGTTATAACAACACGGCCCGAAGCTTGCACTGGCTAATCCTCGTTCTGCTGGTAATTCAGTTCGCCGTCGCATGGACGATGCCGGATATCCATCGTGACACGAAGCCGGTGGGCCTCATCGCGTGGCATCTGTTGGTTGGGGTAGTCATTCTTTTGGTTATGCTGGTTCGTCTGGGATGGCGCGCGGTCAGCGAGGTGCCCCCGCCGCCGGCTGGTCTGCCGCCTTCCCTCAAGCTGCTGTCACGGCTGACGCATTTTCTGCTCTACGCGATTCTGATCGTCCTGCCGCTGCTTGGATGGATCAACGCGAATGCGCGAGGATGGACGGTGTGGTTGCTTGGAGTTATTCCGTTGCCAACATTGGTGGCGCCAGAATCATCCTGGGGCGCCGAAATGGGCGATGTCCATCAGATCGTTGCTTACTTGCTACTCGGCACTGCGGCGCTGCACGTTCTAAGTGCGGTATACCACCAGTTCGTTTTGCGAGACGCCCTGTTGAGTCGAATGCTGCCGATGCGCCGGTGAAGGGATGTTGCCCGACGCCGCCGCGACCGAGGACCGCGCGGGTCTGCTCTGCCAAGCCAGATCACCCTCCGTGAAGGCGTCGGGACCATCACCATCGCTGACGAGACCTGCCCCTGTAAGAAACGAACGAACCTCCGGCAAGGTCTCGTGGTGGCCAGCATTTTTATCGCCTCATACACCAAATATGCTTCGTCCGGATCGCCGGAAACATCGGCCTGTTGGCAGGAATTGCTGAGAACAACTCAAGGACTTCCTCACTTGACCCCGAGCTTCAGCCCACGTCTATCGTAACAGTTGTAGCGATGATCATCATAATGCTCGACCATGGCGATTGTTCGCCGTCCGTTATCAGCAGATGACTACCTGCTCCGCTGCGCCCGTGAGGGGTCTGGTTATTTTGCTCGGGCCGTTACGTCGGGTGGGATCATGCTTAGATCAAGCGGACGCGCCTGCGACGATACGGTCAAGTTTGGCGGCCATGATGAAGTCATTCTCGTGCAGCCCCTTGATCTTCTTCGTCCGCAGCGACACCGTCGCGTATCCCCAGCCGAACGAGATGTCCGGGTGGTGCGCTTCGGCCTCGGCCAACTCGGCCGCGCGCCGAACGAACGCGGCGGCCGCGGCGAAGTTCGTGAATCGGAAGGTGCGGTCGATGCGGGTCGCCTCATCACGCAGCGTCCATGCCGGCGCCTGGGCCTGGTAGGCCTCAGCCTCCGCCGAGGTCAGCGGCGGGACGCCTCCGCGGCAGGGTGTGCAGGTCTTTTCAGCGAGCATGGCTGTCATCGTGTGGTCCTCTCCATCAGCGTAACCCCATATGGAGGGTGCGGTCGGCCTGCGCACCGTCGGGGTCGTCGCAATAAATGAAACGCCGAGACCTGGGGGCGGATCACACGTGGTGGTCTCCTTCGGACATCGGGGGCCAGCGGACAACCGTGGGAGAAGGACCCCGAGGCCGTGGTTTGACGCAGCCGCTGGCCTAGCCGCGTGAGCCAATGCTAGCGGCGATCCATTTCCCAACAGCACGAAAGAGCAATTGACCAAATTTCAGGCATCTTTCGCCTATTCCGCAGGGCAATTTCCCCGACTTGCGTACTGAATCGGCACGTTCTTCAAATTTTAAGAGGAAGGCGCGATCGGTACGAGGTTTGCAGCACGAAATTTGGCCGCGGGTCCGGGCGGCCCGCGCATTGGTATTTTGTGATGCCAACCCGCGCTTGGTGTCCGGGTCGCAAGAACAGGGGTTGTGGGATGACGAGCGACAAAATCAGCGGGAACGGAGTAGGCCTGTCACGCCGGGCGCTGCTCAAGGGTACTGCCCTGGGCGTAGGGGCGGCGGCCGGATCAGGGGCCGTGACCGGCTTTCCGACGATCTGGGCGCAGAATGTCAAGGATGTGACGCTGGTTCACATCGGCGGCTCATATGCCTGTATCAAAGAGATCGCCGATCAGGCCGGCAAGGATCTCGGCTTCAAGATCCAGATGCAGGTGGTCGATCCTGCCACCCAGCTCAACCGTGCTCTGACCCAGCCGAAGAGCTTCGATATTAATAACATCGACAGCTCATCAATCGTGTACATGGTGGGCAAGGGCGTGCTGAAGCCGATCCCCGTCAAGGATTACAAGTTGTGGGATCAGACTGTACCGATCTTCACCACCGGCAAGTTCCCTGACGGCAGGCCGATCGCGAACCAGGGCTTGTCGCCGATGAAGATTGGCTTCTGGACCGGTCCGGATGCCAAGAAGCTGGCCGACCAGCCGACCGATTACCTGACCATGGTCCCCAGCCTGTTCAACGCCGACACGCTCGGCATGCGCCCCGACCTGGTCGGCGGGCGGGATGAGGTAAAGAGTTGGGGCGACCTGCTTGAAAAGAAATACCAGGGCAAGACGGCGCTGGTGGATTACGCACCGGTCGGGGTCATCGACGTGGCGATGGCGCTCGAAGCGCGCGGCGAAGTCAAATATGTCGACAAGGGCAATATGACCAAGGCCGAGATCGACCAGACCATCAAGATCATGCAGGACCTGAAGAAGGGTGGTCATTTCCGGGCATTCTGGAGCAATTTCGACCAGTCGGTGAACCTGATGGCATCCGGTGAGGTGGTGCTGCAGTCGATGTGGTCGCCTGCAGTCACCGCGGTGCGCTCACGCGGGATCGACTGTTATTATGCGCCGCTCAAGGAAGGCCACCGCGGCTGGACCAACGGCCTGACGCCAATGGCGCACCTGACCGGATTGAAGCTCGATTGCGCGATGGAATACCTCAATTGGTACAATTCCGGCTGGCAGGGCGGCTTCATCGCCAAGCAAGGCTACTACTCGCCGGTTCCAGAGACGGCGAGGAAGTTCATGACACCGGAGGAGTGGGATTACTGGTACGAGGGCAAGCCGGCCGCGGTCGACATCAAGGACCCGTACGGCAACCTGATGGAGAAGAAGGGCGCGACGCGCGACGGCGGCTCGCTCTGGCAGCGTGAAGGCAATGTCACGGTCTGGAACACGGTCATGGACGAGGACCGTTACCTCACCAAACGATGGAACGACTTCGTTTCGGCGTGATCATGTGCGGGCCAGCCCTCGCGGATGGCCCCACTAGCCCTTGTTTTGGTGGGCCGATTCACCTGACCGCTAGAGATGCTTCTGTCGGGATCGGACCACTAGCCTGCCCCTTTTGTTTGGACATCGCGCATCGGCATGAAGATACGTCCCGCGTTCGCCTCCTGGCTGCAAGTCGGCCCGCTTGCAGCTATTCTGACGCTGTTCTTCGGTATCCCGGTCCTTGTGGTCATTGTTGTCAGCTTCTTCGACTTCGATCATAGCGACATCGTTCCGACCTTCATCCTGGACAACTACACCGACATATTCACCTCCGACGTGACCTGGAGGCTGTATTTGAGTTCGCTGAAGTTTGCGGTGATCGTGTGGGCGATCACGCTGGTGGTCGGCTTCACGTTGGCCAACTATTTGGTATTTCACATCCGAAGTCTGCTGCTTAAGATTGGGCTGTTTTTACTGTGTTCGGTGCCGTTCTGGACCTCGACGATTATCCGGATGATCTCGTGGATTCCATTCCTGGGCCGCAATGGCGTGTTCAACTCCCTGCTGATGGACGCGCATCTGATTTCACACCCGTTGGACTTTCTCCTGTTCTCGGATTTCGCGGTGATCGTGGCCTATGTCCACCTGTTCACGCTGTTCATGCTGGTGCCCATTTTCAACTCGATGGCCCGGATTGATCCGCGGCTGATCGAGGCGGCCAAGGATGCCGGCGCCTCCCGGGTCGCGATCCTGCGCGAGATCGTGCTGCCACTGTGCAAGAGCGGTATCGCTCTCGGCTCGATCTTCGTGGTGACGCAAGTGATGGGCGACTTCTTTGTGGTCAAGGTCATGAGCGGCGGCCAGAGCGCGTCGGTGGTGTCCGCACTGCAGAACGAGATTGCAGCGCTGCAGTATCCGCCGGCGGCGGCGAGCGCGGTGATACTGGTGATCGTCGTCGTGTTGATGGTCTCCGGCATTCTCCGCGTGGTTGACGTACGCAAGGAACTCGCGAGCTAAGGACTGCCCGTATGCACGCCACCGCCTCCGACAACCGTCCCTGGACGTTCTATGCGCTGACGCTTTGCTTTGCGCTGTTCCTGGCCTTTTTGTATGGGCCGATGCTGGTCATCTACGCGTTGTCGTTCCAGGGACCGGAGGGCGGCCTGACCTTCCCGCTGAACGGGGTTTCTACCCGTTGGTTTCACGAACTGATCGAAAATGGACGCAGCGGCGACATCGCCGGGACCTTCACACGCTCGATGGAACTGGCCGCGGTCGTTGCCGTCGTCACCGTGGTCCTGTGCGTCAGCGCCGGCCTCGGCTTCCGCCGCCGCTTCCCTGGTTCGGGGGTGGTCTTCTACATGGCGATCGCCAGCCTGGTGATGCCCGGTCTGTTCGTGGGCCTGGGCGTTTCACTGGTCTATCAGATGCTGGGCTGGCAGACCGATTGGCGGACCTCCGGCTTTGGCACCCAACTGACGTGGACCTTGCCGTTCGGGCTGCTGGTGATGTTCGCGGTGATTGGCCGCTTCAACCGTTCGTACGAGGAGGCCGCGCGCGATCTGGGCGCCACCGCCTGGCAGGGGACGCGCGAGGTGACCTTGCCGATCCTGTTGCCCGGCATCATCGGTGTCGCACTGTTCGGCTTTACCCTGTCCTATGATGAATTCGCGCGCACGGTACTGACCGCGGGAAGCCAGAACACGTTGCCGCTAGAGATTTGGGCGATGACGACGAATGTCACGTCGCCGGCACTGTATGCGGTGGGCACGGTCACGACGCTGGTGTCCTTCACCGTGATCGGCACTGCGCTGGGGTCGATCGCGCTTATTCAGCGGCACCGCTCCCGGCACGCAACCGCATCCGACATGGGCCTTCCCGCCACGCCCACGCTCCCCGCTGATAATGGACCGAATCCCGCCATGGCCCCAGCTGTTCCTAACGGCAAGATCGAGCTCGTCGACGTAACCAAGCAATATACCCCCGGCGCTACCCCCGCGGTGGCGAACCTCGATCTGCGTATCGAGCATGGCGCTTACTGCTGTCTGCTTGGGCCGAGCGGCTGCGGCAAGACGACGATATTGCGGATGATCGCGGGACATGAATTCCCGACCTCCGGCGATGTGCTGATCGGGGATCGCAACGTCACCAACCTGCCGCCGGTGGAGCGCGGCACGGCGATGATGTTCCAGAGCTACGCGCTGTTTCCGCATCGCAGCGTGATTGATAACGTGGCGTTTGCGCTGAAGATGCGCGGCGTCAGCAAAAACGACCGCTTCACCACCGCGCGCGAACTGCTGGAGAAGGTGCGGTTGGAGGCGTTCGCCAACCGGCTGCCTTCGGAACTCTCCGGCGGCCAGCAGCAGCGAGTGGCGCTGGCTCGGGCTCTAATCACCAACCCACGCGTGCTGCTGCTGGATGAGCCGCTGTCGGCACTCGATGAATACTTGCGTCTGCGCATGCGGGGCGAGTTGCGGCGTATTCAGCGCGAACTTGGCATCACCTTCATCCACGTCACCCATACCCAGCTTGAGGCGACCGCGGTCGCGGACGTCGTGGTGGTCATGGAGCAGGGCAAGATCGAGCAAGCGGCGTCGGCGCGGGACATCTTTCTGCACCCGCGCAATGCTTACGTCGCACGCTTCATTGGCGGGCAGAACGTGCTGTCCGGTTCCGTGGAGCGCCTGGCCGACGGACGGGCAATGGCGCTGACCAGCACCGGCGCGCGTGTTGAGGTGCCGCTCGCCGGGAAACGTATCGTGCCGGGCGAGACATTGTTTGCTTCGCTTCGCCGAGATCGCATCACGGTGCGCCGGCCCGCGCCCGGTGAGGTGCGCCGCGACCTGCTGAACAGCGTCGCGGGTGAGATCCACGCGATCGAAAATCAGGGCTCGTACGTCAAGGTGACGATCGATATCGGGGATGGCGAGGAGTTTGTCGCCAACGTGCTCGACGAGGACTATTTCGTTGATCCGATCGATATCGGTGATCGCGCGGTGGCGAGCTGGTCGCCAGGCGACGTGCGCATGCTGGAGGATCGTGTCCCAGCCCAGCCCGTGAGAATGTCGGAACCAACGACCGTCGCGGCCTGAGACGGCGGCAACTCGGCAGCATGGAGTTAAACCGATGGACATTGGCGTATTCATTCCGATCGGCAACAATGGCTGGCTGATTTCGACGGCCTCGCCGCAATATCGGCCGAGCTTCGCGCTGAACCGGACGGTGGTGCAGAAGGCGGAGCAGTATGGGCTGGATTTCGCGCTATCGATGATCAAGCTGCGCGGCTTCGGCGGTCAGTCGGAGTTCTGGGACCACAATCTGGAATCTTTCACGCTGATGGCCGGGCTTGCCGCGGTGACCAGCCGAATACGGCTATATGCGACGGTGGCAACGTTAACGATCCCACCGGCGATCGCGGCAAGGATGACCAGCACGATCGACAATATCGCTCCAGGTCGCTTCGGATTGAACCTGATCACCGGATGGGCCAAGGCCGAATATCATCAAATGGGGCTGTGGCCGGGTGAGGCGCACTACGAACGCCGCTACGACATGCTGACCGAGTACACCACGATCTTACGGGAGCTTTGGACCGAGGGGCGTTCGGACTTCAAGGGTGAATTTTTCACCATGAACGACTGCCGCTTGAGCCCGCGCCCTTCAGGGCCAGTGCCAGTAGTCTGCGCGGGTCTCAGCCCTCGCGGCATGGAGTTTGCCGCTGCCTTCGCCGACTACAATTTCTGCGTCGGCGCGGGGCTTAATACACCCGCCGCCTATGCACCCAACAACGCGCGGCTACAGGCAGAGACGGCAAAGACTGGCCGCACCGTCGGGTGCTATCCGCTGATGATGGTGATCGCCGATGAGACGGATGAAGCCGCCTTTGCCAAATGGCGGCTCTACGTCGAGGGGGCAGACGCCGAAGCGCTGTCCTACCTGGGCCTCCAGGCCAATGCCGACACCAACGCTGATGCTGGGTCTACTGCACGCTGGATGGCGCAGGCCACCTCGGCGGTGAACTTCAATATGGGCACGCTGGTGGGGTCGTACGGCAACGTTGCCCGCCTGCTAGACGAAGCGGCATCGGTGCCAGGCACGGCGGGGATCATGCTCACGTTCGACGATTTCGTCGCCGGGATGGATCAGTTCGGCCAGCGCATCCAGCCGCTGATGTCCACCCGTGCTCATCTGCGCGCGGCGGCCTGATGAACGAACACGCTCCGGACCGATTTATGACCCCGGGTCGATCCAGCCGATATGCCCGTCGTTGCGGCGGTAGACGACGTTCAGCACGCCACTCGCGCTGTTACGAAACATCATCACCGATTGATCCGCGAGGTCCATTCGCATCACCGCCTCACCAACCGACAGGACGGCGATTTCGGTCTGGGTTTCGGCGATGACGGTCGCATAAGCCTCGTCCAGGCTGCGACCGTCAGTGGCGGGTTCGGTGCCGTTCAATTCTTCCCGAAGGATATATTGTCGAGCCGCTTCTGGGGGCTCACGGCTGGCCATGTCTCGGTGGTGGTCGTTGACCCGGCGTCGGTAGCGGCGCAGGCGCTTGGCGATATGCTCCGCTGCGTCGTCGAACGCTGTGTTGGCGTCGGCGGCCTCGCCTTCGCCGCGTAGCTGCAGGCCCCGCCCCGCGTGCAGATTGATATCGCAGGTGAAGAAACTTCGCGCTCGGCTAAATGTCACGTGCGCTTCCAATGCATGGTCAAAATATTTACCAGCGATCGTGTCCATCTGAGTAGACACCCGCGTGCGCAACGCATCCGACAAATCGACCTGTTTGCCGGCAACCGTGATCTGCATCGTCCTCTCCCGACCGGTTCGCAAGCCGCACAGGACCATTGTAGAACCGGCGCCCTGGCGGCCCCGGCATTGGGCACCCGAAACCCCAGCCGTGTCCACTACGGAAAACCCCGTATTGTTTGCAAAGCAAACGGTTTCGGATCTTGTCCCGATGGCTGGGCGGATTCTCGTTGTTTGATCGCATGATCCCGGTGTCTGGGACGTTTCGCACCCTGCGATCCAGGTTGGAAACGCCCGGAGACGCGAACCACGATATCGCGCGGGGTTCGATCAAGCTGTCCCTGGTCAGGCGGGAACGGCTTTATCCCGGCGTCGCTGTACTGAGTTTGGTATCCGTAGCGCTTCACGGTATTTCGCAACCGTCCGGCGTGCGATATCCACACCCTCCCGCCGGAGTACCGAGACGATTGCGTCGTCCGACAGGATGTCGGCGGCTGCCTCCAGGTCGATCAGACCACGGATGCGATGACGCACCGCCTCGGCGCTGTGGGAGTCACCGCCATTGGTGCCGTGGATCGCGGTGGTGAAGAAGTATTTCAGCTCAAAGGTACCCCGCGGCGTGGCGATGTATTTGTTCGCGGTGACGCGGCTGACGGTGCTTTCATGCAGCTCCACCGCCTCGGCGATGTCGCGCAAGATGATCGGGCGCAGGTGCGCAACGCCCAACCGCAGGAACGCGTCCTGCTGGCGAATGATCTCCGCGGCAACTTTAAGAATGGTCTGCGCCCGTTGCTGCAGCGAGCGCACCAGCCAGTTGGCGTTCGCGAGGCGCTCCGTCAGGAACACCTTTTCGTCTTTTTTCGCCCGCGGAGCGACCTTGGCGTAAAACCGCTCGTTCACCAGCACCCGCGGCATGGTTTCCGGGTTCAGTTCGATGATCCAGCTCTCATCGGGCAGTTGGCGCATCAGCAAATCCGGCACGACCAACTGCGGCGGCGTGGTGTCCCATGTCGCCGCGGGCTTGGGGTCGAGCTCCTTGATCTCGGCAATCATGTCACTCAGGTCTTCGGCGTCGACGCCGCAGAGCGCCATCAAGCGCCGGGTTTCCCGCTTCGCCAGGAGGTCCAGGTTGTCCAACAGAGTCTGCATCGCCGGATCGAGCCGGTTACGTTCGGCTAATTGAGCCGCCAGACATTCCTTGAGATTGCGTGCGAACAGGCCGACGGGATCGAACCGCATCATCCGAGCCCGAACGGCTTCGATGCGTTCAAGTGGCAAGGCCATGGCGGTGGCGATGGCCTGTGGCTCGGCGGTCAATCGGCCGGCAGGGCAGAGCAGGGCAATCAGATGCGCCCCGATCATCCGGTCCACCATGTCGGAAAAATTCAGCCGCAACTGCTCGCCCAAATGATCCCGCAGCGAACGGTCGTTGCCGGCAAACTCATCTATGCCGCGGTCGTCACCTTCGAAACTGTGGCTGCCACCCCTGCCATCCATGCGTCCCAGCAAGGGCGCGCCGTCGCCGGCACCGCCGGGATCGTAAGTCTCCGCATGTACGGCATCGAGCGGAGAGCCGGCGTCCGCTGGCAACGTGTCTGCTCGCGCGGCGTCGGCGGAGTCCATCGCTTTAGGGATGCGCGGCTCGATCTGGTCCAGCGCCGCTCGTTCGCCGACCGGCGGTTCAGGGGCGTCGTCGCGTTCGAGGAGCGGATTGCGCTCCATCTCCTCATCAACGAATGAGTTGACCTCGATATTGGAGAATTGGAGCAGTTTGATCGCCTGACGCAACTGCGGCGTCATGACCAGTGTCTGGCTTTGGCGCAGGTCGAGACGGGGAGCGATCGCCATAGCCGGCGATTATCTAGCCATTCGGTCCAGGGTCAAATGGTTTTCAACATATCGCATGCAAATTTCATGCAAGTTTGGCTCGAGCCAATTAGCCTTAGGTCAATAAATTTCTTACATACTGAACTTTTCCCCCAGATATACGCGCCTCACATCTACGTGAGCAACAACTTCACTCGGTTTGCCCTCCATCAGCACCTGACCGTCATGCATGATGTACGCCCGATCGATAATATCCAGCGTTTCCCTTACGTTATGGTCGGTAATCAAGACGCCGATGCCGCGATCCTTCAGGTGTTTGACGAGATCGCGGATCTCGCCTACGGCAATCGGGTCGATGCCCGCCAGCGGCTCGTCCAGCAAGATGTAGGACGGCTGCGTGGCGAGCGCGCGGGCGATCTCGACGCGCCGTCGTTCGCCGCCGGACAGTGCCAGCGCCGGGGTACGGCGAAGATGGCTGATACCGAATTCGCCCAGCAACTCGTCCAGCATCATGTCACGGGTGGCGGCATCCGGTTCGATGACCTCGAGCGCGGCCATGACGTTCTGCTCCACGTTCAAGCCGCGGAACACGCTGGCTTCTTGTGGCAGGTAACCGATCCCCAGACGAGCGCGGCGGTACATCGGCAATTTGGTGATGTCGGCGCTGTCCAGGCTGATCGACCCGGTATCGGGTCTTACGAGCCCGACGATCATGTAAAATGTCGTGGTTTTTCCGGCGCCGTTCGGGCCCAGCAGCCCAACGGCCTCGCCCCGGTGCAATGTCACGGTGACGTTGCGCACGACGGGGCGGCCCTTGTAGGTTTTGCCGACGCCGCGAGCGGTCAGGCCGCCGCCGCCCGCTACCACCTTCAACCCGCGCGCCGGCCGCATTGGGCGTACCACATTCATGGTTTTTGTCCTGGCGCCGGCGGGGAGGCCGTTTTGGCTGTAGGAGGCTTCGCCGATCCGCCCGGGGTCGTGGGGGTGGTCGAGTTGCCCAGTGACTTGCTGCTCTCATCATTCGGCACGACCAGGCCGTGCACTCGATCGGGTTTCTGCCCCACGACGGCTTTCTGCGCCACCAGGTTTGCGATGCCGGTCTTCATGTTCACGTCCGCTTCGGCGCCATTCAACTGATTCTGTCCTCGCGTGATGCGCACATTGCCGCCCAAACGAGCCATGCCGGTATCGGGTACATCGACGCCGCGATCGCCAGTCACCGTGTCGGTGGGTGTGCAAATCGAGACGTGGCCGAAAGCTTCAACCCGCTGCAACTTGCCGCTTGACACCAGCGGATCGGTCGATGGTTTGGCCGGGGTCGATACGCGGGTGGCGGGGGAAATGGCCGCTGGGGTGGGCTGCGAATTATCGGTCGTGTAAGCGACCAGGGTGTCGGCCGCGACGCGCTTGGCGTCGGAGGTCACCACGACGGCGTTGCCCCGCGCCACGGCCATGTGTTTCTGTGGCCAATATTCCAGGTCGTCCTTAGCGGTGATGACGTCATTGGGCGTAGTCAGTTTCAGGTCGCGTCCCGTCATCACCATGACGGATTGATCGAGATCGTAGGTTGCCTTGTCACCCTCCGCTCGGTCGGTCGCGGTGAAGATGTTGACGTGGCCATCGGCCTGCAGGCGGTAGATCTCGTTCCCCTCGGTCGAGGGATCACCGGTCAGGCCGCCCACTGGCGTCGACTGGGCGGCCGCGGTAGCGCCCTTCTTGCGGTACCACGCGGTGAGCTGATCAGCCGTCACCGTAACATCGCCCCGGATCGCCTTGGCGTTGCCGCGGGCGATAACCTCCTGCTCGACTTGCCGCCATTCAATTCCGTCGCGGGCGGAAATGTCGATTGGACCACCGTGGGAGAAATCAAGCTGTTGGGCAGTGGCTGGTGCCGTCAGCGATTGGACGGTCAGGCAAGTCATCGCCGCGGCGGCCCAAATCCTCAATGGCCAGCCCCATTCAGCACAACGTGCGCGGGGCCGGGGAAATCGATCGCGTTGCCCTTGTCCATCACGGTGAAGCCACGCGCATCCAGCACGCCGAACGGCCCTTCCACGTGCACCGGCTCCGATCCCGCCGCGGCACCGGCTTTCATGTCGATCGAAGCACTTTCAGTGTGCATTGTGGTGCCGTCATCCCGATACAAGGTCACGTCCTTGACCAGATCGAGCTGATTCGATCCGCGAATGAACGTGCCCTCTTTCGAGTTCAGCATCAGCCAAGTGCCATCGGCCAGCGTGATGTCGCCTTTCGGGAGTGTCATTCCGACCCGCTGGTCGTTGATCTGCCAAGCGGTGGCGGCGGTGAGTGTATAAGGGCGACCTTTCTCATCCACGCCATTGTAGCGGGCATCGATCACCTTGCCGCCTGATACCTCGCCGGAGACGTGGCCCATCGCCAGGCGGGCCTTTGTGGCGGCAGCATTGATCTCGGGCCACAGCGCGATGAGAGCCAGCAAACCCATGGCTGCGAGCGGCAACACCCATTTGGTTAGATTGATCACAAATCGGCGTCGAGCGATCCGGCCGGGCGTGGGAGGTACACGGTCGCGCGCACTAGCATTGCCCAGCAGGTAGCCGCCGGTTCGATGCGTCTCGTGGGAGCTAGAGCGAAGCGGACGGCCGCTCATGCCGTGGCCGCTTTTGGCCAGTTGCTGGACCCTTTGTAGCATCGCGGTGTGTATTTGGCGCACCCCGCCGCCGCCGACCGGGCGCGAGAAGCCGGAATGATGACGGCCACGGATCGCCCTAGATCGCGAAGGAGGTAGGGATCAAACAAAATGTGTGCCTGTACTTTTCACGCTTTTCTATGAGCCGGTGAGATGCGCCTGGTCAACCGGGACGATATTATCAAAAAGTTACCTGCTCGCATTCAGCGATTCGGTTGACCAATACCATGAAGTTCAATTCGACGCTGCATGTTGCAAGGCGCTCGTGTTGCGCTGTCAGAATTTCGGCATGCCGCCTCAGTGAAACGGCCGATGCCGGATCGCGTTGCCGATCTTAGCCGGGTTGGTCATGAGTTCGCCTGCCTGTTACCTTGGCGAAGCTGAGGGCCGATGTAGTACGGCTCGATGATCTGTTCCGGCCTAGCCTCTGGGAACTGTCCGTCGCCGATGATCCCTCCCAGGCCGCTGGCCGCCAGATACACCTTGGCGTCGGGGGACGGTGGTTGGCAACGACGGCTAACCCGCCGTGTGGGTCGCCGCCGCCAGCGTAGCCGAGCTGGTTCGCCAGAACCGAAAGCAAGAGCGCACCGGAGAAGATGTGCGGGCCACGTTGTAGCGTCCCGTTTTGGTGGCAGCGGCAAAGGCCAGCTTCTGCGCCCCCATTCTTCCAGAGGCAGCAGGGTGCCCGGACCAGCGCAAGACCGTGACCGCGTGATATTTGCTGGCGCCCCATGCCTGAGACGCCGGCTTCGGGAACAGCTCAGAGAGCGGCGAGGACCGCTTCCGCCTTGCTCACTTCGAAACCGCCGGGTGCCTCAACGCCCAGATGGGTGACTTTGCCGTCCTCGGCGATCAAGGCGTAGCGCTGGCTGCGCCATCCCATGCCGCGGGCGTTCAGGTCGAGCTCCAGGCCAATGGCCTTGGCGAATGCGGCGGCGCCGTCGGCCAGCATGGTCACCTTGTCGCCGGCGCCCTGGTCCTTGCCCCAGGCGCCCATGACGAAGACGTCATTGACGGCAATGCAGGCGATGGTGTCGACACCCTTGGCCCTCAGGGCGTCCGCGTTTTGTACAAAACCGGGCAGATGCTTGGCGCTGCAAGTGGGGGTGAAAGCACCCGGGACCGCGAACAGGACCACCTTCTTGCCCTTGAAGATCTCGTCCGTAGAGATCTCTTTCGGGCCATCCGCCGTCGCGACCATCAGCTTCATGGACGGAAGCGTATCGCCGACCTTGATCGTCATGGGTACTTTGCTTTCTGCAAGGGTTTCTCGGATGTCGCTTGAGACGCGACAGGATCGGACTCCTAGCCGGACATGAACGGTAAGTCACCCCCCGCGAGCCACAGCGGGTTCGGCTCGATATCTGGCGAATTCGCGCTTCGGCCGGGTATGCCCCGGAGGCTGAGAATTTGTGGACCGGCCCGGTATGCCCCGGCCGCTGGCTGCGCTGGGAGCTACTTTCCTTGAACCAGGATCATCCAGCCGACGCCGAACCGGTCAATCACCATCCCGAACGAGGAGGCGAAGAACGTCTTTCCCATCGGCATGGTAATCGTTCCACCGTCTGCCAAAGCGGTGAACACGGAGGCCGCTGCGGCGTCGTCCGGGGGATTCAACGACAGCGAGAACCCCTGAAATGTGGGCGCGCCGCTGCAGCGCCCATCGGACATGAACACCTCGGTCTCCCCGATCCGCACGGTTGCGTGCATCACCTTGTCGCCGGCCTTGGCCGGCTGTCCTGTCGGCTCCGGGCTGTCCTTAAACGCCATTTGCATCACGACCGTGGCGCCGAGGGTCTGGCTGTAAAAGTCAATCGCTTCCTGGCAGCGTCCTTCAAAAAACAGGTATGGCTGAACTTGCACCGATCGCTCCTTCCCTGAGGTTCAATATAGATTAGGAAGGCTAGGGCCTCAGCAACAGACCCTGAGCCTAGATCCGGCAGTTGGACCAATCTACGCCAATAAATGTAGCGTTTAGCAACCGCAGGCGGTGGTTCACGCCGTTCTGAAGCGCAGCGGTGGCCAAAACGGGCAGTCCGTCACCCAGGCGCCGAACAGCCCACGCTGTTTCAGGTAGTCGATGAAGAAAGCCAACTGACTCAACTGCCGGATCTTCAGCGACAAATGCGAGTGGACGCAAATCAAGCTTTCACCCCGCCTTATGGAACACGATCGTTGCGCGCCCCGGGCGATCGAACGCCGCTCCATCTAAGTCGAAGCCGGTGCTCGTCGACGGAGCGATAACGACCTCAGGACGGGGACGACCTCATTACGACATCCTTACGAAAGTGCCAACGGCGAGCGGCGCCGCAATCGCCATTCGCTGGCCAGTGCCATCGCGGACGTCATCGCCATGAACAGTACGGACGAGAAGAACACCCAGCGCGGCAAATCGTGGTCCATGATCCAGCCGCCGATCAACGGTCCGGCCGTCCCTCCGATATTGAAGCCGGTCGTGACGATACCGAACACCCGCCCAAACGCCCCCGGAGGCGACGCTGCTCGGACCAACATGTCGCGCGATGGCGAGATCATGCCCGACAGGAACCCGGCGGCCCCCATTGCTCCGACGACCAGAACGGGTCCGAGGTTGACCGCCCCGACCGCCAGAATCAGCAGGGCGGCGCCGCCAAATCCGAACGCCGCGACGTCGCCATGCCGGTGGGTCCGATCGGCGATAACCCCGCCGGCCAGAACGCCGACCGCGGACATGAAGAGGAATGCCGATAGCGCCAAATTCGCCGACGAGAGAGAAAATTCGTAGATCGAGACCAACGCGACGGCAGAGTAGTTGGTCAGCGCCCCACTACTCAGGCTTAGCAGCGCAAAGAAACCAACCAGCGCGATCACGGCGGGCGTCAGCAGCTGGCGCATCGGTATGTGCAGCGCCGAGCCCTGCGGAGTGCGGGATGCTGCATGGCTATCCAGCCAACCGGCCATCGCGAGCGGAACGGCGACCACGAGACCCAATACGCCGGCCGCGATGATGGCGGCGTTGAAGCCGAACGCCTGAGCGCCGAGCAACATCAGGACCGGCGCGACGGCGCTCCCTAGAAAGCCGGCGAAGGTGTGTATGGAAAACGCTTTGCCGAGGCGACTGGGCTCGATGACTGCGCCAAGGATGGCGTAGTCAGCCGGGTGGTATACCGCATTGGCAACACCGAGCAGCACCATGGCGCAGAGGATCCACGGATAGTTCAGGAAGATTCCCATGGAGACATAGGCCGCGCCTCCCAGCACCAGGCCGGCGACGAGCACGCGTCTCGCACCGAAACGATCGACTACGTAGCCCATCGGGGTCTGTGCCAGGCCGCCGATGATATTGAACAACGTGATCGCGAAGCCAAGCTCTACGAAGCCCAGGCCGAGGCGGTCGTGCAACATGGGGAACAGCGGGATCAGAACCAGATAATAGAAATGGCTGACCAAATGCGCGGCACAGATCAGCGCCAGAGATTTGATTTCGGTCCGCTGCAGGGGCGTGTTCATTGACTACTCTGGTCGGTCGTAGGATTAGGGCAGGGCGCCAGGAACGTTCGGGAATCGTAGAGCGGTCGCCACGCCGGGTTGGACGCAGGCGACCCGCTTCCATCTCCCCGGGGGACAGCGTTCGGCTGCGGCCGCCCACTCAGTTGCCGCGTGATCTGCTCCATTTGGTTTGCGCTCTTGTGACGGACGTTCCGGATCGATTTTCCCACTGGCGGGTTTCCGGGTCAAACCGCCCAGACCAACATTGATGACCGCAAGACGGCCGACGCTGGGGATAGTCACCGTTTTCGGCGCCCGTCCGCGGAGACCGGCCGCACCAACAACAAGGCGCTGGCGAAAGCACACCCCGCCCCGACGGCGTAGCTTCCCCCATACCCTCCCAGCGCTGCCACAGCAGTACCGAACACCGGTGGAGCCGCCATTCCTCCGGCGAAGAAAATTGCGGTTCCCAGGCCTGTAGCCTCGGTCCGGCGGGACCCGCCCAAAGCAGCGTATTCCGCGTAGCCGACCCCGGTATATCCACCGGAGGTGCATCCGGCCAACAGCGCGTTCGCCATGACCGCCCAAGCAGGCCAGTTCGGGCTGTAAAGTCCGGTCAGTAACGAGGCGATCGCCATTCCGATCCCGAGTACTGCCAGAGTCTGGGCGGGCGTGAGGAGGCGATCGGCAATCCATCCCCAGATCGGGCGACTGATCGAACCCGCAATCTGATAAGCGGCCAGCATTCGACCCGCCTGGACAAGGCTCAGCCCGACCACCGTGGTCAGTTGCACTGTCATGAACGCAACGAGGCATAGCGCCAAGCCAGCATAGACGAAGGCGGCGACAGACAGGCGACGGAAGCGTGGCTGCCGCAGCAAGGCGAACGGATGCAACAGTGTGCGGCCCAACACGCGACGGCTGGGTTCGCGGTCCGCGTCCCACCGGGGCCGCGGGAACTCCATGGCCACCATCAGCAGCAAGACTGGTCCTAGTTCGGCCAGCAAGGCGCCGCGCCAGCCGATCGCCAAGGTAAGGGGCGGCAGAATCAGCGCGGCCAGTACACCGCCGAGGGGAACGCCAATTTGACGCAGCGACATCACGAGGTTGAACACCGGCTGCGGGGTTTGCGGAACCAGAAGATGGGTGCTGGCCGGGGCAGCGGCGCCGTAGCCCAAGCCCAGGACGACAGCGGCAAAGGCAAGGCCGCTCACTCCGGAACCCAGCGCCGCTAGAGCCAGCATGCCGGCGGCGGCCAGTAAAACGACCTGAGTTGCACGGACGCCACCATAACGCCGGACCATCCCGGGGGAGACCAAGGCGGATAGGATCCCAACGCCGTAGGCCATTGCAACGAAGCTGCCGACCAGGGTGCCGCGAACGTGCAGGTCCCTCGCAACCGCCGGAGCGACCGCGGGCAGGGAGTAAAGTGCCATAGTCGCCAAGGTCTGCACCGCGAGGGTCGCGGCCAGCGGCCACAGCGGCATGGATTGGAGCAGGCGGAAAGTCGACGGGCCGGTCAAGGCCAGATGCGGAATTGCGCGAATGAGACCATCAGTTGAACGCCATTCCCCCCGACAGCGCGACAGTTTGCCCGGTCATGTATTCATTTCCGATCAGCATCATGACGACCTGGGCCACCTCCGCCGAGGTTCCGAAACGACCCAACGGTATTCGGGCGGCCGAAGAGGCAAGGCCAGATTTCACCATATCGGTCTCGATCAGCGAGGGTGCGACCGCGTTCACGGTTATGCCCTGCTTCACCAGCCTTGCAGCGTAACCGCGCGTCATACCCTCCATGCCGGCCTTCGAGGCGTTGTAGTGCACGCCGACGCCGCCGGCACCACGCGCCGCACCGGAGGAGATGTTGATGATACGCCCCCAACCGTGCGTCCGCATGTGGGGCAAGACGGCCTGGGTGCAGAGGAACACAGATTTCAGGTTGACCGAAATCGTCGCATCGAAATCGGCTTCGGTCAGATCGTCGATACCTCGGATCAGCGCAATACCTGCGTTGTTGATCAGGATGTCGATCGGACCGAGCTTTACTTCTATCGTTCGCACCATCGTGGTGACGGCGGCGCCTTCGGACACATCAGCTGCCAGTGTAGTCGATCGGCGGCCCATGGCGGTAATTTGAGCAGCAACGGATTCGGCCTCGGCGGCGCGGTCGCGGTAGTTTATGGCGACGTCCGCCCCGGCTTCGGCCAGAGCGCGCGCGATGGCTGCACCAATTCCGCGGGAGGCACCGGTAACCAGGGCAACACGGCCGGTCAAAGGGATCGTCATGGATGGATCCTTGTCGTTCAAGTGCGGCGACGCCCAACATCTGTAATGGCGTGACCTATGACGATTGCCTAGACGGACCGTAAGTCTTGAACCGCTCCTGCGCGTCCAGCATTTCCTGCTCGGTCAGCAGTCGAGGTCTCCCCGCTGAAAGCGCCAGCAAATACTGGCGGCATAATGTCTCCAGTAACATCGCTCGGGATAGCGCCTGCGCCGCTGTTGCCGCGCATACAATCATCCCGTGGTTGGCAAGCAGGCACGCACTCCGGCCGCGTATCGCCTTTGCCGCCGCCTTTGCCAGGGCGGTCGTTCCAAATGTCACGTATGGCGCGCATTGAACGTCGGCGCCGCCGAACTGAACGACCATGTAATGAAATGCCGGTAGTTTCGTTCCGAGGCACGCCAGGGCCGTGCAGGCGTCGGCGTGAGCATGCAGAACGAACGCCGCATCGGGGCAGGCGCCGTAAATCGCCGCGTGCATTGCCCACTCGCTCGATGGGGTGCCTCGATCGCGAACCGTCCCGTCAAGAGATACAAGTACCAGGTCCAGTTCTGCCTCGGGGTCGCCACCGGATGGAGTGATCACCATACCATCACGTGTCCGGCCGCTGACGTTGCCAGAACTGCCGACGATCAGGGCTCGTTTGCCCGCCTCGTGATAGAGCCACGCGACGTCATGATGGATCGTATCAGGCTCCTCCATGCTTGGCCTGACCTCCACTTTCATGGAGGTCTGCCTCCGGCCAGCCGCGAGAGAAGTGGCATCAGATCAGGAATACGCCTTTGCCGTCCGATTGCTTGTCGAACAGCTTGTACGCCTCGTCCGCCTGATCCAGTTTCCAACGGTGGGTGAACAGCCGGTCCACGTCGACCTTTCGCTCGACGCAGAAATCCGCGCACTCCGCCTGGATGGTATTGGAGAATGTCCAGGATGCCACCAGCGTCATCTGCCGGCGCAGCAGGTGCGGACTGACATCGATGTGGACATCGCCGCCCTCGCCCACGAAGCACATCGTGCCCCACACCTTGGTGCTGCGGATCGCGTTCACCCTCGCCTCGGCGTTCGAGGAGGTATCCAGCGTCAAGTCGGCGTAGTGGCCGCCGGTCAAATCCTTGATCGCCGCAACCGGATCGTTCGAGCCTGGATCGACCACCTCATCCGCGCCGAATTCCTTGGCTCGTTGCAGTCTCTGAGGGCTGATGTCGAGGGCGATCACGCGGGCGCCCATCGCCTTGGCGAATTGCGTGCCAGCGAGGCCGACGGGTCCCTGGCCGAATATCGCGATGGTGTCTCGGCCGGATACATTCATCCGCCGCAGTGCCCCATATGCGGTGCCCGAGCCACAGGCGATAGCGGCGCCGGCGGTGAAAGTCAGCTCCTCGCGGAGCGGCACCAGGGTGTTGGCGGGCACCTTTAGGTACTTTGCATGCCCGCCGTGCTCATTGTTGCCGTATACCTTCACCGGCACCTCCTGGCACAGTTGCTGCCATCCGGAGCGACAGTGAGCGCACTGGGTGCAACCCTGATAATGATGCACCATCACGCGCTCGCCGATTTTCGCCGCGGCCGGAAGCACACCTGGGCCGATGGCGGAAACCACGCCGCACGGTTCGTGACCGCCGATGGTCGGATTTGGATTGGGCGGCAGACCGGTGGCATTGCGCGCCTGGGCCCTGGGCCGGCGATATTGATGCAAGTCAGACCCGCACATGCCAGAGGCTTTCATCTCAATGACAACCTCGCCAAGGCCCGGCGTTGGGTCAGGAAATGTCATCAGTTCCAACTCGCGGTCACCGGTGAATACGACACCTTGCATGCTTTCCTCCATCCTTCTGCGTTCAACGCAATGTAGAGCATGATCGCCCTCAGCGGAACGTCCTGCCGTCCCACGCATGCCAACACGGCCCCGGAGAACACCCTGGCCAACGCCGCGGCGAATTGCCTACGGCCTCTTGGTCACTGCGTAATTGCTCGCGAGATAGGCCGTGATCTCCGCGGCGGTCTCATCATCGATCGGGGCGCCGAAGGCGGAACGCATCTTGGTCACCTCGGCCTTCCAGGCCTCTGGAGTCAGGAACAAACTGTTCATGACGATATAGTCCGTGGTGTGGCAGGCCGCACACACCGCGCTTGTGGTATCATCGCCAGAGCCGGGTTTGAGCGTCTCAGCCGCGATCGCGCCCCAGGGCCCCGACAGTGCGAGCATTACCATCCAAAGCGGTCTCATGTGACCATCACCGGCATCGGCCGCGGCAGGTTGTTGTGATATCCAGCCGGATTGACCTTCAGGCGATCCACCTGCTTTTCCCCGGCGTTACTTGTCGCTCGACTTACCAGCTGGTACGAGCCGGGGTCAATCGCCGCGATTTGCAAGCTGAACCGCCGGTAGGCATAGGGCCCGAGCGCCGGATCCAATATGGCGTCCCGCCAGGATTTGCCGCCGTCGAGCGAAATTTCAACGCGGCTGATCCCGGCGCCGCGATCCCATGCGATCCCGCTGATGGTGAAGCCGGAACGGTCCACCTTGCTGCCCTCCAACGGGTCAGCGATTACAGAGTTAACCACGATTTCGGTGATCGGGACCGAGGCCTCGGTCGCCTGTGACTTGAATGGGTGGTCCACCGGAAACAGCCCGGCTGGAACGCGGTAAGCATTCTTCATCCAGAAGCTGCCCAGCGGCTTCGTGCTGGCCTCGATGGTGGTGAGATGCTTCATCCAATAGGTGCCGACCCAGCCAGGGACGATCAAACGCGCCGGATAGCCGTTCAGTAGGGGAAGGGGCGCGTTATTCATGGAGATCGCCACGATGGTATCAGGATCCATCGCCCGCTCGATTGGGATGCTTTTGCGGAAGGGCGGCGTGACATCCAGCACCGGCTTGTCGGCGCCGCCTAGCCAAACCTCCACCGCCTCGGGCCTGACGCCACAGGCCTTCAGGATGTCGCGGAGGGCAGGACCACGCCACACCGCCGCTCCCATTGCCCCATCACCCCATTGAACTCCTGGGACATGCGGCACGCTCAGGCCACGACGGTTGCCGGCACACTGGCACACTGCCGGAACCTGGTGCGGCGGAAGGTCGAGCAGTTCGCTCAACTTCAGCCGGACCGGGCGATCGATGGCATCACCTGTAATACTCAAGTCCCAACCGTTCATGTCGGCAACGGAAGGTATCCCCGCCAGGTGATAACGGATGAAGAACCGGTCATTCGGCGTCACCGTGTCAGCAAACGCGTCCACCGGGGTTTCGTAGTTCGGCGGCCGGTCCGCCAATTGCAGCAGCGGTCGCTTGTCGGGCAGGTTGACGAGCCGCGCGATCTGCCTCGTTCCGTCCGGCAACTCCGGCGCAAGCTGTGTGTTTTCTTCCGCCACCGTGGGCGTTGCGAGCAAAGCCGCTGTCCCAGCGATCATGTTTCTTCGCCGCATGTCGTTCCCCTGAACCCCATGGTTGAATGCCGTACGATGTGGCGGAACGACTTGTTTTGCCCAGAGTTCAACTGGGAACTCAAGCTTCCAGGTCGGCATCCCAGTAAAGGAAGTCCAACCATGTGCGATGCAGATTTTCACGGGATACGTGCCACTTCGCAGCCTCATCGATCTGATGCGGCGTCGGTTCGACTGGGTAGCAGCGCAGGCGAAGTCCTGACTGTTTCAGGGACCGGCTGCCCTTAAACAGATTGTCGGACTGACAGCAGGTCACCACGTTGGTCCAACTGGTGAATCCGCCCTTTGAGCGCGGCACGATATGGTCGAACGTCAATTCCTTGGCCGGCAAGGTCTCACCACAGGTACTGACAGCTGAACCGGTCGCGCAGGAAGACGTGGTAGCGGGTGAAAGCCACCTTGCGACGCTTATGAAAGCGCTTCAACGCGACGACGGATGGGATCTGGAACGCGCGCCGCGTGGAATGTACTTCAACGTCATAGTTGATGACCGGAATGACCCGTTCCTGAAGCACAGCGACCAGCGCGTCCTGCCAAGACCAGACGGACAATGGCCCCCAACTCAATGGCTGCATGTCCGCGTTCAGCACCAACGTTTGAAGATTGGGAATGTGGGTCACAGACGGCGCCTTAGGCGCGACGCTGTGTGCATCACCAAATCGAAAAACAGCGATCCGCCGTCAGGCAAAGCCAACTCCTTTGTATCCGGAGCGCAACACCTGGAGCAGTAGAAATCGTCGAACCGCCAGATATGGTGCGCCGCCGAAAACCTCGGCGATTTATGACAGACCCCCTACCGCGCCGCAACCTGCGTGTGCGGCCACTATCCAGCCTTCATCGTTTCGTCATGACAAGCCTTGTTTCAAAGCCAGCAGGTCAGGGTCAGACGACCGGCAGGACCAGACTGCGTGATCGTCGGATGACGCAGGTTTGTGGCCATCCGCGGACCCTTCCGTCATGCGACCTCCTCCCGGATTTGACACTCCGAATATCGTGGATAACGATCCCATCGGAAAAGTGACGACGATCTTGTGCCGCCCAGGCGTGAACCGCGGCCGAGCAAGGGTCGCCGAAATCGATTGTCCAACGATCGTGACGCGCGAGCAGAACACTGTGTGATGAAGGAAATCGCCCATGCCAAATCGTGTCCAATTTGCCGACGCCATCGAGCCTCTCGTCCAGTTTATCGAGGAGACGCCGCCGTCTGAGATCGTCGACCGCACGCTTGAGAAACTTAGGGCTGGCGTGCCGGCTCAAACGATGCTGACCGCCTCTGCTATGGCGGTCGCGCGTTCCTCGGATCTTCCGCCCGGTCATCACGGCGGCCCGTTGCACCCACTTGCGGGCCTATATGCGGTGTCGAAGCTGGTCACGCGCCTGGAGGGTGAGCAAAGTTTTGTTCCGGTCCTGCAACACGTGGCGCTGTCCAACAAACATATCCACCATCCGGCGATGGGGCCGTACAGCCTGCTCGAATTCGAGCCGTTAGATGCCGGCGGCGTCGAGGCGACCAAGGAGGCTTTCCTCGCGGCGGTCAAGCGGGGCGAGACCAATAAGGCTGATCATTGTTTTCTATGGCTTTGGAGAAATATTGCCCCGGTTGAAGCCCTCGACCTTCTGCTCAGCGTGGCTATCCCGAAGAACGCCATGGATGATCACTATTTCATTTTTCCGGCCTTCACCTTCCGTGCGCTTGAGGAGATGGACCCAGAACTGCTCCCGGTTTTGATGCGGCCGGCGGTGCGTTATGTCACGCGCTTCCCTGTCGCCCGCGCGATTCCGGATATCGATGCGCTAATCGAACGGCATGACCTGCTGACCTGCGTCACCCGGCAGCAAAGTGGCGAGGATGAAACGTCAGCGATTGGGCATCTGGGCGAAGCAATCGGCCGGTGCGACAACTACAACGACATCCCTGTGCTGATGGCGGAAGCCTTAGCCGGCGGACTGTCCCTGGAAGGCGCGGGCGAGGCGCTGTCAATTGGCGCCGCGGGCCTTTTCCTCCGGTCGCTCACTGGGAATCCGATGGATGTCCATCTGCACACCAGCGCCAATCTCCGTCGCTATTTGCTGCGCCTGAACGGCCTAAGCCAACGAAACAAGTTGCTGATACTGTTGCTATGGCATACCGGTCCTGAAGTGAAATCAACCCAGTACCGGATGGAGCCCGCCCCGCAGCCGGACATGGCGGCGGTCGGGGCGCTGCCGCAACGGACCCAAAATGAACTGCTAGAGGCGATCACTGACAGCATCTACCAGCAGCCGCCCACGGATTGGTCTCAGGTCACCAATCTCGGGCTGATGCGGGCGGTACCGGAGGTAAAGGGGACGGTGAATCTGGCGCAGCAATATGTGAATTGCGGCTACGACGCCCAGGTGCTGATGAAACGCCTCGGTGAGATCGTCTGCCACGATAGTTTCACCGAGATGCACGCCTTCAAACATCACCAGGCGATTGTCGAGGAATTCTATGCGACGCGTGAGCCCTGGCGGTGGATGCATCTGGTCTCCGGCGCGCAGGCCGCGGCGATTTCATTTGGTAAGAATATGGAAATCTACGAGGAGGCGTTAGAACTGCTTCACGCTTAGTGAGACGGGTAGGACCGTCGGTTTTGAACCATTGGCGTATGATTTTGTGGGTCGATTCACCCAACGGGGAATGCTTCTGTCGGGGATCGGCCCACTAGCATAGCGGCGGTATCGGAGCGATAGGCTCCCTGGAGGATACTTTTGTCAGACGTCTCCGCGCCAAGCATAATTTGCTCGGTTATAGTGGATCCGTGGTTGTAAAGATTTCCGACATATCGAGTGGTGCGCCGGACCACGTTAAGAAAGCTGCGACGCTTTCTTGTCGTGGCGCCACTCATCGCTTCGGCCTCCCCCGGGCCTCACCATCGCCTGTCTCGTGATAGGCCTGTCTCTTGGTAGGCTCGTCGCAATTGGACGCCCTGCTCGCTCTCTGAAAGCTGGTTGCAGCAGGGCGTCAGGTGAGATCTTGAGATGTTGAAAATCAACTCGTCTTTTGAGCCCGGCGGCGGAAGAAGCCGAGCCCTGCTAAACCTCCGCCGACAATGGCAATGCTGGCAGGCTCTGGAGTTTCGACTACCATTTCGTACGCGCCAGTTGTCACCGGAAACGAGCCCAGACCACCATTGCTGTTGAAGTCGGCTTGGTTTGCGGTGCCAATGCCTGAGCCGTCACTGTTGAAATACCATTGTGCCGATGAACTTCCTGAGTATACCAATCCCACCCAATATTCACCGTCCGAAGTGCTCACCGTAGGTGTATTGGGAGCAATCTTTACCGTGACTGCCTGGGGAGAGGACGTAAGCGAACTATCCAAGATCGTGCCCACTTGTTGCGCCCCCGTGAAAGCTGTGAAGGTGGCACCACCCGGGGTATAAGTAGGACTTCCCGCCTTACCCAAGCCACCGCCAGTGCCGTCATCAGGGACAATATAAACCCCGATGGAACCGTTGTCGGCGGGGGCCGTGGCGGCCAATTCCAGTGTGATGTTACTGAAACTCGGTGATCCAGAAGCGAAGAATGACGCGGCTAGCGGCTGCTCGGTAAAGCCGTCGCTGCCAGCGTTAAATGATCCCGGCGCAACGTTGAGCGAATCGAAAACAACGTCTGCCTTGGCGATATTCACCGAGAACATCGCTAGGGCGGCGCTGACTGCTAAAACGCGGGTCTTCATGGGGAAAGCCTCTCAGCAAAATATGAACGCAGAAGCCTCACAGCAAGACGCGTGCCAGAATAATTTACTAATCGGATCAGATGGTTAGTGTTTCCAACCGCGACCCTCCCATTCAGAGTGTAAAATATCCTGACAGATCATCTTTCTTGCTGCCGACATAAACCGGAGTTCGCGGTCATGAACAACTCGAGTTCCATCGGATTCATGGTTTCATGACCAGTTTGTTGTTGACGCGAACGGTCTTAACATGTTCATTATTGCATCGCAGTTATTCCGTTCAACGCTAGAGCCGGCGCAGCTCTGCGTTAGCGGCGAGTTTAGGTGAGGTACCAATGGGCAAGCACACATGTTACGTGAACGGCTCGCAAATCCGGACTGAGCGGGGCGACGTTGCTATCGAGGCAATTGCGCCTGGCGACAGGGTCGTCGTCCTGCGTGACGGCCATGAGGTTCTCGAGGCAGTGAAATGGCTGGGTTCCTCCCAAATTGACCTCGGCCGGCATGCCCATAGAGAAGATGCCGCGCCCATTCGCTTCCGCAAGGACGCAATAGGCGAAAGTCAGCCGGTGGCCGATCTACTTCTCTCTCCGGAACACTGTCTCATTATCGACGGTCATTGCGTCCCCGCAAAAATGCTCGTCAATGGCGGTTCGATCGTCGCCGAGCGAGATCACCCGCCATTCACGTACTACCACATCGAGCTCGAAAAGCACGGCATCCTGCTCGCCGAGAATACGCCTTCTGAAAGCTACCTAGATACCGGGAATTGATCGCTTTTCGACAATGCCAACGAGCCACGGCAGCTTCACCCACAATTCAGACTGAATGCTGAAGCGGGCCGATGGCTCACTGACGCCTGCGCTCCGCTAGTCCGCGTCTCGGACCAGTTGGAGCCGATCTGGCGCCGGCTCGCGGCGCGGTCGCGGGACCTGGGCTATGCTTCCCCGGATTTGCTGATGACGGCTGACACAAACCTGCATATCCTGGCGGATGGCAAGGTTATCAACCCTACCATCGATGGGATAGGCCGATATGTTTTCATCGTTCCCGCGGGCGTCGCCTCGGCTTCGCTGGTTTCGCGCTTTGCCATACTCAGTGACGTCAGGCCTTACGGTGGCGATGCACGCCGTCTGGGGATCGCCGTTAGCTCGATTACTATACAGTCGCAAAGCAATGAGGTGGTGATCCCTGCGGATTTTCCCCTCGACGCACCTGGGTGGCATGACCCCGAGAGAGCCGGTTCCGTGATACGGCGCTGGACCGACGGGGCCGCGATATTGCCGCTGGGTGAACTAACGAGTGCCGCTGTCGTTACGATCGTAGCTCACGGATTTGATGTTTATCCGGTCTATGACGAGCGAGGCTGCCCGATCGAGAAGGCGGCGTAGCTGGCCGGGCCGATCCCGACCGAACTACCCCGTGCGGTCGGGTGAAGCGGCTCAGAAAATCAGCGGCTCGTGGTTCAAAACGGATGGCACTATTGTCTGATTTGAACCACTTGTAACTTCACATACGCCGATGACAAGGAGCGGTTTGAGGTGCCTCGAACCGCTTTTTTTTGCCACTCCCTATTTGGGCCCAGCACGGGGGCGGATCCGCGATATTCACCGTTCATTAATCGTCTGTTAGACGGTCAGCATTCCGCGGCCCATACGGTCCCGGGAGGCTGTCTTGGTGCCCTCCAGTGACGTGGCCCCATCAAGATCATGGCGCGACCTCGCAGTTCACGCAAAACCGCGAAGTGGGCGGTTTGGGTATTTGCCGTTGAACCCATCGGTTCCCGATGATACCCCACCATACCAGCCCATCGCGGAGCCTGCATGACTGAACTTTATTGGCTGCCAAGCGTCCCCGACTGGCGTCAGCGGCTCCGCGCTCTACCGGTCAACCCGGCGACCGCCTGGGAGTCGACCGTTGCGCTCGCCAATGCGCGGCTGAACTTCGTGTTGACCAATGCGCTGGACGAAACCGCCCGGCGGGTGCTGCCCAACGGGCCGGAGACGATGGCGACCAAGAAGGTGCGGCTCGCCGTCGTGGGATCGTCCACCCTGACCCACCTCCTGCCTGGCATCCGGGCCGCCGGCTTGCGCCGGGGGATCTGGATCGATACCTACGAGAACGATTACGGGCAATACTTGCAGGAACTGTCCGAAGCCGGCTCGCCGCTCCACGACTTCAAGCCGACCGCCGTCCTCATCGCGCTGGATGCTTATCACCTGACGGCTGGTGTCACCGCGGGAATGGACGCCGACACCGCGCAGGCGGCCCTGACCGAAATGCAAGACCGGATCAGCGAGGTCTGGCGCTTGGCGCGTGAAGCATTCCGTTGTCCTATCCTCCAGCAGGCCGTTTTGCCAGTGCACTTTCCGGTGCTTGGAAATAACGAACATCGCCTGCCGGGATCCCGAGCATGGTTCGTAACCCGGCTGAATGCGGCGCTCCGCACAATGGCGGAGGCCGAAGGCGTCGACATTCTCGCCGTCGATGACCGCGCCGCCCGCGATGGGATTGGCAAATGGCACGATCCGGCTCTGTGGCACCGATCGAAGCAGGAGGTCTCTCCTCCCGCCGGCCCGCTATACGGCGATTTGGTCGGCCGCTGGGTTGCCGCGAAGCAAGGCCGGTCTTTCAAATGTCTCGTGATTGACCTCGACAACACCCTTTGGGGCGGCGTGATCGGCGATGACGGTTTGGAAGGCATCATCCTCGGCCAAGGTACACCGCTGGGTGAGGCTTACACCGCATTCCAGGAATATGTGCGCGAACTCAGCCGTCGCGGCGTGATCCTGGCCGTTTGCTCCAAGAACGACGAAGCCAACGCGCTTGAACCGTTCGATAAACATCCAGAAATGGTGTTGAAGCGCGGAGACATCGCCAGCTTCGTCGCTAACTGGTCGAACAAAGCCGACAATATCCGCACCATCGCTCAGGAACTGAATATCGGCCTAGACGCGCTATGCTTCATTGACGACAACCCGTTTGAACGGAATTTGGTCCGCCAGGAGCTGCCGATGGTGGCGGTGCCCGAGGTATCGGATGACCCTACGGGCTATCCGGCAGCGTTGGCTGATGCTGGATACTTCGAAGGGCTATCCATCACCGACGAGGACCGGGAGCGCACCAGCCAGTATCAGGGCAACAAAGCACGCGATGCTCTAAAGGCGACGGTAACTGACCTTCCGTCATACCTGCGGGACCTGGAGATGCAGCTTGTCTGGAAGCATTTCGACAAGATCGGCTTGCAGCGGATCGTCCAACTCATCAACAAGAGCAACCAGTTCAACCTGACGACCCGGCGCTATACGGACGAAGATGTCATCGCGGTGATGGCCGATCCGGACGCTTTCGGACTACAACTTCGTCTGCTGGACCGGTTCGGCGACAACGGCATCATCGCCATCATCATCGGCCGGCTTCAGCCGGAACGTTCCTCCACCGGGAAAGACCTTTACATTGACACTTGGCTCATGAGCTGCCGCGTGCTCGGTCGCCAAGTTGAGCCCACCACCTTGAATCTCATCGCCGAGCAGGCGGCGAATTTGGGTGCGCGGCGTATTGTTGGGGAGTATATCCCCACCAAGAAGAATGCCATGGTCAAGGATCATTATGCCCGACTCGGTTTTACCGTTATGGAAACCGACACCGGTGGGGGCAACCGGAACATTCTGGATTTGGCAGCGTTCACCCCTGCCGAAACGTTCATCCATGTAGTCGAGGGCTAGTACAATGCCGACCCAAGTCGAAGTCTACCGTGATTTGGCCGAGATCTTCGCGGACGTGTTCATGCGCGACGATATCGAGCTTTCCCCTGCCCTGACTGCAAAGGATGTCAAAGGCTGGGACAGCTTCAAGCAGATCGAGATCATTATGGCGTCCGAGGAAAAATGGGGCATAAAGTTCAACACGCGTGAACTCGATGCGCTACACAACGTCGGCGATTTGGCAAAAATGATTGAGACAAAGGCGGGGTAATGCCCGCGCGCTCCTCAATCCTCTAGCAAGTGTCCAAGCGCCCGTAGCGGGCGCAAATCGTCGCAGATGATTTTGGTGATCGCCAGCAAGGGCACCGCCAGGATCGCGCCGGTCACGCCCCACATCCAATACCAGAAGATCAGCGCCAGCATCACTGCGACCGGATTGATAGTGAATCGACGGGCGAGCAGCATTGGGGTCACGAACTCGCCCTCGACGAGGTGTATTCCGAAATAGAGGCCGACCGGCAAAAGTGCCCACCAGGAGACACCGAGCGACACGACGCTCGCCATTAGGAACACGGCTATGCCGACCATGGCGCCCAGGATCGGCACGAAGTTCAACACGAAGGCAACAGCGCCCCAAAGTACCGGATTGGCCACGCCGCAGAGCCACATAACGCAACCGGTAGCGACGCCCACAATCGCATTGATGCAGGTAACCGTCAGCAGATACGCCGAAACGTCGCGTTCTATGTGTTGCGATAGTTCGACGGCCTGACGCTTGTCCTTGAACCGCGGCAGGATCTCCACCATGCGGCGAAGGAAGGTCTCGCCAGACACCAGCATATAAAACAAGATCAGCAATGTGGTGAAAAGGCCTGAAGTCGCCGTTGCGGAGCCCGACAGCACCGCCCCCATCAGGCTTTTAACCGGCGGAGCTTGCGACGGCGCTCCAGGTTCGCCGCCGAAACCAGGGATCTGCTTGATCATCCGCTGGCCGGCTTCTATCGGCTCATGTAGGAAACTCAGACCGTCCCGCAGCTTCGGAATTGCATCCGGCAGCTTGGCCGCCCAATCGGCGGCCGGACCGGCGAGTACGCTGATCGTACCCCCGAAAGCCAGCAGAACCAGTAGAACCGACAACAAGGCACCCACCGCGCGAGGGATGCGGATGCTCTCCAGCAAGCGAACGAACGGTTGCAGCAACAGCTTGAGCACGATCGCCAGGATCAGCGGCAGGACGATCTCCGCTGCGACATACAGGACCGCCATGCAGGCAAGCACGAACAGGCCGCCAAGGAAAACGGTCTTCGGATCAGTCGGCAGCGGCATGTCGTCGGCGTCGTCGGCCGGCGGGTCAAAAGTCTTCGTCGCTGCAACCGAGCCAACCGTTTTTTCGCGCGTAACCTCGCCCTCGGTCTCAGTGACCGCTACGAAATCGTGGCGGGTTTCCTCGGAGACCAGTCGGTCATGTAGGGATTTTTGGGGCTGTTCGCTCAGACGACCGGTCCTCTATCTCGCGGCTTAATTGTGCAGAAACGCGACGTCTGAAACGCAGCCGACGCCCTGGGGTCACGCAAACCAGCGATCATCTGTTTGGCATACGCAATCAGACGACAGCTACGCGCTACCGCTTCCCAGCCCGGGCGCGCTCCTTGTCGAAGTCGATCGCGTTGCTGCCGGACGCGCTCAGCATCGAAGATTTTGTGACCGCGAGCGCCGCAGCCGCGGCGTCGTTCTCGACGATCTTCGCCATCACGGCTTCCTTGGCGCGATCGAAATACTCTCGATTGGCCGCCACGAACTCCCTCGATTGCCGCAGCTCGCGCAAGTAACCGTTGATTTCCGGCACCACGTAACGCGCCACCAGGTCCCAGCTTCGCATCGTGTTTTCCGGGTTAGCCCAGTCGTGGACGAAACCAATCACGGTCCCGAAACCGCCGCTGACCTCCAGGACGGACTTTATCCGTTGCACCAGGTCATCCGGCGTGCCGATCGTTGCCGCCGCGCTGTCGGAGAACGCGGTCGCGTCGACTGCGTCATCCGGAGTTTTAAAGGGCTTTGCCCCCGGGCGCTGCAAGGTGGCGGTGATGTACTCGTTGTGGTGTCGCATCAGGCCATGCCTGGCCTCTTCCCGAGCCTTCTCCCGCGTCTCGGCGAGATGCCAGCTTAGCAATACGCGCCAGTTCTTGCGATCGACCGTCGTGCCATGCTTGGCGGCGGCGGCCTCGGCGAAGCCCCATTGCGTCGGCAGCGCCTGCAGACCCTCGTGCGACATCGAGCCGATCGAAATGATGCCAATTCCATGCTTCCCGGCCAGCGTCATCCCCGACGGGCTGATCTGCGAGGCAACAACGAACGGTATCTCCTCCTGTAGCGGTCGTAATTGCAGGGCTGCGTCCTGCAAGGTGAACCATTCGCTCTTCGCGGTAACGCGCTCGCCGTTGAACAGCCGCCGAATGATGCTGATTGCCTCATCCTGGCGGTCACGCAACAGCATCGGATCGACGCCCAGCGTGTGTGCATCGGACGCCAACGCACCCGGCCCTGACCCAAAAATGGCTCGGCCGCCAGTCATGTAGTCAAGCTGCACGATACGCTGAGCGACATTGAAAGGATGGTGGTAGGGCAGCGACACGACGCCCGTGCCCAACCTGATACGCTTCGTCCGCTCCCCCGCGGCGGCGAGGAACATCTCGGGTGACGCAATCATCTCCCACCCGCTGGAATGGTGCTCACCACACCAAAATTCGTCGAAACCAAGCCGGTCGATGTGATCGACGAAGTCGAGGTCTCGGCGGAATTGCAACATCGGATGCTCGCCGACAGGGTGATGCGGGGCGAGAAAGGCGCCAAATCCTAATCGCGACATAAAAATCTCCTGAGGCGTGTGCCACTTCAGGAAACGGTAGGCGGGGGGATGACGCGAGGCAAGGGTCACACCCGGTGCTCCTGCCAGGCTGCTTGATCATGACGCTAGACAATTGGACCCTTGATCTCCCTGGCCAGCTTCTGTCGCATCGCTTCTGTGAAGTCCTCGTAGGCGCGGCAGGTGACCGCGAAGGCTCCTGGTCCGCCAATCACTTCAGTGATGTAGGAAGACAGCAGGTCCGGCTCCTCATGCAGGATGCACAGGCCGTTGATGGTGATATCTGCCGCCGCCATGCGATCACGGACCGCCGCGGGCGCAATCCCGTCGTTGGATCGCCCGTCGCCGATGACATTCACGATGTTCCGCTTCGGGACTGCCGGGACCTGAGCCAGCAACGTCAGCGAGGCGAGCAAAGCCTCGCCGATCGCGGTGGTTCCGGCCGTGACGGTGCGCGGCATGTTCTCGACATCGTCGGAGAACGCCCGCAAATCGGCCTCGGTCGAGATTCGAAGTCCAACCGGTTATCACGTCGTGCTGTCCGGCGCCGGACCACAGCAACAACGACAGCACGCTCGACCCGATCAGACCGGCCGCCACCGTTGGATCGCGCAACGCCACGGCC
Source organism: uncultured Alphaproteobacteria bacterium (assembly GCA_963819345.1). Taxonomy (GTDB): domain Bacteria; phylum Pseudomonadota; class Alphaproteobacteria; order Acetobacterales; family Acetobacteraceae; genus Rhodopila. The sequence continues at coordinate 341,571 of CAWFVX010000010.1, forward strand.
ATCCCGCTGGCGATTAGTCCAAACTCATCATACGTCACACTGGCCGACCCATCGACCGCCAGCACCATAGCCAGTTCGACGTGATCCAACGCGCCACTCCCGCCGACGTGAGGGCCCGGATGAATAGGATCAAAGGGCCGCCGACCCTTTGCGCGTCCGGGCAGCGCCCGAACGTCGTATCACAAACTATGTATCCAACGTGAAAAGCCCGGCTAGAAACCCCCGGAGCGGCGGCAGCGCCTTGACAACTCGGGTGTTAGTGAGGTGTGGCGATCGATTTCCAATCAATCACCGAAATGGTGATAGACCTATGCCGCTTTGGTGTCGTTACGGCGGGAGCCAAGGTGTGCATCCTGCCTTGAATGACAGTATGATGACAGCATGGACGCCAACCTCGTCGACGGGAACGTATCTTTAGCGACCCGCAGTCCGGATAAGCGCCGGCAGTCTGGAGCGGCGCTCCGTCGCGAAGTGCCGCGCAGCGCACACGGTGAATGGGAGCCGCCGGCCGACCGGGGCGATCCGGTTGCCATCTTGATCGAACAAGGCAAGAGCCGGATCCAGGAATTGCTGCCGATCCGCTATGGACGGATGCGCGCCGATCCGTTCGCATTCCTTCGAGGCGCTGCCGCAGTGATGGCCGCGGATTTGGCGGGCACGCCGGCCGCTGGCATTCGCATGCAAGCCTGCGGCGATGCGCATCTTGCCAATTTCGGCTCATACGCGACACCCGAGGGACTGCCGGTATTCGACATCAACGATTTTGACGAGACATTGCCGGCTCCCTTTGAATGGGATCTCAAGCGGCTAGCCACCAGCCTGGTCGTGTCCGGCCGGGTCGCCCAGTATTCTGAGAAGGCCTGTCGCAAGCTGGCGCTCAGCGCTGCCCAGACCTACCGTGAGCACATTGCCGAATTGGCCGCGCTGCCGCCGATTACTGCCTGGAACCGGCGCATCGATCTCGCCCGGGCGATCTCCGACATCGACGAGCCCAAGGTCCGCGACGCGGTGGAAAAGCGCCTCGCCCGCGTGCTGGAGAGTGGTGCCAAGCACTTCGGCCTGGCCGAGAAAAAGAAGGGTGGGGTCCGCATCCCAGAGAAGCCGCCGCTGGTCTACCACTTGAGCAAGCATGCCCTGCCTGCGCGCAAGGCGTTCGTTTCCTACGCGAAGACTTTACAAGAGGATCGCCAGGTGCTGCTGCACCGCCACACCCTCCGGGACGTCGCATTCAAAGCGGTTGGGGTCGGCAGTGTTGGGACATTCTGCGCAATCGGGCTACTGACCGCGGGTGACGGCTCGCCGCTTCTGCTGCAGATCAAGGAGGCGCAGGAATCTGTCCTAGCGCCGTTCGCGGGTGCATCCGGCTACGCCAATCACGGTGAAAGGGTGGTCGTTGGTCAGCGAATGATGCAAGCGGCGACGGATGTCTTTCTCGGCTGGACCCGCGCGCCGATCGACGGGCGGAACTTCTACATCAGGAGGCTTAAGGACTCACGGTTGGCAGATATCGGGACCCAACTGCAGTCGACATTGCCGTTCTATGCGTCGCTCTGTGGCAGAACGCTCGCGCGGGCGCATGCGCGGGCTGGCGATCCGGCACTGGTGTCGGGGTACGTCGGAAAGGGGAAGGCATTCGACGAAGCGATCAGCGCGTTTGCGGTGGCCTACGCGAACCAAACCGAGACGGATTGGAACGGCTTTTTGGAGGCGATCAAGGCTGGCCGCATCGTTGCCGCTGAGCCGGAAACGAAGAAGCGCTGATCCACCATTGGGCTTTGTGAGGCGCATGGACTTCCCCCTCTGGGAGTGCGAGGTTCGTTCCGGAACCCAGACACCTGAGGACACCGAGATGCGAGAGAAGCGAACCTGGTGTCGATTTACGTCGGCCTCCGCGATGCAAGCGGTCGAGAGGCTGCCGGAGAGCGAGCATGAACTGTCGACGATGGCAATCGGGTTGAGCCTAAGCACCGGCCTAATCCGCATCCGGCTCAACTGCATCGTGAAGGCTGCACAATCATCTGTTTCTTCCGCCTGAGCCCAACAACGAGGAGGCACCAATGGCAGTCGTATTAACAGAGACGAATGAGTTTGAGGTCCCGATAACGGGCGGCCTGCGCGTTTCTCCAAGGGATGCGGAGGCGATCACCGGCTGGACGCTGAAGCCGGAAGGCATGTGTCGCGATGAGCTTTGCGTTCCGCTTGGAGAGGAGGCGCGTCGCGACGGCAAGGTCGATATCGCGGCGTTTTGGGGTACTCTTGGGCATCCAATCGTGTCTGATGCAAGCGGCGAGGTCTGGGTGCTAGGCACCGCTGCCGCGACCCGGTCGGCCGCCCTGGCCGGACTTGAAGCGCCTGATTTTGCGCTACCGGACCTGTCCGGGGTAGAGCACCGCCTGTCCGACCTCCGCGGCCAGAAGGTCTTTCTCACGACCTGGGCGTCCTGGTGAGGCTGCCGTTTTGACTTGCCCGTGTGGCAGCAATTAGCGGACAGCCTGAAGACCGAGAAGTTTGCCATTGTCGCCGTCGCCGAGGAGAGCCGTGGCGCTGAGCATGCGCGTCCATGGATTGAACAGGCCAATGCTTCCTATTGGTGCCTGATCGACGTCGATCATCGCGTCGCCAGCCTTTACGGCATGGTCAACGTGCCGCAATGCGTCTGGATCGACGAGACCGGACGGATCGTGCGCCCGCCGGAAACGGCTGGATCGACCGATCATTTCCGTCGCATGGATCTCGTCACGCGCACCATGACCGATGAGGATCAGGCTGCCCGTGAGGCAGCACGAGCCGCGTATCTGGAGGCGGTCCGGGACTGGGTTCGCACGGGACGGCACGCACTGGACAAGGCCCAAGCCGAGGCAAAGCTACCAAAGATTACGTCGAAGATGGCGCTCGCCGATGCCAATTTCCGGCTCGGCATCTGGCTGCGCCGGAACGGACGGGCAGACGAGGCGGTACCGTTCCTAGCCGAAGCCAGCCGCCTGCATCCGGACTCTTGGAACATCTGGCGTCAGGCGGCGGACCTTGACGAAGTGGGAAAAGCCTCCGGCCCAGAGTTCTGGGCCCGCGTGCGCATGCTGGGTGACCGGCCTTACTATCCGCGGCCGGATATACCCGGGCTCTGAACCCGGGGCGTGGAACTAGAAACTCGACCAAGGCCGAAAGTCCCACGCATGATGGGACAGAGGGCGGGTCGGGTTTCTGGCGCGCCCAATCTACTGGCCGAGGGCCGAGCTGGCGACTAGATTTGGGCCCCCAGTCGTGGCGAAGCTATCATTTCATTGCGTCAACCTAAAGAGATGGATATTTCTAATCGCGCGCTGGCAACGAATATCCGACGCCCCTTGTGACGAATTCGGCGGCGATTGGCCGTTAGAAGCGCATCATCCTACCCAGGTCGTTTCTTCCTTCTCGGCCTCTCCCAGACGATGCCGGGGAAACCCTTAAGCGGAACAAGCGGGCCACCCGTGTATGCCCAATCCCGCAATTCGGAGAAGGCTACATGATAAAGCGGCTGGCGGCCGGTGCGGCTTGAAAACAGGGCACGGGGGATGTTTACCATATGCGGTGAATGTTTGCTTTCATACGTGAGCGGTGTGCCACAACGACTGCAAAAACTGCGCGTGGTCCCCGCAGTTGCGTCTGCGTAGCGAGTGACAGCTCCATGCCCGTCGGTTATGCGAAAGCGCTTGCGCCAACTGCCGACGTAGGTGGCATAGGCGGCGCCATGTGCCAGCCGGCTTGTGGGGGAATGATCGTGCCAGGCCCAACGTGCGGGGAAATCGATCTCCAAGCTAACCACCCCGCAGAGACAATGTCCTTTGACCGGTTCGACCATGACGGGTGTTCCCGGGTTCGCCGTCGGCGGGTCAGTTAGCCGTCAGGCCGCCGTCGATAACGAGCTCGCTGCCGGTCACCCATGATGCCTCATCGGACGCAAGATAGAGACAGCCCATCGCGATGTCGATCGGCTTGCCGAATCGGCCCAACGGGGTTGCCTCCATCCGCGCTTTACCGCTCTCGTTGCCCAGCAAGCCTGGCCGAGCCATCGGCGTGTCGACAAAGCCCGGATGAACCGAGTTTACACGTATCTGATCCTTGGCATATTAAATCGCCGCGGACTTGGAAAAGATCCGAACAGCGCCCTTCGACGCGTGATAGGCCGCGTTCGCGAACGAGCCGACGATGCCGCATATTGAGGAAATATTGATCACTGACCCACCGCCGGCCCGCTGCATCGCTGGGATCACGCTCTTGGTGCCCAGAAAAACGCCCGTTGCGTTGACCTCCATGATGCGGTTCCAGTTCTCAAGCGATTGGTCGACAAGCGCCGTCCCAGCTATGTTGCCGATTTGAACGGTCATGCCGGCTGGCCGGCCGGAGATGCCAGCGATATTTCCGAGCACGTTGATCTTCCCGTTTTTCTGCTCGATCGCTGAAACAAGGGCGGTCCATTGTTCCTCACTGCAGACATCGAGCGAACGGTATTCGGCGACGCCGCCAGCGTCAGTGATTTCCTTAGTCACCGTGCGGCCAAGCTCATCCTGCAGATCGCATATAACCACGCTCGCACCGTGCAAGGCGAAGACCCGTGCCGTCTCTGCTCCGATGCCAGAGGCGCCGCCTGTGACAATCGCCACTTTGTCTAGAAGTCGCTTCCCAATGTGCATCTGCGTTTCCTCCAACGCCTATTGACCGACGGCTTGCGCCCGTTGTCAGCGTACCGCTCTGCCTGTCATCACCCTGAACCCGTAATCAATCAAGGTGCCAATCCGGACAGAGGCCGGCGCGAGCGCCTCAAGCATCAAGGAAGGCAGGGGCCCCCGCTAGAGAGCGCTGCGCGTGAACCCGCGCAGAAGAGTCGCTTGACGCCAACTCAGAATTCGATAAATATGGAAATATGGAAAAGACGGCCGCACTCGCCGCATTGTCAGCCCTGGCGCAGGAATCACGCCTCGATGTGTTCCGGCTGCTCGTGCGAGCCGGCGCCGGCGGCATGCCGGCCGGGCAGATCGCGGAACGATTGACACTTCCCGCAGCCACCCTCTCTTTCCACCTGAACCATCTGAAGCAGTCCGGCCTGCTAAAATGCCGCCGCGAAAGCCGCTCGCTTATCTATACCGCCGAATACACGACAATGAATACATTGCTGGCCTATCTGACAGAGAACTGTTGCCAAGGCGACCCGGCAGCCTGCGGGATCGCGGTTTGCGAACCAGCACCCTAATAGGAGGAACCCCATGAAGCGCCTGCATGTTCACGTCTCCGTCGATAACATTCCTCAATCTATTCACTTCTACACCGAGCTTTTCGCGGCCAAACCAATCGTTGCGAAGTCTGACTACGCAAAGTGGATGCTGGACGATCCACGCGTCAATTTCGCCATCTCCAGACACGGCGACGGAGCCTCCGGCATCGACCATCTTGGCATTCAGGTCGAGACACCGAGTGAGTTACGCGAGGTCTACGAGCGGCTGCAACAAGCCGACCGGCCGGTCCTGGAGGAAGGCGAAACAACTTGTTGCTACGCCAAATCAGAGAAATCATGGATTACCGACCCGCAGGGAGTATCTTGGGAAACATTCCTAACGTCGGGCGAAAGCACAATCTACGGCGACAGCGTCGACCTTGGCCCAATCCGGACTGCTTCCGGGGCCTGCTGTGCGCCCAAGCCCGTGCAGACCACCGACGCCCAGTGCTGCGGGCCGATGGCATGACAATCACCATCTACCATAACCCCGCCTGCGGCACCTCGCGCAACGTTCTCAGCCTGATCCGAAACGGTGGAGAACAGCCGCACGTGATCGAATATTTGAAAACCCCACCCTCTCGCGAGGAACTCGTCAGCTTGATCGCCCGCATGGCCATGCCGGTGCGCGATCTCTTGCGCCGGAAAGGTACGCCATATTGCGAACTGGGCCTCGACGATCCGACACTCGGCGATGACCAATTAATCGATGCAATGATGGCGCATCCGATCCTGATCAACCGCCCGATTGTCGTTTCGCCGCGAGGCGTAAAGCTGTGTCGCCCCGCTGAGGCTGTTCTGGAGTTTCTGCCGTCTCCCAAGCAAGACGCCCGAATGGCTGTTGACCCAAAACCAGCCGACCCTGCGGCGAAATCCAAGTCATGAGCGAAGCCACGACAGCGCCTGGCAAAGCTCCGTCCATGGGAACCTTCGAGCGTTATCTGACGCTCTGGGTTGCACTTTGCATCGTCACCGGCATCGCCCTCGGCCAGACCCTGCCTAACCTATTTCACGCACTGGGCGAGGCGACCGTGGCGCAAGTGAACTTGCCCGTCGCCGTGCTGGTTTGGCTGATGATAGTTCCGATGCTGCTGAAGATCGATCTTGCCGCGCTCGGTCAGGTGCGAGACCACTGGCGGGGCATCGCCGCCACCGTCGGCGTCAACTGGCTGGTCAAACCCTTCTCCATGGCCTTGCTCGGTTGGCTGTTCATCGACCTTCTATTCCGGCCTTTTCTGCCCGCCGGCCAGATCGATGGCTATATTGCCGGACTGATCCTGCTGGCGGCGGCGCCCTGCACCGCCATGGTGTTCGTCTGGTCAAACCTCGTGGATGGCGAGCCACACTTCACTTTGTCGCAAGTCGCGCTCAACGACACGATCATGGTCTTCGCCTTCGCCCCACTCGTTGCACTGCTGCTCGGCTTGTCCTCCATCAGCGTGCCCTGGGATACCCTCATGCTGTCGGTCGTGCTCTACATCATCGTGCCGGTGATCGTCGCGCAGCTTTGGCGCCGGCAACTTCTAACGCGTGGCGGCCATGGGGCGGTCGGACATACCCTGCGCACGCTCGCCCCGATTTCGCTGTCGGCATTGTTGTTGACGCTCGTATTGCTGTTCGGTCTGCAAGGCGAGCAGATCATACGTCAGCCGCTCGTCATCGCGATGCTTGCGGTGCCAATCCTGATCCAGGTGTATTTCAACGCCGGGCTTGCCTATTGGCTGAACCGACGCCTGGGCGTGGAGTGGTGTGTTGCTGGGCCGTCAGCCCTGATCGGTGCCAGCAACTTCTTCGAACTGGCCGTGGCAACGGCGATAGCTCTGTTCGGCTTTCAATCTGGCGCGGCCCTGTCAACGGTGGTCGGTGTGCTGGTCGAAGTGCCGGTTATGCTGTCTGTCGTGCAAATTGTCCGTCGGTCGCGCGGATGGTACGAGAGCGGCCGGTCCAAATCGTCTGGGCGTCTGGGTGTTTGACCTACCCCTCACTCCCTAGCGAGGGTTAGCCCTGGATCACCGGCATCACAATGTGAATGGCCACCAGCAGCAATATCAGCACCACCGCGATACGGATCACGCCGCCAAACAACCGCAAAGCGCTCAAGACCAGTATGGCCGCCACGGCAAGAAGAAGCACTGTTTGAACGCCGTGCGGCAAGCCAAGTTGCTGGAGTTGGCCGCGTATCCATAATTCGAGCTCTGTCAGCGCGGCGGCAACAACCAACCCGAATTGGGTAAGCAATCTAAGCAGAGTATCGATGGCGTTTTGAAGATTTGCCACATTGGTTTCCTTACGGCTCCTTCCCCGATAGGTTGTAGCGACAGACAGTCGTTGAAGAGGTCGTCTCGTAAACGTGACGTTCCCAGGCTTCTCAGTGTACCCTCCGGGAATTTCTGGCATCCGTGCGATCGGGGAGCAGGGTCCTTGCCTCGCCAAGCGAACACGAGACCAGCGTGACGAAGGCGATCTCGCGCGTTACACTGTCGGCATAGATTTGGAGGACTTGTCCATGGTCGCCGTCTCCATGAACTTCGCCTCGCCTCGCCTGTTGTTGGTCGCGGCCGGAGCAGTGCGGCAGGTCGCGGACGTGTTGGCGAAATTCGGCTTGTCTCGGCCACTGATCGTCACCGATCCGTTCATGGTCAGTTCCGGCCACATCCGCCACTGCCTGGACCCGCTGGCGACCGCCGGGCTGGCGGTCTCCGTTTTCAGCGACACCGTGGCCGACCCGACCAACACGGTAATCGAGGCCGGCGTGGTCGAACTGAACAAAGGAGACTTCGACTGTCTGATCGGTTTTGGCGGCGGCTCCCCCATCGATACCGCCAAAGCGATGGCGATCCTGGCGGCCGGTGGTGGGAAAATGCGCGACTACAAGGCCCCGTTCGCTGCTGACCGGGGGGCGCTGCCGGTCATCGCCATCCCGACAACGGCGGGCACCGGCAGCGAGTGCACGCGCTTCACCGTGATCACCGACACCGAGCGTGACGAGAAAATGTTGATCGCGGGGCTGGGAGCGCTGCCACTGGCCGCTTTGGTGGACTACGAACTGACCTATTCGGTGCCCCCGCGGACCACCGCCGACACCGGTGTGGACAGTCTGACCCACGCGCTGGAGGCTTATGTCTCCCGCCGCGCCAACCCAATTTCCGACGCCCTGGCGCTTTCGGCGATGTCGCTGATTGGAGCGAACATCCGAACGGCGTATGCCGAGCCCCGCAACGCCGCCGCTCGGGAGGCCATGATGCTCGGAGCCACCGAGGCCGGCCTAGCCTTCTCCAACAGCTCCGTTGCACTGGTCCATGGAATGTCGCGCCCGATCGGCGCCCATTTCCACGTGCCGCACGGTCTGTCGAACGCCATGCTGCTGCCGGCGATCACTCGATTCTCAGTTCGCGGCGCCGAAGGCCGCTACGCCGAGGCAGCACGCCGCATTGGCTTCGCGGCTTCCAGCGACGGCGACGAGAGCGCAGCGGCGAAGCTGATCAGCGGCCTGGAAAAGCTCAATAAAGATCTCTCGGTGCCGACCCCGGGCGACTTTGGCATCAATGAGACAGCCTGGACCGATAAGATGGCGCTGATGGCGGACCAGGCGCTGGCGTCAGGCAGTCCGGCAAACAATCCGCGCGTTCCAACGGCCGCGGAGATCGTCAGCCTCTACCGCGAGGTCTGGATCGGCGCGCCTGCAAACCACTAGTGGTTCAAATCAGCCGGATAGCACGTCCGTTTTGAGCCACTAGCCTTTGATTTTGTTGGATCGGATCACTACCACAACATTTCTAAGGAATGACTCGTATCACGCGGCCTCGCCGATCTAGCAGGTCCAGGTATGGAGGACAGGTTCGCCGTTGATTTCATTGAGGTAGGCCAGGATGCGCGACTTGAGTTCAGCCTTCGAGGCGACCCGAACGTGGCGCAGCTGCGATCGAGCCATCTTGGAGGAGAAGGCCTCCACGAGATTGAGCCAGGAACTGTGCTCCGGCGTGAGCACCAGCGAGAACCGACCTTCCCGCTGATCGCCAGCGAAGCTTTAGGATCTGCCGAGAACTCATAGAATTGGGGTAGCCCCAACGACGCACGAATACAGTCCGGATTTCGCTTGGGACAGATCGGAGAATCCCCACAGCTGGTCGGTTTCACAGAATTGGACTACTAGCCGATCGAACATGGTCTCGGGGTTTAGCCCCCCGCAGTTAAGTCGTTTTACGGGCAGTGAACGATGCGATTTCGAGTTCGCAGAAGCGTCGCGTCTTTATTTCGACATCAGCCTGCAGGTGCTCCGAAGGACCAACCGGGCCAACAGGCATCGACGGAATTGATTCCTGACATAAGGTTCTGTCTTGAGGTTAATCCTTCTTTAACTTTTCAAATACCCATATATTACTTTGGCACGGTGGGAAATCTCATTGATTTGTTGCTGCAGCGATGATAGGAATGGGTACGTTCTGCGGTAACCACGACACAAGAAGCGGGATACCCCCAATACTACCGGATCGTCTGGAGTAAATTTACTGCCAGGCACCTTCGTACTCTGGCCTTTGTCTCCAAACAACACCGAACAGTAAAATTAGGCCCTTGATCATGGATGCTCTAGACTATTGCTCGCACGCGGAGAGCCTCGGAAGATTGTCGCTTGCCGAAGCCGCTCCGGCAGCCGCGGGTTCCATCGTGAACCGCACCTTCGACGAGTTGATCATCGGCGACTTCGCGCAAATCGTGCGCACTCTCACTCAGGACGACATCGAACTGTTCGCCAGCGTGTCGGGGGACGTTAATCCTTCTCATCTCGACCCTGTTTACGCCGACGGGACCAGATTTCACGGCATCATCGCCCATGGAATGCTTGGTGGGTCGCTGTTTTCCACTATATTGGGGACGATGCTGCCCGGGGCCGGCACGGTGTACCTTTCCCAGGACCTGCACTTCCGCCATCCCGTCATGCCAGGGGACACACTGACCGCGACGGTCGTGGTGCGCGAGATGCACGCCGATACCAACCGCGTCGTGCTGGATTGCGGTTGCGTCAACCAGGATGGCAGGCAGGTTACTATTGGAAGCGCGGAGGTCATCGCACCCATCGAGAAAGTTCGCCGGGGACGCGTGCCGATGCCTCAGGTATCGCTGGTGCGACATGTGGCCTACAACCAGTTGCTGGCGCGAGCGAGTGGGGTGGGGCGGTTACCGACCGCTGTCGTACATCCCTGCGACAGAGACAGCCTGCAGGGGACGATGGAAGCGGCAGCGGCTGGATTCATCGCGCCGATTTTGGTCGGCCCAGAAACAAAAATCCTGACCATCGCGGCCGAGGCAGGGGTTGATCTCTCGGGTGTCCAAATCATCAATGCCGAACATTCGCATGCGGCCGCCGAGGTCGCCGTCGGGCTGGCTCGCGACGGCCGAGTCAAGGCGTTGATGAAAGGCAGCCTGCACACTGATGAATTGATGCATGAAGTGATGCGGCGCGAAAACCGCCGGCGCACCGAGCGGCGGATCAGCCATGCCTATGTCATGCTGTTGCCGACCTCCGGCAAACTGCTCATTCTATCTGATTGCGCAATCAATATCGCGCCCGAGCTGGGGGACAAAGTCGATATTGTACAGAACGCGATCGACCTCGCGGTCGCGCTGGGCATTGTGGAGCCCAAAGTGGCGGTGCTTGCAGCAGTCGAAACCGTGACGGCACGCATGCAGTCGACGGTCGACGCCGCCGCGCTTTGCAAGATGGCCGATCGCGGCCAAATCCGTGGCGGAGTGCTCGATGGACCGCTTGCGTTTGATAACGCGATCAGCGCGGACGCGGCGCGCAAGAAAGGCATTGTTTCCGCGGTCGCAGGCGAGCCCGACATTTTGATTGTCCCGAATCTGGAGGCCGGCAACATACTGGCCAAGCAAATGACCTTCTCCGGTGGAGCGGATGCGGCGGGTATCGTGCTGGGCGCCAGTGTGCCGATCATTTTGACGAGCCGGGCGGATAGCGTTCGCACACGGCTGGCCTCATGCGCGGTCGCGGCGCTGGCGGCGCAGGCACCAACCTGACGACAAGGGTTCGGGTCGGCGAGACGATCTCACGGCACGGGCTGAGGTGCTGAGGAGATTTGTTTGTTGGGGTCTCGGAGCAGGCTATCGCGCACGGCCGCTTGACAGTTGGCGAAAGACGATCTAGGGGCGCTGCAAATATTTTGGAATTCCGAATTCCGTGCTGCAAGCACTGCAAGCCACACAAAGCCTGATCGACCGCACGTATCAGCAACTGCTCGCGGCTATCGCCGATGGTACTCTGCTGCCGGGCCAGCGCATCCGCCAAGCTGCGTTGGCCGATATGCTCGGTATCTCGCGGCAACCGGTCAGCCACGCGCTGCATTTGCTCAAGCGGCAGGGCCTGGTGGAGGATTTCGGCCGCAAGGGGCTGCGCGTGGTGCCGCTTGACCCGATCCGGGTGATGCAACTGTATCAGGTGCGCGAGGCCGTCGATGGTCTCGCCGCCCGTCTTGCTGCAGAGCGATCCGCCGCCGGGTTCACTGATCGCGGGGAACTCGACAGTTTGCGAGGCCAGGTTGAGGCGGGATCGGTGTTCGATGCCGCTACGCCGATCCCGATTCTGGTTCGGGCGGACACCGACTTCCATCGCGGGCTGTATCGACTGTCAGGCAACCCGGCGATCGAGGAAATGACCAGCCCGCTCTGGCCGCATTTGATGCGATCGATGGCGATGGTGCTGCGCGAACCGAACTACGCTGCTCGGGTTTGGCGGCAGGAGCACGCGGCGATTCTGTCCCACATCCTGAAAGGCGACCCGGCGCAGGCGGAGGCCGCCGCCCGCCTGCATGCCGCCACCGCGTCCCGTCTCACCGCCGAACAATGGCAATCTAGAGCCGCTTAAGGAGGAAATCTAATGCTGTCAGAAGATCAGGTCCGTCAGTTCCACGAGGAAGGTTATCTGTTCCTGCCGGAGACCTTCAGCGACACTGAAATCGCGATCCTGAAGTCGGAAGCCGAAGCGATCTACCGCCAGCAGCGGCCGGAAGTCTGGCGCGAGAAGTCTGGTGCGCCGCGTACCGCGTTCGCTGCACATTTGTACAACGAGGCGCATGGTCTGCTGGCGAGGCATCCGCGAATGATCCTCCCTGTGGAGCAATTGTTCGGCGAAGCGGTTTACATGCACCAATACAAGATCAACGCTAAAGCTTCGTTTACCGGGGATGTCTGGCAGTGGCACCAGGATTACGGCACCTGGGCGCGCGACGATGGTATGCCCGAGCCGCGGGCGATGAACATTGCCGTGTTCCTCGATGAGGTGATGCCGATCAATGGACCGTTGATGCTGGTCCCGCGCAGCCATACGCACGGCGTGCTGCAGGCCGGTCACGACACCAGCACGACATCGTATCCGCTGTGGACGCTGGACGAAAAGACGGTAACCGATCTGGTGGCGCAGGGAGGTATTGTCGCGCCAACTGGCAAGCCGGGCGGTCTGCTGCTGTTCCATGGCAATTTGGTACATGGGTCGGCTGGAAATATCACGCCGTACCCGCGGAAGATCGTTTATCTGACGCTGAATGCCGTTTCGAACTACATCCGCAAGCCGACGCGGGCGGAGTGGATCGCGCATACCGACTTTACACCAATCGCTCCGACAGATGCGGATGCACTGAACTCAGGTACGCGCAGCGTTTTCGGCTGGCGGCTGAATAGGTTGAGTAGTGATTGACACCAGCTCCGGGAGAGCGCCGGTTGTTGGAAAAGGCCTGATTACTTATTTGCGTAAGTGATCAGTAAACCGCGTTTCCGAAACCGGGTGTATGCAGGCATTCCCAAGGCGCAGCGCTGGCGGTAGAAACACGCGCTAGTGGTTCAAATCAGACGGACGGTACCGTTCTGTTTTGGACCCCTGGTCTCTGATTTGTGGGCCGATTCAACTGACCGCATGGGCGCTTCTGTCGGGATCGGACCACCAGAGCAACCTTCGGCCTCCGAGATGGGGGCAATCGCCAACCTTAGCAGGGGTATTTCTTCGGCGTTTAAAGACGAAAGACTTGCTTTAAATCAACCGGGTCAAGACGGCGCCTGCCAGGGCCATCGGATATGTGCATAGGCTCATCATGCTAGGTTCAGCGGGTAGCGGGTCTGCCACGAACCATCGATTCTCGTGAAGCAGGCTAACCGCGAGCCACGGATTTTGCTGGAACGCTCCGCATCTGGCATCGGCTACTGTGAACGTCCTGGACAAACCCCCGGCTGGCAAGGCGGCGTTCCACTCGGGGCGAATTGGCCAGTGGCAAACCCGACGGGACCTCCGTGGCCACCGCCGTCGTTTGACTGGCCACCGGTGCCGCCGGAGTGACCGCCGGTGGCGCCCGAATGACCACTAGCGCCCCCAGCGTGGCCGCCTGTACCAAAGCTTGCGCCACCACCGACGCTGCCGCTTTTAGCGTTTGCCGAAATTGCTGTGCTTCCTAGCAGGATGATCGCACAGGCACCAATCGTAGCAATGTTCGTTATCATATGGAGGCCCTCCGCAAATGGTGCAAACCTAACGCGCCATTCATTGTCTTTGCGGTCTGCGTGGGAGGGGAAATGAAGGACGATGCCGGTTTGTGCAAGGGGCACAGCTACCGAGAGGAAGTAAAGAACTTTTCCCCGGTCGGGGGACTGGGGGAGACATCTGAGGGAAGATGGCCCAGACATTCTATTTCTCGCAGAAGCGCAACGGTTTGGATCATATGTTGCCCCGCGCCGTGCGGGTACACTAACTTCAGCTCAACGAAATATTGGGAGGAACAAAAGTGGCCAATCGGAGGAGATTTCTGCAAGGCTCGCTCACGGGGGTGGGGGCGGCTTTAGCAGCGTTCGGCATCAATCCAGCGCTGGCGCAGGAGATGGGAAAGGCCGCAGGACGGTCAGACAAACCGTTGAAGGCCGCGTTTTCGAATGCCGGTCTGCAGGCCACTTGGTGCGCCCAGGGCAAGCAGGCGGCGGAATATTGGGGCAAGCTGTTCAATGTCGAGGTAACCTGGTTCGACGGCGAACTGGCGGCGCAAAAGCAGCGCGCAGCGATCGACAATCTGGCGTCGCAGAAGTGGGATTTTGTCGCAATCCAGGCGTTCGGCATTGGCACCCTGACCGCGCCGGTCAACAAGCTCATCGATGCCGGCACACCGGTGATCGATATGGACACGCTGATCGCACCGCTCAATTCGATCAATGTGCACAGCTTCCTTGCCCCCGACAACGAGTTCATGGGGGCGTCCGTCACCCAGGCGCTGGTTGATGCGATCGACGGGGAAGGGACCATGATCATGACGCAAGGGGCGCTCGGGCATACCGGCGCGCAGGGACGGGCGCGGGGCTTCCAATCGGTGGTAAAGAAATACCCGAAGATCGAGGTGCTGGACACTCAGCCTGGGGATTGGGACGTGACCAAGGTCGCCCGGATCTGGGAGACGCTGCTGACGAAGTATCCGAAGATCAGCGCTGCTTATTTCCACAACGACGACATGGCCCTGGCCGCCTACAACGTGATGAAGGCGCATAATCGCACTGAGATCAAAATCGGCGGCTGCGACGCGATGCCGCCCGCGCTTGCCGCTGTCAGCGACGGACGCATGTTGGCGACGGTGCGCAATCCGTCCTGCCGCATTCACGGCGGCGCGGTGATCGCGGGGGTGGCGGCGATAGTGTCAGGTGAAAAGACCGGGCCGGGCGGGATCCCGAAGAACGTCATCGTCGACGGCCCGGTGGTGACCAAGGCGAACGCGCCCGGGATGATGTGGATGGAGGAACACTTTCTGATTTGATTTCCGGTGCCTGAACCAACGGTGCCCAAACCAAGCCTGCCGGCTCTGTTGGAACTTTCCGGAGTTTCCAAGACATTCGGTGGGGTGACGGCCCTGCGGGCGGTCGATTTTTCGCTTCAGGTGGGTGAAATCCACGGTTTGGTCGGCGAAAACGGCGCGGGCAAGTCAACGTTGATGAAGATCATCGCCGGGGTGCATGCTGACTACGAAGGCCAGATGCGGCTTGACGGACGACCGGTCCATTTCGCCTCACCGCGTGATGCCCGCGCCGGGGGGATCGGAATGGTGCATCAGGAACTGGCCGTTGTACCCGGCCTGAGCGTCGCGGAGAGTGTCCATCTCGGTGCCCAGCCGGTGCGGTTCGGGCGAGTGGACTGGCGGGCCATGCGCCGGGGGGCGGCCGAGCATCTCGCGAATCTTGGGATCGACCTGGAACCGCGCTCATTGATGGGCGGCTTGCCGCTCGGCTTGCAGCAGCTCGTGGAAGTTGCACGGGTGCTGTATTCCGGAGCGCGCATCATCATCCTTGATGAGCCGACCTCGGCGTTGGCGCCGCCCGAAGTGGAGCGGCTTTTCAGCCTGCTGCGCCGCCTTCGGGAGGCGGGGCGAAGCATCGTGTTCATCTCGCATTTTCTGGACGACGTGCTGGCAATCTGTGATCGCGTGACGGTGTTCCGCAATGGCCAGGCGGTCGCGACCGCAGCGTGCGCGCAGGTCGACAAGCGGTGGATCATCGATCGGATGATCGGGTCCGGCCATGAGGAGCTGGAGGAGAGCTACCTCGCGGACATCCCGCTGCACAGCCGGCTGGATGCGAAGGTGGTGCTGGAGGTTGAGGGCCTCAGCCGAGCCGGCACGTATAACGACGTGTCGCTTCGGGTGCGGGCTGGGGAGGTGCTCGGGATCTACGGGTTTCTCGGCGCCGGGCAACTTGAACTCGCTCGCACGCTGTTCGGAATGCTGCCGCCGGAGCGCGGGCGGATCGTCCTGGACGGGCGAGCGGTTCGGTTGTCCTCCGCGCCACGCGCGCGGCGCAGGGGGATGGCCTTTGTGCCGGAGAGCCGACGGATGATGCTGTTCGGCATGGAGCCGGTGTTTAAGAACGTAACGATATCTATACTTGGTCGGATCAACCGCTTCTGGCTGAGGCCTAGCGCCGAACGCGGGATTGCTCGGGGGCATGTGGAAGGACTGCGAATTCGGCCACCGGATGTGTCGCGAGCGCTTCGCACGTTGTCCGGCGGGAACCAGCAGAAGGTGGCGTTGGCGAAGTGGTTGACGCATCTGCCGCGTGTGTTGCTGCTGAGTGAGCCGACGCGCGGCATGGACGTGGGTGCCAAAGACGACGTGGTGAAGATCGTGCGCGGTTTGCGCGAGCAGGGGATCGCAATCATTGTGGTCTCGACCGAACCGGAGACGGTGCTGTCGTTGGCGGATCGAAATCCTGGTTATGAAGAAAGGAAGCGTGGTACGCGAATTCGCAGAAGAACCGGTCAGCAAGGACCGGCTAATGGAAGTCGCATGACCGGCGGCATCCTGGACTGGCTGCGCGGGCGTATGCGCAATATTGCCCCATTCGCCACCCTGATACTGCTGGTTGGTTTCTTCACCGTCGCGAGCGGCTCGTTTGCCACGCTGGGTAACCTTGAAAATATCCTGACGCAGATTTCGGTGACCGGGATTATCGCGGTCGGGCTGACGTTCGTAATTTTGTGTGCCGAGATCGATCTGTCCGTGGCCAGCATCGCCAATGCGACGGGTATCGTTGTGGCGTATTTCACGTTGCAGGACGCGAGCGTTTCAATCGCGAATATTCCGCTGCCGGGTTGGGCGGCGATCCTGATTGCGCTCGCGGCGTGCTTCGCACTGGGCATGGTGAACGCCTTCGGGATGACGCGGATCGGCATTCCGAGTTTTATCATGACGCTGGCGATGCTGCAGATCGCAGCAGGCATCTGCGCGTTGCTGGTGCGCGGACAGATCGCCTATACAGTTCCGCCGCTGGTTACGGCCTTAGGGTCTCATTCGCTGGGACCAATACCTTGGATCGTGGTCGTCGCCGCGTTTTTCCTGCTGGTGGGGCATGTTGTGCTGACTTACACCCGGTTCGGGCGATACGTTTACATGACCGGCGGTAATCGGGAGGCGGCAGAGTATTCCGGGGTCAACGTCAGGGTGATCCTGTCGACGGTGATGATCATCTCGGCGGTTTGTTCTGGTGTAGCCGGCATGTTGGGTGTCGCGTATTTCGGCAGTGCGCAGCAGAATGAGTTCGACACATACTTGCTGGACAGCATCTCGGCGGTGGTGGTGGGGGGAACAAGTCTGTTCGGCGGGCAGGGGGGAATCGGCAACACGATCATCGGATTGTTTGTGCTGGGAATTTTGAATAACGGGCTTGATCACATCAACATTGACAGTTTCTTGAAGATACTCATTCGGGGCCTTGTGTTGCTGGTTGCGTTGGCGGTGAATGTCTATGCGCAGCGGATGCGGACCGTCCGAGCAGGATAAGATAGGGACGACGGGAAAGGCGGTGGCCGAGTGGCGTCGGCTAGGACGCAGCGGTCGGGGGAGCGGCGACCGGCCCTTGCCAAACCCCGTTACTACCATATGCGTACCAATGCGAACTAGTGGCGTCTTTGCCCCAAATCATATTGTCAGAATAGGTCAACGCGGCGGTTCCCTCGCCGCCGGGAACGGACTCGCCGTTTTTGGCAACATCACCCGTTGCGGTCAAAGTCCAAATGTTGCCAGCCGCGTCGGTGATCGAGCCGCCGCTGGCTGGCGTAAGCATCGTCGAAACCGGCTCCGTGGTCGGCGGCGTGGGTGCTGACGCCGTGCTGAGCACTGATGCAGGGGGTCTAGGAGCCGGTCCAGGCCTCTTGACAACATTAGGAGACAGCTGTCGAGCTGCCTTGCGCAGGGACATAAGGGCTTGCCCAACGCTAGGATCACGCCCGAGCCCCGTTGACTGCGAACGCGGCGAGACGCGTTGTGAGCGAAAAATCCGACGCGGTCGGGGCGACCGATCGTCAAGCTGGCGCTTCATCGTAACCGCGCAGGCGGTCATCATGAAAAGATCCGGCGTCTTGACGCCAATGGAATTACTGCTGAAGAGGATCAACGCAGACGCCAGGAGCAGCCATCCGCTTTCAGGATAGGCCTGCCGTAGATATAGGAAGTAAATGATCAAACCGAGGATCAAAATCGGTGATCCGAGAATCCCTAGGTTTAAAAATATCAATATGAAAGGATTCTCGACGCCGGTAAGCCCGACCTGTTCATAGATAAGAGCTAGATCAGAGACAGGGGTTCCATATAAAGCCTGATGGGTGTTGACCTTACTAAGAACTTGCCACTGATCAGACCTCACTTCGGCACTGTCGTCATAATACGCTCGAGCAGCAATTCGTTCGCCAACCGGCGTCTCGGTTAGCAAGAATGTCGTCAAGGGACCCAGGAAGCAGACCGCCAAAAGGATTGTTCCCAAGAGGCGGGTGTTGATCCGGCCGTGGAGAAAGTCCCGTGTCAATGTGATTGCGACCCGCACCACAATCAGTCCGATCGTAACGCCCAGCGCTGCCCGGCCACCGAAGCCCAGAAGCCCAACAGCAAAGATGCCGATGCAGAGTGCCGCGGTCCTAAATCGCAATTTCGTATCAAGAGCAAGAAACAAACCAAAGGCTGTTGCCATAGCTCCGGTCAGCGGATGGGGATAGAGAGCCGCAGGTCGGAATTCCTCACTTTTCTCATCGAGACCGATTTCTGTAGTGTCGTCGTCCGATCTCATGTCCAGGGGAATAAAGTGTTGCTGGTGGACATACTCGGCGAGGGAAATCAGGACGTTGATCACACACAAGGCTAATATCAGACGCGCGATGGCCCGCCTCTGCCGCCCGTTCGCGTTAAACATTGCAATTGCGAGTGCGCCCGCCGACAAATAGTTATCGACATACACACCTGCGCCTGTGATCCCGACGTTGTAGGCCGAGAAGGCCGAACAAAATATCGTGAAGCCGAGGAAGAAAAACAGCGCTGGAGCCTTACCGAAGAGGTATCCGAGCCGGCTTCGGGCCGACGACCCGGAGACCACTGACGCAATCGCCGCGATAAAGGCCAGGTACGAAGCAGGGTGGATCTTGAGGAGCGGATTTCCTCCCTGTTCCGCGTAATGAGTACCGAGGAGGTTAAGCGTGTTGCCCGAAATGGTGAACGATGCGATGACCGCGAGAAACGTGAGGACAAACGTGATCGGGGGGGCGCTAGCATGCGCACTGCTTCGCGCCGGAGTGCCAACAAATAAAGATGCACGAAGCGCCCTGGAAGACGCGAACAAATCGATACTGACCACCCGTGTCCCTTTCCGGTTCCTAGCCTCGCGCGAGGTCTCGAGACATCAAATGCCGCCGCATAGGCAGGAAGAGATTACAGGCCCCCAACACGCACATCAACGGTACGACCGCTGCTGAATATCTTGCGAGAGATATTATTACCAAATGAGGTATAACATACATAGTAACGGCAATCACGAGAATCCAACTGCGCCGGTCTCTCCGCACAGCAACCACCGCTCCACAAATAGAGATAAGGATGAAAGGGAGCATAACGATAACGTTGATAAGTGTTGCTTTATATGTTCGGCCCTGGAACCAGAAGGCCCAGGAGTTGTGAACGATGGCGCGCGCCAGCAAAGCCGGATGTTCCCAATACTGGGCCCAACCTCGGCGACCCAACTCATCGTAGAAGGCTATCTCATCCTGCACGCTATAGAATTGCGGAAAAAACTCCTCCCGCATCCGAAGTCCCATTTCGCGCCCTATGCGCAGCTGCTCCTCGGCTGCGGCAATGAGAAGGTCCTTGCTATCGCTCCCGTTGCCAGCATTCCTTTCCGCTTCCTCACCTTGAAAAATAGCAAGGCCTGTAACGGTCATCGTGGGAACGAATCGCCCTGAAATGTTGAAATTCCTCACGACCCATGGCGTCATCATTAGCGCTGCCGTGATGGCGACGAGGCCGAACTGACTAAATGTACGCCAAAACGAATGGCGCATCTTTGGGGACACAATAAGAAACAGGAAGACGACCGGAAATATTAATGCGACTGTTGCCTTCACGAGCATCGTATAGCCTAGCGTCAAGCCGGATAATATAAAGTCCCGCCAACGTTGACTGTCGATTGCTTTGACCAGCAGCCAGGTTGTTGCCGTCAGACCAAGCGTCAAGGTCGTCTCGGTCCCAGCCCGCGTGTCCGACAGCATCGAAACCGGGTGAAATAGAAAAAGAAAAACCGCCAGGAGCGAGACGACCTTAACCCCAAACAGATGTTGCGCGATTAGATAGACAATGGCCGCAGTAACTGCCGACATCAGGTATTGAACGATTTGCACCATCAGTAGAGACTTGCCGTATAGCGAAAAAATTCCGGCGAGCACTAAGACAAAGCCAGGAGAACGGAGCATCGTTTCCGAAGTGTCGGCATACACCCGATAACCATGCCCATTAACGAGGTTCTCGGCGATCAAATCATAATCGTCGGGGAAAAGGTTTGATTGATAATTCTCCCCAAGGAGATGGGTCAGTCCCGGAATCAGGGCAAACGCTATCACCGCCTTCGAGACAAACAACGCGAGGAACACTATAACCACTGCTCGAGTGCTAAAATTCGGGAATGCGATCCCCGATCCGCGGTACGTCATGTCGACCTCGAACTCCACCGGAACAGCAACAGGTCTCTCCATCTGCTCGCTCGCTTCATTGAAGACTGGACTGTCGGCCGGCAACAAAGGCTTCTGGCATTCAGTCTCCGGGGGTTGGATACTTGCTCAAATGGGGTATGGGATGTGGTCGTGCAAATCCAACTGGAGTAGTGATCTGCGCTATATACCAAATGCAAACAGCCCCAGGGCCAATCCCAAACCCGCCGGCACCCACCTGAGCGGGCCTTGACCCGAACGAGATAACCACAAGCCCTGTTGTGTTGAAGCGACCCCCTGAACATCCGAGCAACAACAAGGACGGGATCGCCTCGATGATTGACGTAGCGCCCTCTCGGCATCGTAGGCCGGAAATACCACGACAGCTTTCTGTCCAGAGAGCATCATAGAGAAACTTCTGTCTGTTTTCAGCAGGATACCCGCTGGCAGTGACTGCCCAACAGCTTTCGTGCTCGGCGTGAAGCGTTGAACTCTGGCTCAGGTCGTATGCCCTATACTGCCACCTATACCGAGAAAGCAATTCACTCGCGGAGCTATGATCGAGGCAGCACGCTATAGCAATAGCGCCGGCATCACATCGTTGAGATGACCACAGCCTTCGCCTTCGTTCGGCCGCCTTCAACTCAACTAAAGGTTGCTACAGCTCATTTCGGCCTGTCGGGGCGGTGACGCTCGGAGGCGACAGCGAAAGCTTCTCTCCAGAATCTCTGGAGACGGACGGCCTAAGAGGCACGAATGTGGCTGGATAGAGTGACGGAAATTGCTCTCAGCCCGAGGGTGTCTTGCGATGCACGCCTTCGCGATGCGCTTAAGGACCTCGGCATTATGTTTTAGGGTCTGCTGCAAATCACGTTGAAAAACGCTTGGGAGCAAACTCAGGAGGGTTACGATACGCGACGTATTTTTCACATCCCGCCGGACGTGGTCGTCGCGACCGCGGTGGCGACGCGTTCCCGGAGGAAGGCGTAGACTGTGCTCAGGCCAGGAGAAGCCTTCGCTACCCTCAAGGCACCGTCGGGTGTTGCGCTGCGGGCGTGGGCTGTAGTGTGGCCGGCCGAGATGGTCAGCGAGTTGCCGCGGGCCAGTTTCACCGTCAAAAATGAGGTCTTATCAATGCGAAAACCCTGGCTTTGGTCGACCATCCTGTTCAGCGCGGTCGCCGCGGTGGCGCCCGCATTGGCGGAGAGCGCGTCGGGTACGCCGACCGTGCCAGCGGCGGCTGCCGCGGCGGGCTCGGCGTCATGCTCGGCTATGGGTTCGCGCGGCAGTGGTTTCCGGGTCGCGAATGGCGCGATCATCGGACCAAACGGGCCATATATCGTGCGTGGCATTAATATCTATGCCCATAGCATGGACGCGGCAAATAATGGTGCTTCGATCAAGGCCACGTTCAAGGGATTGAACTTTCTCCGTTATATTACTCGGCCACTGAACGCCCCAGGGACATACGATCCAGTCGTCAACTATCTCACCCCGTTGGGGGTGGTCGTGGAGTTCGAGGACCACCCGGACGGAGGAGGCGCACAAGGCTTGGTCTACACAGGCCCGCAACTAGCCGCCGAGAGCGCCTGGTATGCCGCCATGGCAGCTCACTTCAAAGATAATCCCTATGTCTGGTTCGGAACCTACAATGAACCGCCGACCAAGGGTGGATCGCTATCCGCATGGCAGCGCGCGACCTACGACGCTGTGCGAGGAACAGGCAACAACAACCCGATCATGCTTGAAGTATCAGGCAGCCGATCCTGGACTTTGCAGAAGACGATGGAGCCATCTTACTACGCCACTATGACGAATGTCATTTGGGATGTGCACATATACCCGTATCAAAATTACTATAATACCGACCCGATGTCGATTACCGACAACATCAATGCCATGATCTCCGCCTCGCAGACGATCCAGAGCGCCGACGGCATCGTGCCCGTTATCGTTGGTGAAGCAGGGCCATCGGCGTCCGAGGGGGTAGCTCCGAATGGGTACGCTACAATCGAAGCGCTGATTAACGTGGCTAAAAAGGGTTCCATGGGGGGCATCGCGCCGTTCGTCTGGTATGCTAACGCGGAGGTCGGATCCGATTCTCCAAACAATCTGACGGATAGGAACAATAACCCAACCAATCCCTACGGTCGGATGGTGCAACGTTACATCGGCACCGATACCGGCCCCCCAACTCAATGCCCGCAGAAAACCCCGCCGAGCGACAGGAAGGTCAACCGGCCGACAGGGGGCAAGTAGCCGATCGTCTCTGGAGAGAGCCAGCGCCGCGGGATTTTCCTGGAGGAGATTGCGAACCCCGGTGCTGGACCGGCCGTCGCCAACGCACCTGGAGGGTATCATTGCCCGCAACAGACAGATGCAGTGGTTCCTGGATCTGCTGATGCGAATACCCGGCCGTAGTCGGATAGCAGCGGGTAATGGCGATCACTCGCGGTCGAATGCTAACTCGCCAACGCGGCGTGCGTCGTGGGTTCGTCCATGGGTACGTCTGTCTCGCCGTATATTTCCCGCACCACTGGGTCGGTCAGGGCCTCAGGCGCGCCGTCGAACACGATCCGGCCGGCTGACATACCAATGATCCGACGGCAGTAGGCGCGCGCAGTATCAAGGGTATGCAGATTGGTCAGGACGGTGATGCCGTCTCGACGGTTTATATCAGTCAGCGCGTCCATGACCAGTTTGGCGTTCGAAGGATCGAGCGAGGCGATCGGTTCGTCCGCCAGCAACATCCGCGGCCGTTGCATCAAGGCTCGGGCGATCGCAACCCGTTGCTGCTGGCCGCCGGATAGCGCGTCCGCGCGGTTCATCGCCACATCCGCCACCCCAAGCCGATCCAGCGCGCGCAGGGCCAACGCGCGTTCGATCGGGGTGAACCATTTCAATAGCACGCGGAGCGTTGGGATTTCATAAAGCCGGCCGCACATGACGTTCGTCAGGACGTTGAGACGGTTCACCAGGTTGAACTGCTGGAAAATCATGGCGGTGCGGGCGCGCCAGGCTCGCAATTCCCTGCCGTTGAGCACCGTTACGTCGGTTTCGCCGAAGAGGATTTTCCCTTCGGACGGATCGATTGAGCGATTGAGCAGTCGCAAGAGGGTGGATTTGCCAGCGCCAGACCGGCCGATGATCCCCACCATCTCGCCGTCGGCGATCGTTAGGCTGACATGGTCCACCGCGCGCGTGCCGCCGAAGCGTCGCGTCAGATCAACGAGCTGAAGCAATGGGTCGCCCTGTCGACGATGGGACCGCTCCTGACTTCGGCTATCGCGGAGTGTCAGCACTTCCGTCGCGGGAGGGCGGGCTCGTGATGATTTCATATCTTAAGAACCAGTATGCCGGCTCATGACGTAGCGTGCGAGGCGACGACGGAATATTACAAACCAATATCATTGGTATATCGTCAAAGTTGCAATATCGCATCGTACAAGGGAGGAGCAGATCAGAGAAATGCCGATATATCGCCATATTAGTTCGATATCGGTCCCATTTTTCTATTTTATCCGTGATTTGAAGGACTATCCCGTCGATCAGTCCGGGTGCTTGTAATGTAATAATTTGCCAATTCGCCTTCTTCCAAACGAGATGGGCCGGATTTTCCGTTGAACGACTTCACGAGTCCGTGAGAACCCTCCCGCATTCGATCACGTTTTCGGGAGCTTAATGACATGAGCGGCACACCAAATTGGATTACGCAGACGATCGACGGCCAGCAATACGAGGTGCTGCTGCCCGCGAACTATAGCGCATCTCAGACATATGCCACAATTCTGTATCTACATCCGCTGGACGCCGGCGCAGATCCCGCGTCGCTGACGGCCGAGGTGAGTGGTTGGTTCAATTCGACCGACTTCCGGACCAACCACCCGGCGATCATAGTGATGCCGCTGCTCAATCAGACTGCCGACACCTCCGGACAAACAATCAACTTCGGTGGCGTGGGCGGAGACACAGCGGGAACACAATTCGCGCTTGATGCTCTCAAGCAGGTGCAGAATCAGTATTCGGTCGATTCGAGTCGAATTTACGTGACCGGCGCGTCAATGGGAGGCCAGGGCACTGACCAGTTGATGTTTGATCACGGCCCAAATTCGGCAACTCCAATCTTTGCTGCCGGATACTCGATGGCCGGCACGATGATAAACAAGACACCACAGCAGTTCGTGGCCGACATCGGGAATGCACCGATGGAGGCTGTGCATGGCACTGCGGACACCGTCAACCGGCCGGGCTGGGATCAGGCCGTGGCGGCGAGCGATCCGAACTTCCATTTGATCCAAATCCCGGGTGCTGGCCACGATGTGTGGGACCCCAAAGCTGGTATTCCCGGATATTCGAGCGACGCTAACTGGTCCTGGCTCTTCCAACAACAGATGCCCGGGGCGTCAAACCACCCGACGCCTACGCCACCACCTGCCCCTTCCGGTAAAGAAATAACCTCTACCTCCGGTGGTACTCTTACAGATGCCGGTGGGAACAAGTGGACCCTCACCGCGGCCGGCGTGGTCGATGAAAACGGCACGGCAGTCCCCGACAGCTCCGGCACCGCCGCCTTCGCCATCGTCAACAACATCTATTACGGCCAGGACGCCAACAGTGGCTCTTGGTTTACTTATTCACCCACCAGCCAGATCTGGAACAGTTCGGCCGCTCCCGTTCTGACATCAACACCTGCCCCCACTCCCCACCCAACTCCGGCACCAACTCCCATCCCCACGCCCCACCCGACTCCGACACCAGCTCCTACCCCCACGCCCCACCCAACTCCGACGCCGACCCCTAACGAGATCACAACTACCTCCGGTGGCACTCTCACGGACGCCAGTGGGAACAAGTGGACCCTCACCGCGGGCGGCGTGGTCAATGAAAACGGCGGGACAGTTCCCGACAGCTCTGGCACCAAAGCCTTCGCCATCGTCAACAACGTCTATTACGGCCAGGACGCCAATAGTGGGTCTTGGTTCACTTATTCACCGACTAGCCAAATCTGGAACAGTTCAGCCGCTCCCGTTCTGACATCAACACCTGCTCCCACTCCCCACCCAACTCCTATCCCCACGCCCCACCCAACTCCGACGCCGACCCCTAACGAAATTACAACTACCTCCGGTGGTACTCTTACAGATGCCGGTGGGAATAAATGGACCCTCACCGCGGCCGGCGTAGTCAATGAAAACGGCGCGGCAGTCCCCGACAGTTCCGGCACCGCAGCCTTCGCCATCGTCAACAATGTCTATTACGGTCAGGACGCCAACAGCGGGTCTTGGTTCACTTATTCACCGACCAGCCAGATCTGGAACAGTTCAGCCGCTCCGGTTCTGACATCAACACCTACTCCCCCGCCCCACCCAACTCCGACACCGGGCCCTACCCCCACCCCCCACCCAACTCCGACCCCTAACGAAATCACAACTACCTCCGGTGGCACTCTCACGGACGCCAGTGGGAACAAGTGGACCCTTACCGCTTCCGGCGTGGTCAATGAAAACGGCACGGCAGTGCCCGAAAGCTCCGGCACCGCCGCCTTCGCTATCGTGAATAATGTTTATTACGGCCAGGACGCCAACAGCGGGTCTTGGTTCACTTATTCACCGACCAGCCAAATCTGGAACAGTTCGGCCGCTCCCGCTCTGACATCAACACCTATCCCCACCCCTCACCCAACTCCGACACCAGGTCCAGGCTCGCGCGACCCATCTCAAACGCCGTTCGCCTCGACCAGCATCTTCAACCTGCCGCTCGGTTCCGGGGCGCAGTGGACGCCGAACGCCCAGCTCGCGGGCGCCAACGTTTACGTCAACACGACCGCGAGCGGATATAACGAGAACATCTACACCGGCACCGCGGCTAACCCGCTGATCACCGTCACGAACACAGGCGCGGCCGGAAGCACCCCCGGCACCTATACCATGCACATCCCTGTCGGCGCGGTGGGGGCCGGGGGCAACGACCAGACCTTCTCTCTGGATGATACCGTCACCCACACTTGGTACGGGATGGGTGGCTTCAACTGGACCAGCGCCACCACGGCCACGGTCTCGCAGGCATCCGCAGAGCCTGATTACGGCTCTGGTATCCAGGACGATAATTCCAACTGGGACGAGGGTGTCGGCACCCTGCGGCAGTCTGATCTGAACGCTGGCACGATCGACCATATGCTGCGGCTCAACCTGCCAGCCGCGATGCTCAAGTCGTACTCGAACACCAGCACAAGTCAGCTGGCGCCAAATGCATGGCCGCAGTCGGCAGAGGACGGTTTCGCGATCAGCGGCAGGGGTGGGCCGGCCTATACCGGTACAATCCCCTTTGGCGTCACAGTCGGCATACCTGCAGGCACCGTCGAACCAGGCGACGTGAAGGCGAATGCCGGCGCGAACATGCTCTGGAATGAACTCCAAGACCATGGCGCGATGGTCCGCGACCAAGGCGGTTTCAGCCCTACCGCGACCTTCCAGGCTGATCAGACGGTCAACGGCGGCGACCCCCTTTTGCAAGGGATGGAACAGTTTGGTTCCGAGATAATGGCCCAGACCAAAATTCTGGCCAACCAGGGGCCGAATAGCATAAACGGCGGGGGCAACCCGATCGTGCCGCTCGATCCAGCGCCGAGTGACACGCCGAGCGGCAGCGCTACCGCCAGCATAGTGGGTCAGAGCGCGGTCTCCGCCGCGGCCACGGCGGCCACTCCCGCACTCCTCCAGGGGTCAGGGGCTGCCGTCTCCCCGTCCGGCAACGGGCACACTTATGTGCTGCCCGCCGCTGGACAAGGAGCGGAAATCTTCGGCACCAACATCCTGGCCATGGGAGATACGCTGGACCTGAGGACCGCACTGGCGGCTACGAACTGGAACGGATCGGCCTCCACACTGTCGAATTATTTGACAGTGGCCGACTCGGCTAAGGGTGCGACACTGTCAATTGCGCCCACTTCCGGCGGTTCGGGCGCGCTGATTGCGACCATCGATGGCGCGAGCACCGCGACCCTGACCAGCTTGCTGGCGCATTCGATTACCTGATTAGACACCTGACTTGGAAACGCCGCCGGGGAGGACCCTGGCGGCGTCGCCATGACGGGTACGCAACGTGGCAACTCTTCTCTACCCATCGCATCAGATCAGCGCGCGCGCTGGCTAAAGTCTACCCAGCCAAGCGAGGAGATGATCGCAGCATGGCCTAGATCATCACGGTATCCAACTCTTCGCCACCAAAACACAGTGCGGCAAATTCGGAGTGCCGGGACATCTGGACTAACCTATCATCCTCCCGTCCCCCATCCGTTTCGTCATAATATCGCTATTGTTTGTTCCGTTGTTGCGGCGCCTCGCGTGCGATCAGGGCACGGAAGAAAACCGCCCTCTCGAGTGGTGGTGCTGCTAGCCACCCTCGGTTAAGCGTGCGACCGTCTGGCAGCTTGCCGGCCACGCCGAAACGGCGACAAGCGGGCGATCAAGACCTTGCCGCGAAGGGACCGCCAATCGCGCCAAGCCAACGAACCCTGTGCCAGGGATCCGGATATGCTCCATGGCCGAGCTCGACCGCCGACCCAGGACCTGATCGCCTCATTGACGTGCACCGCAATGGCCATGGATCGAGCCGACCCGGCGCTTTTGTCCCTCCCCTGCGTGACCGACGTCGTCGGGCCGACACATCGTTAGCTGCCGGGTGTCGCGCTCCGCGCATGTCGCCTTCGAGGTTGACGCGCCGGAACCAAGCCCAATCCCCGACCTTTCGTTGAACTCCGAAGTTCGTCTACAAGGCTGGCAGATTCTCCTTGGCCGTCGACGGGAATCTCCGGTCCTTGATTGTGCCCTGCCACTTCAGACTGGTCGGCAACGCTGTCGCAGGTCACGAGGTTCACGACTACGTTTGGGCGGACTGGAACAGGAGCCTTATGGCTTCTCCATCGCGTCCTTAAGCTGGAGCCAATGAATGACGCATCCTACACCCGTATTGAGAGGTTCGGCGACAGTCATGTCCCGGCGAGATGCCCCGGTTGACGTCATCGTCGCGCTGGTCTTTGTGGTGTCGTTTGCGTTCGTTATGCACGCGTTCCAGTATCGTGACGCGTTCGCTGAATCCGACATCTATCGAGTGCTGGTCGGGATACTGGACGGCGCGAACAGCGGGTCTGGCATCGCCAGCAAGCTGCATTACGACAACACCTTCGGCATCGGCTATCTCAGCGCATTGTACGCGTTCGCCGCTCCGGCCACGTTGCGCGACCCCGATCGGCTGACCGGGTTGATCAACGATGTCGGGTTCTGGTCGATGATGGCCGGGCTGGTGTTTTTCTGGTGTGCTGTTTCCATTGCGCACGGCACGCGTGCCGGTGTCGTCGCGCTGATCGTCTTCGCGCTTGCCCCGACGATCGCGGAACTGGGGACGTCTGGCCATCCGGTGATCCCGATGTTTGCTCTGGTGTGCGCGGCGGCAACCCTGCTGTTTCTGCCGGTGACCGGGTGGCACGCGGTTGTTGCGGCAATTGGCGGCGGGGTGCTGCTGCTGGCAGGCCTGACGATGCGTGGCGACGTCTTTCTGGCGTTCCCCTGGCTGGTGCTGACCCGCATCGACACGCGATCGTTGCGCGGCTTCATCGTCTCCGGCCTTGTGCGGTCGATCGCACCGCTGGCGGCGCTCATCGTGTTTTTCGTGCTACAGCATTTGATTGTCCCGCATCAGGTTGGGCCGGTCCTGGGCGAGTATTTCGGGGGTTGGGTGCGCATTTCTTTCATCGCCGGCAACGCTATGTTCATACCGCTGGGCTTCGGGACCGCCACCACCGCGGTCGCCGCGGTCGCTGCGGTGTGGCTGGCGGTGCGGGCCCGCCCGGGCGACGACGGACGTGGTCAGAACGGCATGGCGCAATTCCTGGGACCAGCCGCGCTGACCCTGGTGCCGCTGGTTTTCTTTGTGGCGATCCAAGGACCGACTCGTCACTTCATGATGACGTATGCCGGACTGAGCATCCTGCTCGCCGTCTGGCTGACCGCTACCCTGGCGATGCGCCGATTTGTCGCGCTGGCCGTGGTAGTGCTGCTGACAGGCGCAAGCCAAGTGCTGGCAGAAGCAGTGCGGCTGCCGGTCCTGGCCGCAAACGATGCCCGGTCACCGCTCCGCCCAATCTGGACCGGTTACCAGACGGCGACGCACGCGCCGTTGGGTTTCTTTTGGAAACGTCACGATGCGCTCGCGCACCGGCGGGCGCTGTTGCAGGCTGAGGGTGACACACTGACGACGCCGTGCCAGAGCCACACCATCGTTCTGACCGGAGAAACCGCGCAACTGTTCTCCCGACTCTACGCCGGCGGCACCCCGGTGGAGGCGCAACGGGTGGGCGCCGACGACATTTTCGGGCGGGTCGGCGCAGCCCGCTCGATCACCATGCTCGTCCTGCAGGAGGTCACGATCTGGCCAAAAGATCCCGTCGCTACGGTCGTGGCGGATCCGGCCTACAAGGACTACAAGCTGTATCAAGATCCATATACCTTGTCAGTTTATGACCGCACTCCAATCCCGCCTGACCGGCAGGCGAAATTTGGCTGCTCCGCACCCACGGAATGAGGGACCATCCAGCTGGTAGTGAGCGCGTCATACGGGATGTAGGGGAGCATCATGCTCCCTGGAGCGTGCTGGTCGGGCAAACGATCATTTGGTGAGGGTGACCCGAGCCTTGGCCGCCCGGGAGTCAGAGTTGACTGCGGCCGGGTCATTCAGCCGTTCCAAGAAGACGGACCTCACCACTCGCTTCAGCAACGGGGGTCGCGTCGTCAGGACGGATCGGCACTGTTTTCTCGATCAGATACCTCGGCCGCGCCTTCACCTCCGCATAAGTCTTGCCGAGGTACTCACCAATCATGCCAATGCAGAATAACTGAATGCCACCAAGAAAGTACATGGGCAGCACGATGGAAGTCCATCCAGGCGTAGCTCTGTCGCTGAAGAGGCGTATCCAGAGCGCCCAAAGGCTGACAAAAATTGTCCCGAGGAATACCATGAAACCAACGGCTGTAATTAGTCTCAGTGGTATCACTGAAAATGACGTGATGGCCTCGAGGGCAAGAGCAATCATCTTGCGCAGCGGATACTTCGATTCACCTGCAAATCGCTGCGCCCGATCATAATGAACAATTTCGCATCGGAACCCGAGCAAAGGTACGATCCCGCGCAGATAAAGATTTACCTCTCGGTACTGCTTCAGGTTCTCCACCGCGCGGCGGCTCATCAGCCGGTAGTCTGCGTGATTATGGATGGATTCCGCGCCTAGGGCGTCGATCAATCGGTAAAAGAGTTCGGCGGTAACGCGCTTGAACCGCGAATCTTCTTCGCGCCGTTGCCGGACGCCGTAGACGATCTCTGCGCCGGCACGAAATCGATCTACCATTTCACTGATCGCACCCAGGTCATCTTGAAGGTCGGCATCAACGCTGACGACGGCGTCGCCGCCGGCGTTAAACAAGCCTGCCAAGAGCGCGTTCTGGTGACCACGATTGCGCGACAGCTTGATCCCTGCCACATGCGTGTCTTCCACGGCAAACTGCTCAATCAGCGCCCACGTGCGGTCGCGGCTCCCGTCGTCCACGAAATAGATGGCGCTGCTCCGAGAGATCTTACCCGCCCCAATAAGTCCACGGATCAATCCGGAAACCCGCCGGCAGGTCTCCGGCAAAACCTCCTCTTCGTTGTAGCAGGGAATCACAATTGCGAGGGTTGGGGTGTTGCTCATATTAGAATCGTCCCTGGCCATGCCGTCCAATGCATATTTCAAACTGTGTAACGCGGGGGGAATGTCCAAAATAGGGGGAAGATAGCTCACTGATCCCCTTATTTCATACCACCTCGACAAGTCCGCTGAACGATCCGCAGTTCGATAAGGTCTCGGGGAGTTTCGGCGCGTTCGCACCTACGTGGCTGAGCTTGACCAAGTCCGAGATGGTCGTGACTACCCTCCCCAACCCGCGGCCCAGCAAATTGAGCGTCGGGTCGGCTCAGAGTCCATCAACGAACAGTTTGCAGGCCCGTGGAGGAAAATCAAGGTGACGACTATTTCTGAGGCATATCGCGATGGCCTTCGATCCTCGAGCTAGCGGTCCGGGCCCGACGGAAGAATCGGCCTGCAAAATCAAAGTGTAGTAGCTCAAAACCGACGGCGCTATCCGTTTGATTTGAACCACTAGCCCATCCGATTACCACAGCTCAAGGCGCTTTAGCCCACTTACTTCCGGGGCGCTGCTGGCTCGGTTATTGGGGCCAGAAAAGGTTGATCACGAATACGGATTGATATAGATACGGTCCGAATTTTAGAAAGCAAGCCATAAGTCCTCGCTGTTCGCGACGTTCTAGATTCGAGAGAAAGTGCCATGAGAACGTTACTATTTGCTGGTATTTGCACAGTTTACATAGTTGGTGGAGTAATATGCGTAATATACAACATACAATGATGCTGCCGCCGATTCCGTAACAATCTGGCGAGAGTCGACTCTGCGAACCGACCGCCGCATTAGGTGAAACCTGCGCATCGCGAAACGATCAGGCCAGCTATTAGAAAGTCAGCCGCGTTGTCAGGATCAATGCATGGTTATAAATCGGCGTCAGCACTGGCTCGGCTTGGTAGGTGGGGGCCACGGCAATTTGGTAGCCAACACCCACAATCGCCTTGACCCGCTCATGGATCACAAACCGCCCAAAAATAATGCCCGGCGTCAGGAATATTTGATTTTTGCCGCCTCTCTGCTTGCCGGAAATCCAGTAGGTGTGATTGACTTCGAGTTCAGGCCAAAAATATTCGAGAAAATGATACTGAAACGCAATATTGGTCGCGATCGAGTCGCCGACACTGGATTGGTTCCTGGTTAGAAGCGAGATTCCCATCGTGGCCTGGATATCGAAATTGCCCCAGCCCTTACCTGCGGCAAGGGTCGGGGTGATAGCCCATGCGCCATTGGTGAAAGCCGCATTGCCCGATGGTGCGGTAACGCCCAGGAAGGCCGAAACTATATAGTTGCCCTGCTGTTCATTGGCACTCAGCAGGCGTTGCTTGACGACCAGGAACTGATCATCGAGCCAGCCGTAGATATTGTGTTTTGTGTTGACCCTTTCCTGATATGCAGGCGGATTGATCAGCACTTCGTTCGTTCCGGTCGGGATCAGTTCCAAGCCCTTGCCGCCGTCGAACACATCCTGCTGCTGGCCGTTGCCGCGGTATTGCCAGAACTGGTCGTATCGCACCTCTTGCTCCAGGCGCGGCGTAACCGTCACGATTGGCGTCATCCAATGCGGTTGGCTGGCCTGCGCCTGCTCAACAACCGCGAAATAGTTAGCAAAGTAGTTGGAGACGGCGCTGGATGGCACGGGCGCCGGCGTGGAGGCGTCTGTCGGCACCACAGTGTTCTGCGCCGTCACTAAATTCGACTGGGCCGCGTCACCGGTCGGCGCAAACGAGAAAGAAATCGGTGCATTAAGTGGACCATCGGCCTGGGCTTCAGCCGAAAAGCCAAGACCAGCCAGAATTGCTGCGGTCGCCACGCGAACAAGGCGCACAGAGGTCTTCATCGATCATTTCCCGTTCTTCCAACAGGGTGACGCTATATCAGTTTGGCTACATCGCACGACACCAAAGTGTGGACAAGCCCCTTGCCGCGATGCATCAATGAACGAATCGAAGGTCACGCGGACGTGACGCGACCGCCCGATAGCCGTGGTAACCGGAACGATCTCACGCTCGGAGCGCGGATGCGGCGCGAGTGGACAGCTCTACAGATATAGCAACCCCAGAACATTGTGCGGCAGGTATAGCTGCCGTGCCGGCTCTCCTAAAGCAACCTGCACCCGATCGAGCGCCGGGTATGGGCTAGTCGGCGACCGGTTTAGAACCAATTTGCCTTGTCGACGACGTTGCGTAACGGTTCTCCGTTCGCGAATGCCCGACAGTTGTATTGGATAATCTGAAGCCGGCGCTCGTTCAGATGCGGGCCATATCCGGCCATGTGTGGCGTCAGCAGGACATTCGGCATCCCCCACAGCGGGTGCTCGGGCGGGAGCGGTTCCTGCTCGTACACGTCGAGCGCGGCCCCCGCGATTTCGCCGTCTCTTAGCGCTGCCACTAGATCGTCCAGCTTCGTCGTCATGCCGCGACCAATGTTGATGAAAAAGGCACTCCGCTTCATTAGCCGGAGCTTTGTCGTGTTGAAGAAACCTTCGGTCGCTGGCGTGTGCGGCACCGTCAGGATGACAAAATCGGCTTGAGGCAGCAACTGATCCAACCCCTGGGGCGGATGCAGTTCGGCAACTTGTTCGGGCCTTTCAGTCCGGCGCGCATCGACGGCCAGCACACGCATGCCGAAAGCGGACAACAGGCGCGCGGTCTCGGCGCCAATCCCCCCAAGGCCGACGATCAATGCCGTTGCACCGGGCAGCGGAACAACCCCCATGTCTTCCCCCGGCTTCTTCCACTCTCGGCGTAGTTGCTGTGGGAAATACACGTGCAGCCCGCGAGCAAAGGCCAGTACGAAAGCCAGGATATGGGCACTGATATGGTCGTTGTAGATCTCTCGGAAATTAGTGACGGTCAGTGGATGCGAGACAAGTTCGCTATAGTAGTAACCTGCCGGAGGCGCGGCCTGCGGGGCCTGCAGCCATCGCAGCCGCCGCGCCTTCGCCAGCAGATCAGCGGGCAGCGTGCCGAACGCGGCGTCCGCGGTGACGATCGCCGCGGCGGCTGCGTCGGGGTCCTCGGCGAGAACCAGCTTCATCCCGGGCACGGAATCCGACAGCCGCCGAGCCCACTGACGGGTCAGATCGGTCTGCGGCGGCAACATTAGAAAGGTGAATTCATTGGTCATGACGTGATCCTCCGGCAACGCTTCACAATCCATACCACTCGCGGACCCCCAAACACGGCAAGGCCCGTCCCCTCCCCGCTCTTGCGGCACGCTCCAAACCGGCCGACGGTGACTTCATTCAGGGAGAGCACGAAACATGGAATTCGGCATGTTTCACGAGTTTCAGCGCCGGCCGGGACAGACCGAAGCCGAGGCCTTCGCAGAGTCATTCGCTCAGGTGGACGAAGCCGAGGCCGCCGGCCTCGATGTCATGTGGCTGGCGGAACTGCACAATGCACCCGAACGCTCGGTTCTGGCCGCCCCGTTGAACATCGCAAGTGCCGTCGCGATGCGGACCAAGCGCATGAAAATTGGTATCGCGGTCCAAGTCCTGCCGCTGTGCCATCCGGTGCGGATCGCCGAGGAAGCCACAACGGTTGATCACATCAGCCATGGCAGGCTGATCTTCGGCGTCGGGCGGAGCGGATTTCCCCGCACCTATGAGGCTTACGGCATCTCGTATGCCGAAAGCCGGGAGCGTTTCGCCGAGGTGCTGGAAATCCTCAAGCGCGCCTGGACACAGGAAACATTCTCGTTCCACGGCCAGTTCTATCACTTTGAAAACATCTGCGTGGTGCCGAAGCCATATCAATCGCCCTATCCGGAGCTGCGGATTGCAGTGAACAGCCCCGACTCCTACCAACAGACCGGCGAGGCCGGGATGCCGATCTTCGTCGCCACCCGCTTGGGCGACCTGGACGAACTGGTCCCAAATCTCCGGGTCTACCGGAAGGCTTGGGCCGCAGCCGGTCATCCTGGCAACGGCAAGGTCTATCTCCGCGTTCCGCTGTATATTGCTGAAACCGAGCAACAGGCGCGCGAGGAACCGCATGAAAGCGTCATGTTCTTTTACAAATACCTCGGCGAGCGGATCGAGGCCTCGGCCTTGCAAGAAGGCGCTCGGGCAATAGAGAACCGCGCGGAACGCGGTCAGCGGCTGCAGACAATTGATTACGAAGATGTGCTGAAAAGCAAGATCGTTGTCGGCACGCCAGCAATGGTGGCCGATCGTCTCGCTGGGTTGACGAAAACGCTCGGGCTATCGGGAATCCTTGCAGAGATGAACTGTGGAATGCGTATTCCGCACGACCGTGTTGTTAGGTCGCTGCGGTTAATGTGCTCGGAAGTGATGCCACATTTGCGTGATTAGGTGAGAACTGTTCCACGATCCCCCTGATGTCATTTTCTTTTCGCTCTGAAAACCGCTATTGTTGTGTCTCTGGTGCTGTCTCACAGGTCGGGACAGAGACAACAACAGGGTCTTATCCGGGGGCATGCTCATATGCTATCATTGCTGTCCCGGACAGGACCCAATCTTCGTCCGTTACGACACTGGAAGACCACTTCGGCGGCCGAGGCCGTGGCGCTGGTGCGTTCCGGCACCACGGTTGCCGTGGGTTGGTTGGGTGATGGTTTGGCCTCGGCTCTGGCAGATGCCTTTGCTGACAACCGCCAGCCCAACGACCTGACGATTGTGTATTCGGCGACCCATGGGGACGGTCGCAACCATGGCCTGAACTTGCTCGCCCGTGAGGGTCTTGTGCGGAGGGTGGTCGGTGGCCAGTGGCATCCGGTGCCCGCCCTACAGGCACTCGCGGCCGCCAATCGGGTCGAGGCGTACAGTTTGCCGGTCGGCGTCATCAAGCGGTTATTTCGCGATATCGCCGACGGTCTGCCCGGACATCTCAGCCGCAGCGGTCTGGGGACGTTTACCGACCCCCGCAATGGCGGCGGTCGGCTGAACCGGCGCACGCGGGAGCAAATGGTTCGTGTGGTCCATCCGGCCGGCGAGGAGGCTCTGCTGTTCCGCGGCTTTAGCATCCAGACGGCATTCATTGGAGTAGCGTTTATGGAGGGAACCGCTGACATCGCCATGACGCGTGACTCCATGACAATCGCGCGAGCGACGCGAAATAGCGGCGGGATCGTAATCGCGCAGATGAACCGCATCGGGACACTCGAGAAGCTGCTCCCCGGCCAGGTCGTGGTTTCGGAAACGCTGCTTGATGTCTTGGTCGAGCCTGATCCGGATGCGCGGCCATGGGAGACGTTCTCGCCCGGCGCGACCCGCCGAAGCCAAACCGGGGGCCAGCGGCGTTTGCAGACTCAGCCGTGAGGACGCCTCGATCATCCCACCCTTCCGGCAGGCTGAAACTTACCAAAGACCCGCTCGAAGATGCGATCGACCGAGCGCAAGTGACTGGCGGGGTCCATCGCGGCATCCAGTTCAGCGGGCTTGACCATTTTCGACACTTCGGCGTCGGCCTCTAGGTTTTCCCGGAACGATCGACCCTCCGGCATTCCCAGCCTGGTCCAGGTCGCCATCGCGCAGCTTTGGACAATACGGTAGGCGTCCTCGCGCAGGATGCCGGCCTTAGTCAGCGTCAGCAGAACCTCGCCCGAGTGCACCACGCCGCCGAGGCTTTCCAGGTTGGCCAGCATCCGGTCGGGGTAGATCAGCAGCTTCTCCGTCATGCCCGCCAACCGCATAAGCGCGAAATCCAGCGTGATCGTCGCATCCGGGCCGATCGCACGCTCAACGGACGAATGACTGATATCGCGTTCGTGCCACAGCGTCACATTCTCCAGCGCCGGTACAACAGCGGAGCGCACGATGCGGGCCAGGCCGCACAGGTTCTCGCTGAGCACCGGGTTCCGCTTATGCGGCATCGCCGAGGAACCCTTCTGGCCGGGGTGAAAGAATTCCTCGGCTTCGCGGACTTCGCTGCGTTGCAAGTGCCGAACTTCGGTCGCCAAACGCTCGACCGCGCTGGCGATGACGCCCAGGGTGCAGAAAAATGCGGCGTGGCGATCGCGCGGGATGACCTGGGTGGAAATCGGCTCAGCCCGCAGCCCTAATTTTTCCGCCACGTATTCTTCCACGCTGGGGTCGAGATGGGCGAAGGTGCCTACTGCACCGCTGATCGCGACCACGGCGACCTCGGCACGGGCGGCAATAAGGCGCTCGCGATTGCGGGCGAACTCGGCGTAATGGCCGGCCAATTTCAGGCCGAAAGTCGTTGGTTCGGCGTGGATGCCGTGGCTGCGGCCAATGGTTATGGTGTATTTGTGCTCGATTGCCCGAGCTTTCAGCGCCGCCATGACTGTATCGATGTCCCTCAGCAGGATGTCGGCAGCCTGGGTCAGTTGCACCGACAGCGTGGTGTCGAGCACGTCGGAACTAGTCATGCCCTGGTGCACGAAGCGGGAGTAGGGAGCCACCGCCTCGGCGAGCCACGTCAGGAAGGCGATGACGTCGTGCCGGGTCTCGCGTTCAATCGCGTCGATCCGTTCGACATCCGCAGCGTCCATCGCAGCCAGTTTGGGAGCGCCGTTCTCGCGAATAGCGCGGGCGGCTTCCAGAGGGATGGCGCCGACTTGGGCCATTCCCTCGGCGGCGAGGGCTTCCACTTCGAACCAGATGCGATAACGGTTCACAGGCGCCCAGATGGCGGCCATTTCGGGTCTGGAGTAACGCGGAACCATTGTTTCCTTGTCCGATCCGGAAGAAAGGGCCAGCTAGACTCAGGCATCCCGGAAGGCAAGCATGGATTGGACGCAGGACCTGGTGGCGCTGGCCCAGGTGATCATGATCGACGTGGCTCTGGCGGGGGACAACGCTGTGGTCGTCGGGCTGGCCGTCGCCGGGCTGCCGTCGCGTCAACAGCGGCCGGCGATCCTCCTGGGTATTGCGGGGGCCACGGTAATCCGCATCGCCATGGGCGCAGTGGCGCTGCAATTGCTGGCTATGATCGGGCTGCTGCTTGCCGGCGGTCTCCTGCTGCTGTGGGTCTGCTGGAGAATGTTTCGCGAGCTGCGACGCCCCCGTCACGCGGTCTCTGTTGGGGGTGGAAAGACGCTGAGGCAGGCGATGATGCAGATTATCCTGGCAGATGTTTCCATGAGCCTGGACAACGTCCTGGCCGTCGCGGGCGCGGCGCATGATCGGCTATGGGTGCTGGTAACGGGGCTGCTGCTGTCAGTCGGGCTGATGGGCCTCGCGGCAGGGCTCATCGCCCGGTTGCTCGAGCGGTTTCGCTGGGTCGCCTGGGTTGGGCTGCTGATCGTGCTTTATGTGGCGCTCAACATGATCTGGCACGGCGGCCATGAGGTGGCAGAGGCTATATGACCATTCTCGGAAGGTGGCCTGCAGCCACTTTTCTCGTCGCTATCCGGCCCCAAGTATGCATTCGCGATGCTCAAAAGAGGAGATCGCGTTATGAGGATGTCTGCCAGGCTGGCGATAACAGTGTCCGCCTTGATGTTGGCGACGGCCGCCTCTGCTCAGGTGAAGAAACCAGCCGCCGATCCGCCGCCAAAGTCGGTGTCGGCGGCAAGCCAAACCGTTATGGCTCGGCCTGTCCTGACCAATCCCGACGCGAGCGTCACCAGACCACCTGCTCTGTTCAAAATCGGCAATGTGCCGCTTGGCTTGTGGGCTCCGGTCGAACCGCCCCACGACGCTCATATGAACCGGACCCAAGCAGCGAATCCGGTGTGGGAAGAGGGAGGCTTCTAACGACAGGCCGGCTGTTCGAGCCCGGATCAGCCGAGAGATGCTGTTGCGCCAAGCGGAGCTACCGAAGGCAGTTCGCGATACGGCATGGAAGGCCTCAGGAACGGTTATGTCGTCGCTATCGCAGGCTGGCCCAGGGTGAGAATTTGCCGACCGTGGTGACCGCCGCGATCGTGCGCGAACTGTCGGGGTTGGTCTGGTCAATTGCCCAATTGTACATCGGGCGAACAGCTGACCCGCTCACCAAGACAGCCACGGGGAGAACAGCTCCCAAAACTGAGGAAGGTTAGGGGCACGGTCACGGCAAGCCCGACCACTATCGGCCGGATCTCATCCGATGCTGGCTCTTAGACAAAGGAGGCTCCGCGACGCATCCGACTAGGCGGTAACCAATCCGCGTATCATTATCAGACCATGATAAACCGTCGTTTCGATGATCGTGCCTCCTGCCCTGCTCAGTGGCGGACACGCTGAACGGCTTGCTCGACAAGTATGGAATTGTCGCGCCTACTGCTGCTTGAAATGGCGAACGTAAGAGTGGTTCAACGCGGGCGGGAGTAGTGGTCCGATTTGAACCACCAGTATACCAGTCCGAGGCGTGCGGACCTCAGCGACTCGCTGATACAGAGACCGGAGCGCTCACGGCAGTAACAATCTGGCGGGCGAGCGACTGGGTGATGCACAGGTAGCCCAGGTCGTTGTGATGCAGACCATCAGACGCGATGAACATGCCCGGCTTTGCCCCCTCATCGGACCAGAAGTCCATCAAGCGGCTGCGCGAGAATATGTTGACCCCGGTCTCCTGTGCGACCTCCGCCAGCGAATCCTCGAGGATGATATGATCCACCGCTGCCAACACTCTGGGCGAGCGTTGGTTGTCCATCAAAATTACGTCGATTCCGGCCTTGATCAAGCGATCCACACCCTCCTCCACCATTCGGTGGAATTCGGACGGGTCGGCATGACGCATCGCCCCGTTGGCCCCGACCTGCCAGATGACCAATTGCGGATGAACGGCGATCGCGTCGGTGTCGAGGCGGGCCAGTTCCTCTGGCGCGTCCTGCCCGCCGATCCCCCTGTTGATGACCGCGAACTGGGCGCTCGGCAGCGCCCTGTTGAGCGCGGACTGCAGGATCGCGGGGTAGGTGTGCGCGATATCTGACGCCATAACGCCTTTAGTGGAAGATGAACCCAAAGAAACGATTACCCCTTCGGATCCGGCCGCGACCGCTGCTCGAAGATGCGGCAGGTTGAGTTTAGCCGTGGACGGATCCGCGGGGCAGGCCCCGGCCTGTGCCGTTAACGGCGCCAAGAGCCTCGCAACACAGCAGACCAAGCTAAAAATCCGGCCGAAGCCGCGGCGTTTGAACATGTTACTTTCATCACCGAACGGCCACTGCCTGTCCAGCCCGCATTTCGCATTCCTGCCGGGCTTTAATCCGTTGCGCCCTCGGCACTACGCCGCTTGCGAGCTGCGGCTGCATATTGGCCGCGCGGGCGGACAACCTGCGAGTTTGGACGGACAACCGTGTCGTAATAATCGTCCCAATCCTCAGGCGTAAGTTGTGCAAGCTCGGGAACGATTTCGTAGTTGTTGAGCGTCGCTTCCTCATAAGCGTGACGCGGGATCGGTTGAACCTGCAATAGGGGAAAATCCGGCTTGAAATCGATTGGCACGTTGGTTTTGGTCAGCCGCAGGTTAGTGATCAGCGGCCCAAACCAACGGTCGGTCTCAATGATCCCCTCGAACGGCTCCCACCCGCCACGGCGGGGCAAGTTGGCGGGCGAGCGTACCAGCAGACTCCACCCTGGGGCCGTGCGTACAACCAACCCCATCCAGAGCTGAATTAGACCCGGCTCCTGCAGCGCTCCGAGGAACGGTGGAGAAAATTCCTTGATCTCATCTGGGGCGATGCCGTCGAAATAGTCCCGGAAGCCCGGAAATTGAACCGCGGAATTGAGCGGGAACCAGTCGCCGGCGCCTTCGAATGTCCACACGATATCGTGCCCGTCCCATTGGACGGAGAAGCCGATCGGCGGGAACAGGTAGTAGCCGAAAGCAGCGGCCGACGTAGCGGCCTCGCAATATCGGAAGGCACGCGTCGGAAGGGAGCCGGCGGCGGACCGGTCGGCGCGCTGCGGCATCCGAGCGGTCGGGATCATGCGATGGAAAGTAACCAGTTTCGCTTTCGCTGCGGGCTTGTCGTCTGCTGCCTCGGAACTGGCCGGAAAATTC
Source organism: uncultured Alphaproteobacteria bacterium (assembly GCA_963819345.1). Taxonomy (GTDB): domain Bacteria; phylum Pseudomonadota; class Alphaproteobacteria; order Acetobacterales; family Acetobacteraceae; genus Rhodopila. The sequence goes on from CAWFVX010000010.1 coordinate 382,953, forward strand.
ACGACGAAGGATCCTTCAGGCTATGAATACAGAAGCAGACCGGCGATTTGCGGCGCGGTCTGCAACCTTATGCGAGGTTGCCGCTTGTTGAGAAGGTTTAGCGGGGGTTCACTGTTGGGGCGAAGCCGCCCATCCGCACCTTCGACGCGTCGGCCGTGGCGAGGGTTGGGGAAAAGCCGCCCATCCGCACCTTCGACGTATCCGCCGTGGCGAGGGTTGGGGAAAAGCCGCCCAGCCTGACCTTCGACGCATCGGCCGTGGCGAGCGTCGGGGCAAAGCCGCCCAGCCGCACCTTCGACGCCTCGGCCGTGGCGAGCGTCGGGGCAAACCCACCCAGCCGGACCTTGGACGCATCGGCCGTGGCGAGCGTCGGGGCAAACCCACCCAGCCGCACCTTCGAGGCATCGGCCGTGGCGAGCGTCGGGGCAAACCCACCCAGCCGGACCTTGGACGCATCGGCCGTGGCGAGCGTCGGGGCAAACCCACCCAGCCGCACCTTCGAGGCATCGGCCGTGGCGAGCGTTGGGGCAAACCCACCCAGCCGCACCTTCGACGCATCGGCCGTGGCGAGGGTTGGGGCAAAGCCACCCATCCGCACCTTCGACGCATCGGCCGTGGCGAGCGTCGGGGCAAAGCCACCCAGCCGCACCTTCGACCCATCGGCCGTGGCGAGCGTCGGGGCAAAGCCCCCCATCCGTACCTTCGACGCATCGGCCGTCGCGAGCGTCGGCGCAAACCCACCCAGCCGGACCTTCGACGCGTCGGCCGTGGCGAGTGTCGGGGCAAAGCCACCCATCCGCACCTTCGACGCATCGGCCGTGGCGAGCGTCGGGGCAAAGCCGCCTAGCCGGACCTTGGACGCATCGGCCGTGGCGAGCGTCGGGGCAAAGCCACCCATCCGCACCTTCGACGCATCGGCCGTGGCGAGCGTCGGGGCAAAGCCGCCTAGCCGGACCTTGGACGCATCGGCCGTGGCGAGCGTCGGGGCAAAGCCGCCTAGCCGGACCTTGGACGCATCGGCCGTGGCGAGCGCGGGGCAAAGCCGCCTAGCCGGACCTTCGTCGCGTCGGCCGTGGCGAGCGTCGGGGCAAAGCCACCCATCCGCACCTTCGACGCGTCGGCCGTGTCAAGTGTCGGCGCAAACCCACCCAGCCGCACCTTCGTCGCATCGGCCGTGGCAAGTGTCGGAGCAAACCCACCCATCCGGAGCGTGCCATTGGTGATCGAAGAAACGAGCAAGGAGGAAATGAAACCGGACATTGGCGTGACCTTTCTGTGACTTTGTCTCGAGGCATTGTTGCCTCAGCAAGATCGTTTGCGATCAGTTGATGGAGACATACTCACAGGGTGAGAATCTATTATCGTTTTTTTGACGTTATCTTGACGTCAAATCGTCACCCCGGGGTCTAATGAACCAAAAAATATTTAGTTCGAACATTTAACTGTTAGGGGTGGTCATACTTAGGTATCTGATTATAAATCTGAGATAAATATCAGGATACGAAATATTATCTGCATAATGGCATGGAATTTCACGCCACACGGACCAAATAAAGCGCAAAAAAGACTCGGCCACCCGAGGGTGGCCGAGTCTCGGAAATCGAGATCGTTAATCGCGATTAGGTCGTCAGGCGTCGGTGCCCCCGATCGTTAAACCGGAAAGTTTAAGAGTTGGCTGCCCGACACCCACGGGCACTCCCTGCCCGCTCTTGCCGCATGTTCCAATTCCAGGATCGAGCGCCATGTCATTGCCGATCATCTGCACTTTGGTCAAAGAATCTGGCCCATTCCCAATCAATGTTGCCCCTTTTACGGGCGCCGTGACCTTTCCGTCCTCGATTAGATAAGCCTCGCTCGCTGAGAAGACGAACTTCCCGGATGTGATGTCGACTTGCCCACCGCCAAAATTAACTGCGTACAAGCCACGCTTGACCGAGGAGATCATCTCGGCCGGCGTATGCGATCCGCCAAGCATCACGGTATTCGTCATCCGTGGCATGGGAGCATGAGCGTGGGATTGCCGGCGCCCATTGCCGGTAGCCCGCATGCCCATCAGCCTCGCGTTCAGCCGGTCTTGAAGGAATCCGACCAGAATGCCGTCTTCGATAAGCACAGTTCGGTTCGACGGCGTCCCCTCATCATCGACCGTCAAACTGCCGCGCCGGTCGGGCATCGTGCCATCGTCAACCACTGTGACACCAGGCGAGGCGATTCGCTTGCCCATCAGGTCAGCAAATGCCGACGTCTTTTTGCGATTGAAATCGCCCTCTAACCCGTGCCCGATCGCCTCGTGTAGAAGGATCCCGGGCCATCCGGACCCCAGCACAACCGGCATTTCACCAGCCGGCGCCGGACGGCTGTCCAGGTTGACCAGAGCTTGACGCAGAGCTTCATCTACCGCGCCCCGCCACGTGGTTTCCTGTGTCACAAAATCGTAAGAAAAGCGGCCGCCGGTGCCGTGGCTACCGGTTTCTCGCCGTCCACCCTGCTCTACTACCAGCGAAACATTCAGCCGGACCAGCGGCCGAAGATCGGCCACCCGCGTGCCATCGGGCCGAAGGATCTGCACCGCCTGCCACTCCCCACTGATCGACGCCATTACCTGCTTGACGCGCGGATCCTTGCCGCGCGCGTAACCGTCGATCTCGCCAAGCAACGAGGTTCGCGCCGAAAAATCCATCAGCCGTAACGGATTGGCATCCGAATACAGCCGAGCATTGGTCGCTCGGGGTGGCGCCGTCACCGTCCCTGATTTCCCGGCGGTAATGGCTGATACAGTTGCCGCCGCCCGACGCAGGGCCCCCTCGGAGATCTCGCCTGAATGGGCATACCCGGTTGCCTCACCCGCGACAGCGCGCAGGCCAAACCCCATGCCGGAGTCGAAGTTAGCGGAGCGGATGTTGCCGTCGTCGAGGCTAATCAACTCGCTTTCTTTGTACTCGAGGAAAAGCTCACCGTCGTCGCTGCCGCTCAGGGCCTGCTCGATAATCTGGGCCGCGGTCGCTTGATCCAGCGCGGCGTCCGCTCGGTCAAAAAACAGCTTGTCGGTAGCGGCGATGGCGCTCATGGCAGCAATCCCTTCAATGTTTGTAGGTACACAGATGGTATGTCGATCTACCCTTGACCACCACTGAGCCACGACCCGATTAGCCGGTTTTCAAGGCCCGGTCGCAGCGCGTGGTCCTGCCCAGATCGTGAAATCCGCCAACCTGCATAATTTCAACAGCGTTCGAGTTCGCTCGGGCGGAGGTGTTTGGTTAAATTGCGCGCTTGTCCGTCGTATCAACGGTGTCTCGGACACCCGCTAGGTTTCCGGTCAGCGGGCGTGGTGCGTTTGACAGACGATGCACCAGGAATAGAACAACCGTCAGCAAAATCACCGCGCCACATTGGTGAAGCGTCGCGACGGACACCGGCACGACCAGCAGTAAAGTGGTCACCCCAAGGACATACTGACCAAGCACCGCCACGGCGAGGCAGCCAGTCAACAAGCGCGGCAGACCGGAGCGCCAGCACATTCCAACGAGCGTGGCGACAAGGATCAAAGTAACGGTCGCCAGGAGACGATGGTCAAACTGTACCGAGGCAACGTTCTCGGTGAGGTTGCGGATCAGCGGACTCAGCATCGCGTAATCGGGCGGCACCAGGTGCCCGTCCATCAGTGGAAATGTATTGTAGGTAAGGCCTGCGTGCAGCCCAGCGGTGAACCCCCCGGCAATGATGGTCACGCTCAAGATCACAAGGGAAGCGATTGCCAAACCGCGCAACAGCCGCGAGACCGGCACCCGGTGGCGGAGCGGATAGAGTGCCGACAACCCGGTCCAGACAATCGCGACATATAGCGTCAACGCCAGCACCAGATGGATGACCAGGCGATAGGGCGACACAGCGGTGGTGTCAGGCAGGAAGCCGGAGGCGACCATGAACCAGCCAACCGCCCCTTGCAGGCCGCCAAGAACGAACAACAGGCCCAGGCGAGGCAGGACGCGACGCTCGATTCGGGCGGTGGCCCAAAGCAGAAGCATCGGCAACAAAAAGACGACCCCAATCAGCCGACCCCACAGACGGTGGGTCCATTCCAGCCAGAAAATTTGCTTGAACCCGTCCAGTCCGAACCCATCGTTCACCAATGCGTATTGGGGGATCTTTCGATACAGATCGAATAACCTCGCCCACTCCGCGTCACTGGTGGGTGGTAGCACGCCCATAAGCGGCGCCCACTCCATGATCGAAAGGCCAGAGCCGGTAAGCCTTGTGACGCCGCCCAACACGATCATTACCATGATCATAGCGGCAACGGTGAAAAGCCAAATGGCGACGAGGCGGCGACTCTGGCGTGTCGCGGCCCGATCCATTCGCGAGGCACCCGGGAAATCGTGTACATCGAAGGGCATCGCCAGAATATATAGACTGCCTCGCGAATTAAGAAGCTTTCTGAACATCTCGGGCTCACGGTGCGCTCCGTTCCGCGCGCACAGCGCCATTAGATCCGCGTCGGGATTTGTCGCTGCCCAAGGCTGGCAGTCGCAGATGAAGCTCAACCTGCCAATTCGGTCACCATCCGAGCTGCCTCGGCGCCGCGGACCTTCGCGATATCATCCTGATACTTAAGTAGCACCCCGAGCGTCTCGTCCACGTCGCCAGCCGTAAGCTCGGTCTTGTTAAGATAGGTCAATGCCTGCGCCCAATCGATCGTCTCGGCTACACCGGGAAGCTTGAACAGCTCCTCGCTACGCAGCCGTTGTACGAACCCAACGACCTGTTGAGCCAGCTTATCGGGAACGCCTGGCGCCTTCGCCGCCAGGATTGCCCGCTCGCGACCGGCATCGGGGTAGTCGACCCAGTGATACAGGCAGCGGCGGCAAATCGCATCATGCACCTCCCGCGTTCAATTCGAGGTCAGGATCACTACGGGGCGGGTTCTAGCCCGCACGGTCCCGAATTCCGGCACGGTAATCTGAAAATCCGCCAGCAATTCCAGCAGAAACGCCTCGAACGGCTCATCTGCCCGATCGAGCTCGTCTATCAGCAACACGGCTGGCGGCAGGTCCGGGTCGATAGCCGAAAGCAGCGGGCGGGCCTGGAGGAACTCCCGCGTGTAAATATCTCGCGCCAACCCTTCCCGATCGGTTTGGCCGGCGGCTTCGGCGAGACGGATAGCCATCAACTGCCGGGCGTGGTCCCATTCGTAAGCGGCGGCGGACAGATCCATGCCATCGTAACATTGCAAGCGGACCAGGCGGCGGTTCAGCCCCGCCGCAAGGACCTTGGAAATCTCTGTCTTGCCGGTGCCGGGCTCGCCTTCCAGAAACAATGGGCGCCGCATCGTCAGCGCCAGGTGCACCGTCGTTGCCAGTTCCAAATCGGCGATGTAGCCGTGATCGGCAAGCAGCTTCGCGGTGTCGGCAACCGTAGCGGGAAGCGCCGTCACTAAAGCATGCTTCCCAGGATAAGCAGCACCATGACGACGAACACCGCGCCTCCGATCCAAGCGGCGATTGGAAGGCCGAATGGCTCGTGCGGGATCAGTGACCAGACCGAGATCGCCGACGGTTGCAGGTCGGAGGGCGGGGCGGCAGTCGAGACGGGCGCTCCCGGAGACATCGCCTGCACTTGTCGGCTAAATCGATCAAAAAACTGATCGGCCATCTGCTTCGCGCTGGCGTCGATCAGCCGAGCGCCCAGTTGCGCGAGCTTGCCGCCGACCTGCGCGTTCACTTGGTAGGTCAACAGCGTGTCGGCCCCCTCGTCGGCCAGGGCCACATTGGCGCCGCCTTTGGCGAAGCCCGCGGCGCCCCCTTGCCCCTCGCCGCTGATACGGTACCCGTTTGGCGGGTCGATGTCGGTCAGGTGTACCTTACCGGTGAACCTGGCCGAGATCGGGCCGACCTTCACGGCGGCGGTCGCCCTCATCTGGTCGTCGGCCAACTTTTCGAGACTTTCGCAGCCGGGTATACTGACTTTTAGCACCTCCGGATCGTTGAGTGCTTCCCATACGGCTTGTCGCGGGGCCGGAATGCGCCGCTCGCCTGTCATGTCCATGAGAATACTACCCCTTGTTCAGCGCGCCGGACGTTACCGGGAGGGTCTGAGGCATGCAACAGACCGCCGGCCCGTGTCCGCATGCTGACGGCCGGGCGGACAACGCGCTGCTTCTGCTTTACGGTCGCGCCGCGGCCGGGCATCCCGTGCAGGGATGGCAATAGGTGCCGGTAGGTACTGGATGGGACGGCATCAAATGCCGCCCTTTGGTGCGAAAAGCATCATCTTTTCAATTCCCCAGCAATGGCTCGGATCCTGCACAGCCCAGCATGCCAGTCGTCAGCAAAGGAGAATGGCACGTGATCCATTCGGTAGCCGGGCAAAACGAGCGATGGGCACAGGTTACCGCGCTCCAACCGCCGCCCGCCGTACAATCCGCTCAGGGTGGTGGCCCTGCATTCAGCAACTCGGGAACAACTACCGGCGACCCGACCGTGGCCAACCCAGTTGCCGGCAGCACGGCCTCACCGTTGTCGAGCAACATGAGTTTCATGCTCATGATGTTGGGTGGCGGACTTGATTCGGCCACCGGTAGCACGGCGGCCGGCGGGACCGGTTTGACCAGCGGGAGCGGTTCAACGACCGCATCACCCGATGAGACATCCAATACACTAGGTGGAACCGGCGCTGCGTCAATTCTGGCGGATCTGCAATCACTGATAGCCAATCTGACGGGCGGTGTCTCCGAGGCGTCGGCTTTAGGTAGCGCTGCCGCGCCGGCTGGCAGCGGCGTGTTGTCGAACAGCAGTTCACTACTAAAGGGCTCGACCAGCGTTGTTGCAGACTTAGGCACGATGGCCGCGCCAACGAGAAGCGCACAGCCGTCAACGCCTCCCTCTGGTGGCCCAGCTACCGGTCAACCGAGCGAAGGTAACGACATCACGAACATGGGTTCGGCCGCGGCCGTCGCAACCTCAGGGGACGGCCCGGCCGGTCCCGGGGGCGGCTGGCAGGAGCAATTCGCTCTTGCTGCCTACCAATCGGGAAACTTATCAGGGCCGAATAGTCTGTCGGCTTGGCAGGGCCTGTCCGTCTAGACCGACCTTGCGCGGTTTTGAGTTCAAGTTACTGATCTGGCAGACTTCTGCCCGGGCGGGCAGTCATGTAATCTAACCGAAAATCCATGACACGACGCGACGCGGCCTGATCCTCTTCGCGCGTGTGTGTGTGGCAACCATCCCCAACCGGGGCTAGCCACCCGCCATCCTGTTACGGGAAAGCTACCGCGAGGCCGGCAAGACCAAAAATCGCACATTGGCCAATCTGTCCGATTGGCCGAGCGAACGGACCGAACTGTTCCGCGCCATGCTGCGTGGCGACAAAATGGCTCCCGTCGGCAACAATGGTTTCGAAATGCGCCGCTCCCTTCCGCATGGCCACGTCCTGGCCGCCCTCACCGTCGCCGGCGCATCGGCCTGGACAATCAGTTGGCGGGCCGTGCCCCTATCTCCGGCGCGACCTGGCGCTGGCTCTCATCGTTGCCAGGCGGTCACCTGGAACAGTCCGGCAATGAACTCTGCCGGGCACCGGGGTTGTTGCCGCCGATGGTGCGAAACTGCCCTTTCCTGTCCATTGCCATCGCCTCGTAGCCTGAGAACGTTCGTCAGCCTGTTCAAAAGCTACCAAAGCCAAGTCCCTGGGCCGCTTGATCGCTTTATCCGCCGGCGGTCTTGCTCGAAAATGCATCTATGGTGAAGGAGCTATCTCCCAGGGACCGTTGCGAAGTTCGTGCTAATTTTCGCCGCAATTGCTACTCTGCGTGACTACTGAACGAAAACCCTCGGCTGGAGATCCGCATGGCAACACCCCGGAAGCAAGCCCGCGGCGGCCGAGCCCTTGCGGGCCCGGTAGTAGGGATCATTATATTATTGGCCTGCTACTGGTTACTGGCAGGATGGCATCAAGTGCCGGTGATTATTGATTTTGCGCGCGCAATGGTAAATTAGCCTGCGGGCGCCTTAGACGCGGCCGCGTTGCCCCAAATCCTGGTTGTAAACAGGGTCGAACACCCGCGTCAAATCCGTTCGGCTCAGGCCAATATCGGCAAGCTGACGATCAGACATAGCGGACAGTTCCCGCGCAGCCTCGTTGTTGCGATGCCACGCAACAAAAGCATTCGCTTGGCGCGACCACCAGCCCGTCAAGCCGCTTTTACGCGTAGCTTGGGGCGAAGCGCGGGAGACCCGCAGGGTGGCCTCTTCCCATTCTGCGTCGATATAGCTCAAGCTAGGCAGCTTGAAGGTGAATTGAGAGTCAGCAATTTGAGCGCTCATAGCAAACGTCCATAGAGACCCAGGTGCAACGCGACGTCAGGAAGGCGGGGCGCCCCCCGGGTTTTGATGCACCGCAACATAAGACGGAGGACGCGCGAGTTAAGAGGGAGAAACCTGCAACTGCCATGCGACCGACGCATGGGTCATCAACGAGGTATGTATTTGGTGCACAAAATGCGAAGGTTTTGAATATGAGTGCGTGCGCATTATCAGCCCTGCGGCGAGAGCTTGTTCGACAAAGCCTCGATGGCTTTATCGTCCCTCGCGCGGACGAGCATTTAAGTGAGTATGTCCCGCCGTCGGCCGAACGCCTGGCGTGGTTGACCGGCTTCACTGGCAGCGCCGGCTTGGCGGTCGTGTTGGCGTCGACCGCCGCCGTCTTCACCGACGGGCGCTACGTTCTGCAACTTGCCGAACAAACCGATGCCGGCCTCTGGCAGCGTCTACATATAACCGAAGAACCGCCGCCAGCCTGGTTGGCCCAGCACGCGCCGAAACAAGCTCGCATCGGCTACGACCCGTTGCTGATCAGCGAGGAAGGCCTCGCCCGCTACACTGACGCCGGTCTACAAATGGTGGCGGTCGAGGGTAACCCGATCGACGCTGTTTGGACCGACCGGCCGCTTCCGCCAACGGAGCCCGCCGAGCCGCATCCGCTGGTATACGCAGGTAGATCGTCGGAAGATAAGCGGGCCGACGTAGCGAAGCTGCTGCGGGACGCCAAGCAGGACGCGGCAGTGCTGACCGATCCGGCGTCGATCGCCTGGCTGCTTAATATTCGTGGCGGGGACGTGCCATTTACGCCCTTCGCCCTAAGCTTCGCCCTGGTCCGCGCTGATGGCGCGACCGACCTGTTCATCGATCCCGCCAAAGTGCCGTCTGAAACCAGGAGCTGGTTGGGCAACGCGGTCTCGGTTATTGATCGCACCAGAATGTTGCCCGTGTTGAGCGGGTTGACGGGGAAGAACGTGCGTATCGACCCGGCTGGATCGCCAGTCTGGTTCGCGCAACAATTGGCTAAGGCGGGCGCCTCGGTGGCCGCTGGCAGTGACCCGTGCCTATTTCCGAAGGCCTGCAAAAACGATGCCGAGCAGCACGGAGCTCGCGCCGCTCATCTCCGCGACGCTGCGGCTGTCTGTCGCTTCCTGCATTGGCTGTCTGGCGCCGCTCCCACCGGCCAGGAAACCGAAATATCCGCCGCGGAGGCGTTGCTGGCGTTCAGGCGCCAGATCGACGGATTTCGCGGCGAAAGCTTCCCCGCTATATCTGGAGCCGGTGAGCATGGTGCAATCATCCACTACCGGGTCTCAGACGGGTCCAATCGCCCTATTAAGCCGAACGAGGTGTACCTAATAGACTCTGGTGCCCAGTATCCGGACGGAACAACGGATATCACGCGCACAATCTGGACCGGCCCCGACACGCCGCCGGACACCGTGCGGGACCGGGTGACCCGCGTAATGCAAGGGCATATCGCGCTGGCCACATCAACCTTTCCCAAGGGTGTCGGAGGCGCCCATCTAGACGCACTTGCTCGGCGCGCCCTTTGGCTGGCTGGCCTCGACTACGACCACGGCACCGGGCACGGCGTCGGCAGTTACCTGTCCGTGCATGAGGGACCGGTCAGCATCTCGCGGTTGGGGCGCACGGTGCCGATCGCCGCGGGCATGATCCTGTCGAACGAGCCCGGCTTCTACCTCCCCGGCCATTACGGCATCCGGCTGGAGAACCTTTTGCTTGTCCAGCCGGCCGTTCTGCCCGATGCCACCAAGCCCTTTCTCTGCTTCGAAACCCTGACCCTTGCCCCGTTCGACCGATACCTGCTGAACCCCGCGTTAATGACGGAGCCGGAACGGACGTGGCTAGACACTTATCACGCTCGTGTATTTAGGGAGATAGCACCTTCTCTGTCCGAAACTGCACGGCAGTGGCTGGCATCGGCGTGCGCCCCGCTTACGGTCCAATAGGCTGGCTAGAGACCATTGTTCGGCAGCCGGTACGCCTCGCCGCCGCATCAGGCAGTCCGCAATGCGTCGCGCGGCGGGAAGGCCAATGAGGGCACCGCCCGGCTTAATGAAAGATTATGGTTCCAATACGGGTCATGATCCAGCAGGTCGCCCCATCGCCGCCGCATGGCCGCAACGTCTCGCGCATATCTCGCCGCATTTTCGCCCTCCCGATCCGAGCCGCGAGATACTGATTCCTTATGATAAAGCTGGGCGTACGGGGTCCATACGTTGCGATACCCGCGCGCCACCAGCTTGAGGCAAAGGTCGATGTCATTGAACGCGACAGGGAGTGAAACCTCATCCAGACCAAATGCCTCCAAATAAGCCTGCCGGCGCAGCATCAAACAGGCGCCGGTCACCGCCGTGACATTCCTCACTAGTTTAAGGTGACCGAAATAGCCAATATCGCCGCCAGATCTGTGTACATACTGATGTCCAGCCACGCCCCCCACGCCAACCGTAATCCCGCCATGCTGGATGGTCCCGTCAGGGTACAACAGCTTCGCCCCAACTGCGCCGATGCCGGGACGCATCGCGTGCGACGCCATCTCCCGCAGCCAGTCCGAATGAATGACGTCTACGTCGTTATTCAGCAGCAGGACGAGTTCTCCCGCCGCTTCGTTCACCGCGTGGTTGTTCAACGCCGAGAAATTGAACGGCCCGGGATACCGCAACACGTGCACACGGTGGTCGTTGTTGAGTTGCGCGAGAAGCGCCAAGGCCGAGGGCTCGTCTGACTCGTTATCCACGATCAGCACTTCCATAGCTGGATAGTCGGTACCGATGAAGCACCCCCTCCACTGCCTGGGAAAGGATGTTCGCCTGATTGCGCGTGGGAATAACAACAGAGACCAACGGTTCCGGCTTTTGAATCGGATAGATCACCCGGTTCCAAAACGGTGCGGCCGGAGAGGGCTGCACGATGGCCCCGGGCACACTGGGGGCCAGAAACTCTTCCACCGCGCGCCGGCCGTTGCGGGCACATTGATCAATTTTCGATTCGGAAAAGGAACGTCCTCCGCCGCCTTGCCGCCAGTGATACAAGACCCGCGGGATATGCACGATACGATCCGGTGTGGTCTCCGCCAGCACGCGCAACGCCAGATCGTAATCCTGACTCCCCTCCATCCCGACGCGGAAACCGCCTAGCCGTTCCACCAGGCTGCAGCGATAAACGCCAAGATGATTGACCAGATTCTGCCCCAGCATCAGATCTGGATCCCAATCCGGCTTAAAATAAGGCGTCGACCGCCGCCCTGCTTGGTCGATACGATCCTCGTCTGAGTAAAGAAGATCCGTCTTCGGCCGGTCGGCGATGCAGCTCGCGACCTCATACAATGCATTCGGCGCCAACAGGTCGTCATGGTCCAACAAAGCAACGAACGAACCGGTGGCCAGGCTCAGCGCCGAATTGCTTGCAACGGAGATGTGGCCGTTCTGCGCCCTCCAACTAATCCTTATGCGCGAGTCATTCCCCTGAGCCGCGCGGAGCAACGGCGCGATGGCTGGGTCGGTTGAAGCATCATCCGCGATGCAAAGCTCCCATCGCGGATAGATCTGAGCCTGCACCGATTGGATCGCCGCAAGCAGATGCCGGGGCGCGGGATTGAAGGTCGGCATCAAAACCGATATCAGTGGCGGTTGATCCATACTGGCAATCCGGGCAGCCATCGCGAGCCGCGCGCCAGCGTCAATACGATCATAGCGATCGATCCAGGCCGGATACGCTCTGTCGATGTCACGCATGTCAGCGCGCATCAAGCCAGCAACCCGCCGAAGTCGCTCACGCAAGGGGGGCGGTAGCCGGGCGGCCACGCCGATTATGCGACGACGGACAATAGTCACCCACCCGTTGGCCATGATTGCCCTAATCCGACGCAGCATGACGCTACTAAATATACCCAACCGAAGGACGATCGCCTAGTTTGGCCAGTCTAACTCTGACGCTTCATCTAGTCAGCACTTTAGGCTACGACGGACCGCACAACATCGATCTCTCTTTGGTGCTGTCGCGAACGCACCCCACGAGGGCAGCCAAAACTTACCTGAAGCAGAGCATCGTGAGTTTGACATACCTTACTGGTGACAGGAAACAAGTCGCCATCGAGAGCTAATCAGTCAAGGAATGCCATTCCCAAAGGGATCGCATGCGCCGTAACGCGGAGTATAAATCGCGCAATCAACGGGACCGGCATAGCCGGGCCGAACATTAGCTACGGCGTTTGGCAGCCGGTTTCGGATTGAGCCACCACTTCACTGGCTCGGGTTCGGCCGCCGGAGGCTCCAGAATGCGGGGGCGGCGCGACAAGGCTACCGCGACAACCTCGGGCTCTGAGCGCGGACGGCGGGTCGGTTCGCTCTGTGGGGCAACGGGGGCTTCTTCCGACAACGCGCGGACAAGCTGTTCCGCTGTCTCACGCGCCACTTCTGACGCCTTCAGCGCCTTTTCTGCGGCCCTGCGCGCGTGGCGTTCATCCACAAGTTGGTGCTCATAGGATTCCGCAGCCTGTTCCGCGACATGCCTTAGCGACAGCGCCTCTTGAAGCCTCGCCTCGATGGCGTAGGCGTCAGCCTTGAGTTGAGTAAGCACGTCACGCTCGCGACGCAAAGCCTCGAACGCCTCATTCTTTGCCAGTTCGCCATGGCCGATCTTGGTTTGAAGATCGTGCGCCAAGGCCTGCGTTTCGGCTAGCGACCGCTCTGCTTTTTCGCGGGCGGCGGTTTCAGCCGCTAACGCTGCTTCAGTGCGTTGCAACCGGCTACTTGTCGGCGGTGCGGCGGGGGCAGCACCACGATGGGCTGGCACTTCGTGGCCCGGATCCCTGCGGAGCACGGTAACCGGAATATCGCCATCCTGGACAAAACGGCGACGGTGCAGCCAACCATTAAACCGGTCACCCATTCGATGCGGCTGCTCCGAACGTTCCGGTTCGGATCGGTGCCGTTGACCCTCGCCCATCAGGCCAAGAGCTTTTCGCATCTGCGATTCGGCTTCGTCATTGGGTTCGGCATCGTCGCCAGTGGCGGGATTTGCCGCTCGGACCATTCTGTCTTGTTGGTTATCGCCGGTGATATTTTCGAGTTGTAGTTTTAGATTTTCAGACAATTCCATCACCTAGTGATTTAGGAGTAGTAAGCTTGCAAGACTGCCCGATCCAATAACGGCCAGCTTGAGAGCCAAGTCCCGCGGGGTCGCCGTCGCTGACTGATACTTCTTTGGGGCGCATGCCAAAAAAAGAAACATCTTAAAACGGATAGCTCCCCGGCAGTGGGTACGCCAGCGTAGCGTTGCTTAATTTCTGTTAACCTAGCCGATTTGCACCACCTAACGGTGGTTACTTATAGCCTGTTACTAACAATAGCAAGTGATCCGCTTCTTTAAGGGTTATTCACCTTTCGCGGGCGGGCTACCATGAGGCCGGTTGGATCGACGCCGTCTCGGCGACGATCGCTTAAGGGGATAATTTATGAGTAGGGACAATGCGAGCATCGTGGCGGTCATCGACGACGACGATGATGTGGGCGATGTCCTTGGTGGATTGCTGGAAACGATGGGGTATCAGGTCGAGACCTATCGATCCGGGATGGATTTCCTTTCCGAGGCGAGCTTCGAGCGCTTGGCCTGTCTGGTCGTTGATCAGAACATGCCCCGGATGACGGGGCTGGAAATGATCGAACGCTTGTCTGAGAGAGGCGTTAATATTCCCGCACTGCTGATAACCGGCATCCACGATCCGGAGGTCGAGCGCAAAGCGGCCAGCCTCGGGGTGATGACCGTATTGGAAAAGCCTATGTCCCACCACGAGCTTTTACGCTTTATCTCGGTGTCTGTCGGTTAGTACCACGTATCAGGCCAGAAGATTGGGCCTGATCTCCGTGTGGCCGCCAGCCGACCAAACTTTATGCGAAAGGGATACGTTGACGCGAATCCTGATGCAATGGCAGGCGGCATTAGCGTCTCGTCGCGCGATCGTCAGCAGTCGCTCGTGCATACACATGTCTCTATGCGATTGGATCGTGCCGGAGTTGTGCCTCACGCGCCGCCAACAGGCAGGCGTGAGAACAAGATCGACGTTCCTCTAGTTCCAAATGTAAAAAGTCGTCGATTTACTGATTTGTTCACATTACGGTTATGTCCATTACGTACACAATAATATGTGAACTCGCGAAGTAGATCAGCCAGCAAATCAACCGGATGACCGATCGACCACTCCCTAATCAGGTAGTGAGTGCCTTGCGAGGTTGCAGACGCAGGTAATGTCCTACTAACAATGGGAGTGGCTCCTATCCACTCCCGTGGTGAAGACTGATGGCAGTGCGCGGCTGCCTCTCAACGCCTACAGGAATCACGCGATTAAACAGTAGCTTAGCTGAGACCGCGGCGAACGTCCAAGTGCGAATTAATCCCGAACTATCATGTTCTAAGACGCTGCCTCAAGCGCTTGTTCAGCTAGCAACCACATTTCTTCGGCCGCGGCGGCTTCCTTGGCGATAACGGCGAGCCGCGTGTTCGCCGCGGTAACTTCCGCCGCCCGCCCCGCGGCATACATTGACGGGTCGGCCAACTTCAACTCAATTTTTGCCCGTTCCGAGGCCAAGGCAACGATCCGCTTCTCAGCGTCCTGAGCCATTTTCCGCATTGGCGCCAGAGCCGCCCGAGCCTCGGCGCGTTCCCGCCGATCGTCCTTGCGAGTGATCGCGCCGGTTTTGGCGGACGGACGAGCCCGTTCGACCAGCAGCGCACGATAATCGTCCAGATCGCCGTCGAATGGCCTGACAGTCCCGTCGCCGACCAGCCACAAACGGTCCGCAATTAGCTCGACAAGGTGCGGATCGTGGGTGATCAGAAGCACCGCCCCCTGAAAATCCGACAATGCCTTAACCAGCGCATCCCGGGCATCGATATCCAGATGGTTGGTGGGCTCGTCGAGAATCAGCAACTGCGGCGCGTCGCGGGTGGCCAATGCCAACAGCAGGCGCGCCTTCTCGCCTCCCGATAGGTTGGCCACAGGAGTTTCGGCGCGATCCGCATCCAAGCCGAACCGAGCCAATTGCGCGCGCAGCTTAGGGGGTACGGCGTTCGGCAGTGCACGCGCCATGTGGTCTATCGGATTTTCCCAAGCAATAAGTTCATCGGTCTGGTGCTGTGCAAAGTAGCCGACTTTAAGCTTCGGGCCACGCCGAACCTCCCCCGCTAGCGGTGCCAGCCGGTCCGCCAGCAGTTTCGCCAATGTCGACTTGCCGTTGCCGTTGGCTCCCAGGAGGGCGATCCGGTCGTCCATATCGACAGTCAGCGACACATTCCGCAGAACCTTGGTCATGCCATAGCCGATGTCCACCCGCTCCAGCGCCAGGATCGGCGGGGCGATGCGCGCCGGTTCGGGGAAATCGAACCGCGTCGGGGCATCCTCGATAACCGATTCGATCTGCGGCAGGCGTTCCAGCGCCTTGATCCGAGCCTGCGCCTGCCGGGCCTTGGACGCCTTGTAGCGAAAGCGGTCGACAAACGATTGAATATGCGCCCGCTCCGCCGCCACCCGTTCGGCCGCTCGGGTCTGTTGCATCGCCCGTTCCGTGCGGATTTCGGACGAACTCGTCGAAACCCCCGGGGGTAAGCGAGATCTTTCCCTTGTCCAAATGTGCGATGGCTTCCACCGCGCGGTCGAGCAGGCCTCGGTCGTGGGACACCACGAGCGCCGCTCCGGGAAAGCGTGCCAGCCAACCTTCCATCCACATCGTCGCTTCCAGGTCGAGATGGTTGGTCGGCTCGTCCAGCAGCAGCAGGTCGGGAGCGGCGAACAGCGCGGTGGCAAGGGCAACACGCATCCGCCACCCGCCCGAGAACTCCGCCACCGGCCGAACCTGAGCCGCCTCGTCAAATCCCAACCCCGCCAAAATCGTCGCCGCCCGGGCGGGCGCCGAATCGGCCCCGATGGTTACCAGCCGGTCGTGGATTTCCGCCAAACGGTGCGGGTCGGCGGTCTCGGTCTCCGCCAGCAGCGTCAGCCGTTCCGGGTCGCCCTGCAGCACGGTATCGAGCAGGGATATAGGCCCCTCAGGCGCTTCCTGGCGAACAGTCGCGATGCGCGCACGCGACGACAGACGTATGTCTCCACCGTCGAGGGCGATCTCACCGGCGATAGCGCGGAGCAGCGTCGATTTTCCAGCCCCATTGCGTCCCACAAGACCAATCCGGCGTCCCGGATCGACCGCGAGGTCGGCTTCATTCAGCAACGTACGACCACCCAGTCGGATGACAGCACCGGAGATAACAAGGAGAGACATAACGGGGGTTTAGCGCTGGGAACGATAGCTGGGAAGCATTGTCGGGATCAAAGGGCCGCCGGCCCTTTGCGGGTGCGGGGAGAGGCCGCCTCTAATGATTCGTCACCTCGATCATGGCACGAACCCGAGGATAAACCTCCCGCGCCCACCGTGATCCGCTGAACACGCCGTAATGCCCGACGCCGGTCTGCAGATGGTGACGTTTCTGGCTGATCCGGACCCCCGTGCAAAGATCCAGCGCCGCCATGGTCTGGCCAACAGCGCAAATATCGTCGCGTTCGCCTTCCACAGTTAGCAGAGCTGTGCGGCGTATCGCCTCCGGTTTGACCTTTTCCCCGTGCCAGGTCAGCTTGCCGAGCGGCAGATCGTGGTCCTGAAACACGCGTTGCACGGTTTCCAAATAGAATTCAGCCGGTAGGTCCATCACCGCATTGTATTCATTGTAAAACTTCGTGTGCGCTTCGGCCGCAACCGCGTCGCCGCAAGCCAGGGCGCGAAACTGACTGATATGGGCGTTGATGTGGCGATCCAGGTTCATGCTCATGAACGCCGTTAACTGCAGAAATCCCGGATAAACGCGCCTGAACGCTCCTTTGTACCTCCAGGGCACCTTGGCGATCAGTTTCTTCTCGAACCACTCAATGGTGCGGGATTTCGCGAGTTCGTTGACCTTGGTCGGGTTCTGACGGGTGTCGATCGGGCCAGCCATCAGCGTAAGACTGCGCGGCTGTGCCCGGTTGCCGTGTTCGGCCATTACCGCCGCGGCGGCCAATGCGGCCACGGCGGGCTGACATACCGCAATCATGTGGTTGCCTTCCCCCATGATCTCCATAAAGCGGATCAGATGATCGACATATTCGTCGAACCCGAACGTGCCGTCCGACAAGGGGATATCCCGGGCGTTTTTCCAGTCGGTGATATAGACGTCGTGATCCGGCAGCAGGACCGACACAGTGCCACGCAGGAGGGTGGCGAAATGCCCAGACATAGGCGCCACGACCAGCACCCTGGGCTGCACCACATCGGTGTCCTTGCGGAACCGCAGCAACGTGCCGAACGGCGTTTCAAACCGACACTCCTCGGTCACGCCCACAATATCGTTACCCATTCGCGTGGATCTAAAGCCGTAATCCGGCCTGCTATGGGTCAGCGCGCTTTCAGCCAGCAACGTACACGCCGCGCCAAACTGCCGGAGCGGCTGTGGTGTGAACTCGCCCATATCTATTGCCCGAACCAAGCCGGCACCGAAACGGGCGAGTTGGCGAGCGGGATACAGCAGGTCGGCCTGAGCTTGATATAGCTTGTACATCATCGCCCGCCTGGCTACGCTTCCCCTGCCGGTCGACTATTATTGGTTGTCACAAACGCTCGCCTTGTGGGGTGAAATGTTGCTATATTGCGGCGCAGCATGCCAGCACGCTCGGGGGTTGTCACCATGGCAGGGGCTACGCTCCTTATCAGCAGCAAAAATTATTCCTCCTGGTCACTGAGGGGATACCTCCTGTCCTGCCTCGCCGGACTGGCTTTCGAGGAGAAAATCACTGATCCGGATGACCCAACGAACCGCAAGGAATTGCTTATGCAGTCGTCATCGATCCGGGTTCCGGCGCTCATGTACGATGATGTAGTCATTTGGGACACTCTTGCGATAGCTGAATATCTCAACGAAACGTTCCCTAACGCCGGAATGCTGCCAACCGACCGAGCAGCGCGAGCGCGATGCCGCTCAATCTCGGGCGAAATGCATTCTGGATTTTCCGCGCTACGCGAGGCTTTGCCGATGAATTTAAGACTGTTCCGCCCCGGCTTCGCGGTGTGGTCGGCGGTGCAGGCGGATATCGACCGGATCACCGAAATTTGGCGCGAATGTCTGATTACATGGAAGGGACCTTGGTTGTTCGGCGCAAAGCCGACGATCGCGGATGCGATGTACGCACCGGTCGTCACCCGGTTCCGTAGCTATGACGTGGCGATGGAAGGCGCTTGTGAGCGTTATTGCAGGCAGGTCATGGCGTGGCCTGAAATGAAGGAGTGGTTTGCCGCTGCTCAAAAGGAACCCGAGCAGATCGACGAATTGGATATCGAATTCTAGTCCACGCCTTAACCTCAGCAAACAGCGGGAGGATCCGGCCTACTCGCCGGACAACTCCCGCCGCCTGCGGTCCAGTTCATCACTATACCGACGAAGCGCATATTGTTCGGTCAGCAACCCGATCACCTGGCGGTTTTGCGCATTATCGACCACGACCAGCGCGTCGCTCTCGGCGTTCTCGAACATCGCCACCGCCTCCTTGATGGTCATTTGCGGCAGCAGCACCGTCTCGGCATGCTGCACGATGTCAGTCACCTTATGGTCGTCGTCGGCATCGGCGTGCGCCTCGGGAAGCAGCACGATCCCGGCGTAGCGGTCGTCCTCATCCAACGCGATCACCCGCTGCGAGGTGCCCAGTGGAAAGTCCCGCTTGAACGCGCTCAGTGGCGTTTCGGCACGTACCGTCCGCATTTCCCGCCGCATCATCCGCCCGACGGTCAAGTTACGCATCCAGCCGATATCGACGGCGCTGCGAATCGCCTCCCCACGCAGATGGAAGCGCCAGGTCGCAAACGAATATCCGAACGTCCGCCGCACGGTCAGCGAGGAAACCACGCAGGCCGCCAGCACCGCCACGGTCATCGGCAGGCTGCCGGTTGCCTCTAGCGCCAAAAACCCCATGGTTAAGGGGCCGCCGATGATCGCAACGGCAAGCCCGCTCATGCCAACCAGCGCGCAGACCTCCTGCGGGATCGCATGGGTGGCACTGACCAGCGCTAGTGCGCCGGCAAACGCTTTGCCCAGCAGCGCGCCCAGAAACAGCGAGGCAAAAAACAATCCCCCGCGAAACCCAGATCCGATCGAAATCGCCGAGGCCGTCGCCTTGAGGACCACCAGCAGGACGACCCATTGCAACGGGTCATGCACCTCAAAAGATATCCCCAGCGCGCCGTGCCCGGACGACAGAATGGCCGGTGTCACCAGGGCCAGGCTCCCGATCGCCAATCCTCCGATCCCGGGGCGCAGCCAGATCGGGACGCGGCTCTTGCGGAAAAGTTCCTCGGTAATGGTGACGCCGCGCATGATCGAAATGCCGAGCAAGGCGCACAGCATGCCGAGCGCGAGGATCGGGATGTAGTCGAGGGGGTCAACATGTCCCGGTACCTGCGGCGTCAGGTCGAAGATCGAGCCGCCAAGCGCCTGCACCACGGCCTGGGATACGAGCGCGGCAACGGCCACCGGCGCGAAAGCAACCAAAGTATAGGTACCGATAACCAGCTCGAATGCGTAAAAGGCGCCGGTCAGTGGAGCATTGAATGCCCCGGCGATCGCCGCGGCGGCACCGCACCCGACCAGCAGCCGCAAATCGTTGCGCCGGACCCGGAATGCATGTCCCCAGCGGGAGGCCATCGCCGATCCAATCTGGGTGTAGCCTGCTTCCAGCCCGACCGACGCGCCGACGCCATTCGACAAAATCGTCTGCAGCACGACGATAAGACTGCCGTTCAGTGACATCCTGCCGCCGAATAGTGCGTTGGCCTCAATCGGGTCCACCGTGCGGCGCGGGCGGACACGAGTAATGCCAAGCGTCAGCAACCCTAGACCAAGGCCGCCGATGGCCGGGACCAGCACTGTGCGCAGGGGGTTGAGCGAGGCCATAGCGCTGAGGCGCTGATTCGGGCTGATCCCGAACAGGGTTTCGTGGATAAGCTGGGTCGTCTCCGTCATCATCCAAACCGCGATGCCGGTTGCGCAGCCTAGAAACGCGGCGAGGACCACCAGCCATATTTCATCGGCGCGAACCAGCGCGCGCAGGACCTGCGGAGCGTGCATGACCGCGGACCCGATCGGGCGCCGGGGACGTCGGGTCTGCGGACGTCGGTTGGTCGAGCTCTCATTCGCAGCGGACGCAAGTTCCCCGACGAAGCGGGCGCTGTGCGGGCCCGCAAAAGTGGAATCGCCGGGTGGTGGCGGCATCTAGGACGTCCAGCCGAGAAAAAAGAGGAGACAACGTGTTTTGGGACCGGATCCGGCCCCACGCAACAATTCATCTCCGATTGGGGCGTCCCTGTGGTAAAAACATCGCTCGACGGATTGCGATTTAGTCACGTTCGGCTTTGGTCGCCTCCAGATCGTCTGCAATGAACGCGCGTACGACCTCTAGGATCGGTTCGTGGGCGGAGAATCCGAGCGTGCGAGCGTGCAGCGCCTCGAAGGCTGGGGGCCAGGTTGAAACAATTGCCGCAATGGTTTCATCCGCAACCCGCTTGACATGCGATGACGCGCCGGGGGCGACCTCGTCCAACGCTTGCAATAGATGAGCGACCGTCGTGCTGATCCCTGGGGGGTCAATGCTGCGGTCCAGCCCCATCTTGCTCGTATCCATCGCCGCTGCGTGCATCAGCCAGTCCACCGCCCGGCGCGGGCTGCAAACCCAGACGGCAAAATCGTCCGGAACAGGCAGTTCGGTGTCCAGCCCCAGAAGCGGCTCGCGAACGATGCCGGAGAAGAAGGAACTGGCAGCCTTGTTTGGCCGGCCCGGCCGCACGATGACCGTTGGAAGCCGTAGCGAGACGGCATCGAGGAAACCTCGGCGGGAGGCATCCGCCAGCAGCAGCTCGGCGGCGGCCTTTTGCGCGCCATAACTGTTGCTTGGGATCTGGCGCGTATTATCCGGTAGGACAGAATTTTGATCGGCGCTGAAGCTGGCAACCGAACTGGTGAAAACAACCCGCGGGCAGGTTCCCAGCGCTCGACAACGATCGATCACCGCATCCGTGCCGCGAATGTTGACCCGCCGGCCGAGGTCGTAGTCCGCCTCCGCCTGCGCGCTGACCACCGCGGCGAGGTGGAACACGACGCCGGTTCCCGCCGGGATCGCGTCATCGGGCAGCGCCACGACGTCGCCGCCAATAGAATTGATTGGAAAAGACGCGTCTGGCTTCGGAGGCTCAGCCCTATCGAACAGCGTCAGCGCGCTGACAGGCCGGTCTCCGAGTGAGCCATCCATCGCCAATTTCGCCGCGATCTTCCGGCCGAGGAACCCGCCGCCGCCCAGGATCGAAACCTTCATCGTTCTGTCTCCTCTTCGCGGGGACTAGATTGCACCGGCGCAGCCGCCGGTCCACCGTAGCGGCGTGAGCGTTTCCGATTCCTTTGAATTTCTGGTCAATCCGAGATTCGGGACCCCAGGCATGACTGTTCTGCCGGCTGGCGGTTTCGAGCAGGCAAAAGCCACGATCATGGCATGGCCAGACTATGCGCCGACCCCGCTGCGCGACCTAGCCAACGTAGCGGGCCTAGCGGTGGTTCGCATCAAGGACGAAGGATCGCGCTTCGGCCTGGGCAGCTTTAAAGCGGTGGGCGGGGCTTATGCCGTGAGCAAAGTGCTCGCCGCCGAACTCTCGCGCCGAGGTGTGGCGCGATCGGCGTCCTCGATCGATCTGGCAGGCGGGCGATATGACACCTGCACCCAACAGATTACCGTGACCTGCGCCACCGACGGCAATCACGGCCGCTCGGTAGCGTGGGGCGCCGCGCGCTTCCACTGCCTTTGTGTGATTTTTGTTCACGCAACAGTTAGCCAGGGCAGGATCGATGCCATCGCCCGATACGGCGCCAGAGTCGTGCGCGTTCCCGGCAACTACGATGACGCGGTGCGCGCGGCGGATTGTCAGGCAAAGTCAAACGGCTGGTTTGTCGTCTCCGACACCGCATACCCCGGATATACCGAAATCCCGCGCGACGTGATGCAAGGCTATCGCCTCATGGCTGACGAGGCAGCGGATCAGTGGACCGGGCCGCCGCCAACGCACGTGTTTATACAGGCCGGGGTGGGTGGAGCGGCCGCCGCTGTCTCTGTGCAGATGCGGGAGAGGTTCTCGCCGCCGCCGCTGCTCATCGTGGTAGAACCCGAGCGGGCTGCCTGCTTGCTGAAAAGTGCCCGGGCAGGTGTGGCGTCGGTCGTTCAGGGCGACTTGGAGACGATCATGGGCGGGTTGGCCTGTGGCGAACCCAGCTTGCTTGCATGGCAGGAATTAGAGCGGGCGGCGTGGGCGTTCCTAGCGATCCCAGACCACGCGGCGGCTGAGGCGCTGCGCTCGCTGGCGGCTGCCGGAGTCCCCATTGGCGAATCAGGAGTTGCCGGCCTGGCGGGGCTGCGTCTGGCAATGGTCCATCCGGCTGCGCGCGCGGCTTTGCGTCTGGGCGACGACAGCCGGATCCTACTGTTCGGGTACTGAGGGAGTCACTGACTCGGTCACCTACAACCAGGTTCTGCACTCACAGAAGAGTTGATGGTTTATCAAGCAATTGTGGACTACTTTGATGGATGATCGATGGAAACGATTGCAAATTGGCGCGTTAACCTGCAACACCGTTCCAGAGCAGCGGAGTATGCGAATGCGTGCCGGATGGCCACTTGTAGCGACGATAATTAGCGTCGCTGTCGCATACGTCGCGTATCCGTATGTAACGCTTTACCGTCTCGGATCGGCAATTCAACGTGCTGACGCCGCTACGTTGGAATCGCTCGTCGACTGGCCGGCTGTGCGGGAGGGCATCAAGGAGGACGTCTGTGATCTGGCATCGGAAGCTCCTCTCCCGAAAACCGGCGGTGCCTTGCCCCCGTTCGGGGCCTCGTTCATGCGCGGGATCGCTTCAAACGCAATCGATCAAGCGGTGACTCCGCAAGCTCTTCTGGCCGCTACGGCAGCCCCCACCTTGCCCGCGAACAACCCGGCGCCGCGGGGTGCCGACGTTCATGTCGGGTGGGCCTTCTTCGATGGTCTGACGACGTTCATGATCAACCTCCACGCGCCAGGTCAAGCAGAACCCCTCAAGCTCGAGATGGACCTGCACAACGGCGAATGGCGGGTGCAGCGGGTATGGCTGCCGGCTGAGTTGCTGCGATCGGGATCGCAAACCTGATTGTCATAATCCTGATCGTCATACTCTGCACTTAGGTGCCTCGACAGGACCGCCGGCTTTTTTCCACGCACCGAACCCACCCTCTATGTGGGAAACGTTTTCCAGGCCCATATCCTGTGCGGTCTTTGCCGCTAACGCGGATCGCCAGCCGCTGGCGCAAAAGAAGACGAAGCGCTTAGCTTCCGCAAACACTGGCTTGGCGTACGGGCTCTCGGGGTCGATCCAGAATTCCAGCATCCCGCGCGTACACGCTAAGGCGCCCGGCATCCTGCCTTCGCGTTCCATTTCCCGCGGGTCGCGCAGATCGACGAATAGCACTTCGGGAGCACCGATAAGCTCGATCGCAGCTTCAACCGGAAGAGTCTCAATCTCGGCGTTCGCATCGGCGAGAAGCTGTTTGTAGCCCTTCTTGATCTGCATGTGTCCTTCCTCCTGTCCTTCTCGTCATTTACAGTATCCACAGGCGAATGTCTTCGCGAAGCTGTGGTTTTTTGCGCGGCAGATCGGGGTCGGGTCACTCTTAGAGATACACACGGTGATCTCGTCAACCTTGCCCTAGCGCTCCCACTTCGCTATCTCGACCGGCTGCGGGAGGGCAACGCGATGGGCGTCGAAATCACGATCCAAACCGCGGCCGATCCTCAAGCAAGACCACCTCGCCGTCGCCTCCAACCCAGGAAGAACTTTGTCGAAGTGCTCGGACGAGCGATCCGGCTTCGATCGCTCCGAGTTCACTCTGCACAGTCGTTCCTGCACGGCCGATCGATTTATCGGGAACGAGCGAGCGGATCAGCAATGGACAGTGAACAGCCCTCAAAGCAACCTCCATGAGCGAAGACGTTTCAGTCACGCCTACTGCTAAACAATAGGCAGACGTGGCGACGACCGCGAGTTTCGCACAGGACCAAGAACATCGGCACGCCGAGGTCGCTGTGAGCACCACCTGGATGCTGCGCACCGCTCGCTTGATCCTCACCCCGGTCGGCGGTAGCGACCTCGCCGATCTGCGGGCAATAAAGGCCGATCCGTCGGTGTTCGCCGTCATGCGAGGCGGTGTGCGCGACCCTGCCCAAACTGCCGAGGATTTGGCAAATGACGTCGTCGCTTGGGGCCGCTATGGGTTCGGCATCTGGGCGATCCGTGAAGCGGACCGCTTCATGGGCATAACGGGCCTACAGCACCGACCCGACGGTCGCGGCGTTGCGTTGCGTTTCGCATTATGGCCTGAAGCCCAGGGGCGCGGCCTCGCGCGGGAGGCCGCTTTCGCCGCGCTGCGTTTCGGTCATACGCGAGCCGGGTTGGTTCGGATCGTCGGGGTCGCTCGGGAGAGCAACTTCGGGTCGCGCATCGTGTTGGGCGGAATCGGCATGCGGGAGGCCGAAACGTTCAATCAATTCGGTTACGCGATGATCCTCTACGAGAGTTTCAGCTTGGGTTCAGAACAGTTGAAGGCCTAGCCGCTCTGCGAGACCTGATTTTTCATCGCCGCGATCAGCGCATCGACATTGCCGTTGTTGTGTTGCAAGTAGGACCCGTAGTCCTGCCGCTGGGTCAGCCGGAGCGACGTCCCCTCGGCGACCACATCGATAATCTTTGGCGCGCCCGAAGGATTGGCGATGATCCAGTCCACCGCGGTTGGGGGATTGTTAGGCCGGACCACAGTCGTCGAAACCACCGCCTCCTCATCCTGGGGTCTACTGCGCCCCATGGTGAACGTTACGCCTTGGTATTCGCCCAGCTTGGCGGTGATGTTGGTAACCAGAACCTCGTGGAACAGCGCCAAATATTGCTTCTGCTGCTCCGGCGTTGCCTGCTTCCAGTAACGGCCCAGGCAGAACCGCGCAATACCCTCGACGTCGACATCCGTATTGAGGATTTGGGTCATCGCCGCGCGCTTCGCGCTAACTGAACCCGGGCCGTTGACGACCGCGACCAGTCTGTCTCCCGTCGATTTGACGAAGGCAGCCGCTTTTTCGGCGGTTTGCGCCCGAACCGAGAGCGGGAAAAGGACCGACAGGGTCGCAAGGGTCAGGAATTTCCGGCGATTGATCATAAAATGTCCGAGCTCCGGGAACGGGGTCGTTTACTGCGCTGGGGGTTTCGCTGGCTGCGGGAACCAAGCGGGGACAGTCGCCCGATTGTCGTTACGCAATTCATCGATCTGTGCGTGACGATGCTGACGATATAAGCTACGGAACGTAGCGTACGGATCAAGCGCCGTCTTCTTGATCTGATCGAGCGCATCGAGCACACGCTCACGCTGGTCAATGGCGTTAAGACCCTGGCGTGACCACTTAAACGCGGACCAGCCCGTTTTGTTCGGTCCGGTCCCGATCCAGGTAAATGGGTCGAGAGCGATATTCACCCCAAATCCCGCGGCGTCGCGTGGATCAGAGGGGCCAAGGATTGGCAGGAATAGGAACGGCCCCTCCGGCACGCCCCACAGTGCCATGGTCATACCGAAATCCGCGTCGTGATCCGGGTAACCCCATTTGGTAGCCACGTCGAATATGCCAAACACCCCCACGGTCGTGTTGATCAGGAACCGCATCGTGGTGTCACCGGCTCGGCGAGGCTTGCCCTCCAGGATGTCGTTCGCCAGTTGTACGGGCGAACTGATATTGGCCAGCAGGTGATGGACTCCCTCCCGCACGGGGCCGGGTATGGCATACCGATATGCCAGCGCGGCCGGCCGCAGGATCACCGTGTCGATGCCGTTGTTGATCGCGTAGAATACGCGGTTGGTCGGCTCCAGCGGGTCGTTCGTCTGTTCGTAGTCAGCGACGGCGTCCGGATCGCTCGCCGGGGGCTTGGTGGCGCATCCCGACAGATCGAAAATGGCCAGCATAAAAAGGGCCAAGAACCATGGTGCCCCGAAGAACGAGAGGCGAGTTTGTTGGACAGTTCGCATTGACTTCCTCGGGCAAGGTCCGAACGCGACTGATCCTCGCGCATCCGGGCCGGACTCACATGGCGGTTTTTGGACGGGATTGGAACACCCCGATACTGACTTTCCATGAAACTACGGTGCTACCCCAATACCACGCCTTCTACAGCCAGGAAATCCCAAGACATCAGGCCTGAAGGTGGCTAGATTCCCTTGCGTTTGGGCTCGAAAATGTGGATGCAGCCTCCATGGACACGTCAACTGCCACCTTGCTCCGATGGCTGACCGGCCCGCGCTTCAGCGCTCTCCCGATCAAATCAGCCGATCACCCCGCCCCGAAACTGTCGTTTGAGTTTTCTCCGCCACGAACCGAGGCACTCGAGCAGCAGCTTTGGACCTGTATCGAGCGCCTGGCGCCCCTGGTTCCCCGCTTCGTTTCGGTGACCTACGGTGCCGGTGGGTCAACCCAGGCCCGCACCCATGCCACTGTGGCCCGCATCGCGCGTGAGGGAAGGTTAGTCCCGGCAGCCCATCTGACCTGCGTCGGCGCGACCCGCGAAGAGGTAAACGAGGTCGCCCGCGGCTACTGGGATGCCGGCGTGCGACATATCGTCGCCTTGCGCGGCGACCCGCCGCTGGGAACCACCTATCTACCGCATCCGGGTGGCTATCGTTTTGCTTCCGATCTCGTCGCCGGTTTGAAAGAAGTCGCGGATTTTGAGATTTCCGTCGCGGCCTACCCCGAGGTGCATCCGACGGCGCCCAATCCGGTGGCGGATCTGGAAAATCTGAAGCGGAAGTTGGATGCCGGCGCGACCCGTGCGATTACCCAGTATTTTTTTGATACCTCCACATACCTGCGGTTTCTCGACTTGTGTCTGGCAGCCGGGATCAAAGCGCCGATCGTGCCAGGTATCATGCCGGTGTCTAATTACGCGCAGATCGTAAAGTTTTCCGCCATGTGCGGTGCCTCCGTACCGGAGTGGATGGGTCGGCTGTTCGAGGGCACGGACAATGACCCGGAGACACGACGGATGGTCGGGATGGTGGTAGC
Organism: uncultured Alphaproteobacteria bacterium; assembly: GCA_963819345.1. Classification (GTDB taxonomy): domain Bacteria; phylum Pseudomonadota; class Alphaproteobacteria; order Acetobacterales; family Acetobacteraceae; genus Rhodopila. Next base: position 410,464 of record CAWFVX010000010.1, read on the forward strand.
GGCGGAGCAAGTGCGGCTGCTGCAGGCGAACGGTGTGGATGAATTCCACTTCTACACCCTGAATCGCCCGGATTTGACTTACGCGATCGCGCACGTGCTTGGCGTTCGAGCGCAGCACGAAAGCGCTCAGAAGTCGGCTGACTCAGCGGCCTGAGGCGCTAGCCTTGAATCCGCCGGCCCTTCATTGCTCCTTCGCTGCCGTTACCAACGGAGTGAAGAAATAGCCACCATGGCGAACCGTCTTGATGAACGACGGATCCTTCAGGTTGGTCTCGATCTTTCGACGCAACCGGCTGATCTGCACATCGATGCTTCGGTCAAACACTGCTGCTGCCCGGCCATGCATTAGGTCCAGCAAATCGTCCCGCGACAGGACCTTGCGTGAATTCTGACAGAAGATTGACAGGATATTGAATTCCCCGCTGGTCAGCGCTCGCGGCGTCCCGTCGGGTGTGAACAGCTGACGGCGCGCCAAGTCCAGACGCCAACCTTCAAAAATCAGTGCCTGCGGTGCCTGCGGCGCCGGTGTGCAATCCGTGCCGCCAGCACGTCGCATCACCGCACGCACCCGGGCAACGAGTTCCCGCGGGTTAAAGGGCTTGGGTAGGTAGTCATCAGCCCCGAGTTCCAGGCCGACAACCCGGTCGGTGTCACTATCGCGGCCGGTGACCATGATGATGGGGACTGACGACTTTCCGCGCAGGCGGCGACAGATGCTCAGCCCGTCCTCCCCGGGCAGCCCTACATCGAGGATCACGCAATCGATTTTACCGCCGGACATTACCCGATCCAGGTCGCTCCCACTGCGGGCAGCGGTGACCTCAAATCCATGATCGGTCATGCATTCCGTCATCATCCGGCTAATCTCAGGATCGTCCTCGACAACGGCCACGCGGGAAATTGAATCCATGGTCCACCTTTCGCTGCCGACAGTGACACCGTGAGCTGATCACAAACAAGTGTAACCTATGATCCGAAACAAATTGATACGTTACAAATGATCAATGAGGCGCCTGGATCCGCCGCCACCTGCCGGTCTAGCGGTCCGGCTACCGAGTAGTATAATCCCCCGATTCAATCCGGATCGTCGCTGCGTGCGCGGTCGCATAGGGGGAACGAAGCATGAGTTTGAAGGGTGCGGCCTATATCTCGGGGGCATGGGAACATCCCACCCGTAAGGCGCCGGATAAGTCCATCGCCTTGCTGCACGCTGAATGCGCCAAGGGCGCCTTGGCGGACGCGGGCCTGACCAAGGACGACGTGGATGGCTATTTCTGCGCCGGCGATGCACCGGGAGGCCTCGGGCCGCTGTCCATGGTCGACTACATGAACCTGAAGTGCCGGCACGTGGACAGCACCGATGTCGGCGGTTCGTCTTATCAGTTAGCCGTCGGCCACGCGCTGGAGGCCATCGCGGCCGGCCGTTGCAACGTGGCGCTGATCACCCTCTCCGGCCGTCCCCGCAGCGAAGGTCAGGCAACCGGCACCGCGGCGCGACCCGGCAATCCCGCCGCACCCGAAATGCAGTTCGAATTTCCTTACGGTCCTGTGACGGCAAATATGTACGGGATGTGCGCGCAACGTCACATGCATGAGTTTGGCACCACGAGTGAGCAACTCGCCTGGATCAAGGTCGCCGCCTCACATCATGCGCAGTACAACCCGCATGCCATGCTGCGCGATGTCGTGACCGTTGAGGACGTCGTGAGCTCACCGATGGTCTCCACGCCACTGCACCGGCTGGATTGTTGCGTTATCAGCGACGGCGGCGGCGCCCTGGTCCTGACCAAACCTGAGATCGCAAAGAGCCTGAAGCGGCCGCTGGTCAAAGTGATCGGCGTCGGAGAAGCGCCCAAGCATCAAGCCGGCGGCGAGATCGACCTCACCTTCAGCGGCGCACGCTGGTCCGGTCCTCCGGCGTGGGAGATGGCTGGGATCAAGCCGTCCGACATCAAATACGCCTCGATCTACGACAGCTTCACCATCACAGTGCTGATGCAGTTGGAAGATCTCGGCTTTTGCAAGAAAGGCGAAGGTGGAAAATTCGTTTCCGACGGCAACCTGATCTCGGGCGTCGGCAAGCTGCCGTTTAACACCGATGGCGGCGGATTGTGCTCGAACCATCCGGCCAACCGCGGCGGTATTACCAAAATCATCGAGGCCGTGCGTCAACTTCGCGGCGAAGCCCATCCCAAAGTCCAGGTCCCGAATTGCGACCTTGCGATCGCGCACGGCACTGGCGGTCTGCTTGGCTCGCGCCACTGTGGCAGCACTGTAATTCTGGAACGGGAGTAATCGACATGGCTTTCGCAGCAAGGAAAATCCCGTTTGTCGGCACACCCGACACCAACCCCGAGACCAAACCGTTCTTCGAGGGGAGCGCGGCTGGGAAACTAATGGTCCGTCGTTGTACCAGTTGCAAGAAGGTCCACTGGTATCCGCGCGAGCTCTGCCCGTTCTGCTTCGGCGAATGCACGTGGGAGCAGGCGTCCGGCAAGGGAAAGATCTACAGTCTCAGTGTGATGGAGCGGGCCAATCCGCCGTATGCCATGGCTTACGTCACGTTGGCGGAGGGACCGAGCATGCTGACCAACCTCGTCGATTGTGACTTCAGAACGTTGAAAATCGGTCAGGATGTCAAAGTAACGTTCATTCGAACCGAGAATGAGGGTCCATCACTGCCGTTCTTCACCCCGGCCTGACCGGTTTTTGGCAGAGGGCGGCGCTGCCGGGAGGCGGCGCCTTTTCCAGCACTCCAGCCTACGTGCCGGAAGAGGATGAGCAGTTCAACCGGCGACGGCGGTATCGGGTTGCGGGAAGGAAACGCCTTCATATAGTTCCGCTAGCGGGACGGCGATGCCGATCTCCGGCATTTCCAACACAGCGTCTCCCGAAACGATGTGTCCCACCCAATCGCTGCCGACGCGGGCAAATACCGTCGCTTGCTGGCGGTCCTGTACCAGAATCACGTAACGCTGGATCGAGGGGGTGTCCCGATACTCCTCATTCTTAGCACCAATATCCGTGCTGGCAGTGCTTGGGCTGAGCACTTCAAACACCACAGCGGGGTCGTCAACCACAATGGCCCCACGAGAAACACTCGAGCAAACCACGAAAGCATCCGGATAACGTATCGATCCTGCTACCCGGATCTTCAGGTCAGAGGTGTAAAGCTGGCACCGTTGGCCCCGCAGTCGTCCGCCAATCGCGATGTTGATGTTCCGCTGGATTGCCGAGTGTGCCGCCGTCCCTCCGGTCATCGCCATCGGCGCGAACCCGTCGAATTCCCAGCGCAACTCCTGTCCTTCCTCCCACGCGAGAAACTCTTCGAGGCTCATCGGTCTTTCAAGCGAAACGCTCACACCAACCCCTCACCAAGAGCCCAACCAATACCACATCACCCCCCGGCCCGCAGCACCGCCAGATCGCATCCCTCATCCGCCTGCAGCACCTGATCGGCGATCAGCCGATCCCAACCCCGCTTCGGCTTCACCGGAGGCACCCACGAAGCCCGCCGCCGCTCCAACTCCTCCGCCGGCACCAATAAATCGAGCGACCGCTCCGCGACCGATAGCCGGATGCGGTCCCCGCTCTGCGCCAGCCCCAACGGCCCCCCGGCCGCCGCCTCTGGCGTAATGTGTAGCACGATCGTCCCGAATGCCGTCCCCGACATCCGGCAATCGCTCATGCGCACCATGTCCTTGACACCAGCCCGCGCCAGCCGGGATGAAATCGGCAGATACCCAGCCTCCGGCATACCCGCCGGCGTCAATGACCCGGCGTTCTTCAGGACCAGAATATCGTCAGCCGCCACATCCAGCTTCGGGTCATCGATCCGGTTTGCAAGGTCTTCCAGCCCGTCAAAAACAACCGCCCGCGCTTCTGTCTCGAACAACCCCGGCGTAGCCGCACTCCGCTTCAAAATTGCCCCGCGAGGCGCCAGGGACCCGAACAGCGCCACGATCCCGCCTACCGGCGACACCGCCTCCGACCGGGCGCGAATATACCGCCGATCTACGAACGGCGGCTCCATCAGCCGTTCACCGAGTGGAGCCCCGGTCACATCGATCGGGTCTAGATGCAGGAGATCGCGCAACTCCCACAGCAGGGCGGGCATGCCCCCGGCGGCGTGGAAGTCTTCCATATACCCCTCGCCGGTCGGCTTCAGATCGACCAGCACTGGCGTCGAATCTGACAACGCGTTGAGCGCGTGCAAATCCACCCGCACCCCCAGCCGCCCTGCGATCGCAGTCAGGTGAATCAGCGCGTTCGTGGACCCACCCAGCGCCAGCAGCACGCGCAACGCGTTCTCCACAGCGTGGGCCGTCATGATCTGCGACGGTTTGATCGGATTGGCGATCAGCCGCATCGCCAGCGCGCCGGCTTCCTCGGCCGCGCGTAGCCGATCGGCATGCACCGCCGGGATCGATCCATACCCCAGCGGCACCATCCCAAGCGCTTCCGCTAGACATGCCATCGTCGAGGCCGTCCCCATCACGCCGCACGTCCCGGCGGTTGTCGCCAACCGGCCCTCGATCAGCGCGATGCGCTCCTCGGTCACCTTCCCGGCGCGATACTGCGCCCAGTATCGGCGGCAATCAGTGCACGCCGACAGCCGTTCGCCCTGGAACGGCGTCGCCAGCATCGGCCCCGTTACCAACTGCACCGACGGAACATCAGCGGACGCCGCTGCCATCAACTGCGCCGGCACTGTCTTGTCGCAGCCTCCGATCAGAACCGCCGCGTCCATCGGCTGAGCGGTCAGCATCGCCTCGGTGTCCAGCGCCGCCAGATTCCGGTAGTGCATGGACGTCGGAAACAGCGACGGCTCGCACAGTGACACTGTCGGGAACGGCATCGGCAGGCCGCCGGCGCCCAGCACGCCGCGCTTCACCGCCTCGATCAGCTCCGGCATCGTGCGGTGGCAGTTATTGTAAGCGGAACCGGTATCGACGATGCCCACCACCGGCCGGTCCAGCATCGCCTGCGAGTAGCCCATCGACTTCGCGAAGGACCGGCGCAAATACAACGCGAAATCCTTGTCGCCATAGTTGGCAGTGTTGCGGGCCAACCCGCTTTTGGGGGCATGCTCGGTCATGAAGATATGCTACCCGCTACAACGCCTAGGGTGAAGACGCCGTCCAGCAGTCCCGAAAGCCCCGGGGCGGGGGGCTTTGACCGCCCTACAAACTCAAGGAATATCACATTGTGAAGGGTCCTTTGAACGGAACCACAAGAACGGCACTCAAGCCGTAGCATTCGTCGCGCTAATGATACATGATCCTCGTCTGTATTGACGAGGACACAATGATACCGTCGAGACGTGATCTACTGGTGACTGCACCCGCTGCCCTTGCGCTGTACAGCGGAATGGCCCAAGGAGCTTCGTCAGGCAGCATTTCCGGGCAGGTAAAGGCGCTATTCGAATCGCTTCCGGGCACGCATACGCTGAAGTTTTGGGCGCCATCGACCCCCACAACAAGCGAGCTCTTGGTCGAGACTCGCCCAAATCTTAGGATTTTTGTTGCCAGTGCTTTCAAAGTCTATGTTCTGGCGGCGCGTTTGAAGGCGCTCGATTCTCCGGATATTGCTGAGCGTCTGCGGACCAATAAACTTGCTTTGAATGAGAGCATCTGGTCGCTCGGAAGCGAGATCTTCTCACCTCCGGATCTGTCCGGCCTGGTCAGCGAACGGACCGCTGCGGAGGCCATGATTATGCACAGCGACAATACAGGCACCGACATGATGCTGCTGGCTACGGGACCGGCCAATGTTCGGCAGTTCATCGCCAGTCTAGGTTTGCTGCACACGCAGATTCCCGACAGCACGCGCATCCTTGCGGCTTATTTGCTTGGACTGCCTAATTATCTCGCAGCGACTTATGCGGAAGTTCGGCAAGCTTTCGAAAACGGATCGGCTCTGGTCAATCCGTTTTTGAACAATGTAGAGACCATGGCATCATCAGCATCCGACCTCGTCAAACTTTATTCGACGACACTTCAGGAAGGGTTCTTCGATAACCCGGAAACCACCAACGAGTTTCGTCGTGTGCTGGCGCTTGCTGACGGCGTGTTCGAGGCGGTCCCCTTGGGTGTAAGCGGCTTCGCGAAAACCGGCTATGCTGATTTCCCTGGCTTTCACGTACGCAGCAATGCCGGCGCAATGACTTTTGATGGGAAATGGGTGTATTTCGCTGGCGTTATCAACTGGGATGCAGCCGAACTACACGATGAAGCAACTGTAGCGGAGTGGAAAGCGGCGTTGAAGTCTGCGCTCGAGCTGATCTACGAACATCTTTCGGCAGGCTAAAGTCCTGCCGCAAACAAGGGCTCCATTCGAGAACGAACGATCGCCCCCGGCCGAGCCATGGATGGTCGGCCTGGGTCTACATGACGTCGCGCGCCAGATGCGTCCTCCGAAACGATTTGGTTATTTCGCCATGCCTTAAGCCCGGGCAAGTTGAGACCGAGACACTTACGAAAGCGGCACCCGGCGACGTCTCCAGAAGCGACCAGGATCACCGGAATGCAATCACCAGCTGCTCCGGATCTCCTTCTTCGCCGAAGCCGGACCCCGGACCATGACCGGGCTGACCTCGCAGTAGCCCCAACCACCTAGACGCCATCAAGTGCATCGTGCCAGGACATGAGCCTCAAGTAAGCGGCATAACGACCGGACGCATCGGTGAGCCCGTCGCGCCACGCAGCTTGATGCAGGCACCGAAGAACGCGAATTCATAAAGCCGTTCCTCGGCCAGTTCCTCTAGATAGGCCATCTCCATGATCGGCACCCCGGCCTCGGCCAGGAGATACGTGTGGATGGGGAAGAAATTGAGCTCATGAGCGGAAGGCGTCTGTTCGAGGGTCAGATTGTCTGCGCCGATCATAAGCGCGCCGTTCTTCGCGAGGAACTCCGCCCCCTCGCGGTTTAGCCCGGGCGTGTTGGCGCAGAAGGACTGATCGGGCCAGCGCGTCATCTGCCCGGTGCGAATGAGGACGACGTCCCCAGGTTGCAGCTTGAGGTCCTGCTTCTTCAGGCAATCCTTCAGGTCCTTCTCGCCGATGCCGTAGCTTGGCGGCAGGACCTTGACGCCCTGCATCCCTGCGATATCGAGCAACACGCCTCGGGCGAAAATTGGCGGGTGCTTCTCCGCCCCGCATTTGGTCCAGGCGCGGTTGCCGAGATGCTCTTCGGCGCTGAACTCGTTGAAGATCTTTCCGTTGTAACCGAAATGGTTGAAGGTATCGATGTGGGTCCCGCAATGCGTGTACATAGAGATGCTATCGCCTGAATAGGAGACAAGCCGGTTCGCCTCCAGACTGGCCCCCATGCTGTTCGCGACGATCTCGCCGCCCGGAGTATGGGTCATCCAGATCTGGTATGGCTGGTCGCCCGCGCCAAACCAGCCCGGCATGCCGACGAAATTGTCGACCGAGAGATCAAAGACCTTCGAGGCATTCGCGCGGCTCATGATCGCCGAGCGAGACTTCGCGTCAATGAGATGCAGCATGCCGATTTCGTCGTCCCTTCCATAAGGGCTCTTTGTCACCTTGTGGAACTCGGCTCCGTAGGCGATGATTTTGTCCTTCATCTCCTCGTCGACATAGCAAACGACACACATGGCGTCCTCCCTGGGGTTGCAGGGCATCATTACAGGATGCGGCGTTAGCCACCAGCCTGTCGGGCGGGACGATTTGGTGTCACCGCCGATCAATTCTCGGCCTAGTCCTTGGGTGAAGCTCACTCCCGACGGGATGGACGGCCGGGGCGGCGTGGGACGCCCTGTCCCGCCCTTGGCAAATCCCGGTTTCAGGCGACATGTTTTAGCTCTGGCCGGGCGATGCATCACGGGTCGCCGGTTCCCGTGTTTTCACGCGCTCACATACTGGCAGAGCTCGCGGGCCCGCGCCAACCGACGCTTCCAGCTTGGGCTCTCAGACGCAGTAAGTTCCGGCACGGTAAGTTCGAGGCGCGATACTCTTGTCATGCGTATGTTCGCGACTACTAGCGGGATTACGCCTGACGCGAGACCACATCAAAATCCACTTCGGCGACATTTACCATCGCAGCAGATGAGCTGGAACGCTGGCGGCAGTATAGCAAGATGTCGGCTAGCGGGTTGCCAAACATGGGTCTGGAGGGCCCGCTTGTTGGCAGTATGGAGAAGTGGGACATAATATAGAGAATGCAGGCAAAAAAGGTCTGCCGAATCTGGCCTGGCGCGTCATGAAGTCTTCTGCTTCGTCGGTAAGCTCGCGTTTGATCAGGCGCCGCTCGGCAAGGTTTGAGGACGTTAACGTTTTATGAGGCGCGTTTCCGCCTGAAAAGCGGCTCTTGGCGAGGCCGGGTTGAAAGCCCTTCAATCAATGGGGCTCGGGCCGGTCAGCCTACTAGAATGGCTGATCAGCACGAAGCCGACACAACATGGGCTCGGCGGCGGGAGCTGAGGCGCGGGAGTGCCGCTCAATCGAGGCGGTAAAGGCAAGCCGTCATGCTCTGGCCGGACGTGAGGTCTTGCCTTAGAACGCTGCGATCCGTTGAACTGGAGGCAGCCGAATGAGCAAGATTATCCGCACCGAACCCGGCCCGATCCTGTCGAAGGCAGTCGAATATCACGGTTTCGTCTACCTGCCGGGGATCACGGCCCGCGACACCAAGCAGGACATCAAAGGACAAACCCGCGACGTATTGGCGCAGATCGACGCAATGCTCGAACATCATGGAACGGACAAGACCCGGCTGCTGCAGGCGGTAATTTGGGTAAAGCACATCAAGGACCGCGTATTGATGAACGAGATCTGGACCCCGTGGCTGCCGAAGGAGGGTGCCCCGGCTCGCGCCTGCGTTCAAGCAGAGATGGCCGCGCCGGATGTGCTGGTCGAGATTATGGTAACGGCCTGCAAATAGCCCTGTGCCTTGGCTGATGCCCGTCAGCCGCCATGAGCGGCGGTCGTGAGCGGCATGGTCTGGTTGGCGGCATAGAGCGCCGCCGCCTGGCCGAGCCGGACCAGCTGGAGGGTGTTGAGCACATCGGCCCCCTCAATATTCCCAAGCGTCAAGGTCCCGGCGGCGCTCGACCGGACGCCATACGCCGCAAGTTGGGTCGAACTCCATGCAAGCTGAGGCGAAGCGGAGTCGGCGGGCGGCCCTGAGAATGAGGCTAGCGGAGCTGGCGTGGGTGCGGGAAGCACGGTTGCGGAAGCAGCCGCCTTGGGCTGAGGCGCGAAAATTTTCTCTGGATCTATTCCGGTGACTTTTTCCCCTATGACCGTCGCAATGTTTATGCCGAGGCCTATGGGACCACCTAACAAGCCACTCACCAACATAGAGCCGAGGTCGCGCAACCCCTCGGGAATCACGTTTCCTGTGACCGCCCGGTAGATTGTGCCCACTACCGGCAGATATTGCAGGGGGTTGATAGCGGAGAGGAAGTCATGGAACGTGAAACGGTGATCAGCCGTTGCCGTAGCTTGGATGGATGCGGCGGGGGCGGTCGAATTGCTGGCCGCCCCCTGAATCTCCGATGTCATTTAGACGCGTACCAGCTGTTAGTTCCGATCATACAAGCAACTAGCGTGCCAGGGCGTGCCGCTGTGGATCGGCGAGAGCAGAAATAGGCCCAGACGAGATCGAGACCGCCGAACGTCTTACGGTCGCGTACGATGTCGCGCGCAAACCCGTTGCCGTATAGCTCCCTCAACCAGTACGATTGCTTTGCCGCCGGCGGCTGAGATATGCCCGTATCGTAGTATCGGTTACTTCAAATCAATTGCTCCTTCCTGCGCAACGAATTGGAGCGTGGAAAGGAGCAATTGTAATTCGCGCAGAGGGAAAAAAGATGACGTCGCGGCGGTAGAACCAGTCACCACGATCTTTTGGTCGATTTTATCGCAGACCGAAGAAACTCAACACAGCGATAACCACGACCACGAGACCAACGATATAGATGATGTTATTCATGTACAGCCTCCTTGTGTTGGCAATGCCAGCCAGACAGGCATCAAACCCTTCAACACGTATTGCCGTTGCTTCAAAAACCGGTGTCGTGCCGATTAGCGGGACCGCAGGCCCCCCGCGCAATTAGACGCGATCGGCGTCAGACGTGGAAGCTTTCGCCGCAGCCGCAGCGTCCCTTTTCATTTGGATTGGTGAAGGTAAAGCCCGCGGTCAGGTTCTTGATTTCATAGTCCATCACCGTGCCTATCAGGAACAACGACGCCTTGCGGTCAACCAAAACGGTAAGATCCTTGTCCCTGACGACTTCATCGGAAGGAGCGGCTTCGTCCGTCCAGGACATGTCGTATGACATGCCGGAACAGCCTTTCGTCTTGACGCCGATACGGAGCAACTTGCCCCGCTCGCCTTTCGAATAGAGCCCACGCAGCCGCTCAGCCGCTGCATCGGTGAGGGTCATCAGGGGCGGCAAGGCTCGGGTCTTGCGAGGAGCGGTTGTTGTTGTGCTCATGGTCCAACCTATATCATGATCGATCAGAACATATTCAATTGCAACCGAGCTTCCTCGGTCATGCGGGAGGGATCCCACGGCGGATCCCAGACGGTTTCGACATGACAGGAGGTGACCCCCGGGACCGTCAACACCGCATTTTGCACTTGCTCAGGCAGTTCCTGTGCGCTCGGGCAGGCAGGGGCTGTCAAGGTCATCTCTACTTTTACGCCGCCATCATCGTCGATTTCCACCGCGTAAATGAGGCCGAGTTCATAGATATTCACCGGGATTTCCGGATCATACACCGTTGCGATGGCCTCGATCAGAGTATCCTCGCCGGGCAGGCCAGAGGGATTGACCGGGGTTTCGCCATCCGGGGTCCAGACAGTGTTGGTCGGGCTAACATCATTCACTGCTTGCCTCCTTTGCGCCATCTAGCGCGGCGATGAGGGCATGCCAGGGCAGCGTGGCGCATTTCACCCTGGAGGGATATTCGTGCACGCCCGCCAATGGGGTCAGGCGCTCGATAGGTTCGGCGAGCGCGGCATCGCAGTTGGGGCAGTTGCCGGACCGGGCCATTTCGCGGAAGGCTTCGAACAGGCTGCGAGTGTCAGACTTCGCGCGCCCTTGCACGGTCTCGGCCATCAGATCGGCGGAAGCAACGCTGATCGCGCATCCTCTAGCTTCAAAACCTATGCGATCAATCGTGTCGGCATCGAATTTAACCCAGACCTGGACGCGATCGCCACACATCGGGTTGTCGCCCTTAGCGGTAGAGTCGAAGCTTTCCAACCGAACAGCGTTCCGGGGGCGGCGACCGTGATCCAGGATGACTTCCTGGTAGAGGTCACGCAAATCGTCGAAACTCTCTGTCTGCGTCATGCAAAGAACTCCCGCACGCGGATCAGCCCTTCTGCCAGGGCGTCGATTTCAGCGTGGGTAGTATAGATGCCGAAACTGGCGCGCGCGGTACTGTCGAGGTCGAACCGGTGCATCAACGGTTCGGCGCAGTGGTGTCCCGCGCGGACAGCGATGCCCTGGCGGTCCAGCAGGGTCGCCACGTCGTGGGCATGGGTCTGGTTCATGGTAAATGAGATCACACCGCCACGGTCCTGAGCCTGACCGAGAATGCGCAGACCATCTACCGTCGCCAAACGGGCAAGGGCGTGTTCGGTCAACGACGCCTCGTGCGCGGCCATGGCGTCGTAGCCGACCGCGCGCACGTATTCGATTGCCGCTTTCAGTCCGATGCCTTCGAGGATCGGCGGTGTGCCGGCCTCGAATTTATGCGGCACCTCGGCCCACCTGGATTGTTCATAGGTTACGGATGAAATCATATCCCCGCCGCCCATGAATGGCGGCATCCGCTCCAGTAAGTCGCGCTTGCCCCACAGGACGCCGATGCCGGTCGGGCCATACAGTTTGTGCCCGGTCCACGCGTAGAAATCGCAGCCGAGAGCACGAACATCGACCTTGCGATGCACGATGGCCTGGGACCCGTCAAACAATACCTTGGCGCCGTGCGCATGGGCGATGCGGACGATGCGGTCCGCCGGCACGACGGTTCCGAGTACGTTGGACATATGGGTCATTGCGACGAGGCCGACCTTGCGGTCCGCGAGCAACGCCTCATAGGCAGCCATGTCGAGTTCGCCGAGGTCAGTGACCGGCGCGACCCTCAGCTCGATCCCGTACGAATCACGCAGCATTTGCCATGGCACGATGTTGGAATGGTGCTCCATGCCCGAAATCAGCACCGCCTGCCCGCGCTTCAGCACACCGCGCCCATAGCTGTGGGCCATCAGGTTGAGCGACTCGGTACTGTTGCGGGTGAAGATAATCTCGGAGCGATCGTTGGCGTTCATCAAGGACGCGACGGCGTCTCGCGCTGATTCATAGGCTTCGGTGGTACGCTCGCTCATCCAGTGCAGGCCGCGATGGACGTTGGCGTATTGGGTTTCCATGGCGCGGACCATGGCATCGATCACCGCGCGCGGCTTTTGCGCGGAAGCGGCACTGTCCAAGAATACCAGCTTCTTGCCGCGAACTGTTTGCGTCAGGATCGGGAAGTCTTTCCGGATTCGCTCGACGTCCAGGGCGATGGGCTTGGTCATCACGTTCATGCTTCTTGTCTCTCCCACCACTGCCCGACGGCGGCCTCCAACAGGCGCCGAATGGTTTCATCCGCAACAGCATCCAGCGCCTCAGCGAGAAAGGCGCGCACGAGGATAGATCTAGCCTCGGCCTCGGGAACTCCCCGGCTGCGGAGGTAGAACATTTGCTCAGCATCAAGCTCCCCAACCGTGGCGCCGTGGCTGCATTTCACGTCGTCAGCGAATATTTCAAGTTCAGGTTTAGAGTTGATTTCGGCGTAAGGCGACAGCAACAAGGCCTGGTTCATCTGATACCCATCGGTCTTCTGGGCATCGCGGGCGACTTCGATCTTGCCCTGGAACACGCCGTGGGAGCGACCGGCGAGCACGTTCTTAACTGTCTGGCGGGAAGTGCAACCCGGCGCGATATGGCCGACAACGGTGGTGAAATCGGCGTGCTGTGCCCCTGACAGAATCTGCACCGCGTTTAGATGAGCGATTGCCCCAGCACCACTGAGCTGAGCATGGACTTCGGTCCGCGAAAGGCGTGCGCCCAAGTTCAGGGTGAAGCTGTCATAGGTGCCACCCGCTGTGACATCCGAGTATGTAGTTGAAACATGGAAGGCGGTCAGCGCCTCGTCCTGAAGGCGGATGTGGGTCAGATGGGCGCCCTCGGCGACGTGGATCTCGGCCAAGGTGTTCAACAGGTAGGCGCCCTGCCCGACCGAAATCTCCACCACAGTCAAGCGCGAGCCTTTCGCCAGCCTGATGCTGTGGCGCGGGTGGTAATCAGCCTCGCCGCCGGCGATGCTGGCGAGTTGAACGACGCCGCCGTCAACGTCCGGAGGCACGTCCAATGCGGCGCCATCGATCGCGAGCATGGTGTTGAGTGCCGCCATCGGCTCGCGATCCGGCCAGGTCAGCGTTCCAAAATTCGGCTGCTCTGCGAAGCGGGCAAATCCGGCGGGGGGCATGGCGGACAGATCCGCGCGCATCGCGCCATCGACGAACACTATGCGGGGCGCGTCCAGCATCGGCAGCCGAGCCAGCATCGTCTCCGCCTCATGCCGAGGCGATGGGGCCGGTTGAAATTTGGCTTCCGCGAGCGGACGTAGGCTGGTGAATTTCCAGGCTTCGATCCGGCGCTGCTGCGTCCCGCCTGGCAGACCAGCTTCTTTGAACGCCGTCGCTGCCGCTGCCCGCAGCGCGGAGTCACCTGGCAGACGCCCGATCAGTTCCTCGTAGCGCTGCACGAAGCCGGCTGCTCCGGTGCTCACGCGGCCTCCGCAGTCAAGCTGGCGTAGCCACTCTTTTCCAGTTCCTTCGCGAGGTCAGGGCCTCCGGAGCGAGCGATGCGGCCGTTCGTCAGAACGTGGACACGGTTCGGCACAAGATAGTCGAGCAGGCGCTGATGGTGGGTGATCACCAGGGCGGAAAATTCCGGCCCTCGCAAAGCGTTGACGCCATCGGCGACGATTTTCAACGCGTCGATGTCCAAGCCACTATCGGTTTCATCCAGGATCGCAGAGTCTGGGGCGCAGGATGGCCATTTGCAGGACCTCGTTGCGCTTTTTCTCGCCGCCCGAGAAGCCCACATTCACGTTGCGCTTCAACATGTCGGCCGGCATCGCCAGTTGTTTGGCAGCGGCGCGGGCCAGCTTCAGGAATTGCACCGCGTCGAGTTCAGCTTTGCCATGCGCGCGGCGGATCGCATTCAGCGCGGTACGCAGGAAGTTGGCATTGTTTACGCCGGGCAATTCGACGGGCGCCTGGAACGCCAGGAAGACGCCAGCGGCGGCCCGTCGTTCCGGTTCCATATTTAGCATATCGATGCCGTTGAAGGTGACGGACCCGCGGGTGACGGTGTAATCTTCGCGGCCCGCCAGGACGTAGCCCAGGGTCGATTTGCCGGACCCGTTCGGCCCCATGATCGCATGCACCTCACCGGAGGGCACCGCCAGATCGATACCATTTAGTATCGGCTTGTCGCCTATCGAAGCACTCAGTTCGCGAATTTCCAGCATTAGCCTACCGATCCTTCAAGCGAGACCGCCAGGAGCTTCTGCGCCTCGACGGCAAACTCCATCGGCAGTTCCTTCAAAACATCCTTGCAAAACCCGTTGACGATGAGGCCTACGGCGTCTTCTTCCGACAACCCGCGCTGACGGCAATAGAACAGCTGATCATCTGCGATCTTCGATGTCGTCGCCTCGTGTTCGACCTTTGCCGTCAGATTGCGGCTTTCGATGTACGGCACGGTGTGCGCGCCGCATTGACCACCGATCAGCAGGCTGTCGCACTGGGTGAAATTGCGAGCATTCGAGGCACTCGGCAGCATTCGCACCAAACCGCGATAGGTGTTGTTGGAATAGCCGGCGCTGATGCCCTTCGAGATAATGGTGCTGCGCGACCCCTTGCCGATGTGGATCATTTTCGTTCCGGTATCGGCTTGCTGGTGATTGTTGGTTACCGCGACGGAATAGAATTCTCCCACACTGTCTTCGCCATGCAGCACGCAAGATGGATATTTCCAGGTGATCGCTGATCCGGTTTCGACCTGGGTCCAGGAAATCTTGGAGCGCGCGCCACGACACGCACCGCGCTTGGTGACGAAGTTGTAAACGCCGCCTTTACCATTGGCGTCACCGGGGTACCAGTTCTGCACCGTCGAATACTTGATTTGTGCGTCGTCTAGCGCAACGAGCTCGACGACGGCGGCGTGCAACTGATTTTCATCACGCTGCGGGGCGGTGCAGCCTTCAAGATAGCTGACATGGCTGCCTTCGGCGGCGATGATCAGGGTGCGCTCGAATTGGCCAGTGTTGCGCGCATTGATCCGGAAGTATGTGGACAACTCCATCGGGCAGCGCACGCCCTTTGGGATGTAGACAAAGCTGCCGTCGGTAAAGACCGCGCTGTTCAGTGCAGCGAAGAAATTGTCTGCCGTGGGAACGACCGTGCCGAGATATTGCTTAACCAGTTCGGGATGCTCGCGCACCGCCTCGCTGATCGGACAGAAGATGACCCCGGCCTTGCGCAAAGTGGTCTGAAACGTGGTGGCCACGGACACGCTATCGAATACGGCGTCCACCGCGACCTGTGTGTTCTCGACGCTGTCGGGATCAACGCCGGCCAGAATCGCCCGCTCCTTTAGGGGAATTCCAAGCTTCTCGTACATCTTCAGGAGTTCGGGATCGACTTCGTCGAGGCTTTTAGGGCCCGCCTTCTTCTTCGGCGCGGCGTAATAGTGGAGGTTCTGGTAGTCGATGGGTGGGTGATCGATACGCGCCCAGTTCGGCTCCTCCATCTTCAGCCACGCGGCGTAGGCCTTAAGGCGCCACTCCAGCATCCACTCCGGTTCCTCCTTGCGCACAGAGATTAGCCGGATGATGTCCTCGTTCAGCCCCTTCGGAGCGAAGTCCATCTCGATCGTTGTCTCAAAGCCCCACTTGTAACCGGACTGCGTGACGGATTGGACGGCATCGAGTGTTTCGGTGGCAGCAGCCATAAGGGATCCTATTCGGCAGCCGATTGAAAGGGGGCGAGCGAGGGTTGAGCCTGGAGGGCGGCTCGGTTGAGGGGGTGGCGAAACGCGGGTAACAACGGGACCTGCATGTCGGCCAATGTGATGCTGGATAACGCGGTGTGAATGGCCTCGTTGACAGGATCCCATCGCCCGCGCATCGGACACAGCCCCTGGGATTCACATCCCGACGGCGATCCCTCAACACAGGCGGTGAGGGCAATAGGGCCGTCGACGGCGTTGATCACATCAGCGATCGGTATGGCGGCGAGACTACGGTTCAACCGGTAGCCGCCGCGAGCGCCTCGCTGAGATGCTACTAAATCACCAGCGGCAAGCGTTTTAAGGACCTTAGCGACCGTAGGTTCGGGAATGCCCGTCGCGGCGGCGATTCCGGTCGAGGTTTGCACCCCCTCTGTCCCGCCGAGGCGCACAAGTACCACCACGGCGTAGTCCGTCAGCTTCGACAGCCTGAGCATGGCGTGAAACACCCTCGGTTTCTGTGTATCTCGATTATCCGGACTGGTTCAGTCCTGATTGATCGGAGATGGCGTACCCGATGGTCACCGTCAAGGGGTTAGTGGGCTGGACGAGGTGTCATTGTCGGCCGCGGAGGCGACCGGCGGTCTTGTTGAGGACTTGCGATCCAAGCGTACAAGAGGACAGTATTATTGCTCACCGGGAAAAGCGTAAGGCAGGTTCCTTGAACGACCGGATGGGGCCGCTTCACCACCATGAACCCGTCAGACCGCTTGCATTGCCCTGAGTGCCGGGGCCGTCTTTCAGCAATCTTTGCGCATGAGATGCGTTGCTCCGATTGCGCCCGGACGTTTGCCTTGGTCGATGGGATCATCGATTTCGTTGGCGGCCGGCTGCTGCTCGACGATGAGCCTTGCGGTTCCTTGCCGCAGGAAGGGATGCTCGGTTCGGATCTGTTAACGCGGATCAAGAGTGCGGCTGGAAGCCGGTGGGGTGTGGGCCTCGGCGATGCAATCGAGCTCGGATGTGGCGCTGGATCGCTGACGGAAGCGATCGTCTCGGGGGAGGGCGTCCGCAGCCTGCTGATTGTCGATACGGATTTGACGCTGCTACGGGCTTGCCGGGGTCGGATCGCTGACCTCGAGGTAGCTTGTCCGGTGGTCTTCGCCGCGCTTGACGGGGGTCTGGCCGCAATCCGTGACACGACCGTTGATACCGTGGCCAGCTCCTCGATGCTGAGCGGGATCAGAGACACGCGCGCCTTCCTGACAATGGTACACGGGATACTGAAGACCGGTGGCCGAGCGATGTTTGTGGTGCCGAACCGGCGGTACCATCAGGCGATCAGTATGGCGATGGCGGAGACGCTAACGCAGCGATATGCGCGCGATGGCGCTTGGCCGCAGGGATTCGGGCCCGCGCTGACATTCCTGCAAGAAACCAGGCGGTTGCTGGTATCGGGGCAATTGGCGCTCCTGGACTCGTCGGAAGGGAAGCATTTGTTCGACAGCGATGCGCTGGAGGACCTGGGGAAACAGATCGGCTTCGCTTCAGCGGAGGTTATACCGCTGGATCCTGATCCAGCGGGGGACGAGACGATCATCCGTTCGTGCAAGAACGCCGGGGCGGACGATGAGTTCGCCCAGGGGTTCGGGCCGCTTGCAGCCTCGGTCGGGCGTCCGTATTTGAGCCTTCTCGGCCATCGCGATTCTTCAGCTTTTAACCTGCTCTGGTTGACGAAGGGGATCGGGCCAACGGTGCGGATCTTCTCCGATCGTCTTGTCGGCCCTTCAACTGTCAAACTTTTCCCTGACGTGGCTGTCGGAGGGATGATCCCTCGATGGTCCATTGAGTTGGTGGGCCGGAGGACGCCTGACGGGGTTATTGTGGCGGTCGGCGGCTGGTGTCTCAGTAATGTGGATACGAAATGGGTGCGGATCACGCTCGATGGGGTTGCCCAACAGGCGCCGGTCTGGCGCCACCGGCCGGATGTGCACGAGGTGCTCAACCGGACGGGAGCATATCATCCGCTGAATGCGCTTTGCAGCGGCCTTGGATGCTCCTTGCTGTTTGCCGGCGTTCATCCAAGCGATAAGGGGTGCAAACTGCTGGTCGAAATCGTTCTGGCGGGGGACCTGAATGTCACGGGGCCGGCACCAGAGGCACTACTGATGGACCAACCGATGGTGATTGCCTATTAGACCCATGGTCTATTGCTGTATCGATCGAACCCTTGAAGACGGTTGGCACGTGGTCGCTGCTATTGCTGGCGGCTTTAGCGTCCGGGGCAGCCGGCGAGTCGCCTCGGGACGCTGATACTCAGCGGGCTTTGCAAGACGCCGAGCGTGCCAGCAATGAGCAACTTGCAGCACACAAGAGTGCCGCCGATCGGGCGGCCCGGAGTGCGGCGCGGACGCTGCTTCTGGCGGAGCAGCGGGTCGAAGCGGCCGCCAAACTACGACAAGCGGAAGCGGCGACGGCCGATGTCGCCGCGCGGATAGACGCGCTGTCACAGCAGCGGCGCGAGGCGGAGCAGCGGGTGCAAGACCGAGCCAAGGTGATCCAGCCGCTGTTGCCGCTGATCGAGCGGCTAGCGTTGTATCCGGTGGAGACGTTTCTGGCGGTTCCGGCACCACCGGATCAGGCGCTGCGCGGCTTGGCGGTGCTGCAAGGCCTGTCGCGGCAGATTGAGGTCGAGGCAGAAGGGCTGCGTCGTGATCAGGCGGCGGTGGATGCAGCGGCGGAGGCGTTGCGGCTAGAGGCGCCGCGCCTCGCCGAGGCCGCGGCCGCACAGAAGCGCGAAGCCGAGGCGCTGGATCAGGAAATCGAAGCCGCCCATAAGGCGCAGGCCGAGGCTGAAGCGGAGGCGGATGAAGCCGCCAGTCAGGCTGCGTCCGCTGCCAGTCGTATGGAATTGCTACGTGCGGCGTTGGCGGCAATCGAAACACAGCGCCGTGCTGATGGGGCGAAGGCTCGAGAGGAGAAGCTAAGGGCCGAACGGCAGAAGCAAACGGCAGAGGCGCAGGCAGCGCACGAACGGGAAGCTATGGCGGCGCATCCCACGGGGGCGGGCACGATCTCGTCTGGTTCCGGGCCGCACGGTCAGTTGCAGCCGCCGGTCATCGGCGTGGTGGTCAAGGGCTGGGGCGAGCAGACGGACGGCGGGGCGGCGACCGGGCTTTCGTATCATGCGCCACCAGGCGCACACGTCATTTCGCCGTGCGGTGGGCGGGTGGTTTTCGCCGAAACTTTCCGGAGCTATGGGTTGCTGCTAATTATCGACTGCGGTGGTGGATATCACGTTGTGCTGGCGGGATTCCGGAGGCTGGACGTGAAGCTTGGTCAACACCTGCTGGCGGGCGAGCCGGTGGGGGTCATGCCTGATTGGGAGCCGGGGACGACGGCCCAGCGTCCGGCCTTGTATGTCGAGTTGCGTCACGATGGCACGCCAGTGAACCCGACGCCTTGGTTGCGATCGAGCAGTTGAACGGCGGTGACGAGGCGTTCTACGCTTCGGTGCGCGCGAAGCGTTCAAAGGACTTGGCCAGCACTTTATAGATCGCCCGCTTGAACGGCACCGCAAGCGCTGGCAGCTCTGACAGCCTGACCCACCGCCAGGCATCGAACTCGATGTGCGGATCCAGATCCAGACGGATGTCGCTGTCCTCCCCGCTGAAACGCATGGCGAACCATCGCTGCCGCTGGCCCCGGTAGCGGCCGCGCCATGCAACCCCTAGCAAGTCGGGAGGAAGGTCGTAGGTCAGCCAATCGGGATGCTCGCCTATCACCTCGGCTTTGCGTGTACCGATCTCCTCCTCCAGTTCGCGGAACACCGCGTCCCCTGGGTCCTCGCCTTCGTCAATGCCACCTTGAGGTAATTGCCAGCCTCCCGCCGGTCCCTCGGCGTTCGGCATGTCAGCGCGCCGGGCGACGAAGACTAGTCCATCCCGGTTGAACAACACCGCGCCAACATTGGGCCGGTAAGGCAGATCGCTCATTTGGCTTGATCCTGTTTCACCGGCGGCTGCACCAAGGCGCTTATGGGCGCCAGAGTGAGGCCTTTCGAGGCCAGCGTATTTGCCCAAGCCGTCACACGCTCCACGGCCACGGGTCGGGGCGCGGAGACGATTCCCACCGCGGACCCTTTGTCCAATGCCAGATGCGTCAGCGCATCCAAGCGCTTATCCAGCATCGCCGCATCGAGCGGTTCATCATCCAGCGCAAGATCCGCCGGCCGGTTCCAGGCGTGCGCTTGTGTCTTCTGGCCGGTTCGCGCATCGAGGAACAGGAGCCCACGATTTCCCACTTCTGTCAGCACTGTATCAAACTGATCCGGCATGCCGGTCAGGCGCTCCCCACGCATCGAACCCAGAGCGTTCGTGACCCCGACATAGCCGCTGAGTCGTCCCATGATAGCCTGCAATCGGGTCAGGTTTTCAGTCGGGGGCAGCGATGTCATCAGCGCTACTCGATCGTCGGGGTCATTCACTGGATACCCTTCGGGCTCCATCGGCACCGAGACCAGATACTCGTGTTCATACGAACGAGCGACACCGAGCAGACGGCTCATTTCGGGGGCGTAGGGGGAAATCGCAAGGGTGACACCGCCCGGAAGAGTTTTGATCGCTGCGACGCTATTGCTGTCGCTCATGCCGATGCCGGCAACAAGGACTCCGACACGCGGACGCAGAGTAGAGGGGTCAAAACCGGCCGCGTAAGCGGCCATTGGCGCTCTGCCGTCGATCGAGATCCTTGGCAGCAATAATTTCGGGTCGTTCGGAACAGGTTCCAGCATCGCCGGGTCGGGGTCGATAATCGGGCCAGGGGTGCCTCGCCCGGGGCGAGTTGCGTCCACTAGGGTCTTAGCTGTCTCAGCTGCCTTGCCGGAGACCGGAACGTGCTGAGCTGCAGGTTGATCGACGTGCGGGACCGGACCCGAGGATCCCGGGGGGCCCGAAGGCGTTGAGCCTGAAGGCAATGAGTTCGACGGAGGGGGACTTGAGGGCGTGGGACCAGGAGGCGATATCGTCGACGTCTGCTTGATTGGAGGTGGCCCTAACACTTGCAGAACGCCACCCGTCAGACCCAGCAGTAGCAGCAGCCCGGCCCAGAAGCGCGCCAACCCTTGCCACCCCGAGAAAAGGCCGCTGAGTTGCCGAACTCCTGGGATAGGGACGACCCAAGCCAAGGATCAGTTTGCGGACGCGCTTTTTTGCGCCGCCATCGCCTGCACCAGTCCGACCGCCTGCTGAAGCTGGTAGTCCGTAGCATCGGGTTTGGCCGGATCGAACTTCGGAAAATCCTCGGGTGGCTTGTCCGGTATTTGCTTAGCGATCGGGGGCAGGTCATTGCGTGGCGGCAGCGCCTGCGAACCGGTGCCACCCTGATTGGTCAGCACTTTATTGTAGTCAGCCTCGTGCTCGCCGCCAAAGGTTGGGCGCTCTTCGCGGGTTTCCCGCACTGGCACGTCGGGCGTGATGCCGAGGCCCTGAATTGACCGCCCGGACGGGGTGTAATAACGCGCGGTGGTCAGCCGCATGGCGCCATTACCGGGCAGCGGGATTACGGTCTGCACCGATCCCTTGCCGAAGCTGCCGGTGCCCAGAAGGATCGCGCGGCGGTGATCCTGCAGGGCGCCGGACACGATTTCCGACGCGGAGGCCGACCCGCCGTTGATCAGCACCACAAGCGGCGCGCCCTTCAGGATGTCGTCACCCTTGGCATCCCAGCGCTGGCTATCCTCCGGATGCCGCGCTCTGGTGGAGACAATCTCCCCC
The DNA here is from genome assembly GCA_963819345.1 of uncultured Alphaproteobacteria bacterium. Classification (GTDB taxonomy): domain Bacteria; phylum Pseudomonadota; class Alphaproteobacteria; order Acetobacterales; family Acetobacteraceae; genus Rhodopila. Next base: position 432,283 of record CAWFVX010000010.1, read on the forward strand.
TGGTCGATGAAATCGGAGGAGACCGAAACGGCCTGGTCCAACAATCCCCCCGGGTTATTCCGCAGATCAAGCACCAAACCGCGCAGCTTGCCTCCGTTCTGCGCCTTCAGGGCCTTCACCGCGGCCTTGATTCCGGCATCGGCCTGTTCGGTGAACTGAGACAACCGGATATAGCCGATGTCGTTCGGCTCCATCCGCGATTTCACCACCTGGATCTTGATGGTTTCGCGGATCAGCGGCACCTCCAGCGGCTTTTCGACATCCTGGCGCTTGATGGTGAGCACGATCTTGGAGTTCGGCGGCCCGCGCATCTTGTCAACGGCGTCGTTCAGCGACATGCCGATCAGGGTCTTGCCGTCGAGCGCGGTAATAATGTCGCCGGGCTTAATTCCGCCTCGTGCTGCAGGAGTGTCATCGATCGGCGACACGACCTTGATTACGCCTTTGTCCTCACTGACCTCGATGCCGAGTCCGCCGAACTCCCCTTTGGTCTGGATCTGCATGTCCTTAAACGCCTTGGCGTTCATATAGGAGCTGTGCGGATCGAGCCCGGTCAGCGCGCCGTTGATGGCGTTTTCAACCAGTTCCTTATCGTCCACTGGGTCGACGTATTCGGCCCGAACGCGCTGCATGACATCACCGAACACTTTCAGCATCTGATACATGTCGGCGTGGCTACTATCCTGGGCAAACGCGCTGCCTAATCCGCCGAGGGCGGGGCCAAAGGCGGCGCCGGCGGCGAACGCGGTTCCGATCAGTAGACCATAGCGCCAATGCCGAGCGCGGAGATTCATGCTGTCTTTCCCTTCCGCGCCGCGGGCCACTCCGGAGCGCATGATCCGCCTTATACAACATATGACGGATTACAAAGCGAGCAAACTAGATCACCAAGTTGTCGCCTATGGAACCGTGCGCCGTCCAGTGTGGATTTGGTAAGGTTCCGTTTTGGTCGTGGGATGCTTCGCCCGAGCGGAGCGAAGCTCAAAGCGCAGGCGCCGCATCGGTCGGTCCACCAGGAGCAGCATGAACCAGGAGGCCAGGAGGGTCGCGGCGAATGATACGGCGAAGAACGTGAAATCGCGGCCGAAGCCGAACTGGGGGAGGAACCAGGCCGCGACCGTGGTATGGAGAAGGTAGATCGAGTAGGATAACTCCCCGGCAAACTTGTCCGCGGTGCCAGATTTGGCGCGGCGAGATTCGGCCTCGGCCAGTGAGAGGACGACCCAGGCGGAGAGCGGTACAGAAAGCCACAATCCGTAAGTCCAGGGCCAGTAGACGTCGTGCAGCCAGTAGAGGCCATGCCCACACCAGGCAGAAACGCTGAGCCGCGGCGAGGCAAAACGGCGCAGGGCATCCCGATAGTGGTAAACCACCGCTCCGGCCGCGAATGGCATCAGTCCGGTCGCGAAGCCGCAGTACCGAGGGATGAAAGTCGGCATTCCGAAGCCGAACTGAAGGTTGGCGGAGATCGCGACGGCGAGGCCCAGAATTGCGGCGCCTCGGCTGCTGGCGAACAGCGGCATCAGGGCGTAGGCCCAGACCTCGACGAACAGCGCGGCGGCAACTGGCACGGGCAGCCCTCGCTGCGGGACGAATGGGACCATTGCCAGATTGCTGAGCCAATCCGACATGTTTTGCGGCAGCATGAATTGCGGGTTCAGGCCGGCGGGATCGATCCCCAAAGGCCGGAGGGCCAAAATGGTGGCGATGCCAAGCACTGCGGCAACGATATACGAGGGGTAGATGCGCAGCAGGCGGTTGGTGGCGAATTGGCGAAGGCCGGCCGGCGCGGTGTTGTATTTAGTGGTTAGCACGAGAGTCATCAGGTAGCCGCTGAGGGCAAAGAAGCCCCAGACCGCATAGGCGGCAGGGCCTTCGATCATGCCGGCCCACAGATGGGAGATGACGACAACGAAGGCGAGGAAGAATCGCCAAGTTCCAAGTCCGATCCGCACGCGATTTCCCGTATAGGTTGTACTCATGCATATCGTTACACTTAATCGGCGGGAATCACGCAGAAACCTTTTGATGGCGGGTAGTTCGCAAGAAGCCTCGACGCGGCGGGGCCCGGGCCTCGGCTCTGGAATCGCCCGTGGGTTCACATCTCCTCCCGACCCGCATAGGTTGCCGTGAACGCATCCGGAGGAAATGATGTCAGGCATGATGGACGGAAAAGTCGCGGTCGTGACGGGAGCCGGCGGGGGGATCGGGCGGGAGATCGCCCTGATGATGGCGGCCGCTGGCGCAAAGGTGATTGTCGCCGATATTGGCGCCTCGTTGAGCGGCGAAGGCGGATCGGCCAGCCCGGCGCAACAGACCAAGCAACTGATCGAGCAGAAGGGTGGCAGCGCCGAAATCTGCACCGAATCCGTCTCCGCCTGGGGTTCGGCGCAGAAGATTGTCCAGGCCGCGCTGGACCATTTCGGCCGGATCGACGCGGTGGTGAACAACGCCGGCATCCTACGTGACGTGATCTTTCACAAGATGACTGAGGACGACTGGCTGTCGGTCATCGCGGTTCACCTCAACGGCAGCTTCTTTGTCTCCCGTGCCGCCGCAGAGCACTACCGCAAGCAAGAAAGCGGCACCTTCGTGCATATGAGCAGCACGTCCGGCTTGATCGGGAACTTTGGGCAGGCGAACTACTCGGCGGCCAAGCTCGGGATCACCGCTTTGTCCAAGTCGATCGCGTTGGACATGAAGCGTTACAACGTTCGCTCCAATTGCATCGCGCCATTTGCCTGGAGCCGGATGACCAGTTCCATCCCCGCGACGACGCCGGAGCAGCAAGCCCGGGTGGCGAAGATCCAGCAGATGACGCCGGACAAGAACGCGCCGATGGCGGTTTATCTTTCCTCCGACGCGGCGAAGCACGTTACCGGGCAAGTGTTCGGCTGCCGGATGAACGAGATGATCCTGTTCAGTTCACCGCGGCCGATCCGGATCATACACCGGTCCGAAGGCTGGACGCCGGAGACAATCGCGGAACACTGCATCCCTGCGATGGCGGCGGCGTTCATGCCGCTCGACCGCTCCGGGGACGTGTTTGGCTGGGATCCGGTTTAGATGCCTGATCGCTGAGGCCAACGACTGATCGCATGATTGACCCGTCCGGGCTCACGCGGCGGACCGGGGGTCCTGGCCCAAGTGGGCCTACGGCCAGCGCACCTCGGGAGGCAAACTCATGAGGATGGCTTCCACGTTGCCGCCCGTTTTCAGGCCAAAGAGCGTGCCGCGGTCGTGGATCAGGTTGAACTCGACGTAGCGTCCGCGGCGAATCAATTGGTGCTCGCGGTCGGCCACGGTCCAGTCCTGACCCATACGCCGGCGGATGATCCGGGGGTAGGCGTCGAGAAACGCTTCGCCAACGTCCCGGGTGAAGGCGAAATCGGCCTCGGCATTGCCGCTGAAATGGTGATCGAAGAAGATACCGCCTGCGCCGCGCGGCTCCTGCCGGTGCGGCAGATAGAAATAGCGGTCGCACCAGTCCTTAAACGTTGCGTAGTAGCCCGGATCGTGCCGGTCACATGCGACGCGGAACGCCGCATGAAAATCCGCCGCATCCTGCTTGGCCTGTTCGGTCTCGAGACGCATCGGGGTCAGGTCACCGCCGCCGCCGAACCAGCCTTTGGTGGTGACGAGCATTCGGGTGTTGAAATGCGCGGCCGGGACTAGGGGGCTTTGCATGTGTGCGACGAGGCTGATGCCGCTGGCCCAGAACCGAGGGTCCTCGGCTGCCCCTGGGATCTGGGAGCGGAAATCCGGACTGAATTCACCCCAAACGGTGGAGACGTTTACCCCCACCTTTTCGAACACCCGGCCCTTCATCACGCTCATGACTCCGCCACCACCTTGTTGTCCGTCCTCGGTCGGCCGGCTCCAGGCGGTTTGCCGAAAGCGGCCGGGCGGGAGATCGCTGAACCGGCCGTCGCGGGCATCCTCGATCGCCTCGAACGCGGCGCAGATCCGATCGCGCAACCGCTCGAACCACGCCTGCCCGGCGGGTTTGAGTGTTTCGTGCGCAACGGCGGGAGGATTTTCGGTCATCGGGGGCTTGTTCCTACACGACAGTCGGGATAACCCCCCGTTGCCAACTTGTTGCAGGAGGCGATGTCAGTCCGTAAGACTGCGCCAGACGCCACGACCGGGGCAACCCGACGCCTTGACAAGGCGGTATACTTGGGCTCGCCGCGGGGCTGGCCTCGGTCGGGCGCGCCTACTGTCTGGCTGAAATGGCAACCTGAGGGAAACTATGGCTGAACCGTCCGCCGCTGCCACCCACCACGCCGCTTCCGGGGATGTGACCAAGCGCGATCTGTTGCAACTGATTGCCATTTCCGGCGCGGTGATCGGGGCGGGCGCCATTGCCTGGCCGCTGATCAATTCCATGAACCCGTCGAAGGACGTTCTGGCCTTGTCGTCGGTCGAGGTGGACCTGACACCGGTCGTCGAGGGCCAGGGCATCACCATCGTCTGGCAGGGTAAGCCGATTTTCGTGCGGCATCGCACCGCAGCCGAGATCAAAGACGCGCAGGACGTCCCGCTGGGGGAACTGATCGAGCCGCAGGCGGACTCGGCGCGGGTGAAGGCCGGCCATGACCAGTGGATCGTCCTGGTCGGCATTTGCACTCACCTGGGCTGCGTGCCGTTGGGCAACAAGCCGTCCGATCCGCGCGGCGATTGGGGTGGTTGGTTCTGCCCGTGCCACGGCAGCCAGTATGATACCTCCGGGCGCGTCCGCCACGGGCCGGCACCGGCAAATCTCGCCGTGCCACCTTACGCATTTGAGTCCGACACCAAGATCAAGGTCGGCTGATCCGCTACACTCTCCGACCCGCGACAGGGAATCAACCATGGCCGGCCTTAGCAAGAGCGACTTCGCCAATCCAGTGATCAACTGGATTGACACGCGCCTGCCCATCTTCACAATGATGCAGAAGGAATACGGGGTTTTTCCAACCCCAAAAAACTTCAACTATTTTTGGAATTTCGGCGCTCTGGCGATGGTGGCGCTGGTCATCATGATCATTACCGGCATTTTCCTGGCGATGGACTACCAGCCGAACAGTGAACTGGCATTCGGCGCCATCCAGCACATCATGCGTGACGTGAATTATGGGTGGCTGATCCGCTACGTCCACCAGAACGGCGCGTCGATGTTCTTCATCGTCACCTACATTCATATTTTTCGTGGCATGTATTACGGATCGTACAAGGCTCCACGGGAACTGCTGTGGATGCTTGGGGTGGTCATCCTGCTGCTGATGATGGCGACAGCGTTCATGGGATACGTGCTGCCCTGGGGCCAGATGTCGTATTGGGGTGCGACGGTCATCACCAATCTGTTTTCGGCGTTTCCGGTGGTGGGGCCGAAGATCGTGACGTTGCTGTGGGGTGGCTACAGTGTCGATAACCCGACCTTGAACCGCTTCTTCGCGTTGCACTACCTGCTGCCGTTCGTTCTGATTGGGGTGATCTTCCTGCATATCGCGGCGCTGCATATCACGGGATCGAACAACCCGCTGGGCATCGACGTGAAGTCGCCGCAAGATACGCTGCCGTTCCACCCGTACTATACAATCAAAGACAGCGTCGGGATCTGCGTGTTCCTGATCGTGTGGGCCGCAATGGTGTTCTTTGCCCCGAACTACCTGGGCGACGTGAACAACTTCATCCCAGCCAACCCGCTGCAAACGCCCGCGGACATCGTGCCGGAATGGTACTTCCTGCCGTATTACGCGATCCTACGCTCTGTGCCGAACAAACTGCTGGGCGTGTGCATGATGTTCGGCTCAATACTGGTACTGTTCGTGCTGCCCTGGCTGGACACGTCGCCCGTGCGCAGTGCTCGGTTCCGGCCGATCTATCGCCAGATTATTTGGGTCTGGGTCGTCGCGGTGATCGTATTAGGCGTTTGCGGCGCCCACAAGCCGGAAGGCATTTGGGTCATTCTGAGCCGAGTGTGCACCTTGTACTATTTCCTGCATTTCCTGGTGATCCTGCCGGTGCTTGGCAAATTGGAGCGACCATTGCCGCTGCCGGAGAGCATCAGTAAGCCGGTGCTCGGCGGACGTGGCGGCGGCCCGCTGCCGGGCGGCGCTCCGGCCAAGCCGATGGGAAAAGCGTGATGCGGGCGTTGCGTTTCGTTCTGGCCGGGGCGCTCGCCACCGGGCTGCTGACCGCCCTACTGGCGCTAACTCCGGCGGTGGCACAGGAAAAGATGCCGAATGAGAATTGGAGCTTCGATCGCCTGTTCGGCACATTCGATCTCGCCGCCGCGCAGCGGGGGTTCCAGATTTATTCCAATGTCTGCTCCAACTGCCACTCGATGCAGTATATGCACTACCGGGATCTGTCGGGCATCGGCCTAGATGCCGATCAGATCAAGGCGATCGCGGCTGGTATCACGGTGCCGTCGGGATTGGACGATCAGGGTAACCCGAAGGAGGGGCCAGCGAGCCCAGCCAGCCAGTTCAAGTCGCCGTTCGCCAATGATAAGGCCGCTCGTGCAGCCAACAACGGCGCCTTGCCGCCTGACCTGTCGCTGATCGTCAACGCCCGGGAGGGGGGGCCGAACTATGTCTACGGTATCCTCACCGGGTTCGCCGAGGCGCCGTCCGGGTTCAAAATGCAGGACGGGATGTATTACAACAAGATGTTTCCCGGCCATCAGATCGGAATGCCGCCGCCATTGCAGGACGGCACTGTGGAATATGCCGACGGCACTCCCAATACCTTGCCCCAGGAGGCGCACGACGTCGTCACTTTCCTAGCCTGGGCTGCGAACCCCGAGACAGTGGAGCGTAAGCAGATCGGTGTGCGCGTGATCCTGTTCCTGGTGTTCATGACCGGCCTCACCTATGCCGTGAAACGAAAGGTCTGGTCCGACGTCCACCACTGATCCCGTTGTTCAGCCGATTGTCGGCATTATTGGCGGTTCAGGCCTGTACGACATTGACGGGCTAGAGGACAAAAGTTGGCGGCGAGTCGAGACGCCGTGGGGGGATCCGTCTGACGAGCTACTGTTCGGGCGACTGGCCGGGATCGAATGCGTGTTCCTGCCGCGCCATGGCCGCGGACATCCAACCTCTCCAACGCATCTGAATTACCGGGCGAACATCGACGCGTTAAAACGCTCCGGTGTCACCGATGTGCTGTCTTTGTCGGCGGTTGGCAGTCTGAAGGCGGAATTGCCGCCCGGGCACTTCGTTATCATCGACCAGTTCATTGACCGCAGCTTTGCTCGAGAGAAAAGCTTCTTTGGCGATGGGGTCGTGGCTCACGTGTCGATGGCCCATCCGGTTTGCTCGCGGCTGGGCGAGGGGCTGTATCGGGCGGCATCGTCGCTGTCGCTGCCGGTGACGCGCGGCGGCACTTACCTGGTCATGGAAGGTCCGCAGTTTTCCACGAAGGCGGAGAGCGAGCTTTATCGGTCATGGGGCTGTAGCGTCATCGGTATGACGAACATGCCGGAGGCCAAACTGGCGCGTGAGGCGGAGCTCTGTTACGCGACGGTGGCGATGGTGACCGATTTCGACTGCTGGCATCCTGACCATGACCACGTCACGGTGGAGGCGGTGGTCCGCATCCTTCTGGAAAATGCCGATAAGGCACGGGCTTTGGTGCGGGCGATCGTCCCTAATGCCGGTCAGCCGCGCGGCCTTTGTCCTTGCGGGTGCGATCGGGCGCTGGAAAACGCGTTGATCACCGCGGCGGACCGGCGCGATAGGGCGCTGGCCGCCAAGCTCGATGCGGTTGCGGGACGGCTGCTGTAGCTATTTTGCTGTCGCCTCGGCGGTTTTCGGGGCGGTGAGTTGCTTAGTAACCTCGACCGCCTCACTGACTTCCTCTGGGCTTGCCTCGGCCGCGCCGGCACCCAGCTTCACGGTGCCGTTTGGCTGCGGCAGGGTGATCGGTTTGACCTCCACGGCAGCAACACCTTTTTGCTTCAGATCAAGCTGGTCGGCGACCTTTGGCGCCAAATCGACCACGCGGCCGTTCACATAGGGTCCGCGATCCTCGATTTTCACGGTGGCAGTCTTGCCGTTATCAAGGTTGGTCACCTTGGCAACACTGCCTAGCGGCAGGCTCTTGCTCGCGGCAACGTTCGAGTCTGGGTTCATCCGCTGGCCATCTGCCATTTTCCGGTTGCTAAACTGATGAGCGTAGAACGAGGCGCGCCCTCTCTCCTTGCGGCCGGATTGATCGACATGGCTGGCGGTCGGCGCCACCGGGGGCAGATTGTTGAGTTTTTCCGCCTCCTGCTTGGCACCCGGTACATCGGCCGGCAACGGCTCCGCCGAAAAAGCTGGGCTTATTCCGCCAAGCAGCGCCGCCAAAACCGCAACCCGCCAAACTGTCATTCTGCTACTCCAGGAAACCGTGCGAAGGACTGACCCCATTCTCTGGGCTCTCGCGCATGCGCCGATCAGGGCACCGCGTCACATTCAACGTCAAGATGGAACAAGAGTTGCGATCACGAGGCCCTCACACAAGATTCCGTGACTTGCCTGGTCCGAAGCCGGTATAGGCGCGGTAATGCCGAATCCGAGGATACCCTATGCTCGATATAGCCGGGATCATGGTGAGTTCGATGATGGTGCTGATGATCATTGTCCGATCAGTCCGCCTGGATCGGCTGCAGCCATGGTTTCAAGCGATCGAGCGCAAAACGCCGATCGGCGACGTGCCCGTGAGATTTCGCCGGCGAAGCTGAAGCTGTTTCGGTCGTCGGACCTTGCTGCGTAGCCTTTGGCTGCTGCTCGTCTATGCTTCGTTTTTAGGTGTAAGCGGCGCGGCGCCATTCGTCGCAACGCTTGGGTATGTGTGGGTGGACACGTTCGGCCCACAGAATGTTGCCTATATCCTGCTGAATCAGATCCCTGTCGCGATGATCATGGGGGCCGTCGCGGTCGGAGCCTACCTTCTGTTGGACCGGCGCTCCCCTCCGCCGCTGTCGGTCGAAATGGCGCTGATGATCGCCATAATGATCTGGGTCAGCCTCACTATGATCTGGGCGCAGGTTCCCAGCGCAGCTTGGGAGAAATGGGATTGGGCGTTTAAGACGCTGGGTTTCGCCGCGTTTATTCCGTTCGTCATCCGCTCACGGATACAGATCGAGGCTTTTGCCCAAACCTACGTGATCTCGCTAGCGGCGAATTTCGTGCCGTTTGGGTTGAAGACGCTAGTGTCGGGCGGCGGCTACGGCTCGAACCTCGGGTTGGTGGGCGGGAACAGCGGGCTGGGTGAAGGCGGCTTGCTCTCCACCGTTTGTCTGATGGCGATCCCGCTGGCGATTTATTTATCAAAGCACGGCCAGTTATTTCCTGGTCGGAAACTATTGCGATTCGGTTATTGGTTCATAGCTGGCCTGGCTTTGGTTACCGCGATCGGCACCTACGAGCGAAGCGCCCTGATGGGGATACTGGTTCTTGGGACGTATATGTGGATGCGGTCCAAACAGAAGCTTGGGTTTGGCATCGTCATCCTCATCGCGGGGTGTCTGATGATCTACACGACGTCCGGCGCCTGGAATGAGCGGGTTGCGACGATCGGAAACTTTGAACAGGAAAATTCGGCTCTCACGCGTATTTTGGTGTGGCGGTGGACACTGGAGTTTAGCGCGACCCACCCGTTCGGGGGGGCGTTTCAAACCTACCTGATCAACCACATCGAGTTCCCAGCGACGGATGGGCAGCCGGCGAGGATCCAATTTGCTCGGGCTTTTCACAGCATATATTTCGAAATGCTTGGGGAACAGGGTTATCCTGGATTGGCAATTTTCCTGCTCATCACGAGCGTTACTTTCTACCGGCTCCGGCGACTGGCGAAAAGGGCCAGGGCCTATGCTGAACTGGAATGGGTCACGAGCTTATCGGACGCGCTGCAGAGCGGCTTGGCCGTGTTCATGACCTGCGGTGCGTTCGTTGGGATCGCGTTTCAGCCGATGTATTGGTACTTCATCGCATTGAGCATCAGCTTGAACGCCTACATGTGGCGCGTAGAGAAGCAGGGGGCAAAGCCAAGGGCGAGTGGCCGCGGGTTGGCGGTGCCGGTCCCTGCCGTCCCGGGTGCTCCGGCTGGCGTTCAGGGCTGGCGGCATCGGACCGCTGGTGCAGGCTTGGGCGTCGCCTCCCGCGGCGACGATGTCGCGATCTTGCGGGACTGAGGTACACCTTTTCGCTGATTGGATACGCGAACGCGCAACAGGGGTGGTTCGAACGCGGCCTACATTTAGGGATCGTCGCCCCCGGGCAGGGGACGACGGGCATTCATCTCAGCGCAGGTGTTTGGCGAAAAAGTCTACTGTCCGCTGTTGGGCAAGCTCGTAGTCGGGCTTGCTGTAGCTGCCTCGCTCATCGCAGCCGAAGCCGTGCTGCGCGCTCTCGTAAACGTAGACTTCGACCTTGGGCTGCGCGGCGCGCACCGCATCGACGTCGCTCATTGGAATGGATGCATCCTTCTCGCCGAAATGCATCTGGACCGGGCAGTTGGGGCTCTCGTTCTTGGTGCCGGGAATGCCGCCGCCGTACCAGCAGGATGAGGCCAAGAACTTCTCGGTCCGCGTCGCACCCCACCACGCGACGGTGCCTCCAAAGCAGTAGCCGACGATGGCCAGCTTCTTTCCCGCCAAATGATCGGCCGCGGCGTCGATGTCCTTCATCAGGTCGACGTCGGAAAGCTTCATGCGGAATTCGCGGCCCTTATCGATCTCGGCCTGGGTATAGCCGAGTTCCACGTCTCGCTGAGCCCGGTCGAAAACCGCGGGGGCTACCGCGGCGTAGCCGAGCGCAGCGAAACGATCAGCCATGTCACGGATATGCTGGTTGACGCCGAAAATCTCCTGGACCACGACCACGCCCTTGGTGGCGTTGGGCGGACCCGCGACGTAAGCGGAAAATGTGAAGCCGTCCGCGGCCTTTAGCTTGATTGTCTCGCCCATTCTGATTCCTCCCGGGAAATGCGATGGCCACAGATTGGCGCGATTGGCTGACCCGTCAACCTCGGGTCCGGGCGAGGAGGGGTTTGCGTAGCAATAGCCGTTCGCGACGATGGCGGAGCGGGTTCTAGGGGAGCAGTACGGTGCTGCCGGTGGTCTTTCTGGCCTCTAGCTCGCTGTGCGCCTTACCGGCATCTTTAAGGCTAAACATCTGGTTCACCTGGATTTTCACCGCCCCGCTGCCGACCACCGCGAACAGGTCGGCGGCGGCAGCCTCCAGATCGCCGCGCTTGGCCGTATAGGTCGCCAGCGTCGGGCGCGTCAGGAACAAGCTGCCCTTGGCAGCGAGTAGACTTAGTTCGACGGGTGCGACTGGACCGGACGCATTGCCGTAACTTACCATCAGGCCCAGCGGTGCCAAGGAGTTGATGCTGGCCGCGAAGGTGTCCCTCCCGACGCTGTCGTAAGCCACCGGCACCATCGCCCCGCCGGTAATGCGTTTGACCTCGGAGACCAGCGTGGCGTGTCCAATGACGGTATGCGCCGCGCCATGAGCACGGGCTAGCGCCGCTTTCTCCTCATTGGAAACAACGCCGATCACCGTGGCGCCGAGGTGTTTCGCCCACTGGCACATGATGAGGCCAACACCGCCGGCTGCGGCATGTACGACGATGGTCTCGCCCGGCTTCACGGCATGAGTCCGGTGCAATAAGTATTGTGCGGTCATACCCCGCAGCATCATCGCGGCTGCGGTCTGAAAGCTGATGTTGTCGGGCACCTTCACCAGGCGGTCCGCGGGAACCACCCGTTCGGTCGCGTAACCACCCATCGACCCAGCGTAAGCTACGCGATCGCCGGGGGCGACATGGGTGACGTTAGCTCCGACCGCGATCACTGTGCCGGCCCCCTCCTGGCCGATGATCAGCGGCAGGTGCGGCGCCTTGTAGAGGCCGGTGCGGTAATAGACGTCGATAAAATTCAGGCCGACAGCTTCTTGCTTGATCAGCGCCTCGCCTGGGCCGGGATCGGGCGTCGGGATATCCTCCCACACCATGACCTCCGGGCCGCCATTGGTGTGGATGCGGATTGCCTTTGTCATGTGAGGTCTCCGTAGAACGAGGTGTTCAAAGCAAGGACCGGTTCGGATTTTCCAGCGCCAGCAGCCAGCGCTTGGTTGGCAATCCATCGCCACCGGAGTAGCCGCCGATGTGCGTCGTCGCAACAACCCGGTGGCATGGGATGATCAGCGGGATCGGATTATGCCCGTTGGCCTGTCCGACGGATCGGGCGCTGCCGCCCACCTGCGCCGCAATAGCCTGATAGCTGCGCGTCTCGCCATAGGGGATGTCGCGCAACGCCTGCCAGACCAGCCGGCGATAGTCGGTTCCGGGAGGCGCGAGCGGTAGGTCGAATGCCGTCAGTATGCCGTCGAAATATGCCTGAAGCTGCTTCCGGGCGGCTTCAAGAGGCGGCGAAGTTTCCTGATATGGCACCCAGCCCCAATCCAGCGAGACGATTGCACCGTCCTCCTCGAAGACGGTGATGTCTCCCACCGGGGAATGAAGCGAAAGCTGCGGCACCGACGGCGTTCCGGATTGTACGGGTGGATGCGAAGCCGTTGCGGCGGCGGCTGTCAAGGGCAGCATCCGTTACGACCGGTTGGCGCCGGGGACCCACAGCACCTCGGTCGCGGCATTTTCATTCAGCACGCGCCCTAGAACGAAAAGATGGTCGGACAGCCGATTGAGGTAGCGGCGGATCACAGGATTGACGTCGCCGACGGCGACCACCGTTCGCTCCGCTCTTCGAGCCGCGACCCGGGCCATATGTGCGAAGGCGGCGGCATCGGTGCCCCCGGGCAGGATGAAACTTTTCAACGGGGGCAGCGCGGCGTTCATTGTGGCAACTTCGGCTTCCAGGCGAGCCACGGCGGTGTCGGTCAGGCGAAGCCGGTCTCCGCCGGAGCCGGGCACGCACAGATCCGCACCGATGTCGAATAGGTCGTTCTGTATCCTGGCGAGCATGGCATCCTCGACCGACCGGTATTTGGTGTGAAGGCGCAGGACGCCGATGCCGGCGTTTGCTTCATCGACGGCGCCGATCGCCTCGATCCGAGGATCCGCTTTGGAGACCCGGGTACCGTCGCCCAATGATGTCTGGCCCGCATCCCCACCTCTCGTCGTCACTCGATCGACACGCACCATGGGAGAGCTCCTTTGTTGGATTGGTGTGACGCTTTCCGGCGTGGCGGCTGGAGCCGATTTCGCGCTGACGCGCAGGTTCGCCCTTTAAGATGCTGACTTTTGGCGGGTTGGAAAGGGACCGGTATCGACCACGCCCAGAGTCTCTGGCACCACAGGCAATTCCCGTTCGCGCACAGATGGTCTAGCCTTTCCGGTAACGCCAACCACGAAGCGAGGAAACAATGGACTTCCACGGCAAAGTCGCCCTGATCACAGGCGGGGGCAACGGGATCGGCCGAGCGGCGGCGGTGGGGTTCGCTGACCTCGGTGCGAGGGTGGTGGTGGTGGATCGGGATCAGGCCGCGGGAGAGGCCACCGCCGGAATCCTTCGCCAGAAGGGATCGGAGTCGTTCTTCGTCGCCGCTGATGTCACCCGGTCCGCCGAGGTGCAGAACTATGTTAAGCTGGCGCTGGAAAAGTACGGATCCATCGACTGCTTCTACAACAATGCCGGAATTGAAGGCAGCCTCGCGCCGACGCATCAATACGATGAAGACATGTTTGACCAAGTGATGGCGGTGAACGTCAAAGGCGTGTTCCTTGGGTTGCGGCATGTGCTGCCGGTGATGCTCAAGCAAGGGAGAGGTGCGGTTGTAAATACGGCCTCGGTCGCGGGATTGGTCGCCTCGCCGGGGATGCCGGCATACGTTGCGTCAAAACATGCGGTGATCGGGCTGACCAAGACCGCGGCGGGCGAGGTTGCCCGGTCCGGGGTCCGGGTAAACTGCGTCTGTCCGGGACCGATCGATACCCGAATGATCCATTCCCTGGAGTCGATGCTGAGCCCGGATGATCCGAAGAGCGTCGAAAACCGCTATCAGGCCAATATCCCCATCGGGCGCTACGGGACGGCGGAGGAGGTGGCCAATCTGGTGCTGTTTCTGTCCTCGGACCTCGCGTCGAACATCACGGGTGCGCAATACGTCGTCGATGGAGGCCGAACCGCGACCGGCGGCGCAGTGACCAACAATCTGATGCGCTGAGATGATGCTCGATGGCAAGTTGGCGCTAGTTACCGGCGGGGGGTCGGGCATTGGCGAAGGCATCGCCAGGGCAATGGCGGAGCATGGCGCTCGGGTGATCGTTGCCGATGTGAACCGCGCGGGAGCGGAGCGTGTGGCGGAGGCGATCGGCGGCGCGGCGTCGGCTTTCGAACTGGACGTGTCGGACCGGTCGGCGTGCGAGGCGGCCTCCAACCAGATCGAGCGAGACTTCGGCCCGATTTCCGTGTTGGTGAACAACGCTGGCATCATTCGCCGCGGCAAGCTAGAGGCTGCTACCGCTCGGGCCGATTGGGACGCCACGATGGCTGTCAACCTGGACGGGCCATACAACTTGGTGACTGCGTTCTTGCCGCAACTGAAGGCCACGAAGGGGTCGGTGATCAATATCGGCTCCATCCAGTCTTTCGTCGCCCTGCCGAATTCGGCCGCCTACACAACCTCGAAGGGCGGGATGCGGGCGCTGACCAAGGCGCTGGCGATCGAGTTATCGCCGCAGGGGGTGCGGGTGAATGCCATTGGGCCAGGAATGATTGCCACCCCGATCAACGCTGATGCTCGGCAGAACCCCGACTACATGGCAAATTTCGCGCGGCGGATTCCGCTTGGGCGGTTGGGCGAGCCGGCGGATATCGCCGGGCCGGCGGTGTTCCTGGCGTCCGATCTGGCCCGCTATATCACCGGCGTGACGTTGCCGGTGGATGGCGGCTTTCTGGCGTACTGAGGATGAAGATGGTTCGCACGCCGATCCTGCAGATCGGCTTTCTGGAAGCCGGTCCGGCGGATGGGAGGGTGGTTATCCTACTGCATGGATGGCCGTCGGATGTGCACGATTATGATGATGTGGTGCCCCCACTAGCCGCCGCGGGGTATCGCGTGCTGGTGCCTTGGCTGCGCGGGTTTGGGCCGACCCGTTTCCTGGATGCGGCGACACCTCTCAGCGGGCAGCAAGCGGCGCTCGGAGCCGATGTGCGGGATTTCATGGATGCGATGGGGATCCTGAACGCGATCCTCGTTGGTTATGATTGGGGCGGTCGTGCGGCCTGCGTTGTTGCGGCGTTATGGCCGGAGCGGGTTTCCGCGCTGGTCGCCATTACGGGTTATGGCATCCAAGATATCGCCGCCAACGCGCGTCCAGCGGCGGCCGAGCAGGAACATCGTTACTGGTATCAGTGGTATTTTCATACTGACCGTGGGAGGTCAGGCTTGGCGGCAAATCGGGAGGAGCTGACCCGTTTGCTGTGGCGTCTGTGGTCACCGCACATGGCGTTCGATGAGGCTAAGTTGCGAGCTACCACAAGCAGTTTCGACAATCCGGATTTCGTTGATGTGACAATCCAGTCTTACCGTCATCGTTATGGCGACGCGGCGGGCGATCCGACGTATGACGCTCTGGAAGCGCAATTGGCGGGTCAGCCGGCGATTGATGTACCAACGATCGTTTTGCATGGCGAAGAAGACGGTGTCGGGGCGCCGGCCACTTCCATCCCTCGCGATCGACTGTTCAAGCGCTTGATCGAGCGGCGACAGATCCCGCGTGTCGGTCATTTTCTGTCGCGGGAGGCTCCGGGCGAAGTGGTGGCCGCGGTTGTTCGATTGGCTGGCCGGACGGACTGACGGGCAAAGGAGACGCGACAATGGAGATTATACCGAGCGGCCAGACCCTTGGTGCCCGGATCGAGGGGATTGATCTGGGGGAGCCTCTGTCGGACGGTGATTTCCGGACGCTGCTACGGGCTTTGGGGCAATACGGGGTGCTTTGTTTCCCTCGGCAGACGTTCGAGACGCCGGCTTTCGCGGCATTCGCGCGGCAGTTCGGCGACCTGGAGGTGAATGTCGCCAATCAGTTCCATGAGCCGGATTTTCCGGAGATCATGGTCCTGTCTAACCAGTTGCGTTTGGACGGAAAACCGATGGGGGTCAACGATGCCGGGCAGGGCTGGCACACCGACATGTCCTACAGTGCGGACATCGCGCTGGCAAATGTGCTGCACGCTCAGGCAGTGCCGGTGCGAAATGGCAAGTCGCTCGGCGAGACCCAGTTTCGCAATATGCATGCGGCATATAATGAATTACCGGTCGAAATGAAGCGCCGGCTGGAAGGCCTGTCGGCGACGCATGATTTCGAGAAATTCTGGGAGATGATGCGGCACCGGCCAGGGTCTCTGCGCTCGGCGCTGACCGAGGCGCAAAAGCGTAGGAAGCCTCCGGTATCGCAGCCGCTGGTGCGGGAGCATCCGTTGACTGGACGAAAAGTGCTTTACGCCAATCCTGGATACACCATGTGGATCGACGGGATGGACCGGCTCGAAGGCGACACGATCCTGGATTATCTGTTTCGACATCAGGAACGGGTGGACTTTCTTTATGCGCATCGCTGGTCGGTGGGCGATGTGCTGATGTGGGACAATATTGGCACGGTTCATAATGCTATTGCCGATTACATGCCGGATGAGCATCGGTATATGCGGCGGGCGCAGGTGATGGCGACGCTGGACTATCCGGCGTTGGTGGCTTGACCAGCGGCCTTCAGGGTGTTCTCGAATCGCCTGCCGCCATCCGGAGCCGCGACGCTGCCCAAGTCCCTCGTGCACGATTGACCGTTCATGATCGCCTGCCGCTGTCTCGCCCTGAGAACTCGAATACCGGCTTTACGCCGCCAAATCACCATGCATGATGCTGATCACGGTTTGCTCTGGCGCCCTGCCCCAAGGAAGGCCGTTTGTTCGGCGGGCGAGGTTATGCTCACATTTGAAAAAAACATCCTGTTTGCTCTGAGCGGTTCCGCCTCTGGCCGTAGGTTGCGCGGCGCCGCCGCAGCATGACCAGGAGCATATTATGAGTGCGACGGGGCTTCTGGAGCAGCCGGCACCCGCTGAGCCGCAGCCGCTACCGGTGGCACTGCTAACCGGCTTCCTGGGCAGCGGCAAAACCAGCTTTCTACGGCGCGTACTCGCGGATCCCGAGGCTTCTGATACCGCGGTCCTGATCAATGAATTCGGAGAAGTCGGTCTCGATCACCTAATGGTAGAGGCGACGCGCCCTGGTGACGTCGTGCAATTACCGAGCGGCTGCATGTGCTGTGCGGTCAAGCAGGACTTGGCGCTCGCCCTGCATCGGCTGTTGAGGAGCCGTGCCGATGGCTCGCTACCACCGTTCCGCCGGGTGGTAATAGAGACCAGTGGGCTCGCGGAACCCGCTCCTATCCTCTACACCCTTGCCGCCGAGGCGTATCTCGAACACATGCTCCGCTGCGATCGGGTGGTGACGGTGGTAGACGCGGTGCTAGGCGAGTTCGACCATCGCGCGTTTCGCCGAGGCCACGGCCCAGGCCGCATGTGCCGACTTGCTACTGATTAGCAAGACTGACATCCAGCCGGCTTCTGCGGAATTATTGCACCACTTGCAGTCGCTCAACCCATGGGCGGAAATTGCTGACGGCCCGGTGTCCTCGCCTCCGGCGGCGCTGTTTCCGGCGACGACTGTGCGACACAAGCAGCGACGATGGGCCGCTGCGGACCACAGCAGCGGGATTAGCGCTTATTCTTTGGTCCTGCATAGTAAACTGACGCGACTAGAATTCGCCATGGCCTTAGGCGGTTTAGCGCGCGAACGCGGTGAGGATCTGCTGCGCGTCAAGGGGTTCGTCGAATTCGCCGACAAACCAGGCCGGCCGGCTGAACTCCACGCCGTTCAGCACACGCTCTATCCACCGCGCTGGCTAGACGGCTGGCCCGACCCAGACCACAGTCAGCGGCTGGTTTTCATCGTCCGAGGCATCGCGCCCGAGGAGATCAAACTCCGCTTCCGTGCAGCGGACCCGGAGATTATGGCTTAGCACTGTCATTGGCTTTGGGGCGCTGCTCGAGCCCACATCAGCCAGGGCGAGCACCTTTTGCTTTTAACACGCAGTCAATTACCAGTCAGCACGAGGAAGGCAAGTGATCAGAGCTAAGGCATCGGCTCGCAGGCTCAAAGATTAATGTCGACGAATGTTTGCCTTTATTCCGATTTGCAGCGCCACCGCATCGGTCCAAGGTGTGCAGGCTCAGACATGTCGCCGCTGCCAAACACGGCAAGCACCCAACCACAGGCAAGGAGAAACCGAAATGTTCGATCTGGTTGTTAGCGGCGGCACCCATGTTTTGCCGGGTGGAACCGAAAGTGTTGACCTCGGGATTGCGGGCGGCAAGATTGTTACGATTGGCGCAGCCGGTAGCCTGGCAGGGATCGGCGCAGCCCGGGTGGTAGACGCCGCGGGCCAGATCGTCATCCCGGGCGGGATCGATCCGCATATTCACTGCAGCATGCCGATGCAGATGCCGAACCAGCCGGAGCCAACGGTCACCGGACCGCCTGAGCAGGTTAGCAGGGCAGCGCTGTTCGGGGGCACCACTACAATGATCGACTTCGTCCCGGTCGCCGAGGAGCAGACGCTACAAGCAGCGATCGAACTGCGTGATCGGGTGTGGAATGACGCCTGCTACTGCGACTATGGGTTGCATCTGATGCTGTTCGACAGAATCAGCCTCAACAAGCTGGGCGAAATTCAGGAGGCGGTGCAGGCCGGGTACGCGTCGGTAAAAATGTTCACGACCGACATCACGCCACAGCGCATGGCTCACATGGTTCCGTATGGCGACATCTGGGAGGTGATCAAGGCCGTCGCCAAAGCGGGTGGCCTGACCTGCATCCATGCCGAGGACAACGACCTTGTCATGCACATGTATGAAAAGCTGCTGCGAGAGGACCGCATGGGCTTCGAGAACCTCGCCGCAGCGCATACCACGTTGTCGGAAGATCTTGCCTTCAATCGGGTGATCCGCCTCGCGGAGAGCGTCGAGGGTGCGGCGATGTATATGGTGCACACCTCTGCCAAAACCGGTGTCGACGCGATGGCGGCGGCACGGGCACGCGGCTTCCCGGTCTATGGTGAAACACTGCACCAGTACCTGCTTTATAACTCAGAGGACTATAAGCGGCCGGGCGGACAGATCTATCACACCTACCCGTCGTTGAAATTCCCGGAGGATCAGGCAGCGCTATGGCAGGCGATGCGCCACGGCGCGATCCAGTGCGTTGCCACTGACGAATGCTGCTGCCCGCTGGAAGTAAAACTGAAGGGCAGCCGCATCGACGACACCTTCGGCGGAAATTCTGGTGTCGAGCCGCGTGTGCCATTGATGTATACTCAAATGGTGCGCGAACGCGGCTTCAGTTTAGAGGAATTCGTTGCGCTCGTCTCAAGCAATGCCGCCAAGATCATGGGTCTCTACCCCCGCAAGGGTGCGCTCGCCGTGGGCTCGGATGCCGATATTGTGCTGCTCGATCCAAAGCGTGCCGGACCGATCCGCAAGGAGAACCTACACGAGACCGACTACACACCGTGGGAAGACTGGGATGCCGCGGCATGGCCAAGCGTCACCATCCAACGTGGCAAGGTTGTGGTCGAGGACGGCAAATTGCTCGCCGGGCTCGCCGACGGGAAGTTCTTGCCGCGTAAGATCGACGAGGCGATCCGTAGCCGCCCGGCGCTTTGAGGACTGGTTGGTCGCTCGGGCCGCCCGAGCCGGGCTGAGCAATTCGGGCGCCCGGTGCCGTGGCGGGGTTGATACTACGCGCTCAACATGTCGAAAGGCGGGAAAGGCTGCCGTAGGACGGCTCCAGCATCGGCCTGCCCCATCCACTGAGTAATTAATGTTGTGTAGACACGCCGAAAATCCGTCGTATAGCGCATATTGCCATCGTCCAGGTCCGTCAGGCTCGGCATTTCGCCGTACATCCCGCCACGGACCGGTGCACCGATGACGAACACTGGCCCCGCTGTGCCGTGGTCGGTGCCGAGATTGGCATTCTCCCCAACACGCCGGCCAAATTCACTGAACACCATCATCGTCACGTCGTCGGCACGCCCAAGCCGCTTCATATCCGACATGAATGCAGCAATGTGGTCCGATACATAGGTCAGCAGCCGAGCGTGGGTATCAGCCTGATAAACATGCGTGTCGAATGCATTGCGCGGATAGGACACGTAGAAGATTCGGGTCCCAAACCCGGCCGCAATCAGTGCGGCGACGCGATCCAGCCCGAACCGGGCAAGCCCGTAGTCGACCGGCGAATGATAGCTGGCACAGGCCTCGTGCACACGTTGTTCTGCGGTCTGCGCGCTACGGGCAACCGCGAACAGAAATTCCTCGTTTGCGTTGCGGGGCTCCGAACCTGGCGCCAGCGTGCGCAACACCGCCTGCTCATCATGGAAGCCGCCGCGGGCAAACTGTGCGGGATCATCGAACACTAGCGGCACATGGTGCTCGGCTCGCACCGCGAGCGATTGGCCAGACTGTATGTTGACAAGAAATTCGCCGCTGTCGCTGGGATCCACAGCGTCCGCCAGCCGGCCGAGCCAGCCATAGGCGTCGCCGCTGTTGGGGGCGCCGGTGTGCCAGTAGGCCATCGACGAGAAGTGCGAAAAGGACGGATGCTCGTATCCGACTCCCTGGACGATGGCCATGTGACCATCCTTGTAGAGGCGCTCGAATCCAGCCATCCGCGCCGGAAAGCCGAAGTGATCGTCGATCTTCCGCAGGCTCTTGGCCGGCAACCCTAGCTTCGGCCGCGCCCGGTAGTATGCGTCGTCGCCGAACGGGATGACGGTGTTGAGCCCATCATTGGCACCAGATAATTCGACCACGACAAGGATACGTTCATTGGCCGCCGGCTTGGCTGCCTCGGCGGGGCGGCTAAAGACCATCGGCGCCGTCGAGCCGCCCACCAGCGCCAGACCGGAGCCGAGCAGCGCGCCGCGCAAGAGGTCCCGTCGCGCCGGTCCGCCGCGATGCTCGATTGTTCCGGCCATTTCGGTTCTCCCAAATCGATTTGGCCTGCGGCGGCTCGACCCGCCCGGCCATGTGGTTAGACGAGCTGATACTCAGGCCGGCTCATGATCAGATGTGCGACCAGCCGCAGCGGTTCTTCAAGATAAGTTTGCGCCCGTCCGATGTCCGAGGTGCCGAGCTGTGCATCGAGAAATGCGATCAGGGTTCCCCTGGTATCGGCATCAATCGGCGCGCTGAGCAGGCGGACAAGCAAGATGTCGACCGCGTCACCGGTGGTGCGCGCCGATCCCCTCACCACGATGTCAGTCAGGCTGAACAAAGCGGGCGCCCGGATGATCGGCTTGACCTTGCGCACGGCCTCCTGCCAGCCGTGCAGACTGCCGAGACGCGTATTGAAGTCTTCCTGCTCAGCCTCGGCGTTGGCCATCGCCCGCGGACCCATTGCCTCGCCGGTTCCCGGCGTCTCCTCGGTGGTCGCGGCCGCTACGTCGGCACCACGCAATATCCGCGTGTTGACCTCACGGACCTGCGGGCCAGGGTCGAGGTTTGGATCAACGAAGTCGATCTGGTCAGGGAACATCACCTCACGGGCGAAATTACCGCGGCCAATGAGGGTCGCCGGCGTAATCCAAGCCCTTCCCTGGGCCCAGCCAGCGACCGTCGGCGGGTTGAGCAACACCTGCCCAAGGGCGCCACTAGCACTATTGATATCGGGAATGCCCGGCAACGCGGTAAGGCCAAGGCGGCGATAAGTCGAGACGATCAGTTCAACCGGCCCCTTGATCTGCGCTCCCATCGAGGCAGGGCTATAGAAGTCTCGCGACAAGAAGATCGTCCGCAGAAAAGGCGTTAGCTCATACTGGCTGTCCCGCAGCATGGCGCCGAGGCGCGCCTGTAATTCGGGGGACGGGTCGTCCCGCACGAAGAAGCGATAGATTTTTGTCGCGATATAGATCGAGGTCACCGGCTGAGCGAGGATGATGTCGAGCACGTCAACCCCGCCGAATGGGCCGGTGCGTCCAAGGAACGTCTTGTCTCGCTCATCGTGCTTGCTGGCGTCGAAGCGGAACGACAGATCATCGTCGATCCACCCGGTGAAGGCGCGCGCCGCCTCGCGAACATCCTGTTCGCTATAGTTGCCCACACCCATAAGGAACAGTTCCATTACTTCGCGGCCGAAGTTCTCGTTGGGTGCGTCTTTCACGTTGCGACCGGCATCGAGGAATACGAGCATTGCCGGATCCTGCGCCACCCCAACCACGAGCGTTCGGAAATTACCCGTGCCGTGCGCCCGCAGCAATTCGAGCTGTACCTGCATCTTGCGGTAGTCGCGTACTTTGTCGGCACCGGTCGCGAAATGCCCGTGCCAGAACAGCGCCATCTTCTCCTGCAGAGGTTGCTGGGACAGCAGCATGCACTCTGCCCACCAATGGGCCAAACGAGTTGTCTCCAACGAGCTGGCGCGCAGCCAGAAGAAGAAGCGGTCGACGACCGGCTGTAGCCGTCGAGGGCCGCCTGCCTTGATGCGTGACGCCCATCGCGCTGCCGGTTTTGGCGGCGAGCCGCGTGGCGGCCGGCCGCGTCTCCGGGAAGTTCCGCAGCGTCGGATCGTAGATTGGCGAGTGGCTAAATTCCGGCAGATCGCTCATGGCGCTGGCGTCGAAATCAACTACCGAAGTCACAGCGGCCACGGGGCCAAGACGATACAGCCGGTCAACTTGATCTGGCGTCCCGCCGAAGCCGGCGCGATCCAGGAGGTGGCGCGCGCATTCGTATGACCAATCCGATGCCGCTATCGGCCCCATGTCTCCGACCCAACCGGCCGTTGTCGCGTCACCGACCATTTTTCCGTCCCATGCGCACCCTTTGTCGAACTGCTGACCTCAGACCTACCGACGCTACCCCGCCGAGGCTACTGCCGCAGCTTATTGTAGCGATAAGTAACTCGATTTGGTGCAAAACGCCGGAATGACTGATCCTCGCGCCTTCCCCGGTATCAGCTTCAGCTGGGCCGAACCGCCGAATGGGGCCGGCGCCTTGCTCGCGGTTTTGCGCCGCAATGCGACCGATAGTCCGACACCAGAGGCCTCAGCACCGCAGCTCGCGGCCAGCTGCCTGCTGACGCCGTCGTCAGCAGGTCTTGGGCGATTGAGGCACGCCAGAACCCCAGCCCCGGGCAAATGCTGTTTTGCGGAGTCGCGAGACCAACACAGTCGTCCCAGGGCAAATTCGCACAGCGTGCGATACAGCAGATTAATGCGCTTCGACCTTGTCCAGAGAGGACCACGGCGGCATGAACGCCGAGGCCGTCCGGACAGTCAAAACCTTGTGGAAAGCACTTCGCCGCATCCTTGACCACCTTCACACCGAACGGCTGTGATGCTTGGCGTCGGCAGATAAAAGCGTCCACCGGTCTGGCGCGCAGCCAAGCCCGGAAGACCAATCGATTCTCAAGGCATCGGTCCCACCCGATGCGGCTGCAACTAGACGGTTCGTCGACCGACGATGGCGTGGTAGATGACCAGAACCACTATCGCGCCGATCACCGCCACGATAACGCTGTAGATGTTGAAGCCGGTAACAGGTTCGGCGCCGAAGAAGGTGAAGAGAAAGCCCCCAACGATTGCTCCGACTATGCCGAGGACGATGTCAAGAACAACACCTTCGCCAGATTTGTTGACAATCTTGCTCGCGATGAAGCCTGCGATCAGGCCGAGAACGAGCCAAGCGATAATAGACATTTCGGGTTTTCCTTGTGCAGCTAGGTGGATTATTCAGCTTCGATTTGGGATAAGAGAGGCCAGGAAGTAAGCGAGACCACCAGCCACCAAAAGCGACATGACCGGTTGACGCTCAACTCTTTCCGTCAGCATCTTTTTTGCTTCAGTAGCCTGGGCGAGGAATTCGCTGTAGGCTTCCTGCGCGTCGACGGCAACCTGACGGGCCTTTTCCTCAAAAATAAGCGTTGTGAGGCCCAGGGCCACGAGAGCCAGGACAGACTTCATAGAATGCTCCCTTTCAGCTGCTTCTTGATGGCTTGACGGCTTAGGCCACGCACGATGCAGCGTTGTCAGGAGCGGTAACGCGGCGAAGCGGGTGCGGATCCGAACCGGTCATCGCAAAAGTCATCAAAAAGCCGATTGAAAGGCAATCAGGCTTCAGTCAACTCTAATTTCAGGATCTCGCCGGCCAAATAGAGGCTGCCGCAGATCAGCACGCGGGCGGGGCCACCGCGGGGTATGTTCCGGAGAGCGTCTGTGACCCGCGGGCCCGCACGGGCGATACCGTTGGAGGCGGCGATGATGGCTTCAACCGGCAGCGCCGCATGCTGACCCGGTTCGCGGACCGCCCAGACGGTTTCGGCTAACGGCAGCATCGGACGAAGGAATTCAGCGGAATCCTTGGCCTGCTTCATGCCTATGATGAGATGGATTGGCCGATCCGACCACCCTTTTAGGTGTTCCCCCAACGCGACGCCGGCGCCGGGGTTGTGGCCGCCGTCCAGCCACAGCTCCCAATCCGTCGGCAGAAGCCGAGCGAGACGACCGCGCAAGGGATGCAACCGAGCGGGCCACTCCGTACACGCGATGCCGGCCGCGCTGTATGGGAGGGCGGCGGCGCGGAGGGCAGTGATCGCGATCCCAACGTTGTCCAATTGGAACAGGCCGCATAGTGACGGCGTGGGACCTTCGACCATGCCGTCGCTGTCGGTGTAGCGGATTCCCGCCGTGTCGGCATTGATGTCCCAGTCCCGGCCACGCAGTCTGACAGGGGTTCCCAGGTCGTCAGCATGGTCGAGCAGGATTCGACGGACATCAGACGACTGTGCCCCGACGGCCACGGGAACGTTCGGCTTCATGATCCCAGCCTTTTCACCGGCGATGACGTCCACCGACGGTCCCAGAAGTTCGCGGTGGTCGAGCGAGATGGATGTAATGGCGCACGCGACAGGCGAGGCGATGACGTTCGTGGCATCGCCCCGTCCGCCGAGGCCTACTTCAAGGACACACAAATCGGCCGGCGTTCCGGCGAACAGGTCAAAAGCGGCAGCCGTGATCACTTCGAATACGGTGATTGGAGCACCGTCGTTGATCCGTTCGATCCGTTCCAGCTCCGCGATTAAGTGGTCGTCCGTGACCAGCGCTCCAGCGATGCGGATGCGTTCGTTGAAACGGACCAGGTGCGGCGAGGTATAGACGTGGACGCGCTGGCCCGCGGCTTCGGCCATGGCTCGGATGAAGGCGCAGGTGCTACCTTTGCCATTGGTCCCCGCCACGTGAATGATCGGTGGCAGGCGACGTTCGGGATGGTCGAGGCGGTCGAGCAAAGCGCGGAGGCGGTCGAGGCTGAGGTCGATCAGCCTGGGATGCAGACGCTCGAGGCGGGCAGCGATCTGTTCGACAGCGTCGTTCACGCGGCGGCCTGATGCTCCTTCCGCGTTAGCAGGCCGATGAGGCGGGCCAACATCGCTTTCATGTCGGTGCGCTTGACGACCATGTCGATGATGCCGTGCTCGAGTAGATATTCGGCGCGCTGAAAGCCTTCCGGAAGCTTCTCGCGCACGGTCTGCTCGATTACTCGGGCGCCGGCAAAGCCGATCATCGCACCGGGTTCGGCGATCTGGATGTCCCCGAGCATGGCGAAAGATGCGGTCACACCGCCGGTAGTGGGGTCGGTAAGCACGACGATAAACGGCAGGCCCGCGTCCTTTAGCAGAGTGGTGGCGATGACGGTGCGCGGCATCTGCATCAGGCTGATCGCGCCCTCCTGCATGCGGGCGCCCCCAGACGCGGTGAAGACGATCAGCGGCACCTGTTGCAGGACCGCGAGTCGGGCGGCGGCGAGAATGGCTTCGCCCACCGCGGCACCCATCGAACCGGCGATGAAGTCGAACTCCATGACGGCGACGACGGCTTTTTCTCCACCAATAGTGCCGTGGGCGACCGTGATGGCATCCTCGGTATGGGTCTTCTCGCGCGCTTCCTTGAGGCGGTCGGCGTAGCGCTTGGTGTCGCGAAATCGCAACGGATCGGCAACGGGCTTAGGCAGTTCAATGCGTGTATAAGCGTTGTCGTCGAACGTCCATTCCAGACGCTCGGTCGAGGTGGCCCGGATGTGGTGACCACAATGCGGGCAGACCTTACGGTTGGCCGTGAGATCCCGGTGGAAGACCATCTGTTGGCATGCGGGGCACTGGTGCCAGAGGTTATCCGGTACCGACGAGCGGGTGAACAGGGTGCGGATCTTCGGTCGAACGTACTCGGTGAGCCAGCTCATGAGTGCGTGGATAGCCGCGGATTACGGGACCGGCAAGGTTTTGCCACGGTGGGGACCACGCCGCGACCAGGATGTTCGCCATCCGGCTGCTCTCCCTGTAGAACCGGGACGAGCATCCTGCCGGGGAGAACCCACGTAAATCTTTTCCGCCTGCTACAACGCCGGGCCGCCGACGGCAAACCCATCCGTGTGGGGCTGATTGGGGCCGGCAAGTTCGGGTCCATGTTCCTGTCGCAGGTTCCGACCACGCCGGGCCTGGAGGTGGCCGCGATCGCCGACCTGTCGCCCGACCGTGCCCGCCAGGCTTGCCGAAATGTCGGCTGGACTGAGGAACACATTGCAGCCACCCGGTTTGTCGATGATGCGGCTGCAATGATCGCTTTTCCGGAGGTCGAGGTCGTTGTCGAAGCCACAGGGCACGCCCCGGCCGGCATCGTCCACGCCCGCCGGGCGATCCGGGACGGAAAACACATCGTGATGGTGAATGTGGAGGCGGACGTACTGGCCGGCCCGTTACTGGCGCGCGAAGCCGAGGCGGCCGGCGTCGTTTACAGCCTAGCATATGGCGACCAACCGGCCTTAATCTGCGAATTGGTCGACTGGGCGCGGTCGTGCGGCTTTCAAGTGATAGCCGCGGGTAAGGGCACCAAGTATATGCCGGAATATCATGCTTCCACGCCCGACACCGTGTGGGGCTTTTACGGCCTGACGCCTGCGCAGGCGAAGACCGGCGGGATGAACCCGCAGATGTTCAACTCGTTTCTTGACGGCACGAAATCGGGGATCGAGATGGCGGCGGTCGCCAATGCCTCTGGCCTAGCACCGGCCCCGGACGGTTTGGTGTTTCCGCCCGTCGGCACTCATGAGATGGCCGAGAAACTGCGTCCTGGGAACACCGGGACGCTGCATCATGGTGGCCAGGTCGAGGTGATCTCCTCTGTACATCGCGACGGCAGGCCGGTGGAAAACGATCTTCGCTGGGGGGTGTTCGTAGTGTTCGAGGCGCCAAACGACTATGCACGGCGCTGCTTTGCGGAGTACGGCGTCGTTACGGACTCCTCTGGTCGGGTTTCGGCCTTATATCGGCCGTTCCATTTAATCGGACTTGAATTGAATGTCTCCATATTGTCCGCCGCTTTACGCAAAGAGCCGACCGGCGCGCCGGTCGCCTTCCGTGGCGACGTGGTGTCGACCGCCAAACGCAATCTGCGTGCCGGGGAGATGCTTGATGGTGAAGGCGGTGCTTGCGTGTGGGGCAAGCTAACGACGGCCGCGGACAGTCTTCGACGTGGCGGATTGCCAATCGGGCTGGCGAATCGTGTGGCGTTGGTGCGGGACGTGCCTGCCGGCCAACCGGTAACCTGGGACGATGTGCGGATTGATGCCGCCGATGAAGCCTACAAGTATCGGCGGGCAATGGAGGCGGCATTTCCGGCGTAAGCGCGTATCCGGCTTCCTGTCGCAACGCGGGTGCCAGCGGCATTGGCGACCGCCGCGGTGAAATTCGCTACACTATGACCTCAATCGAAGCCGATGAAACCTTCCGTCGCGCTGAGCGGGCGCGCCGCCTTCAGCGCCGCCATATCGGGCACCGGGCGGGCGGTTCGAGCGTCCCCCGCCAGCAGGGTTTCCAACGCAGCGGCAACGCGAAGCACCAGGGCGTCGCCGCCACGCGGGCCCACAATCTGCAGGCCAAACGGCATTCCGTTTCTGTCAAGTCCGACCGGCAACGATAAGGCCGGATGACCAACCACCGTCACGGCATAGGCCAGTGCCAGCCAATGGAAATAGGTTCGCGTCGGCTTGCCGTCGATCTCAGTGGGATACAATTCGCGCCATGATCGCGGACTGATGGTGATCGCAGGGGTCAGAACGATATCATGATCGTCAAAGAACGACCGCCAGCGCTGATACAGAGTCGTTTGCAGAGATGACGTTCGAGCCACATCCTCTGCGCTATATCGCAGCCCCTCCAACACGTTCGCTCGGACATTGGGCCCGACCTGATCAGGAGTGTTGCGGACTTTCTCCAGATGTGAGCCCAGGAAATTGATCCCGCGCAGCACCTCGAACACCTCATCGGTTCCAGAGCAATCAGGCGTCGCGTCTTCCGCCCGTGCGAACACGTCGCGGAATAATCCGGTCTTCTCGCGGAATACCGAGGCGATATGTCTTTCAGTTGGCGCGAAGCCGAAATCGGACGTCAACGCCACGCGTAGCCCCGCCAAGTCGATCCCTTCCACGGGGTAGAATTCGCGCGATTTGCGCACCGCCCTCCCGTGCACCGTTGTTGCCAGCGGGTCGCACGCATCGTCGCCGATCATACCGCTTAGCAGCAGCGCGGTGTCCGCCACGGTGCGCCCCATAGGGCCCACTACTGGCAATCCGCTCCACCCATGCGGCCGCTGATCGGTTGGCACCAGACCCGGCGTCGGGCGGAAACCAACAACACCGCAGAATGCCGCGGGGTTGCGCAACGACCCGCCTGTATCGGAGCCTTGGCAGATCGGGACCATTCCCGTCGCCAACGCTACCGCCGATCCTCCCGACGACCCCGCGCAAGACTTCAAGGGATCGAATGGATTGCCGGTCGCGCCGTAGACTGAATTGCGGGTGTTGGCTCCTGCGCCAAATTCAGGCGTGTTGGTCTTGCCGATGACAATCGCCCCCGCAGCGCGGATCGCGGCAACCAGACGCCGATCCTTGTCCGGGACATTGTCTCGAAACAGCGGACTTCCATAGGTCGTGCGCAGGCCTTCCGTGGGTTCGAGGTCTTTGATCCCGATCGGCAACCCGTGTAGCGGCGGCAACGAATCGCCCCGAGCCACGGCCGCATCAGCAGCCTTCGCCGCAACCTGAGCCCGGTCGAAGTCACAAGCAACCATAGCGTTAACTGCGTGATCAACCGCTTCAATTCGGGCGATGCAGCTCTCCAGCAGTTCAAGGGCCGAAAGCCGCTTGGTCCCGATCAGCCGGCGTGCTTCAACGGCTGTCAGATCACAGGGGTCCATAATTAGTAGCCCAGCGCCAAACCATCTTTCCGCGGCTCCGAAGCCCCGATCAGCACACCCCGCGCATGGTCGATCCAGATCGCTTGGCCACCGCCGTGCGGACGCTCCGCCGTCTCAGGTACATGGCCCATCGCGGCGAGCTTGCGCACCAAATCGTCGGGCACACCTCGTTCCACTTGCAACTTTCCGCCGGTGGGGAATATCCGGAACAGGTCGATCGACTGCTGGAGGTCAAGCCCGTATTCCAGGAAATTGGTGAGGAACCAGGACTGTCCCATCGGCTGGAAATGGCCGCCCATTACCCCGAACGGCATCACTGCGCGCCCGTCCTTCATCAGCATGCCCGGAATGATG
Organism: uncultured Alphaproteobacteria bacterium; assembly: GCA_963819345.1. Lineage (GTDB taxonomy): Bacteria > Pseudomonadota > Alphaproteobacteria > Acetobacterales > Acetobacteraceae > Rhodopila. The sequence goes on from CAWFVX010000010.1 coordinate 461,944, forward strand.
GTATGCATCGGGCGCTTGTTGCCCGTAATGCAGTTCGGGTGCCCGCGCTGTAGCCGGAAACCGAAGCCCCGGTTTTGCAACATGACACCCGAATTGTGGGCCAGGATGCCGCTGCCGAAATTCTCGAACAGAGAGTTAATGAAACTGCACGCGTTGCCGTCCTTGTCGACGACGCAGAGATACACTGTGTCCCTATGCGGCGGCAGGACCAATTCGCCCGCCGCGGGCAGGACCGGCATGGCCGTCGTATCACTGATCAGCGTCCGTTGAGCAGCAAGATACTCGGCGCTCAGAAGTTTTTTCACCGGAACATTAACCGCTCCCGGATCGGCAAGGAAGGCGTCTCGGTCCCGGTAGGCTAGGCGTGCCGCCTCGATATGCCGGTGGGCGCGGAGAACGCCCGAAGCACCATCCGGAGCCGAGGGCAGACCGCCGAGCATGCCAAGGATCATCAAAACAAGGAGCCCTTGGCCATTGGGCGGGCACTGATAGACGTCGTAGCCCTTCCAGTTCAGCGTAATCGGCTCGACGAACTCTGCATTGTGCAAACCACGGGCGAAATCTTCCTCGGTGTGCAGGCCGCCCCGCGCCCGTAGTGTCGCGACAATATCGGCCGCAACGAAGCCCTCATAGAAGGCCTTGGCGCCGTGGCGAGATATCGCCCGCAATGTTTCCGCCAGTGCCGGCTGGGCGAAGACGTCCCCAGTCTTTGGTGCCTCGCCATTAGGCAGGAAACGCGTCGAACCGCCCTTGCGAAGTTTCGCTGCACCACGGGCCCAATCCCAGGAGACCTTCGGGTGCACCGGCCAGCCATCTTCGGCGTATTAAATCGCCGGTCGCAGCAATTCGTCCAGCCCTTTGCGGCCGTGCGCCTTCAGCAACGTCTCCCAGGCGTTGATCGCGCCTGGGATTGTCACGGCATGGGCCGAGGTGTTTTCCAGCGCGGTCATCTGCCGGCTTTCGTACCAATCGATATCAGCGGCCGCCGGTGCCCGTCCGGACCCGTTCAGTGCATGAACCTTGCCCGTCCCGGCGGGTGCGTACAGGCAAAAGCAGTCGCCGCCGATCCCGGTCGATTGCGGCTCGATCACGCATTGCACCGCCGCTGCCGCCACCGCCGCATCGAGCGCATTGCCTCCGGCCCGCAGAACATCCAGCGCCGTCAAGGTCGCGGCGGGCATGGACGTTGCCGCCATCCCGTGAGTGGCATAGACCGGGCTGCGGCCGGGAAGCTGGAAATCGCGCATGGAGATCCTGTGGTCGGAGTCAGCGAAACCGCCACCCTATCGCAGGCCGCCGCCGAGGCCAACGCAGGAGGAACCGAAATGATGGACCAGATCAACTATGCCGACTTCGAAGCCGTCGATATCCGCGTCGGCACCATCGTCAGCGCTCAGGTGTTCCCCGAGGCACGCAAGCCGGCGTTCAAGCTGACGATCGATTTCGGGCCCGAGATCGGCATTAAGAAATCCAGCGCTCAACTCACCGTTCATTATAAAGCCGACCAGTTGCTCGGGAGGCAGGTCTGCGCCGTCGTGAATTTTCCACCTCGCCAGATCGGACCGTTTATCAGTGAGGTTTTGACCTTGGGTATGCCGGACGAGGATGGGGCGGTCGTTCTGGTGCGGCCGGATTTGCGCGTGCCTAACGGGGGGCAGTTGTTTTAAGCGACTGTTTGGTGTCATCCCGAGCAGGTTGACCCGGATCACCTTGGTCGCTTTGGATACCACATCAATTCGGGCGGGATGTTGTTTTTACAGGCACACCGCGGGGACCTTAGAGTTGGTCGGCTTGGTCGCTACAGCGTTTCGCCTCCGATAAGTGGATCTCCTGCCGGTTGATTGCGTAACGTGTCGTTGTTGGGTTGTCGCGCAGGGAGGGCGTAGCCCGATTGGAGAGACGACCCAACAGCAACGGCGAAATTCATGCGGCTGCGGCCAAAGTTGGTAACTCAGCGGTGTAGGCCGCGTCCGGCGTTCGCGCACCCAGGCTCGAATGCGGCCGCTTGCTGTTGAAGAAATCCAGATACCGTCCAATCAGCCTCCGAGCCTCGGCAACGGTATCATACGCCCGCAGATAGACCTCTTCGTACTTCACCGATCGCCATAGCCGCTCGACAAAGACATTGTCCCGCCACGCGCCGCGACCGTCCATGCTGATCGCAATTCCGTTGTCCACAGCAGGCCGGTAAACACGGCGCTGGTGAACTGAGAACCCTGATCGGTATTGAAAATAGTCGACTTGCCGTGCGTGGCCAGTGCCTCCTCAACTGCCTCCAGGCAAAAATCAACCTCCATGGTGATCGAAACCCGCCAGGCCAGAATACGCCGACTGAACCAGTCCACCACTGCTGCGAGATAGACAAAACCACGGGCCATCGGAATGTAGGTGATGTCCATGGCCCAGACCTGGTTCGCCCGCTCGACCGCAAGGCCGCGCAGCAGATACGGGTAAATCTTATGCCCTGGACACGGCTTTGACGTGTTCGGCCGACGATACTGCGCCTCAATACACATCCCCGCATCATTGTCCGCACCTTCTCACGGCCGATGTTGATGCCTTCGCCGCGCAACAGGTCACGCAGCATCCGGCTGCCCGCGAACGGGTAGTCCAAATGCAGCGCGTCAATCCGGCGCATGATCGCCAGCTCAGCCTCCGCTACCGGCTGTGGTTCGTAGTAAAGGCTGCTCCGGCTGAGCCGCAGCAGCGTCGCCTGCCGTGCCAGCGGCAGGTCGTGGTCCGATCGATCATCGCTTTGCGCTCAGCAGGCCGGCCTTGGTGAGCGCACCGGACAAAAAATCGTTTTCCAAGGTCAGCTCCCCGATCTTGGCGTGGAGCGTCTTCACGTCGATCGCCGAGGCCGTGTCGGATGCCGCACCGGCCGAACCAAAAAGGCCCGAGGACGCCTCAACCAGATGGGCCTTCCAGGCGGTGATCTGGTTCAGGTGGACATCATACTGCTGCACCAACTCGGCCAGCGTCTTCTCGCCCTTGATCGCGGCCAATGCCACCTTGGCCTTGAAGCCCGCAGCGTGGGTCCGTCGTGTTCGCTTGGTCATGCTTGCTCCTGATCCGCGGCATCCTCGCCGCTCTCGGGCAGAAATTCCACTTATCGGCCTGTCCGAATTTGGCCGGCCACCTCTCTTCCGGGACAAGGATGGCGGAACTTAAACATAAGGGCCGCGCTTAGTATAAGCTTCGGTGATTGTTCCGGCTGACATTATCTCTTTATTTAATCGAACAATTCAACCGCCGGGACGGCCCGCTCGACGCGATCATCCTGTCGGTTCATGCCTCCACCGAAATTCGCATGCGCTCTCTCAGGACGTCGAGCGTCGCTTCGAGCGCGGCACGTAAACCATGGGTCAGAGCCAGTAAGTCAGCCGCACCCGCGTGAACGGCCCGCTCGAAGCGCCGGCCCACCGTCGTAAGACGTTCGAAGCCAAACATTCCAGCGCTTCCGGCGATCGTGTGCGCAGCGTCCGCGAGTTCATCGCCATTCTGCGCGAGTGCATCCGGCCCCTGCAAACCACGCAACAGAGCTTCCCCGCGCTCGGTGATGGCCTGCAAGTAGGAGGCGACTGCCTCAGGTGGAAGGTAGAAAGCGGTTCGTTCAAAAGCCGCCGAATTACATACCATTAAATCCGAGCCAATGACGGGAATCACAGGGGCTGGTTCCCCCGTCCCCCCGGTGACGATTTGGTCAAGAGGCGGGACTGGTGTGATCGCACGCAGCACGGCGGCTAGTAGCGAATCCGGATCGAAGGGCTTGGGCAGATGGAGGTTCATGCCCACCTTGTGGCACTCTGCCACCTGTTCGGAGAAAGCCTGCGCGGTGAGGGCCACGATCGGTACCTGCCCGCGCACGCCAGCGAGCGCCCGAATGCGACGGGTTGCTTCCAAGCCATCCATTTCAGGCATGCGCACGTCCATCAGGACGACGTCGAAATCCGTCTGTTCGACGATTGCGATCGCTTCCGCCCCGCCCTCCACGCAGGTCACCTTATGACCAGCCGCACGTAGGAAAGATCCCGCGATGTCACGGTTCATGGCGATATCGTCGACCACCAGGACATGCAATGCGGCATTCGCCGCCGCCGGCACGGCGTGTTCAGGCTGCGCCGGCTGCCGGGGTGCGACGCCGAATGGCAGCTCCAGCCAGAATACGCTTCCTCCGCCCGGGTTGTCGTGGTGACCGAGGCAGCCGCCCAACAATGTCGCAAGCCGGGCCGTGAGGGCGAGGCCTAGGCCTGCCCCTTCAGCGCCTCTGGTCGCTTCGGGACCGACGCGCTCGAGGTCGCGGAACAAATGCCGACGTTCATTGGCGGGAACACCCGGGCCGGTATCCGCGACCTCGAGCCGCAGGAAGGAGCCGTCGGCCACGGGCCGCAGTCGCAGCACGATTGAGCCGTCGCTCGTGAGCCTCACCGCGTTGCCAAGCAAATTCAACAACACCTGCCGCAGCCGCATCGGGTCGGTTACCACCACCTGCTGGGCACCGGGGGTTACAGCGATGCTCAGCGACAGGCGCTTAGCCTCCGCGGCCGGGCGGACCAGGCTGAAGCACGCTGTCGCGACCGCCAGCACGTCAAGCTCCTCCGCTTGCAACTCAACCTGGTCCGCCTCGATTTCGGATAGGTCCTGCACCGAGGCGACCATCTGCAGCAGCTGCTTGCCCGCTCCCTCGATGGCTTCCAGCCGCCGGCTTTGCGCGATGCTAAGTTCACCGTCAATGCGAACAAGGTCTGCGTTGCCGAGGATGCCGTTCAAGGGCGTGCGCAGGTCGAGGTTCATGTTGGCCAGCAAGCGTGACTTCGCGAAATTCGAACGGTCCGCTGCGTGTCGCGCCATCTCGAGGTGCCGCGCCAGATGCTCGAGTTCTGTGTTGGCCGCCCGAAGCCCGCGCTCGCGTTCGGTCTGTTCGGTGAGGTCGTGAATGAAGATAGCGAGCAGCCGTGTTCCAGGCAGATCTATTTCGCCGATCACGAGTTCCATCGGGAAACCGCTGCCATCTTTGCGCTGGCCGAACCCGATGACCCTTCGCTCACCGGTCGCCGAATAACCTCCTAGGGAGCGATTGTGCTGGTCCCAGTCGGAAGACGGCAGCAAGATATCGACTTTCCGACCCATCATCTCCTCCGATCTGTAGCCGAACAGGCGTATCGCGGCTGCGCTGAAGGAATGAATGTACCCTTGCTTGTCGATTACGATGGCCGCGTCCGGGACGGTGTCCAGAACTGATCGAAGCAGAGCTTCGCGGCGTTGCAAGTCGCGCTGAATACGCTGTGTCGCGGTCAGGTTTTGGGCTGTCTCGGATACACCGATCAATCTGGCATCATCGCCGCGGATCGGGGACACGGTGAGCGCCACCGGAATGATCGTACCGTTTTTACACTGTCGCTCGGTCTCGAAGTGGAGGGCGTTCGAGCTACGGCCAATCCGCTTGACGATCGAGGTGTCCTCGTCGACGCGATGCGGGGGAATGATTGCAGTGATCGAGTGACCAATCATCTCGCGGGAGGTAAAGCCGAACATCGTTTCGGCCGCACTGTTCCAGGATTTAACGAGGCCGTCCAAATCCTTCGCAATGATCGCATCGTCGGATAAATCGGCGATGGCCGCCAGCCAGAAGCGAGTATCGTCCAGCCGGCCTTGCTCCGGAATAATCGCCCTGAGCTCCATGGCTGACACCCCACCATCAATACGGCCACCGTCTTTCTGCTGCGCATCAACCCGAGAGGCTCCCGTGAAGGTTGCACGGATTGATGAAATCGTTCGCATGATGGCTGACACTGCGATGCTCCATTGCTTTATCGACCGGCCCTCGGAGCAAAGTGCTTTCCAGACTAATTGTTTCGCCTGAAAATACCTCGCTCAATATTCCTCGAACTCAGGACGTTTTGCCCAGCGCGATCAGCCGCGCCACTGGTGTCGACTTCGTGCGAGCCGCCCACCACCCCATTTCAGGGTGGTGAATCGTGCTTTCTGGCTCGCGTCTGAGTGGCCGGCAAAACGGCGCCGATCGATCCGGCGTCGCTTTACAAGTCACTCGCGCGAACACATTTAAGGGCGGAAAAATAAACGTGAGGTTAATACCCGTTGAGAATATCATTTAAGCACGCTGTTCCGCCGACGGACCGTCGAAACAGATTTGCCGAGTGATCGGGAACGGACCCGACGGCGTGGAGATTGGCCGGGCCAATCCGCCGGTCAGGCGTTCGCACCAGCGATGATGTCGCCGAACCGCTCCCAGCTCTTACCTGACCAGCGCATAAGTTGCAGTTGGCGGATCGGATGATAGTTAGTCGGGCTGGTGTTGATCTTAATGCCCGGCAGCAGCACCGGATTCTCGAGATCTTGCAGATTGGTCGCCTGCTTCATCATGTTCGCCCGCGAGAAATCGCTGCCGCACTGCTTCAGGACGTGCAGCATCGTGTACGTCAGGCCAAAAGCAGAAACGTTGCCGCCGTCCTTCACATCGCCCTCTGGATAGTATTTCGCCATGAACGCCCGCCACTCTTTCATACCTGCGTCGCCGCCCCAGCCCGGGTCCGTCGGATCCTTCAGATAGGCTGAACTGACAATGCCGATGCCATTTTCGGGTCCCGCCGGGATCATCACGGCACCGACCGAAACCGAGACACCGGTCAGCACGTGCAGAGGCTTCCAGTTCATCTCCCGGACCTTGCGGATGGCCTGGGCCGCGAATTTCGGAGTGGCGATGGTCATCAATACATCGATGCCGTCGGATTGCAGACTCACGAGTTGACTGTCAATGGTGGCGTCGGTGACCTCATACGAGACGGCGGTGACCTGCTTGTCGTAGTTATCCTTCAGGACGTCCCGCACGCCATGCAGGTAGTCTTTTCCAAAATCGTCGTTCTGAAACAGGATGCCGATCTTTGCATCGGGCTTCTGGGCGACGATATACTTGGCATAGACCTGGGACTCCGTGACGTAGCTGGGCTGCCACCCGATAGTCCACGGGAAGTCCTTGTAATCGCCCCATTTGTCAGCGCCGGTCGCCAGAAACAAATGCGGCACCTTCTTTTGATTGACGTAGCGTACGATCGCCGAATTGGTCGGCGTGCCCAAGGTAGCGAACAAAGCGGCGACCTTGTCCTCCTCGATCAGGCGGCGAGTTTGCTCAACGGTCTTGGGCGGGCTGTAGCTGTCGTCATAGGAGATGAAATTGACGCTGCGGCCGGCAAACCCGCCCTGGTCGTTGGCCATCCGGAACATCGCTGCCATGGCCTTGCCGATCGTGCCGTAAGCAGAGGCAGGCCCGCTATACGGCATGGTGTTGCCGAGGCGGATTTCGCTCTCTGTGACGCCCGGTGACTCCTCGGCGCGGACGATCGCTGGCGCGGCCGGAATGAAACCCACCGCCGCAGTGGCCGTAAGGAGTGTTCTCCTGTGTAAAATCATTTTGCCTCTCCCTGCTTGATTGACCCGTTTCCCGGCATACCGGGGCAGCCTAGGGCGGCTTGGGTTGCACGCGCCACGAAATTTGTGTTCATCCAATCCTTGGACGGCGCATCACCGGCGAGGCGTCCCTTTTGATCACGAGAGTGTTACCACGCTGTATGGAGCACCTTTCTGCGTGCATCGGATGGCGTTCGTGCCCAATTTTCGGGCTCGTAACCGGACTTCATAGGAGAGAACCATGGGCAAAGCACTGACCGATCTTGCGGCGGCTGGGGTGGCTGTATGGCTCGACGACCTAAGCCGGACGCGCATTCACTCCGGCAGTTTGGCCCACTCGGTCGAGCAGAGGGAGATCGTTGGCATCACCACCAATCCAACGATATTTGCCAAGGCGATCGGCGCGGGGTCCGGTTATGAAGATCAATTACGTGACCTGGCCCTGCGTGGCACCGCCATCGGCGAGACGCTTCGGCTGCTGACCGCCTGGGACGTGCGGGCGGCCTGCGACATCATGCGACCCGCCTACGACCGCAGCGGAGGGCGGGACGGACGCGTGTCGATCGAAGTGGACCCCCGGATCGCCCATGATACCGACCGCACCACGGCCGAGGCACGTGGCCTGTGGTGGCTGGTCGACCGCCCCAACCTGTTTATCAAGATCCCGGCGACGCTCGCCGGCCTGCCGGCGATCACGGCGACCTTGGCCGCGGGGATCAGCGTCAATGTGACACTGATTTTCTCGGTCGAGCGCTATAAGGCTGTTCTTGATGCGTTCCTTGAGGGTCTAGAACAGCGGGCAGCGGGCGGCGGCAGTCTGGCGGGGATCGAAAGCGTGGCTTCGTTTTTCGTCAGCCGGGTTGATACTGAGGTGGATAAGCGGCTCGACCAGAAAAAGTCCCCCGATGCAGCCCGATTGCGTGGCCAGGCCGCTGTGGCAAATAGCCGACTGGCCTATGAAGTCTATGAGCAGATGCTCGGGTCGGCGCGGTGGAAGGCTCTGGCCGCGAAAGGGGCTAAGGCGCAGCGCTTGTTGTGGGCCTCCACCGGGGTCAAGGACAAGTCGTACCCGGACACCAAATATGTCGTTGATCTGGTTGCTCAGGACACCGTCAACACCATGCCTGAGGCGACGCTGCACGCGGTCGCCGACCATGGCGAGGTTCGTGGGGACACTATCCGCGGCACTTACGCAGCAGCTCATACGTTGATCGCCGATCTAGGGCGTGTCGGGGTCGATTTGGCCGACGTGGCGGGTCTGCTGGAACGGCAGGGTGTCGAATTGTTTGATAAAAGTTGGGAGGAACTGATCGCCTCGGTGACCGAACAGGTGGAAAAGGCTGGCGCGTCCGTCATGCCGGGGGGTGCGGTCGAACCCGCCAAGCGCGATGGGAACGCCCCGGCCGCGGCAGCGCCTCACCGAGCTGCCTGAGAAGCAATATGGCGCCGGCTAACCGCGTTTGGGGCGGCGTGCGGGAATAATCTAATTAGGCCTATAATACGCAGGTCCGGGTGAGAAACCGGACCCGGCGGCCAGGGGGGAGCAGATATGACCGACGGTTTCGTTGTCGCGAATTTTCGTCATGTGGCGCACGGTGCGCAGGAAGGCCAATTTGCCGTGGGCGACAAGCGCAAGGCCGCCAGCCTGTATGATTTGGCGCCAATCTACCGGCAATTACTGGATGAGCCTGTCACCGTAACTCTTGCGGTCACTGGACCGGATGGCCGGCCGAGCCTTACCCCGATGTGGTTCGACCATGCGGATGGAGAGGTGCTGGTCAACACGGCGTCGCATCGCAACAAGTGCCAATGGATTCGCGATAATCCCCGGCTCTCGGTGCTGCTGGTCAACCCGAAAAATCCGTATCACTGGATGCAAATCAAGTGCACGGTGCGGCGGGAGTTGCGGGAGTGGGATGACGGAGGAGACTACGTCACGCGACAAACCGATCGGATTTGGACGAAGTACACAGGGCAGCCCGGGCCCTACGGTTTGCGTGATCCGAAGATCGATGAGAAGCGCGTGCTGTTCTTTTGTGCAATTAACCGGGTCGCCACATTCGGGGTTCCGTAGGGGCTCCAACTTTGCTTACGGCGCCCCTACCGTCCGACGCCTAAACCGCGCATAAAATTATCCCGGATCCGTGAGGGATCTCGCTCCGTCGTATCCACCGGCTTCTGGTCATCAATCCGGCAGCCGATCAACCACGGGCCCTCTTCCTTCAACGCGCGGCCGATCAAATCGTGGAAGGCGTCCTCATCGGCGGCCCATGCGCTGCGCGCAAACCCGGACGCCCGAGCGATCCCGACGATATCGGCGCCTTGCCCTGTTGCTGTGATTTGGCCTCCGGTGATCTGGTAGGCGCCGTTGTCCATGATTACAATACATAGGTTCTTTTGTGAGCGCGCGGCCACCGTGGACAGCGAGCCGAGTTGCATTAGGATCGACCCGTCGCCCTCGAGCGCAAATACTTTCCGACGTGGCTGGGCTATCGCAACCCCAAGCGCAATCGGCACCGCCAACCCCATACTGCCGAGCATGTAGAAGTTCTGTTGCCGACGGCCGGATGGAGAATTCGAGGCCGCCCAGAGGTCGAAATTGGTGTAGCCGATGCCACCGATCACCGCCTCATCCTGATGCAGCAGCCGGATCATCCGCTTGGTGATGTCGTAACGGTTCATCACCTTCGCCTGCTCCCGGTTCGCCGGGTGGTTCGCCAAATGCACCATGATCCGACCCCTACTTCGCGAAAATCTTGCCACCGGTCAGCAGTGGCGAAAGGATGAAACAAACCGGCGCCTTAGTTGCAAACGCCTGGACCAGGCCCCGGTCCAGGATGAACTCCGCCTCGTCCATCCGCGTCATCGTGTGGGTCTCAATGCACAGCGCATCCAGCACCGGTCGCATCGTTCGGGCCACCAGCGATTGCCCGATGTTGAATTCGCCGAGAGTTCCCCGCTCTGATACCATCATCAGCGTCGGGATCTGGAACGGAACCGAGAGCGATGCGATCACATTTGCCAGGGTTGCGAATCCACTGGTCTGCATCAGCAGGATGCCACGAGTGCCGCCCATCCAGGCCCCAGCGTTGATGCCGAGCGCTTCTTCCTCGCGGGTACAGGTGAAGGCGGTGAAGAACGGGTCGGCCTCGATCGCTTCGATCAGCGGACGCAACACGTTGTCGGGTACATAGGTGACCAGCTTGACGTCGTGGCGTCTCAATACGTCCCGCACGATCTCATGCCAAGCGCGCGCGCCCGCACCATCAACCTCTGTGCGATCCGCCATAAGGCTCCTCCATTCGACCTCCGGCGACCGAGTTCGCACGCCTTGCACGATCCCGCAACCCTTCGTAGGAACATAGCCCTCGGCGGAGGGAACGCGTGCCGGATCGGACGAAAATCTACGACGTGCTAGTTGCCGGCGGCGGCAACGCGGCCTTGTGCGCCGCGATCACCGCGCGGCAGGCGGGTGCCAGCGTATTGTTGGTGGAAAGCGCTCCCAGGGCGTTCCGGGGTGGCAATAGCAGGCATACTCGCAATCTCAGGGCGATGCATGACCGGCCCAATGAGGTGCTGACCGACGAATACAAGGAAGATGAATACTGGGACGACCTGTTGCGTGTGACCGGCGGCCAAACCGATGAATCGCTCGCGCGCATGACAATCAGAGCGTCCTCTGGCGTGTTTGGCTGGATGAAGGCGGCAGGCGTGCGTTTTCAGCCGTCCCTGACCGGAACGCTGAATCTCGGACGAACCAACGCCTTTTTTCTGGGCGGCGGCAAGGCCTTGGTGAACGCTTACTACCTCACCGCCGAAAAGCTCGGAGTTGAAATTCTATATGATACAGAGGTCGTCGCCATCAGTCTGGACGACCGAGCTGCGCGCTCGGTCGACATCACTTACAAAGGTTTCCCGGAAACCATTCGAGCCCGTTGCGTGGTGGCATCGTCCGGTGGCTTTCAAGCTAATCTGGAATGGATGCGCGAATACTGGGGCGACGCCGTGGACAGCTTTGTCGTACGCGGCACGCCCTATAATCGAGGTCGGGTACTGAAGAATTTGCTCGATCAGGGCGTCGGGGCGGTTGGCGACCCAACTCAGTTCCATGCCGTGGCACTGGACGCACGAGCACCAAAGTTCGACGGTGGGATTACGACCCGTCTAGACAGTGTGCCCTACAGCGTCGTGGTCAACCGTAGTGGCGAACGGTTCTACGATGAAGGTGAAGATGTCTGGCCGAAACGATATGCCATCTGGGGGCGGCTTATCGCTCAGCAGCCTGGCCAGATCGCTTATTCCATTTGCGATGCGAAAGCGTTCCCCCTGTTCATGCCTTCGGTGTTCCCGGCGATGAAGGCGAACAGCCTCGAGGCACTGGCGGTCCAGATGAAGCTGGACCCCGTGAAGGTCCGCGAAACGATCGACGGCTTCAACCAAGCGGTAAAACCCGGGCAGGTTTTCGACAACCTGAAACTGGACGGCAATTCGACCGAGGGTCTTGCACCGAACAAGACCAATTGGGCGCGCGCGGTGGACAAGCCACCGTTTTATGGCTACCCGCTGCGGCCGGGCATCACCTTCACCTACCTCAGCGTCCGGGTGAACGACAAGGCTCAGGTTCTGATGGAGAACGGTCAGCCGACCGCCAACCTGTTCGCATCCGGCGAGATCATGTCGGGCAATATCCTCGGCAAGGGGTATCTCGCGGGGCTCGGCATGACCATCGGGACGGTGTTCGGCCGCATCGCCGGCCAGGAGGCAGCGCGTCGTGCAAGAAACTGACGCCATCAAAAATGCTCGAAGGGAAATGGAGATTTGCAATGCTTGCCGATACTGTGAAGGATTTTGTGCGGTTTTTCCGGCAATGGAACTGCGTCGAGAATTCTCATCCGGCGATCTGAGCTACCTGTCCAACCTCTGCCACAACTGCAGAGGCTGTTACTACGCATGCCAATACAGTCCGCCCCACGCATGGGGCGTCAACGTCCCGAAGACGCTGGCCGAAGTGCGGGCCGAAAGCTACGCCGAGTATGCCTGGCCGAAACCTCTGGCGGCCATGTTTAACCGCAACGGCACCATGGTCTCGCTGATCGCCGCATTGGGCATCGCCGTGGTGCTGATCCTGAGCATGTTGCTGAACGACCCCAGCAATTTCTTCGGCGGCCACGGCACGGCGGCGGGATCATTCTATAATATAATTCCAGCTGTGGGCGATGCAGATCGCTGGTGTAGCGACATTCGGCTTCGCCCTGGCGGCGCTGGCGATGGGGGCTCGGAACTTCTGGCAAGATGCTGGGCCGCTCGACCAGGTTGGCCCGATGTCGGCTGCTATAGCGCTTTGGGATGTTCTGACGCTGAAGAACCTCGGCGGCGGCGGTAACGGATGCAACGACAACTCCGAGGCATTCTCGATGCGCCGGCGTTATCTGCATCACGCGATGTTCTATGGCTTTCTGCTGTGTTCCGCTGCAACAACGACGGGGTTTATTTATCAAACGTTCCTCGGGCGGCCGGCACCGTATCCGCTCATCAGCGCCCCAGTAGTGCTGGGAACCGTCGGCGGCGTCCTGATGATGGTTGGCACAATCGGCCTGCTGGCGATGAAGTTCGTGGACGACCCGGTGCCGAATGTCCGACGCCTGCTCGGCGGGGACGTCGCGCTACTGATGCTGCTGGCGATGATGGCTCTAACGGGTCTGGTTCTGCTTGCGGTGCGCACCACGGGAGCGATGGGCCTGGCGATGGCGATCCATCTTGGCTTCATCCTGGCGTTCTTTCTGGTGCTGCCATACTCCAAGATGGTGCATGGCGTTTACCGGTCCGCCGCGTTGCTACGCCGAGCGGTTGAACGCAACATGATGCCGCTCGGCGGCGGGTAGCTGGCCGCCCAGACCATTATCCCTTGGGATTGACCCAGACTTGGGCTATCGACCACGGCTTTTGTATGATCGCGTGATTCACGCCTTGCGACTGGCTCAGCCTTAGGCGATCACGCTCAAGTCGGACGCCTTCAGAGATTGCTCATCCCACCGTCAATGGCGAACTCGCTGCCCACCGCAAAAGCGCCTTCGTCAGAGGCGAGGAAGACGATCACCTGCGCAATCTCCTCGGGCTCGCCGCGCCGGCCTAGCGGGATTGGCTCACGAGTGCAGCCAGATCATCGCCTATCAGGCCCACTTTGTCATGCAGGGGGTGGCGACGGGGCCCCGGGCTGACGGCATTCACGCGGACGCCGCCGCCAATCAAGTCGCCCGAAAGCGTGCGGGCCATCGACGCAAGAGCTGCCTTTGTCGCGGGGTAGATGCTCGAGTTCGGCATCCCGATACGGGCATTGATTGACGTCGTAAGGACGATCGAAGATGGGTTTGCCAGGACAAGTAACAGCGCCTGAACGAGAAAGAACGGCCTCTCTAGATTGATTGCAAGCCGCCGATTCCGGCATTGAGCACAGCAATGTCGAGCGTAGTGAAGGTATCACCAACGGCCTTCGCGACCGCGCGCTGACCCGCAATGTCACCGGCATCTGAGCAGATCGCCAGCACGTTGCCTCCGAGTTGCGCCCTAGCCTGCTCAAGGCGAGCGGGATCAGTGCCGGTAATCGCCACGCGGGCACCTTCGACAACAAGTCGACGAGCGGTTGTGAAACCGATACCGGTTGTGCCGCCGGTAATGAGTGCAGTCTTGTTCTTCAAAGGTGACACAAGTCCTTCTCCAATGTTGTCGACGAGGTCATCCGACAGGGACAGGTCAGTCCGACAAAGGCGATTGACCAGGGGACGGTGCGGCTATCCGGCCCAGGTCGTTACGAAGTCCCGGACATCCGGCCGAGGAAAAGGCGAGGACCCGCCGGCCCGGGTGCCGATATATAGAAACCCAACAATTTCGTCGTCGGCGTTCAGCCCCAACGCCAGCTTCACCTCCGGATCGTAAGCAGGCGCCCCGGTCTTCCAGACGGCGCCGTAGCCAAGCGCCGGTGCGGCCAGCATGATCGTCTGTGCAGCCGCTGATGCGGAGGCGATCTGCTCAATCTCCGGAATCTTGTGCTGTCGCAAAACCTTCGCCGCCACTGCCACGATAACGGGCGAGCGGAATGCCTTATCGCGCTCCCATTGCAATTCGGCATCGGAAACGGACGGTTTGCGGCGGCGCAACGAGTCCGCTAACAACGCGCCGAATGCCGCACGCTGGCCCTCTTTGATGAGCACGAAACGCCATGGCCGCAGACGGCCATGGTCCGGTGCCCGGACCGCGCTGGCGAACATCTGGTCCAATTCGTCGGCCGAGGGGGCCGGAGCTTCCAGTTTCAACGCCGATTCGCGGCTGAGCATCAACTCAAGTGCGTCCATCGTGGTCCTCCCTTCGGACACAGCCTAGGGGTTGAGCAGCCTTTCGCCAATCGACAAGGCGTGACAGGACAACCCATTTGGCCTCATTCTTGCGTCTCCACAACCGCCTAGCCTGACGCCCGATGCGGTTCGCGCACCGGTGCCCGGAAGATAGGCAGCGACCGGGGCGCGGCGAGTAGGAGTGGTCCATGCGGTTCCGCGCGATTGGGTTTTAACGGCCACCTTGGCCGTCGTTAAGTCTCCCGATCCTCCCCAGATCGTGGCAGAACAGCGCTTCATCCTAAAGCGGCCTGCGATGTCATCACTTGAACTCAACGATGTTTCCCGCCACCTGGCCTCGCTGAGGGTACCCGCTTGACGCCTGTGCAGATGGCGGAGGCGGCGCTGGCCGCGGACCGCGCCCATGCTGATCCCGCGATCTGGATTCTTCGGCGCGCTGACAACGCAATATTGGCCGATGCCGCTGCGCTAGAGGTAGAGGGTCCGCGCGGCCGGCCGCTTTGGGGCGTTCCCTTCGCGGTCAAGGACAATATCGACGTTGCGGGGATGCCCACCACCGCAGCCTGTCCCGATTTTGCCACCGTACCTAACCAAGATGCGCCCGCCGTGCGTCGCCTGCTAGATGCGGGGGCGGTGCTGATCGGCAAGACCAACCTCGATCAGTTCGCGACTGGGCTGGTTGGCACCCGCAGCCCCTACGGCGTCCCGCGCAACGTTTTCGACGCTGCGCTGGTGCCAGGCGGTTCATCCTCCGGTTCGGCGTGCGCCGTCGCGGCCGGGATCGTACCGTTCGCCCTCGGCACCGATACTGCCGGGTCGGGCCGTGTGCCGGCTGCATTCGGCAATATCGTCGGTTTGAAACCCACAATTGGCAGTGTCCCGGCGGGTGGCATGGTGCCGGCCTGCCGTTCGATCGATACGATCTCGGTATTTGCCCGTTCCGTGGACGAGGCGCTCGCCGTGCAGCGCATCATCGCCGGGTTTGATCCAATGGATCCCTATGCTCGCCGAGCGCCGTTTCCGCATTTGCGCCGGGCTGCGTTGTCGTCCGGGCGTGTGGCGATGGGCGATGTCGCGTCCCTGTGCGATCCAGATGTCGCGACCGCGTATCGGGACGCCGGTGTTTTCCTGAACGCCGAGCCGGTCGATATGGCGTTGTTTCTGGAAGTCGCCAATCTCCTCTACGAGGGTCCTTGGGTATCCGAACGCACCGCAGCTCTCCGAACGGTGATCGAGACAACGCCGGACGTCCTCTTCCCGGTCACCCGAGCGGTTCTGGAGGCCGGCCTGCGCCGTCTGACCGTGGACGCTTTTGACGCTTTCCACTTGTTGCAGCAGGCTCGTCGTCAAGCCGCGCTATTATTTACTGAGTATGATGCTTTGCTGCTGCCCACCGCTCCCTTTTGTCCAACGTTGGCTGAGGTCGCTGCGGACCCATACGGTCCCAATCGCCGCTTGGGCACATTCACCAATTTCGCCAACCTCTGCGACATGGCCGCGTTCGCCGTTCCCGTCGGACGCCCCGCAGTTGGCGGCGTGCTGCTCGGTCCTGCGTGGTCCGAGGGACGCGTCGCCCCGTTGGCCAACTCGTTGCACCGTCGGTTCGCGACGACCGTAGGTGCGACGGGCCGGCGATTGCCGCCACCCGCCGAGCCCGACCCTCTCGAAGCGAACGAGACCGAATTGTTCTGCATCGGCGCCCATATGTCCGGCCTGCCGCTGAATTGGCAACTCACGACCGTCGGTGGTCGCTTTCTTCGAGAAACGCGGACACAGCCGGTGTATCGCTTGTTCGCCCTTGGCAACCGGCCTGGCATGGTGCGCGCGGTGCATGGCGCCGCGATCGCCGGAGAGGTTTGGGCATTGCCGACAACGGCGATAGGAGATCTGCTCGCACAGGTGCCTTCGCCGTTAAGCTTTGGAACGGTGACACTGGAAGATGGCCCCTGTCTCGGGTTTCTGGCAGAGTCAGCTGGCGTCGCGGATGCGACCGACATCACTCATCTTGGCGGCTGGCGCGCCTGGCTGCGATCGAACCCCGGGGACTGATGATGCACGAAGCCGCACTGGACGCCTTGATCGATGCCGGAACCGAGGCTCTTGAGATCAAGATGAAAGCCGAATGGAGGCCCGCGGTTCGCACGCATTTGGCGATCTGCCTCGATCATGCCGCAATCGTTCTGGGGACGCCGCTCGGGGACCATCTCGATCCCGCGCCGGTGTTCCGCGCTTGATGAAGGCCACCGAAATCGCCGCCCAGGTCGGCGCCGGACGAGTGCGTGCCACGGATGTCGTGGCGGCGTGTCTGGACAGGATCGAGAGGTTCGATCCGGTGCTGAACGCGTTCACCGCGGTGACGGCCGAGCGGGCACGGGCCAGCGCGGCGGCGTTGGATGCTGCGATCGCTCGAGGAACTAGACGTGGCGCGCTGGCGGGCGTGCCGTTCGCGGTCAAGAACTTGATCGATGTCGCGGGTCTACCTACGTTGGCCGGATCGAAGATCAACCGAGACCATCCGTCCGCGACCGCCGATGCGCCGCTGGTCTCACGCCTGGAAGCTGCCGGCGCGATCCTGGTTGGTACGCTGAATATGGGCGAATACGCCTATGACTTCACCGGCGAGAACGTGCATTACGGTCCGTCACGCAATCCATTCGACACGAGGCGCATGACCGGCGGGTCATCCGGCGGATCCGGCGGGGCCGTGGGTGGGGGTTTGGTACCGCTCGCACTGGGATCGGATACCAACGGGTCAATTCGCGTCCCGGCATCGTTCTGCGGCTTGTTCGGATTGAAACCAACCTACGGGCGTCTGACGCGGGCAGGCAGCTTTCCGTTCGTGTCGAGTCTGGATCATCTCGGACCGTTGGCTCGTTCGGCCGGGGATCTGGCCGTGTCCTATGACGCGATGCAGGGATATGATGCGGCTGATCCTGTCTGTGTCGATCGGCCGGTGGAAGCAGTTTCCGGCCTTCTGGACCGAGGCATCGACGGTCTGCGCATTGCCTGCGCGGGAGGATATTTCCGCGCTGGCGCAACGCCCGAAGCCCTGATGGCGGTGGATTCCGTTGCGGCGGCGGTTGGAGCAACGGAGGCGATCACGATCGCGGACGCGCAACGGGCTCGCAGTGCGGCCTACGTTATCACCACCACCGAAGGGGCGGCGCTGCATCTGGAACGGCTGCGAGCAAGGCCGGATGATTTCGATGCCGATGTTCGAGATCGATTGATCGCGGGTGCGCTGGTACCGGCTGCGGCGGTTGGGCAGGCGCAAAAGTTCCGCCGTTGGTTCCGAGAGGAAATGCTCCGTCTTTTCCAGCGCCTCGACGCGATCCTGGCACCGGCGACCCCCTGTATCGCGCCGTTTATTGGCCAGAAGATGTTTGTGCTGGACGGCAAGGAGATACCCACGCGCGCCAATATCGGTCTGTATACACAACCGATTTCTTTGGTCGGTTTGCCAGTTGTCGTGGTTCCCGTGATGACGGCGCTTGGCCTGCCGATTGGTGTGCAGATCATTACTGCGCCGTGGCGTGAGGATCTTGCGCTGCGGATCGCCCAGCATTTGGAAACCTCGGGTGTTGTCTCCGCTCCCGTGGCTGCTTTGGGAGCGTGACCGATGGACATCAACCTGCCAGCCGTGAAGACGGAGGTGGAAGCGGCATTCGCACTTTACGAAGCGGCACTGGTGACGAATGACATTGATACGTTGCAAGAGCTGTTCTGGAACAGCCCGCACACGATCCGCTACGGCCTCTCTGAAAACCTTTACGGCTATCACGAGATCGGCGCCTTCCGAGCCGGGAGATCTCCGGTGGGGCTCGCGCGGATGACCTTGAGGACGGTCATTACAACGTACGGCAACGATTTCGCCACCGCTGCTACACTGTTTCATCGCGAAACGACCCCAGGCAAGGTCGGACGCCAAATGCAGACTTGGGCACGCACGCCAAACGGTTGGCGTGTGGTTGCTGCGCATGTCAGCGTGATCGACGCGGTGTGACCGGCGGACTATGGATCAAGGATCCCCTGGGGATCCTGGCTGATGGCGCGGAACGTGGTGTCGTTGTCGACACGCGCGGTATCGTCGAGTGCGTGGCACGTGGCGCGGAACCGGCCACGCCGGACGTGACGGTATTCGATGCCAGCCGCCACGTCGTCACACCTGGCCTGATCAATACGCACCATCATTTCTATCAGACGCTGACGCGAGCCAGCCCCGCCGCTCTCGACCGCGAACTGTTTCCCTGGCTGCAAGCGCTGTATCCACTGTTGGCTCGCCTGACCCCGGATACGCTGGATGCCGCAGTCACAGTTGCGATGGCGGAGCTTCTGCTGTCTGGCTGCACGACAACCACGGATCACCACTACGTCTTCCCAAAGGGCCTGGAAGCCGCGATCGATACCGAGCTCGCCGCGGCCCAGCGCCTGGGTATTCGCGTCGTGCTGACGCGCGGGTCGATGAACTTGTCGCAGCGCGACGGCGGATTGCCGCCGGATAGCGTCGTGCAGGACCAGGACACCATCCCGGCCGACAGTGAACGTCTGATCGCGCGCTATCACGATGCGACCCAAGGGGCGATGATTCAGGTTGCATTGGCGCCATGCTCGCCGTTCAGCGTCACCCCATCACTGATGTTAGCCACCGCCGCGCCGGCAGAACGGACAAACGTACGTTTGCATACCCATCTCGCCGAAACCGCCGATGAAGAAGCATTCTGCGTGGCGAATTTCGGTTGCCGACGACTGGATTACCTTGAGCAAAACGGCTGGTTGAACGACCGCACCTGGCTGGCCCATGGTGTCCACCTCGATTCGACCGAAATCGTCCGGCTGGCAAAGGCGGGCACCTGCGTCACGCACTGCCCATGCAGCAACCAGATTCTTGCAAGCGGCACCTGCCGGGTGTGCGAGATGGAGCAGGCCGGCATGCATGTCGGCCTCGGCGTCGACGGCTCGGCGTCCAACAATGCGTCGAACCTGATGCAGGAGGTGCGGGCGGCCTTCATGCTGCAGCGCGGCCGCTACGGTGTGGAGAAAGTGAGCCACAAGGACGCGTTACGCTGGGCCACCGCGGGATCCGCCGCGTGCATCGGCCGAACGGAACTCGGCCGCATCGCCGTCGGGATGCAAGCGGACTTAGCGCTGTTTACATTGGACGAACTGCGGTTCTCCGGCGCGGCGGATCCGATCGCAGCGCTGGTGCTCTGCGGCGCCCATCAGGCCGACCGGGTCATGGTGGCCGGGCGGTGGGTCGTAGAAGACGGTGAGATCCCGGGAGTGGACTTGACAGCCCTGATTTCGCGGCACAATTCCGCTGCGAAAGCTCTGCACGCGGGTTAGGGAGCGCCTGACATGGCCGACTATGATCTGGTGATCGCCGGCGGCACGGTAGTTACGCCGTCCGATATGTTTCAAGCCGACGTCGGTGTGGTCGACGGTCGCATCGCCGCGGTCGGGACGAGCCTGAGCGGCCGACGCACCATCGATGCAAACGGGTTGCTGGTGATGCCGGGTGGCGTCAACTCGCACTGTCACATCGAGCAATTACACGCGAACGGCGGCGCGGACGAGGAAACCTGGACCACCGGCAGCGCGTCAGCGTTGGCTGGCGGCACGACGAGTGTCATCACGTTCTCCACCCAGTTCAAAGGCCACGGTATTCTAGAACCGCTGGCCGAATATCGCCGGCGCGCGGCTAAGGCGATGGTGGATTATACCTTCCACCAGATTATCACCGACGCCACCGATGAGGTGATCTTCAACGAAGTGCCTCAGGTTGTCGCTTCCGGCGTTCGCAGCCTGAAGGTGTTTCTCACATACGACCCGATGCATCTGGACGACCGCCAGTTCATTCGCGTTCTGGCCGCCGCCCGACGGACGGGCGCGTTCGTAACGGTCCACTGTGAGAACTACGATGCGATCAACTGGCGGACCGCCGCACTGTTAGCCGACAATCGGACTGCGCCGAAGTATCACGCCTGGTCACGTCCCAGCGTGATCGAGCGCGAGGCGACACACCGGGCGATCGCGTTAGCCGAAATGGTCGACCAACCAATTCAGGTTTTCCACGTCTCCTGCCCCGAAGTGGCAGAGGAAATCGCGCGCGCGAAATCGCGCGGCTTGAAAGTGTGGGGTGAAACCTGTCCGCAGTATCTCGTTCTCTCCGCCGACCATATGGACCGGCCCGGCTTCGAGGGTGCCAAGTTCATGTGCAGCCCTGCGCCTCGGGATACCCTGGCTAGCGAGGGCCTGTGGAGAATGATAAAAGACGGCACTTTGGATGTTACTTCCTCGGATCATAGCGGCTGGAGCTACGAAACGCCTGTCGGAAAACGGGTTCACGGGCTGGATGCGCCGTTCCGGGATATTCCTAATGGGGTGCCTGGGCTTGGCTCCCGCCTGCCGATCATCTTCAGCGAGGGCGTATCGAAAGGCCGCATTGACCCTTGCGCATTTGTGCGTCTCACGTCGTCTAATCCGGCACGCCTGTTCGGGCTGTATCCGCGGAAGGGCACCATCGCGCCAGGCGCAGACGCTGACCTTGTACTGTGGGACTCTAAGGAGCAGATCGTTATCACCAACCAGTTGATGCAGCACATCATCGATTACACGCCGTACGAAGGTCTGGAGCTAACGGGATGGCCTGTATCCACAATCCGGCGTGGCGAGGTCGTTATGAAGGACGGTATCGTCCAAGCCGAGCCCGGCACGGGCCAGTTTCTGGCGCGCGCGCCGTATGACCTGATCAAGCCCACTGGCAACGTTCCGTTCGACTTCGACGCTAGCGCGTTTCTGGTTTAAATCAGAGAATAATCCATGAGCCTGATAGACATCACCGCGGGCGGCTACTCCTTCAAGGCTATATTCGAGGAAGCCAACGCTCCAAAAACGTGCGCTAAATTTCGGTCTCTCTTGCCGTACCGGGAACGCATCATTCATGTCCGTTGGAGCGGAGAAGGGTGTTGGATTCCGCTGGGCGATCTCGATCTAGGTTTGCCGTTCGAAAATCACACCAGCTACCCGCCCCCCGGCCAGCTTTTGCTATACCCAGGCGGGATTTCGGAAACAGAAATTTTGCTGGCCTATGGCGGCGTCCAGTTCGCGAGCAAAATGGGACAGCTGGCCGGAAACCATTTCTTGACCGTTGTGGAAGGCAACGAAAATCTGGCGGCCCTGGGCAAGATGGTGTTGTGGCAGGGCGCCCAAGACATCGAATTCAAGAGCTCCTGACTTCTAAATCTAAGCACTCAACGGGCCACAAGCCGTTGCAGAAGATCGCCGGCGTTCGGATCCCCAAGCGCAACCGCCTTTACATACCACTCTAAAGCGCGCGCCGAGTCTTGAGCACCCGCCGACGGCGTGAAATTCCGATCGTAGGTTTTTCCTATTGCCACCGCAGCCGCGGCATTCCCGCCGGCGGCCGCGCGCTGGAACAGCAGGCGGGCAGAGGCAATGTCTCCCAGGTCCAGGGCCTCGTTGCCCCGCTTCATCAACACGGCCATCAGCGCAGGGGGTAAAGTTTCGCCGGCCTTAGTCGGAATCGGCGGCGGTTGTAGCACCGCGGTGTGGGCAATGCTAGGCGTTTGGGGCTGAACACCTTTTTCCGGTAGCCCGGTCAAGCCTCTATAGAGGAAGACAGAGGCTCCTATCACCAGCAGGGCCGCGCCGACGATCTGCAGGACGCGATCCTTTGCGTCCGCGGCTTCGCGTCTATCGGAGCGCGGCCTCGGGCGGGGCGGGGGAGGTCCGATGACCGAATCCACCGTCTTGGCGGTGATCATCACGTCGCCTCGGGCAAACCCCGCCGTCAACGCAGCCTCCATAACGCGATTGATGGTACCTGGGAGACCATCGGAGCGAGCAGTAATAAACCTGATGGCTTCAGGCGTGATTAGCCGGCGCGTGGTGCCGCCCGCGACCCACAAGGAACGCTCGATGTATTGGCGGACCTCGGCGGGACTAAGCCGTAACAAGCGGATCGTGTTCCGGGCAAGGGCCCCGAGCTCAGCTACCTCCGGGCGCCCCGAAGCGGGGGCAGAACCGCATAATACGATCGCAGAACTATGAGGGTCATCCGGACTTTCGCGAGCGAGGAACCGCAGCAGGCTGACACATTCATCCGGCAGCAGGTCAAAATCGTCGACCAATAGCGCTTTGCGAGGAGGTTGATGAAAGCTTTCGGGTTCGCCGTCCAGCGACGCCATCAGTTGCTCGATGCTGACGCGACCGCCGGATGGGCGTGACATCATGATCGTCCGCAGTCCCAACTCGGTCGCGATCGCTGCTGCAGATCTGAGCGTTTCCGTTTTGCCGACGCCGCCCTCACCGGCCAGAACGATCACACCATGGCCGTTCATCATGTGGTCGATCAGCAATTCGAACGCACGCCTATGGGATCCGAAAAGAATGTAACCGGACGTGTCTGATGGGCCGCCAAATGGGGGCTTCGACAAGCCATACAGGTCAAGATAGTCAGACGGTTGGCCCGGAGCGACTGGGGCACGTACCGGTTCCGTCACCGTCATGGCTTTCATCAAATTCGAAGGCCGGCGCATATCGGAATCCAGGGGCATGACTGCAGATCGCACTATAGATGATGTCCGTCTGAGGAGATTGTCCAGGCAATCACCATACCGTGATCAAAACTGCGCAAGGGTTTATGCGCTAAAAGTTTTCGAAGAAAAGCTGGTCGACGTGTCGGGTAGTGCAGAGCAGTTTAGGTAATGAATTGTGATGTTTAGGGATTAACGATTTGTTGTTTCATGGACCGCAGTCGCTGTGAAGGTAGGCTTAAGGCTACACGGGCTTGCCTTCACCGAAGGTCTTCCGGCGTAGAAAGTTTATTTTGAACTCGGACGTGTGGCGTTCATGGCTAGCCAGATCCGCCGAAGGAGCCGCCAGATCCCATAGCGTTCCCGTCGGTCGGGTAACATCAGAGATCTTACTAGATCTGGTTGCTCCCACGGAACGTCGTGGTAGCCTCGGTTGAGGAAATCGCTCGCCGGATCCTCGCGCCAAGTGTCCGGAAAAAAGACAACGATATCTCGCTCCGTCCGCGAGGGTCGCTCACGCACCGGGCGCCCGGATATCCGTGCGACCAGAGCCTCGGCCAAATCGCGGCCGGGCCCAAGGCGAACGGCGCAAATCGGTGTGTTCCTTGGATTCATCTCGATTAGATAGGCCACACCGGTTGCCGCTTCGATCATGAAATCGAAGCCAATCATTCCTGACAAGCCCAGCGACTTCACGATCCGAGTGGCGCTATCAATCATTTCGGCATTGTGGATGATGCGCACAACCGTGGATGGGCCGGTCGCGGATTCTGTTGCAACCGCTTCGGCGCAGGTTGCCGCCAAGACCTCCCCCTGCCAACACGCTACGCCGACATTGGCCGGCCAGCCATCGACATAGCTTTGAACAGACATCGCTGGCCGTTCACGCAGCAGCCAGGATCGCATGTCAAAGTAATTACTTTCAAGTAGCATCTCCCGCAGCGCCAAACGTCCAGTAACTGGCCGAGTCATCCGCCGATAGGCATCCTTGGCAGCGGCCGCGTCAGAGATGATCCGCACCCCAAAGCCCGCCCAGCTGCCATCAGCCTTCAGGACAAATGGCGTCCTATTCAATTCTGCCCACCGGTCCAGCGTTTCTTCGTCTGGTAGCGGCTTGGAGGGTGGGACCCGAACACCCTCTCTCCGAGCGAGCGCCAGTAACGCGGCGCGGGAGGTGACTATGTCAAAACTTTCGACGGGAGATGTCGATCGTTTAATCAACTCCTTGACCCACACGTGCCGTGTGCGTCTCGAGAGCGCATGGAGGTTCCGTACAGTGCGTTCATCGCAAGGTATAATGATGTCCGGCCGAAGTCGAAGCGCCGCAGCTTCCAGGCTTTGCTGCGGTCTCGAGGCACGATAGATCGCTCGGTGTGAGATCAGGTCGAGCATACGAGCGGGGTGGCGGCTCGGTGCGATCAGACTTACCGTCGCGCCGGCGCTTCGTAACTCCATCGCTAAGCGAGCTGTCGACGGCAACTGACCGGTGGTCGCCAATAGGATGTGCGGATCCCGGACTACAGCCGGTTCGCTATAACCACCCATGTCAACTACGTGAACCACATCCTCTACCACTCCGTGAGGCGAAAATCTGGTCGCGAGTTCAGCTGCGACGCGCATGTCCTTGCCGTCTTTTAAGAGTGAATTATCGGACACGATGAGGTCCATTCCACGAACAGGTTGACGTTTCCGTTGCGACAGAAAACCATAATCGGAACGGTATGAAAAGCGATTAAGGCCGCGATAAGGTGGTTGTGATATGCGCGTCACGTGACCGTAGTGAGCGACCCCTTTACGCTCCTGGGGGGAAACGGATGATTTGCATCAAGGAGATTCCGCTCAGCCCCAACTTCGTCGCGCGCCCGTAGGGTCGGTGCTGTGCCAGAAAACCATCCGAATCAATTAACAGCTTCGAGCTCGTCATCGGGACGGACGCTCACGATTTCCTGCCGCTGGCGCCGCCGCGATAGCCACCGATGGCCAGACACTGCCACCTGACCCACTAGGGTCCGAGCGCCAGCAAAACTGCTGAGCAACGTCTCGCCGTTGGCCATCCGGAACTTGAAGGACTCCTCGCCGCGCAGGAAATCGACATGGCTAAGTCCGCGGTCAAATGACCAGCGAGCATATTCTACGATAAGGATGGTTCCTGGAGAGGCGCGATCAAAGGCAGCGTCATAGGCGGTGAAATAGGCTTCCATGCGCCCGGAGTACACAAAATTGATCGAGGCCGCCGCAACCTTGCCTCCACACTCTAAAAGAAAAATTCTCGCCATACCTGATCGCCATGCCTGGTCGAGGATCGCACGCAATACTGGAGCATCGGGACCAAGGAGCGGCGAACTCGCGTCGTTAATGCGAAGCCAAATCTCCTTCAACCGAATGATCTCGTCGAATAGACCAGTGGCATTTTCGGCTGGCTCGACAAATCGGAAGCTCACATCACCACCCAATTCGGCTAAGATGCGTTTCCCTCGCGTGTGATTATTGCGAGCTTTTTTGTTGAGGGAACGGAAAAAGGATTCGCCGTCCGGCCAGCGATTGTCGATGCGCATGCACCGGTCGCTCCGGTCCCCAAGGTGCAGCCGGCCGCCGTCATTGACCAGTCGGTCAAGAAATTCGCGGCACTTGGAGTCAGGCCTGACTTGTTGCAGGTTTATCAGATCGAAGCCACCAATCCGGGCCAGACTGTCCCAAAGCAATGACAGAATATCCGTATCTCCGTATGCCGGATCTATTAGACAGTCGCAATAGTCAGAAAATAGCTGAGCGGACCAGCACATAATACGAAGTCCCGACCGACGATGCACCGCACATGGCATCGCGCCGCACAGTTGATCGCCCTCCCAGGCTACCGCTATTTGAAGCTTGATGTCACGGCGATCCCGCACACCCGAGATCCATCCGGTGATCCAGTCATGATGCTGGAAAACGAAAGCCCCGGAACGCTCCCAAAGTTGTCGCCACGCCTGCTGGATCGCCGCGAACCGGGCAGCGTCAGTGATGATCTCAATCTTCAAAGTCACACAATCTCTCCGGCATGATGGCGTGTGCGCCCCGCTTCGCGTCGAGGCCCGACCAAGCCAAGCCGGAGGGCGATCTTCTTCAGCGGCACGAAATGGAGCTTGTAGAGTGACTGATATTCGTCGTGCTCGTTGTCAGTCAATCCAAATACGAAATCTTCATCTGGTTCGGGGACAACCAAGGTTCCGAACATGCGGTCCCAAATACTTAAGCCGAGACCAAAATTCCTGTCCCAGTGCCTCTCTGCAACGCTATGATGCAGTTGATGATAGTGGGGGCTGAGTAGGATCGCATCGAGATGCCGACCATATGACAATTTCCAGTGCGTATGACGCACGAAATCCATCATCAGGATGATGTTCCGGAGAGCATAAATATTGATTCCGAAGACGGTTAATTCCACCGGGTCCAGCGCAAAGAACAGCCAGATACCGTAACACAGGCCCGGGATCACGCCGTCCCACCAGCGATTCATGATCTCGTCGAGCGGATGCACACGCTCCCTGGTAACTCCGATCATTATCTGAGCAGAATGGTGAACCTTGTGCAACTCCCATAAAATCGGAATTTGATGCTGCATGCGGTGATATAGGTAATACGAGAGATCGTAGGCGAGCAGCATGGTAATTGTGAAGGCGAGCAGCAGGCCCGGACCAGCCGGCGAAACCGGACAACTCGGGGGGCTGATAATGCTGCTGAGCACCCAATATGCGAAATGCCCCGCCACCGCTGTGGAGATCACCAGTGGCACCACCAAAAGCGGGATGAAGATACGGCGCGACAGCCAGAACAGAAAGTCTGCTCGGGCGGACGGATGATGAAAGACCTCCAGGGGCAAAAAGTGCCTCATGAAGTCGCGAGCCGACCAGTGGCCGGGATTGGCACGAATGTAAGTGATGACAACCGCCAGGATGATCGTGGCCCAGAGCAGCAGCAACTCAATCCCGTTCGCGCCCGACAGGTGGTTCCAGGCGCGCTCGGTAAAATGGTGGATCACTTCAGACATCGTTAGTTCACCGTGACGGTTTGTTCGGTCGAGTGTCTACCGAAAAGCCGGTAGCTGTTGCTTCGAGGTGGATAACCAAGCGAATCTCCGCGTGTGGCTAGCACCTTCTGGCTAAATATGAGGAAAATCCTGGCGGGCATTAGATAGATATCGTTCTCGTCGAGCATCTTGCTGTCGCTCTGGCCCCCCGGAGACCATGGCTCGAAACCTCCCGACAAAACCTTCACCACCCATTTCCTCGGGTGCCGGATCATCGGCCGCCTTCCTCAACCGGCGGCCACATCGATGCCGTAGTGGTTCCGTCGCGGGGGGTCAGCATTTCATATAAGGACCCAACCGATTGAGCGAACGCCTCCATAGTAAATAGACGTTCGTACAGTAACTTACCTGCTTCGGCCAACCCGCTGCTCAGCTCCGGCTGGTCTGCCAACGCGAGGATCGCGGCCGCGATTTCGCCCTGGTCCCCAGGGGAAACGAACAATGCCGTGCGCCGATCCTCTAGAACTTCCGGTATCGAACCGACGGGTGTGCAAATGACCGGGGTTCGAGAGGCCAGCGCCTCAAGTATGACTAACGGCAATCCTTCGTCGTACGCGGGCAGAATCAATGCGTCTGAGTTAACCATAAGCGAGCGAGCGTGGTCCTGGCTTACCCATCCGGTGAACGTAACCCGATCACCGATACCAAGGGCCGACGCCATCTCACGATATGTGTCGACAGGGCCGCCGCCAGCCATCGTCAGGACTATGTTGCGTGCCGCGATGCCAGGGCAGGCGAGGGCGTGAAGCAAATCCTTAACACCCTTTCTCTCCAGGAGATTACCGACGAAAAGCAAGCGGAAAGACCCATCGAGGGACGGCGTGCGCGGCTTCAATTTGGTCGCGGGAACACCGTTGTAAATGACACCGACCATATTCGGCCGCACATCAAACGTATCGACCACCCAACGACGCCAGACGTCTCCTAGGACCACACAGTGATCGGCACTGCGAAACATCCAGCGAAGCAACGCCTTACCGAGCCTCCCAGTCGCCGCATGGGATTGTACGAGCTGTGCGGCATGAAGATGCAACAACACGCGACCGCCCGCCAGTTTTGCTACTCCTAGCAACGCTGCCTTACGGTAAACGCTACCACGCTCGGCTAGGTTCAAATGCACTACGGCAAGACGGCCGCGAGCGCCCTCCAGCAAAATCCGTCCGGCGGCCAGAGCCAGGAAAACCAGCGAGAAAGCAACATGGCCGCCGCCCCTCGATTCCAGGCGCTGGAGATCGAAACGGTCTGACACGCCGAGCCGCACAGAGGCAAGGTAGTCCATGATGCTGCCCATGCCGCCGCCGATTTGCCCATAAGGGCTGACAAGAAACACTGTTCGCCGGTTGCTCATAAGAAGACAGGCCCCCTTGTAACGCGCTCGTCTGAAACAACAGCGGCGATCATCTGGTTCTCCATATTTCATCGTGTCCCGCCGCCACCGCTGAAGATGCAGTCGACGGTCAAAGGCTCGCGATCCGGTGAGAATCGGCAAAACCTAGCATCGCCATTTGCCGGCGTGTGGGTCGCGGCAATCCGCCGCGGCCACAACCCGTTGCGGCTAACTCAGGCCGGCACGACCAGCACCGATGATCTCGGTCCGCCAATCGACCGCAAATCCGGCACCGAAGCGAGCACCACCAGTCCAGTATCCATTTCCAAGGCCTCCGGCCGCAGGTAGATGGCGCGGAAGAAATGGGACATCAGGATCGACCCGATCGAAAGCAACATGCTGACTACCAAGCCGGCCATCAAGATCAACCGGCGGGTCGGTTGCGGTAGCGCTGGCACTCGCGGCGGTTGAACGACGCGCACTGAAGATTCGCGATGCGCTTCGACGGCCTCGACTGTTTGTCGCTCATCTAGGATTTTCGTCACGGCCCTGTAGTTGTCCTCAAGAACAGCTCGATTGCGCTCCAGTTGATGCAATTGCAGTTCATCCGCATCCAAAGCCGCGACCTGCTTGTTCATCGCAGTAAGCTGAGCGGCAATAGAGTCGTGCCCCGCCAAGCTTGACCGTAGGTCTGCTTCCGTCTTGTTGCGGTCGGCTTGAACGGTATAAGCCTGGGAGGCCTGCATTCGGGCGATGTCTGTCTCGCGCTCAAGCATAGCTTGGCGGGCTGCATCGACCGCGGGAGAGCCGCGATAATGCGTTTGGGCATCCTCTTGCCGCTGCTGATACGCTTGTACCATCCCTTGCAATGCCGCCGCAGCGTTTGGGGGGCCCTTCTTATTTCCCGCCACGGTACCGAGTTGTTGATTTAACTGCGACAACCGCGCAGTCTGTTCCGCGATCGTAGCTTCGGATTTGGTTAGCGCCGCTTCCAGGTCGCCCTGTTGTCTCAATAAGATGGCTCGGCGTTCGGAGAAGTTGCTGATATCGTGTTGCTGCTTAAACGTCTGGAGGGCTGCGTCTGCGTCAGCAAGTTGCTTTCCCACGACATCTTGTTGCACCTGCACGATAGGCGCCTGAACGTCACCATAGAGCTTCGTCCGCAACGTGAGATATTGCGACTCCAGCACGCGCAGCGCGTCAGCCGATACATTTTTGTCGGTGCTGGCAAACTCCAAGCCAATGACGCTAGATTTTTTATCCACCGTGATCGTGAGATTACGCGCAAAAGCATCAATCGCACGCGACATCGGATCGGCGGCCTCCGACTCGGTAGCTCTTTCGGTTGTTCCTAATGTGTCGGTCAGTAACCGGCGCATATCCTGCAACCATTTTGAAATTTGGCTGGGTTTTTCGAACAGCTTTGGGTACATTTTCTCGATGCCGACTTCCCGAATTACTGTCCGGTGCAGGTCATCGCTTCCTAGTATGCTCAATTCCGTGCGTAGCACTTGCTCGGCGTCCACCCCGCCACCATTGCTGAACTGTTGGCCGGCCGCCGGACGGAACGTGTGCTCCGTTCCAAGCAGAACGAGCAGGCTGGATTTTGCTTTGTAATCAGGCTGCACCTGCATGGCGATCACGACGCTAAGCGCTGTGATACAAAAGAAAATCAAACAGACACGCGCCTTTTGCGCAAATGCGGTCAAGAGCAGATCGCGGATGACCAAACGTGGCGGAAGGGCGAGGGTATCGTTCATAGTTTAAGTCCTGCCAGGTTCACACGGGATGGGCGGGCGCCCGTTCGACGCTGTGTCCTCGTCGAGGCCCGATGGCGCGGAGGCAGCGCCGATAAGCTTTGCAGATATCCTGTCATGGACACCATGCGCCGAACCACTTGTGCCGAAGCCTTTATGGCCATCCTTCCCTCAGATGATGCAGCTGATCGTCAAGGACGGCAAAGCCGAACCCGATCGTCGCAGCAATGTAACGTACAGTCAGTCTCGATGGCCCTTGGATTGTTCGCCAAAGCCATTCCATCCTTAGCGATTGCCACCGGCTGGACGCCCGCTGGACTAATCCAAGTTCGATCTTCACCGCTTGACCCACGCAAAAAGCCCAACAGGGTGGGAGAACCGAGCGGTAGGAGTCTACAAAGATTTCGCCACGGGGCGCATCGACTGCCATGATAAGCAAGCTCGTCCGGTTTTCTTTGATCAATTCTGCCAGATGAGCGGAGTAGTTGACATCGCGCTCAAATCCAAATGGAGGGACGTCGACATCGAAAACCACACCGTTGCGCGCCGCCCATTCCTGAACAGCACATTGCGTTCCTTTACAATCCACCACGAAGAACATTCGGTGTGGGTGTGCATAGGGTGCCAGCCGCAGCAGTTCGGATGTGATCTCGCACCCAGTCACCCGAGCGAGGCGACGACCGCACCACCGCGCATAAACCTGAACCGACCAACCATCGCAAACTACACGCGCAGCGTTGCGATAAGCCCGCGCCAAGAGAGGTGACCGGCGGATCGTCTCGATATGGTCGATATTCGGAGTGACCACCAGTGCGACGCCATCCGCCGGCGCATTCCGCAGCGCGCCGCGAACGATTTCCCGGGCAGAACCCATGCAAAGTGTCAGGTCGAACGGGCTGGAGATCGGCATACCTAAACTGCCCAAGCGCGATGTGGCGTCAGCGACTGAAACAGCGCCAGATAACGTGTCGCACAAGCCGCGTAACTGAATTCTCCAGCGCGTTGCCGCAGCGTCTCGGCCTGGAACCGGTCTCGCAACGATGCCACCTGATCCATTGCACGAGCCATGGCCGGCGGATTGCGTGTCTCCACCAGCACGCCGTAGCGGCCGTCATCAAGGATCTCTGCCGGTCCATAGTCGCAACGTGTGGAGATTACCGGCGTGCCACAACCCAAAGCCTCAACAATCACGTTACCGAAACCTTCGCAGCGGGAACTCAGCACGAAGGCATCCGCCTGGCGAATGAACGGCAAGACGTTAGATTTAAAGCCCAGAAAGTCCACGGAGTGCTCCAAACCCAGTTGAGCGACCAAGTTTCTCAACGTTTCGCTCAACGGACCGGTGCCAAGAATGATCAGGCGGCCGTCAAATCGACGCCGGTGAATCGCTAAAGCCCGGATCATCGTTTCGTGATCTTTGTGGGCAACCATCCGGCCTGCAGTGACAAAAACAGGACCCCGCGGCTGCGCAAACCACCGATGATCCGCAGGTTCGTTACAACGATCCCGAAAATCAGGACCCACGACGGGATTGTTGATCGTCAGGATTTGCTGGGGCTGCAATCCCGCCAATGTCCCCAGCTCTACTGCTACCCCTCCAGAAACCGCCACGGCTCGGCTGATCAGGGGAGAGAGCAAGCGGTAGGACAGGCCGAGATATCGATACAGCCAAGTTCCTTCGAGAGCAAAACTTGTGGAGATCGGATTATGCTGACAGATTACTACCTTAGAGGAACTGAAGCCGACTGCTTTTGCCAAGAGCGCGGCTACATTGTTCAGGTCGACATTCGACAGTAGGATGTCGGGTTTCTCCACGCGCAGGAAACGCGCCAGACGCGGAACATCCATTACTGTCCGAGATCCTTGCAATTCGACGACGCGCAGACCGGCTGGGACCTTGTCAATCAGGTCGCCCTGAAGCCGGTGAAGCACCAGCGTCACGTCGACCCCATACCGTCGAAATTCTTGGGCGATAATCAAGCTCTGCCGTTCCACCCCGCCCGCCCTGAGGTCGTGCATATAGATCGCGACGGACATCGCTCGCTTTGCACTACTCGTGCGCGTTGGCGTCGATACACCCGTCAGACGCCTGGCAAGAGAGGCTGAGACCGACACGGACATGCTCAGGCCACTCCTGCGGGTGAAAACATCCTAGAGGCCCGGTCCATCATCTTCTTCCGGAACACGCTCAGGTCGAGCGCGAAACGTTTGCCGTCCACCCAAAACCGCTCCCCATCGTGAACCAAGGTATGCAGCCCGTGCGGAAACGGTCCAGACTTGTCCGGCCGCAGCTCAGCGACGGGCAGCTCGCGAAAATCCGTCTCCGTCAACGTTAGGATCTCGTGGATCACGACAGCGGCGCCATACGTGCCGGCGCAGTCCTGGCCCGGGCGGAACAAGCGGTCTTTGAAATTGAACATCATTCCGGCCGGTCGCGCTCCACGTACGTCGATCCTAACGGGCCAGCGCGCATGAGGCGTCCAAGGACCAGAGAGCTGTGAAGCGTGCAGCAGGCAAAGATTGTCATGGCCGCCGAGATCAAGATCTGTGCAGCCAAGCCAGTATCGTCCATTCCAGCGAAACAACGTCGGGTCGGCCAGTCGGGCGTTGGGCGCGACGTCGCAAATGGGGACGAGTTGCCCATCGTCGTCCAGCCGGTTGATCCGGGTGGCGCCACGCTCCGTCAATTCAGGAACACAATAAACCCCTTGGCTATCACGGAACGTGCAGGGATAAGAATGATGCCAGCCATCGTCGAGCACCACAGTTGGAGGTCCCAGCCTTCCATCCGCTGCTGCAACTGAAACAATCCGACCAACTCCGTCAGTCAGCGGCATTTCCTCACATAGGATCTGGTCTGTGCCAGGCCAAGGGAACGGATCTGCAAGGTAACGACTTCCAGTCTTGACCCGGTACCATTCAACATTGCCCAGATCTCCTGTGGATAGCACCTGTTTCATCGGCGCGGCGGAGGACCCGATACTCCACCATTCCACCATGAGGCGATTGTGCCACTTCGCTTGGAGTGCGCAGAGCCATCCCGGCATTCCGCTAGGCGCGGCAGCAGGCGCGGTTCCAGCGGATCCGCGTGCGTGCCCCAGAGCGGCGTCACGTACAAAGCGCATGGCAAGGCGGTTAACAGTCAGGTGGTAAGACGCTTTTGGACCGCGGGTGCCGACCGTTCCCTCGTCCAGGATTTCCGGCACGGTCGATCCCGGCTGGTATTGCACCAAACGGATCGTCATCGCATACGGTGGCCGATGCCAGTGGCGAGCGAGCAATCCAGCTTCATTCAAGCTTTTTCCCGACGCGATTTCGAGCCGCCACAACAGGGCATCGCAAGGTGGCGAACAGGCTGGCTCGAACCGCGGCATTACGACCCCGGTTAGCGACGGGTCGGCCAAAGCTGCATTGACGATCTCGCCGCTATCAATACCGGAAACTACAACTACGACCGGCGGTCTGCGAACGGTAGTCCACGCGTTCGCGTTTCGGAGCGAAGCAGAGATTGCACTCGAGGATTTCATTTTAACGCCGCCCCATCCACTGCGGCAGTACGCTCGGTTCCCTGTTGAGGACCGCGCCGACGGTTTGACCGCCTAAGCGCTCCAGCAAAGCTTTTGCCGCCTCTATTTCCCATTGCTTGGTACGGCCGGCCGCCACCACTAGCACGGATCCGTCGCAATATCGCGACACGGCGGCGGATTCCGGGGCTTCAGTTGGCGGCGTATCCAGCACGATCACCGGGTAGGTCCCTCGAAGCATGTCAAGCATCGATTGCAACCGGTCACCGCCCAACGCCAACAAAGGGCGGTCGCCAGGTCCCAATCGAGCCCACACCAAGTTTTTGGCGTCACGCGCATGCATGATGGCGTCGGAGAGGGGCAAACCGCGCCGCAGCGCATCAAACAAAGTCAACGGTTGAGGTTCGATCGACCCTCGCCGAGGCCTGGATGGAGGCGCATTGCAGTCGATGTAGAGTACAGGCTGAGCGCAATCGTCCGCAGCGACGCGAGCATAGCCGGAAGCCACAAAGCTGGCCCCAGCGCCCGGTGTGGGCGAGATGAATTGCACAACTAACGGCATCGCGCTGGTTCGGCGTGCTTCGATCGCATAATATAATTCGACGAATGCAGAGTGATGCCGCACAACAGCGCCTATTCCGATCCGCACCGGTGAGAGGGCGTGCTCCTCCGCCGGCTGCATGGCGTTTGGCGATTTGCGAAGGATCGTCAGTTCAGGGTTTGACAGCCTATTCACGTGGGCTTTCTCCAAATCCAATCTAGGCTTCAATCGAAGTGACCGGGCCTGCGCTCAGAACTGCAAACTAGACGGTACCGAACGGCCTGCGAAATCAAAACGCATTGTCATCGGCGAAAACCAGCTGGGCAGTGCGCCACAATATCTTGAGGTCGAATGCTAACGACCAGTTCTCGATATAATAAAGGTCGTGATTGACCCGATGGACGATCTTATCGACACTATCCAGTGCGCCGCGATAACCATTGACCTGCGCCCAGCCCGTTATTCCCGGTTTTACACGGTGACGTGATGCATATACGGGAACCGCTTCCTCCAGAGCCAATCCGCCGGCGGTGGTGGCAAGGGCATGAGGTCGCGGACCGACCAACGACATATCGCCCTTCAATACGTTCAGCAGTTGAGGCAGCTCATCCAGACTGGTCCTACGCAACCACGCGCCAAAGGGTGTCACGCGCTTATCGCCGCGGAATGCTTGCTTGGACGCATCCGCGTCCGACAGGTGCGTAAACATCGAACGAAACTTCAATACTTCGATCACGCGGTTGTTATACCCAAGGCGCCGCTGACGAAACAACACCGGACCCCTCGATGTCACCTTGATCAGAGCCGCAACGGTGAGCATCACAGGCGAAATAAAAACCAACAACCCAAGAGACAGAACCACATCCTCGGCTCGCTTGAGCAGCGCACCTCGCCCCCCAATCGGCCGCGTGCAAACCATTAGCAGCGGCAGATCCAATGTCCGATCCGCACGCCGAAGCGGCAGGTTCAGACCGTTCATCCCCGGATAGATGTAGACATCGACCGGCGCCATCGAAATTCGATCGATGATTGCGCGGGTTTGCTCGCCAGCGGACCATGGTAAGGCGATCAGCACCGTATCCACCGCATCCTGTCGGATCATACGCTCCAACACGTCAATGTTGCCGAAATGCGGCAATCCCAAAAGACTTCCTGGTGCCGGCACATCCGAGGTGTGCGCCACCGTGCCGATCACATCGTAGCTCCGACGTGGGCTTGAGCGGATCCGTGAGAGAAGATCCGCAATCTGCTCCTCCGCCCCAACGATCACGGTACGGTTGAGCGGTTCGGGCCCAACATGAAACCGTAGCCGCAATAACCGCGCTGTGATGAGAGCCGTCAGGCCGACGAAGAGGAATACCGACAGCCAGGGCCCTCGCAGGGTCGAGCCCATGTGCTCAAGTCCGCGGTGCTCCAAGGTCGCCGCCAACGGTCCTCCGACCGCGGATACGCAGAAGGTTACCAACGCTCCGATGGCCACGGCCTGCAACCAGGCGAGGGCGACCTTGCGCCATGGCAGCACGCAACTCATGATCTCCGGGGCATCGTAAAGACCACGTTCAAAGAAGCTCAGGATCAAACATACAGTTAGGCAAGCCATCGGGATTACAACGGGCGATGACGTGAGCTCCCGCGCCGGATTGAAGATCGCAAAGCAGAGGAACGCGGAACAGGACGTCACCGCCGCGTCCAGGCCAATCAGTCGGGCGGTGCGGCCCGCTAGGCGTGCTCGAGGGGCAAAGAGGGTCGAGTGATTATCCAAGACCTCCGTCATAGCCGGAGCCGATTTGGCGATGTCGATGGCTATATCTGGTTCAGCCATTCCAGGCATCAAACGTGTCCTCACTCTGTTTGCGGTCGACACCGTTTACCGGCGTACCCACAAGCCCCGGTCCCGCGTGGCTTGGCGGGCTTGAACACCGATTGGCGGGTAACGCGGTAGGTGGCGCCTGACCTTAGTCTCGACCAACGCACTCTAGGTCCGGGCGGTTCAAGAGGCCGACCTGACAAAGCAACGCTAACGCACCGAGACCGGTATTCGAAACCAAACTCTGCGTGTACCGCGATCACATGAAACATTTCGGGAGACGCCTGACCGCCGCAGCGGAAGTAGTTCTTGGGCGGATAAAAACGGCAAATATCATGGTATGGCTCTTACACGGGAGGATTATGTTTCTAACAACCATGATTATAGAGCATATTTCGCCGTATTACCCCTCCTATATGGAAGATGACGATGGGCTGTCGAAACATATGTCCGAATGGAGAACGATGCGATATTGCCCGAAATTAGTGCGTCAAACGCGCAGTTGATTTGAGAGCAATATGTTGGCCCAGTCATTCACTGCAATAGCCCAGTAATCAGCCAATTATATCGTAATATTGAGGAAAGATTGCCCTCAATATTTTCTCAGACCTAGCAGCTCCGTGTTTGGGTCCGGCAGCAGTCGCTGCCCAATCCCTCCAGGGGTTGCAAATTCGTCATCATTGGCGCCCGCGATGAGCAGCGACAAGTCATCGATCGTGCAATCTGAAAAGGCTGGTTCTGTATTTCCTTCAGCCTTGCGTGTTGCGGCTGTACCACTAAGACCACTGCAAATGACGAAGCCGACTGGTGGCCGCAGGCCCGCACGGCGTGCGGGTCTGCGGCCGCGCCTTCATATCGGCATTGGCTCACGTGTTGGATGACTCGGGCCGCCAGCGCCCGTGAAGCTCTTGGACGGGTCAAATCACTCGGGTCACCGAACGGCGCGCATATCCCGCCCCGCGCTGCGCGTATCCACTCCAATCAAATGGAATCACGTTGTAGCCAGCCATAGTCAGCGCGGAGCATCACGTTACTCAAGGAGCAAGCCATCGCTGGGGAGGCGGTGCAGTCGCAGCATGGGCTGGCCGCGCGGGTCACGCGTCTCGAGACCGTCGCCTTTGTCACGCCAGAATGCGAACTTTCATCTCCGAGAAACGTGGATAAAGTTGGAGTAATACGCTTCGGTTCCTTAACCAGTTCGGTCACCAAGAAGCGCTTCGTGATCTCCTCCACCTAGGTTTTTCGCCGCCTGCCATGCGCCAGCATTCAAGTCAAAGCCCGGCGGTCGGCCTCTGAATTCACCAGGCCGCCTCCATTCACATCCTGGCTCGCACAATCCGACCCAGCGGGCGTGGTCGCTACGCCGAAGCCGGGTCAAGATGGGCCGGCGCATTCGTGCTCTAGTCCTCCTATGTCAATGCTGTCCTTCCGGCATCCGAACCACCAGCCCATCCAGAGCGTTGGTAACGGGGATCTGGCAAGACAGGCGAGAATCGGGTTGGGTGACCGCGGCGAAGCTCAGCATACTAGCTTCTTGCGATCCCGCCGGGGGTAGCCCAATGGTGCTCAGCCACGCCGCGTCGATATAGACGTGGCAGGTCGCGCAGGCGCATTCCCCCCCGCAATCGGCGTCGATGCCGGGTATGTTATTCTCAATCGCGCCTTGCATCACAGATTTGCCAACCGGAACGTCGACCGGGTGTTCCGTCCCGTCGTGCTCGATATAGGTTATCGTGGGCATAGAGCGCTTCCTTGCTAAGACGCGAGTTCTTGTATTGATACTGACATATCTTCGATACATGCGCGAGTGAGACGTTTTCGCCTGGCGATGATTCGCCGCCCGCCCATAAACTCAGGCGCGGAATTAACCGCCTCCACCGCTTGAACGGTGCCGTCCCCGGTCAAATGAAACAGCGCGAATTTGGCCGTGGCGACATCGCCGCGAACGACGATATCCTTTGCATCGAAGGGAAGCCCGGCGATCTGCAGCCGCAGGTCATATTGGTCGGACCAGAACCATGGCACCTCCGGCGCCGGTGGCGGTTTTCCGCAAATCATCGCGGAGGCTTGCTTAGCCTGCTCGAGCGCGTTTGGCACGCTCTCTAGCCTGCCGATCCTGTCATACAGTGGCAACGGACGGCTGGTGCAATCGCCGATCGCGAAAACAGCCGGATCGTCGGTGCGCGCCGCGAGGTCCACTACAATGCCGTTGTGGCATGTCAGCCCCGCGTCCCGAGCGAGTTCGTCGTTGGCGAGGGCGCCAACCCCAATAAGCGCCGCGTTGCACGATAGCAGCCGCCCGTCGCCAAGCCGGATCCCCACTATTTTGCGATCCGAGCCCTCCAAAGCCGCGACCTCAGTATCGACCTCGATCGCGGTTCCCTTAGCGCTATGATATGTCTGGAAGAATTCAGATAGGATCGGGCAGGCGACCCTCGCCAGAACGCGGCTCTCGCGTTCTATCACGGTAACCTCCGCCCCCATTGCTCGGGCCGAGGCGGCGACCTCCAGTCCAATATAGCCGCCGCCGATAACCGCCAACTTCTCGCCGGGGCGCAACGCGGCCTTTAGCCTGTCGGCGTCGGCGGCGGAGCGCAGCTCCAGCACACCGTCGAGCCCTACACCGGCCAGCGACAGTCGCCGCGCTCGCGCACCGATTGCCAAGACTAGGTAGTCGTATCCCAACGCCGTGCCGTCGGACAGCGCGAGCCTTTTTGCCGCTCGGTCAATTCCGGTCACCCAAATCCCCAACCGCAAATCGATTGTCGCGCTCAGATAGAATTTGGCTGGCCGCAGCGCCAGGCTCTCTGCCGTTGCCTGGCCGGTCAGCCAAGCCTTCGACAAAGGCGGCCGCTGATATGGTGGCAACGGTTCCTCACCGATCAAAGTGATTGCGCCTGTCCAACCAAACTGCCGAAGCATAGCCGCTGCCGATCCACCCGCATGACCAGCCCCGGCAATCACGATGTGTCGGCTGTCCTGGTTCACCCGCTCGCTCCCGTGTTGGTTTATCCCAGCGGTCTGGGGCGCCGGGTCGCGGTTGAATTGGAGCAGCGACAGGCCGGCTCGGCAAGCGATGGATATTTTGGTTCTCGCTCCAGGAGCCGGTCGACAATCCTCGCCCTCCTATTAAGGCGAATTAGAAATAAAATCTTTTTTTCAATCTCGTATTGCGTTTTTCCAGAAGAATATCCTCTTATAACGTCCGCCGCTGGTTACCGCCGGTGAGAGCAGGAGAACGGCAGATGACCAACACCGCACGTGTCTCGTCCCTGGGCTGCAGGATCGCGACGGTCATGCTGATAGGCAACCCGTCGATGCGGTGTTGGAGCTGCGTTTGAATACTTACTCGACCCGCTTCCCCGACCTTGGTCCCCGGAAGGACCCTTCCAATGTTGCAGTCCCATGTTATCGATGTTGATGGTTCCTTCGTCGGCGCCGCTGTCCGCCTCGACAAGGGCTATCGCTTCATCGCGACCGACATAAAACTCGACGATCTGGACGGATCGATCTGGCCAACGCTGGACGATATTCAGCGCCTCGCCCGCCGCATCTATCTCGGAGGCCGGGTAAGCTACCCAGCGCGGGCCTCCCAGGCCTAAGCGGCGAGGAGGCGCAAAAGCCGGCTTGATACCTCGATTATGCGCGTGACTGATGGCCGCTCGAGCGAAACAAGGACCTTGAAACCTTGCTCGACCCAAGGGGCATCAGCGTTGAATGGATCAAGTTCCAGTTCGGGCCCCCCCTGTGCGGGAAGCGATGCAAGTCGGCAGCATTGATGTCGGTGCGGTAGGCGACACACCGCTGGTCTTTGCCCACCTGCCCACGGCGACGTGCTTTATATCGCTGCAAACCGAGGCCTCCATCGATCCTGCTGGTGCTCGAAAAAGCCGGCCTTCACTACGATGAGATCGGGCAGTCTATCTCGGCCCCGCCGACGCTGGGGCGCTGGGGCAGCTTTCCAGCGCAGCTGTTCGCGCCCCGATCTGGAGTTCGCACGTTGGCGACCAATTTTCGTTCTTCGTCGGGAATGGCCGTTGTGCGAACAAACCTGGCGCTGGCCAAGACGGTGATCGAGACA
Source organism: uncultured Alphaproteobacteria bacterium (assembly GCA_963819345.1). Taxonomy (GTDB): domain Bacteria; phylum Pseudomonadota; class Alphaproteobacteria; order Acetobacterales; family Acetobacteraceae; genus Rhodopila. The sequence goes on from CAWFVX010000010.1 coordinate 502,379, forward strand.
CTTACTGCGACCGCAGCAAAAGCAAAGGCGCACCGCGAGGATGTCGCCGCATTACTCACCGGAGCGACTGGCATCCCGCAAGAAATTTAGGTACGGGCGCTGGCTGAATACCCGCTACAGGTGCTGCCAATGAATGATGACCTAGCCCGCAGCCCGCAAAGGGTCGCTGACCGCTTCCGGACCGTCGGCACGTTGCCGGTGGATATCAAAGTGTCAGCCGCTACTCGGCGCGCGACAGTCCGGGGCCGAAAGCATTTGTCCGGCGTCCGCAATAAAGGTGCCCGCCGAATGATGCGTTCCCGCCCTTGGATCGTGCCGCTGGCAATCCTTCTTCTTAGCAGGCGACGTCCCAGTTGGGGCTGCTCGCCAATCAGATCATGCGGGCGCCAACCGCGGTGGCGCGGGCGTTCTGGCGAATCATGCGTAGCGGCGAATCGCTCCGCGATATCGGGCGTCAGCACTTGGCGCGCATTTGCCGGTTTCGTCATTGGCGGCGGTATCAGCTTCTTGTTAGGAATGATCAACGGTCTGTTCCCGTCTCAGCGAGAAACTGACCGACGGCACACTGCAAATGGTGCGCAATATCCCGCATCTGGCCCTAATCCCGTTCGTTATCCTATGGTTCGGCATCGGTGGGGAAGCCAAGGTGTTCCTCGTGGCGCTCGGGAGTAGCCGTATCTGGTTCGACCATGCGCTCCGTCTGCTTTACACTACGCGCCAAGCGGAGGTCGCTTAATAGGCGAGGAGTGCAACTAAAGCTCGTCCCTGTTCGGTTGAGAGCTCCTTTGCGTCGAGTGTGCCGTCCTTGTCTTTATCGGCTGCGGCGAACCGCTTCTCCACAAGGGCCAAAAATTCCGCTTTGTCTAGCGTATTGTCCTTGTCTTTATCGGCTTTGGTCAGGTCTTTGCGGGCGAGGATTCCGGTCAACTCGCTGGCGTCTAGTGTCCCTTCTTTGTCCGTATCCAGCGCGTCAAACTTCGCTACTGCTGCATTCTTCGCCTCGTCCAAGCTTATTGAGCCATCATGGTCTGTGTCGATCCTGGACATAACCGAGCTTTGATCTTCCGGCGTCGTGTCGACCGGCGCCGCGGCAGCCGACACGACGACGCTGGCCATCATGAGCCAGAGCATGAGTGTGCAAATTTGGGTTTTCACCATTGATGGCTCCTCCTCAAACATTCGTCCATGCCCCCATTTAGATCCCAGGCCAAGGGCCATCGGTGGCCAGCTAGGAAGGCTGACGCCGCCCAAATGTCGGCGTTCCATGTAGATAGGCCTGCGGCCCATCATCAGAAAGTGATGCGGATCCCCCCGAAGCCTCCGACCGGAGCCGCAGGGCTGTAGGCCCGGGGGTTCGTGGCATTCGGCGCCTGAGCAAGAAACATCGCCGTGGTCGGCGAAAACGTGCCGAAGGTGTAGTATTTCTCGTTTGTGACATTCTCGACCGACGCAAAGAGTTGGATGTGCGGCGTGATCTGATAGCTGCTGCTCAAATTCAACGTGAAGAAGGCAGGTAGCTGGGGGGTCAAATTCGCTTCGTCGCCGACGAGGAACTGCCCGCTCTGCGCGAGAAGGACGCCGCTAAGCGTCCACTGGTCGGTGACGTGATAGGTCAGCCCAAGTTTGCCCTGGTGGGCTGGAACCCCAGGCAGTCGATCCCCTGCCTTGATGGTCATGTTGCCGTTGACGTCGCCGGCCGGGTTGCTGCCGGCGGCCTCCGTGAACCCGCTCTGGTAGGTCGCGTCGGTATAGGTATAGGCGAGGTAGGCCGACCAACGCGGCGTTTTGTATTGGAGCCCGGCGTCAATCCCTTGCCGCCGAGTCTGGTCAACATTGGTAAAGAACGCCCGGTTGAGCGTCACGCTGTTGACGAAGATGATGTCGTCGTCAAGGTTGCTGCGGTAGAGGCCGAGATTGTAGTTTAAGCGGTCATCGTCACCGTAATGCACAGTGCCGCGCACCCCCGCCTCGATAGTGTGGGCAACCACCTGCTTCAGATTGGGGTCGCCGACGAAGAAGTTCGCCAAACTGCACGAATCATTTGGGCCGGCGCAGGAAAGTTCTGCCGGCGTTGGCGCGCGGTTCGCCTCCGCGTAACCGGCATAGGCTGTCAACCACGGCGTCGCCTTGTAGGTCACCCCGCCTGCGGGATTGAAGTGGGAATAGTAGTGGTTCCCGGTGAGATCGCCGCCATTCTGGTCACTGAGGTTGATTTCGGCAGCGTTAAACCGGCCCGAGGCGGTCAGTGCGAGGCGGTCGGTCAGATTAAGGGTGTCGGCGAAGAACACGCCGTAATATGCATTGCTGATCCCGACCCGAACCGGCACGTTACTGCCTGGCTCGTCAATGATCACGCCAGGGCCGATGAATAGACGGCTAATAGGGTCGATCCCGCCGATGAAGGACTCGCCCGAGAACTCGGTCTGTGCGCCGTCGAAGCTAATGCCTCCAACCAAATGATTGTTAAAGCCAAGCACCGTTTGCGTATCGGTCACCTGGATCGAGGTGCCGTAGCCATTGGTGTTAGTACTTTGGTTGTCCAACTCCGAATAGGAGAACGGACTTGGGCCGGCGAGTGCCAGGATCGGCGCGCCGCCGAGCGTCGGTACTGGGGCCGGAATCAGTGCACAGCAAGCCTGAGCCGTCGTTACATGGCGTGTCGTTAGGGGCGTTGCCATTGCCAACCTTCTGTACCAGATTGTTGTAGTACGTGACGGCCTGGATCGACACCGTATCGCTGACGGCCAAGTTACCGGACAGGCTAACCTGCGTGAAGCGGTTGCTGATCCAGTTGGGGGCGGTGAACTGGGCAGCGGGGTCGGCGGACAGCAGTTCCACCGGCGAGGTCCCTGGCCCGTTCAGCACCGAGTTGCCGAACATTGCATTCAGATGCAATTCGCCGGCGTTGCCACGCCAACCAACATCGCCATAGAAATTCTCAATTGTGCTGGATTGCAGATCGCGCCAGCCGCCCTGAGACACCCCACTTGCCGCGAAGTAAGCCGAAGTATTGCCGCTTTGCTTACCGTATTGGAAGTCACCTGCGTAAGTGCCAAACGAACCACCGTGAAAGCTGATCTCGCTGCCCTGATAGGTGAAGCCGTTCTTGAGTTGCACGTTCAGCGCGCCGCCGAGTGCGTTTAGGCCGAATACTGGGTTTGAACCTTCCAGGTTCATCTGGTCGATCGCCAAGTCAGGCAAAAGGTCGAAATTGACCGTGTCGCCGAAAGCCGAGTTGAAGCGGATGCCGTTGACGTAGACAGCGAGCCCTTGCGGGGTTCCTTGCAGCGCCGACGCCTGGAACCCATGATAAAACATGGTCGGCTGATAGGGATTACCCGAGGCTGAATCGAGATTGACGCCGCCGACTTGCTCGTTGAGCGCCCGCGTTACGTCCGGCGAGATCAAAGTGCCCCCGCGCGTGAGATCGTCCCCCTTCAACACGTTGGTTTCGGCTGGCACGGTGTCGCGGTCGACACCGGAGCCGAGCAACGGCGAGGGCGCGACGATGTCGACCGGCGGTAACGTGACCGACAACGGTTCCGCGGTATCGGAGGGAGCCTGCTGTGCGCGGGCGGCCACCCACGCCAGAGTGAGAATTGCGGAAACGCCAGCCAGCGTACTCGCGATGCGACGGACATCGCGCCATGAGCATTTTGCCATTTACGTTACTATCCCACCCGGCTCTTGTTAGCCGGAATTCTCCTCCAACCCCTCTAGCGCCGCCTAGGGCATACTTTCCCGAATTCGGAGGGAAAAGTTCCCGATCTTCGCGGGATGCTGCGTTTCGGATAACATTTACGCGTAGAGGAATTTGTCGGCCATGTCGCTCCGCCTTCGATTGATGGCATCCATTATATTCGTTCTGCTCGTGAGTTTCTGCATCGGCGGATTGGCGGCCGGCTGGCACGCCGTCCGATCGGTGCGCACGGAGATGCAGGCGGCGCTCGCGGTGGGTGCTCAAGAACTCCGTAACGGAATCGATGATTTGCCAGACGCGGGCGATCGGGGAGACGAACTCGGACGGCTGGTCCGTACGTTTGATGGCGATCGTCACGTTCGTGCCGTGCTACGGGATAGCACGGGTGGGTTACGGATGGCCTCAACGCTTCCAGCACTGAGGCCGAAGGCGCCGGCATGGTTCGTTGCCCTACTAGCGCCTTCGCTCGCGCCCATCCGCCTCGATGGCGGGGCTGGTAGCGTCATCACAATAGAAGCCGATCCTCGCAACGAGGTCGCGGAGGTGTGGACGCAGCTTCAGGATGATCTCATCGCGGTCGGATTGTTCTGCGGATTGAGTATCGTTCTTGTCAGCCTGATAGTGGGACGCGCCTTGCGTCCGCTTGATAGACTATCGGCGGCGCTGGCCTTTTTCGGCTCGGGCGAATTCGCGGTCAGGGTTGAGCGCGCCGGGCCCCCTGAACTCGTGCGGCTTGCTCACGGGTTCAACACGATGGCGGAGCGGCTGGACGAGGCACAGACGCGCAACCTGCGGCTTACCGAACAACTCCTGACGTTGCAGGAGGAGGAGCGGACGGACCTCGCGCGGGATTTGCACGACGAGGTGGGTCCCTTTCTGTTTGCCGTCCATTTGGACGCAGCTTCAATTGAGCAGGCCGTCGTGTCGGGCCGAAGCGCGGACGTCCTCGACCGCGCCCACGCGATACGCGAAGCCGTCGGTCACATGCAGCGGCACGTCCGCGCCATGCTGCACCGGCTACGCTCAGTTAGTCCCGTCGAGGGCGGGCTAGCTCCCGCGCTGGACAACCTCGTCGCGTTCTGGCGCGCACGACAACCAACGATCCGATACTCCATAGATGTCTCGGTCGACGAGGACGGGATTGACGATCCGACCCTGGCAGCAATCTACCGTCTGGTGCAGGAAGGGCTGAACAATGCCGTTCGGCATGGCCGCCCGGAGCGCATTGAAATCGCTGTCCAACCCATGGAAAGCGGGGAAATCGTTGTGCGCGTGGCCGACGACGGGACCGGGCTCGCGGAGTTCGGTCCCCCCGGAAGCGGCTTTGTCGGATTAGGCTTCAGGGGCATGCGCGAGCGTGTCGAGGGGCTCGGCGGGTCGCTCCGTTTGGGTCCCGGCGAGGATGGAAAAGGAACTGTCGTGACCGCACGGTTGCCCTCGATCGTGGCAATGGAGGCGGCGTGAAGGTTCTGCTGGTTGACGACCATGCTATCGTTCGCTCCGGGCTTCGGCGGCTGTTCGCGGCGTTGCCGGGGGTCCAGATCAGCGAGGCGACAACTGGGCGGGAGGCGCTCGCAATGGTGCGAGCCGACCGGCCGGCGCTCATCGTGCTTGATCTCAACCTGCCGGGCCTTGGCGGGTTGGAGCTGCTGCGGCGCCTCCTGATCGAACACTCGGAGGCTCGGGTGGTGGTGCTGAGCATGCACGCGGAGGCGCTCTACGCGACCCGTGCGTTGCGTGCCGGAGCCGCCGGATATCTTAGTAAGAACGCTTCGCCAGAAGAACTGCTGGAGGCGGTCCGACGGGTCGCTGAGGGAGGGCGCTATGTCGAGGCGGAAATCGCGCAGGGACTCGCGCTGAAAGGGTCCGCGGACGGTAGGTTGATGGAGCGGCTGTCCGAGCGCGACCTCGAGATCATGCGTCTGCTCGGAGATGGTCAGGGCCTGTCCAATATCGCCGACGCACTTGGCGTCAGCTACAAGACGGTTGCCAATACATGCAGCCAGATTAAGGCGAAACTTGGCGTGGCGCGCACCGTTGATCTCGTCCGGTTGTCGATCGATCAAGGCGTGGCCTAACGGCCTGATCGTTCCACGGAACGTCCGAGCGCGCAAATGATCCCGACTCCGAAATCTAAGCCAGCGCGCTTCGGCAAGTAGTTCCACCGCGGCGTCTCGTTGGCACCAATATTGCTGCACATTTGCAGGTCACAAAGCATTCGATGAAATCGCGGCACTAGCGGTGCGTCGGCACCAGCAAGCAAGGGACAAAGGATGTCGAACAGCCAGGGCGTGCCGACCCTCGAAATACCCGGAGCGGATCCTAATCTTTACAATCACGACCTCGCACCGGCGGCGCCCGAGGGCCGCACTTGGGGCGTTTTTAGCCTGTTCGCGATGTGGATGTCAGACGTCCATTCGGTCGGCGGCTACACCTTTGCTGCTAGCCTGTTCTTTCTCGGTCTTACCGGGTGGCAGGTATTGATATCCATGCTGGTCGGCATCCTGGCGGTCTACTTCCTGATGAACCGGATCGGCCGTCCGTCGCTGCGCCTCGGTATTCCGTACCCGGTCGTCGCACGCATCTCCTTCGGCGTCATGGGGGCAAACCTTGCCGCGATGGTCCGCGTCTGGCATTGCTGGGTGCCTATGGCGCGATATTCAATGTCGGCGATTGGGGATGGCTAATCGGAGCAGGCGCGGGAGCCATCACGTATCGGAGCCTATCGGGACAAGGCGGCACGGCCATGGCAGTCCGTGCGGGAGAATGAGGCAGCCTCCGGAGTGGCCTGAAATCGCGTGCTTCGATCTCCGCTATGCCGCCGCGGCGTCGGTCCGCATGCCTAGGCGCCGTAACGCCCGGTCGATCCACTGAGCGGTCAGCTTCTCCTGCGTCCCGTTCTGCCCGAGCCGGTCGTGCAGCGCCGGGAAATCCACCCGGTCCAGCGCCTGATCCTGGTTGAAGCAGGAAAAAACGACGGTCCGTGCCCCAGTCACCGGGTCGGTTTGCGGCTGCAGGCACTGCGCGCAGACCTCCTTCATCATGCACTGCATGGGGGAGTTGATCGACCCGACCGCAGTATGACCCGCCTTCAGGTACGCCGCCAGAAAGCCATGCCGGGCAGCGCCGACGGCTTGCATCATGAGGTCGGAGCCGATGACGATCATGTGCGCCGCGTCGGATAATTTCACCGCCTGATCACCGAGCGCACCCGACCCGTAAGCGGCTATCCCCTGCACGATGTTGCCGACAAAGGAGCGATCCTGTGGCCGGTCGGGTTTCGGGGTGAAGCCTGGAGCCTCGTCGCAGCACCAGACGATGACGTCGGCCGCGCGCTCGATTTCGGCGACTTTGTAGCGATCGCGGATCGCCTTGTAACCGGCAAAGTAGATTACCTTCGACCCGGCCGCCCGCGTCGCGGCGCCTATGGAGAACAGCACCGCATTGCCCAGTCCGCCGCCTACCAGCGCGACGGTGGTATCGGCGTAGATCTCGGTGGGCGCGCCGGTCGGCCCCATCAGGATCACCGGCTCTCCAACCTTCAGAAGAGCGCAAAGGTCGGAACTGCCGCCCATCTCCAGAACAATGACGCTGACGAGACCGGCACCTGGATCCGTCCAGGCGCCGGTCATCGCCAAGCCTTCCATATTCAGCAACGTGCGACCGATCCCGGGTTCATCGTCCTGCGTTGCGAGAACTTCGAAGTTCTGCAGCCGGTAGAACTGTCCAGGCCGAAACGCCCGCGCAGCGGCGGGTGCCTTGATCACGACCTCGATGATAGTGGGCGTCAGGCAGCGCACCGCATGCACGGTGGCGCTCAGGTTTTCCCGCGCGGCGGCGATCAGGGCGGGACCGGATATGTCGGTGGCCGGTTGCGCCGCCAAAGCGCGGGAAACGATGGGGTAGCCGCGCTTAGCTCCCCCCATGGCCTTGACGACATTGCCAAAGAAGCTGGGGTGCAGATCGCCAAAGAAGCTAATGAAGCGGCCATTCTCGGCGCGGTGCATCAACACGTAGGTTTGATCTGGCTTAGCTAGCCCGCGCACGGGTTTAACCTTGGCGCCGGTCTGATCGATTGCCTGAAAGTAGCGGCCATCCAGTTGAATGCGATCATCCTCCCGAGCCAGCACAGTGTTCGGCTGGGTACCGGCGGCGACCAGGATAGCCCGCGCGGGCAGTATCGCTTCCAGACCATCGGCATACTTCACCCGCAACCCAGCCGCGTGTCCGTCGGTGTCGGTTTCGACCGCGACTGGAGTTAGGCCCTCGGCGAAGCGCACGGCTTCCTCCATCGCCTTCGCTACTTCCTCATGGTTCAACGTGTAGGACGGGCTGTCCACCAAGCGGCGACGATAGGCGATGGTCGCACCGCCCCAGCTTTCGAGCAATGCCGCCAGCGCTGGTTGCCGCCCTTCTTTCACAGCGGCCTCTCGTTCCGCCTGGATCGCGGCGGCATGTGACAAGAATTCGTCAGCGATCCGGGCTTCCTCTGGCCTCCAGGGCAGGCGGACCGCCATCTCGCCTTTGTCCGCCACCAGGGTGCGGTAGCGTAGGGCAAATTTGTCCACTTGCCGGACGTAGTAGGCGAGGCTTTCGGTCGCGGTATCGATCGCGGTCAGGCCGCCGCCGATCACCACCACGGGCATGCGGAGCTGCAAATTGGCGATCGACGACGTTTTCGCCGCGCCGGTCAGTTGCAGCGCCATAAGGAAATCGGAGGCCTGGCGGACGCCACGTGCCAGCCCGTTCGGGATGTCGAGCACGGTCGGCTTGCCGGCACCCATACACAGCGCGATGTGGTCGAAGCCCATCGCCCAGGCATCGTCCATCGATAGAGTAGCACCGCCGCCGAAGCGGATACCGCCGAAATGGGCAAATTGTTCTGCGCGGCGTTCGAGCAGCAGCCGCACGACTTTGAGATAATTCTTGTTCCAGCGGACGGTAATTCCGGTACTCGGCCACCCCGCCGAACCCGGCCATAACGCGATCGTCGAGGTTCTCGAACAGGATCTCGACGTCGCGCACGGGCGCCGAAACGTCAAAGTTCAGGGGCTCGATCTTCAATCCGTCAACCGCGACGATGGTATGGCCATCGTTCATCAGGTGGTGTGCCAGGGTGAACCCGGCGGGGCCGAGGCCCACGATCAGGACCTTCCGGCCGCTATCGGGGCGGGGCAGGGGACGCCGGATGTCCAACGGGTTCCAGCGCGTCAGCAGGGAATAGATCTCGAAGCCCCAAGGCAGCTTCAGCACATCCTTCAGCACGGAGGTCTCGGCCTGTGGAATATCGACCGCCTCCTGCTTCTGGTAGATACAGGCCTTCATGCAGTCATTGCAAATGCGATGGCCGGTCGCCGCCATCATCGGGTTGTCGATGGCGATCATCGCGAAGGCGCCCAGCACATGACCTGCGGCGCGCAGCGTATGCATCTCGGAAATTTTCTCGTCGAGCGGACAGCCGGCGAGGGTGACGCCGAACACCGACTTCTGAAACTGTCCGGTCTTGCGGTCCTTCAGCCCGGTCGAGCAGGAGTCCTTCCCCTGGGTATGGCACCAGATGCAGTAATTCACCTGGTCCAAAGCCTGCTGGGTGTTCATCCCATGATCAGTAAGGGCAAAGCCCTCGCGGTGGCGCCAGTCATGCTGCGGCAGACGCAGCATCGTGACGCCGTCGCGCTCGATTGTCTCGACCGGCACGAGGTGCTGGGGATCGATCCGGCGCGGCACGTGGAAAAGCGTGCCGCCGCGATGATGCGCTTGCCCTTCAGGCGTCAGGGTCGCCCAGGCGGCATAACGGAGGGCTTCGTCCAGCGCCGCTGGGTCGTTTTCCGAGGCGACGACCTGGGTGGCGAAGGATTTGTCAGTTAGCGGGCCGCCGATCCGAGCTTCCAGGGCTGCACGCAGAGCGGGGCCGTCGAAGGCCGAGGGGTCGGAGTACTTCTTCACTGCCTGACGTTGCACGAACAGACGCTTGCAGGCGTGGATCGGGTCGAGTTCCAGCGTCTGCTGCATTAGTTCCGCGGTGTCTGACTGGATGGCGAATAGTTCCGCCACGAAGCCGTCGAGATGGGGACCCAGCGCGACGACCAGATCAGATTCGTCGCGGCTGGTCAGGCTGTCGGGGGCGGCGCGAGCGGCGAGCAGGCGATGGTGGTGGCCGGTATCGCGAACCGCCAAAGCCTCCAGGAACTGCTTGTCCAGCCGGATCAGGCCGTCACGGCCGTTCAGATCGGCGAAGGTGAAGCCAAAGCCGAGACGCTCGAAGTCACTCACTTGGGGGGATACCACTTTCCAGGGTCGGGCAAATTCAGGAAAACCGCGGTGCGGATGCCACAGGCGCCCGGGTCAGGCAACCGTCGTGTCATTGGGCCCCGTGCATCGGGTTGAGGCCGTCGTCGTGCAGGAGCGGTGCCGTTCTCGCAATCAGCGGCGGCTACCGGAAATCTCGGGTTGGCACCTTGATGCCCTTCCTAGGGACACTGCGCAGGTCCCGGACATAGATATCGCGGCTCGCAGTCATCTTTTTCTCGCGCGGGTCCGGTTGGCTGCCATGTTTGGCCTCGTCGCCGCGACCGTATGGCAGAGGGAACGGTTTGTCGTCACGTTCCCCAACCCCCCGCAGCAGATCGGACAGATCGGTCAGGTGTTCGGCGATCACGTGGATCACCTCGCCTTCCCGCTGCAATTTCCCGCGGCAGGCGATCATGCTGGCGGACAACACCAGCCGCCGATGCGCTTCGAATACCGAGGGCCAGAGGATCAGGTTGGCGTGGCCGGTCTCGTCCTCGATCGTGACGAACAGCACGCCATGCGCGCTGCCTGGCCGTTGCCGCACCAGGATGATGCCGGCTACCTCCAGCACGCTTGCCGTCACGGATCGTCATCAGGTCAGCGCAGCGGACGATGCGGCGCACGGCGAGGTCCTGGCGCAAGAAACTGACTGGATGGCGGCGCAAGCTCAGACCGGTGGCGCGGTAGTCTTCAACCACCTGCCGGCCGGCGGTCATCGCCGCCAGCGCCACTTCGGGTTCCGCGTCCGGTTCGGCGGGAGCGGTGTCGAACAGCGGCAGCCTCGTATCCGACAGGCCGCGGATCGCCCACAACGCCTGCCGCCGGTTCAGCCCCAAGGTCTGGAACGCATCCGCTTCCGCCAGGCGTTCCAGTGCCGCAACCGGGACGTCTGCCCGGCGCCACAGGTCCTCGATCGAGCGGTATTTTGTCGTGCGACGGGCCAGCACTTCGTTCGCATGGATCTGGGCGAGCCCTTTGGTCATGCGCAGGCCGAGACGCACGGCGTAGCGGTTATCCCTGCGAGGCAGGGGCAGCGGCTCCAGCGTGCAGTCCCAAGCGGACTCGTTTACCGAGACCGGGCGCACTTCCACGTTATGCAAGCGGGCATCGCGGACGATTTGCGCTGTGGCGTAAAACCCCATCGGTTGCGCATTCAGCAGCGCGCAGCAGAACACATCCGGATGATGGCACTTTATCCATGACGAGGCGTAGGCGATCAGCGCGAAACTCGCGGCGTGGCTTTCCGGAAAACCGTAACTACCGAAACCTTCAATTTGAGAAAATGTCTTCTCGGCGAATTCGGCGTTGTAGCCGCGTTCTACCATGCCGGCGATCAGCTTTTCCTTGAAAATCGAGACCCCGCCGGTGAACTTGAAGGTCGCCATGCTGCGGCGAAGCGCATCGGCTTCCGATGGTGTGAAGCCGGCACAGACGATCGCCACCTGCATCGCCTGTTCCTGAAACAGCGGAACGCCCAGCGTCTTTTCCAACACACGACGCAATTCCGGTGTTGGATACTCGACTTTCTCCAGTCCATCGCGACGGCGCAGATACGGATGCACCATGTCGCCCTGAATCGGCCCCGGCCTGACGATCGCCACTTGAATAACGATATCGTAGAACGTGCGCGGCTTCAGCCGCGGCAGCATCGACATCTGGGCTCGAGATTCGATCTGAAATGTCCCCAGCGTGTCGGCTTTGCGGATCATCGCGTAGGTGGCGGGGTCCTCGGCCGGGATTGTTGCCAGATCCAGCACCTGGCCTTTGTGTTGCGACATAAGATCGAATGCCCGCCGCATGCAGCCCAGCATGCCAAGACCGAGCACATCGACCTTCATGAAGCGGAGGATGTCGATGTCGTCTTTGTCCCACTCGATTACCTGGCGGTTGACCATGCTGGCTGGCTCGATCGGCACCAGATCGTCCAGTCGTTCCTCAGTCAACACGAAGCCGCCTGGGTGTTGCGACATATGCCGCGGAAATCCTATCAGCGCGCGCGCCAGATCCATCGTCAGGCGCAGCCGGCGGTCCTCCAGATTGAAATTCAGTGCCGCGGCGTGTTCCTCGGCGACGCCTTCCTCGCTCCAACTCCAGACCTGAGAAGCGAGGGCGCTGGTCACATCCTCGGTCAGACCCAATGCTTTGCCGACGTCGCGTACTGCACCACGGCCGCGATAGCGGATGATGGTGGCGCAGAGCGCGGCACGATGGCGGCCATAAGTATGGTAGATCCACTGGATCACTTCCTCGCGCCGCTCGTGTTCGAAATCCACGTCTATATCGGGTGGTTCGCGGCGTTCGGCACTGACGAAACGTTCGAACAGAAGGTCGCTGCGGGTGGGATCGATCGAGGTGATCCCCAACACGAAGCACACCGCCGAATTCGCCGCGGACCCGCGTCCCTGGCATAGGATGCCTTGGGAGCGAGCGAACCGGACGATGCTGTCAACCGTAAGGAAATACGGTGCATAGTCCAGGTCTGCGATCAGATCGAGTTCATGGCGGAGCTGATGGGTGATTTTTTCTGGGGCGCCGTCGGGATAACGTGCGGCGGCACCATCCCAGGTTCGTTGCTCTAGTGTTTGTTGCGCGGTCAGGCCGGGGATGTGAACTTCATGCGGGTACTGATAGCGGAGTTCGTCCAGACTGAACTGGCAACGATCAACGATCTCTTGGGTGCGGGCGACGGCGTCTCGATGGCGAGCAAATAGGCGAGCCATTTCTTCAGGCGATTGTAAATGGCGTACCGTTGATCGCTCGCGGCGGTAACCGAGTTCGTCTATGGTGCATCCTTCGCGAATGCAGGTCAGCACATCCCGTAAAATATGCCTGCCGGGCGCGTGGTATAGCACGTTGTTGGTGGCGACGGCCGGGACGTCGAGAGAGGCGGCTGTGTCGGTAATGATGCGCAGCCTGACGGCGTCGTTGGGACGCTGCTTCAACGTCAGGGCGACATAAGCCCGGTCGCCGAAATCCGCTTTCAGGCAGCGCAGATTTTCTTCAGTGGGATCCGTGCAGAGGATGCCGATCAGATCTTCTGATGCCGCCGCCAGATCCGGCCAATACAATTCGCATTTGCCTTTGCCCGCGCGGCCTTTTCCTTGCGTCAGCAGGCGGGTGAGGCGGGAATAGCCGGTTCGGCTGGTTGGATAGACCAGCACTGACGGGCCGCCCTTCAAATCCAATCGGCACCCGACAATCAGGCGGATGCCGGCTTCCTTGGCACGCTGGTGTGCGCGGACGATCCCAGCTAGCGAATTCCGGTCGGTGACGGCCAGCGCCTTCATGCGCAAGACGGCGGCGCGAGCCACAAGTTCCTCGATATGCGAGGCACCGCGAAGGAAACTGTAGTTCGTTGTCACCTGTAGTTCGGTATAGGGTATCATGGGAGCGCGCGTCGCACGGTTCGTTCCGCCCCTAAAGGCGTTTTTTTAACGCGGAGGAGTAGCCTGATTTGGCTGCGGTGCGCCTGTTCGGACGACTACCAAATTTAGAAAGTAGAGTATGCACTGTTTAATTCGGTTTAGTATTATGAATCGGCAGCGCTTCGCACTCGAAGACTCAAAAAAACCCATGCAGAAACCACCGCATATCCCCCGTCTCCATATCACTCCCATTGCCTCTCCGGAACAGCCAGAAACGGCGTCCATCTTCATCCTCCACACGGAAATAATCCCGTACCGACACCCACTCCTGATCACGCTTCCACCATTCCCCCGCGATGCGTTCCGGCCCATCGGCGTGCCGCACCTTGTGACGCACCCGCCGCCAGGTGAATGCCACCGGCGGATGATCCGGCAGCAGCGCCATCGCATCGATCGGCTGAGGCGGATGGAGCAGCCTCACCGGACGCGGCAAATCGACGGGCCAGCCTCCCGTCATCTGGGTCAATGCCGGCACCTGACGGATGGATCGTTCCGGTACGTCACTTTCAACCGGTACGAGGCGATACACCTCTCCCTCCCCCAACCGATTGACCAGGCGATCCACCAGCGGAGCCAGATCGGGCGACGCCTCTGCCACCAGCGACGAGGCAGCCTGCACGAAACCCAAGGTATCGGCCATGGCGACAATCAAGTGCATTGCCTCCACACCCAGGCCAGGATCAACACACTCCAGCCGCTCATCCAGCATGCGGGCGAGATGGCGGGCATCGCGCACCGGGCGAGCCGTGCCGATGCGAATGGCCTGAACCGATCCATCCACACGCTCGAACCGCAAATCCAGCCGGCGAGCGCCCAATCCGGCCCTCTCCAGATCACCACAAATCTGGGCAACCAAGGACGCAATCACGGTGGAAAAAGCTTCCGCAGTCAGCAGCGGTTCGACAAATCCCAGCCTGGCCTGGATCAATGCTGAAGGTGCCACCGGCACAATCGGCTCGAACACCACCCCCGCCGCTTGATCCAACCTCTTTGTCAGTTCAACCCCGAACCGCCTCGCCAAAGGCGCTCGGGCCGCCGCGGCCAAAGGCCCAATTTGCTCGAACCCCATTAAACGCAGATCGGCCAGCATGTTAGCCGGCAGGCGCAACGCCTCGATCGGAAACACGGCCATGACGTCCTCGCCCGGAGGCACCACTCCACCAGAGCCAAACCGAGCCACCGCGTGCGCGATAGCCGGGGTGTCTGCAACGGCAGTGCGCGCGGCCAAACCTTGGGAATTCAATCGACTGACCAGATCGCGCGGCAGCCGCATTTCTCCACCATGCAGATGTGTGCTGCCGGTGACGTCGATCCATAATCCGTCCGGCGGATCGACCGCAGTGAGCGGTGCATACCGCAGGCACCACTCCGCCAGCCGGCGTAGCAACGCCGCATCGGCTAGCAAGTCCGCGTCATGTACCTTAAGCCCCGGCACCAAAGCCTGCGCCTGCGCTAGCTTCATCCCGGGCCGTAGGCCCAGGGCCGTCGCCGCGGCATCCACCGCCATTACCACTCGGCTGGTTACGGTGACCAAAGGTGGGTCGAAGCGCTGCCCTTGACCCGCAAAGAGTTGGGGGCCCTCTGATCCCGTTAACGGGTGGGTCGCGTCCTGGCCTTCCTTAGGCTGCCTTAATCGATCGATCGGCAGTGTCGGGAACCAGACCGAGACGACCCGTCGCATTGCAAGCCTCCACAATCCAGGATCCAGGTTCGCCGCCGCGGCATCGGGTGAGATCCAGTCGCCATCTGGCGCGTCCAAGGCCCGGTGTATCGGGGGCGTGGGGCAGAGCGGGTGGCGACGGCAAGGCA
Source organism: uncultured Alphaproteobacteria bacterium (assembly GCA_963819345.1). Taxonomy (GTDB): domain Bacteria; phylum Pseudomonadota; class Alphaproteobacteria; order Acetobacterales; family Acetobacteraceae; genus Rhodopila. Next base: position 517,604 of record CAWFVX010000010.1, read on the forward strand.
GCGATCCGCCAGCGAGTGGCGGCGGCAGTTGGCTCGTTCAGTGCGGGGTCATCGAAGCTTGGGCTGCGCCGGATCAGGATGGCCAGGATGCCGGACTGCTCCGCCGCCAATTGCAGCCGGCGCGAGGCAACCAGGCTCAGCCGCCCGCTATGCTCAGCCACCACTGCGGCGAGGCCGAAGTGCCGGAAACCTTCTTCCATTACGGGCAGCACCTGTTTGCCGGCCTCGGCGAAGACGATGCGACTAGGGTCCAGTCCTACGCCAGCAAGGCCGGGGGCGAACAAGTCGGCCTGCCGCAACACCCACAGGATGGGGCCGTCCAGACGTGCCAGTATACCGGCGACGAACAGAGTAGCGGCGGCAGCGTGTTCCGTGTCCGGACCGACCGAGGCAGCCTCATGCAAGGCGCCGAGGCGGATGCCGCCGGTGGGTAGAACTTGGTCCATCGCCGCTATGTCAATGGGGATTGATCGCTTTGTGGAACCGCGCGCGTGTAAGCGTTCGATCCGTGCAATCCGTTCACGGAGATGGGCGATGGCAGGGGATAGCGCGGGCGTTCCCTTTGCAACTGGCGCCCGACTTGAAAGTGACACCGCCTGGACTGCCTCCCCCCTTGGGGAAGGCCTAATCGGGAAGGGGATTTTAGGGATAACGAGGGAAGTGAACATAACAGGAACATAGACCCAAGCGATGGTCGAGTCGAGTCTCCTGATCGCGCTTTTGATTTCTTCTGTATTCGGCACGCGTGCCGAGGCCTGGTGCCGACGGATCAGTGGACGCAGGCCAGAGCGACCAATAGCGTCTCCGCGTCCGGGTTTCCCAACATGTTCATACAGGACAATTTGGCCAAACGCCCGAATTCTACAGAATCGCCGCTACAAGCCCAAACCCTCCCACATCCGAAGAGAGCTCAAAGTAGGTAACTCGTGCACGTGCGCGGCAGGTGCAGCACTTGTCGGCCCTGTACACGGACAATTTGAAAGGGATCAGTTCCCCACCGATTGCACCGCGCTGAACGGCAGTGTTAGGCCTCCCAATTGTACCTGAACGGTGCCGCTGTTGTTCTGTATCGACGTTGCGGTACCGGTAATAGTGAAGGGAACCTGCGACGTCGCCCCGTTCGCGCTGAGCGCGGTCACTGTAACTGTATAAGGCCCATCAGGCATGGTTGCACCATTTGCACTTTGGCCATTCCAAGACCAACTATTGGGTCCGGCGGCGCTTGTCAGCGAAGCGGTTTGCACCTGCGCCCCCGTGCTGTTGTAGACCGCTATGCTGACGGGTTCCGCCGTCGTGGCATTGAAATTGACCTCCGCGCTGCCGTTCTGCAACGAAAGTTGTGGGCTGGTAACTGTCACTGGCTTGCCTATCAGGGAAGCTGACTGCTCGATCTGACTGGCTTGCGTTAACTGGATAAGCTGCGTCAGATCGCTGTTGGTGCTGATTTGCTGCTCCACGCTGGTAAATTGAACCAGCTCGCTGGTAAACTGATTTGAATCGAGAGGAGATGTCGGGTCCTGGTTCTGTAACTGCGTCATCAACAACGACAAGAAGTTTGTGAAATTATCGCTGAGGCTACCCAAGGCCGTAGTACCGACCTGAGCGATCGAAGAGCCGGTGGAAGAAGTGCCCCCAGTGGGGGGGGCGGCTGAAACGGTTCCAGTCATGAAAAGAGTCTCCTATGATGCTCAGGCGGTAATATCTAATCCGGCGCGGTATACGCGGGGTGTCGGCGAAGCGGTCGTGGCATTGGCGCTGGACGGCCGGCCGCCAGACCTGCGGGTGGTTTCCCAAGGAGAGTAGCTGCCTCTGCCCCCACCGGCGAAGCGGCCGGCATCTGGATTACCATTGGCGCCACGCCCTGACGACGGATGCTGCCCCCCTGAGGCTGCCCCGGGGCTTCCAGACGATGCCGATACCGGCGCCGGCTGAACCGCGTGAAACGAAAGCGTTCGCCCGGCGGCCGGTATACCCGCGCCGTCCAGGGCGCGATGCAAAGCGGATTGATCCCGCTCCAGCGCCCGCAAGGTTTCTGGCTCGCTCGCGGTAAGTTCTATATGTGCCGCGCCAGAGGCTGTTCTCTCGATCCGCACCTGCACCATTCCCAGTTCTGCGGGATGCAGCCGAACCGTCATTTGCTCGCTGCCGAGCGCGCTTTTCGCCAACGTTATCAACGTTGGCATAATTTGCGCAGCGTGTGTGATCACTTTGATCGACGGTGCTGGATTAGTTGCTAGGGCACCAGACGTCACGGACGAGGAAGAAACGGCGCTGGAAGAAGCCATCTGCTCGATTTGTGTTTCAGCGTTCGCGGGTTCCAAGGAGAGGCCAGCGGCGGTAGGAGCGGCAGAATGAAGTCCGTTTTTTCGATCGGTATTAACGATCGGCGAGTTGGTCGCCTCCGGCCCCGCCTGAGACGATGGCGATGGTTGATATGACATAGGTTGAGGTTCGCGGGCCGACGAAGGCAGAGGAAGGCTTGTGGTTGGCCATGTTTGTTGTGGGGGCGTGCCGGAATCCGCCCCAAAGGCCGGTGTAAGATCAGGCGAGTTCTGTACCTGGAAGCGCCATCGGCGGCCTATTCCGATCAAGGCCAGCAACAGTCAGTTCGGCGGCCCCTGACGGTCCGACAAATCGTGGTACAGGCTGTCGCCGCATGGACGACGGCTCAATATCCGGCGTAGCCGCTGGCAACTCTGTGGCCACCATGGCGAGCCCAGATGCTGGCGGGGTAGCGGGCAATTCGTTACCCACCGCAGCCGGTACGGCCACAGCGTCAGGCATCCTGTCAACAACGGTGGAGGGTGGGGCTATAGCCTCGATATCCGAGATTGAGGGCGCCGACGGAGGCAACATCCCGATGCTCGACGCTGAGAGGGCAGGCATGGGTGACACACCCATATTAGCTATTGAGAGGGCAGGCGTAGGCGCTGGCATCTCGATATTCGCCATCGAGTGGGCAGGCACAGGCGCTGGCATTTCAATATTCAGCCCTGAAGCCTCTATCCCAATACCCGCGGCTGCAGGCGGAGGCAGTGCCCGCATCCCCTCCGCCACCACCACAGATGCAGGCGCTCCGACATCCCCCTCGGTGGGCGCTGGGGGCGCCGGAGGCAACGCGGTGGTAGCAGGCGCCTGCTCAGCCGCGGGAACGTCGATATCCGACCGTGCGGACACCCCTACGGCCCTGTTACCCACAACCGAAAATGCCGGCACCGCTGCTGGCGCTCCGTCGCTTGTACTTACCAGCGCCGTAACAGCAGCAGCCGCTCGCATCGGGTTAGTCACTCCCGAGGACGCTGACAGAGCCGCTATCATCCCATTGTTTTCTCCTGCGGGCGCAGGGATGCCGTTACCCACCTCTGCCGGCGCGAGCGCAGCCGCTCGCACCTCGCCTTCTGGTCCGTCGCGCTCCGCATTGGCCGCTGGGGCCGCCTCCCCATCCACTGGTGCGGGCGCCGTCGCGACGGCTTCACCCAACACAGCAGTCGCAGGAATAGCCGCTGGCGCTTCTACAGAAACCGGAGTGAGTAGCGGCACAGCAGCAGTCGCGAGCGGAGGCCTGTCTGCAGATAATCCGTTAGCCGCCGCCGGCACAGCGGCAGATTTCTCGCCGTCCACAGCGCGTACAGGCACCCGGGTAGGAACCTTACCATCCACTCGCGCTGCGAACACCTTAGGCAAGCCGACATCCGCCGCAATCGACCCGGACGCCCCTTTATCGTCCGACGGAGGGGCCGCTGTCGTTGATGGCCCTGTACGGCGGTCCACGGCAGTCGGCACAACGGCCGCGAGCAGGTTAGACGTGTGCGCAGCTGTCATCGAGGCTGCGGGGATGCCGATGGTAGATCTCGGCGCGGTTGACGAAGACGAAGCGGACCTTTGGCCAACTGCCATCCCGACATCATGTGATGATTGAGCCGGCCGTGGAAGGATATTCACGAATGCGCCTGACGCAGACTCGGCGACCTCCGGCGTAGTCGCCGACGCGGAGGACGCAGACGCGCCAGGCGAAAGAGGATTGATCTTGGGCGATAAGGCGGTCTCTGCATCACCCTCCGGCGCAGCGCCGGGGGATGCCACGGAATCGCCCGCAGCAGGCAAGCCTGCCCCTTCCGCGGGCGAGGCAAGGGCGGCTGCACCGGTTGCGGGAGCCCCTGATACGACGATAGCTCGAGGGCGCACTCCAGGCATTCCTGGGACGGCCTCGGGCAAGGGATTCAACGGTGCCACGAAGAAAGCGCCAGCGCCTGCAGCAGCCTCACCCGACGCGGACGCGATTGCAGCAGCCGGCTCGACAATGCCATCGTGGGTCCCATCCGCGAGACCAACTGCCCTCTGGACACGCGCCGGCTTCGTTCCTTGACTAGAATTCGACAATAAGGCAGGCAGCTCCATCGGTGACCCAGACACGCGTCGCTCCTCCAGACGCTCAGGTATCATCATTGCCGGGTTGTTGGGAACACTCAAACTCGTTACTGCTCCGTCCGCTTCATGCGCCGACCGCAACATCTGCCCAAAGGTCCCGTCGCCTCGAACCGAGGTGTGAATAGCAATTTGAGGGACGGTGTTTCCGATTATGGCCGGTGCGATCGCAAGAGCGGCGTGCAAGGTTCTCTCCTCCTCCGGAGGACGTCCGGCTAGGCGCCGGTTCTAAAGCAATATTTAGGCCATGCATGATAAGTGACGATCCGCTACTTTTCACGGTGCGCCAGGCACGAACAACCGGGTCAACTTCGTTCTTGGGTAAAAATTGCCGACCCGATTCTATGCAAAGTTCCGCAAATCCATCGCTCCATTCTTGGCACGGTTCCTGCTCCGTGAGCGTGCTAACAGCTCGGAGCCTTTGAAACATGTCATTATTTGGCGCGATCAATACTGCTGTAAGCGGCCTTACCGCGCAGTCAACCTCGTTCGGAAATATCAGCGAGGACGTAGCGAACAGTCAAACCGTTGGCTTCAAACGCGTTGACACGAGCTTCACTGACTACCTGACAACCAGCACGGCCACCAACAATGTGCCCGGTGCCGTCGTCGCTTCGCCCGACTATGTCAACAACATCCAGGGCACGGTCACTCAGACGGACAACCCGTTAGGTTTGGCCATTGCCGGCCATGGCTTCTTTGCTGTTTCCCAGCCAACCGGTTCTGCCAATGGCGTGACTACGTTCAACCCGCAGCAGTTCTATTCGCGGGCCGGCGACTTTACGATGAATGCCCGCGGCTATCTAGTTAACAGCGCGGGTCAATACCTGAACGGATGGTCAGTCAATTCCACGACCGGCGTAGCCGATCAGAACGGGCTGGTCCCTATCCAGGTCAACCAGTCCACTTACAACCCCGTCGCGACCCAGAACGTTACTCTCGCGGCAAATCTACCTGCGACCCCGGCGAAGGGCACTGCGACGACTGCATCGCCTCTCTCATCGCAGATCACCGTGTATGACTCGCTAGGGACAGCCCATTCAGTCACCCTCAACTGGACGCAAGCGGTCAACGCAAGCGGACAGGATGTACCGAACACATGGAACGTACAAATCCAAGTGCCCGATGCCGCGTCGACACTCGCCGACGGAAAAACACTGAATTTCCAAAACGCTGGAGAGGCGACCGTGACGTTTGGCGCCCCCAGCGGGGCGACCGCAGGCACCACGTTACCGCCCGCGGGTACTGTCGATTCGGTCACGCCGGTCAGCATAGTCGGCAGCGAGACAACAGCCCAGTCGCAAAGCGTCGCCACCAACACGACTCACTCTGTCACCATCACCCCCGCGGGAACCGTTCCGACCGTTTACACTCTGACTGACGACGATGGCACCGGCTCCGCCACGGGCCTCACCACCACGACCATAACCGTTCCTGCCGGCGGTACTCCCGGCAACCCCTTAGTACCGGTCGTGTCAGCCCCTGCGATAGCCGCAACCACAAGCGGCATCGCCAGCAACACCACCACCAAAGCGGTTGGGGCGGATGGTACCGTTGTTTACACAAAAACGAACAACTCCGGCACTGCTGGCACGTTTAATATCGCCCCACCTGCCCAAGACCCTGGCACTGGCACGAGCGTGGTCACCATCACTATTCCCCCGGCGGGTGGCGTCCTGGGAGGCGGCGGGGCATACAGTCCCAACGCAACGTCCCAAGGAGCGGCTGGGCTGAGTTTCACCACTAATTTTGGTTCCGGCAACCAGACGATCAACCTCAATCTGGGAAGCTACGGTGGAACTACTGGTGTGACCCAGTTTGCCGGGAGTGCCTACAGTCTGCTTGGCCTGACACAGGATGGCGTAGCGCCCGGCAGTTTCTCGGGCGTGACAACCCAGGCCAATGGCAATATCGTCGTCAACTACAACAACGGCCAGACCAAGACGATTGCACAGGTCCCGCTGGTGACCTTCAACGCCCCCGATGCGCTCCAAAGCCAGAACGGACAGTCCTTCACCGCCACCCCGGGCAGTGGCTCGCCGTTGGCAGTGGCGGCAGGCACCAATGGCGCCGGAAATCTGGTGACGGGGTCGGTCGAGGGCTCCAATGTCGATATCGCGACCGAGTTCTCCAATTTGATAGTCGCGCAGCAGGCCTATTCCTCCAATGCCAAGGTGGTCACCACAGCGAACACGATGCTACAGGTCACCCTTCAGATGGTCGCCTGATTGCGCTTGCTGAGACATGAGTTTGGACGCCGCCCTTTCGATCGCCAGTGGGGGACTGGCCAATATCAACGCCCAGTTTGCGCTGATCTCGCAGAACGTGGCAAACGCGGCCACGCCCGGCTACGCCGCCGAGGTGGGCAATCAACAGGATCTCACCTCCGAGGGCATTCCGCTGGGCGTACGGACGGCCCCGACGACGCTACAGATCGACCAAGCTCTACAAGCGTCCGTGACCCAACAGAATGCCGTCGTCAGCAACACCCAAACCACCCAGACCGCCCTCCAGGCAATCGATAGCGTGCTTGGCACACCCGGGTCGGGCAGCGACATCGGCAGCCTGCTCGGCAACCTACGCGACACCTTCTCAACTCTGCTGACAGATCCCGGCAACCAAACCAAGCAAAGCGCGGTGGTTTCATCCGCGACAACCCTTGCGCAGGGGATCAACAATCTCAGCTCTGCCTACAGTAGCCAGCGCCAGGCATCGCAAAATGACCTAGGGTCGGCGGTCAACACACTGAATGCCACCTTGACGACGATCGGCCAGCTCAGCAACCAGATCGTCACCCTCAGGTCGGGCAATCAGAGCACCGCCGCGTTGGAAAACCAGCGGAATACCGCCGTGCAGACTCTGTCTCAACTGTTCGCGGTCAAGACAGCCGAGCAACCCGACGGCGACTTGACGGTGTTCACATCCAGCGGTCTGGTCTTGCCGACCCGCTCGACAAGCGGTTCGTTCTCTATGGCAGATGCATCCACGCCGCCCGGATCGTATTATCCCGGTGGCGGCATTCCCGGCATTACCTTGGGCGGTCAAGATGTGACCAGCCAGATGGTGGGTGGGCGAATCGGCGCCGATATCACGCTGCGCGACACCACCCTGCCGACAGATCAAGCTGGACTGGACGAATTTGCGTATGGCGTTTCCAGCCGCTTCGCCGGCCAGGGTCTGAACCTGTTCACTGATCCCGCTGGGAATGTGCCGTCAGGCGGCGGAACGCCGGCGCAGGCGGGCTATGTCGGCTTCGCCGCAACGATCCAGGTCAACTCAACAGTCATCGCCGATCCATCCCTGGTGCGCGACGGCACCAATGCCATCGCCAACAGTCAGACCGGAGCGGCCGATTTCACGCCCAATCCGCAGGCTGGTCCCAACGGCACACCACCGGCGGGGCCGGCCGGATTCACCACGCTCATCACTAACATCGTCAACTTTACATTCGGAACACAGGTGCAGCCCGGGGTCATCCAGCCGTCACTGAACACTAATGGCCTAGGCGCCTCGGGGAACCTGACCACTCCATTCAATCCCGGGGGCGCGCTGTCGGACTACGCGACGAATCTCGTATCCTCCCAAGCGGAGCAGAGCGCCACCATAACCAGCAACCTGACGACCGAGCAGGCGCTCCAGAGTAGTCTAAATACCAGAGTAACAGCGGTCAGCGGCGTAAATATGGATACCGAGATGACGCTAATGCTGAACCTGCAAAACGCCTATGGCGCCAATGCCCGCGTGATCAGCTCAATGCAGGCCATGTTTACCGCCATCATGCAGGCCGTCCAATGACCACTACGATCGGAGGTATTGGCGCTGGCTATGGCATGCTCCGCGCGCTGATCGCCAACAGTACGGCGGTTCATCAGCAACTCGACACACTGACGGAACAGGTGAGCACTGGCCTCGTCTCCCAGAGTTATGCCGGCCTCGGCAGCGGCGCTGGTATTTCATTGGATCTAAATCCGCAACTGAACGCCTTGAGCACGGCTCAGACCAACATCAATGAGGCAACCGGCTCGATGCAGGTCACGCAGGCCGCGATGACGCAGATCCAGCAGATCGCGGCCACATTCGTCTCGGACATGCCCAATCTGAACAACCTCAACTCGCAGGAGGTCGACAGCATCGCCGCCAATGCCCGCCAAGCGCTCACCCAGGTCGTTAACCTGCTAGACACTCAGAACGGCAATAATTATATTTTCGGCGGACAGGACAGCAGCAACCCGCCAGTGCCCTCGCCCAACGATATCCTGACATCAGGCTTCTACACACAGATCAATGCTGCGGTTTCGGCGCTTTCCTCCAACGGTGCGGCGGCGACCACCTCGGCGACGCTGTTGATCGCCGGTTCAAACGTCACAGGCACGTCGCCTTTCTCCGCCTATATGTCGCAGCCGACTCCCGCCATTGGCGCCCCGATCGTAGAGACTGGCGAAGGTGGCACAGGTACAAACCGGATTGTTGGCGAGCGCGAATTCCGTCGCCGTATCCAGGGGAACGTCAACCACCGGATCGTATATGCGCGACCTGCTGCGCGCCTTGGCGACGGTAGGATCGATGTCCAGCTCGCAGGCCAGTGATCCGAGCTTCGGTGCGTTGGTGCAAGATACCACCACCAGCCTGAACGGCGTCGTGAGTGCGATGGCAACCGACGTCGGTGTCCTAGGCAACACCCAGTCCAACCTGACCAGCATACAGGCACAGCTATCCGAAACGAGCACGGCACTCAGTAGTCAAGTCTCCGCTGTTCAGGATGTCGATATGGCCACTACACTCTCCAACCTGACCGCAACACAGACGCAATTACAGGCGTCTTATCGCCTCATCAGCACTACTACGAGCCTGTCACTGATAAATTTCCTTCCACCCGCCTAATTCGTCGTATTGTTCATTTTTTATTAACTTTGCTTCCGCATTATTCTATCGAGCTCGCAAAAGGCGGGTAGACAACAGGACCCGAAGGTAAGACACCATGGCTCTCGAATCAGTAAACACCAACCTGGGCGCGATGGTCGCTCTCAAGTCCCTTGAAAGCACCCAGGCACAGCTCGCGACGACCCAGAAGCAGATCTCAACCGGTTTTCGCGTGGCCGATTCCTCCGATGACGGCGCCGCCTATGCAATCGCCCAAAGCATCCGTTCGACCGTCGGCTCGCTGACCAGTGCCAATCAGCAGTTGGGCAGTGTGCAGGGATTGCTGCAAACGACACAGTCCGGCCTGAACGACATCTCCAACACGATGGCCAGCATGCGCGATGTGCTGGTAAAACTATCGGACAACAGCCTTACAAGCAGCCAACAGGGAGACTATAAAGCGCAGTATGCGTCGCTTCTGGCGAACGTGAAGTCATTCATCTCCGACGCTACCTACAACGGAAAGAGTTTAATTGGAAACATGGGTGGCGCAACAGCTTCATCGGTCGCGATCCCGATCGATGAAAGTGGCACGACCTACGGCATCGCGTCGATGAGTGGCTCTGCCATTTATGCCGCGCTCAACCTCTCGGGCACCGTTCTAGGAGCTGCCACGTCCGTCTTGGCACAACTCACCGCCACCGGCGGCTTCATCACCGAGCAAAACCAGATCGGCACCGATCTGAACACGATTGGCAGTTCCATCAATTACGTCAACAATCAGACGACATACAACAACGACAAAGTGGACGCGCTAAACAGCGGTCTCGGGTCGCTGGTGGATGCCGATCTGGCGAAGGAATCGGCGCAGCTTACCGCCTTGCAGATCCGGCAGCAGCTTGGCACGCAGGCACTCTCGCTCGCGAACCAGGCGCCACAATCGCTGCTCAGCCTGTTCAAGTAATGGTCTCCGGCACTCTGGCCGGCCCACGTTAAGGGGCGGCCAGAGTGCCGGATACGCACGGCATCGAAACAGCGCTCGGGCCATCACGCCTCGCCTTCGCGCCGCGGAAGGGACTCTATGTCTAACCTCGTTCTTGAGCTGCGCCAAGGCGAAGTAATGATCGTAAACGGGGCGCCGATCCGCTTCCGCACCCGATCACGTATCGAGCTGACCGCGAAGGCGCGCTTTCTCTTCGGCAAACAGATCATGCCCCCCGACCAGGTCCACAGTCCCGCCCGGCGGATCTACTTCGCGCTTCAATCAGCTTATATCGGTACGGAATCGGAACGCGAGGGTGGCCTCGACTCCGCCAGAGGTTTCATCGCCGATTTCCGCCAGGCGACCACATCCGACCTCGTACGCATGATCCTGGACCAGGCTTTACTCGCAGCCGAGGAAGACGATTGCTACCAGGCGCTTAAGCTCATTCGCCGGATCATACAGCACGAGGACGCGGTGCTAGGTAAAACGCCGATTATGTCGATTCCAACAGGGAATAGTGATCACCATGCCAATCCCGACCCATGCCATCCAGGCCTATAAAACCGCTACCCGTTACCGCTCGCAGCGCGACCAGGAAGCGGACGTCTTCCGCCGCGCTATCGCCGGACTGAAAAACTCCAGGGATGCAGAACAGATTCAACAGATCCGTGCGCTGGCCGATAATCGTCGCCTGTGGATGATGGTCACCGACCTTATGATAGACCCAGGCAACGCCCTCCCGGATCCATTAAAAGCATCGATTATTTCGGTCGGTCGAAGCGTGCAACGGGAAATGGAGCGGGAAAAGCCGGATTTCGACTTCCTTATATCAATCAACGAGAACATTGCCGCCGGTCTGGCCGGCCAGCCCTGAATTCAATGAGCGGGTCACTCAGCTATCTGACAAGCCTATTCAGTTCCTCGTTCGGAGCTGGCGATTTTATTTTGAACGCCATCTATGGCGGTGGCAGTCCCTCCTCAGCGCAGAATCCCGTGCAGGCCCTGGCATCAGCGGAGGCCAACCAGACGCAGGATCTCAAGGTCACCTCCGCTCAGCCCGCCGTGCAGCGCGCGATCACCGACTTCACCCAGGCAGTAAATTCGGCCAAGAGCGTCACTCAGCTTTTGTCCAACCCGACGGTGATGAACGTCCTGCTCACCGCGAACGGTATGAGCGACCAGATCGGTTACACCGCACTGGCGACCAAGGCACTGACCTCCAACCTGAGCGATCCGAATTCGCTGGCCAACTCGCTGACCGACACGCGCTGGAAAACTTTAGCGACCACCTACAACTTCGCCGCCAACGGCCTGAGCGCCATCCAAACGCCAGCGGCTGTCGCCTCCGTCGCAGCCGCTTACACAAAAGCGAACTGGGCGAACAACGAGGACTCCGTTACGCCCGGATTGTCAAATGCGCTGGCTTTCAAGGCGAAGGCCTCGACGATAACTTCCGTCGATCAAATTCTAGGCGACCCTACTTTGCGCACTGTGGTCACCACCGCGCTCGGCATTCCCCAAGAGATCGCCTTTCAGAGCCTCGGTGCGCAGGAAAATGCGATAAGCTCTCGGGTCAATTTCAAGCAGTTCCAGGACCCCAAGTTCGTCGAGACCTTCACTCAGCGCTACTTGATCGCCAACAGCCGGTCGTCCTCCGCCACATCCACGCCCGATCTTACTACCCTGGCCGTTCAGGGGCAGGGCATCCACGCCTAGTTGTTTTCTTCACGGCTCAAAAGGAGCCCGGCTAATGGATACACTTCACGTCACGGCGAATGCGGACGCGCTTCGCAATCGAGCCTCGGCACTTATAGACGCAGGGCGAATCGGAGCGGCGCGGCCAATTCTTGCGGCCGCCCGAGCGCTGAGCCCGGAATCCCCCGAATTCGCTCTACTCGGCGCGCGGATCGCCTTGGGCAGCGGCACGTGGGAAGAGGCGCGACGGGAACTTGACAAGGGCATCGTTACCGCACCAAACCACGTTGGGCTGCTGAAATGCCGGGCGGATGTCCGCCAACGGATTGGCGACCACGACGGCGCAGCGCGGGACGCGGCCGACGCGGTGATCGCCGATCCCACCGACCCCGGATGCAAGGCAATTCTCGGGGCGGTACTGCTCGAGCTAGGACGGAGCGCTGACGCCGTGGCTTGCCTGAGTGAAGCGGTGGCGGCCTCGCCACACTTCTCTGCCTATAGGGAAGCGCTGGCGCGCGCGCTGGAGAGGATCGGTGACACTGATGCGGCACTGCGAGTCTTGACCGACGGTATCGCCATCTCTCCCAACAGTTTGCCCATGCGCAACGGTGCCATTATGCTGTGCATCCGCCGACGAGATTTCAGACAAGCGGCACGACTGGCCGAACAGGCAAGGTCTAGTGGCGTGGCCGACGCCTGCACTTTCGGTATGAAAGGCCACGCGCTGTCAAGCCTGGGCGACCACGATAAAGCCGTCATCGCATACCAGGAGGCGCTCAAGCTTGCCCCCGAAGACCCTTACGTTCGGCATCTCGTCGTTTCGGCCACCGCGGCCCCGGGGTCAAAACGCGCGCCCGAAGAATACATTCGCACGGTCTTCGACGGGTATGCAGACCGCTTCGAAACTCACCTTATCTCGCTTCGCTACGCTATTCCGAGTGCGATTCGTGGAATTTTGCTAAATCATCCGAGGATCGCGTCCGGCCTGTCCCTTGGTCATGTTCTCGACCTTGGGTGTGGGACCGGGCTCGTCGCGCTGGCGATTGGTGATCTGCCTATCGAATTGTTCACCGGCGTCGATGTGTCACCGCGCATGCTGGCCCACGCCAGAGCGAAACGTATCTACTTCGAACTGCGCGAAGGCGACATCATTGCAGACCTGAACGCGCACACGCGGCGCTGGCCGCTGATCATCGCAGCAGACGTATTATGCTATCTGGGTGCGCTGGAGGAACTCCTTGCAGCAGTTCACCAAAGCTTGCAACCCGGCGGTTGGTTTGTGTTCTCGGTCGAGCGCATTTTACCCGATCACGAGGGGGTTGTCCCGGGCAATGGAAACTGGGCGCTGCAGCGGCAGGGTCGGTATGCGCACTCTGAAGATTACGTCTACGAAGCCGTCTGCGCGGCTGGTTTTAGGGTGCTGCGCATGGATCGCCCGGCCATCCGGCAGGAAGCCGCGATCGACGTCCCAGGCCTGCTGCTAACGGCCGAGCGTACTCTCGATGACCGTTGACGCCCGCTCGCTTCCCATTGGCGTAAACCTACTGGCCGAGGGGCGCTTCCAGGATGCGCTGGCACCCCTTCGGCTAATTGTGTCGCTTGGAGACACAACACCCTCAACCATTCTGAACTTGGCAATTGCAGAAGATCGCGCAGGCGACCGCGACCGTGCCCGGCGCTTGATTCGATTGGTTGCAAGCCAGTTCCCCGCGTGGGACGAGCCAATCCTGCGTCTTGCGGAGAGTCTACGCGCCGGCGGAGAACCGGCGACGGCTGAGGAAAAGTATCGTCAGGTTCTGGAGCTTAATCCCTGCCGCCAGGAAGCGATGATCGCGCTTGCCGGTCTGCTACTGATACGTGGAGAGCCCCAACAGGCCCGTGACCTGTTGCTGCGATGCTGCGGCATCGCCCCGGACAACGCCGAAGCATGGAATGCCTTGGGACTTGCCCTACGAGAAACAAGTGCGTTCAGCCTTGCGTTGTCGGCGTTCGTGAACGCCCAGCGGCTGAGGCCTGATCAGGTTGACTATGTCCTGAACGGCGTCGAGGTCACATTGAAAGCGAACGAAGGCGATGCCGAATTGGCCCGTCTGACAGTGGCTTGCGAGCAAACACCTCTTAATCCAGCGCTACAGGTCGGACGCGGAATGCTCCTCGAATTTCTCGGGCGCAAGGTCGAAGCGATCGATGCCCTTGAAGCCGCGACCCAAATGGCGCCGGACGCGATCGTGCCTTTGCGTCTGTTGAGTAGGCTGCTAGCGCCTTCCGGCCGACTTGACTACTCCGAGACGGTGATGCGGCGGTTATGTATGCTCGACCCCAACAATAGGCACGAAAGCAACAATCACGCCGCAGTTCTAATGAAGATGCATCGCTTCGGCGAGGCTCGGGTCATCCTGCTGGAAAATCTGGAGCGTCACGGACCAAGTGAAAACGCGCTATGCAACCTCGCCAACACGACCGCCTGCCTAGGCGAGCAGGATGAGGCAGCGAGGATCGCACGTCAGGCCATCAAGCTTGATCCTTCCGCGGTTCTGCCTCGGCGCGCCCTGTGCAGCGTATTGCCCTACTGCGAGGGGGTGTCGGGAACGATGCTACTGGAAGCGATGCGAGACTGTTCAGCCGTTCTGCCGCGCACGCCACAACCGGAATGCGGAAACAACCCCGAACAGAACCGGCCGCTGATCGTTGGTCTGCTATCTGGGTCGTTGCGTTCGCATCCGGTCGGTTGGCTCACCGTCGCCGGGTTCGAGGCTCTCGACCCGGACCAATTTAAGTTAGTGTGCCTGACGCAAAAGACCTCTCCCAAAGATCCAATGGCCCGGCGCTTTCGTGCCGCCGCACATGATTGGATTGAGATCGATGGCCTGAGCGACGTTGCCCTGACCGACCTCGCCCGCGCCATGAAGCTCGACATCCTCATCGACCTGGGCGGTTATGGCGAAGCCGCCCGCATGTCCGCCTGTGCCAACCGCCTGGCGCCGGTTCAGGTTAAGTGGGTCGGTATGCAGTCGCACAGTTCCGGATTAGCAGAGATGGACTGGTTTCTGACTGATCGATGGGAAACACCAATTGGATTCGAACGTTTTTACAGCGAGAGGTTACTACGCCTGCCCGAAGGATATGTCTGCTACAGCCCTCCGCCGCACGCCCCCGATGTGGTCGAGGCGCCGGCTCTGAAGAATGGGTTCGTCACCTTCGGCTGCTTCAATAACCTGGCTAAACTCACGCCTCGATTGATGGAAACCTGGGCGAAAATCCTGCACCGTATCCCGTCAGCTCGCATGATTCTTAAGACGCACCAGCTATCCCATGCTCCCACCGCCGACAGGTTCCGGACAAACTTCGCCAAGCTTGGAATCGCCGTCGATCGCATCGAGTTGCGAGGGTCCTCTGGGCATCGCTCCTTTATGGGCGAGTATGGTGACGTCGACATTGTGTTGGACCCGTTCCCTTATTCGGGTGGACTGACGACATGCGAGGCGCTGTGGATGGGCGTACCGACCATCACCCTGCCAGGTGAGATTTTTGCTTCGCGTCACTCAACCAGCCACTTAAGCAATACCGGCCTTGCCGACTGGGTCACCACGTCCGTCGACGATTATATCGGAATGGCCGTTGCTCGGGCATCCGACCCGGCAGCGCTGGCACATCTGAGATCCGGCTTACGGGAGCAGGTCCGGCGGAGTCCGCTGTGCGATGCGCCTCGCTTCGGCAGAAGCTTGGGATCCGCGCTGCGCGAGGCGTGGAGAACCTGGTGCTTGGAGCGCGGGACGGCCGCCGCTGCTAGCTTATCGTCTGCGGCTTGATTTAGCGCGTTCAGCGGGCGCGGACTTGAAGCGACACGGAGAGTATCCGTTTCATCCCGATTAAGATTTTGCAGCCGACACCGATCCCATCCCGGACGTTCTAAACCACCACCTCTTGCTACCCAACGAGGGAGTTGCGCGTTAGAACTCACTTCAAACAGTGAAGCGATGGATCATGGCCAGTTATCAGTACGTTTATGTGATGAAGGATTTGACGAAGGCCTTTCCAGGCGGCCGAGAGGTTTTCAAGGGTATAACGCTGTCTTTCCTCCCGGGAGTGAAAATAGGCGTATTGGGAGTGAACGGCGCCGGCAAATCAACGCTTATGAAAATCATGGCTGGAATCGAGACCGAATATGGCGGGGAGGCCTGGGCGGCGCCCGGCGCAACAGTTGGCTATTTGGCGCAGGAACCACCGCTCGACCCGACCAAGACGGTCGGAGAGAATGTAGAGGGAGCTTTTGCTGAACTGAAGGCCGCGCTGAACCGATTTAACGAAATCTCCGCACGCTTTGCCGAACCAATGAGTGACGAAGAGATGAACGCGCTGCTCACCGAGCAGGGTGATTTGCAGGAAAAGATCGACTCGCAGGACGGGTGGGAACTGGATCGCAAGGTCGATATCGCACTAGATGCGCTACGCTGTCCCCCGGCTGAAGCGCCGGTGACGAACCTGTCAGGTGGGGAGAAGCGGCGCGTAGCGCTGTGCAAACTACTCCTGGAAAAGCCCGACTTGCTGCTACTGGACGAGCCAACCAATCATCTGGACGCCGAAAGCGTCGCATGGCTTGAACATACGTTGCACGATTATGCCGGCACCGTAATGGTCGTCACCCATGATCGTTACTTCCTAGACAACGTCACCAGCTGGATGTTGGAACTGGAGCGTGGGCGGGGATATCCGTTCGAGGGAAATTACTCGTCGTGGTTACAGCAAAAGCGCAAGCGGCTGCAGCAAGAGGAGAAAGAGGAAAGCGCTCGGCAGCGCGCGTTGGCGGCGGAATCGGAATGGATCGCGGCGTCCCCTCGCGCGCGGCAGACGAAAAGCAGAGCGCGCATCGCCAAGTATGAGGAGATGTTACGGAAGTCGCAGGAATTGGTTACAGGAGTGGCGGAGATTGTGATTCCGCCAGGGCCCCGGTTGGGAAATATCGTAATCGAGGCCGAGAATCTGCGGAAGGGGTATGGCAACAACGTTTTGATCGAGGGGCTCGATTTCAAGCTGCCGCCGGGGGGGATCGTTGGTGTCATTGGGCCAAACGGGGCCGGCAAGACGACGCTGTTCCGAATGATAACCGAGCAGGAAAAGCCGGACAGCGGGTCGTTACAAATCGGCGACACGGTGAAGTTAGGGTACGTTGATCAGTCACGCGACAGCTTGGACCCAGACAAGACCGTTTGGCAGGAGGTCAGCGGAGGCGAGGAAGTGATTTACCTCGGCAAGCGGGGGGTGCAGTCAAGGGCCTATGTGGCGGCGTTCAACTTCAAGGGGTCTGACCAACAGAAAAAGGTCGGCATCCTATCTGGGGGGGAACGCAATCGTGTGCATCTCGCGAAGATGCTAAAGGTCGAGCACAACGTGCTGCTGCTGGACGAGCCGACCAACGACCTGGACGTGGACACATTGCGTGCGCTGGAAGAGGCACTGACTGAATTCGCTGGGTGCGCGGTGATCATCAGCCATGACAGGTGGTTTCTGGATCGCCTTGCGACTCACATCCTTGCATTTGAGGGTGACAGCCACGTGGAGTGGTTTGAGGGAAACTTCCAGGCATATGAGGAGGACAAGCGGCGGCGGTTGGGGGCGGATGCCACCGAGCCGCACCGAATCAAGTACCGGCCGTTGGCGCGGTAGAAAGCAACAAAGAAGCCCTGGATGTGCCCCCAGGGCCTTTTTGTCGAAGAAGACCTATCTTAGCCAGCCGGCGAGAATCGCCAGCATTAGCAACGCGACGATGTTCGTGATCTTGATCATCGGGTTCACCGCCGGACCAGCCGTATCCTTATAAGGATCGCCCACGGTATCCCCCGTGACCGCAGCCTTGTGAGCCTCGGAGCCCTTGCCGCCATGGTGTCCTTCCTCAATGTACTTCTTGGCGTTGTCCCAGGCACCGCCGCCTGAAGTCATCGAGATCGCGACAAATAGTCCCGTCACGATCGTGCCCAGCAGCATCGCGCCCAACGATGCGAACGCCGCCGCTCGGCCCGCGATGATATCTATCACGAGCCAGAGCACAATGGGTGCGCCGATCGGCAGCAGCGACGGTAGGATCATTTCCTTAATCGCCGCCTTCGTCAGTAGATCTACAGCCTTGCCGTATTCCGGCTTGGCGGTGCCTTCCATGATCCCGGGAATTTCCCGAAATTGCCGGCGAACCTCTACCACGACCGACCCAGCCGCACGTCCCACTGCGGTCATGCCCATCGCGCCAAACAGGTACGGCAGCAGGCCACCGATGAAAAGTCCGACCACGACATACGGGTTCTGCAGCGCGAAATCGACATGCAGATCCGGAAAGTAATGTGTCAGGTCCTGAGTGTACGCCGCAAACAGCACGAGCGACGCCAAACCGGCTGAGCCGATCGCATAGCCTTTAGTTACCGCCTTAGTGGTGTTGCCAACAGCATCCAAAGCGTCGGTGGTGACCCGCACCTCCTTTGGCAAATCGGCCATTTCGGCGATGCCGCCGGCGTTGTCGGTCACGGGACCATAAGCGTCCAGCGCAACGATCATACCGGCCAGCGACAACATGGTCGTCGCGGCCACCGCAATTCCGAACAGGCCAGCCACGATGAAGGTGAATATGATGCCAATGCTGATGACGATCACCGGGAGCGCCGTGGCCTCCATCGAGATTGCCAACCCCTGGATCACGTTGGTGCCGTGACCAGTGGTGGAGCTTTGCGCGATAGACTTCACGGGTCGATATTCGGTGGCGGTGTAATATTCGGTAATCACCACGATCAGTCCGGTAACCGCCAGCCCGGCCAGGGCGCAAACAAACAGCTCCCACCCGTTTACCGATCCGCCGCTCACCAACTCCAACGGTGTCGTGAAGCCGATGGTGATAACGATGATAACGGCGATACCCACAACAGACAGACCGCCTGTAACGATCAGTCCGCGGTACAGCGCCTTCATTATCCCGTTGTCCGTCCCCAGCCTGACAAAGTAGGTACCGGCGATAGAAGTCAGGATGCAGATCGCACAGATACCCAGCGGTAGCATCAGCAGTGAGTCGCGGACAGCGCCGGTGAAGAAGATTCCAGCCAATAACATCGTCGCTACGATGGTGACCGCATAGGTTTCGAACAAATCGGCGGCCATGCCCGCGCAATCTCCGACGTTGTCGCCCACGTTGTCGGCGATCACTGCGGGGTTGCGGGGGTCATCCTCCGGAATGCCCGCTTCGACTTTACCCACAAGGTCAGCACCTACATCCGCACCCTTGGTAAAGATGCCTCCGCCCAAACGGGCGAATATGGAGATCAGAGATCCGCCGAAGCCCAGCGCAACCATCGCCTCCAGCACTTTTCGAAGCTGATCATCATTGATCGGGCCGCCGTAGCCGCTGCGTAGGACGAAGTAGTAGCCGGCCACTCCCAGAAGGCCCAGGCCAACAACCAGCATGCCAGTGATCGCACCCGCCTTGAAGGCAACGTCAAGTCCGGCAGCTAGGCCTCGGCGCGATGCCTGAGCGGTGCGCACGTTGGCCCGAACCGACACGTTCATGCCTATAAATCCCGCGGCGGCGGATAGGAGGGCCCCGATTGCAAATCCAATCGCAGTATGGATGCCCAAGATCACAGCCAGCAGGGCCAGGATCACTAGTCCGACGATGCCGATCGTCATATATTGCCGGTTCAGGTAGGCGCGTGCGCCTTCTTGAACGGCCGCCGAGATCTCCTGCATCCGAGCCGTTCCGGCATCGGAGGCAAGCACCTGGCGGCCAGTGATGAGGCCATAAACCAGCGCTGCGAGGCCGCAGGCTAGGATCAACAGTTGCGCTGCGGTCATCCGGGATTTCCCCTCCTCATTGTTTCGTACACGCGAGACTGCGGCGTCGCCCGGAATGCGGGAAGCGCCGTGGCCGCGGCGTATGCCAGAATCACAAGCGTCCGGCAAATCCGTAATCAACTTTTTTGATTACGCACTGCCTAGATCGTGTTTGATAGATGCGTCGGCGGGGAAATCCGCAACGGAAAGCTACCTCGGTTCTGAATGCTCCGGGCTAGATCTCTTGAGCAATGTTCACTTGCGCAGCCGCGCTTACGGCTTGGCAACGACGGCTCAGATGGGCCACAAAGGAGCGAATTATCTGGATACAGGCCATGACCGACAATCGTATCGTTCCCGTTATCCTGTCCGGCGGCTCTGGCACGCGGCTATGGCCGGTGTCGAGGGACAGTTTTCCCAAACAGCTTTGGGCGTTGGTTTCAGAGCGTACAATGATGCAGCAAACCGCGCTGAGGGCCGTCACTCCGGAATTCGCTCCTCCGATAATCGTATGCAACAACGAGCATCGGTTCCTCATTGCAGAACAGCTGCGCGCTGCTGGAATAAAGGACGCTCGCATCGTGCTGGAGCCGGTCGGCCGCAACAGCGCCCCAGCGATCGCGGCGGCGGCGTTACTGGTGGCAGAGCAAAATCCTGACGCGGTCTTGTGGATCATGGCAGCCGATGCGTCGATCGCTGACGAGCCGGCCTTGCAAATCGCAGTACGGGCGGCGGCCGGGGCCGCTCGGGCCGGAAAGATCGTGACGTTCGGTATGAAGCCGACTGCACCGGAAACGGGCTATGGTTATATCGAGATCGGTGCGGCCTTACCCAACTCGGCAGGTGTGTACTCAGTAGCTCGCTTTTCGGAAAAGCCGGACATGTCGACGGCGGCACGCTTCGTCTCTGGCGGCCGTCACTTGTGGAACTCCGGAATGTTCCTCTTCACCGCTCGCACATTGCTTGAGGAGTTGGAGCAACATGCCCGGGAGGTCTTACTCCTGGTGCGGCAAGCTGTGGCCGATCGGACGGCGGACCAGGATTTCATCCGTCTCGGCGCTGACGCCTTCACCCTCTGCCCGTCGATCAGCTTCGACTATGCGGTCGCCGAGCGAACCGGTCGGGCCACAGTGGTGCCGACGGATCTTGGCTGGTCCGATGTCGGGAGTTGGAACGCGTTGTGGGAACTCGGCGAGAAGGACAGCTCTGGAAACGTGGCCTCGGGCGATGTGCTACTGGAGGGGGCTGAGAACTGCTATGTCCGCAGTGATGGTATGCTTACCGCTGTGGTCGGGTTGCAGGATGCGGTGGTGGTGGTGACGGAAGACGCCGTCCTGGCAATGCACCGTAAGCAGTCGCAGGACGTGAAGAAGGTCGTGGAGCGGCTAAAGGCGGCCGGCCGGCCGGAGGCGGTTTCACATACTCGCTGCTATCGCCCCTGGGGCTTTTACGAGAGCCTGATCCAAGGCGATCGATTTCAGGTCAAACGCATCGTCGTCTCACCTGGGCGGCAACTGTCGTTACAAAGTCATTTCCATCGAGCCGAGCATTGGATAGTTGTGAATGGCACGGCCAGGGTGACCCGCGACGCTGAGATTTTGATTGTGCGCGAGAACGAGAACGTCTACCTCCCGCTGGGGTGTGTGCATCGGCTGGAGAACCCCGGACGTATTCCGTTGACGCTGATCGAGGTGCAATCTGGGGCATATCTCGGAGAGGATGATATCGTGCGTCTGGAGGATGTATACGGCCGCGTTTGAGGCGACATCGGATTGACGCTTGCAGCGTATGAATGATAAGCCGCCCTAGAATGTGAAGCCTCGTGAGAGCTCATTCGACATGCCATGTGTATTCCGAGATCGGGCGAATGGCGAATTGCTGGTACAGCAGGCAAGACAGCAGGTGCGAGAGTTCGAAGGCATTCAGCATCCGGCCAGACGCTGTTCCGATTGCGGTCATGTGTTTTTTGTTCCACCCCCCCCCGATGTGCTGAGCCGCTATTACCGCGATGTATACCCAGCCTCGTCGATATCCTGGTCCAATGTCGACGCAGACTACGAAACTTCCAGGGTTAAGTTTCGTTCCGAGCTGATCCTGAAAATTTCCTCGCGTTATGGATTCGGCCAGGCGGATCGTTATCATGAGAGTGGATGTGCATTCGGCGGCACAATCCACGAATTCGAGCGGATGGGCTACATCGCGACCGGTACGGATTTGAATACAGGCGCAGTCGGTCAAGGTCGTGCCCGCGGTAATGCCTTGATTTTCTCCGAAGCAGACCTCGATTTTTTCCAGAACTCTGCAGTTCGGCCAAATGTGGTTTACGGCTACTATATGCTGGAGCGCATGGCGGATCCGTTGGGTTACTTGCGCGATCTGGCTCCATTGCTCGCCAGCAGATCGATTGTGATCATGCTAGTACCAAACGCAATGGCTTTGTTCCCAACGGCCTACGGTTTCGATCAATATGATTGGTTCAGTTTCCCGAGCAAACTGAATATGTATTCACCGCATTCCGTTTCGTGCCTTGCTCGGGCTGCCGGATATGATCTGCTTGAAGTTTCGACTGCGATCAGCGGCCTTGAGCCTGTGGCGACGTCAGCGATTTCCGGGCCTTGTCTGGAAACTCCAATGACGATCGAGCTGAGGGAGCAGATGATCAATGGCGCGCTTTTGGGAGAAGAACTAGCTTTCGTAATCACGCCTCAGGGGTCTCCTGTTTCGAGTCTCTACGCACCAAATGTGCTGTCCACGGCAGGCCGGTGCGAAGCGCAGAGGGAGCGTGAAACGCGCATCCGAAGGATTGGCGAAATCGAGCCAAGGCTATCTCCCGTGCAGGCGCAAACAACTCAGGAATCCTTGGAGGCGACCCAACGGCACGCTTATGCGAATTGGAGCATGCAGACCTTCGGTGCACGAATCCCAATCCCCGGCGTCGTGTTCGCTGCCAGTTTCCCGGCAAACTCGACTTGGGGAAACAAAGCCCATCAGAGTCTTCTGGCGATCGAAGTAGAATATGTCGACGACCTTCTCGCCAGCATTCGTGATCATAATGTGGAAGGTGCGATAGCGGAATTTGGTGTTTTCGAGGGTTGGTGGACGGGTCATTTATTTGAAGCCACGGAAAGGCTGGAGATCCAGAGACCTATCTTAGGTTTTGACAGTTTTAGGGGACTCAGCGCGCCGCATCCGGAGTTTGATAGTACCTTCTGGGAAGAAGGAACATACTCGGCTTCTCGTCAGACGGTCGAAACAAATCTTCGCGTTACGGAGCGACCACGAATACATCTAATCGAGGGTTTTTTTGCCGATAGTCTTGTGACCAAGGAGGCTGCAGCGTATAATGAGATCGCCTTTGCTCGAATTGATTGTGACATTTACGAACCAAGCTGTCAGTGCCTGCGGTATCTTGCTAATCGGCTGTCTCATGGGTCGGTGCTGGTTCTTGACGATTGGCCCCATCGGATCGACATCGGTGAAGGGCGAGCGTTCGCCGAATGGGTTCCTAGCGTCCCCCACCTGAAATTTGAGTTTCTGTTTCTCGGCACTTGGGGGCACCTGTACATCAGGGTGTGGCATCGGGATCGCCCTGTATTTTTCGAGCATAGTGATAGGCCCGCTTTAGCGACATCAACACCTTCGATTACTTCGGAAACGACGTCGCTCCGCGCTCAAGCGCAGGCAGTTGGGAACAAAGCATTCAGACGGATATCAAAACTGCTACGAAGCGGGTGATCAATACCTAGACTAGAGCGGTTTCCGATCATCGCGAGTCGGCTCTGGGTGACCTGGATTCTCAAGACGTGTGAAATGGGCGAGTTTGCTTGAACCACCAATTCGCGGGGACGGCATGCCTGGCGCTTATTCTGCTGATTTACGAGAGCGTGTGATCGGCGCGGTGAACGCTGGTAGATCGCGCCGGGCCGCGAGCGCAGCGTTCAAAGTTAGCGTCAGCAGCGCTATTCGCTGGGCACGGCGCTTCCAGCAAACGGGTGGCTGGCAGGCCAAGCCAACCGGTGGTGACCGCCGCTCGCGAGCGATCGAGGCGCACAAAGATTGGCTGCTCGCGCTGGTCGCCAAGCAGCCGGATCTGACGCTGATGGAAATCCGCGGGCGTCTGGCTGCGGACAAAACCTTTGCGGCCAGCGTTTCGGCTTTGTGGCGCTTCTCTTCGATCGTCACGGGATCAGCTTTAAAAAAAACCCTGCACGCCGCCGAACAGGACCGCGAAGACGTCAAAGCGGCGCGTGCGGAGTGGCGAGAGAGGCAGCCCTCGATCGACCCTAGGCAACTGGTTTTCATAGATGAAACGGGCACCACCACGAACATGACGCGCTTGCGCGGGCGGGCGCCCAAGGGCGAGCGACTGATCGGAAAGACACCCCACGGCCACTGGAAGCTAAGCACATTCATCGCCGCCCTCCGCCATGACCGGATCACTGCACCCATGGTGATCGATCGGCCAATGAACGGCGAGATATTCCTGGCCTATGTGCTGACATTCCTGCTCCCCACCCTGTCCAAGGACGCAAGGACGACATCGTGGTGATGGATAATCTGCCGGCTCACAAGGTTGCAGGCGTGGTCGAGGCGATTGAGGGCGTCGGCGCGCGGATCCTGTATTTGCCGCCCTACTCCCCCGATCTGAACCCGATCGAACAGGTCTTTGCCAAGCTCAAAGCACTCCTGCGAAAGGCCAAGGAGCGAACCATCGACGATCTATGGGACCGCATCGGTAAACTGTTAGACGAATTCTCCGCAGCCGAATGCGCAAACTATCTAGCTAACACAGGATACGTTTCAACATGATCGGAAACCGCTCTAGGTTTCTGAGACTAAATGGTGGGGCCTGATCTTGGGCGTAACAAGCCGACTGATCTGTAGTGATCCAGTCTATCGTTGTGTAGGAAGAAGCCATTTGAGTTTGATGAAGGCTGATCAGCCAGCACCACATGGTCAACGACGAAATCAGCATAGCTGTAGCCAAGCGGAGAGAGACAGGCGATCACGTCAGCATTTCGGTTGGCGCCTTCGATCATGATTAGTGGCTTATGGGCGCGGAGCGTATGGATAGCACCCGCGAGCACAGCAGCCTCAAATCCCTCAACGTCGATCTTCATCGCCGTTATATTGGAGACCTCGATGTCGAACTGATACTTCGGCAGGATGTCATCCAATCGCTCTGTGCGCCATCTCACTTCGGTGAATTGGAGGCGTGGAGAGTCCAGGCCGGGATGATCGTGTATCATGTGTTGCACAAGATTTTCTGGCAGCCCCCAGTCCATCTCTGCTTCCATTGCCGCGGAGCTGAGGGCACTGATCCCGATCCCCTCTATCACCGGAACAATGAAGCGAGTTCGAGCTATCAGTCGATCCCAGAGCCAGATGGATAAAGTCAAACAGGGCCGGCCGCATCTCCTTGATTCGCAGTAAGCACGGCCGATGCCAGGGATTAGGTTCAAACGACAGGATTTTGGATGTAGCGCCGGCCGCCCAAATGCTAGCAGCCGCGTATCCATAATTGGCGCCTATGTCCAAGATTGTCCCGGTGTCTTGGTCGAAATGTTTGAAGACCATGAATTCCGGTTCCGAAACCTCTGCTCGCCCGAGAATTTCGGGAATCCAATTCGCATCGCTATCGACC
Source organism: uncultured Alphaproteobacteria bacterium (assembly GCA_963819345.1). Classification (GTDB taxonomy): domain Bacteria; phylum Pseudomonadota; class Alphaproteobacteria; order Acetobacterales; family Acetobacteraceae; genus Rhodopila. Next base: position 543,019 of record CAWFVX010000010.1, read on the forward strand.
TTGACATCTTCAAACCGGATAGACGCGTCCTTGCTTCGCTCGCCCATGACAAAGTATCTCGCGATGGCGCTTGAGATCAGTTGCCGGCACCGAGCCTCCTTCCGATAGCGAGCCTCGGCCTCCGCTGTCGCACCCCAGTTGCTACCAAGCTGATCGATCTCCTCGCTGTGGCGCGCGACCTCCTCGGCGATTTGCTTATGGTGCTCTACGACCTCCTGACCGATCTGATCTATCTCCTGGCGATAGTGCACCAACTGCTGACCTAGTTGATCGATCTCCTGACGGTACGAGTTGGTCTGGTGAACGAGCTGCTCTATCTTCTCGCGATTACATTCGGCGTGGCAACTAAGTTGCTGGATGTCCTGGCGATATAGCACGATTTGCTGACGGAGTTGCTCGATCGTCTCACGATCGGACAGGACTTGGTCACCGAGTTGATCAATCCTCTGGCGACCTAATTCGGCGTGCTGACCGAGTTGCTCAATTTCCTTGCCATTCCGTATGACCTGCTTTCCGAGCTGGTCGATCTCGTCCTGGCTGCGTACAACCTCCGGAATCAGCGTCTCAATCAAGCGGGCTCGGTAGCCGCCGAGAGTTTTTGGTAACCATCGCATCGCTGTGGATGCTCCAGACTGGATTCCTAGAATTGGCTTACATTGCACCAGAGCAGATTACATTATCAAGGACGCTGAGAGGCGTCCAAGACGATCAGAGATTGCCAAAGCAAAAAGCCCGCCGGCTAAAGGCGGGCCTTCCGTTAGGTCGGTATGCTACGCCTACGGAGCGTTATAAAGGTTGATGTGGCCATCCAGCTCGGATGTGGTGGTTAGATTTGTGAAAACCACCTTCGTATCGTCTGATAAGGTCAGGGTGACCGCGCCACCCGTTACAGCCTCGGTCGGGGCCGCGCCATAGTTGTTGAAGCTAAACGTGTCATTTGCGATGCTTGCTGCCGAATCAGTGACATAATCGGTCGCGCCACCAGTATGACCGGCAACAAACAGAAATAGATTGGTTCCACTTCCGCCACTTAAGGTATCCGAACCAGCGCCGGCTGTCACGGTGTTGTTGCCGCTGCCAAGCGTGATCGAATCGGCTCCTGTTCCTGACCCCGGCAGCCAGACATTCAGATTGCCCGATGCCGAGGCTGCGTTCAGGGTGACATTTCCGGTCGCGGCTGAATAAATAAGATTGCCGGCGCCGGAGAAGGTCGCGTTGCTGTCTGCAGATCCTAGGATGGTGGAGGTTGATCCCGCGACGCCGGAAGCGGAGTTGGAAGCGCCATTCGCTACAAAGTATACGCCACCCGATCCGGCCATTACGGTCGATGCTTCGGAACTACCGTAAACGGTCGATGCATTCGCACCACCAACAAACATCAGTGGACCGCTGCCGCCGTTCACGTAAAGCCCGGTGCTTCCACCGCCGGCGGTGACTGCTACCCCGCTCGCCAGAGCGTTGATGGTGTCGTTAGTGCCCATGTCGAGAGCGGTCATCGATGGGCCCGAGGCGCCGCCTTGCAAATAGGCGCCCGAGCCGGCGAGGGTGGCTACTTCATTGCCACCAAGAGCGTTGAAGACGTCATGGGATCCCGTGTCAAAGATCGTGAGGGTCAATCCGGGCGCGCCGCCCTGGACAAATGCATTGCCGCCCGAGGTTGTGACATTAACCGAGGACGAAAGGGCATTGACGATATCGCCCTGACCGGAGTCAATAACGGTGAGATTGGAGCCTGGATTACCGGACCCGGCGATATAGTTGGCCGTCCCGGCGGCTTCGACCGTTGTTGAACCAGCACCTGCGAGGATGAGATCTTGATCGGCGGTCACGTTGACTGAAAGAGCACCAAGGCCACCGATAATAGTGCTGGTATTACCAGTCGCGTTGACGGTGTTATTTCCAAATAGCGCATTTATGACGTCGCCAGTACCATTTGAATCGATAACGTTCCCCAGCCCGGACGTGTTTGCCGCGACGACCGTGCTGTGCCCTGAACCCGTGGCGATCGTGCCCGAGCCGGAGGCGATGACCTGGTTGTTGCCGGTACCAAATGAAAGAACATAGTTCCCAGTCGCGTTGACAGTGTTATCGCCGCCCGTCGCCGCAACAGTACCTGGTCCCAGACACATTGTAGGTTCCGCCGATCGTATCTGTGACGAGGACCACGTTCGTTCCGGTCAAGGTATCTGATGTGGCATCGGCTACCCCGACATAGGAATATCCTCCGGGGATGCTGATACTGAGACCACCAGGTCCGTTCAGCGCCAATTCGGTGGTATTTCCACTCACCGGCGGTGGAGCTGCTGGTATCGCCGCTCCCGTCGAGACCTCCGTTACCAGCAGGTTGGCAGGCGGCACGTTCCCTAGCAACTGGCTTATCTGCGCCGCTAGTGTCAGGATATCTCCGCTACTCGCAGAGATTGTTACCGGCGGGAAAGATGAGGCTCCTGGTATCGTGATTCCCGTAAACGCCATGTTATTCTCCGTCCTAACGCGTAATTCCAGATCTTGGAGTGCTTGTTACAAATCTCGCCGCTGACTTGTTGCTGGTGATTCCACAACGTTTATCCACGGTATACGAGTTAGTTTGCTGATCGCTGCAGAATATCAATACACTGAAGTATAGCCACGATTTAAGCGTTGTCTATTCAGATCCGAAAAGAAAATCATCCAATAAATGCGCTCATATGGCATCACTCACGTCCAGACGGATGTTGGGAACGTTATGCTCCCAACATTAGTGCGATGGTACGCAGCGTTCTACAAGCTGATGATTGTTGCGTCAACGGAAATTTTCCAAAATTGCTGGGGTATCTTTGTGGCGGGTTCGTCATCGGTGGCGGCGGCTTGGGTCCTGCTCTTGATTCGTCAGCCGATCCGACACGGCCGTTGCCGGCGATGGTTACAATCTGATTCCACAATCCAATTTCGGGCGGTCGGGTTGGAAACCAAAACCACACCAAGTGAGCGGTAGCCAGTCGAACCTACCTGCCCAAGAACGTTGGCCGCCGCTTTTCCATGAACGCCCGGCGGCCCTCGATGAAATCGTCGCTCTTGAAACACGCGTCTACCAGTTGATCGCAAGCTACCAAGTCCGCCTTCTCGCCCCGGGCGAGCTCGCCAACCGTGCGCTTCAAAGCATGCATGGTCATCGGTGCATTGTCACTTATAATCGCGCAGTACTGACGCGTATTGTCCTCCAACGCCCCGTCCGCCACGACGCGGTTGACCAAACCCATCTCCAGCGCCTCGGTAGCAGCAAAATGCCGCCCCGTGAAAAAGATCTCCTTCGTGAAGGAAGGGCCCACCAATTCCATCAGTTGTTTTACCCCGGTTGGCGAGTAGCCCAATCCTAACCTCGCAGCGGGAATGCCAAATTGAGCTCCTTCATTGGCGATGCGGATATCGCACCCAATTGCAATAGCCAAGCCCCCACCGATGCAGAAGCCACGTATCATTGCAATCGTCGGCTTCGGGAAGGCCGCTAGGCGCCGGCTGGCCTCGCCGCTAACCCGCTCATAGTTGGCGTTGCTTTCTGGGGACGAGCGCGCCTTTTCGAATTGAGAAATATCGGCTCCGGAAACAAAGGCCTGGTCACCGGCACCCTTTAGCACGACGACGCGAACCGCGGGGTCATGCTCAAACCGATCGAGAATAGCGGGGATGGTCTCCCACATGTCCAACGACACCGCATTCCGGCGTCCTTGTTTGTTGAATGTCATCCACCCGATTGAGCCATCGATCTCAGCCAGCATGTTCTCGGTCGCAAGGGGAATGTTCATTGTGTGTCTCCTTCGGCTCAGAAACCGGGGCTATCGGCTAAGCTCAGCGCGTCGTCGACGCTATGTTGCGGGGGGATCTGGTACATTAAGACCTTTGTCGAGATAGTATCTTCTTTGGCCGCAAAGCCGGGCATCGCTTCGCAATCAGCGATTTCCTGCCCCGATGCGGATCGGAAGAGATGTCCAGGTAGGACCGCGACCTCCGGCCAGGTCGGCGACGACCGAAGGTCAGAACCGAACTTATAGGAGGAATACCGCCATCCCGATTAAAAGGACGGCCATGAATACGACAACACCAACGGTGGCATTGGTAAACCCGTGCCACATCTTCTGCCGATCGGCTATCAGGCCTTCCATCGTTTCCGGTTGGGTGTAACGAGCAGTGCTGTGGCTGGACATGAATATCCCTCAAGCGCAGATCGACATTGCGGAACGTTCTAGGGCAGACCTGCGCTCTGCGGCAAGTGGCTGCCAATCGGCGGTCGTCCTGAGGCAGCGACCGGGTTTGCGAGTAAAGACCCCGCTGCGGGATGCCTGGAAAGCGAGATTAGCCATCGGTGCCGATAAGATTGCCGCGCAGCCTATCCGGGCGAAAAGTCGCCTAGCCGGTGGTAACGGATGACCCCTCGGGGCTTTACCTGCAATCAGCAGGAATTTACTGCCGAGTTCGGGGTCCGCCATGGTTGCGGATTGGCAAAAAATGCCCCCGGGTCCGGCGATCCCGCCGTCAGGCCCGTTACAAAAATCGCCAGAGCAGCCGGATAAATCGCGTGTTCGCACTGCAATACGCGCTTTGCAAGATCGTCCTCTTTGTCACCCGGCAGCACCGGCACGGCCGCCTGGGCTAGGATCGGGCCGGCATCCATCCTCTCCGTCACGACATGGACGGTGCAGCCATGCAGTTTCACCCCGGCGGACAGCGCTCTAACGTGGGTGTTCAGACCGGTAAACGAGGGCAACAAGCTGGGGTGAATGTTCAACATCCGGCCCGCCCATGCCTCAACCAGGAATGGTGTCAGCAGCCGCATATAGCCGGCCAAACAGATAATCTCGACGTTCGCTCCTCGTAATGCGGCATCCATCGCGAGTTCGTGCGCCGCCCGGTCATGAAACAGTCGATGATCAATCGCTTCGGCCTTGACCCCGGCGGCGCGAGCAACCGCCAAACCCGCAGCGCTCGGGCGGTTCGACAGCACCAGCACGACTTCCGCGGGGAACGCCGGATGACCGGCGGCGGCAATAAGCGCAGCCATGTTGGAGCCGCGGCCGCTGATCAAGATGGCGACGCGGCGCCTCAAGCCAGCCAACCGGGCGGTGGATCAAATCGCACCGAGGGAGCGCCATGGCCTGTTTGGATGTCCGGGACATACGGGCCGGCCATCTCGATTTTGCCGATCCGGCTAACGGTCTCCCCTTCGGCCTCTAAGATTGAGACGGCCGCATCGGGATCCGACACCACAAGAGCCATGCCGATGCCACAGTTGAACACGCGCACCATCTCTCTGTTATCGACCCTACCGGCGCGAGCGAGCCAATTGAAAACCGGCGGCACCGGCCAAGTTGGTGTCAACGCTGCGACTGTCCCCTGAGGCAGCACTCGGGGCAGGTTGCCCGGAAGGCCACCGCCGGTGATGTGCGCGGCCGCTTTTAACAACCCGGCCCGGTGGAGGGCTAGTACCGCGCGTACATAAATCCGAGTTGGCGTCATTAGCGCTGGCCCCAAGGCCTGATCGGGCGCGAATGGTGCCGCATCGGTCCAGGCAAGGCCCGTAATCTGCACAATCCGGCGGACGAGCGCAAAACCGTTTGAATGGACGCCCGCGCTGGCCACGCCCAGGATCGTATCGCCGGCCTCGACCGGCCGGGGCAGCAGATAGCCGCGCTCCGCCGCGCCGACTGCGAAGCCAGCCAAGTCGTAGTCCCCCTGCGCATACATCCCCGGCATTTCCGCCGTCTCGCCCCCGACCAGAGCGCAGCCGGCCTCAAGACACCCACTGGCAATGCCGGCAATAACTGACCTGGCTTGTGGGACCGACAATTTACCGCTCGCAAAATAATCCAAGAAAAACAGTGGTTCGGCGCCGTGCGAAGCGAGGTCGTTGACGCACATCGCCACCAGATCGACACCCACGCCGTCGTGCAGCCCTGTTTCGGCAGCGATTTTCAGCTTTGTCCCAACGCCGTCGGTGGTGGATACCAGAACTGGATCGGAAAAGCCCGCCGCTTTCAGGTCGAACAGCGCACCGAACCCGCCTAATCCACCCATGGCGCCTGGTCTGGCAGTTGCTTTGGCGAGCGGCTTGATCGCTTCGACGAGCGCATCACCTGCCTCGATATCCACGCCCGCAACACGGTAATTTTGGCCACCGCGAGGCTTCTTACCCGGAAGCTTGCCTTGGTTATCCCCGGCGGTCATGGCAACCTCATTATTCTTTGCGGGTCAGTGGTCGGAGGCAGACAACAAGCATGGGCCGACCACCGATTGCAATCCATCGGATAAAGGTGGTCTTGAATGCCTGATGGGTCGCCGGTGGGCCGGAGAACCAGCGCGTCTTTGGTGAACTTGGCCAACATCATAACCTTTGGGCGGCTATGTGCCGTGCCACTGTCGTTCTGGCTCGTGTTGGTGCACCGGATCGACGAGGCATTCTTGCTGTTTGTCGCCGCCGGCTGTTCCGACGCCTTGGACGGCTGGCTGGCTCGGAGGTATGGCGGAAACGCGATCGGCGCGTTGATGGATCCTGTCGCCGACAAGGCGCTGTTGGTAACGATGTATATCACGCTAGCTGCGATCGGTGTTCTGCCGGCTTGGCTGGCCATTCTCGTGGTGTTCCGAGACCTCTTGATCGTCGGCGGAATCGGGGCGCTCGCGGTTTTAGGGCATGCAGTGACGATCCGCCCGCTGTATATCTCGAAACTGAATACCGTATTGCAGATCGTATTGATTGGGGTAAGCCTATTGCAGGGGGGGTTCGGCCTCGGCATCCCAGGGTTGCCCGTCGCGCTAACTTGGAGCGTGGCGGTCACCACGCTTGCCTCGGGTGCGGCATATGTCTGGAATACAGCCCGAGGGGAATGACGTGCCGGCCGCCGACCAGGATCAATTCGTCATCCAGACTGAGCAAGTGGCCCCGCCGACGCGGACAACATTTCATGCGACGCGAGCCCAGCGGTTCGCGCTGATCATTGGGCTTCTGGTTGCGTTCTGGCTGGCGCTGCAGTTGTTTGCCTCCGTCCTGGCGCCGTTCGTGGCGGCGGCGGTGCTGGCATATGCGCTTGATCCACCGACGACGCACCTGACACGATTGGGATTGCCGCGCGGAATAGCAGCGCTGCTGATGATCCTCGGTGTCGTCGCTGGTGTCCTGCTGTTCGCACTACTGCTCTATCCGCTGGTGATCGTGCAAATCGGGCTTCTGGTAAATCGCATTCCGCAATATGCAACGCTGATGCAGGGCTGGGCGCGGGAGGTTTTGACTCACCTGCAGGAAAATTTCGGACCAGACGTGGTCAACGACAAATTGCGCGATCTGGTTAGCGGCCAGGCGGGCTCGATGTTGAGTATCCTGCTGTCGACCGTGACGGGCTTGATAGGTGGTAGCTTCGCTATCTTCAATCTGCTGTCGCTGGCAGTGGTGACCCCCGTGGTGGGGTTTTATCTCCTACGGGACTGGCCAAGGGTGATGCGAATGATCAATTCGTGGCTACCCCACCGCTACCGGGATGTTATCCGAGCCCAGGCGCGCGAGGTAGATCGGATTTTGTCAGCTTGGGTGCGCGGGCAGGCATTGTGCTGCCTGTTTCTCGCCTTGTATTATGCTGCCGGTCTGAGTGTAGCCGGGCTGGACCTCGGGCTGATCGTCGGGCTGATGGCTGGACTGCTGTCGTTCATTCCCTATGTTGGGTCAATCTCCGGGGGGTTAACCGCGATCGGTTTGGCTCTCGCGCAGTTTCCACATTGGCGCGGTGTCGCGGTGGTCGGTGGCGTGCTGGTTATAGGCCAGATCCTGGAGGGCTACGTGATCTACCCGCGCTTTCTGGGCGATCGCGTCGAGTTGCCGGCGGTCTGGGTGATTTTCGCATTGTTCGCCGGGGGAGCGGCCTTCGGCTTCCTAGGCGTAATGCTGGCAGTGCCTGTGGCAGCGACAATAGGCGTGCTGGCGCGATTCTGGCTTCGGCGGTATCTGGCGAGCCCGCTTTATCTGGATCCACCCCCCGCCTGATGCAGCACGACCCTTTCCAGTTGCCGTTGCCGTTTCAGCATGAGCCACGATTCGGTGCGGACGATTTTGTTCGCGCATGTTCAAATCAAACGGCATTAGCTTGGTTCGAGACCGACTGGCCGGAGCGGCGGCTGGCGCTGTTCGGTCCGAAGGGCTGCGGAAAAACCCACTTACTGCATATCTGGGCCCAGCAGACAGGCGCGATTTTGCTGTCGGGCAAGGCGCTGACTGATCTCGATGGCATGCCCCAGGATGGGGCTTTGGCGCTGGATGATGCGGATACGGTCCGCGACGAGACCCTGCTGTTTCATTTCCTGAATGCCGCACGGGATCGCCACCTGCGTGTCCTGCTATCCGGCCGCACCGCGCCCTCACGCTGGCCAGTCCACCTTCCTGATCTGTCAAGTCGCTTGCGCGCAATTACCGTGGTTGAGATTGGGCAACCTGACGATGATCTGCTGGAGGCGTTGTTGATAAAGCTGATGGCCGACCGTCAATTGTCGATCAGTCCGATGGTCCAGAAGTGGTTGCTGATCCGGTTGCCTCGGTCCCCCGCTGTGCTGCGTGAAGCTGTCGCGCGGTTGGATCAGGAGAGCCTGGTATCCGGGATCGCCATCACGCGGCAGCTTGCGGCTCGAATGCTCCACGAAATTTCCGTTGTGGAGTTGCAGGAAACTTCGGCTTCGGGGACTGCCCCCTCGTCCTCGGCCCAACGCTTCCTGTAAGATGGCAACGGGTCTCGCGAAAGGACTGCACCGATGGTGCTGAAGGCCGATGCTGGGGAGCTGTTGGAGCATTTGGGCACTGTCGCCGGGAAGTCCCTGGCAACGAAGCCCGGGAGGATGAAGCCCGAGGTCAAGCCCGAACCTTCGGTCGATACGCCCCGCCCCGAAAAATTCATCAACCGGGAGCTATCCTGGTTGGATTTCAACCACCGTGTTTTGGAAGAGGCGGAGAACCCTCGCCATCCGCTCCTGGAGCGGCTGCGGTTCCTGTCGATCAGTGCATCCAATCTGGATGAATTCTACTCGGTGCGTGTCGCGGCGCTGATCGGGCAGGCGAAGGCGGGAGCCACTTTCACCTCGGCCGATGGGCGGACAGCGGCTCAGCAGCTGACGGACATCAAGTTGCGAGCCGAGTCGCTGTTGGCCGACCAGCAGCGCATTCTCGGTGAATTGCTAACCCTTCTTGGCGAAGCGGGGGTTGTGCTCTGCGGCACCAAAGGGCTGACGGAGACCGAAAGGACTTGGCTCGATTCGTGGTTCATGGAGAGGGTTTTTCCGGTGGTGACCCCACTCGCTGTCGATCCGGCACATCCATTTCCATTCATCTCCAATTTTGGGCTTGTTCTGGCGTTACATCTCGTACGTCAGGAGGACGGCGTGGGTATGCGAGGTCTGTTGCCGCTTCCAAGCCAGGTGGAGCGCTTTATACGTCTTCCGGCCGGGGAGGCAGGGGGGCCGGTCCGCTTCATTCTGCTTGACGATCTGGTGGTGCTATTCCTCGATCGCGTGTTTCCCGGGTTTCGGCTGACCGGCCACGGGCTGTTTCGGGTGATCCGCGACACCGATGTCGAATTCGAGGAAGAAGCCGAGGATTTGGTACGGTCATACGAGACCGCCCTCAAGCGGCGGCGTCGCGGGGTGGCGATTCATCTGGAAATCGCTGCAGGCATGCCGCCGGAACTGCGCGAGTTGGTGATCGACGAATTAGACGTGGCACCGGACGAGATCCACGACGACCAGCGGCTCCTCGGTCTCGCCGACATGAAGCAAATGATCGTCGAGGATCGCCACGATCTGCAGTTCTCACCTTATACGCCACGCTTTCCGGAGCGCATCCGGGATTTCGGCGGCGACTGCTTCGCGGCGATCCGGGCGAAGGACATCATAGTCCATCATCCCTATGAGAGCTTCGACGTCGTAGTGCAGTTCTTGCGCCAAGCCGCGCAGGACCCGGCGGTCATTGCGATCAAACAGAACTCTCTATCGCACCAGCCGCGACAGCACGATCGTCAACGCGCTGATAGAAGCGGCCGAGGCCGGCAAGTCAGTCACCGCCATGGTTGAGTTGCGTGCTCGCTTCGACGAGGAAGCAAATATTCGGCTCGCGCGACGCATGGAGGCTGCTGGCGTTCAGGTTGTCTATGGCTTTACGGGATTGAAAACTCATGCGAAATTGTCGTTGGTGGTACGTCGCGAAGCTGGTGCGATCCGTTCTTACGCACATTTCGGCACCGGAAACTACCACCCCTTTACAGCGCGTATCTACACTGACTTGAGTTTCTTCACCACCGACCCCGCCCTGACACGCGACTCCGCTCGATTGTTCAATTTCATGACCGGATATGCCCGACCCGAAATCATGGAGGACATTGGATTCAGCCCACTGACGACACGCTCCAAACTGCTGGCGCTGATCCACAAGGAGGTGGCGTTCGCGCGTGATGGAAAACCTGCGACGATCTGGCTGAAGATGAATAGCCTCACGGACGTGGAGCTGATCGATGCGCTCTACGAAGCCTCAAGCGCCGGAGTGAAAGTTATGGGGGTGATCCGGGGTATTTGTTGCCTTCGTCCAGGCGTGCCCGGACTGTCAGACCATATCAGGGTCAAGTCAATTGTTGGGCGCTTCCTCGAACACGGCCGTATCTACGCGTTCGGCAACGGGCACCTGATGCCCAGTCGGCATGCGAGTGTATTCATCAGCTCCGCGGACTGGATGGAGCGCAACATGGACTGGCGCGTGGAAACGCTCGTGCCCATCCACAACCCCACCGTGCACGCTCAGGTTCTGGACCAGATCATGGTGACCAATCTGAAAGACTCTCTGCAGTCTTGGGAACTGAGCTCCGATGGCACCTGGACCCGTGTCGCCCCCGGCCGCAAGCCGGTTTCCGTGCATGATTACTTTATGACCAACCCATCCTTGTCTGGGCGTGGATCGGCGTTACACGGGCCGGCTGTGGCGGCGCCAGTTCCGCACTCCCGGCGCCACGACAGGCTGACGCAGGACTGACCGATGAGCTTCGCCCCACCCGCGCCATTGCCTCGTTGCGGTGTTGTCGATCTGGGATCCAACTCTGTTCGGCTCGTGGTTTTTGAGGGCCATACACGAAACCCGGTGCCGATCTTTAACGAAAAGGCGGTGTTGAGACTGGGCCGCGGGATGCAGACCACCGGGATGCTGAACGAAGACGGCGTGACGCAGGCGCTGACGGTGATGCATCGCTATCACGCCGTCGCACGCGCGATGGGTGCGCAGCCCTTCGAGGTTTTGGCAACCGCTGCCGTGCGCGATGCGGATAACGGCCCGGACTTCGTCAATGCGCTCCAAGAACGGATGCCGGGCGTGCCGATTCGGATCCTGTCGGGTCTGGAGGAAGCGGCTTACGCGGCCGAAGGCATGCTATGCGGGATTCCCGCGGCGAACGGCGTGCTCGCGGATATCGGCGGTGGCTCTTTGGAAGTCGTCCGGTTGGTTGAGGGCGCGCGTGGTCCTTCGCAGACCTTGAAACTAGGAGTCATCAGACTGGCGGAACGCTCTGGTGGCGACCCGCTAAGGGCCAGGGCCATCGCCGAGGCGGATCTCCAGACCGTGCCGTGGCTAAGCCAGGCGGCCAACAGTGACCTATATCTCGTTGGTGGCGCTTGGCGAGCATTGGCGCGCATCCACATTGCGCAGACAGGCTATCCGCTTCAAATGGTCCATCATTACACCATCGGGGGTGAGGAAGCCCGCGACCTCGCCGGGCTGATATCCACCGCTCCACGCAGGGTGCTGGAACGACTTCCGGGAGCGCCACGCCGCCGCATCGACGACCTGCCATTCGCTGCTGCAGCGCTGCGCCGGCTGTTACGGTTAACAAACGTGCGTCGCGTGGTGTTCAGCGCCAGCGGGTTGCGCGAGGGCTGGTTCATGCGCCGAATGCCTCGCGAGATCCAAGAGCAGGACCCGATGTTGAGCGCCGCTTGGGAAATGGCATCAATGCTTGGGCGCGATCCGTCCCTGCCGCCTGCGCTGATCGCATGGACCCGGCCGCTATTTGCTCAGGAGTCTCCGGCCGCGGCTCGGTTGCGCGAGGCGATGTGCTGGATGTCGGATCTAGGCAGCCATGATCACCCGGAATTCCGGGCGGAGCAGGCATTTCTGCGGGTACTGCGCCAGCCAGGGGTGGGACTGGATCACCGATCGCGGGCATTTTTGGCCTTGGCGGTTGCGCTGCGCTACGAGGCAGAGCCGGATGCCGCCTTCCTGCGACCGTCGCGACTGCTGCTCGATGTCGAATCCGCGAGCCAAGCCGAAGTGCTAGGGATCGCGCTGCGCCTGGCCTACACGCTGTCGGCCGGGACGAAGGATCTGCTGGCGGGCACGCGACTACGAGTTGAGGGCCCTCGGTTGGTGCTGCACTTGCGGGAGAACAGTGGCGTTTTCGCCGGGGAGAGCGTGTTACGACGGCTGGAGCGCTTGGCCCAGGCGCTGGGGCTGCAAGCCGCGTCGGAAGCCGATCTGGCCGAGGTAGCGGAGTAACCGCGAGCAAGTGTAATTGGGGCTAAATCAATTCGCTGGGGGAAGAACGAGCCCATGAAAATCGTCGGAGTGTCTGCCATACCAATGTCGGCACCGGTTCCGCGGGAGCAGCGTCACCGCACTGACCTCGGAACAAAGGTCAAGAGCGACGCGACACTCATTCGGGTGGAGGTCGACAACGGGCTCATCGGCATCGGCGCGGCTCTTGGAACGCCGCCGATCGTCGCGGCCATTGTCGAGCACGAACTCGCGAAAGAAGTTGTTGGTGAAAACCCCATGTTTTCCGAGCGCATTTACGAGAAGATGTATAACGGCTCGCGCAGTAAGCCGGCGCTGGAGCGAGGCGTAACACAGGCCGACGAAAGCCGTCGCCGGGGCGTAATCATGGAAGCGATCGCCGGCGTCGATATAGCGGTGTGGGACGCGAAGGCGCAGGTGCTCGGCATTCCGCTCTATCTGGCACTTGGCGCGGTGCGAAGCTCGGTACGAGGCTATGCCAGCGGCGGATGGGCGCCGGGCGACGAGGCCGAGGCAGAACTCGCCGGCTACGCCGCCAAGGGCTTCACCGCCGCCAAAATGCGCGTCGTCGGTCGTGACGGGTTCTCGATCGCCAAATGCGTACGCCGGGTTAAGGCTGCCCGCCGTGGGCTCGGCCCCAACGTCGAACTGATGGTCGATGCGCACGGCTCGCTCGAGGTCGCGACCGCTATCAAACTGGCCAGGGAGCTTGAGCCGTATGATATCGCCTGGTTCGAGGAACCAGTGTCTCCGGACGATCACGCCGGTCAAGCGGAGGTGCGCCGATCGACCACCATTCCCATCGCCTCCGGCGAGCGCGAGTTCACGCGGTTCGATTTCCAGGATCTGCTCGAACGGCGTGCCCTCGACATCGCGCAGCCGGACGTTGCTCGAGCCGGCGGCATGACAGAAATCCGCCGTATCGCGGCGCTGACTTCGGCGCACGGGGTGCGTCTAGCGCCGCACGCCTGGGGCAGCGGGGTGCTGTTCGCGGCGAGCATTCACGTCGCGATGGCGGCCGCCAACTGCCACATCCTCGAGGTCACGCAAGGCTACATGCCGATGATGTGGGATTTGTTCAACGAGCCGTTCGACATTCGCCCGGACGGTATGGTCAATGCCCCTGACGGGCCTGGGCTCGGTTTCACATTGCGTGCGGACGCACTGGAGCGATTCCGATATGTCGATGGCCCGGAGTTCGAGTTCTAGCTCAGTCAATGTTTACAGCGGGGTTCGGTCAAGGCTCCCCCCACAAGTATCGCCCATGAAATCCGGCGCTTGCGCCTGTTTGGCGGCCATTTCGTTAGTTGCGCCCGGCTAAGGATCCGCCCGTAGCATCTTGAGCGCCGCAGCGGCGGCGCCAAAACCGTTATCGATATTCACCACGACAAGGCCGGGTGCGCAACTCGCCAGCGCGGCGTGGAGCGCAGCGTTGCCGCCTTCCGCGACGCCATAGCCGACAGAGGTTGGCACAGCTATGACCGGCGCCCTAACGAGTCCGGCAAGCACGCTGAAGAGCGCCCCTTCCATGCCTGCCACTGCGATTAATACATGGCATTGGCGCAAGACGTCGAGTTCGGTCCATTAGGCGCCACAATCCTGCGACGCCCACATCCACGACGATCTCGGCGCGATGTCCTGTGAAGGCGAGCGTCCGCGCCGCCTCTCGCGCGATCGGCAAGTCTGACGTGCCGGCCGCAACGATACCTATCCTGCTGTCCAAAAGCGCGATCCGCTCTCCTAGCATCGCGGTTCTCGAGAGCAGATCATAGTCCAGTAATACACGCGTTTCCGGCCCCAGGGTCTCGTAAGCGGCGGCAGAGAGACGGGTTAATAGAAGCCGACGCCCGGCGGAGGCGACAATGATCGCATCGATTTGGGCGGGGGTTTTGCCCTCGCAGAAGATGGCCTCGGGCACGCCGGTTCGACGCTCGCGATCCCAATCGATCTGGAACTCGGGCAGCCCCAATGTCAGCCGTGCACGAACATGGCACCGCGCCGGTATGGCCCGATGCCGACGAGATGGCGGCCGTGCTCGCGGCAGAGCTTGCTGGCCAGATCAGCCAGCGCCTCGGCATCCGTGGCTTCCTTGCCAGCCTCGACTTTGATGCCGGCTAAAGTGACTCTGCACCGCAGCGCCATACCCGCCGGGGCCTCCGCAGCGAGGCGCATTTCCACCAGGTCGATGAACGCGAGGTCTGCCGCATCGATCGCAATGCCGGTTTCAACTCGGCTGGCAAGGCAGGGCTGTGCTGGCAGTTCGGCAACTTCGGCGAGGCCCAGCCGCAGGGCGAGCGCGCGGACTGATGCCTTGTCCATTCCGGCCTCGATATAGGGATGCACGACGGCTCGTTCAGATGCTGCCAAAAGCCCCGGCCGATAATCGCCGAGATCGTCGAGATTGGCGCCCGACGCGACGGCGCCTGCCGTGAGCGCGCGAATACGATCGTAGAGATTGGTCTTGCAGAAATAGCAGCGGTTGACCGGATTATCCCGATAGCGCGGATCGTCAAATTCGCCGGCGCCGGTCACCGTCAGACACCAACCTTCGCGCTCGGCCCTTGCCCGGACACGCTCAGTCGCGGCCGCTGGTACGGCGGGTGAAACGGCATGAATCATCTCCACCGAGCCCATATCCCCATTTTGGCGCAGTCGGTGGGCGAAAGCGGCCAACGTCATGCTGTCCACACCACCGCTAACCGCGATCGCTAGATGCATGTGGCGGGTGAGACGCGCCGCGAGGCTGGTGTTCATCCTTCGATAACCTCCTCAGCCTGTCGCTTCAAGCGGCGACGCGCCTCGAGGCTGTCAGCCAACAGATCGTCGCTCTCCGCCTTGGTGGTGATGCCGCCAGCACGCTCGACAGTCTTGATACCAATTCCGATGCCGCCGGCCTCCGCCCGCGTCAGCCGGCGAGATAGCACCACCCGGCGTTCCTCCGCCACCCGGAGGCCGATTGTCGAAGTTTCCTCGAAGCAGCGCTCGATGACTTGGAAGCGCTGGTCCGGCCGGACCAGCAAGCGAAACGACTGCATCAGGCGGCTCTTTTTGCCCTGGACCTGGCCAACGGTGAGATCTAGCACGCCCTCTACCACTCGGAGACGATCAGCTGCCACCGCGATCTCCTCGCCGGTCATGTCGTCGATCTCGAAGTTCAGGACAATGATCGGTTCCCGCGCATCGGACGTCATGTCAGCTTCAAACACCAAGGCGCGCAAGACATTATCCTTGTTCGCCGCGCTCGATCGCTTTGATCACTTGGCCGATGGTTTGCTTCGCCCAGGCAGCAGGGACACGCCAGGCGTCGATGCCGGCGAAGATCCCGAGCGCGATCACGCGCACGAGCGGCGTTCCGGGCCGCGGCGGGGGGTCGTTGCCGTTGGCGGATCGATGCCCGAATACGACGAGTCCGTGTAGGTCGACGTCAACACCCTCGGGGACGTACACATCGAGTGCCGAGAACGCGCCGAGCAGGAGGATCGTCACGCAATCCCGCTCGAAGGTTGCCTGACGGAGATCGAGATCGATGTTCCCGAAGCCGGCGAAACAGAGCACACGGCGCCGCACCCGCAGCCTGCCCTCCCGCTCGCTCGACCCGAACAATGCGAGCACGAAGCGGGTCACGCCCCGACGCGCAGCAGACGCGACTTGCAGGTCGCGCAGCGGAGCCTCGAGCTCGGTGAGCGTCGTCGCCGCGTAGAGAGCATTAACGCGCTCGACAAACTCTTCGAGCGTCAGCCGCCCTTCAACGAAGTGCTCGCGCAAGAGCGCGACCGAACCCTCCCGTTCGGCGTCGGACGCGCGCACGAGCTCGCCGCTCACGTAACCGAGCCTAGTAGAGGGAAGGACGCTCGCCTGGGCCAGTGTTCCGGAATGACCCCTGAGCGACTGGGGCTTGGACTTGGGCTGAGACGGTGAAGCGGGTACGTGAACCACCTCTCGAGCGATAGCTGCGGCAGCCTCGGCTGACGCAGGATGTGAGCGATGGTGAGGGTGCCCGATGCGGCGGGGCCCTCTCGCCCGTTACGGGGGCTGAAGGGAGACGACGCTTCTTCCGCCCAGGCGGCAGGGAAAGGAGTGCGATGGCGACGCCCGCACGGACGAACGGCGAGATTCTCCACCTCTGGCTTCGTCTGCTCGGCTGGCAGATTGAGATCGACCGCGACGGCGACTACACCGTCGGGGTCGGAACCCACGTTCAAGCAGACGGCAGCACTCTCCGCATTGGCGGCTGCGCCCGAAGTCACGAGGAGCTCGCGCTGCAACTGTTCGAGCAGGCGATGCTGGGCGCTTGCGCGGGACCACAACAAGGCCCAGCACCGACTCAGGGCGGCGTAGCCGTTCCCGCCCAACGGCCCCTCAAGCGTCGCGGCGTCTGGGCGGGATCCGCTCGCCTGGGCCGGTGTTCCGGAATGACCCCTGATGGCGCGGGGACGCTGGGTCAGTGTTGGGCGAGATATGCGTGGCGCGATAGGCGTCTTTCGCGCGCGAGGAGGTGGCTGGCCGAGAGGAAACGCTGGATGCCTTCGAAGGTGGCCTCTCCCTCGTCTGCGACGAGGGCTTCGCGGAATTGTGCGCGGGCGTCGTGCCAGCGGCCGGCCATCGCGGCCATGTTCTCGGTCAGGTCTTCGCAGCGGAGGACACCGAAGCCCGCCTCAGCAAGCAGCTCGGCGTTCTTCGCTGCGGCGGAGAACACGTAGGTGCCGACACTGCTTCTCGCTTCGATCTCGCTGTCGGCGACGAGGCCGGTGATGATGGTTGGGTCGGTGAAGAGAATCCTTGCCCCGGGAGCTGTGACTCGATGCCACTCACGGAGGATCTCGAGGCGGTTGGGGAGATGGCACATCACATCGATTGAAATCACGGCACTGAAGCGCTGGTCGGCGAATGGCAGGCGGCCTCCTGCGTCGGCCTGGACGAACTCGGCCCGCTCGGAAAGGCCACGCTCCAGCGCGAGGCGCGTCGCGGTCGTGATTCCCTCGTTGAGACGGTCAATCCCCACGACGCTAGTTCCGCTTGTCTCTGCGAGGCGAAGGGCCGGCCCGCCGGAGCCGCAACCAACGTCGAGCAGGCGCGACTCTCGGTTGAGGCCGAGCCACTCTGCAAAACGCTCAAGCTCGTCCGCGGTAACCCAGCCCGACTGCCCAATGTCGTCCCCATACGTGGCCTCACGAACCTGACCCCGAGCCCCGAACCCCGCGTAGGCCGACGCGTAGAGCGGGACGTCCTCACTCACGCTCACACCTTAAGCAACCAAGTCCTCCGTCGCCGTCCGCACACGCCATCGCTTCGGCACGGGGCAGCATTCTCGCCTGGGCGAGTGTTCCGGAGTGACCCCTGAGCTGAGCGCAGAACAGCAGCATCCCCCCGCCTGCAGAGCACTCCCGCGAATCCGTCCCAGGGCATCCGGCTCGCGGGTCGGGCAGACTCAGGGCCTGTTCCAACCAGGCGAAACGAGGGGACACGATGACAGAGGAGCAGTTGTTCGAGCGAGGACTCCAGCGACGGCGGGAGGTTCTCGGTGCCGAGTACGTCGATGCGAACCTGAGCGAGAGCGACGACTTCCTAATGGCCTTCCAACGGGCAGTAACCGAAGTGGCGTGGGGATGGGCATGGAGCCGACCCGGCCTCGACGACAAGACGAGGAGCATGATCAACCTCGCCATGCTGACGGCGCTGGGGCGCTTCGAAGAGCTTGGGATCTATGTCAAGGGCGCGCTGCGCAGCGGGGTGACCGTCCAGGAGATCCAGGAGGTCCTGCTGCATACCGTCGCGTACTGCGGAACCCCGGCCGGACGCCAAGCCTTCCTAGCCGCACACCGAACGCTCGTAGCGGAAGGAGTACTGGACTAGAAGCGGAGCCGCGTCGATTCCGGTGCCAGGTCGCTCGCCTCGGCCAGTGTTCGGGAAAGACCCTGAGCGTTTAGCCCTCGGCCCGCTAGTGATCGGCAGCGCGGATGACGATCTGGGCGGCCTGTTCGGTCGAGAGGAGATCAGTGTTGACGACCAGGTCGTAGTCGGTAGGCGCCTCGCGATCGACCGAATAGAAGCGCTTGAGGTAGTCGCGCCGGCCGGCGTCCGAGTCCTTGACCGCGCGTGCCGCCTGCGGTCGGTCGAGCCCCTCAGTCGCGCCGACCCGCTGCTCTCGGGTCGCCGGTGACGACGTGACGAAGACGCGTAACGTTCTCGCTCCGCGCTCGAGTGCGTACGAGGCGGCGTGCGCGACGATCACGACGTTGCCGCGGGCTGCCGTCTGCGCCACGGTTTCTCTGATCAAGGCGCGGACGTCTTCGGGCCGCATGCTCTCAGTGCTGGCGGCAACGCCTGCGCCCAGCATCCAGCCATCTCCGCCGCCCTCGGCGAGCGTTTGGAGGAAGCGGGTCGCAAACGACTTCCGGCGCTCTTCGTCCGCGACGTCACGGGGCTCGAGTCCACCCTGGGCGGCCGCGCGCGCCACGATCTCCTCGTCCACGTAGAGGTAGCCGAGCTGCTCTGCGACTCGCTTCCCGACCTCGCCGCCGCCCGAGCCGGTCGTATGCGATACACACACCACGCTGCAGGCCACGGAAGCGACGCTAGAGCCGACGATCCTCGAAGTCAAGCGGCAGCCCGCGGGCATGGTCGGATGCTTGACCGGAAGCGTCGCGTGCATTGCCCGGCCTCGAGCTGTGCATGCCGCTCGCCTGGGCCAGTGTTCCGGAATGACCCCTGAGCGACTTGAGCGGCGTGGTCTCTCACCGAGTCCTAAGAATCGGAATCTAGCGTCGATGCGTGTTGCGCCTTAAGAGGCCGCGCCTCGAACGCCCACGGCAGGCGCTGGACGACTGAGATGCGGGTCGGAGAGCGACATAGGTTCGTCTTTGTTGCCGGTCTTCATCGGAGCGGCACGACGCTTCTCGCGCGGCTTCTCGCCGCGCATCCGGAGATCAGCGGCTTTTCGGGGACGGGCGCGCCGGCTGACGAGGGTCAGCACCTTCAGAGTGTCTATCCGAGCGACCACGAGTATGGACGGCCGGGGCGATTCGGCTTCGCGCCGGAGATGCATCTGACCGAGTCCTCGCCCCTGGTCTCGGAGGAGAGTGCGACAAGGTTGTTTGCAGAGTGGTCGCCATACTGGGACTTGTCTCGCCGGCTACTGCTCGAGAAGTCGCCGCCGAATCTGATCAAGACGCGCTTCCTGCAAGCGCTCTTTCCGGACTCGGCATTCATCGTCGTCGTCCGCCACCCGATTCCCGTTTCGATTCCAACCGCGAAGTGGCGTGGCACACGCCGCTACGATCGGCTGCTGGATCATTGGCTTCGCTGCCACGCGCTCTTCGAAGCCGACCGCAAGTACCTCGTCCGCCCCCACGTTCTCACCTACGAGCAGCTCGTCGACGACCCGGCCGGCGTGCTGCAAGACATCTTCGCGTTCCTAGAGGTGCAGCCGATCCCGCCGAGCGAGCAGGTCGACGCGGGAGCGAACGAAAAGTACTTCCACCGGTGGAAGGAGCTGAAGCGCGACCCGAAGATGCGGGCATTCCTCGATCTCGTCTCGCTGAAGTACGAGCACCGTATGCGCCCATACGGGTACAGCCTCCTCCGCCCAGCCCCGGCCAAGCCATTACGTGTCTGGGCCTGTGTGTCGGCATCCCCGAGCCAGCGCCAGCGATCCGCCTCGTTCACGCCACGTGCACTCAGGACGAGGAAGGCGGCGGCAGCTGCAGCTGCCCTGGCCGTCGCGGCAGTCGCAGGTGCCGCCTACCTTGGAAGCCTCGGGCTCACCACGCACCGACATCTCCAGCCCACCTCAGCCAGATCCCGAATCTGCGCGAAGGCCTCTGAGCGCATACGCGTCGCGTCCTGTAGCACCCATCCGCCCGAAAAGACGCAACCCGAGCGCAACAATCAAGCCTCCGGCATCTAGTCTCAGGTAACGCTCTGGACTGGGCCAGTGTTCGGGAATGACCCCTGACGTCTACGCGACGAGAACCTGCAAGGCGTACGACTCGTCTATGCAGTCGTTTAGTCGCACGACCGCGTCACTGGTGTCGAATGTGAAGACCCGGTAGAGGGTTACCGAGTCCGACCACTCAGGCGAGAGCACCGTCACCTCCACAGCCACCCGGTCGCCTCCCTCGATCACCTTCCCAACACGAAACCGGCGGCCGCTCTCGTGGACTCGCTTGAGCCGATTGAGTATCGCCGCGCGATTCACGCACGTCGGAGTCTCCGCCACGTTTTCGCCTTGCGGGATCGCGACCCACTTAGCGTCCGGGTCGAGCAGCTCTTTGAACGGCTCAAGCTCGCCCTTGTCCAGCGCTGCGAATGCCTCCTGTACGAGTTGCTGGCGTTCTGGCATGCCGCCGGAATGATCACTGACGACAAGACCACACGCAAGCCATCCTGCACGTCGGGCCCTAGGACTCCCGGCTGGGCCAGTGTTCCGGAATGACCCCTGAGCGAGAGACTCAATCTTGCTTAGCGAGGGTGGCCGAGCTGGTCGGCGGCTCCGGCGGGACAGAGGTCGCCGAGGATCGCGCCGAGATGCGACCGTAGTCTGGGTGGTGGTGACGGCAGACTGGGTGGCCGTGCTCTGGGTGCGGGTGCCAGGCGAGCCGCCAACATCGATTGACGTGGCAGTTGCGTTGGCGGATCCAGATGGCGAAGGCGGTGAGGAGCGTCAACTCGCCGATGTCTGAGCCGATACCGGACCAAAACTGGTAGCCGCGACCCGAGAGGACGTGCTCGAAGTAGGTCTGAAACCAGCCAGGCAGCTTGCTACTAGCGTAGAACCGAGCGCGGACAGATGACTAGCGGAGCGCTCGGGCGGTACCAACCTCGCCTGGGCCAGTGTTCCGGAATGACCCTGAGCTAGAGGAATGTCTGCCGCGGAGTAGCCACAACCCAGCTACTTCTTCGCTTTCCTAGCCTGTCGCTTCTCTTTCAGCGTCTTTTGGGCCGGCTTCTTTTCCATGCTCTTCTTCGTGTTCTTGTCCTTGGTCGCCACGTCCTGACCTCCTTTTCGGTGTGGCGTGTCCTCAGCGTCGCGAACGACACCTCGTCTTGAGCCCGCACGGCCACAGGGACGACGAAGACGACGAACTGGAATGGGTCGTAGCCGGGCGGGGTCAACCGACATCCTCTCGCCCCACGGATGACAAACCGATGACAGATGACGACCCCCAGCCTCGGAGGTGCCTCCTAGTTGCTGATGGCCCCCCATTTGTAGATGGGGTTCCCGTCGCCGTTGTCATAGATCGTGACGGGCGTGCCGACAATGACGTGGATCATCGCGGGGATCGTGAGCACCCGCTCTGAGCCGTCCGCGAAGCCGACCGTCGCCTCGGAACCCATGACGCTTGTGACCTTGCCCCGCTCGATGTTCGTCTTCTACCCACGTCAGGGCGCTCCAACCATCCCTGAGATAGGCTCGCCGTCGCCGGTCCCCGCAATCGGCGATGACGAGTCAAGGGACGGCCCAGGGACGCTTCACCCGCGCGATCCAGCAGCGCAACCTCTGGGCCGCAGAAAACGTCCATGCGGGAACTCGGGCACCCGCCGACACTCGAAGCCGCGGGATGCCTCTCAACGCTTCGACCTCCGTATCACCTTCGGGAGCGTATATCGGCACCCGAGCGACTACTCATTCCGGCGACGTTCTTTGCACATCTTGCAGTGTGTATAGCTTCCTGTTAAGAACTGACCTAACAGAAAAGCGCCCGCGCCGCTTGAGACGGCCGGACGCACGGACAAGGAGGGTCGTAGCTCCGTGTCATCTCTCAGAGTAAGCGACGTGTCCCCGTTCGCGACGTTCGCTGAGAACTATTGGGTGGCCGCAGCGGTCCTAATGGCGTTATAGCCAGCTGGTAGCCTCGCCGCGCCGTCCGGCCCCGGAACGGAGGAGACGTGTTCAGGTACAGGCTCCACTCGCCGGACGGGGACGATCTCGGCGAGGCGACCTACGCGCAGATGATCAAGCCGGGCGAGGAGATCATCGCCGGCGGCAACCAGCGGTTCCGCGTCCTCGACGTTGTGCCGTTCGAGGAGGAGGACGAGTCGCCGTTCGTCGGGCTGCTGCAGGTCGAGGCGGCGTAGCGAGTTCGGGGCGAGCAGTGGCGGGGGATCAATTTCCAGTGGACCGCGTAGGATCGTTCGTGTGACCGATGTCACGGTCATCGCGACGGCGGCGATCTCTGGAGCTGTCGGCGTATCGGCAGCACTCGTCGCGAGCCGCGCGAGTCTGCACTCCGCGGACGCTGAGACGCGTCGCCAGCGATGGGCGCACTTCCAGACGCGAAGGGCGGAGCGTAAGGACAACTATCAGACTGCGATCGACCTGATGACGGACTGGGGCTGGCGCGACGGACAAGACAAGACATTCGATGTCGTCCGTGACTTCACGATCCCGTTCGTACGTGCGGCGAATCGTGTCCGCGTCTACGGCAGCCCGGCCAGCGTCGCCGCAATGGACGAGATACAGATCGGCTTTCATCACCTCAACCGCGCCCGCACACAGTCGGAGCAAGAGTCCGCGTATGCGGCGATCAGAGCGGGTCACGACCATCTCGTAAGTGCCGCTCGCGCCGACGTTGGCCCTCGCGCCGAGGATGAACTAGCCGACGTCCCATTCCGGCCAGGTGCCGGACCGCCGGCGTGAAACCCGCGAATCGTCGTCGACGTTGTCCGGTTTGATGAGGAGGCCGAGTCGCCGTTTGTCGGGCTGCTGCAGGTCGAGGCCGCATAT
>CAWFVX010000011.1:0-194135 GCA_963819345.1 uncultured Alphaproteobacteria bacterium
ACTGCCAGCTGGGTTACGAGAGGGCGTTGCGAACTCGCCGCCTCACGAACCTGAGTGGTCAGCGAGGTATGCGCGCGTATCTCAGTCATCGAGTTCCTCCATTTTGTCAGTTGCGCCCTTGTAGACTAGCTTGGCGAGGCAAGCGGTGCAGGAAAAACCACCCCCGACCACAGACGAGAGTCGACCTCGCCCATGGCTGTTCCGATATCGCCCAAGCCACCAGATTTGGCCATGCGATTTCCTGCGCTCACAGGGCTGCGGTTCTTCGCCGCCATGGCGATCGTGCTGTGGCACTCGCAGACCGGGTATTTTTTTCAATACGGCGCGTTCCAACCGTTCTTTCCCGCCGGGGCCGTGCCGCTGTTTTTTGTATTGTCCGGTTTTGTCCTGACGATCGGGGCCGATAAGTACTGGACCTGGTCGGACTTTTTTGTGGCCCGCATTGCCCGAATATCGGCCAGCACATGTCGCCGCCCTGGCGTTCCTAATCCTGATCCTTCTTCCGGGCAGCTTGGCGTTCTTCCGGAGCGCGCAGGCGTTGGGATTGATGGCTATAAACGGATTACTGCTTCAAGCATGGTGGCCAGAACAGGCAGTCTACTGGTCCTATAATGCGCCATCCTGGTCTGTATCGTGCGAGTTATTTTTCTATGCGACCTTTCCGTTGACTGCGGTTGCGCTGAGCCGCCAGACGCTGTTGAGGACCACTGGCATCGTCGCGGTGATCTTCAGCGCAATTGTCGCCCTCGACACCGCCTACCCGAACATCGATGGTGTTTGGTTAGGCGAGGATAATCCGGTCACCTGTTTCGTCGCATTTACGGTTGGGGTAGCTGTCGGCATCTTTCGCAGGCGGTTGCGTCAGCCGATCGTTCGTATCACCGCCGGGACCGCGATCCAGGCATCGGCGCTGGCCTTCGCCATCGGCTCCAATGCCTATTTCGCAACGCACGTGATCCACGTCACATTTGCGGCCGCGGCGTTCATCAGCAATTTTGCTCCAACCCCCTTCTACGCGGCACTCATTCTGTCACTCGCCCGATATGATGGGGTGATCTCTCGTGCGCTATCGGTTCCTTTGATCGTCTATGGGGGAGAAATCAGCTATTCAATTTACCTGTTCCACCAACTCATCATCAGGTGGCATTCCGCCCATCTCCAGGCGTTCGCCGGCATCCCGATATGGTGGCAATATGGTGGCCTTCTGACAGCGATATTCACAGTTGCAGCATTATCGTATCATCTGATCGAGAACCCCGCCCGACGGATGATTGTCGATAGATGGCGACGGCTACGACCGAAGACCGGCGGAGGATCAGGCGCTGATGACGCAGCGCCTCCTGCGTCTCAGTGTCGCCCTCGATGATGACATCACTCGCGTCCCAACGCTCTTTCCACGCGACCTCGTGCGCGCCGAGCACCGCGCGCCAACCCAATGCTCGGCTGCGCGTCAGCGCCTCGCGGGCCGCTGGAACCGGATCGTCTTCCCGACTGTCAGCACGTGCCGCAGACACAACCCGATCGAGTTCGACTGTAAGCGCCATATAGAGATGTCACCCCTCTGCAAAGTAGAGATGTCACCCTCCCGGGTGTTGGGGTTCTGGGAGCGGTGCCATGGCGGTGATGTCGATGAGCACGCAAGAGTTCAGCCGGCTGGAGGTTCTGCTCGGCGTTCGGTCCGGGCGGCTGCGTATCGCGGACGCCTGCGGATTGATCGGCATTTGTCGGCGTCACGTGCTGCGGTTGCTGCGTGGTCTGTCGCAGGACGGCGCATCCAGTTTGGTTTCGAAGCGGCGCGGACGTCGCAGCAATGATCGATTGCCTGACGCTGTCCGCGACCTGGCCCTGACGCTTGTGCGTGAGCGGATTCGCCATCGGCTGACACTGGCGGCTGAGAAGCTGGCGAGCCTTCACCGGGCTGCACCGTCTCGCGTGAGACGCTGCGGCAATGGATGATCGTCGATGGACTGTGGCTCGATCGGCGCCACCGCCTGCCCTCGCCGCACCAACCGCGTCGGCGCGAGTGTCTCGGTGAACTGGTGCAGATCGACGGCTCGGAGCACGCCTGGTTCGAGTGTCGTGGCCCGGTCTGCACACTGCTGGCGTTCGTTGACGATGCGACCAGCCGGCTGATGGTGCTGCGATTTGTGACGTCGGAATTGGCGTTCGACTATTTCCGTGCCATATGTGCCTACCTGGGAAGTGTACGGCAAACCGGTCGCATTCTACAGCGACAAGCATAACATCTTTCGGGTCAACAACGGTGAGGGCGGTGAGCGCGTGACCCAGTTCGGTCGTGCGCTCACGGCGCTGAACATCGACATCATCTGCGCCAACAGTCCGCAGGCGAAGGGCCGCGTGGAACGCGCGTTCGGCACGCTGCAAGACCGGCTGGTAAAGGAGCTGCGGCTGGCCGGGATATCCTCGATCGAGGCAGCGAACACCTGGCTGCCGGAGTTCATCGCCGCCCACAATGCGCGCTTTGGCCGCGAACCGGCGAACGCCAAGGACCTGCACCGGAAGCTGACCGCAGCAGATGACCTGGACGAGATCCTGGCCTGGCGGGAGGAGCGGACAGTGACGCGCAACCTCACCCTGCATTACGACCGGATGATGCTGATCCTGGAGCGACATCCTTCGCGCGCAGTCTGGTGCGCAAAAAAGGTCGAGGTTGTGAATTATCCGGACGGCCGGTTCACGGTTCAGTTTAAAGGCACGCCCCTGCCGTTTCGGGTGTTCGACAAGATCCGACCGTGACGCCCGCTGCGATTGTCGAGAACAAACGGTTGGGTGCTGCGCTGGCGATGGTGAAAGAGCATCAGGCGACCTATGCGCCGCACCAGCGTCGTTACGATCCCGCGCGGGGCCGGCCGCCAAACAATCTGGAAGCGCCTGGCATGCCAACGAAGAACCGGCTGCGGCGGAATGGCTTGCCGCGCATCTCTTCCGAGAGAGACGGACGCACGGCTGCCCCATGATTGCTGGGTGGCGGGTAGGGCCTCAAGGGCTGCGCTGCGCGCACCGGCCAGCCGGCTATGGCCCTTGACCCCCTCACCCGCACGCCGCGTTTGGCTGTGATGCCGTTCGGCACACGTGTGTTCGCCGCCGGGGGTGTCATTTCTACTTTGCGCGCCGGGTGACATTTCTATCTTGCGCCGACACCTGTCCGGCGACGAACGCCAGCGCCAGTGCCAACGCAACGAGAACGGGCGCTCTGGGACCAGCAACGCATCTCCGGCCCGCAGGGCCGCCTGAATGGCTCCCTGGAGGCGGATTTCTTCAGGTTGACCTGGAACATGATGCCGGAAAAGCCACAAC
Organism: uncultured Alphaproteobacteria bacterium; assembly: GCA_963819345.1. GTDB lineage: Bacteria > Pseudomonadota > Alphaproteobacteria > Acetobacterales > Acetobacteraceae > Rhodopila. The sequence goes on from CAWFVX010000011.1 coordinate 3,319, forward strand.
ATGTAGCCGGAGGCGGAGGAAATCGGCTGTGCCGTCCAACCGGGACCCTCGGCGGCGACCGGCCGCCTGGATCGGCTGACAATCTGACAATCACAGCAGGGAGAGTTTTCACATACCCAAAACTCGCGGCCCATAGACTCTGGCGGCGGAGATGAACAACGGATCGGCGGCGGGACGTGTGTAGTGGATTTTCGGGCCTTGGCTTAGCTTAATGCGAGAGGGCCCAAAATCATGTGATGGTCGGGCGGCGCTACATAGATATGCCCACCCTCGATCAGCTCGCCATCCTGAGCAAAGGCTGCAGTAAGGCGTCCGCTGCCGCTCAACACGCACGGGAGCACGCTGCGATGAGGACCGATGTGCATGACGACAAAGACCGCCGCTGCACAGGGAAGTCCGTGCAGCGCCGCAATAATGCGCCGGAGCGGATTAAGCCCGCCAGCAGACGCAGCAATCACCACGATCTTGTCCATAGTGTTTCACTAACGGTGTGGGCCTCTAACGGTTCGCCATAACGAGCCTGGCCGCGCCGGCCGCCACACAGCCTATCCCTCCTGTGGTTATGGCGTTGAAGGCCTGCCGACCAAAGCCTACTCTGCTTTACAAGCCGGCGAGATTCATCCACGCCACCCTTAAGGCCTTCAGCGGTCGCTTGCAGCTTGGCGGCCGAAGCTTTGACGCGAGCGATATTTTCGGCCGTGGCGGTAACCGCCTTCGCCGCCTCGTGGAGCAGATCGGCAACATTGAATGGCTTGGCCAAATAGGATACCCGTGCTCCTGGAGCTGGACCAAGAGCATCAGGATGCCCGGTGCATAAAAGGAATTTAATGGCCATGGGTTACATGGTAGAGTGCAGGGTTCCGTTGGCGGAGCTGACCGACTGACGGAACGACGCTATCTCTCCGCCGATCCGTCCAACAGTTGCATCGGAAACTTGGCCGCAAACTGGGCACAATGCACCACGATTATGAGTGGATGGGGCTTCAACGTCTATACAGTCGGCGACGCCGCTTGCGGCACCATCACGGGCGACTCCTTGGCGCAGCTGCTGCAGATCAACGGGCCAGCAGTGCTCCTGCACCTTTCCAACGGATTCCCCTACGGCCCGCGCTGGACGCCGCTCACGGCGGACGCCCATGCCGTCGTTCTGACTGCTGTCGACAGTGGCGCGGGCACGGCGACATTCAACAACCCGTGGTGCGATAAAGATCAGGCGATCGATCTTCAGACCCTCGTTACCAAAATCAACGAAGATCCGGCCGATCAGTCAGTGGGTAAGACACTCGGCTTTTGGGGATCGTGGATGGTGCGAAGTTAAGACCTGACGCCAGAGCAGCGCGGCCCTCGCATATCCAATAAGCGCGGCCCTCGCATATTATCTTTTAATCAGCGCGGATATTCAAACGAACGTGGGTTGAACGATCGAACGAAGAGCAGAGACGAGTTCGCAGCCGCTTTGACGGGAAACGGTTTGGCGACCGCTGAGCCTGCGTCGATACGCCGGAACCGTTCCCGACTGGTGGTACGGTTCACCAATGATCGGATGAGCAGGCGACCGACTATGTCTCTTCCACCGTTTGTCGTGCCTCTCTCACCAACTTACGGACAGCCTGTATGAGCCGGCGGCTTTTCTCCGAATAATTGCCATGCCGTGTGTTGGCGCGTCGCATTCGTTCCAGTCCTTCCGACGTACGCGGCCCCGTACTTGTCCCGCCATGCATCCGACATCGGCCGTTTGACATCGCTGGCGCCTTGCACTTCGCGCCGCTACGGGTTCGCGCCCCACACCGCGGGCAGGATTGCACCAGCGGTAGCGCCAGTCGCCAATCAGGTAGGCGGTGCACCGGGCTACCCCTAGCTTTTTCGGGCATCCTCCCTCCCTCCTACCTGTGGGGAAACCGATCCGACGATCGCCTGTCCGCCCTCATTGACCGTAACGTGCTGCACCGTGACCTTCTGCTCGCCCCCGGTCCGATATCGCTTCAGCGCTTCCACTTGCACCGCAAACGTCCGCGCCAGCTTATTGAATGCCCGTTCCGCGCTATCCTGCTGGGGGATGTTATCCCAGGGCGAGGCGGCGGGGTCACCGCGTGGCCGCCGCAGGCCTGGCAGCAGGGTGGTGGCGGCCTGGCCGGCAATCTCGCCTATGACCGCGATCGCGGAAACCTGGTATTCGGCATGGGTCATCCGGCCCCGTGGAACCCCGATCCGCGTTGCGCCCATGCCCCCGACCCTTGCCATATAAGAGCGCCCGGCGCACGCGGTCGTGCACCTTCCCACTTCGGCTACCCGGCGAATGCACTGCGGCGAAACGGCGCCCGATGCAGGTGAATGCGGTTCGGTCGGATGAGGACGAAGCAAAACATAATGGGGGCGGAGCGGGTGGCCGATGAGACGGAACTGTGTGTTCGTGGGTCAGCGTTGCGCTAGCAGATGGGCGGAGCATCACCGGCGCGGTGGCACCTGTACCAGTCGTCGCGAACCGCACTGTTGGAGATTCGTGAAGTTGCGCCTGAGCTGCAGAGTGAACTGGATGATCTGCGTGCTCGTCTTGGTCACGGGAATGTCTCCGGTTACTCGGGCGGCAGATGCCAACAATTTTGCGCCACTAAGCGAGATTAACACCAACAACGTCGCTCGGCTGAAGCTGGTATTCTACTTCCGCACCGGCCAATCGGGCGGCCAGTCCGGAGCCCCGGCGGTCGCGGGTGATCTGCTGCTGTTGCAGACAGCGTTCCCGCACACGCTGTACGCGCTCGATATCCACCAGCAGGCGGCGCCGATCCGCTGGTCCTTCACGCCGCCTTCCGACCGTCGCGCCGCCGGCCTGACCTGTTGCGACGCGTCGGTTGGCGGCCCGGTCGCGACCGAAGGGCAGGTCGTGCTGAACACGCTCGACGGTCATACAGTCGCGCTAGATGGTGCAACCGGCCAGATCCGCTGGAACGTCACGACGGCCAGCCTCGTAAGTGGCGAAACCCTGTCCATCAGCCCCCTTATCGCCGGTGACCGGATCATCATCGGCAGTACCGGTGACGATTTTGGCGCCCGCGGATGGGTGGCAGGGCTGGACGCGTACACCGGCGCGACCGTCTGGAAGCGGTTTAACACCGGTCCGGATGACGACGTTGGCGTCGGGGCCGGGTTCAATCCGCCCTATTCGCGCGATCAGAGCCACGACGGCGGAGTCACGACGTGGCCGCCGCAGGCCTGGCAGCAAGGTGGCGGCGGCCTGGCCGGCAACCTCGCCTATGACCGCGATCGCGGAGTTCTGCTATACGGCACGGGTCATCCGGCACCCTGGAACCCCGATCCGCGGCCGGGCGACAACAAATGGACGTCCGGCCTGTTTGCCCGCGATGCGCGGACCGGGGATGCGCGGTGGTTTGTCTCGATCAATCCACACGATCTTTACGCGCTGGGTGCCGCCGGTTCGGTGCTACTCGCCGACACGCGATGGCAGGGCCAGGACCGCAGTCTGCTCATCCACCCCGACGCAAACGGCCAGATCTACGTGCTGGACCGCGGCACCGGAGCGATCTTGTCGGTTACACCCTTTGTCGAAGCCAACGCCACGCAGGGCGTGGACATCCCAACCGGCACGTTGCGGCGCAACCTAAGCATGGATGTCAGCTCGAACGCGGTCACGCGTGATATATGCCCGGCATGGCCAGGTGCGACGGGCGCGGACGGAACCAGCCTTGGTGCCTCAGCGCTGTCACCGCAGACGCGGCTTCTGTACATCCCCGCCAGCCGGATGTGCATGGACATGGAGCCGCGCGATACGAGCTACATGTCCGGCACGCCGTTCATTGGCACCAACCTGCGGATGAAGGCGGCGCCGGGTCTCAGTCGCGGCGCGCTGATTGCCTGGGACGTCATCGGAACTAAACCGGCCTGGACCGTGGCGGAGAGTTTTCCGCTGGAAGGCGGTGTTCTTGCCACGGCCGGCGGTGTCGTGTTCTACGGCACGCTGGACGGCACGTTCAAAGCCGTCGACGCGCGCAGTGGCCACGTGTTGTGGCAGTTTCACGCGTCCTCGGGGATTATCGGCCAGCCGATCACGTTCAGCCTTGCTGACGGCCATCAGTATGTCGCCATCACCGCCGGAACTGGCGGACCAGCGGGACGGGTCGCCGAGAACGATATCGACCCGCGTGATGCGACCGCCGCGCACGGCTACGCCAATGCCCTGCGCGACCTGAAGCAGCCAGCCGATCCCAGCGGCACCCTATACGTCTTCGCACTGCCATGACGCGCAGCCTGCCGATCGCATTAACCCTGAGCATGACTTTGCTCGGCGGCTGCAAACGGGAAATCCGCGACCTGCGCGCGGATCCACCGCTGAGCCCGGCGCTGAACGACGTCAAACCGATGGTAAACCGTATCAACGGCGCGATTCCCGTTGTTATGACGGCGCTCGGAAATCCCTACGAGAACAATGCCTGGCAACTCAATCAGGGCAAGCGTCTCTACACCTGGTTCAACTGCAAGGGATGCCATGCGGATGGGGGCGGCGGCATCGCGCCGGCCTTGATTGACGGCTGGTGGCGCTATGGCCCCGACCGCGTATCCATCTTCCTGTCGATACGCGACGGCAGACCCAGCGGGATGCCCGCATTTGGCGACCGTCTAACAACCGAACAGATCTGGCAGTTGACCGGCTACGTCCGCACCATCGGCGCCTGGTCCGGCAAGACCGCCGCCCCAAGCCGCAATGATGAGATGCAGTCACGGCCGTCGGAAAATCGTGCTCCCGCCGCGGCGGACCTGACCTTGCCACCTAGCCGGTGATGGCGATGCACGGATTTCTCGCCTGGCTGCCCAGTTGGCTCTGTCCAGGTTGCTCGCAATGGCAGTCGGCTCTCCACCCGGGCGGTCTCGGTGCCAGCCGGCTTGACTGGCTGCTGTGGGTCTTCACCGGCGTTTGCGGCACCATCTGGCTGCTGGTCATGCTGATTTTGGCCATTGCCATTCGGGGGCGCCATAAGCCGGATCGCCCGAAGCTGCAGCGCGATGCGGGGCGGGAGAGGGCGTCAGCGATCATCGTCGGCATGGCGGTCGTGGCCACCGTGCTGATCATCGGCGGACTGACGTTTCTCAGCTACGCCGCGACGCGTCCGATCTCGGGTGAGGCCGACGACACGCTGCTGGTCCGGCTGCGCGGCTATCAGTGGTGGTGGCAGGTGACTTATGCAAACCCCGATCCCGCCAGGACATTCCAAACCGCAAACGAGATCCACATCCCCGTCGGCAGGCCGGTGCGCTTCGAGCTGAGTTCCGCCGACGTGATCCATTCCTTCTGGGTGCCCAACCTGATGGGCAAGCAGGATCTGATCCCCGGCCGCAACAACCAGCTTACGCTGACGGCGACACAACCCGGTGTTTATCGAGGGCAATGCGCCCAGTTCTGCGGCCTGCAGCACGCCCACATGGCGTTGCTGGTGATCGCCCAGAACCCGGCCGAGTTCGAGGCATGGCGCAACGGGCAGGTGCAACAGGCGGTCTCGAGCGATGATCCCGACCCCGCGAAGGGGCGGCAGTTCGTTACCTCGCACGCCTGCGCCGCCTGCCACACCATACGAGGAACGTCCGCCGCCGGCACGCTCGGGCCCGACCTCACGCATGTCGGCGGCCGGCTGACCATAGCCGCCGGGTTGCTGCCGACAACGCGAGGCTCGCTGGCAGCCTGGATCGTGGACCCGCAGACGATCAAACCGGGGAACAACATGCCGATGGTGCCGATGAGCGCGGACGACGTGACCTCGGTCTCCGCCTATCTCGCGACGCTGAAATAGCGCGCGCATGTCAGCGAGCCAGCCGCTACGCCAGGCGCTGCCGCATATCGCGCCGGACACGCGTGATACCGGGCTGGCAGATGCCATCCTGGAGCGGCAACTCGAGCGTGTCTGGGGGACGCCGAAGACGCTTCTTGGCTGGGTGTGCACCGTCGATCACAAGCACATCGGCCGGCGCTACATCGCCACCGCCTTTATCTTCCTGGCCCTCGGCGGGGTGCTGGCGATGCTGATCCGGCTGCAGCTTTCTCGCCCGGAGGCCGGGATCATCAGCCCCGACCGCTACAACCAGATCTTTACCATGCACGGCGCGAACATGATGTTCCTGTTCGCCGTGCCGGTGATGGAGGCAGTCGCGGTCTATCTCGTGCCGCTGATGGTCGGCACCCGCAATATCGCCTTTCCGCGGCTGAACGCATTTTCCTACTGGATGTATCTCGCCGGCGGCATTCTGCTGTGGACATCGACGACAGAGAGGGGTTTTCTGCCCGATACGCGCGCGAGAGAGAGATCCAAGCCCATGCTATTGCTGATGAATTGCTGGAAATAGCTGACGACGGCCGCAATGACTGGCTGGAGCGCAATGAGGGCATTGGCGCCGGAGCTAAACAGCGAGAACATCCAGCGCTCGCGAGTTCGGATTGATACCAGGAAGTGGCTATTGAGTAAGATGTTGCCGCGGATTTATGGCGACAAATCCGAAGTTGCCTTAACCGGCCCGAACGGTGGGCCGGTGCAGAGTGTAGCTGTTACCGTGCCGGTGAATGATCCGATCGAGGCCGCGCGGGTGTATCAGAAGGTGATGAGCGAGAGTTAGCTTCCGCGCAAGCAATCTCAGCAATCTGTCCCGCCACACTACGCGGCGCGATGGCGCGCATGCCAGAAATCAAACGGCGCCATGTGCCCATGGCAATCGAATAATAGATTGACAACATCGTTATCCGGCGTGGCGACTTGGGCCTGGCTGGTCCACCGTTCCAAGGATGGACCACCTGCAGGATACGATACACCGCGCCATTGTCTGCCTCGACCGTCTGAACGGCTCCGTATGCTCCGGAAAGTGTGGCGATGGTTATGGCGCTGGCGATGGCGACTATAGCGCGGCACATTTCGCACCTCAGCTATGGTGATAGATAAGCTGGTTATTCCAGACCGAGAAATTAGCCGCTGAATAGTGTCCGGACGGCGGTGGTGCCAGATGCAGGTCGGCAATCTGCTGGCCGCCGGAAAACACGGATATTTCGTTCATTTGCGGTTTGATGCCGATGAAAATCGAGCTAAATCCGTCAAACTGAACTGTGCCGGTCTGCCCATCGAACTCCAGCTTAGAGGCAAACTTCTCTGATGATGTCTCGACTCCCTGCATAAAGCCAGGCGATCGGGTGAATTCTAGCGCGCCGAGGCAGCCGCAGTTCACGCAGCAGCAACGGCAGCCGCGCAGTGTCGACTTTGATCGTGTCGCTGGCGCTGTCGTTCATGCCGCGGCTCCCGAGACGGGAGAAGCAAGTCGTAACTGGCGACCGCTGGAAGATTGACGGCGATGTCGGGCATCGTCGCCGACACCGGTGCAAACTTCGCCTGCAGCGCCGGCACATCGATGCCGTTGCCCGCCTCCGGACCGGTCATCTGCTCGGTGAGTGCGGCGGCGAGCTCGGCTTCGCAGCCGCGGTCATGCGCCAACGCCAGAAGCGACACCATCGATTTGCAGGCACGTCGCGGGTCGCCCTCCGCCAACAACTTCTCCCAGGCCAGCCGATAGGCCTCACGCGGGAACAGTGCGTCACGATAGACCAAGTTGAGCAACGCCATGGGTTTGCGGCGCAGACTGTGGATGACATGGCGGTAGTCGACGACGTGACCATGGCGCCCTTCAGCCTGGCTGCGGCCGCGGCACAAGATGAGTGCCGGACGCTGGCCGACGAAGCATTCCAGCCGATCATCATAGATCCGCACCCGCATCCGAAAACCGATCAACCGCGACGGCACCGTGTAGAACACCTTGCGCAGCACGAAGCCGCTGCTGGAGGTCACGAACACCGTGGCCTCGTCGTAATCGGTGGTCCGTCCCGCGGGCAGCGAGCGCAGGGCAGCGCATTCCAGTTGCACCATCTTGGCGCGGCGAGCGTTGCGGTGACCGATCAGGTTGGCGATCCAGCTGCGATAGGCCTCGAGGCTCTCGAAGTCGACGCTGCCACGCAGCAGCAGAGCCTGGGTCACACCGCGCTTGAGATGGCCGTGCTGGCTTTCGACCGCGCCGTTCTCGTGCGCCACCCCGGTGTTGTTGCGGGTCGGCGTCAGGTCGTAATGGGCGCACAGGGCCTCGTAACGACGCGTCTGGTCGACGCGGGCATCGTCATCGAGATTCCGGAACGCGGCGGAGAGGCTGTCGGAACGATGCTCGACCGGCACGCCGCCGAGCGACCAAAGGGCGTTCTGCAGGCCGACGGCAAGCGCGGTGAAACTCTCGCCGCCCAGCACCGGCTCAGCATGCTCCCAGGCCGAGTACACCAGCACGAAATGATACAGCCGATGGTCCAGGGCCTGACCGGCGATGCTGACGCCGGCATCAGCCATGTCGGTGAAGTCCGACAGTGCCTGCTGTCCGGGCACGTGGTCTTGACGGAAGATCACCTCACGATCGGCGCCGTGTTCGGCGCGCCAGGCGCGAACCCGACGCTCAAGGCTACGACGCAGCCGGTCCCAGTCATGGCCGGGATGACGCAGCTGCATCTCCTCGAGCAGCCCAACCGGTCGCAAGCCGGGATGGGCCTCGAGCATCGGGCGGATCTCGCGGTCCCATAATCCATCAAACGGATCGGCAACGCGGCGACCGCGAATGGCACTGGGCGGCGCTGCCAAGTGCCGATTGGTCCTCATGCGGCGGGCGGTTCGCTCGCTGAACCCGGCCTTGGCTGCTGCGATGTGCTGAGGATGGTGCGGACGGAACTTCATGAACAACCTCTGTTGCTGGCTGGTGACGTGTCGTCCGGGCAATTCGGTTCTCGTCACGGTTGTTGAGAAACCGATATGGCCCGCACACGCCGCGGCCAGCAGACGGGCCGATGCCCACGTCGCCGGTTGCACTGGCCAACGGTCGGGCTAACCCCGCCTTCGGTCAGTTCAACCGGCCATCCGTTCGTGTCGCTGACCGGCCATCGGAGCTGTCGCGGAAGTGCCTCCCTTTACCGAACCAGAGACATCAAGGCGGCCGGCGTTTGTGACATCGATGGTGGCGTTTGGCCGCTCTGAACGATTGGCATTTACGTTCATGATCCCGCCGGTTTCTGTCGTTGGCCCATCGACGTTGAGCGTGCCGAGCCGGGGACCAGACGAATAGATGCCCCAGTTGCTGACGTTGAGCCCGCCCTCCGGCGATGGCCGTTTAGGCGCGATAAACGTAGATATCGCGCCTGGTGGAATTAGAGCGGTTTCCCATCATCGCGAGTCGGCCTGGGTGACCTGGATTCTCAAGACGTGTCAAATGGGCGAGTTTCCTTGAACCACCAATTCGCGGGGACTGCATGCCTGGCGCTTCTTCTGCTGATCTACGATAGCGTGTGATTGGCGCGGTGAACGCCGGTATTTCGCGCCGGGGCGCGAGCGCAGCGTCCAAAGTCAGCGTCAGCAGCGCTATCCGCTGGGCACAGCGCTTCCAGGAGACTGGTGGCTGGCAGGCCAAGCCAACCGGTGGGACAAATCAGTGTGCGGGTCTGCGATAATCCCGCGAGCTAATGCTGCGTTTGCGACGCGTCAACGCTGGTCACAACGCACGAGGCCGATGGACGCGCTACTGCGCTGGTTTCTTTCCTGATTGCCCAGTGGCCGCCGCATTGCCGGGTGACTTACCTACGCCGCCAGAAACATCACTTTTGTCCTCATAGCCCGGTGTGGTGCTCTTCATGGCCCCGCCGTCGTTCTTAGCGCCTGCCGACTTATCGCCAACGGCGGTGGAGCTGGGACCAGTGGATTTTCCGGTGTCGCTCTGCGCCATGACGCTAGCTAGGGGAAACGCCGCCAGTGCTGCTGCCAGCAGCACCGAACGCGAGATCGAAATCATCGCTATACTTCCTTTCCAAACTTAGTTGCCCGGAACACCCCCTGTAACGTCGTACGTGAGCAAGATAGAAAATCACTGACTTCACTGATCTCACTGACCAAGCCCCCCGACCGAAGGCAGAACCGACACGAGAGGCAGAACCGCGCGCGAGTTTGGCTAACTTTGTCGACAATGTCACATGCGCGCGCCGAAGACAGAGTCATTTTATCTCCTTTTTTTGATATATGACAACAAGAAGGGGGTTTAGATTTTTTATGTATACCCGGAAAATCCCTAAGCGACATTGTCGACAAATTCGCTTGGTAAACTATCCTGGTCTCAATCCGACCTAAGTTCCGGTGGGTAGCTTGGGCATCACCCACAAAGTCGGTAACCGCGCTCACTGGCTTCTGCGGATGAGCACGTCCGCCCGGTTGGCGTCTGCCGACGTTGTCGGCACTCAGGCGACGGGCTGCCGACATTGTCGACAACGGGCTACGCGACGGTATCGTAGGTCTCGATCCCGGCCTCCGGGCGCGCGGATTGTGGTCCGCAGCATCGGCACCGCCATCCCCACGCCCTATCTGGTGGTCTCTCTGATCACCACGACGAACACCCACATGAACTACACCTGGACCCCGGTGGTGGCCTCTCCGGCCCTGGTGTGCAGGGTGGCCACAGCTTGGGCATTACCCACGAACCAGGTGTCGCGCGTTCCATGATGCCGGTATTAAATCCCTGATTTCTTCTTCAGCTCTTCGATCGTGGCGGCGATCGCTTCCCTGGTTTGCTGGCGCGCAGCCCGTTCGGCATCGCCTTGCGCGGCATACAGCGAATGCACCTCTGGATTGACCAACCAGGACGAGACGGGGTTGAGCGGGTTTTTCGGTTGGACGGGTTCGCACCACCCGAACAGGACGAGGGCCTGCATGGTGTCTGAGAGGGTCCTGCGGGATTCGGGATCCCGAAGGTCGCGATAGACGCGGGTGATATCGCGTGTGGTGATGACCGCGAGTTTGTGCGCCAGGATGTGGCCGGCGATCCACTTGGCGTGTCCTGTCTGTGTGGTGCGATACATCAGAGCGTCGGCGCGGAGCAGATGTGGTAGGACGATGTCGCGCATGAACCTGGCGACACAGCACGCGGTTTCTTCCGGAACTACTTCCAAGTGGGGTGGTGTTTCGCCCCGCGCGCGGCAGTCGGCGATATTGATCATGTGGAATGTCAGGCACAGCCTGGCGAACATGCCGGCCCATTTGCCGTATGACGATCTTAGGCGCGTTGACGCGTCTGGCATCGCGGCCATGGCGTCGGCGAGATTGTCGATATACTCGCGATGCTGATGTGCGTCTTCGTGCAGGACGACATGATATGGATAACCGTGTTCGTTCCGGCGGGGGAGTAGGCCGACGAGGGCGGGAAATAGCGCATGGTAGCGATTGAGCGCATCCTGGTTCGGCTTACGGTCCAGTCCTGGCCGCTGCGGACCTGGGACAGCGTATAGGTTCCGCTGTAGCAACCCGTCGTCGACGGCATCTTTGGCGATTGCCTGGATGGGTCCGGGCTGACAGCCCCCGAGAGAGCATGCACTCCAGTTCGGGACAGAAAATGCGCCGCGACCGATGCGATCGATGGGGTTGCGACCACCATTGTAGAGGCGGTTCCATGCGCCGCGATCGACTCCCCCCTTACTACCGCTCCGGTAGCGATCCATTCCGGCGAAGAATTCTGACATTTCATCCTGGAAACTCAGGACTTTTTTGGCCGGCGCATATTGCGTTGCCTCGTCATCATCGCGGAGCACCTCAGAGATCGACTCTACCGTTGCGTCCATGATGATATAGCGGGCAAGCAGCGGCCTGATTGGCTCAGGCGACGTATTACCGCCGGATTTCTCGGCGCGTTTCCATTCTGCGAGTTCGGTTTTGTATGCCCGCATGGCGCTCTTGTAGCGTTCGCGTTCTGCGATTTCGATCGTCTCGATCGGTTTTATACAGGCGCGGAGCACCGGAGTTTTCAGAATGGATGGCGGGCCGAGAATGACACTCCACAAGCGAGCACTTTCGACCCAAGTGTAATCGTAGCACTTAGGCTGGATGAGCCAGTCGTCGGTGATGACGGTAGCGCACGAGACGATGCTGCTCAGCGCAACACTGGTTTTGTCCACGCCCATGCGCTCGGCCGTGTCTTGAATGAATGGCCAGAGCGGTGCGGGGATATGTTCCTCCCGTAGTTCTGGCGGTGCGGTTTCCTGATCGGCGATGAAGTCGAGAGGCTTGCCCCATTCGATCTTGTCATCGCCCCCAGGTGTCTGCTTTGGATTATGTGACCGCAGCACACAGCGTGCCACGTGACGGAGCCGCAAATTGCCCGTCCACGGATCGCCGTTCGCCTTGCCGTGGGCAAAGGCGCACAAGATCAGGCCGGTATCGAGATGGTCGAACCCCGCCCGCTTGAGCAGTGCCGCAAGGCTGAGATCCAGGGAGCTACGACTGCTGTCCCGGCCGGCTTCGGTAAGGTCGTCGACCATGCCGGCCCAGCGGTCGGCGAGATGCTGGTGGGTCTTAATTGCTGCTTCCAGGCGCTGCCGTAGGTCGTCGGAAAGGTGTTCCTCTTTGGTGATCGCGTCGGCTCCGGCCTTCGCCAGTTCGCCCGCGAGTGCGGCGACGTCGGCGTCCTTGCCGGGTGACGTTGGTCCGGTCGGCTTGGTCTTGAGCCGCACCAGGTCGGCGGGAAGTGTTGCGTGTGAGGTGCGCGGCCAGGCCGGCGATTTGCTCGGCGGTGTAGAGGTTGGCGGCGTGGCAGATCATCCGTGCTCTGCCGACGCCGCGGCCTTTGGCTCGCTTTGCGGCGTTCGGGAAGTTGACGGTTCCCGGCAGCCGCAACAACCGGTCGATATTGTGCGTGCCGCCGGCGCCCAGGGTGGTTTCGATGGCTTTGGTCTCGCCTTCGATCCTAGCGATGATGAACGGCGATAGCACTTCGCGGGCGGTCGCCCAGATGACCTGGAGGCCGTTGCCCGAATTGATGATGACAGTCGGCTGGAATACGGGGTCGGCGACCAGATGATCGGCGAGGCGTGCCAGCCGATCGCGCTCGTCGGCGAGGGGAAAGCCATCGGCTGGGATCGATATCGGCGAAGCGGGAGAGCCCTGCCATCATCGCGGTCTTGGCGGGCTTGCTGGCGCAGTCGGGGAATGTTTCGTTTGGCTGGAAGTAGATGTTTCGCCCGGCGCGCTGGGCGTCGGCGACCCATGTGGCCATTTCGTGATCGTCGCCGCGATGGAAGGTGCGGGCGGTGGTCGGACCGTCTGGCAGGATAGCTACCAGGGTGACGTGGCCGACGCCGGTCACCGTCATCCAGAACATCACGAACTGCGCGACCTCGATTAAGTCGAAGCTGGGGACGTCGGCGTTCATGCCAGCACCTCCGGATGCACGGCATGCACAGCGGTGATGACGGCGCTGGACCACAGATCGCGGCGCGCTTTATCGACGAATGAGACGACCGGTATATACTTGGTCTTGCCGCGATCGTCCTTCAGAACCGTTCGCTCGCAATGCACAGCGGCCACAACAGCATTGGACCACAGATCGGGGCGCGCCTTATCGACGAAAGAAACGATAGGCACATACTTTGTCTTACCGCGATCGTCCTTTAGAACCGTTCCCTCGCGGGAGATTTGTGGCTTAGATGCGGGACTGGCCCACCATCGGCCGTTCAACTCGAAAATTCCAACCTCGTGGAAAATAGCGACCGAGGGAAACTCGACATCGGCGAAGCCGCGGAGCACGCCGCTCGATCGAGGTTTCCAATCGAGAATGCGAACGGCGGCGCTCATGACGCCAACGCCCGTAGTGATGCGGCGACGTGGGCCAGCCGTTCGGCCGCGGAATGGCGGCCTACTGATAGCCAAAGATCAGCCCGGCGATCAAGAATCGCAGCGCATAGCTTGCGATCCTTGAAACGGGGGGCGGCAGATCCTACGAGTGGCTCAGTTGTTCCGCTGCCTAGCGAAATCCAAGCCCCCGTGGTGCCGGCCCCCGGTACCCGGGGGTTGTTCATATCGGATCAGGCGGCCTCGGCGCGCTTGCTTTGAAGCCACGCCATCACTTCGGACTGCAACCAGATGACCCGGCCGACACCGAGGTGGATGCGCTTTGGGAATCGGCCCTCTTTCTCCAGCCTATCGATATGCATTTTTGAATACGGAACGAGCTGCTGAACTTCAGCAAGCCGAAGAGATCTCTCGGGAAGCGGCGTCATTGCTGGCTGCACTCCGGTGTGACCGCACTGAATTGCGGGTGACCGGATGATGGTTAGAAGCACGCACAGCATCATCTGGACAAATCGAGGTGGCCGAATTGTCCTAGGACAAATCGAACGTCCCAACTGTCCTATTGACGGCCGATAACAAGATCCGGGAGGCGGCCATGATCATAGCGCGCAATCGCCTTGCGAATCTGGTCGCCTCTGAACTCCTCCCTCCATACGTGCCCAAGTGCCTTTTGTAGAAACCGCACTCCGGGTCCGGAGGAACTGATCTTTACCTCCGTCTGCCCGACAGTACGCAGGACATAAACGAGCCACATGCCGTCGTCGTGCCAAGGCTGCGCCTTGTGCTCCCGCTTGCTCGGGGGCTGGATCAATCTTTCGGCACTTTCAACAGCCGAGAGCAAATGCAGGAAAGCATCCGCAAGATGCTGTTTGTTCTTTTCCCGCCCGGTGTCGATCAGCAGAGGAAGTCGCCCTTTTAGGACCTGCATTGCGTCGTAAGCCTCTTCCAGCGGATCGGAGGACATCGCCTGCGAACCGGCACGGTGGTCACCATCACTTCCAGCGATTCCAGAAGCTTCTGCACGACCACCTCGGAGCGCGGAAGCCCCCGTTCGAGCCAGCTCAGAATGTCTACCTTTGTCACGGGGCGTGGCATTTCACGGGGCGGCGCGCCCGGCCAGACGCGTAGGACGAGCGCCGATCCGTCGGTGCTCAGGCGGATGTCGCAACTCCGCGTGATAATGGGCTCACTCACCAGCCGTCCTCAGATCCACAATGTTTGTGGGTCCAGGCTTGACCAGGCTTTCCACCTTCCGCGCCCAGGTCTCCAGCGCATGGCGCTTCTCGTTGAGGTAGCTGTATCGGTTGTAGATCTTCGTGACGCCGCCTTCCTTGTGGTTCAGTACGCGGCTGATCGTGGAGGTAACAATCCCGCCGCGGGCCATACCGGTGCCGGCGGTGCGGCGCAGATCGTGCAGGCGCCAATCGTCAAAGCCGGCGAGCTTATCGACGGCCTCCTTGATCTTGCTGTATCCGGATATCGGCCGCTCGCCGCGTGTCGAGCTGAAGACATAGGCGCCGGTACAGGGCAGGGTGGTCAGCGCTTCGATGACTGCGGGCGATAACGGCACCTCGTGGGACCGATCGCCCTTTGTGGCCTCACGGGGGAGGGTCCAGACCCGCGCATCCAGATCCAGGTCGGCCCAGCGCATCGCTGACACTTCGTCGCGCCGTTGCGCGGTCAGGATTAGCGTCTTGAGGAACGCACCCGACACGCCACCCTTCCTCTCGGCGCCCTCCCAGACCTTTTTCAGTTCCTCGTCCGTCAGGACACGGTCCCGCTCGGTTTCACGGCCTGGCGCACGAACATTCACCACCGGTGAGGTAGGCAGGATGTCCCGCTCCACGGCCCAACCGAACATTTTTCGCACCGCGGCAAGCACCCGGTTTGCCCCGATGGGAAGCCCCCCGTCGACCAGCGCATCCATCAGGTCCAGCACGTCGCGGCGGGTGATCGAGGCAGCCTCCCGCTTGCCCCACCTCGGCAGGACGTGAAGCGCGAGTAAGCGTTCGGTGCCTTGCCAGGATCGGTTTTTGGGTTTGGCGTACCGCGTAATGAAGAGCGCGGCCAACGACTCGACGGTGTCAGCCTTTCTCGCGGGAGCTGCCTTTGCCTCGGCCGGATCGATCCCCCGCTCCACGTCGCGAAGAATCTCGCGTGCCCGCTCTCGGGCAAGATCAACTTTGGGGTAGGCGGCCAGGGTCCCGATGGTGTAGCGGCGCTGTCGGCCCTCGATTCGGTAGAACACCACCCACGCCTTGTGGCCGGTATCGGCGATGCGCAGACCGAACCCGGGGAGGTGAGTGTCGAAGAATTCCAGCCGACCGGTTTTGGGGGGCGATAGCCTGTCCACGGCAATCTGCGTGAGCTTCATCGTCGGCATCACGTGCTCCCTACTGGGTAACGCCTGGGTAACACTGACGGCAGTTAATTGATGTTACCCAGTGATGCTGGGTGTGCGCTTGATTGGCGCAAATATCAAGCTATTTCGCCGGATAACCCGACGCAGAGCACAGGAACGTTACCCCACGATACTAGCCGGCACAGAACTTTTAATCTTGGGGCCGTGGGTTCGACTCCCACCGGGCTCACCAAGGACTCTCAATAGGTTAGCCGAAAAAGTAATTTGATATAGAAACGGATATTTGATTTCTGGGACTCGATGGGCTTCGCCAAAGCGCGAGCACTCGGGAACCCAACCGGGTGGAAATTTCTCCTTGCAGGAGGCCTGTGAAGGGCGGGGAGTCCCGAGTGCGTGTTTCCATGGGCCGTTCACCACGCTGGGTGACCTTGGATTGCAATATTTCCCAAACGGCCTTCCACGGAGCCCTCAGCTCACGCCAGATCGTCCTCTTCTGAACGAAATAGACGCGGAATCTTTGCGATCGTCGCTAGCACCGGCATCCCGCTCTAGAAATCAGGGCTGCAATTCGGGTATGTGTAGATCCAGTTCACTCCTGCGACGAACGCGACTATCTCCCCTCCATGCTATTGCCCGGCATGCGGATGCCGAGTTACGATACCGTGCATTAAACATGTGCAACGTGCGTCCCAGTGACGCGGCTCATCAACTCGTCTCCCACTATCGCTCGGTGTGCACCCGTGACTGGGCGCTGCAAATACTAACGCGTTGGGAACGGCGTTCAGTGGTGGAGATCTAGTATGCCAAGAGAAGAAATTATTCGCCGTCACTTCGACCGTGGCATGCGTTTGCTCGAACTTGGGCCGAGTTACAATCCGGTTGTGCCACAGGCTGATGGCTGGCAAACAACCGTAATTGACCATGCTGACCAGGCTGAACTCATAGCTAAGTATGACGCGTTGAGTGTGGCTACAGACCGAATCGAGCCTGTCGATTACGTATGGCAGAGCGGTTCACTCGCCGGATTGATTCCGTCGACGATGCACGGCACCTTTGACGGTCTGGTTGCGTCTCATGTGGGAGAGCATTTTCCAGACCTTATCGCCTTTTTCCAGGACGCATCCATACTCGTCAAACCGAAGGGGCTACTGGCGCTGGCGTTGCCAGACAAGCGCGTCTGCTTTGATTTCTTCCAGCCGCTAACGACAACCGGTGATTTGGTTGACGCCCATCATTTGGGTCGGACGCGCCATCAACGGCGGACCATCTTTAATCATGTTGCATATTTCGCGACCCGTAACGCCGAAGGTAGCTGGACGCATACCGGCAGCGCAGCGCCATTTTCTCTTGTGAATTCAATTTTTGCCGCCCAACAGGCATACGATGCCGCCAGCGAAGATCCCACCCTGCCTTATCGAGATTGTCACGCTTGGGCGTTCACCCCAAAAAGTTTTGAACTGCTAATGTTAGAATTGAATTTGCTAGGCCATATCGACTGGTCGATTCGCGCCATCGAGTCCGCGGCAGGCGTTGAATTCTACGTTTGGCTGGAACGGAAGCAGGTGACGATGCCAGAAACTGAGGTCAACTCGGCGCGTCTTTCGCTCCTTACCGCAACCATTTACGAATGCAGGGGCGCCATTGCGCAGCTTGACAGGGCCATGCCTGCCGTCGGCGTGGCTGAAAAGAAAATCGGCGTGACGGCCGGGGAGACACTGGGACAGTGGCCCGGTCCGATACCAAGTATAGCTGTCATTATACCCTTGTATAATGGCGCCCGTTACATAGAGGAAGCCATAAACAGCGTGTTTAGACAGTCTGTGGCGGCAGCGGAGGTCATAGTTGTCGACGATGGGTCAACGGACAACGGGGCGGGTGTCGAAATCGTTGAGCGACTGGCAAAGACCCATCAGCTAACATTGGTGCAGAAGACCAATGGGGGACAATCGTCAGCACGAAACCTTGGTGTATTGAAGTCTCGAAGCGAACTCATTGCTTTTTTGGACCAGGACGACGTTTGGTACGATAATCATCTTCAGGAACTCTCGAAACCATTCCAATCCTGGTCAACTTGTCCGCTCGGCTGGGTCTACTCCAACCTCGACGAGATCGACGAACGTGGCTCCCTGGTTTGTCGCGATTTTCTGGACACCTGTCCAGGAGCACATCCCAAGCGGGATATACACGATTGTATAGCCAACGACATGTTCGTCCTTCCGTCTGCGGCATTAATCCGGCGAGAGGCATTTGAAGCTGTCGGAGGCTTCGATGAGCGGCTATGTGGCTACGAAGACGATGATATATTCCTGAGAATTTTTCGTGCAGGATATGACAACATCTTTCTCGACAAAGCGTTATCCAAATGGCGAATTTATTCAAATTCGACGTCCTACTCGCCCCGAATGGCGTCTAGTCGGCGGATCTATGCCCGCAAGCTGTTGGAGCAGTTTCCAGATGACCCTAAGCGTGGCCGCTTCAACGCTCGCGATTTGATTGTTCCACGCTTTGGCCAATTTGTCATTCAGGACTGGTTGAATGCGGTAAGGCTAGGCTATTCGGACGCGATCACCGAGGCATGGTCGGAAATACTCTTTCTGGCACAGTATGACAAAAGCATCGCAGGCAGATTGTTCAACCATACACTGGTGCATTACAGAAACGCCCTGATCGAAGGGAACAACACAACTATTGCTGCCGCTTGGTCAGAAATGGCAGCCGCGGCGGCGGAAATGCCTGAACTGAGCTTGCGGACCCGGGTTGGGCTAAACCTTCTGCGCAACCCTCGGATCTCCAAATCGGTGTTCGCATTGCGCCGGATTGTAAGGCCGGCGACGCGATGGGCGTTGTCCAGATGAGTTGGCCATGTCGTGAGCGGCAAACGCTAGTCGGCAAATTATAGGACAGCCTCAGAACTCTCGGTCGAGCGGGGACTGATCCTGTAATATATTCGGCATATGTGGTCGACTATAGTAGAATCGGTGCTTTGTCGGGCAAGCCTTTGTGGAATCAGAGTAGGTGGCGCTACTGTCGGCACCAGCCATCCCGCTCCACATGAACTCGTGCCGCCTCGACCCGCGGATTCTCGACCGCCTTGACCGGGAATAACCCGCCTCGGCCGGAACAGCCTGGCTGAATTGGCGTGGGTTTAAGTGCGCCGCGTCGGCTATCTGCTCGACCGCCAAGGGCGTGTGCAAATTCAGTATCGCATACTTTTGCGTGTTGTGGAATCGTCTCAGCGCAAGACCGACGCCGGCTGACAACCCCGCCGTTTGACCTAACTTCACAATTCCGTCTACAGATCGATCTCAATCCGATGTGATTTCGTTTCCGATAAGGGCGGCTCTACGTTCATCCCGGTCGCAACGGCCAGTTCTCTGAATTCCTGAGACAGTACCAGGACTTTGGGACGGTTTCTGAAACTCTGACTGAGCGCGTGGGCAACCTCTGTTGCCTCGAATCTTTTCGTAACAATAGGCCGGTTCTTGGACCGCAGTCGTAGAGGAATACCCATGACAAGTTATAGTTGGAATACGGACACGAGCGGTGACTGGAACACCGGCGCACTCTGGACCGGAGGCACCGTCCCTAACGACGTGGCAGCCGATGTCACGATTGATGCCGCGTCAACGCTCACCGGGTACACTGTCACCATCGCATCGGGCGAATCCATCACCGTGGATAGCCTGAGCATGAACGCCGTCAACGAGCTGGCTGGGTCGAATAACGCGGCCGGCTACTATGCGGCTGAACTCGAGCTCGATGGAACGCTTGCTTTTGCTGGCGGTTCCGCTGGAGCGTGGAGTGGCTCGCTCCAGACAAACGTGTTCACCGCGGCCGGCGATAATGCCGCGATTATCAACGGCGGAACGCTCGACGCTTTCTTTGCGGTCGAGGGCACCCTTACACTCACCGGCACCAACGGTATTTACATCACAAGCGAAATCCAGGCCATCGGCGGGACTGTGACGATCGACACGCCGATTGCCGAGATGACCGGCAACACCTTGTTCGACGGAATCTTCGCGGCGATCGGCCCAGGCTCGGTCGTGAATCTCGGAGGCGCGGCGACGGCCGCTGGCCCCGGCGCGATCGTCAACATCGCCACGATTGAAGGTCCACAGGCCAATCCGACGGGATGGACCGAACTGACCTTCGCCGACCCGACCTCCATTATCGATGAATGGAATGGGACCGGTTACGTTTCGGTTGAGAGCTCACTGACCGAAATCAGCGCCGGCGCCACGGTCGACTTGACCTTCGGGCGCAACTACAACACCACCAACACGCTGACGTTCGACAATCTCGGATCCAGCGTTGCTCCCGGCATGCTCGACATTCAGGGTGTCACAGTCACGACTGGCGGCATCAACCTCAACCGCGGGATCGTTGAGGGATATGGAACCATCGCCAGCGCTGTTGTTAACAATGGCACGCTGATCGCTCTGGGCGGCACGGTTGGGGGCACCTTGGAGGTGACCGGCAGCCTGACTGGGACCGGCGCTGTCCTATTCGACATGAACGACCAGAACCTGGACCAGACCGGCAAGCCGACGGCCGATCCGACCAAGGCAACGTTGGTGCTCGACAGCGGCGTATCGGCCGGTCAGACGATCACTATGAACGGCGGCGACACGCTGGTCCTGG
Organism: uncultured Alphaproteobacteria bacterium; assembly: GCA_963819345.1. GTDB lineage: Bacteria > Pseudomonadota > Alphaproteobacteria > Acetobacterales > Acetobacteraceae > Rhodopila. The sequence continues at coordinate 23,998 of CAWFVX010000011.1, forward strand.
GCGCGGCCTCGACGTTCGCTGGCAAGATCAACGCGGGGGTGGGCGATCAAATCGTCCTAAAAGGCCAAACCGTTACGAGCGCAGGAACCAGCAACGGCACCCTGGTGGTAAGTGACGGCGCCGCAACGGTCGCATCGCTGGCTCTGGGCGGGTCCTATGCGGGTGACAGCTTCGTAGCGAGCGGTTCCACTGTAACCATTGGCAGCGGAGGCACCACGGGCACCAACACCCCGCCACCCGGAGGCACCACGGGCACCAACACCCCGCCACCCGGAGGCACCACGGGCTCGGTCACGCCACCGGCCGGCCTCGCTATCTTCGACACGACAACAGGCCAGCCTTCCTCGATGACCGGTCAAGCCTACGCGGGCCCGGTCAGCGGACTGACAAGCGAGTTCATTACCACGACAACCGATAGCCTGAACGTTTCGGTTTCGGCACCCAGCTGGTTTATTCACACAGGTAGTGGCAACGATGCCATCGCTGTCAGCAGTGGAACGAACGTCATGGATGGCTCCACTGGCTCCAACTTCTTGACCGGGGGCACCGGCAATGACACCTTCTTCGTCGATGATCGCGGCCCAACATCTGATATCTGGAGTACATGCAATAATTTCCATTCAGGCGACGGGGCAACGGTTTGGGGGGTCACGTCGAGTGATTTCACCCTATCATGGGTAAATGGTCAGGGAGCAGCCGGCTACACCGGCCTGACGCTACACGCTACTGCGCCTGGCGAGCCTACCGCTTCTCTCACGTTGGTTGGATATAACAGCGCGGATCTCACTAACGGCAAGTTAACAGTCAGTTTTGGTGCGACCGCGACGACCGGCGGTGTGCCAGGCAGCTCCTACATGCATATCCAAGCGAACTGATTATATCTAACACACATGCTGTACTGCTGAGCCTTGGCAGGCAAGCAAGATCGCTTGCCTGCGAGCGGTCCGGTTCTGGAGCTTTACCCACGCTCTATTGCGGATTTTATGATTGCTTGTTCCTGAGGACCTCATAGGCTGCCACTCGACGTCTTCCGCCGCTGCGTCCTAGACCTGTCTTCCCCCTCGGTTTTACATAAACCTTTGATGATATTGTAGAAAGTGCTGTTTCTGCCACCCGCTACTGGCTACACTGCAAGCCCCAGCAGGTCGAACGCCTTCTGCTGCACTGGTGTCGGCCGCGTCATCACGGTCAGCGGATAGAGCGGGTTGATCGCGGTGACGATGGTATTGCGCGCCATCGTTGCCAGATCGGCCAGCAGCGTGCGGAAGCTGTGCACCGGCAGCCCATCCGGCGTCACGCCGGTCGTCTGCTTCTTGAGCGCGGCCTTTGAACGCTGCGCCCGCGCCACCACACTACTGCGCAAAGCGTCGGCCTCATCTTTAGAAGTGTCATCGAACAGCATCGGCGCCAAGCACTGACGCATGTGCCATTCCAGGTAGTAGGCCAGCATGCAGAGAAGAACATGCGCCCGCACCCGATCCTCCAGCCAGTGGTAGACCGGCCGGACATTCAGATCGACGGTCTTGATGCAGCGGAACGCACGCTCCACCCGGGCCAGGGATTTGTAGCTGCGCACGGTATCGGCGTCGTCGAAGGTCTCGACGGGTAGGTTGGTGCGCACGACATAAAGTCCGTCGGTTGCCGCCTCGGTAGCAATCTCGGCGGTCTTTCTCGCAAAGCTGAAAGCGTCGGCGGTGATCGTCAGATCGAAATGTTTTTTCATTTTGTAAGTGTTGAGCACCTCGCCGACCGCAAGCGCGATCGCGGCGGTGCCGTGCAGCGGATTGCGCTTGCGCTCGACCGCGGTTTTGACCCGGCCGAGGTCCTTCTCAGTCGTGGCCAGCAAGTCTTCACGCTTACGGCTGCGCTCGGCGGCGAGATCGGCATTGCGGCAGACCACCAGCCGCTCACCAGGAAAATCCGGAGAGGTGATTGAGGCCATGTCGCGCTGGTCGAATAGCGTGAGTTGCAAGACGCCACTGTTCAGCAGATCCTTGATCGCCGGTCCACGTAGCGCCGTGATCCAGTCCAAACCTGCGGATTTGATGTCCTCGGTGATGCGCGCCTCGGTGATCATGCCGCGGTCGCCGACCAGCACCACATGACTGAGGCCGAAGCGCTGCTTGAGCTTGTCGATCTGCGGCGCCAGCGTCGTCGGATCGCCGGTGTTGCCCTCGAACACCTCGATGGCGACGGGGCAACCGTCAGGAGCGCAGAGCAGGCCGTAGACGATCTGCAGCGTGCCCTTCTTGCCATCACGGCTGTATCCACGTTTGGCCAGAGGACAGCAGCGTCCCTCCATGTAGCTGGACGAGACGTCGTAGAGCACCAGCGTGCCGTTCTGCAGATGGCGCCTGGCCAGCGCCGTCTCGATGGCGGCTTGGCGCGCCAGCAACCAATCGAGCGCGGTGTAGAGTTGGTCGTCGTCAACATCGCCGAGACCGAGCGCTTCGCCGAGGCTTGAGGATGCGGTGGCTGGCGACAGCGTCCTGGCGGCGGCGAGTTTGGAGACGGGATCGAGGATGCGGCCGATCAGCAAGGCGAGGACGAGGTCGCGGCAGCGATTGCCGTCGGGGCCGAGGATGCGGTCAAGGCCGATCTTGCGCGCCGTGCCGAGGGCGGCGGCGACGTGACCGTGCGGCAGGCTGCGGATGACGGTGAAGGCGTCCTGCTCGGCCGGTATGACGGTGCCCCCCTTGAGCACGCTACGCAGGCCTTCGACGTGAGCGGGAGACCAGTCTGTGAGGTTGCAAAGCGTACGTTTGCGGACCTTGCCCTCATGGCGATAGCTCTCGCGCAGAAGGATGGCGGGCGGTGAGTTCCGATTCGGGACGGCTTCGATATACATGGGTAAACGCGAGCAGATTGGGCTCCGGCGTACAAGTCACAAGCGCGTTATTACATGGCTACGAATTTAGACGATTCCGGGCGGTTTTTCGAGACTTCAGCCGATTTTTAGTAATGCTAAGGCGGAAGCTCGGCCTAGAGCGGCCAATGGCGGAAGACGTGTGGAGCGTGACCCTATCAGCCGCCACCGGCGACGGCGGCAACTTGTGCGTCAGGTATCGCGGCTTCGGCTGCCGCCTTCAGATCTGGATAAAGCGAGCCCAGGGCGAGCAGGACGCCATTAGTCCAGCCGAAACCAATCTGGGTCGCGTACTCGCCGCCGCCACCCATGCCGGGGTTCATCACGTCGTATTTCTCGACGAGCTTCGCCTCCCGCTGATAGACAAAATGTTTCCAGCCACCCAGCGCGTGGCGATGTCCTCGGCCAGCGTGCTGTAGCCATAGTCGCGCAAGCCCATCACCGCGATCCACTGCAGCGGCGCCCAGCCATTCGGCGCGTCCCATTGCTGGCCGGTATTCACCAACGTCGTGGCCAAGCCCCCGGCCTGCAACAGTTTGCTACTCACAATGCTGGCGACCGTCTGCGCCTGTGCGGCGGTCGATACCCCCAGAAATAGGGGAAACAGCGTCGCGGCGGTTATGTTTCCGGTCACCCGGCCCTCGCGCCAGAGGTAGTCGGTGAACACCCCATTTTCGGCATCCCACATCAGGCGCCGGACAGCATCGGCGCGGTCCTGCGCTCGTTCGGTGTAAAGATTCGCGAGTTCCGCGTTTCCGCTTTGCTGGTAGGCTGTTGCGAGCGTCTCCTCCAAATGCACAAGCAAGCTGTTGAGATCGGGCGGCAATAGAGCGAGCGTTCGTATCGTGGCCAATGTCTCCCCGTCGGCCAGCCAGCGTGAGCTGAGATCCCAGCCCGAATTCGGCCGCGGCCCGGAGGTCTCGCCAGACCTCCGGCGCCGGGCGGGACGATTGAGCCGCCGTCTGGATGTCCTCCAGGTATGATTCGTCGCGCGGTGCATGGCGCTCGTCCCAGTAACGGTTCAGGACAGTTCCATCTAGAGCCGCACGACGTGGCGGGCAGCCCGGCCAGGCAAGATCTCATCCTCACCCTGCATCCAGTAGTCTATTCTGCCTTTAGCTCCGGCAGAAAAGTGGCGTAGATCCCCGCGCCGTCATGCCTCGCGATCAAATCGACCATCAGCGCGAAAAACGGCGGTTGCGAGCGGCTGAGATAGTAGCTGCGATTGCCGTTTGGGATGTGGTCGTACTGATCGATCTCGTAGGCGAAATCCTTGAGCATATCGACCGCCAACGCATGCTGCCCGTCCTCCTCCAAGCCGAGCATGGTGAGGTAGGAGTCCCAGTAATACACTTCACGGAACCGGCCGCCAGGAACAACATAGGGGTAGGGCAACGGCAGCAGAGTCGAATACGCGGGCACCGAAGGCGCGGATTGCTGCAGCACTGGCCAGAGGCTTTGGACATAGTCGAGCAGGTGCTCCCCGCTGGAAGCCGGATTGACGATGGGACCGGGTGGTGTAGGGCCGGAGAAATACTGGTTGACGAAACTTTGCAGATCGAAGCCGGGCAATTCCTTGGCGGTGTTGTAGTCCAGCAGGATGTCCGAAGGCGGGGCCGCAGGTATCAGATCAGGAAACGTCTTGCTGTCCGAAAAGATTGAGGAGAGCTCAACATCTCGATACAAAGAGCGGTATTCGAGTGACGGCGGGACCGGATAGTCTGGACCGACGGTCTGCGCGCGAACACCCGTCGCGAGGGTTATCCAGACGCCAATCGCCACCGTCACCTGAAACCGCCGATGATTGATCATGCCTTTGTTCCCCCGCGGTGCGTTTTTCTCCGAACAACCCCCGAGCCGCGACTGAGCACGTGGTTATAGAGGAACCACACGCCGTACGACTGCTCTGGAAGGGTGCCATGCCCGACCCCACGCTGTCACGAAACAGGCAGACAGACCCGCACCCCTTTCGCGTTGAATTGCGTTGGCGAGCGCCGACAATGCACCGTAAAGCGGCGCATCGCCTGCATGTAGTTCCGCTGCGGTCCGGTAACCAATCCGGCCAGAGCCATGTCCTCGATCATCCACTGACGCAGCGGCGACAAAGGGCCTCCCTCAGCGCGACTGTCGCGGTGCCTTACCGCGGCGGTATGACCAGAGACACCTATCAGAGCCACCCCGACTTCATCACCTCCTGGCACCTTTTTGCGCCGATCAATCGGCCGAAGGACCAGATCTCAATGCAGCGGCGCACACCGCGGCGCAAATTCGTTCGACGTCCTCGTCGGTCAGGTCCGGATGGATCGGCAGCGCCAAGATACGGGTTGCTAGATCCTCCGACACCGGTAGGGAAGCACCGTCGTGCCGTTCGCTGTAAGCCGGCTGCCGGTGCAGCGGGCGAGGATAATAGATCGCGGTTGGAACGCCATCTGCGCGCAACGCTGCCTGGGTGCGGTCGCGTGCAGCCTCGTCCGGCAGCAGCACGGCGTAGATTGCCCAGGCGCTGGTGCTGTCGGGGACCCGAGCGGGCGTAAGGACGGTGTTACCAAGGCGCTGGTCATACACCCGGGCGATGCGTTCGCGAGCCTGCAATTCCTCGGGAAATACTGTCAGCTTGGAAAGCAGAACAGCCGCCTGCATCGAGTCCAGACGGCCATTCATGCCAGTACGCAGCACTTCGTATCGCGTCTTGCCTTCGCCGTGGGTCCGTAAGCTGCGATACAGGTCTGCACGTTCCTCGGACTCTGTAAAAAGCGCGCCGCCATCGCCATAAGCCCCTAGCGGCTTCGAGGGGAAAAAGCTGGTCGCGGTCGCGTCAGCCTGGCTGCCAAGCATCTTGCCGTGCAGTGAAGCGCCGAAGCTCTGGGCGAGGTCGTCCAGCAGAAACAGGTCGTTGTGATGGGCAATATCGGCCAAAGCCGGCCAGTCCGCGGGTTGGCCGAACAGGTCCACGCCGATAATCGCCCGCGGTTTTAGGCGTCTGGCGGCGCGCACCTCAGCGATCCGTTGCCCCAAATGCTCGGGGTCGATCTGGAAGGTGCGCGGATCCACGTCCACGAACACGGGTGTGGCGCCCAGCAACAGAGGAACTTCCGCAGTCGCGGTATATGTGAATGCCGGCAGGAAGACGGCGTCACCGCGTCCGATCTCTTCGGCCATCAACGCGATCTGCAGCGCGTCTGTGCCGGAGCTCACGCCGACGCAATGCGTCGCGCCGCAAAATTTGGCCAATTCGGTCTCGAACTCGCGGACCTCGGGGCCGAGGACGAACTGGCAATGCTCCAGCACCTTGTCCAGACGACGCCGCAGATCCCCGGCGATACGGGTCTGTTGGGCTTTGAGGTCGAGAAATGGGATCGGCTTTTTATCAGACATCGGATGCGGAAACTCTTCGCTCAAACGGAGGATTGACAAATCTTGCCCTGCCAGCGGCGATCAAGCTCACGCCCGAATTTCGCCAGCTGAGCCGTCGATGTTGTGCTCGAACTCAGGGATCAGGCGGCCCAGCAACGTCAGCGCTAGCTTGACCTGGCCGCCCCGGCAGGCATGCCCGATCTCCTCGATGGCGCGGGCCACGATGGCGGGGTCGGCGGTGCGGGGTGACGCCATCAGCAGGCCAGGATAGCCGGTCGGGATCGGAGGTTCTTTGCCGTGGAACAGTTCCTCGTAGAGTTTCTCGCCAGGACGCAGGCCAGTGAAGCGTATTTCGATGTCCTGCTCGGGCTGCAACCCCGCGAGGCGGATCATCTGGCGAGCCAGATCAACAATTTTGACCGGCTCCCCCATGTCGAGAACGAAGATACCGCCGTTCTCGCCAGACGGCAGCGAGCCGCCTTTGACGCCCAACACGCTAGCCTGCAGCACAAGGCCCACCGCCTCCCGGACGGTCATGAAGTAGCGCTGCATGTCCGGATGGGTTACGGTCAGTGGGCCGCCCCGCGCGAGTTGACGCTGAAACAGCGGCACGACCGAGCCGGTACTGCCGAGAACGTTGCCGAAGCGGACGGTAATGCAGCGCATCCCCTGCTGCGCGGCGCGGGTGGAGATGTCGAGCGCCTGGCAGTACATTTCCGCCAATCGCTTCGAGGCGCCCATCACGCTGGTCGGGTTGACCGCTTTGTCGGTGGAGATCAGGACCATCGCCAACGCGCCGGTCGCTCGGGCGGCATCGGCAACATGGCGGGTGCCGGCGGCGTTCGTCGCCATGCCCTCCAGCGGGTTTGCCTCCACCATAGGCACGTGCTTCAGGGCGGCGGCATGAAACACCAACTCAGGGCGGTGTTCTTCAAAAATGGCTCGGATACGCGCTTCGTCGCGGATGTCGGCGATCATGGCGCGACGGCGGACCTGCGGGTGGGTTTCGGCGAGTTCCAGGTCAATCTGCCACAGCGCGTATTCGCCGTTGTCCAGGAGTATGAGTGTGCCCGGCCCGAAGGCGGCAACCTGACGGGCAAGCTCGCTGCCGATTGTCCCGCCCGCGCCGGTGACAATGGCGCGCCGGCCCTGGATGAGGCGCGCCATCCCGTCTCGGTCGAGCGGCACTTGCGGCCGGTTAAGCAGATCCTCGATCGCCACGGGGCGAAGTTCGACCGGGCGCGGCCTGTCGGGGTCTGAGAGCGCGGTCGGGCGGGGGGCTTGGCGAACCTGCAGGCCGAATCGGTCGGCTTGTGCCACGACCTGCGCTAGTCGTACGCCGGACAGTTCCGGCGTAACGAAGACCAGCGTGCCGGGAAGCCGATCCTCGAGCTGGAGCTGGGCGAGGACGGTTGCAGCGTCGTTCAGCGAGCCTAAGATCCGGTGGCCTTGGATGCGCCGTCCGGTCTGACGGTCCGAGGAGGCGAGCAGGCCCTCGACCCGAAAGGCCTGACGTCGGTCCTGCGAAAGTGCTCGAATAAACAGATCCGCGTCCTCGATGCTGCCCACAAGAAGGATGGAGGCAGCGTCAAGGTGCGCGGGTTTGACGGCCGGCCGACCGCGCCGCCAGCGGTAATAGGCACGGGGGGTTCCGAGGAACACCAGCAATGTCAGGGCGTGGATGACAGGGAGGGCGGGGTTGGGCGGCGCTCCGGTGGTTAACGCGGTGGCGACGGCGAACAGGGCCGCTCCGGCAGCGGCGCTGGCCGCGACTGTCATGACATCGCCGATAGCGGCGAAGCGCCAGTATTGCAACGAAAGACGGAATGGCAGCCCGGCGATCAGCAGGCAGGCAGCGCCGAGCGGTATGGTCCACGATGGATCCCAGGCGGGTGCGGCCGGGTCGGCGAGCCAACGCGCCACCGGCACCGATAGAGCTGCCAAGCCGCCATCCAAGGCGACGTTGACGGCAATGCGAATCCAGGAACGCGCGCCGGCCATGTCACGGTATAGCGTGGGCGGCGCAGGGGGTATAGCGGGAGGTTTTCCGTAGAACGCGTCAGCACTAACCTGGTAACAATATACTTGACTCAGGAGGCCTCGGATGGCGAGGTCTTCACACCCGCGCCGCTTTCAATGCGCCTCCCACGGCGACAGCAGGAGAAGCCTCGCATGACAGTAGGAGTTGCCGCTTTTGGGAATATCCGTCATGGTGTTTCGCCATTCGTGGTCGTGGCTTCAGATAGAATGATCACGATTGATGACATCGAGTGTGAACCGGAGCAGACTAAGTCCGTGGCCCTGGCTAGCCAAACGGTTGCCCTTCACGCAACAATATGCCCAGCCGTATTGGAGGTCTTGAGGCTTCGTCTTCCGTCTGGGTTTCTTATCAAGACCATGGCAGAGCGGTATGCTCAGGAGTTTGCATTTTATAGAAGATACATCAATGAGTAGACCATACCGGGCCTCATATATACAAAGTATTGATCCGAGCGTTGCCGGGATGGAACATCTGTGGGCGATCCTATAACCTGATATCCTGCTCCTTTTGCGTCCTCTTATCCTTTATCTCGTCTCGTGAAACGCGGAGGAGTCGGCGGGTGAGGGTTTTGAACTTTTCCATCTGAGACTTCTCTTCTTGGCCGCGTCCCTCGACCTTGGCCCCTGGAATTATAGGTTGTTTGAGGCGTTGATCCATTCCCAATCAAGTCCTTATCCATAGTCCGCTCGCCAGGGACGCTACCGAGCACCGTACGAAACCGGCCGCCATCGTTGTTCTTCCGCTCATTGAAGCGGAATGTCTCTTCCACAACGTAAGCAATCAGGTGGAAAGGCTCAATGCTGACGTAAGTGCCCTTGATTGCCCTCTTGAACAAGGCCCGCAAGTTGGACTGCTCTATTCACTATTCAATCGCATGATCCGCCATCTGGTGAACGAATATTGGCTTGCGGGCGATAACCGACATGGACGTCAGCGTAGACGTGGCTGCCGGCCTCAACGTTCTCGTGGATCAACGGCATGAGGTTGGCGTGACCTGGTATCTTCAATGTGGCGGGCAATCACCTAGGAAGAAAATAGAAATGCCATTCTTCCAAACCCTGGTTGGTGGTAGTTTTTCATATCCGGCGGGTCGGCCGCCGGCCGGTGAATAACTAGCTGGCTTCGGCTTCGGACCCGTGCCGAAGCACGCCCATGAGGACCACCTTGCCTGCCGTACCGCGTGCCCTGATAGTTTTCTCGCGTCGGCCTTTGTGCATGTTCTTTGCTAAACCGCCGATGAACGTTTCATCTGCCTCGTCGCCAGGACCTTTGAGGAAGGAACCTGCCTCCATCGCCAGACGGATGCGATGGAGCATAAACCAAGCGGTTTTCTGGGTTACACCAATTCCACGATGGATTTCGTAGGAGCTGATGCCGTTCTTGCAATTGGCGATCATCCAGATCGCGGTGAACCATTTGTCCAGCCCCAGAGGGCTGTCTTCAAAGATTGTCCCACGCTTCGCGGTGAACTGCTTCCGAACATGGGCGCCCCTGCATTCCCACATGCGGCGAGTGGCGATGAACCGGATATCAGTGCGGCCGCACTCCGGGCAGGTCACCCCATTGGGCCACCGCAACTCGACCATCGTGGAAAGCGCCACGTCTGGATCAGAGAAATAAGGGATGGCTTCAGTGAGGGTTTGGGGTTCGTTTGGCATGAAAAGACAGTACCCTTGGCTGCCTACTGCGTCAAGTATATTATTGCCCTAACTTGCCCTTGTAACCCGCCGTCCTGACTAGCCAACCTGCCCGACCTGTGCCGTCGGCATCAGGTGGTCGAACGAGGGCGAGCGGGTTTGGCGCCCGACGGCGATGGCTTCGTCAACAGTAGGAGTGGCAGCACGATCACGGCAATGACGAGCATGAGTTTGAAGTCATCGATATAGGCAATGATCTGAGCTTGCCGCGTTATCTCCTGGTCGAGCAGTGTAGTGTGCTGGATGGATCCAAAATTCCACAATCGTGAGGCCTGCACGGCACGATTAAATGGGTTCATCCCGCCCGCGATGATCGCATGATTGGCCTGGGTATTCATTTCCAATAGCGCGCCGGTGACGGAAATCCCGATGGCACTTCCGAGATTGCGCATCAGGCTGTAGACACCAGCAGCCTCGATCCGTAGCTCCGACGGCAAGGTCGCAAAGGTGATGATGTTGATTGGAATCGTCAGGAAGCCAAGGCTGAGGCCTTGGACGAAGCCGACGCTGATCATCGTCCATTCCGATACATCGGGGGTCCAGGATGTCATCTCGTAAAGTGCGTAGGCCCCGCTGGTGAAGCCGATGCCGACCAGCAGGCGTGCGCTGGTCTTTCCGATCAGCCGCCCGCATATCAGAGCGGCGAGCATAAGTCCGGCGCCACGCGGCGCCAGCACGATGCCGGCGGTTACCACTGGATAATCCATCAGTGTCTGCAGGTAGGGTGCAAGAAGCGCCAGTGTCGCGTACATGATCAACCCCATCGTGAAATAAAGGGTGACCCCGACTACAAAATTCCGATCGGTAAAAAGCCTCGGCGGCAAGAAGGGTCTCGGTGCCAGGGAAAACTGCACAAGAAATATGTACAGTCCAATCCCCGCCAAACACGCCTCCACGATGATTTCACGCGAATCGAACCAGTCCAGTGTTTCGCCGCGATCAAGCATAGTTTGAAATGCGCCAATTGCCAAGCTCAGCGCAGTAAAGCCAATCCAGTCGAGCCTCGCTGAATTTCCGTAGGACGTCTCTTTCAGGAATGTCAGCAGTCCAAACGCCGTCACCACGCCGAACGGGACGTTGATGTAGAATACCCACCGCCAACTGTGATTCTCGGTTAGCCAGCCGCCTAGTATTGGGCCGAAAATCGGGCCAATCATCACGCCCATGGTCCACAGGGCCATCGCTCGACCGCGCTGTTCCACTGGATAGATGTCGAACATCACCGACTGCGACAGCGGCACCAGAGCGGCGCCACAAATGCCTTGCAGGATGCGGAATATGACGATCTCGGTTAGAGACTGCGCGAGGCCGCAAAGGACGGATGCTACGGTGAAACCAATTACTGCGGTCACGAACAGCCGGGTCCGGCCAAACCGGGCGGCGAGGAAACCTGTCGGGGCCGTCATGATGGCGGCGGAAACAATGTAGCTCGTCAGGACCCAGTTGATCTCTTCCTGGCTCGCGGACATCGTGCCTTGCATATAAGGCAGCGCGACATTGGCGATGGTGCTGTCCAGTGATTGCATCAGAGTGGCCATGATGGTGCAAACCGTGACCACGAGACGGTTCGTCGGGCCTAGCGCAGCGCGCCTGGAATTTTCAGGCGCTATCGTGCGGGAGTCGTTCCTTGGCCGGTCCCCGAAGTTCGTGCTGGACGTGCTCACTCTTCCCGGTCCTGCTCTTTGGCGAGGTTTCGGCAAACGAGTTCCAGCACCCGGGTGGCGAGCTCGATCTCTTCGTCGGACAACCCGAGAAGGGTTGCGTTTCGCACGTCTCGCGAGGCTGCTTCAACTCGATCGATGATCGATAATCCGCGGCTTGTCACCGTGATGATCTTGGCCCTGCGGTCGGCGCATTCTTCGCGACGCTCGATCAAACCTGCCGTTTCAAGCGCATCAAGCAGGCGTACGACGGAAGACCCATCGAGCACCAGCGAGGCGGCGAGATCCTTCTGACGCATCGGAACGGGCGCGCGTGCGAGGTGAATAAGGGGCAACCACGTCGCCTCGGTAAGCCCGAACGGTTGCAGATGATGGTCCACCGCCCTCCGCCACTGCCGGCCGGCGCGAGCAATGAGGCTCGCAAATCCATCGCGAAGCGGTAGCTGACCCTTCTTCACCGCAAGCCTCATTAGCTGGCTTGCCAATATATGGTACGTCATCTATTGTGGCAAGCGAGCCCCATCGCATAGTCAATGGATTCACATAAAATCGCTGATCCGAGACGGCGGCCCGTCCGAGCGCACCAACCCGGCCACGGCATCAGATCATGTAGTCGCCGCCGTTCATGTTCATCGTGGCACCCACGTAGTAAGAACCCGCGTCGGACGCCAGTAGCACGACCGTTGGTGCAACCTCGTCTACCCGGCCAAACCGTCCGATCGCCAATTCCTTCTGTTTTGCGTCCAGCCAGACCTGCGGAATGCCTCGTACCAGCGGCGTATCGATCGGACCGGGACAAATCGCATTCACCGTGATCCCGTCAAGCGCAACCTCATAAGCAAGACTCCGCGTAAAGCCGATGACGCCGGCCTTGGCGGCGCAGTAGTGCACCATGGTGGCCGCGCCCTTATGCCCAAGCTGCGAGGCTGTATTGATGATACGGCCCCATTTCTTGCGTTGCATTGCCGGCAGCACCTGCTTGGTGCAGACGAACATGCTGCGCAGGTTGATGCGGATCATCTCGTCCCACATCTCCGTGGGCATATCGATCAGCAGGCTCGTGGTATCGATGCCGGCGTTATTGAACAGGATGTCGATATCGCCGAGCGCCGCCGTAACCACGCCAAACGCCGCCGCCACCTTTGCCTCGTCGGCCACATCGGCTTCTGCCGCAGCGGATTTCACGCCAAGCCGCACTGCTTCGGCTGCCGTGTCCTCAGCTCCTGGCAAGTTGCGGTCCACAATCCCAATGCCGCCCCCTCCGCCGCCAGCGCCAGCGCCGACGCGCGGCCGATCCCGCTCGCACCGCCGGTTACCAAAGCCACTTTGCCACTCAACTTACCCATGATGCGATTCCTCTTTCTCTGCTACTTCTTCAAACTCCGCGCCGACACTTAGAGAGCTTCGTCGATTCCTCCTGGAAGCGGGCGAAATTGTCAGTTGTCTGGTCGAATGCCGCGACTTTGGCATAGTGAAAGCAACTGACCGCATGATGCGGCGCGACCGTCAGCGGCGGCGGCCGCTCGGCATGGCAGTGCGGATCGGCGAACGGGCAACGGCCGGCCAGCGGGCAACCGGGCGGCAGGTCGATCGGGCTTGGTATCTCACCCTCCAGCCGGATCGTGTCGACGCGTTTTAGATCAGGGTCAGGCAGCAACACCGAGGCCAGAAGTCCGAGCGAATAAGGGTGCAACGGCTGCGCGAACAGTACCTCGGCCGGGGCCTCCTCGACGATGGTCCCGAGATACATCACCGCCACGCGGTGGCTCACGAAGCGCACGGTGCTGAGATCATGCGTGATCAACAGGTAGGCGGTGCCGAACTCACGCTGCAGCCGTATCAGCAGATCGACGATCTCCGCGCGTGCGGTGGGATCAAGGGCCGAGGTCGGCTCATCCAGAATAACAAGCTCCGGCCGAGTAACGATGGCCCGGCCGATGCCGATCCGCTGCTGCAAGCCAGCGCTCAGCTCCGCGGGGAATTGCTCCAGCACACGGGGCTTCAGGCCAAGATGTTCAGCGATCTCATGCGCGCGCCGCTCTCGATCGGCTCGTGTCATGCCAAGGTGCCGCAGCGGCTCAGCAAGGGTCTCACCAACGCGAATCCGGGGGTCAAGTGATTCAGCGGGCTCCTGAAACACCAACTGAATTCGTCCGCGCAATGCCTTCGAGCGAATGTTGTGCCCGCGCCCCATGCGTTCACCGTCGAACCAAACCTCTCCTTTGGTGGCATCGATCAGGCCAAGGATACAGCGCCCGACCGTGGTTTTGCCCGAACCGGACTCGCCGACGAGCGCCAGCGTTTCACCGCGGTCAATGGTGAAGCTTATGTCGTTGACCGCCTGCACAACCTTGCCCGTGCCGGCGAGAGGAAACCGCTTGACCAGGTTCTGCACATCCAGCATCGCCGTCATGCCGCCGGTTCCACTGGAAAATGGCAGCGTACATCATGGCCGGCCGCAACCGGGCCAAGCGGCGGCGCTTCCGACAGACAACGCGGCTGCCGTCGGACACAACGCGCGGCAAAGACGCAGCCGTTCTCGGCAGCATCGTCCTGTAATTCCTGCGGTCGCGTCCAACGGGCTCGCAACGCCGGATTATGCGAGAACGCAGCCAGCAGCATGATGCTATAGGGATGCCGTGGACGCCCGAAAAACTCGCGTGTCGTGGCGAGTTCGACAATCTCGCCGGCATAGATGATGGCAACCCGCGTGCAGAAATGCGCGGTAATGGCAAGGTCGCGAGTAATGAACAGTGCTGCCGCACCCTTGTCCCGCACCATGGTCTGCAACAGGTCCAGCACCTGCGACTGCACTGTCACGTCGAGCCCGCTAGTCGCATCGTCGGAAATCACCAGGCGGGGTGAGCAGACCAGCGCGATGGCGATCACCACGCGTTGCGCCATCCCGCCCGAGAGTTCATGCGGATACGCATCGAACCGCCGTTCTGGATCGGGAATACGAACCGCTCGCAACATCGCCAGCGCCACACGGTCCGCCTCCCGCCGCCCGACACCCATGTGATGCAACACCACGTTGCTGATCTGGCGACCCACCGTCAGCACCGGATTAAGTTCAGCGCGAGGATTAGGGATCACCATCACCAGCTCGCGTCCAAGCACTGACCGCCTCTCGGCATCGTCTAGCAGGGCCAGATTACGGCCGTCAAACAGCACCTCGCCACGCTCGATGACGCCGGGCTCCGGCACCAATCCCATCACGGCGCGCGCCAGCGTTGTCTTTCCGGACCCGGACTCGCCGACCAGTCCCACGATCTCGCCGGCAGCGATCCGAATATTGATCCCACGCAGCGCGTGCACCGTAGCCGATCCATAGCTGGGGAAGCCGACCCAGAGATCGCTAACATCCAGGATCGTGCCGACGCCACTCACGCTCGGGTCCGCGGATCGAGGGCAAAGTACAGCAGATCGACCAGCAGGTAGATAACTAGTGAAACGATCGCCGAGAACACGACGAAGCCAAGCACGGGATTGATGTCGGCGTTCAGCACGCCTTGCACCGCGTATTGGCCGGCGCCTCCCCAGGAGAACACGATCTCCACCAGCACCGCTCCGCCGATCAGGAAACCATAAAGGACGCTCACGATCGTCACGACCGACGGCAGCGCCGCACGGATTGCCTGGCGCAGCACCACCCGGCGCGGCAGGCCACACATATCGGCATAGCGCACGAAGTCGGACGCCAACGTGCGTTCCATGGTGGATTGAGTCATCTTGAGGATCGGTCCCGCGTTGATCAGCCCGAGCGTTAGAACCGGCAAGACCAGGTGGCTGAACGACGAGACCAACGCGTCCCAGTCACCCGCCAGAAGGCTGTCAATCACCATGCTGCCGGTGACCGTCGGCGGCGGAAGCACCGCCATATCAATGCGCCCGAGCGGTGGTGGGCTCCAATTGAGCTTCGTGTAGAAAATAAAGATCAGCACCAGTGCCAGCCAGAAGTCCGGTATCGCGCCAGCGAGCAACCCATAATAGTCGGCGAACTTGCGGACCGGGCCACGCTTCAGCCGTGCCGCCGCAATGCCCAACGGAAAGCCAATTGCGATCGCCAGCAACAGGCCGAAGCTGATCAGTTCCAGCGTTGCCGGAAAGCGCTGAAAGAGATCCACGGTTACCGGTTGGGTGGTTTGCCAGGACGTGCCAAGATCGCCGCGCACCACATCGTGCAGATAGCTCAGCAACTGCGACCACAGCGGCTTGGTAAAGCCCATCTTCTCCCGCAGATCGTCAAGGCTTTGTCGCGATGCGGTGGGTCCGAGCATCATCACCGCGGGATCGCCAGGGATCAGCTTGACCAGGAAGAAGCTGACCAGGATGATTCCGAACAACTGCGGGACAACAAATAGAATTCGACGACCGATATAGCGCAGAAGCAGCATGCTGGATTAGCCCATAGTGCCGGACAGCACCCGCCGTCGCGCAGGATCAGCCAAAACCTCAATGCTGGAGCCGACCAGCGCAAAGCCAAACACCGTGATGCCTAGCGCAATTCCGGGAAACACCGAGGGCCACCATTGCCCGGTCACTACGTTCTGGAAGCCCATCGCAATCATGCTGCCCCATTCGGGCGTCGGCGCCACCACGCCGGCTCCCACGAAGCTTAGCCCGGCTGTTAACAGCACCGACCAGCCGACATTGACCGATAACTGCGCCAGCACCGGCGCGATCGCGTTCGGGATTACGTGGCGGGCGAGGATCCCGAAGTCCGAAGCGCCCGCGATATAGGCGGCCTCCACGTACCGCATCCGGCGGATCGACAGCACCTGACTGCGCATCAACCGCAGGTAGATCGGCGCGTTCACGAACGTGATTGCCAGCACAATGCTACGCACGCTCTGACCAAACACGGCAACAAGCGCGATCGCGAAGACGAATACTGGAAAGGCCTGCAACACATCCGCGGCGCGCATGACGACCGTGCTGAGCACGGTGCGCCAGGCGCGTTGCCCCTCATAGTATCCAGCCAAAGCGCCGATCGCGCTGCCGACGACGGCGGACAGGAAGGTGCCGACTACCGCAATGGTCAGGTCGATGCGCGGGGCAGAGATTACTCGGCTGAAAATATCCATACCGGTGCCGTCGGTGCCCAGCGGATGACCCGCCCCCGGCGGCAGTAGATACACGTTCGGGTCAGCCACCATCGGACCATATGGTACGATGAATGGTGCCAGCGCGCCGGTGATCACGACCATGGCTACGATCGCATAGCCCAACGCGAACAGCGGGCGGGCGCCCAGCACGGCAAGGAAAAACCGCAGCCGACCAAGCCGTCGCCGCTCGGGCGAGGCTAGCGCGGCCCCCGGCGGCGTCGTAACGGTTGTCACGTCCAGCCTCAGGCGCTGCGCGAGAAATCCTGAAACCGGATATTGTTCGACGTATAATAGGTAAAGCCCTTCAGGTTGCTGCGATGGGCGAAGTGATAGCCGGGGAAGGCGATGAAAACCCATGGCGCCTCGGACATCACGATCTCCTGCGCCTTGGTCATCATCTCGACGCGCGCCGCCTGATCTGCGGTTCGGGCGGCATCTTTCAGCAGTTTGTCCACCTCATCGTTCTTGTAGTTGGAGTAATTCACAAATGAGCCGGAGTTGAAGTACAGCGTCATGGAATAGCCGACATCCGGACACCACGGGCTGTCAACGTAAAAAATCATCGGCTGCTTCCGCTCAGAAACAGCATTGTAGAACGTCGCCGCGGGCACTTTCTTGAGTTCTAGCTCCACGCCGATATCACGCAGCGCGGTCTGGTAGAGGATCGCGATCGGCTCCTGCACCGGATCTCCCGCGTTATAGGCAAGGCTCGTCTTGAAGCCGGAGCCCAGCCCTGCCTCTTTGAGCAGCGCCTTAGCCATCTCTGGATCATATTTATATTTCCAGAACTTGTCGGTGAAGCCGGCATAGATGTTCGGCATGCACCCGGTCAGCGGCTCGGCCAGGCCCTGGAAAACGGTCTTCAGCACCTGCTCCTGCGGAAAGGCGAAATTCATCGCCTGGCGGACCTTCACGTTGTCGAATGGCGCAATGTTCGCGTTCAACTCCAGCCAGATCATGAACGACGCGGCGACGCTGTCGATCGTCACACCCGGCTGGCCGCGCAGTTTGACGATCTCCAGCGGTTGCAGATACTGTGCGATATCGACGGCGCCGCCTTGCAATAGCGAGGCGCGGGTCGCGGAAGTCGGCACCTCGCGAAAGATCACGGTGTCCATTGCCGGCTTGCCCAGGTAGTAGTCCGGTCGAGCCTTGAACACCGCGTGCTGGCCGCGCTGCATCTGATCGAGCCGATACGGACCAAAGCCGGCGGAGTTGTTTTCGATGAATTTGCGCGCCCACTTGTCGTCGTCGGTCGCCACCTCGGTGCATTTCTTGCTGTCGTAGATCGGCGCATAGAGATTGGGCTGCAACTTGGCCAGCAGCGGATTCGGATTGTCGAGGTTGATAGAGACCGTGTATTTGCCTTCGACTTTCACCCCCTCAGGCTTTTCCAGTCCAAGCGTCGACAGGTAGAACGCCCCGATCGCCTTCAGACCGAACTTGCGGTCCCACGTCCACTTCACATCGTCGGCGGTCAACTCGTTGCCCCAGTTGCTCTTGACCCCCTGACGCAACTGGAAGCGGATGAACTTGCCGTTGGGATCGAGCTCGAACAATTCCGCGAGCTTCCCCTTCACGGCCAAACCGGCCGGCTTGTCCGGATGGTCAGCGATGTCCTCGCGGGATGCGTCGGGCATCTTCGGGTCAGGGATCTTCGTGAACTCCAGCAGGTTGTCGTACAGCGCTGCCACTGCTTCGAACGTGCCGAGGCTGACGTCGAAATTGCTGTCCAAACTCTGCGGCGTGGCCGGTGCCGCGATCACCAGCGTGCTGCTGGTCGCCGCCTGAGCCTCATGCCGGCCCAGAGCCGTTGGCATCGCCGCCGCTGCGGCGGCCGCTGCACCGGACTTCAGCACGTTGCGCCGATTGACCTGCGGCCCGACAATCCAGTTCTGCGTCATTTTTCCCCCGTCGATTGAACCAGCTACCGTCTCGAGCCCGATATCGCAGTCTGGACGGTCGACCGGATTACTGGCGTTGTTCCCAGCAAGCCCTATGCCATACGCCGGTCCAACGGCCCTCTGCAACCGGCCACCGCCGGCGCTCTCGTCAGTGATCGATGGTGGTGGCCGACCTGGGCAGATCGCAATCACCTTGGTCAGCCGGGTTGGAGGACTTGCCCAGTATCCGCTCAGCCGCGGCCTCGATCGCGCGCCCGTGGCGCGAGCATCTTGAACGTCCTAGGGATTAATCTAGTCTGACCGGCTTATTCGGCCACAAGGGGGATGGCAATGAACATCAGCTTCCAGCACGCGCACGTTAAGACTCGGGATATCGCGCAGACCGTGCAGTATTACGTTGACAACTTCGGAGCGACCAAGAAGGCTGAAATACCTGGCCGCGGATGGCAACTCGACCTGCACGGCACGCAGCTCAACATCACCGGCATCATCTCGGCGCAGAACCACGCCCAGTCCTACGGCATCGAGCATCTGGCCGTAGAGACCGACGACTATCCCGGCACAATGACAAAACTGCGCGAAAACGGCGTGGCCGTATTGGAGGAGTTGAAGGGCGACAAGGGCAACCGTGTCGCCTTCGTCGCCGGACCGGATGGTTCGCAGATGGAAATTATCGAACAGATCTAAGGATCACAGCATGGCACTGAAGGACCTGATTCCGTTCGGCATGTCCCTGCCGCACCGGTCGGCAGATCGAATTGACACGGATGTCGTCCGTGCCGTCGCCATACGCGCCGAGGCGCTCGGTTTTCGCGATTTGTGGGTGACCGATAACACGCTGGATCACGTCACGTCCTTCGATCCCGTCGTGGTGCTGACCTACGCGGCCGCATTAACCAGCCGCATCGGGCTCGGTGCATCCGTGCTCGTACTGCCGGCGCACGACCCCCGGCTGACGGCGCATCAATGGGCCAGTTTGGACTGTTTAAGTAACGGTAGGGCGATCATGGGCGTTGGGATCGGCCGCCCATTTCACTACAAGGAATTCCAGATCACCGAGGATGGTCGCGTCGCCCGTCTCAGTGAGGAGATCGAACTGATTCGTGCCTTATGGAGCCAGGAAAAAGTCACCCACCAAGGCCGCTTCTACCAGGTGGACGATGTCAAGCTCGGGATCCATCCGGTGCAGAGCCGGTTGCCGATTTGGATGGGCACAGCACATCCGAATGCGATCCGCCGGGCGGCAAGAATAGCCGACGGCTGGATGGGAGCCGGGGGCTCCAGCACAGAAGATTTCCGCAAAGCCGTCCCATTGCTGCGGGAGGCGTTGGAAAAAGGGGACCGTGACCCGAACCACTTCCCGATTTCGAAGCGGATTTTCATAGCGGTCGACGAGAAACCCGAAAGGGCCAGAGCGGAAATGCATCGCTGGTACACCGGGGTTTACAGCAATCCGGCGGGTACCGACTCATCGGGCATCCATGGCACGCCGGAACAGGTGCGCGAACGACTGGAGGAAATCGTCGCCCTGGGCCCCAGCCACCTGTTGCTGAACCCGGTCTCTCATCACGTCGAGCAGCTTGAGGCCCTTGCCTCGGTCGTCGGCCTATCCTGAAGATTTTATGTGGCGACGGCGGATGAGTTTGCTACGCGGCCGCCACACCAACACCGAGCGCCTTGGCCGACGCCGCCATCTTCTCCGCGAAAGTCATCAAAGTGGCGCCAATCCGCGGAGCGATCGCGATGTTCACTGCATCGGCTGTCCGTAGCGGCAAATCCAGCCGGCGCAGTGTGCGGGCGGCCGCGATTACGTCGGCGGTCGTAGTGTCGGCATGCTCGGTACTGCGGATTACACATGCATCAAATTCGGCGAACACGACGCGGGCAATCGGCTCAGCGATTTCCCGAACCCGCAACCGGCGTACGATGACGGACGCGAATTCGGCGGCCGCGAAGTCGCTCACAATCAAAACCAGAGCGTTTGCCCGAATATAGGCCTCAGCCCGACACGTAAAGACATCTTTTGTAAATAGCGCAACGACTACGCTTTACGTCGAGGTAGAGATTCACCGCTCTCCTTCGTCGCGCATCCTGGTGACGAGCGTGCCGGCGTCGACTGTCGAGTTCATATCTACGCGGTGGGCAGCCAACCAATCCATATCTTCGGCGGTGACCCGGCGTCACACTTGATGCACCGCCTTTAATTCCACAACCGGATGACTGTGGCGCGTGATTATGACGGTTCCCCCGCCAAAGATCGGTTGATCAGATCGGACAGATGATTTGTTGCTTCAGCGACGCCGTGATGGCTCATGATCACGGATTATAGCCATCAAACGGCTATTTTGTCCTGTGCTTCCACCGCTTCCAGCCCGGCTATTGTCATGCGGTCGCTCTGAATCCTTCCAACAGTGCCTTTGCATCCCTCAGAACTTCGGTATCAAATCCGTCTGTGAACCATGCGTAGACGGGTGCGAGTAGTTGCAGAGCCTCGTTGGTCTTGCCCTGCTCAGACCAGAGGCGAGCGAGGCTGGTTGCAGCGCGGAGTTCCCAGAACTTAGCGCTCTGCTGACGCGCGATATTGAGCGCTTGGCGAAAGCTGTTCTCCGCCGCGGCCTGATCATTTATCTTCAGCAGGATTTGTCCTCGCAGCCGATGTACAGCGGATGCGGACCAAGCCTTCTGCGTCGTCTCGATCAGCCTCCCGGCCTGGGCGAGCCGTTCTAGCCCTTCCTCGAATTGCCCAATATCGCCGTGAACTTCGCCAAGAATGGCTAGGGTCTGTTCGCATTTGAATACCTTCAGCGCGAAGATTTAAACCAGTCGAGGGTAGCCGCGATGGCGATCCCTGCCGCATAGGAAGTCGCAGTTTTGTCGTAACGAGTGGCGATCGCGCGCCACTCTTTCAGGCGTGACCAACACCGCTCGATGAGGTTACGGTGACGATAGATAAAGCCCGGGCATGGCTTCTTCAGTTTGGCGTTCTTTCGCGAAGGCACGACCGGGGTAGCGCCCATCGCCTCGGCGGCCGAGCGGAACTCCTCCGCGTCGCAGGCCATGTCGGCCAGGGCCCACGCGGGTGCCTTGGGCAAGCGTTTCAGCAGTTGCAGCGAGGGCGCGAGTTCGTGCGCCTGGCCGGCGACAAGGACAAAGTCGACCAGGCGGCCAGCGGCATCGCAGACCCCGACTATCTTGCTGCTAAAACCGCCCCTGGAACGGCCGAGAGCCTGCTTGTCCTCGTGGCTGCGATTGAATCGCAGACTCAGCGTATCAGTTTACTCGGCCGTGCTCCGGCCGCTTTCTGATGCGCCCGCGCCACGGTGCCGTCGATACATGCGAATGCCAGCTTCGGCTCGCCTTCGGCCACGACATGCGCCATGATCTTGTCCCACACACCGTTGACGGCCCAGCGGCGGAAACGCAGGTAGGCGTGGTGCCAGTCACCCAGTTCGGCAGGGATCGACCGCCATTTGGCACCGTTGTTCAGCCGCCAAATAATCGCTTCGATCGTGCGCCGGTCTTCCTTGCGCGGACGTGCCCCGCGCAGCTTGACCGCGGCGATCGCGGCCTCGAACTTGGCCCATTGGGCGTCGGTGAGTACTTGCATGGTATGTCCCAGGTTGAATCCCCAGAACACCCGGTTTTCGGCCGATTTGCCAAGTGCTTAAATGCGAACAGGCCCTAACCAAAACGGCATCACTGCGCCGCACCCCGCGTCCCTGCAGCCTGCGAGCCCTTCGACGAGAAGCTCGAGGCCCTCCTCTGCTTGGCCAAGCATTGCCAGGCACCAGCCACGCTGGATGTTGCCAAACGCAAGCCACAGAGCGAACCCCGTGCTCGTTCGAGATGGCCCGTATCTCGTCTGCTGACCGAAGCATTACTCTTGCCTGGGTCTTCCCGTCCATTATCCAATCGCCAAGCCAGTAGTGATACAACGCGTAAGCCAAGCTGAAGGGTGAAAGTCGGCGCGCTTCGGTTACCGCCTCGGACCGGAACAGACGCGCCTGAGCCACGTGACCGAGGCAGAGTAATGCCCGATAATAATACAATCGATTCCCTACATACGGATCTTCCGGCGAGGCCGCGATCGTTCGGAACTCGGGGTCCCACAAGGAGAGGGCTTCCTCGCAATACGCGCGGGCATCGATGAACTTGCCCATGACCGAGCGGAGCACTCCGGTCAGATATCGGCCGTCGTGCTTCATCTTCGCGTCGTTCGATTGCTCGCCCAGTCGAAGCATTTCGCTAGCATGATCATCCGCGCGGGCCAGCTCGGCTCGGACAAACCGGTAAACTAGTTGACCATGCAGAACCGAAGCGAACTGCTGCGGCCGGCCCAATTGTTCACAGAGATGACGCGCACGATCGAACAACTCGCCTGATTCCGGGGCGGAAAATCCCTTCGTCGCCGTCAGCGCGTGGCCGAGCGCACTGGTCAGCTCCAGCTCTTGCGCCTGGCGTGCGGCGCCGTCGGGCAGGTGGGATATCAGCGCGAGGCCTTTGCGAAGCTGTGCGATAGCTTCGGTCATCGCGAACCGCGCGAGCGCTTGCCGGCCCGCACTGAGCCAATAGCCCACCGCCTCCCCTGTCAAACCCGCTACCTCGCAGTGCTGGGCCAACACCGCGGGCTCAGCGGCTACGACGTCGGGGAACTGGCTTTCAAGCACGGTGGCGATATGCGCGTGCAATTGCTGGCGAGGGCCGCGCAGCAAGGTGCCGTATGCCGAGTCCTGAATTAACGCGTGCTTGAAGGTGTACTCCGCGTCAGGCGGAGTACCGCGGCGATAGATCAGCTCCGCGCCCACCAGCTGTATCAGCGAGTTGTCCACCTGCGATTGCGGCATCGGCGCAACGGCGCTGATCAACTGGTGCGAGAACGATCGGCCCAACGCCGCACCGATTTGCGCCATCCTACGTGCCGGCGCGATACGATCGAGGCGGGCCAGCAACGAAGCCTGTAGCGTCGCCGGAATCGACAGCGCGGGTGCCGGTCCCGTGGCAGTATAGCGGTCGCCGGCGTCGGTCAGAAGCCGCTCTCGACCACCGCCTTCGTTAGTTCTTCGACGAACAGCGGCACCCCATCCGTCCGCGCGATGATCTGCTCGGCAATATTATTGGGCAGCGCCTTGCCGCCGGTTATACCCGCGATCATCTCCGCCCGCTGATGCGATGGCAGGCGGTTAAGACTGAGCAAGCTGACATGAGGTTGTCCGACCCACGGTGGGGTAAACTCCGGCCGGAAGGTGACGATCAGTAGCAGCGATAGCGTAGGCACGCGATCGGCGATCAGGTCCAGGAGTTCGACCGACGTAGGATCGCTCCAGTGCGCATCTTCGAACAGCAGTAGCACCGGCTGCTTTGCCGCCAGCGCTTCCACCTGCACTCGCAGCGCAAGCAGGGTTTTCTCTTTACGCTTCTGAGGCGTGAGATCGAGCGGCGGATAGCGCTTGCCGGCCGGAATCATCAGCAGTTCAGCGAGGAGTAGCGCGGCTTCACCGGGATCGCGCGTCGCTTCCGCGAGCACTGCCCCCAGCTTGTCGAGCCGTTGTTCGGCGGTGTCTTCGCGTCGAAATCCTGCTGCCCGCTCCAGCTGCGCGATAAACGGAGAGAGAGCGCTCTCCTGATGGTGCGGCGAGCAAAACAGGCGCAGGCGAATATGCGGCTCACCCGCGAGACGCTGAAGCAGGGTCTGAGCGAGACGCGATTTGCCAATGCCTGGTTCGCCCGACACCAGCACAACGGGACCCTGTCCGGCCTTGACCTGTTCCCAGCGGCGAAGCAACAGGCTCAGTTCCTCGTTGCGACCAACGAACGGCGTACCGGTCGCGCGTAGCGCCTCGAAGCGACTTTCGGCGGCACTCTCGCGTACAACTCGCGCGGCCAGGACCGGCGCGGCGAAACCCTTAAGCGCGATCGCTCCGAGTTCCACATATTCGAATAAGCCTCCGATCTGCCCCCGGGTGGCAGCATCGATCACTACTTCATTCGGGCCAGCGAGGCCCTGCATTCGTGCCGCGAGGTTCGGCGTCTCGCCGATAGCCGTCTGCTGCCGAGAATCACCCGAACCGATGGGCTCGCCTATGACCACAAGCCCCGTCGCGATGCCAATTCGGACTTGTGCTGGTTGCCCACCCAGAGGTTTTTTACTGACAGCGGCCGCAACGGCGAGGCCGGCCCGTACGGCGCGTTCGGCATCTGTCTCACGAGCTTCCGGCCAACCAAAATAGATCAGCACCCCATCGCCAACGTAACGCGCGATGAAGCCTTTGAAATGCCGGATGGTTGTGGCGACGCACGCCTGGTAGCTGCGGATGATCTCCCCCAGATCCTCGGGGTCGAGCCGCGCCGAGAGGGCAGTGGATCCGACGAGATCGCAGAACATCACGGTGACCTGGCGCCGCTCCGCCTGGCGCTCGAGCCGCTCCACTGCTCCGCCCTCCCTGACCGTAGCAGCATCAGCAGTGTGTGCCGCTCTCGCTGGCGCGGGTTTCCCCGAGAGTGTCGCTGTCGCACGCAGCAACCTGCGCCGATCACCTAGCGACAGACCCAGCTCCCTTAGATCGGCGTCGCTAAGGTCCTGCAAGACGTCGAAGTCGATGCCGTTCGCGGCAAAAGTCTCGGCGTGCTGTTGCAAGCCGATGTGCTCCAGCCAGTTTCGGAGGGCATGTGACATCATGCAGAACTTTCGTGTTGTCCAAGCAGATTTTGTTGAGGCGATCGTTTGGACAGGTTCCTCGAAGGAGAAGCCAAAGTTCATGCCGGTTGAAGGTTTACTTGTCTAGCCGACGTTGCCTGATGCGATGGGGCGCCCCAATGCAGGGTGAAACTCAGCGCGCGCCAGCGAGTTTCAACAGCATTCTAGAGCACCGCTCGGAAAATCGATGGGTTGGCGCCAGACTTAATCTAAGTGACGATTTCGAACAATCACCGGCCGGTTCGTTGGCTATTGGTGTCGCGCAGGTCCGTGCGGATTCCACACGAGCAGACTCCGCGCCGCCAATGCACCCGCAGCCGAACGGCCTGCTGATCCAATGACTGGCCTCATTTGGCGTCATTCCATCTCCGTCTATAAGCTCTCCCACGACCAGTTACAGGACGTGCCAACGGATGAACGACCAGATCGCCGAAGACCCGCAGACCATCCTGGATCGCATCCAGCAGCAGGCAACCCGCCATGAGACGCCCTGCGGCGCGGGGAAAATGATCTGGCACCTGTGGGATCAATCAGGCGGCACCGCCCCGGTCGTCGTCCTGTGCCACGGCGGCGCCGGTTCCTGGCGGCACTGGATCCGCACCATCCCGGCCCTAATGCCATCATACCGCGTTCTCGTCCCAGACCTCCCCGGTCTCGGCGAGTCCGATTTTCCGCCCGACGGAGGGGATGCCTTCGCCATCGCCACCATCGTCGCCGACGGTGCCGACCTCATCATCAGACCCGAAACATCGTACGACATCGTCGGCTTCTCCTTCGGTGCCACCATGGCTGCCTGCGTCGGCGCGTTGCGCGGCACGCGTGTTCGTTCCGTCACCATCATCGGCTCGTCCGGCGTCGGGACATTGGGATCAGCAGTGAACCTACTGAAAGTACGCCACCTCGAAGGACAGGAGCGGAGGGACATCCATCGCACCAACCTCAACCGCCTGATGATCGCCGACCCCGCAAAGATCGACGACCTCGCCATTGCGATCCAGGACTGGAACACTGTCCGTTCGCGTTTGCGCACTCCGGCGATCTCCCGCAGCGGTGTTATCATGCGCGCCATCGACCAGTTGAAATCGCCGCTGAACGGCATGTGGGGCGAACTCGATGCTCCGGCCAACCCCAAGGGTCCAGAGCGCGTGGCGATCCTGCGCGCCTATCGTCCCGAGGCCGATGTCCGCCTGATCCCCAAAACCGGTCATTGGGCCGCGTATGAAGCCGCCGACGCTGTCAACGCGAACCTGTTGGAGATGCTGGCGCGCACGCGTCCCTGACCAGATCCGCGGGAGGAACCGACCCATGAGCGAACCATCCACCGGCCCCGGCGAGATGATCGGCGACGCCGGCCCCGGGATGCTGGCCGGGCTGCGCGTCATCGAAATCGCCGACGAACGCGCCGAATACACCGGGTTGCTGCTCGCGGGATTGGGCGCCGAGGTGGTGAAGATCGAGCCCCCCGAGGGGAACGCCACCCGGCGCATCGGCCCGTTCCTGAACGACGACCCAGGGCCAGAACGCTCGCTGTTCTTTTGGAACTACAATCGCGGTAAGAAGTCCATTGTCCTGGACATTCAGTCGCACCCGGAGAAACTGCTGCGGCTTCTGGAAGGCGCTGACATCCTTTTGGATTCCTCAGCCGGCGCATTGAATACCGCCATTGATCTCGACCGAGCGGCGCTGAACGAACGCTTTTCAGAACTCATCACCGCCCGGATGACCCCGTTTGGCGATGATGGGCCATGGGCGGCGTTCAAGGGATCCGATTTGATTCACCTCGCCTTGGGCGGGGTCATGATGAATTGCGGCTACGATCCCAATCCGAAACTTGAATACGACACACCACCGATCGCCCCCCAGGTTTGGCATGCCTACCACATCGCCGGCGAGCAACTCGCCACCGGCATTATCGCGGCCCTGATCGCTCGCCATCGCAATGGCCACGGCCAGGATGTTTCGGTCGCAGTGCACGAAGCGGTGTCGAAAAACCCTGAGCTCGACATCATGCATTGGGTCATGCGCCGGGTGCCGTTGTGGCGCCTCACCTGCCGCCATGCGTTGGAGACTCCAAACCATTCGCCCAGCATCATGCACACCAAGGACGGACGCTGGTATATTTCCCACGGCATGGGCGCGCGAGACCTGAAAGCGCTGGTACCATTACTGTCAAAATACGGTATGCAGGCCGATTTGCAACCCCCGCCGCCGGACGCCGATCTGAAAGCCCGCGCGGTGCCTGGCTCGACTGCCAGCGACGAAACCAAAGCCCACATGATCGACGTCGTGCAGCGCTTCGCAAGGGCTTGGACCTATAACGATATGCCGTGGCTGGAGGCGCAGGAAGCCGGCCTGCTATGGGCCCCAATCCGCAAGCCGCATGAAAACCCCCTCGACCCGCACTGGCTTCAGCGCAAATCGTTCGCCGACATCTACCACCCGGAACAGGGCCGCTCGTTCCGTTACCCAACGAGTAAATGGCTGACCACCAAGACAAGCTGGCAAGTCGGCCGCCGAGCCCCGCTGCTCGGTGAGGATACCGAAACCGTTCTCGCTGAACCGCGCCGCCGCGCCGCTGTCCCGGCGCAGCCAAAAGGTGATGCAAACCCGACGATCTCTGCCCTACACGGGAAGCCGTTTCCGCTCCAGGGCATCAAGATTCTTGATTTCGCCTGGTTCCTGGCCTCCGCTGGAGGCACTCGCTTCCTCGCCGCAATGGGCGCTGAGAGTTTCAAGGTGGAGTGGAAAGACAACCCCGACACTCGTCTCGCCGCTATGGCACCGGTTGGAGGGCGAACCGCCCGCAACGCCGCCACCGGCCCGCTCCCGGGCGTCAAGGACCCGGACCTGGGCGGCCAGTTCAACAACAAGAACGCCGGCAAGCGAGGAATATCGCTGAACATCCGCCATCCGAAGGGCCTGGCGATCGCTAAGGACCTTGTCCGCATCTGCGATATCGTCGCCGAGGGCTTCTCGCCCGGCGTGCTGCAACGCCTTGGCCTAGGCTACGACGTGATGAAGAAAATTCGTCCGGACATCATCTACATTCAGCAGGCCGGTATGGGCGTCCACGGCGCATATGGACGCATGCGCACGGTCGGGCCGGTCGCCGCAGCGTTCGGCGGACAGGCCGACATGTCCGGGTTGCCCGAACCCGCTATGCCCGTTGGCTGGGGCTACTCCTACCTCGACTGGATGGGGGCCTATGGTTACGCGCTGGCGCTGCTGGGCGCGCTGTATCATCGCGATCGCACCGGCGAAGGCCAATGGATTGATGCGTCGCAGTGCGAGTCGGGTCTTTTCCTGACTGGCACGTCAATTCTCGATTGGTCGGCGAATGGCCGTGAATGGCATCGTTACGGCAACCGCTCCCCGTACAAGGCCGCCGCTCCACATGGCGCGTATCGTTGCGGCGGGCACGACCGCTGGGTTGCCATCGCCTGCTTTACCGACACGGAATGGCACGCTTTGGCCGGCCTCGCCGGTCACCCCGAATGGCTGAACGACAAACGCTACGCAACCCTCGCCGATCGCCTGAGCCACCAGGACGCCTTGGACCAGACTATCAATGCGTGGACCGCTACACGCTCCGCCGAGGACGTCATGATCGCGCTGCAGAACGCCGCCGTGCCAGCGGGCGTCTGTCAGAACGCCGAGGACCGATGCGACCACGATCCGCAGCTTCGCCACCTGAAATGGCTCACCGAGGTTACCGGAACGAAGATCGGCACCTGGCCAGTTTACGAACTGCCGACGAAATTGTCTCGCACACCGGCGTATATCGGCGGCCCGATCAATCGCGGTGCCCCCTGCTACGGTGAGGATAACGTCTGGCTCCTGACAAACCTCTTGGGTATGACCGAAAGCGACGTGCAGCGCCTCGCGGAGGAGGGCGTTATCTGACCGACGTCCAAGCCGGCTACCATTCAAAGCAGTCGCAGACCTCGTTTTCGCTTCAAAGCTCCTCTTTGCGATCCAAACCTCTTCCGTGCGGCTCAAATATCTGTAAGCGTGGGGGTATGAACGACGTCTTGCACCCCGATGCGCTCTCCATCCACCGAACCATTGTGACGCTGGATACCCACATCGACATCCCCTGGCCCAGCGGTCCGGATCCCTTTCAGGAGGGCCCCAGGCGGGTCGATCTACCAAAGATGATCCGCGGCGGACTGAGCGCGGCCTGCTTTGTGGCCTATGTGCCACAAACCACGCGGACGCCTGGAAGCGAGGCTGCCGCCTACGCGCGTGCCATTGCGATGCTAGATCAAATCAGTGCGATGCAACGAGCTCTCACACCGATCCGCATGCGCATCGCCAGCCGGGCTGATGCTATTGCCGGAGCCAAGCGGGATGGCATACTGGCGATCGTGCCGTGTGTCGAAAACGGCTTCGCTATTGGCGCCGACCTCAGCCGGATTGCCGAATTTCGTCGCCGCGGGGCGATCTACATGACCATGACCCATAACGGCCACAACGCCCTGGCAAATTCCTGCAATCCGCGGCGCGATCTCGGCGATCGCGAAAGCGAGCACGGCGGCCTGTCAACGTTCGGGCGGGCGGCGATCGCCATAATGAACAAGGTCGGTATGTTGGTCGACGTGGCTCATACTTCCCGCGAGTCGATGGTTCAGGCAGCGGAGGTGTCGCGTTCACCGATCGTCTCCACCCACTCCTGCATCAGTGCTCTGTGCGATCATTCCCGTAACATGACGGACTGGCAACTGGATGTAATCAAAGACGTTAAAGGGGTGGTCCAGATTACCGCCGTTTCGGCTTTCCTGAAGCCAAATGCGAAGCCGGAGGAAGTGACCGTCGCCGACTTTGCGGATCATATCGACTATGCGGTGAGGCGGATCGGGATCGAACATGTGGGGATATCATCGGATTTCGACGGCGGCGGTGGCTTCTCCGGCTGGCTTGATGCTAGCCAGAGCCCGAACATCACAATCGAATTGGTGCGGCGCGGCTACGACAGGACTGCTCTTGAAAAGCTGTGGGGCGGCAATTTCCTTCGCGTAATGCGTGTTGCAGAGGGGTTGGCAAACTGATGCGGACAGTTGCATTGCCGAGCGGAGAGACGGTGCCGGCCGTGGGGCAAGGTACTGGTACATGGGCGAACGGCCTGGCGACGCGGCTAAAGAGGTGGAGGCCTTGCAACTCGGTATCGATCTCGGCATGACCTTGATTGACACTGCGGAGATGTATGCCGGCGGCGGCGCCGAGCAGGTTGTCGCTCAAGCAGTTTCGGGGATCCGCGATCAGGTCTTCATCGTCAGCAAGGTGTTGCCGCAGAATGCATCGCTGTCCGGCGTGCCGGCGGCGTGCGAGCGGAGCTTGAAGCGGCTCAAGACCGATCGGATCGATCTCTATCTGCTGCACTGGCGCGGCGGCCACCCGCTGGCAGAGACAGTTGCCGCATTCGAAGCGCTGAAGGCCCAAGGCAAAATCCGCCATTGGGGCGTATCGAACCTGGACGCCGCCGACATGATTGAGTTGCTCGGCGTGCCAAGCGGATCAGGCTGCGCGGCCAATCAGGTGCTGTATCACCCGGACAGCCGAGGGATTGAATTCGATCTGCTGCCGTGGTGCAAAGAACACGGGATTCCCTTGATGGCCTACTCGCCGTTGGGCCATCACGTCCACAAGCTGCTCGGTTCGTCCGCGCTTCAGGCTCTCGCGCGTCGCTATGGTGCGACAGCGGCCCAAGTGGCGATCGCCTGGGGATTGCGCTCCGGGAATGTCATATCGATCCCGAAAGCGGCCGAGGTGGCCCACGTCCGGGAAAACGCCGCCGCCGGCGACATCCGGCTGACAGAACAGGATCTGGCCGAGGTTGACGCAGTGCATCATCCTCCCAGACGAAAGGCCGCATTGGATCTGCTCTAGGCGCCCGACCATCTAAGCCACTCCCGCTGCCCCTCGCCTCAGATCGCGACACGACAATCGAATCGCACGCCTGCAATCGTGCGGAGGCGGTGATTCAAAGCCTGAACCGCATGACAATGATGTGACTGTCATCGCATGCTGCCTTGTTGCAGTCAGAACCAACTACGCCGCCGCGGCTGTCAAGCGTCCGCGATTAGCGCCTAGTCCTTTGGTCCTAAAAGAAATCTCTTCCTGATCCTGTGCCTCACAATATTGTAAGGCAGTTACTAATATTAGGGGGGCCAATGTCATAAGAAGCATTGTCCTATTCTTGACACCTTTACGCCAAGCATTTGCCCCGGCTTCTTCCCAAGTATTTTGTCGAAGGAGGAAGTGATATGCGCAGTGCTTTACTAGGTCTGGGGCTTCTCAGCGCTTTAGCTATAGGAACGTCCGCGCACGCGGGCAATCTGTCCGGTGAGCAATCGATGATTCAGCCAGTTTATTATGATGGTTACGGGTGTGGACCCCGCTGCCAGGAGCATCAATGGCGGCGGCATGAACGATGGGAAGCTCACCGCGAGTGGCATCATCGTAGATGGGAAGAACGCCATTACGGCTACAACGCATATCCCCGTTATTAAGGAACCGATGATGCGCGCTCTTTGCGGACTATTTCTGCTTATTCTCGTTGCGGGCTCGATTTCCGGATGCGTAGTCGAAGCACCCGGCGGTTGGGGCTGGCATCATCATCATCACGACTACTAAACGGGCTTAACCGGAAAATCCTGGCGATTACGAAGGGCCATATTCAGCCTGCATCGACAGGGTGAATATGGTCTGGCGTCCTGACCTGCTTGGAATGGGCCCGCAGCGCTCAGTAAAGATGGCCTCACCCCTTCCAACGACGTTGTCGCCTGGATAACCGGGAGAAAACGAGTCAATCTAACTGTTAATAGCAATCACCGTGGGTCCACGTGCTGATCGAATTCAACAAGCGCCGAAGCCCCTGGTTCAACCTGCCCCTGGGCTGCACGCCAACGTTGGAAATCTTCAAATAGCTTGTCCTTTTCGGTCTCGCTTAAATCGTGACGACTAATGACTCGAACGACGCTGTGATGATGGAAGTGATCTGACTTCGCTCGGGTCGATTTCTTTACCGGGAAAGCACAGCCGCACATCATTGCGGAAAGAACGACGGGGATAACCACCCGGGCACCTATTGAGCGTCCCGGTCGCGTCAATTCGAAGCCCCATAGCAGCGGCACTGCAACCAAACGTAATCCGCCTTCGGCGATCAAGCTCGTAAATCCCTCTCAAACCGATCGCGCCACTGCTCCAGGCTGTTCGATCGCATGATCGTCAGCATCGCCTGGTGCCGTTCCTGCCGTTCTTCGACCGCCATCGATAGCGCCCGATCCATCGCCCGAGCCACAGCGGCTTCGTCGTAGGGGTTAACCAGGAGCGCGGCATCCAGTTCCTGCGCCGCACCGGCAAATTCGGACAGGATCAACACCCCGGGGTCGTCCGGATCCTGAGCCGCCACATATTCTTTGGCCACCAGGTTCATGCCGTCTCTAAGTGGCGTGACAAGACCGGCCTGAGCTTCCGCATAAAGCGGCATCAGAACATTCCGGGCAAAGCTCCGGTTCAGGTAACGCAGTGGCACCCAGTCGACTTCGGCGAAGCGGCCGTTTATCCGGCCTGCCTCGCCTTCAAGTTCCCGCCGGATCCGCTGATAGGCCTCGATGTCGCTCCGCGACGGCGGCGCGATCTGCATGAAGGTCACCAGACCGTGGTGGGCCGGAAACTCAGCCAGAAACCGCTCAAAGGCCGCAAACCTTTGGCGCAAGCCCTTCGAGTAATCCAGCCGATCGACGCTGAGGATCAACCGCTCCATCAGGTTGGCCCGCATTCGCGTGGCCTGACGCCGGTTGACCGGGGTCTCCGCCTGCGCCCGCACCTCATCGACATGAACACCGATCGGGTAGACCCCGGTCCGCACCCGGCGCCCAAACACTGAAATCACGCCTTCCGCCTCGACCAACACCCCACCCGCGTGGCGCAACACATAATCCAGAAAGGCGGCGCGATCGGTCTCCGTTTGGAAGCCGAGCAGATCGAACAAGCACATCGCTCGGACCAGTTCCGCGTGTGACGGGATCGTCATGAAGACGCCGGGAGCCGGGAACGGGGTATGCAGGAACAGCCCCATCCTATTGGCCACTCGGCGCGCTCGGAGCGCCTCGGCCAGGCACAGCAGGTGATAGTCATGCACCCAGATCAGATCATCGTCACGAACCAGCGGGGCTAGAGCGGCGGCGAAAAGGTCGTTCACCCGTCGATATCCCTCAAACTCCACCCACTCAAAGTGCCCGAGCCCGACCTGATAGTGCAGCGCTGGCCACAGCGTGTCGTTGGCGAAGCCTCGATAGTATTCGTCGTAGTCCTTGCGGGACAGATCTATGGTGAACAGCGTGATCGGCCCGACGCTGCGTTCATGGCTTGGTCGCCCCGATACCGCTTCGTCGGCGGCGAGCTCGCCGCTCCAGCCGAACCACAGGCCGCCTTTCTGCTTGAGCGCATCCAGCACTCCGGCCGCCAGTCCGCCGGCGGTTGCCTCGCCCTCCTGAATCGGGGCAACGCGGTTGGAAACGACGACGAGACGAGGCATGCCTGTATCGGCTTCCTGGCTGACGAAGCCGACCATGCTCGATCGTGGCCATGCTCCTTGGATCTGGAGCTTACGAGGAAATCCGCCGCGCCGCCACTCGCACATGGAGGGCGCGTAGATCCCGTCCCCCAAGCCATGCACTCGCCGCTTACCCCCGCGTCATCCTCCCGGAAGCGGGTTCAAACGATTTCACATGAAGGGCAGTCTTTCCGTTGTTGTTCATCCGTCAACGCGTCGGCTAGAATGTTGCAGTCTTAAGCAACCCGATTCGCTTGCTCTTGCCTTGGTAACTTGATCGATCGGAACCCCGCGCGTGACGCTCTTTCAGCCTGGATTGCCAATGACTGGTCTCGTTGAACCACCTGCCGTCGAGCTGTTTCGGCCAGACCCGCGCCGCGCGATCCATGTCTCCGGCTACCAACGGGCGGGGCAGGATTTTTATGCGACGCCTGCCTGGGTCACGGAGGCGCTGCTGCGACACGTTCGCTTTCGTGGCCCGGTGTGGGAGCCGTGTTGCGGCGACGGGGCAATGTCCTCCGTCCTGGCTGGCCACGGCTACGACGTTGTCTCAACCGACCTCGTAGACCGCGGCTTTGGCGAGGCCGGCGTGGATTTTCTCACCAGTCATACCGTTCCGTCTGGATGCCGGAGCATTGTCACGAACCCGCCTTACGGCGACAGCGGCTCGCATACCGCGCAATCGCGATCGCCAATCGGAATGTCGAATTTCCTGCGTCACGCAATGATGCTGACCGCGTCGGTGCAGGGGCAATTGGCGCTGCTGGTCCGGTTGCAATGGATCGCCGGACGGCGAGTGGCGGAAATCATGTCGGCAGGTCCGTTCGCGGCGGTTATCGTGCTGACGCGCCGTATCCGCTGGTTTGATATGGGTGAATTCACAAAGAACGCGCAGCATCACCATGCTTGGGTCGTATTCGATCATGCCCACCCGCACGGTCAGCCGCCGGCGATGCTTTACGCATAACGCGCGATCGCCGACCTCGATGATTGTCGTTTAAGCCGCCGCCGATACCGGATCCATTTGTTGCTTGCGTAATAACTCTCGGTACGGGCCGGGCCGGTTGGCCAGGACGAACGGCGACCCATCATCAATGATGCGGCCCTGATCCATGACGATGATACGGTCGAAGCTCTGCAGCGTGGACAGACGGTGTGCGATGGCGATCACCGTGCGCCCGGTCATCAGCCGGTCCAGCGCGCGCTAAATCGCCTGTTCTGATTCTGTATCTAAGGCACTCGTCGCCTCGTCCAGCAACAGGATCGGCGCGTTCTTCAGGAGCGCCCTAGCGATCGCTATCCGCTGCCGTTGGCCGCCGGACAGCTTCACGCCGCGGTCGCCCACCATGGTCTCGAAACCTTCCGGCATCGCTTCGATGAAGCCCCGGCAGCTAGCCATCTCCGCGGCCGCAAGCACTTCGGACTCGGTGGCATCCGGCCGGGCATAACGGATGTTCTCCAGCACTGAACGGTGGAACATCGAGATGTCCTGCGGCACCACGGCCATGACGTTCCGAAGACTTTCCTGAGTCACGTCGCGGATGTCGTGCCCGTCGATTGCGATCCGCCCGCCGCTGACGTCATAAAAGCGTTGAAGTAAAGCCAGCGCGGTGGATTTTCCGGCGCCCGAAAATCCCACCAGCCCGACCCGCTCACCCGGCGCGATCACCAGGCTGAAGTCGTTCAATACAGCGGGGCGGCCAGGGTACGCGAAGCGCACTTGCTCAAACGCCACTTCGCCAGGTCCTGCCGACAGCGTCCGCGCATTCTGGGCGTCCTTCAAATCGTGCGGCGTCAGAAGAGTGGAGATCGCCTCCTCCAACCGAGCGACATGTTGCGTCAGATCTACTAAGGCAACCGCCAGATCCCGGGTGCCATGCAGGATGCCGAACGCCAGCGAAGTAATCAGCACGAGGTCGCCGACCTTTGCCTGGCCGTTCTGCCAGAGGATGATGGCCCATGCGACCACCCCGACGGTCAGAAATACGGTCAGGATCGCATGCACCAGCCTGATATGTTCTAAATAGTAGAGGCTGCGCCGGCGCGCCGCCATCTCGACCCCCATCCGCTCGTCGATCCGCCGCTGCTCCCGGAACGTCGCGCCAAAGGCTCGGACGACGTTGAAATTGCCAATGATATCGACAAGTTCCCCGTCCACACCTGCAGCCTCCCGCGCATATTCGCGGTGCCGCTGCGTCCCGCGTCTGGCAAGGTGGAAAACGAGCGCGCCGAGCATCGAGAGCGATTCCCAGCAACGTGCCGGCCAGAGCCAGATTGACCGACCCGATGAAGGCGATCGCAAGCACCACAGCCACGGAGGGCGGCAACACGTTCCACGCTGTCGTGTTCTCCAGCGCGAAAGCGGCATTGGCAGTGGAAGTTACCCTGCTGGCGAGTGCCCCCGGCAGGCGTTCGGCGAAGTAGGTCGGCGCGTGCCCCCCGAGATGGCGGAACAGGTCGCGACGGATATCCCCTGTGACCGCAACGAACGTGCGGTGTGCCGCATAGGCGCCCACGCGCCAGAACAGATTGTCGGCCGCAACCAGACCGCACAGCAAGGCAAACGCGCCCCAGACTTTGTCGCCCGCCGCCTCACGTCCGGTAGCGACAATATCGATCAGGTACTTCATGCCATACTGCGTGGACACGCTGCACGTCACCGCCACCAACACTGATAACAGCACCGTCAGATGCCCGGCGGGATGGCGCCCTATATAAGAGTACAAGAAGGCCAATGGCCG
Source organism: uncultured Alphaproteobacteria bacterium (assembly GCA_963819345.1). Classification (GTDB taxonomy): domain Bacteria; phylum Pseudomonadota; class Alphaproteobacteria; order Acetobacterales; family Acetobacteraceae; genus Rhodopila. The sequence goes on from CAWFVX010000011.1 coordinate 60,621, forward strand.
GCCGCGAAGAGCCGGGAACGTTTCGGCGTTCGGGCCAGTGGCCCCAACCAGTTGCCGCATGACGACGGAAAACTCCTCACCGGGATAAGGCCGCAGACCCGGACCGCGTAGGCTTTTCTTCGTCGTCTCCGCCCCGGAAAATGCCCCGAGAACGCGGTTAACACGCCGACTTTTCGCCACATTCGAATTCTATAACCTATCATCAATAGGCACCGATGGAATGCGAAGTCAAGCGTAAGTTGTGTGGAAAAGATCGCAAGAAAAAAGTGCCTGGTTAAACTAAACCCATAGTCAAATTCGGGACAAAGCACTCATGCGTATTGCTCAAATATCGCCCTTGTTTGAGGCGGTTCCCCCCAAGCTGTACGGTGGCACTGAGCGGGTGGTATATTCGCTGACCGAGGAACTCGTCGCGATGGGCCACGATGTCACATTGTTCGCCAGCGGCAACTCAATTACATCCGCAACGCTTGCGCCAATGCGCGAACAGGCCCTCCGTCTGGACCCTTCAGTCAAGGATTGGGTGGCGACATACTACCGTATGGTCGAGCGCATCTACCGCCGAAAGGAAGAGTTCGATGTACTGCACTTCCACATCGACTATTTTCCGCTCGCCCTGTTCTGCCGGCAAAATGTGCCCTACTTGACGACGATCCATGGTCGTTTGGACCTGCCCGAGTTGGTCGACGCATACGGGACCTATGCAAACTCACCATTCGTCTCGATATCCAACAACCAGCGCCGGCCGATCCCGCACCTCAACTGGGTGCGCACCGTGCACCACGGCATGCCGGCCAATCTGCTGACGCCACAACCGGTCAGGCAGGAATACGGAGCGTTTCTCGGCCGCATCTCTCCCGAGAAAGGCGTCGATCGCGCCATCAGGATCGCCGGCAAAGCTGGGATGAAGCTCAAGATCGCCGCCAAGGTCGATAACGCCGACAAGGAATACTACGATAGCAAGATAAAGCCGCTGATCCAGGGCAACCCGGATGTCGAATTCATCGGTGAGATCAACGACGCACAAAAGCCGGATTTCCTCTCCGGCGCGCATGCCTTGATCTTCCCGATCAACTGGCCGGAGCCCTTCGGCCTGGTGATGATTGAGGCAATGGCGTGCGGCACGCCGATCATCGCCTACAACTGCGGATCGGTGCCCGAGGTCATGGACGACGGCCTAACCGGTTTCATTGTCAACAATATTGACGAAGCGGTTGCTGCCGTCGGCAAGATCCATACGCTGGACCGGGCCCGCGTTCGCGCCACGTTCGACCGACGCTTTACAGCTCGTCGGATGGCGGAGGACTACGTCGACGTCTACGAAGAACTAGCCCAACCCGTGCGGCACCTCCAGGCGGTGCCCGCCTAATGGAGGCCGACAGGGCCCAGGAAGTCGTGGCCCCAAGCATCACCCGCGGCCCACTCATTGCCTCTCGATACCGGGTCGCGGGCGTTATCACGGGCAGCTGCAGCTCTGGCGCGTCGGCGCGGCGCTTTCGGTTTTGCTTTCCGAATTAAGGCGGAAATGGTAGGTCCCACGGCTTCCGCCGGGCAAGCCTCGCCCAACACTGCCCGGCGGTCGGGCCGGCGATTGCGCGGGCTCCAATAACGTCGATGCAGAGCACTCTACTCATCGTCGATCCTTCTTGGGGTGTGGCAGGATGCGACCGCGGTTCGCCCTCAACGGCCTGAATTTCTTCATCGCGGCGGTTCAAGCCGGATTCGGGCCGTTCATCGCTGTCTGGCTCACGGAGCAGGGCTGGACTGAGACCGAACTCGGTCTAACGCTGTCCATTGGAACTTTCGCTGCCCTGCTCGGCCAGTTGCCCGGCGGCATATTGGTCGATGCGCTCCACACCAAGCGTTTTGTCGCGAGCGGTGCGATGGCGGTCACTGGGCTGTCGGCGATCGCGCTGGGCCTGTCCCCGTCGCTGTATATTGTTTGGGGCGCCGAAGCTGGGAACTCGTTGGCAAGCTGTGTGATGACACCAGCGATCGCAGCGCTGACCCTTTCGCTATGCGGACACGAGGGCTTCGGCGAGCGGCTTGGCCACAACACCCGCTACGCCGCCATCGGCAACGCCGCCTCGGCTGCCGTGCTGGGTGCGGCCGCGTCCTATATCTCGGTGCGTTCGGTGTTCCTGGTGACAGCCACGCTGACAGTCCCGGCGATCGTCTTCCTGCTTATGATCCGAGGGTCCGACCGGGTCGAAGACGATCATCCAGCGCTCAAGCATCCGAAGGAGCGAGAACACTGGCCATGGCATACTTTCACTGAGCCTGCGCTCCCGGTTTTCACCGCCGCCGTGGTGCTGTTTCAGCTCGCAAACGCGGCGATGCTGCCGTTGGCGTTGCATGCACTGACACGCCGCGGCGAGGCTTCAGGCTTTCTGATCTCCGCGACGATCATCGTGCCGCAGGTGATCACCGCCTCGGTTGCCCCTTGGGCCGGGCGACTGGCGCAGCGGGTCGGACGGCGGCCAGTGCTGATCGCCGGTTTCGCGGCCCTTCCGGTGCGGGGCTTGCTGTTCGCCATGTTGCCGGGGGCACTCCCCTTGGCCGTGTTTCAGGTTTTCGACGGCATCAGTGCGGCGGTATTTGGGCTAATGCTGCCGCTGGTAGCCGCCGATCTGACCCGGCGAACAGGCTATTTAAATATCGCGATCGGCTGGTTCGGGCTGGCGTCTGGTTTGGGCGCAACTTTCAGCACCTTCCTTGCCGGGTGGATCGGGGAAACCTTTGGCACTCAAGTGATGTTCCTCTTTTTGGCGGGGGTGGCTGCCATCGCAACTGCGCTGCTGTGGATAGCGATGCCGGAAACGCGCCCGGGGCCCAAGGCGCCACCCGAGGGATCGCAGAAGCGCGATGCCGAGGAAGCAACCCTCCCGGCCTGATCCGCACTTGCGTGTTCTCGCGCGTCGAGGCCTGATGCGATACGAAACTTCGGGGAAGGGGAGGCGACCATGGATCAGGCCGAAGCCAAACATCTTTTCGAACCGACCGGCGATTTTCAATGCCTGCACGAATTCATCCCAGCGGCCCGGGCCAAACTGTCCGACCATATCTGGGGTTACCTCGTTGGTGCGACCGAAACCGAGACCTCGTTGCGGCGCAATCGCCTGGCCATCGATTCGCTGGCCCTCCGGCCGCGGGTCTGCGTTGACGTATCGAAGATTGACCTTAGCGCCACCTTGTTCGGCCGAAAGGTTCGCCTGCCATTAATCCTGGCACCTGTCGGTTCACTCGAGTCGTTTCATCCCGGCGGCGCTGCCACAGCGGGGCGAGCCGCGTCGGCGTTTGGCGTTCCGATTATGGTGAGTTCGGTGACACAGCCGGGGCTAGAGGAATCCGCCGCCGCCGCGACCGGTCCGAAGATATTCCAGCTCTACGTTCGCGGCGATAATACGTGGGTCGATGACGTCGCGAAGCGCGCAGTCGATGCCGGATATGACGCCTTCGCCATCACCGTTGATACCGCCGCTTACTCGCGACGGGAGCGCGATATCGCTGGACGTTTCGTCAAGCCGTGGCGCGCCGTTGCGACGGGTCAGAACTACCAGGCCGGTTTTACTTGGGACAACGTCCGGCATTTCAAGGACAACCACAGCATCCCGCTGATCCTGAAGGGCATCGCCACCGGCGAGGATGCCGCCCTGTGCTGCGAGTATGGCGTCGATGGCGTCTACGTCTCCAACCATGGCGGCCGCCAACTCGATCACGGAAGAGGGTCTATGGATGTATTGCCGGAGGTGATGGCAGCGGTGCGTGGACGCGCGAAGATTATCATCGATGGCAGCATCTGCCGCGGAACCGACATCGTGAAGGCCATCGCGCTCGGAGCGGACGCCGTGGCGATCGGCCGAATGTATTGCTACGCCCTGGCCGCCGACGGCGACGCCGGGGTGCACAAGATGTTGGAACTGATGGAGCATGAGCTCGGCGTGGCGATGGCCCTCGCCGGCGCCCGCAGGCTGAACGAGCTGCACCCGGGCTACCTGTTCCGCGACGCCCCGCTGGTCACCCAACCGCATGCCCACAGCGCCTTTCCGCTTCTGCAGGCGACGCTCGACTATCGGGGCGCAAACTACGGCGCGTCTGACGGTGTGGGGGTGACCGCCCGAGACTGACCCAGTCGAAGGGGGTGAATCACGCAATTAAACATGACCTTAGGCCGTAATCGGACGCCCACGCCTGGATCATGGACTAAGATGGCCTCTCAGACGCGTGATGCGGCGGATGGCCGACCGCGTGGTCCGATGCAACGGCGCTATAGTATGTTCGTTAAGTGATGGTTTGACTATCAACCGAGAGGCTCCATGGCACGCAACCCGGCTCGTCCAACCCCACGTAATCCTCTTTCCGTCGACCCCGAACGAGAGCACCGCGTGCGAGAGCGCGCCTATCTGATGTGGGAATCCGACGGCAGACCCCACGGCCGGGATGTGGAATACTGGGAGCGCGCCCGCGAACTGGTGGGCATGGAGGAGAGTGCTGGAAGCGGTCTGCTGCCGAACCCGCAGAATACGCCGGAATCACCTCGAGAAACCGGTATCGAGGAAGCCGAACTACAGGAGAATTTAGGGGAATTCCCTGACCGCTTGGCTGATCAGGGCGAGGTCAAGACCACTCCCGCTCCGAAACGGAAGAGCCGCGCAAAGACGAAGAAGCCGGGGTGAGCCGCCTGCAGCCGTCGCGACCGGCTGCCGCGATGCCGCGACCTGACGGAGCAGCACCAGCCTCGGCCAGAGGATGCGCTTACCGCAAGCCTAGGACAGCCGCTCCTTAACGTAGCTCCCCGGCGCTTCCTCGATCGGCTTAAGCTTCCCGTCGCCCGGCTGCCGAGCGGGCACCTGGGCCTTGTTTGAGGCGAGGATCCAGCGCTGCCAATCGGGCCACCAGGAGCCCGCCATCTCGGTCGCCCCTTGGAACCAGCTCTCTGGGTCAAGCGGAAGTTCCGGGTTGATCCAGTGGCCATATTTTCCGCCCTCGGGCGGATTGACGACCCCCGCGATGTGACCCGACGCCGCCAGGACGAACCGCTTAGGGCCGCCCAGCAACTGCGTGCCGCGATAGGTCGATTTCCAAGGCGCGATGTGATCCTCCCGCGTCGAGAGAAAGTAAGCAGGCGTCTTGATCGCCCCGAGGTCGATCGGAACACCGTCCAGCGAGATGCCGTTCGGCTTCGACAGCAGGTTTTGCTGATACATCTTTCGCAGATAGAAGCTGTGCATCTTCGCCGGCATACGAGTGGAATTCTGCATTCCAGTAGAGTAGGTCGAATGGGAATGGATCGTTGCCCATCAGGTAGTTGTTGACCACAAACGACCAGATCAGGTCGTTGGCACGCAGCATGTTGAACGTCGTCGCCATCTCGCTGCCTTCGAGATAGCCCCGCTTGTTCATCTTGTCTTCCAGCGCCTGCAATTGTTCCTCGTCGATAAAAACCCCGAGTTCCCCGGCCTCCTGAAAATCCATCATCGTCACGAAGAATGTCGCGGTCTTTATCCTGTCGTCCCCTTTTGCCTCCATGTAGGCCAGGGTCGAGGCGAGCAGCGTGCCCCCGAGGCAATACCCGATCGCGTTGACCTCACGCTCGCCTGTGGCCGCCTCGATCGCGTCCAACGCTGCAAGATAACCCTGCTTCATGTAATCGGCGAAGTCTTTCTCCGCGAGTGTCTCATCCGGGTTGACCCAGGAAATGATGAATACAGTATGCCCCTGTGACACGGCCCAACGGACAAAGCTGTTCCTCGGCCGCAGGTCAAGAATGTAGAACTTGTTGATCCACGGCGGTCCGATCAACAGCGGCCGCTTTAGCACTTGCTCGGTGGCGGGCGTGTATTGGATCAATTGCATCAATTCATTCTGGAACACCACTTTGCCGGGGGATACGCCGATGTTCTCACCAACACTGAACGCCTCCGTATCGGTCATCTTGATGCGCAGCTTGCCCTTGCCACGCTCCAGATCACCCAGCAGATTGTTCAAGCCCTTGAGAAGGTTCTCACCGCCGGTCTCGGCTGTCTTGCGCAGCACCTCTGGGTTGGTCATCAGAAAATTTGATGGGCTCATCGCATCGATGAACTGGCGCGAGTAGAAGTCAACCTTCTGCGCGGTCTTTTCATCCAACCCGTCAACCTGGGTCACCACATTCTGTACAAAGCGAGCCGATAGCAGGTAAGACTGCTTTATAAAGTCGAAGACCTCATTTTCCTTCCAGGCCTCGTCCTTGAAGCGCCTATCGGTGGGCGACGGCCCGATCACCGGGTCCGTGTCCATACCCATGATCCGGCGTGTGGTGTTCTGCCACAGTGTCACGTAGTCCTGCCAGAAACCCAACTGCGCCTGCATCAATCTGGCAGGATTGGCCATCAGCCGCGCGGTCATCTCCAGGAAGGCCCGGCCGATGTTTAGTGGATCCGACGAGGGACCATCCTGCGACTGCCGCTTTAACCATTCACCCACGATGCGCTGCGACCGTTCAGCGATATCCGCCATCGACCTGCCGACCACCGCCGGATCCGGCAACTTGAACCCCGCCGCTTCCAGGGTTGTCGGGGTGCCGCTCGTTGAAATGGATGGGGCGTTTCCCGTGTTCTTGTCGTTTGGGGCCATAGAGACATCCTTTGCGTCGGCGACACCAGCGGCTACACACGTCGCCGGTAGCGGAGAGCGGAACCAGCATATGATGGTCAGCGACAGAGGCGCGCAAGCTAGGCGCGTGAATATACCCACGCAAGGCGTGTTGCGGGGCTCTGCCATGTTGCTGGCGGTGAGCTCTCTGTTGGTAGGTTGTTCCTCCACTTCGTCGATGAATCCGGTGAACTGGTGGCATCGGCAGGAAGGCGGAAAGATCGCCGAACAGCGCCCGCCGCCGCCCGGGGCCGATCAACCGTTTCCGAACATGGCCACTGTCCCTGGCAAACCGGAAACCCCGGATGCAGAGGCTTTGAAGAAGCTGACCGCTTCGCTGGTGGCCGACCGTGCCAATGCGCAACATGCGGCGCAGTCCGCGCCACTGGCCGACCCTTCCTCGCCTACGGCTTCGCCGTCACTGTTCGGTGTAGGTTCGGCGCCACCGCCACCGCCACCCTCCGTCACTCCTCCGACAAACGGGTCCGGCTTACCGGGACCACCAGTGGCCAGCGCGTCGATGCCCGCGGTGACCGCGCCGCCCGCGCCTGCCGCCCCACCATCCGCGGCACCCCGCAAAGCGGTCGAGACCGCGCCGCTGGAGGCTCCCGCCGCGAGCACGGCCCCCACAGCGACCGCGGCGGCTGCGGGTCCCCAACCGGCGCTGCCGGCCGGGCCGCCAGACCGGCCGGCCGCGGCTGGCCCCCCGCCGGTTCTGCCGGTCGCGCCACCGCCAATGCCTGAGCCTTCCACGGGTCAATCTACCACTATCGTGTTCCTGGAGGGTGCTTCCAGCCTGTCACAGCCGGCAACCGACGAGATAAAGGCCTTCGCCGCCAAGCGCGGCAACGGCACAATCGCCGTCACAGGTTACGGCGACTCTCCGTCCAGCGATCCGGAGGCGCAATCCGCCGCACTCACCCTCGGCCTGTCCAGAGCGCAGTCGATCTTCGATGCCCTCAAACAGGACGGCGTGCCCAGCAACGCCATCCGAGTCGGCGCCGAAGCCTCGGGTCGCGGCGCGTTGCTGCATTTGCTGCAATAATGCAACGCCCTCGCTTCATGGTCTCCAGTGGCAGCCAGTCGCGCGGCGAGGCGATCCAGAGAACGGGCGATAGCCGGATCAACCCCCGAAAGGCCACGGCCAAGGGGCGGAAGCCGGTGCGCTTCTAAACCCCACCTGCTACAACAACGCGTTCCTGCACTGCGAAAGGCCTGTCATGAGTTCCGACCCCTCCGGCGAGTTTCATCGCATCCGCCGTCTTCCGCCCTACGTCTTCGCCGAAGTGAACACGGCCAAGGCGAAGGCTCGAGGCGCCGGGGAGGATATTATCGATCTGGGCATGGGCAACCCTGACAGCCCGACGCCGCCGCACATCGTCGCCAAGCTGATCGAGACAGTGCAGGACCCTCGAGCCCACCGCTATTCAGTAAGCAAGGGGATCCCGGGGCTGCGCCGGGCTTTGGCGGCATATTACGAACGCCGCTTCAGTGTCGGCCTGAATCCGGAAACTGAGGTCGTCGCTACCCTGGGGTCCAAGGAAGGTCTGGCGAATCTGTCGTCGGCGATCACCAGCCCGGGCGACACCATCCTGGTGCCGAACCCGTCCTATCCGATCCACCAGTTCGGCTTTATCATCGCCGGCGCAGCGGTGCGCAGTGTCCCCGCCACCCCGGACGAGGACATGCTGCGCGCGCTCGACCGTGCGGTAAGGCACTCGGTACCGAAACCCACCGCATTGATTGTCAATTTTCCCTCGAATCCAACGGCATATCTTGCGGACCTCGACTTCTATAAGGAGATCGTCGTCGTTCGCCCGCAGGCACGAGATCTGGGTGATGTCCGATCTCGCCTACGCGGAAATCTATTTCGGTGACAAGGTGCCGCCGTCGATCCTGCAGGTGCCCGGCGCAAAGGACATCGCGGTGGAGTTCACCAGCCTATCCAAGACTTACTCGATGCCCGGGTGGCGTATGGGATTCGCGGCGGGCAATCAACGCCTGATCAATGCGTTGACACGGATGAAATCCTATCTCGACTATGGCGCGTTCACTCCGATCCAGGTCGCGGCCGCGGCCGCACTGAACGGCCCGCAGGACTGCGTCCACCAGATCCGCAATCTTTATCGCGAGCGCCGAGACGTGCTCATCAAGGGATTGGCTTCGGCGGGGTGGGAGATGCCATGCCCGGAGGGCTCTATGTTCGCGTGGGCACCCGTGCCGCCACGGTATGCCTCACTCGGCAGCGTCGAGTTCTCCAAGCTGCTGCTGGAACGCGCCAAGGTCGCGGTCGCGCCCGGCCTTGGCTTCGGTGAGCACGGCGAGGGCTACGTCCGCATCGCCCTGGTGGAGAATACTCACCGGCTGCGCCAGGCAATCCGCAATATCCGCACCTTCATGCAAGCCGGGTCCAATGTCGCCGAACCGATCCTGTCCGAAGCAGCCGCACCATGACCCGGCCGCTCTCTGTTGCGCTCGCCGGGCTCGGGACCGTCGGCGGTGGCGTGCTGAAAATGTTGCGGGACAATGCCGATATCATCGTTGCCCGGGCCGGTCGGCCAATCGCCGTGACGGCGGTCTCCGCTCGCGACCGGTCCAAAGATCGCGGATTCCCGGTCACCGGTCTGCATTGGTATGACGACCCCGTGGCCCTGGCAGCCGATCCCGGTGTGGACGTCATCGTGGAACTGATTGGCGGCTCCGAGGGGCCGGCCCTCGCATTGGCTGAGGCGGCGATCGCCTCCGGCAAACCGGTTGTGACGGCGAACAAGGCGCTGCTGGCGGTGCATGGCGCCGCGCTGGCACGCACGGCTGAGGAACGCGGGGTCGCGCTGGCCTTCGAAGCTGCGGTCGCCGGCGGTATCCCCGTAATCAAGGCTCTGCGCGAGGGCTTGGCCGGCAACCGGATCACCGCTGTTGCCGGCATCCTGAACGGTACCTGCAATTACATTCTGACGCAGATGCGGGAGCGGGGCCGGGAATTCTCTGAGGTTCTGGCCGATGCCCAGAAGCTGGGTTACGCCGAAGCCGACCCCAGCTTCGACATCGACGGCATCGACGCGGCGCACAAACTGGCGATTCTCGCTGCCCTGGCATTCGGCCGCCCCGTGGCGTTCGATCAGGTGCACGTCGAGGGTATCCGGCGCATCTCGGCGGTGGACATCGCCTTCGCCAGCGAACTTGGCTACCGCATAAAATTGCTTGGCATTGCCCGACAAACCGAGGCAGGGATCGAAACCCGCGTCCATCCCTGCATGGTGCCCCAGACCGCCCCGATCGCTCGGGTCGATGGCGTGTTTAACGCCGTGGTGGCCGAGGGCGATTTCGTCGGCCGTGTGATGCTCGAGGGACGCGGAGCAGGGGCGGGGCCAACGGCATCGGCCGTCGTCGCCGACCTGATCGATATCGCGCGCAACCGAATGACGCCAGTCTGGGGCGCGTCCGGCTCAGCCCTGTCGACCGCGCCCTCGGTGCCGATGAGCAACCATGTTGGGCCATATTATATGCGACTGATGGTCGTGGACCGGCCGGGCGTGATCGCCGATGTGACGGCAATTTTGCGGGATATCGGCGTGTCGCTGGAGTCCATGCTGCAACGCGGTCGCAGCCCGGGCGAGGCGGTCCCAGTGGTGTTGGTCACTCACGAAACCAAAGAAAGCGCAATGCGCGAGGCGGTGGATCGGATCGGGGCGCTGCCGACCGTGATGGAGGAGCCGACGCTGATCCGGATCGAGATAGGGTAGCGCCGTAGTCAAAGAGCTACCGGCCGCTGGTGCCTGCGCGCGCCCATATCCAATTGGTAACATCAGACCGGGATTGGATGCCAAGACGGCAGCACCCAGCGCTTGACGTTGGTTGACTATGCTTTTCTCCTACCCCGGCCAGTAGGGAGGTTCATCATAATGCCCAGCAAGCAACCGGTTGCGATTGTATTCGACACGTTCGGCACGGTGGTCGATTGGCGGTCCAGCCTGATCGCCGACCTTTCCGCATACGGAGCCCGGAAAGGCGTCAGCGCAGACTGGCCCGCGTTGGTCGACGCCTGGCGTGCCGCCTACCAGCCATCAATGAACCGCGTCCGCAAGGGCGAGCAGCCATGGACCAAACTCGACGACCTTCACCGCGCCTCGCTGAACCGCCTGGTCGAGGAGCACAGTATCATCGGCCTGTCCGAAGACGACCTCGTCCACATCAACCTTGGCTGGCACCGCCTCCATCCCTGGCCGGACTCCGTTCCCGGTCTGACCCGCCTAAAGTCCCGCTTCATCATCGGCCCCCTATCGAACGGCAATGTCTCCCTGCTGCTGAACATGGCAAAGTTCGCTGCAATCCCGTGGGACATGATCTTCGGATCCGACCTGTTCGGGCATTTCAAGCCCGACCCCGAGACCTACCTTGGTGTAGCCAAACTGCTGGATCTGCGCCCGGACCAGGTAATGATGGCTGCCGCGCACAATAGCGACCTCGCTGCCGCGCGCCGATGCGGCCTGCTGACCGCCTTTTTTCCCCGCCCTGGCGAGTATGGTCCGCGTCAGCAGCACGACTACCAAGCCGATCAGGACTGGGACATCGTCGCGACCGACATTCAGGACATGGCAGCCAAGCTTGGCGTGTGATTGCCTGACTTGCTTTTTGCCACCGCCTTACGCACCTGTGTGAAAGGCGGTAGCATGTCGCAAGTCGCATCAAAGACCGAAAGAGAGAGGAAGTTTTTATGGAGGATATCGTCATCGTTTCGGCAGCCCGGACTCCCGTCGGCAGCTTCAACGGCGCCCTGAGCACCATTCACGCCCACCAACTGGGCGCCATAGCCCTTCAGGCCGCCATGTCGCGCGCCGGCATCGATCCGGACGACGTGGACGAACTGATTTACGGTCAGGTCCTCGCCGCCGGTGAGGGCCAGAACCCGACCCGCCAGGCCGGCCGCGCCGCCGGTCTCCCGGACTCCAAGACCGCGTTCGGCATCAACCAGGTGTGCGGCTCGGGCCTGCGCGCCGTCGCCCTTGCCGCGCAGCAGATCCGCACCGGCGAGAGTGCGATCGTCGCAGCAGGAGGCATGGAAAGCATGAGCCTGTCTGCCCATGCCGCGCACCTGCGCAGCGGCACCAAGATGGGAGGCCTGGAATTCGTCGATACCATGCTGAAGGATGGTCTGTGGGATGCCTTCCACGGCTACCACATGGGCAACACGGCGGAAAACGTCGCCACCAAGTATCAAATCACCCGCGAGGAACAGGACGCTTTTGCCCTGGCTTCGCAACAAAAAGCGTCCGTCGCCCAGAAGTCCGGTCGCTTCAAGGACGAGATCGTCCCAGTGACCGTGAAGACCCGCAAGGGTGACATCCAAGTGTCCGACGATGAATACATCCGCCACGACAGCAGTGCGGAATCGATGGCGCGGCTGCGTCCCGCGTTCGCCAAGGACGGCACCGTCACTGCCGGCAACGCCTCCGGCATCAATGACGGAGCCGCCACGCTGATCCTAATGACCGCGGCCGAGGCGAGTAAACGCGGCCTGACCCCGCTCGCCCGCATCGCCGCGTTTGCCACCGCCGGCGTCGACCCTGCCGTGATGGGAACCGGCCCAATCCCGTCTTCGCGCAAAGTGTTGCAACGCGCGGGATGGAAGCCCGAGAACCTCGACCTGATCGAAGCCAACGAGGCGTTCGCCGCGCAAGCCGTCGCGGTGAACAAGGATATCGGCTGGGACACCAGCAAGGTGAACGTCAACGGTGGCGCGATTGCTATCGGCCACCCGATTGGCGCCTCCGGCGCGCGAATCCTGGTGACCCTGTTGCATGAGATGCAGAAGCGCGACGCCAAAAAAGGTTTGGCCACTCTATGCATCGGCGGCGGCATGGGCGTCGCTATGGCGTTGGAGCGTTAGTCGAGGTCTATGCGGACTGCCGAGCCCCGGTAGGCGCGAGACCATCACGAGGACGCCTCTCAAGGACGTAGGCGCGTTGCGATCTCGCTCGTCGTGGTTCGGGCCGTACACCTGTTGCGAGCCATTCTGAGACGGGCCCTTTGCAGGTTCTGCGAAAGTGCTAAGACCGTTGGTCCGAGCAACGAAGAAAAGGGAGGATCCGATGGCACGCGTCGCACTCGTAACCGGAGGCACACGGGGTATTGGCGCCGCTATCAGTCTCGCGCTGAAGGCGCAGGGTCGCAAGGTCGTAGCGAACTACGCGTCGAATGACGTCGCCGCTAAGTCCTTCTCCAAGGAAACCGGCATCGCCGTCGTCAAATTCGATGTCAGCAGCTTCGAGGCCTGCCAGGCCGGCATTGCCCGGATCGTCTCGGAGCATGGTCCGATCGAGGTTCTGGTCAACAACGCCGGCATCACCCGCGACGCCACGATCGCCAAAATGCGCCGCGATATGTGGGATGCGGTAATCGCAACAAATCTCGGATCCTGCTTCAATACTTGTAAATTAACATTCGAGGGCATGCGTGAGCGGAAGTTCGGCCGCATCGTCAATGTCGGCAGTCTTAATGGCCAAGCCGGACAGTACGGACAGGTCAACTACGCCGCCGCCAAATCGGGTATTCACGGCTTCACCAAGGCGCTGGCACAAGAAGGCGCCCGCTTCGGCATCACGGTGAACGCCATCGCGCCTGGTTATGTTGACACAGAAATGGTGCGTGCGGTTCCTGGCGAGGTGCTGAAAAAGATTGTCGCAAAAATACCAATGGGGCGTCTGGGCCACGCCGAGGATATCGCCCGGGGCGTTGCCTTTCTGACCGCGGAAGACGCCGATTTCGTGACTGGCTCGACCGTGTCGATTAACGGCGGCATGCACATGTACCTAAAGCACCATCCTGATCCGCGATAGCTCTCCGGCGTTGGTAGATTTTCTTGACCCGGCCTGCGTGCGGGTTATGCATTGTTGAGACAAGATGGAGCGGGGTGTCGATCGCCCCTCCATCTTGCCATCTCGTGATAACAGGAGGCATCATCCTGCCCAGGAAGGAGGCCTCCAATTCAATGAACGCGCCACGAAACACTCAATATCGCCAACTCGACGTCCAGAAGATCGCCGGCTCACTTGGTGCCGACGTCCGCGGCGTCGATCTCTCGACTGACGTATCGGACGAGATGCTCGCGGAGATCCGTGCCGCGTTACTCGATAACCTGGTAATCTCGATCCGCGACCAGGATATTACCCCAGCCCAGCAACTGGCATTCGCGCGCCGTTGGGGTGATATCCATCTGCATCCGTTCATGGAAGGCATGGCGGACTACCCTGAAATCCTCGCGGTCATCAAACGGCCTACCGATACCAAGAATTTCGGCGGATCCTGGCACACCGATCAGATGTTTTCGCCAAGTCCGGCGATGGGCACGATGCTCTACGCCAAGGAGGTACCGTCTGCCGGCGGTGACACGCTGTTCACCAATCAGTACCTGGCCTACGACAGCCTCTCGGACAAGATGAAGGAAATTGCTAGCCAACTTCGTACTGTCTGCGTCGGCGACAACTTCAAACAGGCCAACGGCCTGTCACGCAAGGAGCGCTATGACCGTCAAATGAGCGAGATGAAGGTCAAAGACCCCGGCGACGTCCAGACCACCAGTATCCACCCGTTGGTGCGCACCCACCCCGAAACCGGCCGGAAATCGATCTACATCGGCGGCCATGTTCAGCAGTTTGAGGGCATGACGGATGAAGAAAGCCAGCCGCTAATCGACTTCTTCATGAACCGCTCGATCCGGCCGGAGCACACCTGCCGGGTGCGCTGGCAGACCGGCACGCTGACCTTCTGGGACAACCGCTGCACCCAGCATTTTGCGGTGAACGACTATCCGGCAGAAACACGGATCATGCACCGGATCACCATCCGCGGAGATCAGCCGTTCTGAGCCAAAAACCCGTCTTCCGCTGCATGGCGTGATGCAACACGTTACTCGAGTACCTTGAGGTGCGCCACTAGCTATCCCCGATAGCCCTGAGGCAACCCGGCTCCTTGGCCGCAGCGATCTGGGTCCGTGCTTCGCTGCGCATGGTGCGGCAAGGTTGCAGGATGGCATCGTTGTAGACCTCTACGCTACTGGGCAAGGTAACGGGCCGGGTTGGGTGTCATAAGACAGCTCATGGCTGAGCTCATAAGAACGTTTCCGCCGTCAGTCGTGACTTCAATGTGTCCGCTTGACGCTGAATGGCGCTGACCTCGTGCCCATCTCTTCGTGCCAGGTTGCGATAGGGGAAGGCCATGCGCCGGTTGTTGCGGAACCGCTTGGCGTGACGTGCGAGGAAATCCCAATACAGCGTGGTAAACGGACAGGCGTCCTCACCCACAGCCTTGTGCGGATCGTAGCGGCAATGCCGGCAATGATCGCTCATTCGGTTGATGTAATTTCCTGATGCCGCGTAAGGCTTGGTTCCGATCGTACCACCATCGACGTGCTGGCTCATACCAAGCGTGTTCGGCAGCGACACCCAGTCTATCGCATCGACGAACATCGAAATGTGCCAGCGATGCACATCGTATGGCCGGACGCCCAGCAACAGGCAGAACTGCCCCAGCACCATCAGCCGCTCGATGTGGTGCGCGTAGCCGTGATCGATCGTGTGGCCGATGGCCTCGTGCAGGCAGCGCATATCGGTCTCGCCGGTCCAGAAGAAGCGTGGCATCGGCAGATCGGCGTCGAGTGCATTTCGTTCGGCGTAATCCGGCATCAATCGCCAGTAGATGCCACGAACAAATTCCCGCCAGCCAATGATCTGGCGGATAAAGCCCTCCAACGAATTCAACGGCACATCATGCTGCCCGAGCGCCGCGTCGACGACATCCTGGGGCCGCAGCATGTGCAGGTTGAGCGGCACCGACAGGCGCGAGTGGAACAGCACCGCCTCCCCGCCTCGCATCGCGTCCTGATAGCGGCCGAACGAGGCGAGGCGACGGGTCAGGAAATCCTCCAGCGCGTGCTTCGCCTGAGCCTGGCTGACCGGTAGGTCAAAGTCATCCAGCCGGCCAGGGTTGTTGGGGAACAGCCGCTGCACCATGACTATTGCTTCGCGCGTGGTTGCGTCCGGTGCGAAGTGCGGCAGCGCCGGTATCAACGGTGCTTTGCTACGGCCAAATGACTCGCGGTTCTCGCTATCGCAATTCCACTTGCCTCCCGTCGGGCTGCCATCCTCCTCGATCAGAACGCCAAGTCGCTGGCGCATGAAGCGATAAAAGGTCTCCATGACAAGGTTCGGATGACGATCGGCGAACGCCTCAAACACCTCGCGCGTACACAGGAAGTGCCGATCGGCGCGGAACTCGACAGGCAATGCGAGATCGCCAAGTTGTTCGCGCACACGCCAGTCGCCCGGCTCCAAAACAATGATCCGCTCCGGTCTTAGCTGGTGCGCACGGCGTTGCAGCTCCGCCGCGAGACTTCCTTCGTTCGCTCGGTCCTCCAGGGAGCTGTAGGCCACCTGGCGACCGATGGCGCGCTGTTCATCCCGAAAATGCCGCATGGCGGCGAAAAACAATGCCAACCGCCGGCGATGCTGGGGGATGTAGCTGGCCTCTTCATTCGCCTCGATCTGAAGAATGACATCCTGCGCCGTTTCAAATCCATCGAATGCGGCGGATTGACCGTCGAGCTGATCTCCCAGCACGACAACGAGATGACGCACCTGGGTCGACGACGTCATGGCTTCTGCTTCTCCCGCACCATCGCATCAACGCGCGGAATCGCGTCGCGTAGCAAAGCGGGAATGGCCCCCGTTTCCGGCATGTTGCGCCAATATTTCTTCGGCATGTGCTGCCGCATCGCGGCGGGGTTGGCGCGTGCTGGATTGAATATGCTTTCGTAATACGCTCGCCATGCGGCCTCAAACGCATCATGCGCTGGCACATCCGCCCGCCGGCCGGGTTCGGCGGTCCTTAGCGTCTCACGGTCCCAATGCAGCGAGCCGATCGGCGTGACGATCGACCATACCAAAGAGCGGAACCGCTCCACGAAGAACGGCCCCACCGCCTCCAGGATGAAATGCTCGGGTTCGTACCACGCAACGAAGCGTCCCGCGCC
The DNA here is from genome assembly GCA_963819345.1 of uncultured Alphaproteobacteria bacterium. Classification (GTDB taxonomy): domain Bacteria; phylum Pseudomonadota; class Alphaproteobacteria; order Acetobacterales; family Acetobacteraceae; genus Rhodopila. The sequence goes on from CAWFVX010000011.1 coordinate 77,281, forward strand.
CGCATCACGAAACCGGAGGAAAGCGTGCATCTTGTGCCGGTCTCGACGCACGGCCTTGCGCAGCATGAGCAGCCGATGCACCAGCGGATCACTCGCGACGTCTAGCAACGCACGTTCGCCTCGCTGGATGCGCCATATCAGCTCGTAACAGAAACCATAGCGCTGAGGGTCCCGATGAGAGACCGCATCCTGGACCAGTTCGACGACTTCCCGCGGAAGCAAGCAGGCAGCCGCGCCGCAAGTAAGTTCATTGCTGAACAGGGACATGGAACCGTCTGCATCCCATGTCACGTCCTCTGGAGAAATCCGCGTTGCCAACAACCTGCGTGCTGCATCCCGAAAGCCGGCGAAATCCGCGCCAGGATCTAGCGCGATGTGGTGTCGTGCCAAGCGAACAGATCCGTCTGTGAGGCAGTGCGAACCAGGCGCTGGCGCAAATCGGCACGATCCGCCAGCCGGACGGGACGCCAGTCGGGCGTCACCAGAAACGGGCGTGCGCGCTTTAGACTGGCCGTGACGCGTCCGACGTCGGCGAGCCGCAACGTCGTGTGGGAACGCGCGAGCATGATGCGATCGACGGCGCGCGCGCCAAGGCCAGGTACGCGGAGCAGCAACTCGCGATCCGCTCTGTTCACATCGACAGGAAACAGATGCCGGTTGCGCAGTGCCCAGGCGAGCTTTGGATCGACATCAAGATCCAGCATCCCCTCATTGGTCGCCGACACGATGTCGTGGATGGAGAAGTCATAGTAACGCAACAGCCAGTCTGCCTGGTACAGCCGATGCTCCCTCTGCAACGGCGGCGGACGCGGCGGCAACGTGCTGCTGGCATGGGGAATTGGACTGAACGCGGAGTAGTAAATCCGGCTCAGCGCGTAGCGGCGATACAAGGCGTCACTGGTTGTCAACATGGCAGCGTCGGTTGTTGCGTCGGCGCCGACAATGACCTGGGTGCTTTGTCCAGCCGGCGAGAATGTATACTTCTCATCGCGGCCCTGCTGGATGCGTTGGTGTATAAGCCGCATCGAGGAGCGGATTGACTTGGCGCTCTTCTGTGGCGCCAAAGCCTCCAGGCTGCGGTCTGTAGGCAATTCAATATTAATCGAGAGGCGATCCGCCCAGCGGCCGGCCTCGGCAATCAACTCGGGGCTCGCTTCGGGAATGGTTTTGAGATGGATATAGCCGGCGAACAGATGGTCGTTGCGCAAGCTCCTTGCCACGCGGACAAGCTGTTCCATTGTGTAGTCTGGCGAGCGAATAATGCCCGATGAGAGAAATAATCCCTCAATGTAATTGCGCTTGTAGAACGCAAGCGCCAGATTTACAACTTCGCTGACCCGAAATCTCGCGCGCGCGACATTGGATGAAATGCGGTTGATGCAATACGCGCAGTCGAACTGGCAGTAGTTGGTCAGCAAGATTTTCAGCAGCGAAACACAGCGCCCGTCCGGCGTATAAGCATGACAGATGCCGTTGCTAGTCGACCCAAGGCCCGCAGGGCCAGCAGAACGTTTGGGCGCGCCCGACGAGGCGCAGGAGGCATCATATTTTGCTGCATCTGCCAGGATGCGTAGCTTGCCGGCAAGTCTCTCGTCCATCACCACCTCATCCGAAGGTGTTCTTTATATGTTCATGCATTGCCGGGCGCAAGCGGCCTATGTGGGTTTGCTGAATCACACCGCGCAGGGTGAACGGGGTACTGTTAGCGTCTGACTAGCCGGGTTTTTCTGGATAGACCTCTTTTAGTCCACGGTTTTACCGTGCGCGTGGTGCTGGTGGGGGATCGCATGATCACCTCGGCCCGGATCACGTGCCACATGTTCTCACGCTCTCCGCGGACGCCCATCGGATGGCCGGCCAAGCGTCACTGAAGCCGAGCGATTTCCCGCAACGAACAGAGCAAATGGCTAAACGAACCAGAGCAAATGGCTACAGGCCGAGACACCTCGGTTGCGGGGCGATCTGATGCTCATGATCGGGGATGCCGCCGGCGCCGAAGCAAGCTTTCTCGACGCCATCGCGCCCGCGCAGCGGCAGGGTCCCAGGTTATTTCAGTTACGGGCTACCACAAGCCTTGTCGGCCTGCGGCGCGATCCGGGCCGGCACGAGGAGGCCGACGAACTCCTTACTCCCATTTCCGGTTAGTTCACCGAGACATTTGGGCCGCCGGCCCTAATCGCCTCGAAAGGCGGTTAATGCCCTCGGTCCCGGTTGCGATTTCCGGCGTCGGCCCGGGCGCGACCTCCACCGCGGCCGGGCCCGGACCAAATCGCCGTATCATTTCAAGCTCAAGACCGCCTAGGCAGTCGTCTGCGCCTGGTACATCCCTCTCTCGAAGTCGGCGAACAGCTTCAGGACGGGGCCGTCGGCGAAGGGCAAAAGCTGAGTCATGATCGTGCCGGTCACGTGCTTGGTCGGGTCGATCCAGAAATAGGTATTGAAGAGTCCGGCCCACGCGAGGCTGCCTGGGCTACGCCCTGCTGGCCCTTGCTCTGTGTTGATATCGAAGGACAGTCCCCATTTCTGCACCATCCCGGGGAAGAGATTGGCGTCATTCGAGAGTTCCGGATTAATCGTCTTCAACGTGTTGACGTTCAGATCGCCAATCTGATTCTGGCGCATCATCGCCACTGTCTCGGGCTTGAGGACCCGAGCACCGTTGAAGGTGCCGTCGTGGAGTATCATCTGCAAGAACTGCATGTAGTTTCGCGGTGTACTGAAGAGCGCACCACCGCCCATGAAGAACTCAGGCCGCTGGGGCATTTCGAAATCCCTGGGCTTGAGTGAACCATCGTGCTGCCGGTCATACATTGGTACTACGCGGGCCCTCTGGGCAGAACTGATGAGGAAGCCCGTGTCGGTCATGCCAAGCGGCGCGAAGATGTTCTCGCGGAAGTAAACCTCGAGCGACTGGTCGCTGATGGCCTCCACGGCCTTGCCGACCCAGTCCATATTGATGCCATATTCCCAGCGGTCGCCGGGATCGAACATGAGCGGCGCGTTGAACGTGGCGTTCTTTTCTTCACCGATAAACGGCAAGCCAGTGACTTTCTCATACTGCAGCATCGGCTCACTCCATATGCTGTAGGTGAAACCAGCCGTATGGGTCATAAGATGCCGCAGGGTGATAGGACGCTTGGCCGGGCGAAGTTTCGGCGCTCCGCTTGAGTCGAAATCCTTCCAGTACCTTGGGCGACTCTAAGTTGAGGCAGCAGTTTGCCCATCGGCTGGTCGAGCGACAGCTTGCCTTGCTCGACCAACTGCATGCCCGCGGTTGCGGTGATCGCCTTTGTCATCGAGGCGATCCAGAATATGCTGTCGGCGGTTACTGATGGCCCAAACGCCCCCTCATAGACGATCCCTTTATCATTTGCGCCGATTGCGACGACGCCCCCAACCGTTTGGTCATTGACAGCCTGACGAAGGGACTGGTCGACCTGGCCTAGAGCAGGGCTCCGTGCCGCCGGATTGGATGCGGCTGCCTGGGTCTTCGATCCGCCGATGCCGGCGAAAGAGGAAGCGGCGGCCAGCGTCGTGGCTGCCCTAAGTACGTTACGGCGACTGGTATATATTTGTGTCATTGGTGTCTCCCCTTAGCCGCTTATTTCGCGTAAAGCCATGGGATCGGTAACATAGGGCGTGCTTGCAGTCAAGGCGCGGGGTTTTTCATGGCAGGTACTGTTGCCAGAGTTTCTACCGCTGTTCACTTGGGGCTCATACCCGGCTGACTTCTGGATGCGTTAGGCCGCTCACACGGCGGTCACTTCCCGCGGATTGGCATTGGGAACCTCACACAGGGAGGTTTGGCTCGACGGAGCGGTGCCCGCGCCGGGCGGCGAAATTCATGCTACGGGCTGCGGGGATACCGAAAGCGGGCAAGATCAGTTTAGTATTCTCCAAGTAACAAAACCTAATCTTGCCGCAAGGTCAGAGAATGGCCGCTCCAATGATTAGAACCCGCAGATATTCCTCGCAAGGCAACATCGTCCGCATATAGCGCGCTATTTTATGCCATGCAAGGAATTTTCATATTCTACTCAAATACAAATGCCACTTGCCCGTCACGCGTAAGAGCGACCGGCTTTGCCTTCCTCCAAAATGCTGCAAGGTAGTCCATCATTGCCCGGAACTCATCCCGCGCACTATCAAATTCATCAAATATCAACACTGATCCGGCCGTCAGAGAACTGTCAAGTTTAGCTAGAGTATAAAGCGTCGATGCGTATAGATCAGAATCATTGTGGACAATCAAGCGAGCCTGAGGTGTGTAGCATTTCAGGAACTCCGGCAAGCTGTTCTGAAACCAGCCCTTTACAAACTGGACGCGTGGATCGTTAATATTTGGAACAGCGCCTTTGACGTCAAAAAAGCCCTTTTTCATCGATCCCCAATCTTCCGGCAGACCTTCAAAGGAATCGAACCCGAAAAAACGAGCTTGGGGGTGATCGTTCAGACGCAACCACTCGGCCATTGACTCTCCCTGGAAAACGCCGAACTCCAGATAGTCAATCGGCTCTTCGCCAATGAATTCTTGGTGTACATAACGGTAAAGATCAAATCGATGATTGAAAACTGGCAGATCGCTGTGATCCTGAAACCAGCGAGTAGCTCGTGATCTCCACTGTAATCTGTTGACGAACTCGCTGTGTTTCGGCCACAGGATCGCCGCAGTTCGCTGTTTCCAATTAAATTCCAATCCAGCTTCACGCTTCATGCTTACCTGAACTCCACAACTCGATCTCAAACGCGGCAGGAATACTATGGTTGCTCCTAATACAAAGGTCCAGCCAGGTGTAGCCGCAGCACAAAATGCCCTGTAATTACGGGCTTCGCCGCGCTCCGCGGTAGCCGACGGATGTCTAGGCGCGGTTGCTCGGGGGGGTGGACTCGCCCACAGGTTCTGTCCGTGTGTACTCAATCGAGCAAAACGCGCCGCCCATGTACCGTTCCTCCACCAAATCGCCGCTCACGGCCCCGGCCAACTGTCCGGCGAAAGGGTCCGCACTGTCCACCGGTACCCAGCCGAGCGCTGCTCGCGCGTCGTCCCGCCACCATGTCATCCGAGAATTGTCCGATGCTCCCCAGATCACCGCATGGCCTACCGCCGGCGTCAGCACGCAGCGTTCCATCAGCCGCGAGAAATCACCGTACGACAACCAAGTTGCCAACATTCGTGCGTTAATTGGTTCGGGAAACGCCGATCCGATGCGGACGTTCACGCTGTCCACTCCGTGCTTAAACCAGTACATCCGACCCATCAGTTCGCCATAGGCTTTCGAAAGTCCGTAATAGCCGTCAGGCAAGAACTGCGTATCAGCGGACAAACTCTCGGTTCGTTCGTGAAATCCAATCGAGTGGTTCGACGAGGCGAAGATCACTCGCGCCTTCTCCCTCCGAGCGGCTTCGTAGATGTGATACAGTCCGCGGATGTTTGGCCCGATCACTTCTTCGAAGGGCCGCTCCACCGAAACTCCGCCGAGATGAATGATCGTCCCGCAGCCTTCCGCAACGCGCAGGATGGCGACCCCATCCGAGAGGTCGGCTTTTGTGAACGTGGCGCCGGCGGGCAGCGTATCGGGAAATGGCGCGATATCGGTCAAAAGCAGCCGCCAGCCCAGCGCGCCTAGCGACTTCACCAACACACGGCCAAGCGCGCCGGAGGCGCCCGTGATGAGGACCGGTTTAGTCGGCGTCTCGGTCATGGCCTGCTCCTCTGCAATGGATCTAAGCTAACTCACCTGCCCGGCGTGGAACATAGGCACGAGGCCACGGGTTGATTGATCGGTGGAATGGCCAGCCCGAAATTCGCGAGGCACGTCGTCGAAAACCGCGCGCGGTTTGTCTGGTGACGTTGCAATGATTGTCGGCGCGATCAGGTGGCCAGCTGCCGCATGATGCAAGGATTCACGTTCCCGCTGACTGGCCCTTCCGGCTGATGACTTCGCCGCCGAAGAGTGCCAGAAACAGCCGGGCCATCATTGCCGGGAGGACTTCATGGACCAGCCAGTGACAACCGTCACTCCGCTGATGCCGCCAAAATCGCGGCATGTGCATATTCTCAAGCAGTTCGAGCGCAAACTGCTGTGGTTGTCGGCGTGGATGATCCATCATGCCAACCATATCCGGCCCAATCGGGACGGGCTGAAGGTGGGCGGGCACCAGGCGTCGTGCGCGTCGTGCATCTCCATTATGGCGGCGCTGTATCTGGAGGTGGCCCGGCCGCAAGACCGGATCGCGGTGAAACCCCATGCCGGGCCGGTGTTCCACGCGATGAACTACCTGTTCGGGCGCCAGACCCGGGAGAAGATGGAGGGTCTGCGGCAGTTCGGTGGAATTCAGCCATATCCGTCGCGGGTGAAGGACGGCGCGGAGGTGGACTTTTCCACAGGGTCGGTTGGTCTTGGCGTGGCGATGACGAGTTTCGCGGCCCTGATGGCGGATTATACCAGGCTGCATGGGCTGGGGCGGACGGATTTGCCGCCTGGTCGTCACATCGCGATCTGCGGTGATGCGGAGCTGGACGAGGGGAATATCTACGAGGCGTTGCTCGAGGGATGGAAGCACGACGTCCGGAACGTCTGGTGGATCGTCGATTACAACCGGCAGAGTCTGGACAGCGTGGTGCCAGACCGGCTGTTCGGGCGGATCGAAGGGCTGTTCCGCGACATGGGGTGGAACTGCGTCACGATCAAATATGGCCGCAAATTGGAGGCGGCATTTGCTCGAGAAGGTGGCGAGGCACTCCGGGCGTGGATCGATGATTGCCCGAACAGTTTGTATGCGGCATTGACCTTCCAGGGCGGAGCCGCTTGGCGGCAGACGCTGCTGTCCGACTTGGGGCGATCGAAGGCTCGCGCGATCATCGACGATCTGAATGACGATGAACTGGGCGCCCTGATGACCAATCTGGGCGGCCATGACATCGAAACGGTCATCGACTGTCTGCGCACCGCGGACGCCGAGGGCGATCAGCCAACCTGTTTCATCGCGTATACGATCAAAGGAATGGGTCTGCCGTTCGCCGGGCACAAGGACAACCATTCCGGGCTGATGAGCAAGGAGCAAATGGAGCAGTTCCGCCGCGACATGGCGATCAGGCCGGGGCATGAGTGGGACCCGTTCGAGGGGTTGGACGTTCCACAGGCGGAGTTGCAAGCGTTCCTCCGGGAGTGTCCCTTCGGCGAGCCGTTAACGCCGAAGGGACGGTTGCTGTCGGCACCTTCGGTATTCGTGCCGCCTACTTTGCCGATGCCGAAGCTTAGTGGGCGAAAAATGTCCACCCAGGGTGGGTTCGGGGAGATCCTGGCCGAGATCGGGCGCGGTCAGGGGGAACTGAAGGACCTCGCTGCGCACCTCTTGACCACATCGCCGGATGTGACGGTATCCACCAATCTCGGTCCCTGGGTGAACCGGCGGGGGATCTTCGATCGCCATACCCGAAATGACGTGTTTCGGGATTCGAAGTTGGCATCGGCTCAGCGGTGGGGGATGTCGCCGAAGGGGCAGCACATCGAACTGGGGATAGCAGAACAGAATTTGTTTCTGCTGCTCGGGGCCGCTGGGCTGGCGCCGGGGATGACCGGGGCGCGGGTCTTGCCGGTGGGGACGGTATACGATCCGTTCGTCAATCGCGGATTGGATGCGCTGCTGTATGCTTGTTACCAGGACGCTCGGTTTTTGCTGGTTTCGACGCCGTCTGGGCTGACCTTGGCGCCGGAGGGCGGACAGCATCAGTCGGTGAACACGCCGTTGATCGGGATGGCGGCGGATCGGCTGGCGAGCTTTGAGCCGGCGCACGTCGATGAGCTGGGTATTTTGTTGCGGCACGCATTCGACTTCATGCAACGGCCGGATGGGTCGGCGGTTTGGCTGCGTCTATCCACGCGAGGACTGGAGCAGAAGGACCGAGCGCTGGACCCAGGGGCGGTGATTGCTGGGGCCCACTGGGTGGTGCCTCCGGCGGCTGGCGCGAGGATCGCTCTGGCCTATCAAGGGCCAGTGGCGCCAGAGGCCGAGGCAGCGTTCGAGGTGCTGCGTGACGAAGAACCCGGGGCGGGCTTGCTTGCGGTAACGTCTCCGGACCGGCTGCACGCCGGGTGGCTAGCGGCGTGCCGCGCCCGGCGAGGGGGGGATCGAGAAGCAGTATCGCATATCGAGACCGTATTGTCGCCCCTCGCTCGCGGGGCGGCGCTGGTCAGTGTGCTGGATGGGCACCCGGCGACACATGCCTGGCTGGGCGCGGTGCGCGGGCAGCGGGTGGTGTCACTGGGACCGGACCGCTTCGGGCAGAGCGGCGATATCCCGGATTTGTATCGGGAATACGGTCTGGATACCGACGCTATTTTGGACGCGTGCGCTCAGGCGCTGTTAGAGGGATAGCGGTTCGGGTACCGGACGATCTGGGTTTAGGCCTCAGCCGCGCTTCTTTGGGTGAGACTAACGAAGTAATTAACGGTGTGGGTACAGAATGCCGCTGGCGCCACAAGCAATACTAGTGTAAGTCGTAGACCGAACTCGCCCTCTGTTCGGTGCTAACCATATCGATCCGGATCTTCCACCCATACACGTCATGGCCGCAAATAAAAAGTGGCAACCCTTAATTGTCTTTGCCCCCCTTTTGGATCATTGTAGTTGCCTCAAAACAGCTAATGCTTCTATTACGTCACTGTTAAGGACAGTGACTTTCCTAAACTTAGGCAACCGGCGGGTGAACGCCTTCCTCAGCCGGCCCATCGAGGGTGAATGGCCCTACCTCTGGATCGGCGCAACCTACGTGAAAGCGCGCGACGGCGGCCGCATCGTCTCGACGGCGACGATAATCGCCGTGGGTGTCAACACCGACGGCCGACGCGAGGTGCTCGGCGTCGCCACCGGTCCCTCGGAAGCGGAGACATGGAAGGTTTCCTGCGCTCGCTGGCTGACCGAGGTCTACGCGGCATGGGATGCCGGCGGAGATGATCCATGAGGCTTGGACTTCGCCTGATGAGGATGCGCTATACTTTATTACCACTGACGGCAAGTTCGATATCAACCAGGCACGAATGCAGTGATATACCCCGACGCTGGCGTTCAAGGGCAAGCAGCCGCCCGATAGGCCAGTGCCGACCGAAGCGGATTTCAGACGATCAAAACCCCTGCCGAGCGATGTCCATCGCGAAATAGGTCAGGATCAGGTCCGCGCCGGCGCGCTTGATCGCGCCCAGGCTCTCGCGCACGACGCGATACTCATCGATCGCCCCGGCCTGTCCGGCGAACTTGATCATCGCGTACTCGCCGCTGACCTGATACGCCGCCAGCGGCAATAGGCTGCGCTGGCGGATCTGAGCCAGCACGTCGAGATACGGCATTGCCGGCTTGACCATCAGGATGTCGGCGCCCTCGGCCTCGTCGACATCCAACTCCCGCAGCGCCTCTCGACCGTTCATCGGGTTCATTTGATACGCCTTGCGGTCGCCATTCAGCTCACAGCCGGCTGCCACCCGGAACGGCCCGTAAAACGCCGACGCGAACTTCGATGAATAGGCCATGATTGGGATATTGGAGAAACCGTTGCCATCCAGCGCGGCGCGGATCGCCGCCACCTGACCATCCATCATCGCCGATGGGGCGATCATGTCCGCTCCCGCTTCCGCTGCGACAACCGACTGCTTGCCCAGGTTCTCGATCGTGTGGTCGTTGTGCACGTCGTTGCCGTGGATCACGCCGCAATGACCATGCGACGTGTACTCGCAGAAGCATGTATCGGAGATCACCATCAGGCCCGGTGCCGCATCCTTGGCGCGCTTGATCATCCGAGCGAGCAGCCCGTCGCGGTTCCAGGCGTCGCTGCCGATGCCGTCCTTGCGATGACTGACGCCGAACGTCATCACCGCCTTGATCCCGGCCGCGGCGATCTCCTTGATCGCGCCATCGAGCTTCCGCTCCGGAATGCGGAAGATGCCGGGCATCGAACTCGACCGGAGCGAAATCGGCCGCGTCCTCCTCTACGAAGATCGGGTAGATCAGGTCGTTCACCGAGACGGTGTGCTCCTGCAACAGATCCCGTATCACCTGGCTGGAGCGAAGGCGGCGCAGGCGCATCGAAGGGAAGTGATTAACCATCCCGATTTGTCCCTAGGCGAGCGGCGAAGGCTGTGGCCGCGTTCCATCTGAAAACCGGTTGTAGCGGAAAGGCGACGGGTCGACCACCGGCGTTTCACCCATGACAAGCTCCGCCATCAGCCGCCCGGCGCCGGGGGCGATGCCGAAGCCGTGGCCGCTAAAACCGGTGGCGATGAAAAATCCGGGCAGCGCATCGACAGCGGAAATCACCGGCACGGCGTCCGGCGTGACGTCGATCATGCCGCCCCAACTGCCTGCCACGCGCATGTTTTGAAAAATCGGGAAAGCGTCCGTAACGTGGAATCGGGCTTGGTCCAGGATCGCATTGTGCACCGGCGGATCCAGCACCCTCACCGCCTCGAACGGCGAGGCGCGGTCCAGATCCCATCGTGCCGGCTGCGCCAGTTCCTCGAAAAACCGGCCACCGAAGCGCAGTTTCACATTGCGTCGCTGCATTCTGAACGCCGGAAGGAAGTCGCTAAGGAATCGGAATGAGTCCGGCACGATATCCGCGACATTGCCGTTCCAATTCGCCACCGTGTAGCCGCCGTCCAGGCGCTTGCGCAGGCCGAAGCCAAAGCCGCTCGCGGATGCCTCGGGTCCGCCGGCCAGCGGTTCTGTGCGCATGACGGACGAAAGCACCTTCAACTGCGGCAGGCGCAGATCCAGCGGGCGGCAGAACAGGCGCGACCAAACCCCGCCGGCCAGAACCACAGACTGGCAGCCGATACGGCCGTGCTCGGTCACCACGCCCACGATCCGGCCCCCTCGCGTCTCCAGGCCACGCACCGCGCATTGTGTCAGAATAGTCGCGCCCAGCTTCTTGGCCGCCTGCGCGATCGCTGGCGCCGCATGAGCCGGTTCTGCTTTTCCGTCGCTGGCAGTGTGCAGGGCGCCCAACCAGGACCCCGTGAGGCCCGGCAGGATCCCCACCGCTTGGTCACGCGTGAGCATGCGGGTGTCCAGTTGCATGGGCTGGCCAACCTGCTCAAGCCAAGCCTCACGCTTCGCGAGCTCCTGTTTGGTGCCGCAGAGATACACAATTCCACTGCGGCGGAAGCCGGTTTCCGCGCCGATCATGTGGTTCATCTCCGCCCACAGGCGCAGCGCCTCGATCGACAGCGGCAGTTCCCGCGGATCGCGGCCCATTTTGCGGCACCAGCCCCAGTTGCGACTGGACTGTTCGGCGGCGATTTGTCCCTTTTCGCACAACACGACGGGCACGCCCTTGCGAGCTAGAAAGAACGCCGTGCAGACGCCAATGATGCCGCCGCCGATCACCACGACTTGCGTTGACTTAGGGGTTTCCGGATCGCCTGGAACGATGTCGACAGGGGGGGACATGCTAACTCCCGTCCCCGCTCAGCGAAGTCTGTGCACGAATTCGATCCTCACCCTGGCGTGATCATATCGGTAGCGTCCTGGTCTGGCGAGGCAGGCTTGCATGTGCCAAATCTTGTCGTTCAATGGTATCGCCCTGGCTGTCCCGAACGCGAGTTGCCTTGCAGTCCCAGCAACTGCCGCACGCGGCCGAACCGGGTCTGTGGATCGTGGGTGTCGTGACGGCATCACTCCTCGCGTGGTGGATGACCGATCGGCTTTGGTTCGCCGCGATTGTGGCCTCTGCAGGCATCGTCTTGGCAGCGAGGCGCTCGGTCAAGGTCCTGGCGCGCTTGCGCCGGCGGTTGGCAGAGGCGGAGCGGGAGCGGGCGGTGATGGAGCAGGCATTGCGCCGGTCGCAGAAGATGGAAGCTTTGGGCCGGCTGACCGTCGGCGTGGTACATGATTTTAACAACCACCTGACAGTCATCAGCAGCAACGTGGAGTTGGTCGCCCGCCGCCTGGGCGAGGAGCATGCGCGACTAATAAGCCATACCGACGCGGCGATGCAGGGGGTGCGACGGGCGGCAATCCTGGCCAGGCGCCTGCTGGCTTTTTCCCGCCGAACGTCAATCGAGCCGGAGGCCGTAGACGTAGACCATCTGGTCAGCGGGCTGTACGAATTGCTCCGTCGGACCCTCGGCGAGCGGGTCAGCCTGGAAGTGCGGCTCTCCGGCTCACCGTGGTTCGCCTGGGCTGATGTCAACCAGATGGAGAATGCCCTGCTGTCGCTCGTCGTGAACGCGCGCGATCAGGTCCCGGATGGCGGCGTACTCAATATCGCGGTCTCGAATGCCCAGCTTGATGCGGTATTCGAAGCCGCCCATCCAACCGTGCCGGCGGGTGATTACGTCCAGATCGCCATCAGCAGGTCACCCGACCCAGCGGCGGCGAAACGATGGGAGTCGGCAGACGACTCAAGTAGTGCCGATCTGTTCATGGCGCGGGCGTTCGTGCGCGAGGCAGGTGGCTGCCTGTTGCGCTCCAATCCGGTGGCGGAGGGTCTATCGTTGCGGATGTTCCTGCCGCGTTATTTGCCGCCTCCGGTGGGGAGCGTCAGGTCGCCGCACGTCGCCGGCGGCTGCACGACGATCCTTGTCGTAGAGGATGAAGCGGCGATCCGGTCTGCCTGCGTCGAGACGTTGCAGGGGATTGGCTACCATGTGCTGGAGGCGCCAGACGCGATGGAGGCGTTCCGGCTGATCGCCGACCATGCGGGGATCGACTTGCTGTTCACCGATCTCGGCTTGCCTGGCGGCGTCAGCGGTCGCGCTCTGGCTGACGCGGCCCAAAACGTCGATCCTGGCATGCGGGTGCTGTTCACCACCGGCTACGACCGCGCTGACTTGCCTGATCGGGCCAAAGCGGCGCTGCTGCGAAAACCGTTCAACCCGGCGCAGTTGGCGGCCAAGGTGCGGGAGGTGCTGGCAGCGGAACAAACAGTCGAGCCGTCGGAGACGGTTCAGGGTTAGCAGCGATCGCGTTGGCCAGAATGTCCCCAGCGCGTGAACCGTGCAATCAGCGTGATCCGGTTTGACACATTCAAAACTTGGCACCGATGTAGCACGACGCCTCCTCCGCGAGTTCAACGTGACGATACCAATCCAACGCCTGCTTCCCAAATCGTTGGATTTCAAATAAGCTGCATGCCAATAAACAAACAAGCTTCACTTCAATTAACTGGGAGAACGTTGAAATGAGCGCCAGCGTCAAGTCGACGGATACAGACTACACGGGCGACCATGACCGGCAGCTCCGGCGGGCAGCGCTCGCGAGCATGGTGGGGACAACCATCGAGTGGTACGACTTCCTGCTGTACGGCCAAGTCGCCGCTCTCGTGTTCGCCTCACTGTACTTCCCGAAAGAGAATCCGCTGGTGGGCACGCTGGCAGCGTTTGCCACTTTCGCCGTCGGCTTCATCGCGCGTCCAATCGGTGCAGCGATCTTCGGCCACTACGGCGACCGCATCGGTCGCAAGGCAACGCTCATCGCCACCCTGCTCATCAGTGGCTTGGCCACCTTCGCCGTGGGCTTGGTGCCGAGCTACGCGAGCATCGGCATCTGGGGCGGTGTGATCCTGACCGTCCTTCGCTTTATCCAGGGTGTAGGGGTAGGCGGTGAGTGGGGTGGCTCGGTGCTGCTGGCGATGGAATGGGCCAAGGGCAACCACAATCGCGGGCTGATCGCGTCAATTCCGCAACTGGGCGGCCCCGGCGGCCTGTTGTTGGCGAATGTCGCGGTACTCGCGTTCAGCGCGTCGATGTCAACCGAGGCGTTCCTCGCCTGGGGCTGGCGCGTACCGTTTTTTCTTAGCATCGTCATGGTGGCGGTTGGGCTCTGGATTCGGCTCGGCATAGTCGAGACCCCTACCTTCCAGCGAATTGCTGCGGAGAACCGCATCGAGCGCGTGCCGGTGCTCGAAGTGATAAAGCGCCAACCGAAGGAGATCGTGCTCACAGCGCTCGTCCGCATGGCCGAGCAGGCGCCAGCGTATGTATATTTCGCTTTCGTCTTTACATACGGCATGAACGTGCTCCACGCTTCGCGGAATTTCCTGCTTGTCGCGGTGGTGGTGGCGGCGACAGTGGACCTGATGCTGATCCCGGTATTCGGTTCCCTCTCGGACCGGATCGGGCGCCGGCGCATGTATTTCATCGGCTCGCTGGCCACGGCCGCCTATGCCGCTGTCTATTTCCCGCTGCTGAACACGGCTAATCCGACGGTCATCTTCATCGCCATCGTGCTCTCGATGGTGCCGCACTCAATGGTATACGGTCCGCAGGCGGCGCTGATCGCGGAATGCTTCACGCCGCGGCTGCGCTATAGTGGCGCCTCGCTCGGCTACCAGCTCGCCTCGATCGTCGCCGGCGGTCCCGCGCCGCTGATCGCAACACTCCTGCTGGCGACGTTTGGGTCGGGCTATGCGGTCGGTGCCTATCTTGTCTTCTGCGGGCTGGTCAGTGTTGTCGTCGTGAGGTTCCTGCCGGACTACACCAATCGCGACATCTCGGAAGAGCACGCAGCCACGCTCAGTCCTGCTACGCCGCGCATCGCGATGGCTAAGTGATCGTTCGCACGGATCACGGCGGCGGCCCGAGCCGGTTGGCGCTCTTGCATCTGGTCGCCGGTCTCGGGTGGCTTGTCACCTCCGGCCGGCGGCTGCCGCCGTGATGATCGAAGAGGCGCCACTGGAGCCGAAACGCCGGTTGTCCGACGCCGGACGCTCTCAGGGTTCCATCAGCGACAGGTCCGGCTCCTTGGCGACCATCTCGACCACCTAATGATTGTGCGCATCGGTTGCTCGCGAGGGCCTGTTGCCCCGGTTGGCTTGGCCCGTCGGCTTCTAGTCTCCTGTTAGCGCATTGACTACTCGTCCATTGAGGTTTCTCGCATCACACCGCGATCCCCAGAAGACCGGCGATCCGCAGCGTAGCCTTTAGGCCTGTCCCCGTCATCACCAGCACAGTCGTTTGCTCCGGCGTGATCGTCCCGGTCTCCAGCAGCTTGCTGAACGCCGCCGCGACCTGTGCGCTTGTGGGCTCTACGTAGATGCCGACACGCGCGAGATCCAGCGTCGCCTCGGCGATCTCCCTCTCGGTCAACGTAACCGCGCCGCCTCTGGTTTCACGCAGGGTGCCGAGAACCTCGCGCATTCGTATGGGATGGGCGATAGCGGTCCCCTCGGCCATGGTGGGGGAGATTACCATCTCGGCCGCCTCAGCCGCGTCCATGAACGCCGCGGCGATCGGTGCGCAATTCGCTGGCTGAACGGCGAATATCCGAGGCAAAAACTCGATCTGCTCGGCACGGAGCAGTTCCGAAAATCCGATCTCGCAACCAAGCACGTTCGATCCGGCGCCGCACGGGGTGATGATGTTGTCGGGCGGCCGGAAGTCCAGGTCCTCCCACAACTCGTAGGCCAGGGTCTTTGTCCCCTGCAAGAAGAATGGGTGCCAGTTGTGGCTGGCGTAGAAGATTGAGCCCGAGCGCGCCAGGGCTGCGTCGGCGGTATCCTGGCGAGAGCCGGGGATCAACTCAACGGTCGCGCCGTGCGCCCGCATCTGCACCGTTTTCGCCGGGCTGGTAGAGGCTGGTGTCAGGATCGTTGCTGCCATCCCGCCCGCCGCCGCATAGGCCGAGATCGCTACGCCGCCATTGCCGGAACTGTCCTCGAGCACGTGCTTGATCCCCTGCGACCGGAGCAGAGACAGCATTACACTTGCCCCGCGGTCCTTGAAGCTGCACGTCGGGTTAAACCACTCGCACTTCAGTAGCACCCGAACCCCCGAGACGATGCTAGGAATCAACGGCGTCACGCCCTCACCAAGTGTAATTGGATCGTCGATCCCAAAGGGCAACGCTGCCCGGTAGCGCCACAGGCTTCGCGTCGCGGTGTCAATCTGTGCCCGCGTTGCGCCCGGCAACGGCGTCAGCAACAACGGCGCCCGGTCCACACCACACCAACGCGGCTGGTCGAGCGGGAACGTCGCGCCGGAGCGCGGGTCAAGGTATTCGGGCTGCATGCGGCCGAGTGTGATCGGAACCGAGCCCGCGCTCAAGCGGGGTGTTTACGAACGCGAGACGCCACCAACGCAGCCCCTTCTATGACCGGAAGGAAAGATTAAGATCCTCATGCATATTCCCGCTTGCCGGCAGGCGAATGCTGCTTGACGCCATACCTGACGATACGCCGTCAGAATGCATTGCCAGTGCGCACAAAGTAAAATGCTTTATCGACGGAGTCGGTGACATGGTTTA
The DNA here is from genome assembly GCA_963819345.1 of uncultured Alphaproteobacteria bacterium. GTDB lineage: Bacteria > Pseudomonadota > Alphaproteobacteria > Acetobacterales > Acetobacteraceae > Rhodopila. The sequence goes on from CAWFVX010000011.1 coordinate 93,520, forward strand.
TAGTTGCACCAATTAAATGGAGATCGGGGTAATTTAGTGGTCCGATCCCGACAGAACACCCATGCGGTTGGGCGAGTCGGTTCGTCCCAGCTATAGTATTCTTGGGCGCAAGGGACGAGGGTGAACTGGCCTCGACGATATTTTTGTCCGCAACCCTTGAAGCCATTCGTGAAGAAGGGCAAGAAGAACCATGCTGCCCACGCGGCGGCACTTCGCGTCGTCCCGACGTGCAATTTGCTTCCGCCAACAGGGTTGGAACAGTAGGGCGGCCCGGCTCTGAATCCCGACAGGATTGGTGGCCGCTGGAAAATGGCCTAGGCTAAGGTTCGTCCATTCATCGAGCATGGAGGTAAACGTGGCGGCGGAAACCAAGTGGCAGCTCTCTGGCGACTATTTCGAGAACTGCAACTGCGACGTTGTGTGCCCATGCCTTGTATCGGCCGTCGCACCGTTGACGGCGCGTCCAAGCCAGGGCGTGTGCGACGTGGCTCTGATCTTCCACATCGACAAGGGCAGCTACGGCCAGGTTTCGATCGACGGGCTTAATGTAGCCGTGATCGGGCATGCGCCTGGACCAATGGGGGCCGGCAACTGGACGATTGCCGCCTATATCGACGAGCGGGCGAACGACGAACAGACCCAGGCGCTCGGCGCCATTTTCGGCGGTGCTGAGGGTGGCCCTATGGCGGCCTTCGCCCCTTTGGTTGGCACGCATCTTGGCGCAAAGAAGGTTGCGATCAAATACGCCATCAACGGCAACAGCCGTTCGGCGGAGATCCCCGGGATCATGCACATGGCGGTGGACCCGCTGGCGAGCATGCACCCAAGCGGCGAGATTTGGGGGGCTATGGGACATCCGGTCGCGCCGGACAAACTCGCGTTTGGCATGGGCAGCAAGGGCAGCACCTTCGCGGACCACGGCATGCGCTGGGACAATTCCGGCAAGAACGGACACTACGCTCCAATCAGCTGGTCAAACTAGCAGCGCGTTGGTCCTCCGCACCGCCGATCCCTCGGCCCTTGCCGCCGTACCAAACCTGTTGCCGGAGGGAGAAGCTGCCGTGGAACATGCCCAGACCAACTCGCTCCTGGTGCAACGCAACGTCATCCTGGGGCTGCTTCTGGCGCTGGCCGCTGCCGCTTGGGCGCTGCTCACTTGGCAAGGCGCCGGCGCCGAGATGGACATGGCGATGGCCTCGCCGACTATGGGGATGCGCGCGCCGCTGTTTCTGGCGATTTGGGTGGTCATGATGGTGGCCATGATGTTTCCAACCGCCGCGCCCATGATCCTTACCTTCCATAAGGTGCAGGTGAGCAAGCGCCAGCGTGGCGAGGCCTTTGTTGCAACCTGGGTATTCGTGGCGGCCTACATGCTGGTGTGGACGTTGTCGGGCGGTGTCGCCTATGCGGGCGCGCTTGCCGTCGAGGCCATTGCGGCGCGCGCCGCGCTATCTCCGAGTACCGCCGCCCGAATGGGCGGGGCGGTCCTCATCGCGGCGGGCGTCTATCAGATCACGCCGTTCAAGGACCTGTGTTTGTCAAAGTGCCGCACGCCAATCAGCTTCATCATGACTTCATGGCGGGATGGCGTAACGGGCGCGCTACGAATGGGTTTACTTCACGGCGCCTATTGCCTCGGTTGCTGCTGGCTACTGTTCGTCGTTCTGTTTCCGCTCGGCATCATGAATATCGCCGCGATGGCGGTGATCACGCTGGTTATTTTTGCCGAGAAGGTACTCCCCTGGGGGCGCCCTGTTGCCCGTACTACGGCCGCTGCTCTTGTGGCGTATGGCGCCATGGTGCTCGTGATGCCACACGTCCTGCCCACCTTCATGGCGCGTGGCGGCATGACGATCAACGCCCCCGCCGCTGCGCCGATGGACATGCAGAACATGCCAATGCCCGGGAGCGCAACCGCGCCGTCCAAGCAGTGAGGGGCGGCGTCTGGTGCAAACCGCGAGCGCGGGAACGACACCTGTCTATTCTGCGGATACCGCAATCCGCTCGAGCATGATCCGCCCGTCCTCCGCCACCCGGACCGGATAGGTCCGAAGCTGGCAGTCGCTGGTCAGGGATTCGCCCGTCCGCAGATCGAAGGTCCTATCGTGCCGCGGACAGACCAGCATTGTGCCGCCCTTCTGGATATTGTCGTGGACACGGTCGTTGATGAACCTGGCGTCGCGCTCATCGTCGTATTCATTCACCCAGATCGTCGCCAGCATGGAGGCCAACGCCGGTTTCGCCGCCGCATCCTCGACGCCGCCGCCCAATCCGGCAAAAACCAATCCGCGCTCACGCAGCGCCTTGACCAGTTCCGGTTTCGTCATCGGAATGCTTGGCGCGCCGAAGGTGACGCCGTTGAAGAACATGAACCACCAGGCGTCGCCGAGTTGCAGCGCCCTGCGGCTCGAGCAGAACCCACACCATGACGCTAATGTCGAAATAAAAGAACGCTGCGAACAACGTCGGCGCTTGGCCGGCACGGAGAAAAGCCCGATCTAGCTTGGCTCAAGGCAGGTTGAGCCGCCTCGCGGCCGATCCCGCAGGTGCGCAGGTAGCTTGCCGATGCGGCTTCAACGACAAGGGTCCGCCGACCGTAGCGATTGCTTCGCGCCATCGGCATATGGCACGCTCCGGTTCAACCAAAGCGGCATCTCCCGAAGGAAACGCCATGAATGATGCAGTCGCCAGCGTCCAGTTCCTTGCCGGCGTGAAGATTGTCGACCTGACACAGTTCGAGGCAGGGCCGTCCTGCACCGAGGCCCTCGCGTGGCTCGGCGCCGACGTGGTGAAGGTCGAGAACCCGAAGTTGGGCGACCCGGGACGGCGGCGGCGGGCAGGACAGCCGGACACCGACCCCTATTACTTCCATGTTTTCAACGCCAACAAGCGCTCCATCACTGTCAACCTGAAATCAACGCAGGGGCTGGCGCTAGTCAAGGACATGCTGCGGCAGGCCGACGTTTGCATCGAGAACTTCGCGCCGGGCGCCATCGAGCGGCTCGGGCTCGGCTACGACGTGGTTCGCGAACTGAACCCGGGCATCATTTACGCCCAGGTCAAGGGCTTCGGCGAAGGCAGCCCATACGAGAAGAACCTCGCGTTCGATATGATCGCTCAGGCGTGCGGCGGCACCTTCAGTGTGACCGGCGATCCGGATGGGCCGCCCACCCGGCCGGGCTTCTCGGTCGGCGATACCGGCACCGGGATGCTGATGGCGATCACCATCCTGGGCGCGCTGTATCAGCGAAAAGCGACCGGGCAGGGACATCGGCTGCAGGTCGCGATGCAGGACGCCATCATGCACTACATGCGTATCAACTTCGCGACGCAAGGCCTGACCGGCAAGCCGGCGCAGCGAGGCGGCAGCAAGGTGCCTGGTGTCAACAATGCCCCGATGGGGCTGTACCCGTGTGCTCCCGGTGGGCCGAACGATTACGTCTACATCATGACAAGCCGAGCCAATCCGGACCATTGGGATCGGCTGTTGAAGATCGTGGGACGGGAGGAACTCATCGGCGACCCGCGTTACCTGACGCCCATGGACAGATTGGCGCGCGAGGCCGAAGTCGATGAGATCATCGCCGCCTGGACCCGCACGCACACGAAGCACGATGCGATGCGCGCTGTAGGGGACGCGGGCATTCCCGCCGGTGCCGTGCTCGACACCATGGAGTTGCAGAACGACCAATCCTTCGAAGACCGTGGCATCATGCAGGTGATGCGCCATCCGCTGCACCGGGACTTCAAGATGCCGGGGTGGCCGGTCCGGGTGGATGGAAAGCCACCCGCCGTGACCTCGTCCCCGGTGCTAGGCGAGCACACGGACTCCGTACTGGCTGACTGGCTCGGGCTGAACGCCCAGGCGGTCGAGGCGCTGCGGGCGGCAGGGGCGGTCTAGCCGGGCCGTCACCTCGCCCGGCCTCTTGACCCCGGAGCTGCCAACGGGCTGATGCCTTGCCAACTCCAGCGCCCATCCGTTGGGCGCCGATTTGTGGTTTTCAAGTCCTTTATCGGTGTTAGGGCGGCATTACCTAGGTACTCACCCCAGCCCCGAACGGGTAAGATCGCCCACCTTGCCATGACGGTTTTTCGTGGCCGTGGCGCCCCGATCTCCGCTACAGCGTCATCGTGCCGAATGGAACGGCCTAAGCGAACGAGTGATGCGATCAGCCAAATTCTCAACCCGAACTCATCAGGTTGGAATTGCTTACGAAATGTTAAGGAGGACTGAATAGTGGCATGGACGCGGATCACGGACCCCGAGACGGTGACCGGTTTGCTGCCTGCCTGGCTGGGACGGCGGATGGTCGGGTTGCGTGGTTGCTTTGGCCTGCTGATGACGACGGGAGATGTGGTACGTCTGACCTCGATCGCGGCAGCGCACCAATCGTCTGAAGGGGTGATCCTGCTGGATGTCCTTTTGGATAAAGCCGGCGTACCGGACGGCTTGGATCTGGCCTGGCGTTCGAAACATTTCCTGGGGGCGCCGGTTCCCGGTGCCACGGTCGCGACGGTGAACCTGGCCCATATCGTTGCGGCGGTGGAGTTCACCGTTGCGGAAATGGCAGCTAATCCAGGCGATAATAACCTCGGGTTTGGCGATGAGATCCGTCCGGAGGACGAGCGCCCAACGACCGAGGCGGTGAGTCAAGCGGTGGAGTAGCCCTACTCTGGTATGCCGATCCGTCCAAAGCCTGGCAGCTTCACCGCCGGGCGGCGGATGTCGAGGCCAGCGACGGCGCCCAGGATGTTGACCTCGACGCCTTCCACCCAGCCAAGTGTCAGGCCGCCATAGCCATCCAGCGTCAGGCGTACGCCCGTGCGCGAGGAGGTCAGCCGGAGCCATCTTCCATCGTAGGGGTAATCCTTGCCGATCGCCGTCGGCGGCAGAGTGCATCGCATCTCCGGCACGGCGTCCATGATCGCGCCGATGAAGGTGTTGGAGTTGGGTCCCGGCCAGGCGCGGTAATCGCCCTCGTTTCGCCAGGCGTAGCCGGCGATGGCGCTCTGAATTCGCGGTAGCAGGGCAACAGCGGCGTCTCCGTCCGCGGCAAAGACGACTTGTGGCGTATGGCCGAACCAGCGGCCGTCGGGCTCGAACCCGTTGATGCGGATCGGCAGCTCGCCCCACGCGGTGGAGTCGTAACGGGTGTAGGAGGGCGCGTTCGCCGGTTTGAAAACGATCCAGCTATGGGACGCGAAGATGCCGCGCCAGCGGACGGTCTTGGCGGAAAAGATGCGGACCACGGCCGCGGGATGCTGCGCCGGTGCCGGCAGGACGCCGATGCTGGACCGATCCGCCGTTCGCCACCCGATGCCCGATCCCTCCACGCGGTAGAGCAGCGCGGCGATGCCGAGGGGTAAAACGTACAGCAGAGCGAACGCCATCAGGAGAATTTTGAGAACGACGATCATTCCCCGCAGATGAGGCTTGGACGTGCGTGGACAACCTCCACGCACGTTTGGGAGCATCGAAGTCCCGTCATAGTCCACGCTGTTCTCCCCGATGAGGCCGGCAAATAACAGCGCCGCCGCTGAAATGAGCGCCGCTCGGAGCGCAATCTGCAGGTAAGTCCGGGCTCGGCCCCCTGCGAGGTTTTTGCGAATGGACCAATGATTTTGATTGGCCCGAGCATCAGAAAGAGAAACGTGAAGATCTGGGTAACGGGGATCGGGCCCATTGGCGTTTGGGCCGCGGTCGCTTCAGCAGCCGTTGCAGTACCCAGACCAAGCAGGGAGCTAAAACAGCCTAAGAGCGCCCCTATCAGACGCGGCTCGCCGGCAGGTTCATGAGATGTTGCTATCTGAAGCAGCAAGCTTCGTGTCTGCGACATCGGTTTATCATCCCTGCGATTGTTCGCCATCCGCGGCTTTCCTGGCTTATCGCAACAATACCCGCGGTTCCCAGCGCAATCATCGTAGTCTGGTTGTCCTCGGCGCGTATTGGTCGGCTGCGCGTAGTCCGCGGTTGACGCATCTTGGTCTCGTCATGGGCGTCCCCGTTAGACGGTGACGGACGAGGGCCACGCCAACGACGAAGTCATTTCTCCATTGAGCTTTCGGGATCGCCCGGTCACGACGTTCCTGGCAACGACGGCATTGCGAGAATCCTTCGTATCCACGCCGCGGCTCCGTCGAGTGCTTCGTCTAGGACCTGGGCATCTGTTTGGCCGGAGCGAGCTGGAACATGGAAGGAATGATCAGCCTGATCGAGCAGGTGCATCTTAATACCTGGACCCAGCGCATCGACCATGGGAAGCAGCAATCCTAGGTTCGCCAAGGCGTCGCGTGTCCCTTGCACGAACAGCATCGGGATATGCACATCGACCAGATGCCGCGCCCGCTCGTCGGACGGCTTGTTGGCAGGATGCAGCGGAAAACCGAGGAAAATCAGGCCTCGCACCGTCGGCAATGGCGCTGCCGCCTGTGTCTGGGACGTCATGCGCGCGCCGAAGGACTTGCCGCCAGCGAACAATGGCAGTCCGTGCGTCAGCCGGCTCGCTGCCGCAACAGCAGCGCGAACGGTCGCATGCGCGAGCGCCGGCCGATCAGGCCGTTTCGATGCCGCTTCCATGTAGGGAAACTGGTACCGCAGCGTCGCAACGTCCCGCGCGGCCAGCCCGTCGGCCACCGCCACCATGAACCGGTGAGTCATTCCCGCCCCCGCGCCATGGGCCAGGACACAACAGGCGAAGGCGTGCTCCGGCTTCTGCAGTAGGCCTGACACCGTGTGCGTGTTATCGACCTCGATGGTGACTGGATCGGCGGTCATGTCAGGCACAGGCGGGATTTACGGCGGGAATGGCTCCAACGTAGGCGGCGCGCCGACTGTCGGGAACGCCTTTGATCAGGATGATACATGACCTGGCAAGGCCGTATCTGCGAGCCACTACCAACCGGCGCGGCCATGCTCAATTTCATCACGCGACGCATTATGTTGCCTGATGGCGACGGTTTTGTAGCCCGCATAAAGTCGATTCGCTGCCCGGGTAGAGGTAGGTCATACCGCGGATCAAGGGATGAGCGAGAAGCTTGCAGGCGGATCCACGCGGCGGAGCGGGGGGCAGCAGAGAGTGTCATAAGTCGACGCGATTGCAACCGTTGTCGAAAAATCGGTAGCCGAGTGAGACAAGTACCAGTGCGATGGCGGCAAAGCCGAAACTGCAGGTATCTCGGAAACCGCCGAGGCCGGCACCTCCTGTTTAGCCACTCCAGAAGCACTGTCGATTTGCTAGTGGCAGGGTCCCCAGAGGTGCATCCGGTGCGGTCGGCGAATCGGCCCCCAACTCGAACCGCCAGGAGGACCGAGCGTACAGATTGGGAGCAGCTTCAAGCCTCATATGATTGCGAATGGGTTCATTGCCACGCGATGGCCGCATCAGTGGCCCGTGACGGATCGGCCACAGGGGCGTAGCTTCGCGTATCGTCAGGGCTTCAATGGTATGACGGAATTGGATTTTGGGGAGTTGACATTCCACCGAGAGTGGCGCGACGGCTGATCGCTTTTGAATTCTCGCGCCTAAACGTTCTGCGCCGTGACTAGAGCACTGGAGGCCGCCCTATGCCATCGTCAATCAGAATCACTGATAACACCATAGATCCGCCGCCCAGCCCATAACGGTCAATCGCTTGCGGTGGCCAAAAGGCCGGTATCTAACATCATCCGAAACGAAAATATAAGGGAGGCGGACTATAATGGCGACTCAAACAGTGAGTACGCCCGACAGCGGTCTCATCTTCAACAATACGTATACCGCGAATTGCAGCCAACAATATATCAGCTGTATCGTTGCCGCCGAGAATACATATGAGAGTTTGTGGAGTAACTCGCTCACCGTTAACATAACTTTCGACGAACAAGCGACAGGCGGTTCCCTGGCTTCCAATAACTGGTCCAATTGGGCGGTATCTTACCAGCAGTTACGGAATGCGCTTCCGACCGGTGATTCTCTGCCAGGCACGGATCCGACTGGAGGGCACACCTGGTACCTTCCGGTAGCCTACGCTAGGATGTTGGGACTGGGAAGTTCCGCGCTCTCCACGGACGACACCGTCACCCTGAACTCCTCCTACAATTGGAGTTTCGGCCAAGATGTCACTTCCATATTAGAACACGAGATCAGTGAGGGCGCGATGGGCCGCGTAGGCGGCCTTGGGGATCAAAACGGTGTCTGGAGCACGATGGATTTGTTCCGGTTCTCGTCGCCAGGGGTTCGCGACTTCACCGACGGTAGAGACGGGTTGACCACCCATTTCTCCGTCAACGGCAGCCCGCTGTCTTCGCTTTCGTTCAACAACGAATTTCTGAGCAACGGTACACAAGCCAATTTCGACGATACTGCCGATTTTACACAAAGCGATGTGTATGGCACAAATCAGGCTGGCGAAACCGACATGTTGTCCCAAACCGACATCACCGTCACGGACGCGCTTGGCTGGACACAACGGACCTCTCCTTCGCCTGAGCCAGGTCCTCCAAATATCTCTGAGACTCAGGCTGGCCATTTCGAGGTACATGACAATACGACAGGCCAAACTACGGAAGAAGCTGGCACGCCTTACACAGGCCCAGTGGCTGGATTGACCAGTGAGTTCATCGATCTGAATCCCGACAATCTCGATATCGCCGCGATCACGCCGAACTCGTTCATTTATTCCGGACTTGGCAATGATGCGATTAATGTTGGTCAAGCCGGGGGGAATAACGTTCTGGATGCCACCGGAGGCAGTAATTTCCTAGTTGGTGGCGGTGGTGATGATACGTTTTTCCTGAACGATCTCAATCCTGCTGCGCCGATTTGGTCTACTCTGGTTAATTTCCATGCTGGCGATGCGGCGACCATCTGGGGGGTTACCCCCGCTGATTTCTCGTCTGCTTGGGCTGCCGGTGAGGGGGCGGCCGAATATACCGGATTGACGCTGCAACTCACGGCCGCTGGCAAACCCGCCGAGTACCTAACGTTGGCTGGGATGACCCCGGCCGATCTCTCAAACGGACGTTTGACGGTCCAGTATGGCACTGCCTCTACCGGTGTGCCGTACATGGAAATTAGCCGCTTATGAGCCATTCATGGCGATCTTGTTGCTTGCAGATTGCGGGCAGGGCTCCGCAATCGACCTAATTGCTAATGGCCGGGTCATCCGGATTTGACAAATCACGCAAATCAAGCGTGTCGCTCTGGACCGCTTCGAAGAGGCGGAAACGGAAACGAAATAGACGGTGGTCGTGGCCGACAGGCCGTACTCCGCCGCTCCACCACCCGCCAACAGGTGTTCCCCGCCAACGCGTTTGCTGGTAGCTGACGCCTGCCATGACCGATGACCTGCCGCCCAACCCGGCACTCCTCCCCGCTGGCCTGCGCGATCTGTTGCCGCCCGACGCGGAAACGGAAGCCTCCGCCGTCGAGGCGCTGATGACCGTCTTCGCGGCCCACGGCTATCAGCGTGTCAAACCGCCGTTGATGGAGTTTGAGGACAGCCTGCTCGCCGGCTCCGGCGTGGCGGTGGCGGACCAGACGTTTCGTCTGATGGACCCCGCCAGCCAGCGCATGATGGGCCTGCGCGCCGACACCACCCCCCAGGTCGCCCGCATTGCCACGACCCGCCTCGGCAGCGCCCCACGGCCGCTGCGTCTGTCCTACGCCGGCCAGTGCCTCCGCGTGCGTGGCAACCAACTCGCCCCGGACCGGCAGGTCGCCCAGGCCGGCGTGGAACTGATCGGACACGACAGCCCCGAAGCCGACGCCGAAACCGTGGTGGTCGCCGCCGAGGCGTTGGCCGCGGTCGGCCTGACCCGCGTCAGCTTCGACCTGACCCTTCCGATGCTGGTGCCCTCCATGCTCGACGACGCCGGCTTGACCGGCCCGAACCGGACCGCCCTGGCCCGAGCACTCGATCGCAAGGATGCCGCCGCGGTCGCTCGCCACGGTGGCGCGCTCGCCCCGGTATTGACCGAACTGCTACTGGCTGCTGGACCGGCCGACCGCGCTTTGGCGGCGCTGGTCGAGGCACGCCTGCCGAACCTCGCCGGCGCCCTCGCCGACCGGGTGGCCGAGACCGTGGCGGCGATCCGGGCAGTTGCGCCGGCGCTTCGCCTGACCGTCGATCCGGTGGAATTCCGCGGCTTTCGCTACGAAACCGGCGTGTCGGTCGCGGTATACGCGCCAGGCCGGCACGAAGAACTCGGCCGCGGCGGCCGTTACGTCTGCGGGGACAGTGAGCCGGCCACCGGCCTGACCCTGTATCCGGATGCGATCCTTCGCGTTGCCCCACAGCGCCTGGCACGCCCACGCGTATTCATTCCGCTGGGCGCCGACCGGGATGTCGCCACCGGCCTCCGGGCGGACGGCTTCGCCACCGTCGCGGCTCTGACCCCGACCACGGATGATACGGCCGAGGCAAATCGTCTCGGCTGCTCCCACATCCTGCGCGATGGACAAGCCGCGCTCCTGCGCGATGGACAAGCCGCGCTCCTGCGCGATGGACAAGCCGCGCGTCTTCACATCGAGGGCTGAACAATGGCCAATGTCGCCGTGATCGGCGCCCAATGGGGCGATGAGGGCAAGGGAAAGGTCGTGGACTGGCTGGCGAGCCGGGCCGACGTGGTCGTCCGGTTCCAGGGCGGCCACAACGCTGGTCATACCCTCGTCGTCGGCGACCAGACCTATAAGCTCTCCCTGCTGCCGTCCGGCTTGGTGCGGGGCAAGCTCGGTGTCATCGGTAACGGTGTCGTCGTCGACCCCGATGCCCTGTTGGCGGAAATCGCCCGCGTGCGCGCCCAGGGCCTGACAGTCACGCCGGAAACCTTGCGCGTCGCCGAGAACGCCGCGCTGATCCTGCCGCTGCACCCGGCCTTGGATAAAGCGCGCGAGGAAGCCCGCGGTGCGAGTAAGATCGGCACCACCGGCCGCGGCATCGGCCCGGCCTATGAGGACAAGGTCGCCCGCCGCGCCATCCGGGTCGCCGACCTCGCCGAACCCGAAACCCTGTCCGCAAAGCTCGATGAGCTGCTGCTGCATCACAACACGCTGCTGCAGGGCTTCGGCGTCGCCCCGTTTGACAAGGCCACCTTGCTGGACGGCCTGCTGAAACTCGCACCGCAAATTCTGCCGTATGCCGAACCGGTGTGGGAGCGGCTGGACGAGCTCCGGCGCGGCGGGAAGCGCATCCTGTTCGAGGGCGCACAGGCCGTCATGCTGGACGTCGACCACGGCACCTATCCCTTCGTCACGTCATCCAACACGGTTGCCGCCACCGCCGCCTCTGGCAGTGGTGTGGGTCCGGCGACGGTCGGCTTCGTGCTGGGCATCGCCAAGGCCTACACGACGCGAGTCGGGTCGGGCCCGTTCCCGACCGAGCTGCACGATGACATCGGCCAGTTGCTGGGCGATCGTGGCCACGAATACGGCGTCAACACGGGCCGCCGTCGTCGCTGCGGCTGGTTCGACGCCGCGTTGGTGCGCCAAGCCGTGAAGGTGGGCGGCGTGCAGGGCATCGCACTGACGAAGCTGGACATTCTCGACGGCCTGACCGAGCTGAAAATCTGCACCGGCTACCGCATCAACGGCGTTTTCTCCCGCCATTTGCCCGCCGCCCCTGCCGCCCAGGCTGCCGCGGTGCCGGAATATGAAACCATGGCTGGTTGGGCCGAATTGTCCCAGGGTGCCCGCTCCTGGGCCGACCTGCCCGCACAAGCGGTGAAATACGTCCGCCGTATCGAAGAACTTGTGGAAGCGCCGGTCACCTTGCTGTCTACCAGCCCGGAGCGCGACGACACGATTATGGTGCGGGACCCGTTCGAAGGGTAGCGCCGAGCCTAGGCTGAAACCCCCCGCTATCCCGCGAGGGTAAATCGTGCCCGGTAGGCCGCCGGGCTGGTTCCAAGCACCGCCCGGAAGCGGTGGCGAAGCGTCGCTGCCGAACCAAAGCCGCACGCTGCGGCTATCCCCTCTATCGACAGGGAACCGCTTTCCAGCAGCTCGCGCGCCCGAGCTACCCGTTCAGCCGCCAGCAAAACCCCGGACTCTGTCCGACCGCGTCGCGAAACCGCCGGTGCAGCGCTCGAACGCTGATGGCCGCCTCAACCGCAAGACGCGCCACCGGCCATTCCTGATCCAGGTCCGCGCGAACCCGATCCAGCAGCGGCGCCAGCCGAGATCCGCCAGCCCGCTCCCGCGCACGGGATTTTCGACATATTGTGCCTGACCACCCTGCCGATGGGCCGGCAGAACCAGGCGGCGGGCCACCTGATTGGCGATTTCCGACCCCCAGTCGCGTCTGACAACATGCAAACACAAATCCAGTCCGGCGGCACTTCCCGCCGCGGTCAGGATCAGCCCATCGTCCACGTAGAGCACATCCGGCACGAAGCGCACCCGGGGATAGCGCTCGACGAGTTGGTTCGCATAGCGCCAATGCGTCGTGGCGTTCCGATCGTCCAGTAGCCCAGCCGCGGCCAGTACAAAAGCACCGGAGCACAGCGACAGGATACGCGCTCCGGCCGCATGAGCACCGCGCAGCGCCGCGATCAGCGCCTCCGGCACTGGCGCATCCACGCCGCGCCAACCCGGCACGATTACCGTGCCTGCCGTCGCCAGCAAGTTCAGACCCCCATCCGCGGTGACCTGCACCCCCCCGGTCGCCCGCAGCGCACCGGGATCGGCGCTGGCCACGGCAAAGCGATACCAATTTTCGCCCAGCTCAGGCCGCGGGAGACCGAAGATCTCAACCGCACATCCGAACTCGAATGTGCAAAGCCCGTCATACGCGACCACTACAACCACGGGATTTGCGAGCCGGCGGGCGATGGGACGCTTTGGCATGATATCGACGATACCAGGCATACCTGCCACTGGCCAGCGCGCCAGTGTCCGAGCATCCTCCACCCACAGATAGAACAGCGAGGCCAGCATGGTCGTCAGCATTGTTTCGCAACCACCGCCGGCTTCCGCTGCCGACGCAAGGACCCATTTCGCCCGCCGCCTCTCGCTGGAGACGGACTGCGCCGATGTCCACGAAGCCCTGCGGCACGCCACCGAGACCGCCCCGGACTTCGTTCTTCTCGACGTCCGGGGTCCGCAGGCCTACACGCAGGCTCATGTTCCGGGCGCGCTCAATCTGCCGCACGGATTGATCAGCCGGGAGCGGATGGCATGCTGGCCACCGGAGACACTGTTCGTGGTCTATTGCGCCGGACCGCACTGCAACGGAGCTGATCGGGCGGCGCTTCGGCTGGCCGAGTTGGGACGCCCCGTGAAGCTGATGCTGGGTGGGCTGGTGGGCTGGCGGGATGAAGGCTTCAGCCTCAACCGCGAATGATCTCGGCCGATCGCCAAGCCCGTTTTCTTAACAGGCACGTTGCGAGTTCGGTGCAGCAGTACCTAACGATTGCAAAACGATCATGCGCTGGGCAACGAAAGGTTGATCGACCATATCTGTTTGGAGCCGTTGAGTATTTTCATACGTGGCATGGGCGGTCAGATTCCTTGAGGGGGGTGGGACCAGGGGCAGGGGAGGGACCTTAGGGCTAGACCGACTGAGGTAGGGCACTTGTGATCTTTATCGAGCAGCCACAGCTCGGGCGGCCGATACCCTTGATACGAAAAGCTGACAGACGCACAGTGGCCTCAACCACCAACTGTGGAATTTCCGTAGAAGCTATCGAGGGGAGAGAGTCAATGCGATCGGCACATCGTATCGCGGCTGCCGCCTTCGTCTGGCTCGCTTCATGCTCGTTCGGCGCCGGGCAGGCCGCAGCGGCAAGCTGTGACAGCCTTGCTGGCATGAAGGTGGGCGACGCTTCGATCACTGCGGCTGGCAATATCAGCCCACCATTCAGCATCGTCGGACAGGGGCCATCCCACGTAGTTTCGCTGTCTTTGCCGTTCTGTCGCGTCGAGGGCACCATCAGGCCGACCGCGGACTCGGACATCCGCTTTGAACTTTGGCTTCCCCCGGCTTCCGCGTGGAACAGCAAGTACGAAGGTCTTGGTAACGGTGGCTTCGCGGGCTCCATTCAATACGAGCCGATGAGTTGGGCGCTTGAGGCCGGATACGCGGTCTCCGGCACCGATACCGGCCACGTCGGCTCCGGGGTTGATGCACGCTGGGCACCCGGCCACCCGGAGAAAGTGGTGGATTTCGGCTGGCGAGCCATACACGAAACCGCCACGACCTCCAAAGCGATCGTGCAGGCCTATTATGGCAGAACCCCGTCACATGCCTATTTCAGCGGATGCTCGGATGGCGGCCGAGAGGCGCTGATGGAGGCGCAACGTTTTCCGGAAGACTATGACGGCATTGTGGCGGTAGCGCCGGCGAACTTTTGGACGCAGGTGCTCCCGACCGCCATCTGGGATGAGCAGGCCCTCGTCGCCGAACCCGGCGGCGCGCTCACGGCCAAGAAGCTGCCGGCGATCACTGCCGCGGTGCTGGCCGCCTGCCATGGCGAGGACGGGATACTCGACAACCCGCGTGAGTGCCACTTCGACCCCTCCGTCCTACTGTGCAAGGAGGCGGAGTCCGACGCCTGTCTGACTGCACAGCAAATCACCACTCTGAAGAAAATCTATTCCGGGCGGCAAGACGCCGCTGGCAATTCGGTCTTTCCGGGTTTCGAGCCGGGTGGCGAGGCTAACCCAGGCGGCTGGGCGCTGTGGATCACTGGGAATGGTGCCAATGCGGGCGAAGGATCGTTGCAGCTTGCGTTCGGCGTCGGATACTTTTCGAACATGGTCTTTGAAAAGCCCGACTGGGATTTTCGCAGCATAAACTTCGACACCGATGTGAAACTCGCCACCGCCAAGACGGGGCAGGCACTGGATGCGACCGACACCAATCTGGATCGATTCAAGGCGGCGGGTGGAAAACTGATCCAGGTCCATGGATGGTCCGACGCAGCGCTGCCGCCGGCCGCTTCAATCCAATATTATGAAGCGGTGGCCGCAAAGATGGGCGGGGTGCCGCAAACGCAGTCGTTTTATCGGCTATTCATGGCCCCCGGCATGCAGCATTGCGGCGGTGGCGCTGGTCCGAACGCGTTCGGTGGTCCGTTTGGCTTGCCGGCACCCACGCATGACGCGGCACACGACGTCGTGGCCGGGCTCGCGCACTGGGTCGAGGATGGTGTGGCTCCGGCGCAGATCGTGGCCACGAAATACCAGGATAATGACCCACGAAAAGCCATCACGATGCAACGCCCATGGTGCCCATACCCGGCCGTCGCTCGCTATTCGGGCCAGGGCAGCCGGAACGAGCCCAGCAGCTTTGCGTGTGCCGCGCCCGACGCGCGCTGATGATTAGGCGCGGGGGTGGCTCTGCGCAGAGAGTATAAAATCCGAGCCGAGCCGTAGCGAGTTCGAAATCACGCTCTCACAAAAGGACCCGAACCACCCGTTCATCTTCGAGGTCTACGAAACGCCGCCGCGTTCGATGCGCACCTGAAATCCGATCATCCTACAAAGAATACGCGGCGACAGCGAAGGACGTTGTCGCCAAACGCGAGGTTCATCCGCTCTCTTCGGTTGCTATGATGAAAAAGGTGACAAGTACCGACCGAACGTCTGTATTCCTTGAAGTTTCACATGTAAGCTGGTTCTTAGTGCCCCTACTTTGCGTCTGACGACACGGCTCGGGGCCACAAAGAATCAATAACACAAAAGAAGTCCCACAAGGTTGCCAACTACGGCCAGCATGGCCCACTATCGGACTCAAGTAGCAGGGGAGACAGGAGATTGCTATGAGCTTTTGCCGCTGAGCTCGGCAACAATGACACTTTGGTAAGAATGCGATTGCCGCCTATAGCTCGGAGGCCATGCGTTCCGCACGCGCCATTCTGATGATCGACGACTCAATCGCGCAGCCCCGCGGTAAGTCCGCAAAGTAGTTGCGCTACACTTTACCATAAGGGAGGTACTGACGATGAGCCGCAAAAGAGTGCTGACGATTGCGACTATTACGGGAGTGTTCGCCGTCGTGGGCGGCTGGGCTGTATCCGCGGAGGACAAGTACACCTTGAAAGTGCCGGGTGGGCTCGCATTCTCTGAATTCAAAGGATACGAGGCTTGGCAGGTTGTCTCGATCAGTAAGGACGGAGAGTTAATCGCTGCGATCCTCGGTAATCCGGTGATGGTCGACGCCTACCTGGCCGGAATTCCCGGCAACGGCAAACCTGTCCCCGACGGCGCCAAGCTGGCGAAAATCCATTGGAACCCGAAACAGATGGATACGTTCCCCGCGGCGTTGGTGCCAGGCACTCAGCACGACATGGATTTCATGGTGAAGGACAGCAAGAGGTTCGCGGACAGCGGCGGGTGGGGATGGGGGACGTTCGTATATGACGCTGCATCCGATAAATTCAGGCCTGGCACCTCGGCTGACACTCCGCCGCAGGAGAACGATGCCAAGTGCGGCTTCGCGTGCCACACGATCGTGCAGACAAGAGACTATCTCTTTACGGATTTCGCGCACAGGTGAGGCGGTTGGAGCATCTTCGCAGATACTGACCAAGGTTTGAGATGGCCTGACCCGGCGTCTGCCGGTGCTGCGTAATGGCTTATTCGTCTCGGAGTGCTTGATGATCGCTTTCGTGTCGCGGCTGTTTCGCAGGTTCCGTGCGAAGGAACCAGCGTGGATCGAGACGATGGAACTGCAGCACCGGCTTGCAGCCGGTATGCCTCTTGTCATTGTCGAGGTGCGGCAACCTGAAGAATTTGCAGGACCGCCCGGTCATTTGCCTGGCGCTGTCAACATGCCGCTCGGCGAGCTTGCGCAACACACATCAGCCTTGACCGCTCGAAAGCAGCCGATCGTCGTTGTCTGCAAGACTGATCGACGATCGGCTCGCGCGGCAACCGAAATGCTCGCCTCTGGACTGCGTGATGTCACAATTCTACGCGGCGGCACAGATGCATGGCACCGGCAGTGCTTGGCGTTGGAGTAACCCATAGCGCTTGTCCCACTCCAATACGGCGGGCTTCGCGAATGTGGCTCGCTCTAAGCAGGATCAGGCGCTACACTTTCTGCCCAGACCCGATAAAGAAGGCTATCGGGATCTCGAGCCCTCGAGGGGTCTTGTAGGCCTCTGCGCGCCGAGCAACCGCCTCGCGCGCCCGAGCCTGTGTGGCCACGTCCTGCGTTGTAATAGCACTTGCTGTGAGCGCCATGCCGCCAATCCCAGCCCGCCATAAGGCATCGACATCCGGCATGAGATGCTTGGTTCGGTGCCCCACCACCGCTACATCAGCAAGCCCCGCGTCCCGCAGCAACGCCGCGAAGGGTTCCGGATCCGAGTACCGGAGCGTATCGTGGCCCTGCGGCACGCTCGAGGGTGGGGAGAGCCCCAACTCCGCAATCGCTTCGCGAAACAAACCCTGCACGCGCTGATGCGCCGGTTGGTCCCACCAGCTGAAGGCCAGGGTGCCACCCGGTGCCAGGACACGCACACATTCGGCCAGCGCGGCCTCAGGCATCGGAAAATGGCCCAGTCCGAAGTTGCAGATCACCGCGTCGAAAACGCCGTCCGCAAAGGGCAGCGCCGTGACCTCGGCGACTTGGAATGTCACCGCGGTATGCGCCGCACGGGCCAGTGCAATCATGCCGGGAGAGACATCCACGCCCGTCACCTGAGCTCCACGGGCGTAGGCTGCGGCAGCAGCCGCGCCAGGTCCCGTCGCCACATCGAGCAACCGTTTCCCCGCTGCAACTCGGGCGGCTTCGAGCAAGGGGTCAAGCGCCAAGCCGGTCAGAGGACTGAAGTGTTCCGCATAGGTCTGGGCGATGCGGTCGTGGGCAGCCTGTTCGAAGGCCGTGAAGGCTTTTGCGTCCATCGCGACTTCCTCCGTTGCCGGCGTTGTTCGCCGCTGCATTCATTCAGAGACTATTCGATCGAAACTGCCCCAGCCCCGCACCACACTGCTGGAAAATATTGCCACATAGCTTCCCGATGTTCCGCCGAAAATCAATCTGGCTGCCCCCAAACTCGCAGAAAGCTTCGTTCCTATAATGTTCTTGACATTCGTTACGACGACCGATACAACGCCCGGGCAACTGCAGACCGGACTTCGACCGTGGCCCAGCGACCCAATGCGTATCTCGAAACCATCATCGCTTTCCTGCTGCCATACTTCTCGACAGCCGCCGCGGACATCCGCGAAGCCCGGTCTGAAATCATCGACACCCTGGCCTCGTATGCCACCCGCACCAGAGCCGAAATGCTGCAGGCGGCCCACATAATCGCCCTCGGCATGACCACGCTCGACGTCCTCGCCGAGGCCAAGACCGCCGAGATGTCGCCATCTATGCGCCTTCGCTATCGAAGCTGCGCCAACAGCCTCAATCGCTCCACCCTCCAGACCGAAAAGGCGCTCGATCTGCGGCTCTGCGACCAACTGACCGCGGCCGCCGACCCCATGCCGGAGCCCATAAACGACCTGCAGGAACCCGAGCTGAAGGCCGCGATCGAGCAGGCTCAGGCCAAGATCGACACCCACCGCAACCGCGCCCATCCCCCGACGCATGAGGAGCGAAACAAGAAACTCTGGGCCAGCGCGATGATCGACGCCTTGAACCAACTCGGCGTCGCGGTCCAACCGGTCCCGAACGGCTAACCGTCGCCCTCAGACCCGCCGCAGATCCAGTGTCCGCGGATGCTCTCGCGACCGCCCCACCACCGGCTCGCGCATCGGTCCCGGCGTATGTCCGAACGGGAAGAACCGTGACCGCCGCCTCGCCTCCGCCTCGTTCGCATTGACCGGCAGGGTCTCGTAGCTAAGGCCACCCGGGTGAGAGATATGATAGGTCATCCCGCCGACGCTCCGCCCGCTCCACCGATCGAACACGTCCAGCACCAGCGGCGCGTGCACCCCAATCGTCGGATGTAGCGCGCTCGGCGGGTTCCACGCCTTGAAGCGCACGCCGCCAACGAACTCGCCCTCACGATCCGTGCGTGTCAGCGGTACCGCCGCGCAATTGCAAGCCAGCACATACCGCTCGTCCACCCAGCCCGAGACCTTGGCCTGCACCCGCTCCACCGAACTATCGACATACCGGACGGTACCGCCGACCGCCTGCTCTTCACCCAGCACATGCCACGGTTCCAGCGCGTTCCGCAGCTCCAGTTGAATCCCGGAAAACGCGACCTGCCCGACATGCGGGAAGCGGAACGCCATATGCGGCGCGAACCATTCCGGGTCCAGGCCGAAACCGAGCGCCCGAAGCTCCTCCAGCGCGCCGCGGAAATCCTGCTCCACGAAGTGTGGCAGCATGAAATCGTCATGCACCCGCGTACCCCAATGGACCAGGGTCCGCTCGGTACGGCCGCTCCCAGAACGCCGCCACCGCCGACCGCATCAGCAGCATTTGCGCCGCCGACATCTGCGCATGGGGCGGCATCTCGAATGCTCGGCATTCCACCAGCCCGCGCCGCCCCGAGGCACTGTCGGGCGAATACATCTTGTCGATGCAGAACTCGGTGCGGTGGGTATTGCCGGTCATGTCCGCCAGAATATTGCGAAACAACCGGTCGGTGATCCAAGGCGGGACCTGCTGTCTGGCCTTCACCTGAGCAAACGCGATCTCCAGCTCAACCAGACTGTCCTGCCGGGCCTCGTCTACCCTGGGGTGCTGGCTGGTGGGTCCAATGAACTGCCCGCTGAACAGAAACGACAGGCTGGGATGGTTGTGCCAAAACCCTACCACCGACTTCAGCAAATCGGGTCGCCGCAGAAACGGCGAGTCCTCGGGTGCAGCCGACCCCATCACCACATGGTTGCCACCGCCGGTCCCGACATGCCGGCCATCGAGATTGAACTTCTCGGTTGCCAGCCCGACCTGCCGCGCCTCCTCGTAAAGCTCCTCGGTCAGCTTGATCTGTTCCGCCCAACTCGATGTGGGGTGGGTATTGACCTCGATCACCCCGGGATCAGGTGTCACCGAGAAATGCAGCAGCCGGTCGTCCTCCGGCGGCAAATAGCCTTCCAGGACCACTTTCCGGCCGGTCTCCCCCGCGGTTTCCTCGACCGCCGCAGTCAGCGCCAGCCAGTCCTCGACCGCGAACACCGGCGGGAAGAACACGTGCAGCAACCCATCGCGCGCCTCGACCGCCAAGGCAGTCCGCACCACGCTCGGATCGCCCCGGCCGATCACCGGCAATTCCTGCCGCACCGGCCGGAAGTTCTCGATACTGCTATTGGGGCCCAAGGCGCGCCGCGATTGCAGCGCCTGGCGCGGCGGCAGCTTTTCCCGCGGCGCGAAAGGATCGGGCTCAACGTCGAACTCGGCGTGCTCCGGATCGACCCAAGGCAGCAATTCCAGCGGCAGGCGCAGCCCGACCGGACTATCGCCGGGGACCAGGAACATCTCGCCGGCTTTGAAGAACCATTTGCCCGATTGCCACCGCCGAGCGCCGCCATCGATTACCCGGCGCAACGGCAACACGCTGCCGGCTACGCTTGCCAAGCCCTGCCCGAACACCTTCGCCAACCGAGCCCGTTCCAGCGGGTCGCGCAGTTTGGCATCCTCGGCGAGCACGTTCGCAGGCAGGCGGTACTCCTTCCACAGGTAGTAATGGATGTCCTCATAAGCCGGGATGACCAACCCCGGATCGACCTGCAGCCGCTCGGCCAGGCTCTGGGCGAAGCGCTCCGCATCCCCGGCGTTTGCATGATCGGTATCGTCATCCAAAGCGAGCAAAGCCGGATCGCTCCAAACCTTCTCCCCATCGGCGCGCCAATGACAGTGCAACGCCCACCGAGGAAGCTGCTCGCCCGGATATTGCTTGCCCATGCTGTGATTGAGCACCGCGCCCTGCGTCCACCGGTCCATCAGCCGCCGGATCAGACGCCCGGCGTAGGCACGCTTGGTGGGGCCCAGGGCGTCGGTGTTCCACTCCGGCGCGTCCATGTCATCAGCGGCGATGAAGGTCGGCTCGCCGCCCATAGTCAGCCGCACGTCGCTGCGCTTCAGCGCGTGATCGACCTCCTGCCCGCGCGCCAGGATCGCCTGCCATTGCGGGTCAGTATATGGCTTTGTGGTGCGCGGCGTCTCCTTGATCCGCGCCACCGACATGGCAAAGTCGAACTTCACCTCGGCCTTCTCCGCCAGACCGCTGATCGGCGCGGCCGAGATCGGATCGGGGCTGGCGGCGAGCGGAATATGGCCCTCGCCGCAAAACAGGCCGGAGGTCGCATCCAGCCCGACCCACCCCGCGCCCGGGAGATAGACCTCCGCCCACGCATGCAGATCGGTGAAATCAGCCGACGGGCCGGGCGGCCCTTCCAGCGGCTTCACGTCGGGCGCCAGCTGGATCAGGTACCCGGACACGAACCGCGCCGCCATCCCCAGATGCCGCAACACCTGCACCAGCAGCCATGCCGAGTCACGGCACGATCCGATTGCCCCGGCCAGTGTCTCCTCGGGGGTGAACACGCCTGGCTCCAGGCGAACGATGTAGGCGACCTTGTGCTGGATGAGCGTGTTCAAGGCGACCAACTTGTCGACTGTGCGCTGCGCCTCACGCGGGATCGCGGCGAGCAACGCCGCCAACAACGGACCCGGCGTTTCAGTTTTCCGAAACGGTGCCAGCTCCTGGTCGAGCACCGGATCATAGCTGAACGGATAGGCCTCGGCCTCGGGCTCCAGAAAGAAGTCGAACGGGTTGATCGTCACCATGTCGGCAACGAGATCGACCGTCACCTCGAACCGGTCTACCTTCTCCGGGAACACGACGCGCGCGAGGTGGTTGCCCTGCGGGTCCTGCATCCAGTTGATGAAATGGGGCCGCGGCTCGACCGTCAGCTCATAGGACAAGATTGCGGTGCGAGCCTGCGGCGCCGGCCGGAGGCGGATCGTCTGCGGCCCAAGCGCGATCAGCCGATCATAGTGATAAGACGTTTTGTGGGTCAGGGCGACGTGCAACGGCATGACATGCTCGGAATAGCTTGGGGCTACCGTTTTTGCACTGCAGCACGAGACATGGCAACCGGGGGCGCAACCCTGCCACGAGGGAGTTTGCGTAATCCCATTACTTCGAAACGGATCGGGCGATAGTTGGGTAGATCACAGGAATTTTATCAAAACTAGTGCCATCAGACGACATTTTCGGTAACATCCACGAAGAACGAAGGGTTCGTGATTAGACTCGATTGGGCAACACAACGTAGGTTCATTTCAGTAACTGGTCTTGTTCGTCAGCTGTGTGATGGACGCTTGAGGATAGGCTGATCCCCCAGATGATGCGACTTGATGCAAACAACATTCGTCGCTTTCGCGAAGACGGATTTCTGACGTTTGACACCGGCCTTTCCGCTGACGCGATCAGCGCTATGCGTACAACGTTGGCCAGACTACACAATGAGAAAGTCGGGTTCGAAGAAGGCGCATTGTATGACGCGCTTGGTGTCGATGACGGGTCTGAACCAGCCCGCTTTCCCCAAATCATGCATCCACGGTCGTTCGCCCCGGAGCTGATCGGCAGCAGCTTCTACAAAATGGCGCGGGGGATCGCGGAGCAACTCCTGGGCCCCGAGGTCCGATTCAAAGCCGATATCTCGCTGATGAAGCCGGCGCTGATTGGCGACGCGACACCCTGGCATCAGGATGAGGCATTCCAGGATCCTGCGTTTGATTATGACGAAGTCAGCTTCTGGCTGGCCTTGCAGCCGGTGAACGAGACCAACAGTTGTATGGCCTATCTCCCCGGGACACACAAAGGACCCGTGCTCCCACACGGGTTTCCCGGCGGCGATCCGCGGATCCATGCGCTTGAGTGCGTCAGTGGCTTCGACGTGCGTGATGCCGTCCCGTGCCCCCTCCCGGCCGGAGGCTGCGTCATCCACAACGGGCGAACCGTGCATGGCGCGGGTCCAAATCTCTCGGGCCGCAATCGGATGGCGTACGTCCTGATCTTCGACAAGGTGCCGACGCCGGTTCAGCAGCCCAGGCATTTCCCTTGGCGCGAGCAGCATCGGCCCGCTCGCGCTCGGCGAGAACTGGAATGGCGGCGGCATGGCGGCCTGCTCGTGCATCTCTGGCGCCAACGAGCTCGAATCCGGGTGCGAACCCTGCTCTATGATCTGCACCGAGCAGCCCGAGCGATGCGACGTCTCGTGCTGACCGGCTAGTCACCGAGCAGGAGCGGGCATCGGCGGCGATAGCAATACATCGTCGACATACGCACGCTGCCGATTGTCCTCGGCCCTCGGGGGCTCACTTGCTCTTTCGCGAGAGGCGGAGGCAGACTGCTGCGACGACAGCAATCAGGGAGCCGAACCATGACCGTGAAGAGCAAGGGATATCTCCGGCACGTCGCACTCAGCGTCGCAAACCCTTGGGAAACGGCTGAGTTTTACAAGCAAACGGTTGGGTTAGAGGAAGTCTCGGAAATCGATGGGCCATTGGCAGAGGGCGTGTTCTTGACCGACGGCGTGGTCAACCTGGCAATCCTGCATTTCAAGTCGGACGAGGCCGCTCAAGGAACCGGAGCGGACTTTGTCGGCCTGCACCACATCGGCTTCTGGGTGGACGACGTGATCGTGGCTGGGCAGCAGGCGCGCGCGGCGGGGGGTACCTGGATCATGGGTGACCCGAATAATCCCGACGGCTATGAGGTCAAGCATACCGACCTGTCAGGGATCATCTTCGACATCGCGGCGCATGGCTGGGCCGGGTCGCAGAAGCGGCCGGGAGAGGTGGAGAACGAGACTCACCCCAATCCTCACCGGCGTTTGGCGAAGTTCGATGAGCGACGGGAGGCCGCCCGGCGGACCATCGAGGCTAAGAGGATGGCGGAGCCGGTTTGACCGGCGGAGCCTCCGGCTCAGGATCGAATGACCAGAATCTTGTCGAGTGTGAAACGTGGTAAAGGCGGGAGAGAAATCTGCCCGCCCATCTCGACCAATGCCGCTTTTTTGGCGTCGAGAAAGACCTCGCGCAAAACCCCATCGGCTCGGGCACGCAGACTTGGGATCGCGGCGAGTAGGCGGCGAACCTCCTGCTGCTGCTCCAAAATGGTCAGTGTCCCAGCTTCGGGATGCGCGTTCGGGCGGAACGATGAACTTCATCATGTGCTGCATGAGCAGCGTCATTCGCGACGCAAGTTCACGCCGGTCGCGCGCCGCCCTTAAATTTAGGAACTCGATGAGGTTGGCACGGTCGAGCCGGTCGAAGGCGCCATCGCGAATGCGGTGGCGCTCGATCCATGCATTTTCGTCTGCCTCGTAGAGGTCGGTTTCAGCCGGAAGCTCGATCGAATTTGCCATTAGCGTGCCTCAGTGTGTGGTGACTATAGCACACTTTGGCACAGGAGGCACGCTGTCCGGCGCGGGCTCGTTACGAGACCAGTTCGGTCTGAGGTCCACGTACCAGTTGCCCCGGCAGCGTGCCGGTAGCCTGGCCGCCGCGGAAGGTCACCCGACCCGACACGATTGTGGCGTCGTAGCCGGTGACTTTTTGCAGCAGGCGCTTGCCGCCGGCGGGCAGGTCGTTGACGACATAGGGCGAACCGGCGCCGAGCTTCTCCCAATCGATGACGTTCACGTCGGCCTTCAGGCCGGAGCGCAGGATGCCTCGGTCGTGGAGGCCGGCGGCCTGAGCGGTGTCGGAGGTCAGCCGGCGGATCAGTTCCGCGGCATCCCAGCGCTTCTGGTCGCGGCCCCAATGGGACAGCAGCCAGGTCTGGTAGCCGGCGTCGAGGATGAACGCGACATGTGCGCCACCGTCGCCGAGGCCCACGATGCAGTTCCGGTTGTCCAAGACCGTTTCTGGCATAGACAAATCGCCATACGCGTAGTTACCGAGCGGGGTGTAGATGAAGTTGGCGCCATCATCCTCGATCAAGATGTCGTAGGCAACTTCCGGCGGTGAGCGGTTCTCGCGTGCAGCGATGGCCTCGATGCTGTCTGCTTTGTTCGGCTGATAGTTGGGTGGGTTGCCGAAGCGGAACATAAAGCTGAAGTCGAGGCGGTGGAACAGTGGGAAGGTGCTGTCTTTCTTGGGGTCCTCGCTGAGGATTTTTGCGCGCATCGTTGGGTCAGCCATGCGGCGAGCGCGTTCCGCGACCGGCAGATGAGTGATCGCCTTATAGGTGGGGCAACCGGAGAACGGGTTCTGGCTGCCTGCCAGACCCAGCAGCACGCCGATGGCGCGGGGGGCGACGACCGGGCGGATCGGCAGGCCGTCGGCGGCCGCTTTGTCGGCATGCTTGATCAGGTCTCGCCAAACGTCAGGCCGCGAGTGGCGTTGCGTCAGGGTGAAGACCGCTGGGCGGCCACAGGCCTCGATCACCCGGCGCAACATTCCGAATTCGGCGTTATGATCGGGAGCCCATTCGGAGACCATCTCCAGCATGCCGGACCCAGCGTCCTTCATCCCGAGCGCGATGCCCCGGAGCTCTTCTTCTTGGGCGCGAAGGGTAGGGGTCGGGTCGCCCTTCAGCGTCTTGTGCGACAGGCTGCGGGACGTCGAGAACCCGAAAGCGCCAGCATGCATCGCGTCTTTTGCGATCTGGCGCATTTGGGCGATGTCGCCCTGGTTGGCGTTTTCGAGATTGATGGCGCGGTCGCCCATGACAAAAACGCGGACAGCGGCGTGCGGCAGCAGCGCGCAGATATCGATGTCGCGTTGCCGGCGATCGAGGGCGTCGAGGTATTCGCTGAAGGATTCCCACTCCCACTTCAGGCCTTCGTGCATGACGGCACCGGGGATGTCCTCGACGCCTTCCATGAGCTCGATCAGGCGTTCGCGGTCGGCGGGCTTGCAGGGGGCGAAGCCGACGCCGCAGTTGCCCATGACCGCGGTCGTAACGCCATGCCAGGAGGAGGGGGCCATGTGGGTGTCCCAGACTGCCTGCGCGTCGTAGTGGGTGTGGATGTCGACAAAGCCGGGAGTGACGAGTTTACCCTTGGCGTCGATTTCTTCCGCGCCACTGCCTGCATTCTTTCCGACCGCGGTGATCCGGTTGCCGATGATGCCGACGTCGGCCTCGCGGGGGGCGCTGCCAGTGCCGTCGATGACGGTGCCACCTCGGATGACCAGATCAAATGAGGGCATTCAACTTTCTCCTGTATGATTGACCCTGATCCTGGTGCAACCGGCGCGTGCTGGCAAGTTTGGGGGCTCAGGGAGAGGGAGTTGCTGGTGACGTCAACGCAGGTATGATCGCTGTCTGCGTCGAACGCCTGTAGACCGGTGGCAGCTCGACGGCGCGTTGTTGCGCCTTGGCCGGTGGAATTGCTGCGGACCACAGATATGTTCGCGATACTTCCGATTATTAGAGTTAGTTTATCAGGACATTTCTATGAATAACAATCAACGTCTCCCCTTTACTGCCTGAGCCTATCCTCAGATATTGACGTTGTATGCGTCCAATGTGCCTGGAGGCTGTGTAGGCTGACTGTATCCCATGATGGGTCACTTACTGAGTGACATACTCCTTGACGTGACCTACTCCTTGAGAAACGCGGGGCGTGGATTCCATTAGATGTTATCAACCGCCGAAGTGGCTCTTTAGCGTGAGCTGCATAGACCCAACGCGTCAAAATTTCGAGGGTTTGAGCTTGAGTAAGTAACTTCATGATTATAGCGGTGCGTTTTAGAATTGATCGGCCGGACAAAGTGCCATATGCGGGCTGCGCCGCAATAAGTGATTTGAAAGCCGTAATTGATCTTCGTACGGTCTATCCGGCACACGGGGACACCATGATGGATGTAGTGGTACTTGGGGCTGGCTTCAGCGGTAGTTTAGCCGCAACTCGGTTGAGCTGTCAGGGCTTCATCGATCGTCAGGCTTTGCACAACGTCATCGTTCCAATAGACGCAGATCTCCAACCGATCGGCATCCTTCTCCTCCACCGCACAGGTACACTCGGCGGGCATACTTGAAGGTAGCATCAGGATCTAATTTAGTCTTCTATAGTCACATAATAGTAATATAGAGCAGTCTTCTGGAGCGCAGGAATGCCAACGAGTACGACGCTTAGTTTTTCTGATAACTTTACCTCGCTCTCGTTGCATCAGACTTGGCAGCCCGGTGACAAATGGTCACTGATCGCGCCGGACACGCCTTCCGGCCGCGGCGGCCCGATCTACAACGAAAACGGCGATCAGTGGTGGACCAATCCATACAACACAAATACTCCAATTCAGGGTCTCTACACGCTGGCGGCAGGCGGCGGCTTGCAGCTTGGATTGCTGCCTACGCCCGGAGCCGATCAGGCCTATATCAACGCCGAAGCCGGTACATCGATGCCTTATGTCGGCACGCTGTTGAATACCTACCCCTCAAGTTATCAGAAATATGGTCTATGGGATATTACCGCGGCCGTGCCCGCAGTGCCCGGCACGTCGTTCCAGGCCGACACTGAAAATGTTCAGATTACTGGAACATGGCCCCCTGAGATTGATCTGCGGATTTCTACCGACAGCAGCGGAACTGAAACTGTTCTATATGATTTACAAACGACATCCGGTGTACAAACGTGGACGACCTCCAGCGCGGCTGGATTTAACGCGACGCTCTCTCACACCTATGGTTGGGACTGGGAGAGCGACTACATCACGTTCTTCATTGACGGAAAACAAGTCTGGCAAGTCGCCACGCCACAGGATGGGAGTTACACCACCAATCCGATGTTCCTGTTCCTCCTGACGGGCGCGAATTACATCGGGAATGGCGATCCAAAAGCGACGTCACTGCCGTTCTACGCGACCATCACAAACGTTTCAGTTTATCCATCACTGGGAACGCCGACGCCAACACCAGCGCCGACGCCAACACCGCGCCGACGCCAACACCCGCGCCGACGGCGACGCCAACACCCGCGCCGACGCCGACGCCGACACCTGCGCCGACGCCGACACCCGTGCCGACGCCAACACCGACGCCAACACCCGTGCCGACGCCGACGCCAACACCCGCGCCGACGCCGACGCCAACACCCGCGCCGACGCCGACACCCGTGCCGACGCCGACGCCAACACCCGTGCCGACGCCGACGCCAACACCCGCGCCGACGCCGACGCCAACACCCGCGCCGACGCCGACGCCAACACCCGTGCCGACGCCAACACCGAGCGCACCCCCTAATGTTACCGCCGGGTCAGGCCCCGACCAGCTCGTCCTGAAGATGAGCGGGGATGCCTATGCCAACAAAGACGGCACATCGGACGCCGCTGGCGACCCTAGCTTCACCGTCTCCATAGATGGCAAGCAAATCGGCGGCACGTTTACCACCGTCGCGTCCGAAAGCGCCGGGCAGACCCAGAGCTTCGTGCTGAACGGCACCTTCGGCACTGGTAGCCATACGGTTGCGGTGACGTTCCTGAACGATGCCTGGGGCGGCACCGGCAGCACTGACCGTAATCTCTATGTAGACGATCTCGTCTACCTGGGCACCGACACCAAGGATTCGGCAGCGCTTTACAGCAACGGCACACAAAAATTCAGCGTCATCGGCGGCACGGCGCCAACACCCACGCCGACGCCAACACCCACGCCGACGCCGACGCCAACACCCGCGCCGACGCCGACGCCAACACCCGCGCCGACGCCGACACCCGCGCCGACGCCGACGCCGACACCCGCGCCGACGCCGACGCCAACACCCGCGCCGACGCCGACGCCAACACCCGCGCCGACGCCGACACCCGTGCCGACGCCAACACCGAGCGCACCCCCTAATGTTACCGCCGGGTCAGGCCTCGACCAGCTCGTCCTGAAGATGAGCGGCGATGCCTATGCCAACAAAGACGGCACATCGGACGCCGCTGGCGACCCCAGCTTCACCGTCTCCATAGACGGCAAGCAAATCGGCGGCACGTTTACCACGGTCGCGTCCGAAAGCGCCGGGCAGACACAGAGCTTCCTGCTGAACGGCACCTTCGGCACTGGCAGCCATACGGTTGCGGTGACGTTCCTGAACGACGCCTGGGGCGGCGCCGGCAGCACTGACCGTAATCTCTATGTAAACGATCTCGTCTACCTGGGCACCGACACCAAGGATTTCGGCAGCGCTTTACAGCAACGGTACACAAAAATTCAGCGTCATCGGCGGCACGGCGCCGACACCCGTGCCGACGCCAACATCCGTGCCGACGCCAACATCCGTGCCGACGCCGACACCCGTGCCGACGCCGACACCCGTGCCGACGCCAACACCCGTGCCGACGCCAACACCCGTGCCGACGCCAACACCGGGCGCACCCCCTAACGTCATCGCCGGCTCAGGCCCCGACCAGCTCGTCCTGAAGATGAGCGGGGATGCCTATGCCAACAAAGACGGCACATCGGACGCCGCTGGCGACCCTAGCTTCACCGTCTCCATAGACGGCAAGCAAATCGGCGGCACGTTTACCACCGTCGCGTCCGAAAGCGCCGGGCAGACCCAGAGCTTCGTGTTGAACGGCACCTTCGGCACTGGTAGCCATACGGTTGCGGTGACGTTCCTGAACGATGCCTGGGGCGGCACCGGCAGCACTGACCGTAATCTCTATGTAGACGATCTCGTCTACTTGGGCACCGACACCAAGGATTTCGGCAGCGCTTTACAGCAACGGCACACAAAACTTCAGCGTCACCGGCGGCACGGCGCCCACACCGACACCCACGCCGACACCAACACCGAGTCCGGACGATACCGTGATCACCACCGGCGGTTCCAAGCCAATCACCGACGGCACCGGCAATCTCTGGAACATCGTCAACGGCCAGGTTACTCTCAACGGTACGACTGACACTACGACCGCCAACGTGGTGAAACTCGCATTCGTTCGAGGCACGATCTGGGATGAGACGGCCAGCAATGTGTGGCAGTGACAAAGCGACGCCAACGAGTGCGTGGACGCCCCCTGGCGGAACGACGACACCGCCCATCAGTGTAGTAATTTCGGCGAACAACCAAAAACAGGTCGTGGATGCGACAATCACGCAATCCGCCACAGACGCTGGCGCGACGCTCGACATAACCGCGCCGGAGATTGCGACGGCGACGCTGGGCTCAGGCTCGGTTACAATGGCGTTCGCTGCAATGCAGACGGTCAACGTCACTGGCGGCAGCGGCACTTCCCAGGTCACTCTGGACGGGGGGACACTAAGCCTTAATGCCGGGACGGGGCCGATTATCGTCAGCGGCGGCCCTGGGGCCGACGCCTATTCCTATCACGCGGGCAGCGGGAAGCTCACCATATCGGACTTCACTGTGTCACAAGGCGACGTCCTGAAAATCGATAGCGCACTTCAGGGAGCAATGAAAGCGTCGACCGACGGTTCGGGCGGGACATTGCTGACCTTTGGCACCAGCGCGGGCGGTATCGACTTGCAAGGCGTCACAACACTACCGTCGAACGGGGTAAAATGGGTCTGAGGGCACGCTCCACGCCCGGAGTGCAGAGGCTAACGGGATAGCCTGTTCCGCTGGCCGCGATTCCGGGTTCTACGCGCGGGTGGGTGTGCCTCCCGCAATGCTGCGATTTTATACGGTAGCGTATTGCACGCCATCCTGACCCCCGAATAAAAAACCCCGGTCTATTGGAGATATGACGTGCATCCCGACATTGGGCGCCATGTTAACACGCCATAAATCCTACAATGCCACCACGAACTGCTGGTTGATGCCGAAACCAACCAAAAATAGGCGTCCTTACCGTATAATCGCAGCGCCTCGGGAGGCACACCATGGATGATGGTTCTGTTCCCCATGCGCTCGACGACGTGGTATTCGCCACCACCGTTGGTTTTCGGCACGCCGCCGGGCGGGTCGTAGGTGTAGGTATGAGGCTTTTCCGCGGTCCCTCGCGAGCTAGACGATTTCTCCGGTAACCTGGGGAAGCGAGGAAACCGCGTCCATAATGCTTGTCCTCCTTGTCGATCGCACTTGTCGATTGAGCGGGGCACACCGATCTGTGTGGGAAAGCAGGTGGGACGTGGTCTGCGGTTTGGCAAGATGTCAGGAGGGTTGAGTGAGCGAGCGGGCTCCTATGGCGGAGCGGATCATGCGAGCGGCCGACCGGCTGTTTTATTGGAAGGGCATCCGAGCGGTCGGGGTTGATGCGGTCGCGGCCGAGGCGGGGATCAGCAAGCGGTCATTGTATGACACATTTCCGTCGAAAGACGCGCTGATTGCGGGATATCTGCGGCAGCGGATGCAGCCGTTGCCCGCCTCGGATCAGCCTCCGGCGGCGCAGGTGCTGGCGCTGTTCGACCAGCTTGGTGAGCGGTTCGCCAAGGGGGATTTTCGCGGCTGCCCGTTCGTTAACGCGGTGACCGAGTTGGCCGAGGATTGCGAAAAGGCGCGGATGATTGCGCTTGACTATAAAGAGGAGCGGCGGCGGCACATCGTATCGCTAGTTGCCTTGGCGGGAGCGGAGGAGCCGGACGGGCTGGCGAGCCAGATCGCGCTACTGTTCGAGGGCGCGATCGCGTCGATGCTGGTGCGCAAGGATCCTAGTGTCGCGATGCAGGCGCGGGGGGCGGCGGAGGTGTTGATGCGAGCTGGAGGGGTGGCGGTCGAAGCTGCGGGTGTGAGCGAAGCCTGATCGCTTAGACTATTGCCAGCGGGTCCCCGAGGTCTCGCCGGATCAGGCCAGCAATCCCGATCGGCGTTCGGGACGCACATATCGTCTTCAAGCTTGTATGAAATTTGTTATAAACGATTGGGTCTGAAACCGCCGGATTTGACGACAGCAAATCCTGCATTTTGGCCATCGATTGGCAGACGAAGCCGATATCGCCGTATTGCGCCGCCATCGCGGTCACCCCTGCCAGGCTCAACGAAATAACCGGCTTCGCTTGACTGACGCAGTCCAGCAGGGAACCGCTGGCGGTAAGTTCATAGCTGTCCGTCGTGAACGGCAAAATGACGTAGTCAATCTCGCGCAGACGGCGGATGAATTCGTTGCGCTCCAGCGGATGCGCCGGCATGGCGATGCCGGCCGCCATGGCTTCCGGAAAGTCTTCGATCCCTGTGCCTACGAAGGAGAAGTCGTACGCGCGGGAAGCCGGAACACGATCCCTTAAAGAACGAACCAGGGCGAGGAATTTGTCAAACCCTTTGTTTCGCGTCGCGGTGCCGATGAAGGCGATGCGAACCGAGGCACGCCCAGCGCGCAGGGTCGCGCCGTGGTTGATTTCCTCTTCGTTGAAGGGAAGCGGCCATGTCAACAACGCCGCCGCCGGTGCCAGCCTCAGGCGTATCGCGGCCGCTCGGATATGCTCCTCCAAGACCACCAGCTTGACCCGCGGGTGGCGCGCGACGGTCAAGCCTGATCGGTAGTCAAACAGCCGCCGGCGTGGATCGCGCGAGCGCCAGCCGACGGCGTCATTCAGGTTGCCGTGCAGGATGACATACAGCGCGAGCGCGCCGAACTCGGCAACAATGGCGCGCGCGGCGAAGAATGTTTCCGGTCCGCTGGATAGCAGGATTACCGCACGCGGCCGTTTGGACCGCACCATCGTTCGGATCGCCTGCCATTGGGTGGCAAAGCGCCGGAGGCTAATGCCGCCAGGCGGTAGAACCGCGATATCCACGCCGCTCGCGAGCGGCGGTAACTCGCAGGATTGCTGGACATGGAGGTGATGCAGCGGCGAGGCGGCAACGACCATCTTCTCGCTAGGGAACGCCAGCGCAACGGCTTTGATGAATGCAGCGTTGATAGCGGCATGGTCGTGTTGCCCGTGGGTGGGCTCGATGATGCCGATCAATGCACCACAGGTCCCTCGGTCGAGTTCCGGCGGACCGGTGTGCGTCGCGGCCACGATACCACGAGGCCTCGGATCATGGCCGTTAACATGCGCGGCCATGCCAGTAATCCGCGGCTATCGCGGTGGGCGATGTTTTTCGCCAGCAGTCGCAGCATCGCCCGAAGGGTGTAGCGTAGGCCGTAGCGCTTCATCAGCATCTGCATGTAGCCGCGGTAAAACAACGCGATGAAGGTTGGGCTGTTGTGGCCGCCCGCGAGTGCGGAGCTGTCGTGCAGCATAACGCAGTCGCGCACGTAGTGGATCGGAATGCCGGCCGCCTTCAACCGCAGGCAATAGTCGGTGTCCTCCCAGTAGACGAAGAACCGCTCGTCCAGCAACCCAATGCGCTGCAGTGCCGAACGAGTAACGCCGAGGCAACAGCCGGAGGCGAAATCGACGAGCCGGCTGGCCGGGGGGGTCACCGGCTCGATCTCCTCATGCACGCTTTTGAAGATCCACTCATCCTCGAAATGACCGCCGGCGTACCAAGCTTTGGCCGGTTTGCGCAGGTGCATGATCCTTGGCGCGATGGCGTCGGCGTGCAGGGCATTCCGAGCGGCGAGGAAGCCGGTAAGGAAATCCGGCGCGAACTCGGTGTCGTTGTTCATCATGATGGCGAAGCGGCCGTCTTCGTCCAGCGCTCGCTGCAGGCCGCGGTTGGTGGCTCGTGCGAAGCCGAGGTTCGCGTGATTGCGGATGACCTGGATGCGCTGGTCAGCGCGTGCCTCCAGCCGGTCGGGCGACCCATCGCTGGAGTTGTTGTCCACCGCGACCAGCCGCCAGTCGGTGTGCGTCTGTGCGGCCAGGCTGGTCATGAAGCGGTCGAGCACGCCGGCGCTGTTGTAGAGCACGGTTACAATATGGATCGTTGCGGGATCGCGGAGTTTCCGGAGGGCCTCGGGTCGTTTATCGGCCACGCATTCAGCCTTTCGGAATATCTGCCGCCACGATTAGAGAGCGGACATCGGGGGAGTTGAAATTCCAAGAAACGATCCCGTGCTAGGGTTCGTTCGTGCCGGCCTTTCATGCGATTTGCGGGGAGGCGCTTTCCTTACAATCGGCATATCTAAAATTAATGTTACCAAGTTGCTCCGTTCCGGTCTAGAAAAAATCTTCTTCACAGCCGGCTGAGATAGCTGATCCATGCAACAAGTGCACCTCCGCCCCGTCATCAGCGTGCTTCTGCCGGTATACAATACGGAGCGCTACGTTCTGCAAAGCGTGCAGAGCGTGCTGGGGCAAACTTTCGGAGATTTTGAGTTGCTCGTGGTCGACGACTGCTCAACCGACGGAACCGCGAAGATCCTGTCCTCGATTCAGGATCGGCGGGTCCGTGTGCTTCGTAATGATCGCAATCTCGGTGTTGTCGGATCACTAAACAACGGCATGGCGCAGGCGCGGGGACGCTATATCGCACGCCTCGACGCAGACGATCTTTGCCTGCCGACCCGCTTCGCCAAACAGAAAACTTATTTGGATCTCCATCCCGACGTGGTGATGGTCGGGACCGAAATGTCTGTGCTCGATAACGGGCAGGTTCGGCGCACCCGTCTGCCGGCTGATCCCGACCCTATGATGCTGCGTTGGCAGTTCCACATGTCCAATCCTGTTGGTGCGTCGTCGACAATGTTCCGCGCTGCAGCCGTCCAGGCGATCGATGGCTATTTGCACGACGCGTTTCAGTTTGCCGAAGATTTCGATTTCTCACATCGGATGCTGCGGCTGGGCAGCATCGCAGTGATGCCGGAGTTCCTTGTCGTCTATCGCCGCCATCAAGCAAACCTCACGCGGACCCGGCGGGATGAAATGATCGCCAAGACGGCCGCCGTCCTGCATGACGCATACACCGAGTTGCCAATTGCGGACTGTGGCGCCGATGCGCGCCTCGCGGCGGAACATTTCGTCGGGCGAACGCCGGTTCGCAGCCTCGCGGTCCTGGAGGAACTTGGCACCCTCCTTGATCAACTCGTCGAGGCGTTTGTTGCAAAGTACGATCTGTCGGATGACAGTCGTGATCGTGTGATCGCCCATGCCACGAAGCTTTGGTGGAGCACGATTTAGACATCGCTTCGCGCGGGAACCGTTGTCCCCGCGGCCTTGGGCTACCGGCGGTTTCGCTGGAGCGGCGTTGGTCGCCCGGCGTTTCAGCAGGTAGCGTGCTGGGGTGTATCAGGCGTCGCGGCGAAACGGTTGCAACCGTTACGGCGCCTGGTAGCAGCTATGACGAGACATTCTCCAGCCGAAGCCAGAAATGGTCTCATTCTGAAAGGGACGCAGTTCGAGCCTGAGCCGATTCTGGCGGACGAACCCCCGAGACTTTATGTCGTTGTGGACGCCGAGGAGGAGTTTGACTGGGAGAAGCCATTCGATCGCAATCAGACCGCGGTTACTTCGATGGCAAGCCAATGGCGCGCTCAAAATATCTTCGATCGTTATGGCCTTCGCCCGGTTTATGCCGTGGACTATGCGATCGCTTCTGAACCGGAGGGATATGAGCCGCTGCGTGGGTTCCTCGATCGGCGCGGTTGCATGATCGGCGCCCACCTGCACCCCTGGATCAACCCGCCATTTGAGGAGACCGTGACAGATTATAATTCCTTCGCGGGCAACCTGCCACCAGATCTGGAAGCGAGGAAGCTGAGCTCGCTGGTGGAAATGATCAGGCGCAATTTTCATGTCCCAGCCCTGTTCTTCAAGGCGGGGCGCTATGGGATCGGGCCGCATACGATGCAAACGTTGGCCCGGCTCGGTCTTGTCGTCGACTTTAGCATTATGCCAAAGACCGATATGACGCAGGATGGCGGGGTGGATTTCCGCTCCGCGGATGCACGGCCATACCGTGTTGCGCCACATGGTATATTGTCCGTTCCGATGACCCGAGAGCAGTTTGGTCTGCTTCCGCCACTGTCTTCCGATCTGCTGAGCAGATTGAAGTCCCCGCTCATGATGACACTGCGCATCCCGGGTATACTGTCGAGGTTGAGGTTGGTGAACATCGTAACGTTGACCCCGGAGGGTGTTAGTGTTCAGGAACAGAAGAGCTTAATCCGATCGATGATACGGCAGGGCTACCGAACGTTCGTGATGCACTATCACAGCTCCTCGCTGGTGGCGGGGAATACCAAATACGTGAGATCTGAAGCAGAGCTGGACCGTTTTCTGGGTCGGATTCGAGATATCTGCCACTTCTTCTTCGCTGAGCTTGGTGGTATGCCGGGCGATCCGGCTGACTTGCTGCCGCAGGGCATGCGCGGCCTGCAAGATCGGCAGGAGCCGACCCTCGTGGATAGTGCGGCCGGCTGAGATTCGCCTTTGGGTCGTCTTATCGTCGACGTCGCAAACGGTGGTCCGCGATCCGGGATTGGGCGTAGCATTTTTGAAGCAAATCTTGTTTTTTCTCTCACTTCGTTTTGATTCATTATCGCGCCGATCTGCGTCTAGGATGAGCTGAACTCCATCATGCAGGGGAACATCGTGTCCACAACCACCGCTGTCGATCTGACGGATCGCCTCCATGAGCAGTGTGCTTTTGAGACCAGTATCGCCGAGCGGCTTCGAACGGCGGAGCGTCACGAACGGACGCACCTTTATGGCCAAGTTTACGATGAGTATGCAGAAAAGTTTCCTGAGAGCCTGCCCAAAGACAGCACAGGCGCCGAGCGCATTGCGCAATACGAAACGTCGTTTCTGAGCCGGTTCGTGACGCCTTCTACCGTCGTGCTCGAAATCGGCCCTGGGCGTTGCCATCTCGCTTTTTCTCTTGCGCCCTTGGTCAAGAAAATCTACGGCGTCGATGTCTCCGCCCTGGATACCGGTGTGCGCGCCGCGCCCCCGAATTTCGAGCTCCGGCTGACCGATGGGGTCCACATGCCGGTCGAGAGCGATAGCGTCGATCTAGTGTTCAGCAATCAGCTCATGGAGCATCTGCATCCCGATGATGCCAATGAGCAGCTACGAGAAGTGTATCGGGTGCTGCGAAAGGGCGGCAGCTACATCTGCGTTACGCCGAGCCGGGCCAATGGCCCACACGACTGCTCGGCCTATTTCGATGATCTTCCCTGCCCAATCCAAGCCGGACATTACCGTTCAACGGGACTGCATTTGAAGGAATATACAACCCGTGAACTGGTAGACACTTTTAGGAGCGTGGGCTTCAGGCATGCGCGCACCTACATCGGCGCACGGGGGAAATATATCGCCATGCCGCCGGCGGTCATTACATCCGTAGAGGCGGCCCTGCGTTTGGTCCCGCCGAGCTGGCGCAAGAGGTCCAGCGTCCTGGGCATTATCCTGGGCAATCGCGTGTGTGCGACCAAATAGGAGCGGAGTGCTCTCTTGGCGCCTCGTTACCGCGTTAACTCAGGATGTATGGACCCAGGCGTCATGCTTGGCGCCAGCGGTCGTAATGTGGTTTTGGAGCCAATCGGCGAAACCGACCTGGCCCGTTGAGCCTCCGGTTTGAATGTGTCCGGTCCAGTTGGCGCCGGCTTCAGGAAAGCCGGGCTCATGCGGTAGATTGGTCGCAGCGAAGGTGCTCAATCCCGCGAACATGGAGCGAAAATCCGCCGTTCCCGTCGTGTCCTGGGCGGCCCGCAAGTAACCATGCTCGCGTTGAAATCCCGGTGAGCTAATGAATGCCATCGAGCCATTCTTAAGCTGCAGGCTGTTTGCATCGAGCCCGTGGGTCCAGTCGTTCCACCAGGAATGATCGGCGCCGCGCTCAAAGGCTTCGCTGCGAAACGGGGTTACTTTCTCGGCATTACCAGTTTGCGTCTTGTTTACTGCGACGGTCTGGGTTGTCGCCGGGGGCGAGGGCGTGGCCGGGAGCGGGGAAGTGGCCGTCGTGGCGTCGTCGGCTTCGACCCATTGTTCGATTTGATTGAAGACCGCGGTGGTAATCAGCGTGTTGTAGCTGGTCTGGCCAACATTGCTTTCGCTTGAAACAATCCCGACCACCTGAGGGTCGGCGGCACCGCCGATGAAAAGCGGACCCCCACTCGATCCTTTTCCGATCGTAACGCCATCCAGCAGCGTGTAATCGGGATCAGGGTTGACGGTTTGCGTACTCGCAACGACTGCGCCGTTTGCCGAGGCGGGATAGCCGGCGACGGTGACGGGTCCGCCTGCGAAATTCGGCGATAGCCCCATTGTGCCGAGGCCCGTGAATGGGGTCGACAAGTGGATAACGGCGTAATCCGACTGCGAATCAGCATTTGATATCTGACCGCCGGTTTCATCGATAGGAAAATAATGGACGAGCGTACCATCGGCAGAACCGTAAGGGGCAGTCCCATCGTCGTACGCCGGGGTGACGACAATATCGCTGGCCGCACCGACAGCTGCGACATACACAACGTGGCTGGCCGTTAGCACTTCGTCGGGCGAAATGAGAACGCCGGAGGCCTGATACTCTTGATTACCGATGGTGTCGGTAATTCGGACGACGGTGTCATAAGGATACGCTGTAAACTCGGACGCCATGCGTAAATCGCCGGAAGTTGATCGAGAACCTCCTATTACAAAGTATCCCTGCTCGCAACCATTGCGTTCGCGGCCGGCCGCTCTGCTAAGCCAAAACCTTGAGAAAACCGTGCCTCAAACAGAAAAATACTTCGCCCCCGGATTCAGGACGACGATAGCGCTGGTTGACTGCTCGGGGTGCAACTGGAACTCGTCAGACAATTCGATCCCGATCCGTTCTGCCCCTAGCATAGCCAGGATTGGCGCCTGATCTTCCAGTCGGGGACAGGCGGGGTAGCCGAACGAATAGCGGCTGCCGCGATAACCTTGGGACAGCATTTTCTCCATGTCGCGGTCGTCTTCCGCGGCGAAACCAAGCTCCGCCCGGATGCGCTTGTGGGCGTATTCCGCCATCGCCTCGGCCATCTCCACCGACAGGCCATGCAGATAAAGGTAATCCTGGTAGCGGTTGTCCTCGAACCAAATGCGGGCGGTGTCGGACGCCTTCTGGCCCACCGTGACAACCTGCAGTGCGATGACGTCACGCTCGGCATCGTCGATGTCACGGAAAAAGTCGGCGATGCATTCGCCGTCCTCTTTCGGCTGGCGCGGCAGGGAGAAGCGGGTCACCTCGGTCACGCCGTCGGGTTCAAAGATGATGAGGTCGTTGCCCTGGCCGGCGGCCTTCCAGTAGCCATAGGCGGCTTGCGGCTTGAGGATGTCCCTTTCCTCGCAGAGCGCCATCATGCGGCGCATCACCGGCCGTAACTCCTGCTTCGCCCACCCGAGGAAATCTTCCAGCGAGCGGCCCTGCTTTCGAAAGCCCCACTGGAATTGATACAGGCTACGTTCATTGAGGAAGGGCAGGACGGCCTTGGGCGCCGATTCAACGATGCGAGCCCCCCAGAACGGAGGTTCGAACACCGGCACATCGCGTGTGAGCCGGCGGCGGCGTTCGCGGACGGCAGCGACGTCGACCGGACGAAACGCCTTTGCATCGGCTTGCCCGAGGGTGCGGGCGGTATTGCGGGCTTTGCCGGCGCGCTTTGATTGGATCACCGCGAGGTAGTCGTCGAAGGCGTTGCCGGTAACGCGGTCCATCAGATGCAACCCGTCGAATGCGTCGCGGGCATAGGCGACGCGGCCGGAGGCGTAGGCGCGGACGCAGTCGTCTTCCACGTAGTTCCGTGTCAGCGCGGCGCCGCCGAGCAATACCGGAATTTCCAAGCCTTGACGGGACATTTCCTCGAGATTTTCGCGCATGACGACAGTGGATTTCACCAGCAGGCCGGACATGCCAATGGCGTGCGCGCGGTTGTCCTGCACGGCTTGCAGCATGTTTGCCAGTGGCACCTTGATGCCGAGGTTGACCACGCGGTAGCCGTTATTGGTCAGGATGATATCAACCAGATTCTTGCCGATGTCGTGCACGTCACCCTTTACCGTGGCGAGGATGATGGTGCCTTTCTCCTGGCCCTCGACCCGCTCCATCATCGGTTCCAGGTAGGCAACGGCGGCTTTCATCGTCTCGGCGCTTTGCAGCACGAACGGCAGTTGCATCTTGCCGGCGCCGAACAGGTCGCCCACAACTTTCATGCCGTCGAGCAGCACGTTGTTGATGATGTCGAGCGGCGGTAGGGTGAGCAGCGCCTCGTCGAGGTCCGCGGTCAGGCCTTTGCGGTCGCCATCGACGATACGATCCTTCAAGCGGCCTTCGGCGGTTTCGGCCCGCTGCTTCTTCACTGCGTCCCCGGCTTTGCGTCCGGCGAACAGTTCCATCAGCTTGTGCAGCGGGTCGTAGCCCTCGCGGCGGCGATCGAAGATCAGGTCCTCGGCGACCTGCTTTTCTTCTTCAGCGATCAAATGCAGCGGGCGGATCTTCGACACGTGGATGATCGCGCCGCTCATGCCGGCTCGGCGGGCGTGGTCGAGAAACACCGAGTTCAGCACGGCTCGGGCGGCCGGGTTCAGGCCGAAGCTGACGTTGGACAGCCCCAGGATGATCTGGATATCAGGGAATTCGGCGCGAATTGCCGCGATGCCCTCCAACGTCCATTGCGCGAGCTTGCGGTCATCCTCGTTGCCGGTGGCGACGGTGAAGGTCAGCGGGTCGATCAGCAGGTCAGACTGTGCGAGGCCGTGCCGATTGCAGGCAAAATCCACCAGCCGGCGGGCGATGCGCAGTTTGTCTTCCACTGACTTCGCCATGCCGACTTCGTCGATGGTCAGCGCGATCACCGCGGCGCCGAAGCGCTTTGCCAGGATGAGGCGATCGGTGGCGTGCGTCTCACCGTCCTCGAAGTTGATGGAATTGATGATCGGCTTCCCGCCGTGCAGCTTCAGCGCGGCCTCGATCACGGGGGTTTCGGTGCTGTCGATCACCAAGGGAGAATTCACCGAGGCGGAGAAGCGGCACATGACTTCGGTCATCTCGGCGTTCTCATCGCGGCCGACAAAGGCGGTGCAGATATCCAGCGCGTGGGATCCTTCGCCGATCTGCTCGCGCCCCATGGCAACGCAGCCGTCCCAGTCGTGCACCTCTTGCAGTTCGCGCCACTTCTTTGAGCCGTTAGCGTTGCAGCGTTCGCCGATCGCGAAGATGGCGTTTTCCTGCCGGAGCGGGACGGCCTGATAGAGGCTGGCGACGCTGGGGATCCAGATCGGATTGCGCGGAACCGGGACGGGACGGGACGATGCGCCCGCGTCGGCTCGTTTGCGCAGCATGGAGTCCAGTGCGGCGATGTGCTCGACCGAGGTTCCGCAGCAGCCGCCTATCAGGTTGACACCATCCTCGGCAACGAAGCGTTCGAGCCAGGAGGCGAGGTCGGCGGCGTTCAGCGGATAGTGGGTATGACCATCGACCAGTTCAGGCAGGCCGGCGTTCGGCTGCACCGAGATCAGGCCGGGCCAGTTCTTCGCCAGCCAGCTTATGTGCTCGGCCATTTCCTGCGGGCCGGTGGCGCAGTTCAGGCCCATCAGCGGCACGTCCAGCGAGCCGATGACGGTGCCCGCGGCGGCGATGTCGGGGCCGACCAGCAGGGTGCCGTTGGTCTCGACCGTGACCTGGACGAAGACCGGTGTGTCGGTTCCAGCCTCGCGGCGGGCGATCTTGACGCCGTTGACGGCGGCTTTGATCTGCAGCGGGTCCTGGCAGGTTTCGATTAGGATGGCATCGACGCCGCCGGCGATCAGGCCGCGGCATTGTTCAGCGAGCGCTGCCTCCAACGGGTCGTAGGCGATGGTTCCGAGACTGGGCAGTTTGGTACCTGGCCCGATGCTGCCGATCACCCAGCGGTCGCGGCGGTCGGAAAAGGATTCAGCGGCTTCGCGGGCGAGTTCGCCGGCGAGCTTGTTGATCTCGAAGGCGCGTTCAGACAGATCGAATTCACCGAGGGTGATTGGGGAGGCGCCGAAGGTGTTGGTTTCGACCATGTCGGCGCCGGCTTCGAAGTAGCCGCGATGGATTTCTCGCACCATGTCGGGGCGCGACAGCACGAGAACGTCGGTGCAGTTCTCGCGGCCCCAGTAGTCTTTTTCGATATCCAGGGTCAGCGCCTGGACTCGGCTGCCCATGCCGCCGTCGCACAGCAGCACGCGATCGCGTAGGACATCCAGTAAATGGGGACGGGTCATCGTGTCGCTTTCAGTGGGCGCGTTCGAGCGCGGAGTTGGCGGTGGCCGCCGTGCGGGTGGCGGGCCATATGCGGATCGGCAGCGGCCCCGCGATGGTCATTGGATCATGTGGGGCGATGCCGGCAGAGTTAAATATTTCGTTCATGGTCTGATCGGAAAATCCTGGCCAGCGATGGGCCAGTTTGCCGGTGACGTCGGTGTGGTCGTGTTCGCCGAGGTCGATCACCAGTAGCTGGCCGCCTCGGCTCAGGACCCGAGTGGCTTCCAGCACGGCGCCGGCCGGGTCCTCGGCGTGGTGCAGGACCATTTGCAGGACCACGGTGTCGAACGATTGGTCTGCCAGCGGCAGCCGGTACATGTCCGCGAGTCGCACGGCGCAATGAGCAAAGTCCAGGCTTGACAGCCGCGCCCGAGCCAACGCCAGCATCGCTTTGGACGCGTCCACTCCGAGTGCTTCACGGACGCGGGGGGCGAGCAGTTCGAGAACCCGCCCGGTGCCAGTACCAATGTCGAGCAACCGGCCGTCGGGCCCTGGGGGTACTAGCGACAGCAGTGCGTCCTCGACCGCTTGGGCCGGCAGGTCGAGGGCGCGCATTTCGTCCCAGTCAGCGCCCTTTTGGCGGAAGCTTTCCGAGGCGATGCGGGCGCGTTCGGCGAGGACCCGAGCGGCCTGGCGGCGGTCGGCTTCCAGGATCGGGTCGTCTGGCGGCAGGCGGGCGACGAGTTCGCGGGGCAGGGCGCCCTGGTCACCGGTGGGCAGGGCGAACCAGACATTAGCGCCCTCGCGAACCCGGTCGAGCAGGCCACAATCGCACAGCAGCTTCAGGTGGCGCGAAAGCCTCGGCTGCGACTGCCCGAGGATTTCGGTAAACTCCATGACGCAGAACGCGCCGCGAGCAGCCAGCGCGAGGAGGCGAAGGCGGGTGGGTTCGGCGGCGGCGCGAAGGCTGGCGAGCAAATGTTCCATGGCTGAACCGTTAATGACATAAAGATATCCTTATGTCGAGATGGTGTTTTTGTCCAACGTGCAGTTGCACAACCTTCTGATCCCTTTCACTGTCGGGGGACTGCACGACAAGGAGAGGACGCGACATGAAGTTTGGCGCATCGATGTTCTTCACCGACTATTCCATGACGCCTGCGGCCTTGGCGCGAGCGTTGGAGGAGCGGGGGTTCGATATCCTCTGGGCGCCGGAGCACTCGCACATCCCGCTGTCGCGCAAGACGCCGTTCGTGCTCGGGACGGAGTTGCCGAAACGGTACTATGACGTGATGGACCCGTTCGTGACGCTGACCGCGGCGGCCGCTGCGACGAAGACGCTTCGGTTGGGGACGGGGGTTTGTCTGATCGCGCAACGCGATCCGATCCAGACGGCGAAGCTGGTGGCGTCGATCGATCAGGTCTCCGGCGGCCGGTTCGTTTTTGGGGTCGGCAACGGCTGGAACCAGGACGAGATGGAGAACCACGGGACGGTGTTTGGGTCCCGGCACAAGCTGGCGCGTGAGCGGGTGGAGGCGATGAAGGCGATCTGGCGGCAGGAGGCGGCGGAGTATCACGGGGAGTTCGTTGATTTCGGGCCGATGGCGGCGTGGCCGAAGCCGGTGCAGAAGCCGCATCCGCCGATCCTGGTGGGCGGTGCGTTTCCTTACTCGGCGCGGCGGGCGGTGCGGTATGGGGACGGATGGATGCCGCAGGTGACGGCGAAGGACCCGGCGCCGCTGACCGAGGTGATCCCGCGGTTCCGGCA
The DNA here is from genome assembly GCA_963819345.1 of uncultured Alphaproteobacteria bacterium. GTDB lineage: Bacteria > Pseudomonadota > Alphaproteobacteria > Acetobacterales > Acetobacteraceae > Rhodopila. The sequence goes on from CAWFVX010000011.1 coordinate 137,092, forward strand.
GATGGCGGCCGAGGCAGGGCGCGATCCGGAGGCGATGCAGATCGCTGTTGGGGGGCAGCAGCCGGATGCGGCATTGATCGGACAGTATCAGGCGCTGGGTGTGGATATTGTTTCTACGAGCCTGCTTTCGGAAAAGGAGGACACGATCCTGCCGATCCTCGATCAGTGGGTGGCTTTGGCGCGGGAGGTGAATGGGTAGGTTGGCGGTTAGGGCGCGGTCTCGCGTCCATCTCGGGTTTTGTGCGAGGGGCGGATTGGTGCCTTATGCTATCGGCAGGAGAGGCAAGGGCGCGGCTGACTAGTGAACCATGGCGAAGGAGTTTTCGCGGTAGAGTTCAAGGTGCCGCGCGGCCGCTTCCGCGACGGAAAGCGGTCGCTGAATGGATTTCTGCAACCGATCCCAAACATCGACGTCGCCCGCGAGACGAACCATCAGGCTGGCGAGTTCGAACGGGTCGCTAACTTGGAAATGGAAACCGTCGCGACCCCAACGGACCTTCTCGGCCATCCCGCCAATATTCGAGCAAATAACAGGCCGTCGGTGGGCGAAAGCCTCCTGGATCACCAGCGGTGAATTCTCCCACCAGATCGACGGGACGACTACCCAGTCCACGGCGGCGATCAAACGACCGAGGTCCCTGCGCTGATACGGGCCCGCAAAGTGGACACGCTGACTGGTCCGCGCCAAGAGTGTCCGGAACGCTTCTACGAACTCCGGTTGGTTATTGTCCAGATTGGCGCCGTGCATGACCAAGCGAATTCCCGCGCTGAGGTCCGGCGAAAAATGTGACAGGTATTCCATTGCGGTGAGTAACTGGAGTACGCCCTTGTACACATTGATCTGGCCAAAGAACCCAAACACACTTCGACGTTCGCCCTGGGCCGTAGGCCGCGGCGGCGGTGGATCGACCGGCGTCGTTCCGTTGTCGACAACAATAATCTGCCAGCTCGGAATGCCCCAGTCGATGTAGCGTTGGCGCAAGAATTTACTCGGCGCGATGAAAAGATCGACCTTGTCAAAATGCGACTTGATGAACAGTGAGCGCAACAGAAACTCGGCGGGGGCGATGTCCTTGAAGCAGTTGGCGCAATCATTGGGGTTGGCGTTGTCGCAGAGTGCGCCGGTAACGGTTTTAATCATCTGGCCATGGTGGTGGCACAGGGCGAGATACTCATGAAGCGTCACAAGGATTCGAGCTTGTGGCCGGATCTGACGGACGATCGCGATGAACTCCAAACCGATCCTGGTATAATGGTGAAGGTGGACGATATCCGGCTTGATCCGCCTCAGCAGGAAGGCGAAATGTTCAACAACGTCGGTCGGCTGTGAGAACAGGAAATGGTCGAAATGATCCGCTGAAAACAGAATTTCGTCGGGTCGTCCGCGGAAAGTTGAAAACGGCGTCCCGCCTCTGCGAAGGGCTGCGTCGCCTGCCCAGGCGAGGAAGTAGGGGCGAACTCCATCGGTTTGCTGCAGGTGTTGGAACAAGGCGTATGCGGCGATCTCCCCTCCGCCTGGGCTGAGCTCGGGATGGCCATGCGACACGATCAGGATAGTCTCGGGCACGGCGCGCTAAATCCGATATTCTACTAGGCGGAGGTGGTCGGGTTACTGGCTGGAGCGACTCCGTTTCAGACCAGTGAACTGCGAATCATAGATGACCAAATCAGAACCCGAAAGATGTGCCAGGCGCTGTGTCGCATCATCCCTCGTGCTGAAATGAGTTGTAACGAGGTGATATAATTTACGCAAGGATCACGCTAGTCCGCAACCTCGCTTTGATAGACAAAAGGGTGCCGGCAAGCGGTCGAGGAGAATAACGTGGCGACAGTTGGTGGATCTCATTTTCCCCCCCTACCCCCCCCGCATGCTCCGGCATTGATTACGCCGACGGGGACAACAACGCCTCTTTTTCCAAATCAGGTGGTCCACGGTGGTCCGCACGATACGATTTATGGTGCCCCGGGAGACACGATTTTCGGTGGCGCGCATAACAGCATCATCGGTGCAAGGGACGACAGCATCGTTGGGGGCGCGCGTGACACCATCTGGGGAGGCGCGCACGACACGATCGTCGGCGGCGCCCATGATACGATCGTTGGCGGCAGGCATGACACGATCATTGGCGGCCGGGATGACTCCATTAAGGGGGGACGCGACGACAGCATCGTTGGCGGTCGGAATGACACAATTTTCGGTGGGAGCCACGACACGATCCTTGGTGGTCCGCACGACAGCATCATCGGTGGTTCCGACGACAAGATCTTTATGGGTCGCTTTGACACGATCGTTGCCGCCGCTGGCGACACGATCTTCGGTGGCAAAACGCACGGCGCCAACGCCCTCATAGCGAATGGTGGGCACGAAACGGTTACAGGCACTGCCGCGAATGAGAGCGTAGCTGGCTTCGACACGGTGACTGGGCCGGGACATGACGAAATCGCATTTGCAGGGCAGAACCACGCTTCGATCCAGAAGGTTGTCGCAAGCCAGGAAGTTAAGGACGGCAACACTACGCTGCACCTGCCCGACGGGTCGTCGATGACATTGATCGGTATCACCCACGTAGATGCGAGCTTCTTCCATCACTAAGTCGATCGAGTCTTAGACTTACACTTGAGACCAATGCGAGTTGCGGTTATTTGTCTGGCGGCAACGAGACGGAATGGTCTTGTGCCGCATGACAAGGCAATCTCCGGTATAACGTGAACCGGATCGGATCGCCCTCGTCGACGATCTGGTTCGAGACGCTGGTGAGCACGCCGCTGCACCTTGGGGCTTGAAGATTTCCGTCGGATCAGGCATTGGGCTATGCTTTGGCCGAGTCAGGCCCGCTTCGGACGACATATGTGAACTGGCTTTTTATCCATCAGAATTTCCCCGCCCAATACGTGCATCTCGCGGGTCATCTTGCTCGTTCCGGACACAACGTCGTCGCTTTGACGCAACGTTCAGATGCCCAACTTGAGAACGTTCGTATTATCAACTACGAACCGGGCCCGCGCACTGCCCAGCCGCACGACTATCTGCGTGAATTCGACGCGTCAATAACCAACGGGATTGCGGTTGCTGAAGCTTGCAAAAGTTTGCACCGTGAAGGTTTCATCCCGGACATGGTTATTGGCCATAACGGCTGGGGTGAATTGTTGTACGTTAAGGACGTCTGGCCGCGTCAACCGCTGCTCGCCTATTTCGAGTTCTTCTACAGAGCCTCGGGTTCGGATGCCGACTTCGATCCAGAAAGTCCAATTGAGGCCGACCTGGCCATGCGGTTGCGTACTAGAAATGGAATCAACCTGCTCGGACTAGAGGCGGCGGATTGGGGTCAAACCCCGACGCGCTGGCAGCAAAGCCAATACCCGGAAAAGCATCGCAAACGGATCAGCGTTATTCACGATGGCATTGACACCGAAGTCATTCATCCGGAGCCCAACGCCCGGCTTTGGCTTGAAGGTGGTGCTTCGCTTGGGAGAGACGATGAGGTAGTTACCTACAGCGCGCGCAATCTGGAACCTTATCGCGGCTTCCACGTGTTCATGCGCAGTCTGCCGAGGGTGTTACGGTCACGGCCAAACGCACATGTTTTAATTGTTGGTGGCGACGGCGTCAGCTATGGGCGCTGGCCCTCACGAGCATCGAGCTGGCGCCAGCAACTCCTTGAGGAGCTTGCCGGCGACATTGACCTTCGGCGCGTGCATTTCGTCGGCCGGCTGCCGTTTCGGCAATATCTGGCAGTGCTTCAACTGTCATCGGTCCACGTCTATCTGACATATCCGTTCGTTTTGTCATGGTCTCTGCTCGAAGCCATGTCCGCTGGTTGTCACATCGTTGCTTCGCGCACTGCACCGGTGGAGGAAGTCATCAGCGACGGCAAGAATGGATGGCTGGTGGATTTCTTCGATACTGACGCGCTTGCCGACCGGATCACCGCGGCCCTGCGAAACCGCCGGCCCAACGGGCGATTGCGAACTGCCGCGCGAGATACAGTTATCAAGCACTACGACCTCAAGAGGGTGTGCCTTCCGGCTCAGTTGGCTCTTTTGAAAAAGCTCACCGGGAAGACTGCTCCGTTAGGACGTCGAAATGGAGTGGGCGGCCATGTGACGGCTTTTCGACATTCCGAAAACGCCGGCAGGAGACTTCGATGACCGGAGATTATCTTCCGCCAGGGTGGGATTCTGACACCAGAAGAACTTCTCACGTGATCTCGGGTATGTTGAGGGCCACCCAAACAGTCCACTAGCGGAGCCTGAGAAATGGATCGAGGCCACCGAAAGCTCGGACCCAAAGGGCGAGCCGAGACGGCGAACTCGGTCCCCGAATCGATCGATCGACAGGCCGCCCGGCAAAAGGAGGCATCTGTTGCGCCGTATGCGGCAGCGGATACACCAATCATTACCTGGAGTGGTCAGGCCGCCACACCTATTCACTCCGCTTCCGATGACACATCGGTACGGTTGCACTTTCTCATCGTCGATCAACTGGTCGGGTTTGGATACGTCGTGGCGGGGTGGCTCACCGACCCTCTTTCAACGGTCGAGACAGCTTATTTTGATACGAATCCAAAATGGCTTGATCTTCTAGCAGATGCTATACTGTTAACCGAGCGGCACCATATTCAAGGATTCGACGCGCCGCGAGGAATCCCCATTAAGTTCGGCTTCGTCTCGCTCGTGCCAGAGTCGCCGCTTGCGATAGCAGCCGGACTCCGCGTGCGAGTGAACCGTCTCGGGGGTGGCAGTTTCGAGCACGCTGTCCCCCTGGTCGGAGACATGTCTCGTCTAGTCGACATTCTTGCCGCCGCGCCTATCGACTATCCGGTTCGCATCATCGGACGCATTCTGAGTGGCTGGCGCTTGAAAGCTGGCGAATCGCAGCCCCTGCCGGAGCGGCTTGAGGCATTAGCAGGACAAATTCATCGGCTGATTGGTCGTCGGCGCGACAAGAGTTCACCACGAGGCATTCGAAGTCCCGACTGTCATGTCGACGTGGCGATCCGGGTCGGAACCAAGGGCATGCTGGTGGCAGGCCGGTTGCCTTACGACTACGCGGGGGTGCCGAAAGAGGTCGCTTTAGTCAGTTTGTTTGGCCGTCGCGTTGTGCTCGACACCCCGCTCCCGACGAGGGCTAATCTTCCAACGAAATCCGGGCGCAGTGCGCTGGAGTCGGAAACCGCAGGGCTTGCGGTCAAGGACTCCGGATTCGCGATATTTGCAGCGATTGAGGCGCTGGATCCATTCGACGTGCACTGGCTTCTTGAGGCTACAGTTACCGGCGGTACGATCGCGCGCGTGCCGTTTATTTGCCCGCCCGAACTGCCGCCGCTCGAGGGTATCGAGGCGGCCGTGGCGCTACCGGAGGAAGAAAACGCTAATTTTAGCGACCTGTTCGAGCGTGCAATTTCCCCTGCGGTGGAATGGTTCTGGTCGCGGACGCGGGGCGCCGGGGTAGCCCCGACTGAGATGGCGTACGGCAACCCACCATCTGCCGCTCTCGTTTCGATCATAGTGCCGATCTACGGGCGGTTGGATTTCGTTCGCCATCAGATCGCACGGTTTTCCAATGATCCGGAGTTTCGCGCCGATACCGGAACGGTCGAGCTGATCTACGTCCTGGATGATCCGACAAAAGCTGAGGCTTTTAGCCGGCTTTGCCGGTTTTTGCACAACGTATACAGCGTACCCTTCCGTATCTTGGTCCAAAGCAAAAATCGTGGCTATTCCGCTGCGAATAACGCCGGCGCCGCGACAGCGAGGGGAAGGCTCCTGTTGCTGCTTAACTCTGATGTGTTTCCGGAGAAGCCGCGCTGGGTCGGGGGTTTGGCGAGAACGTACGACACGCTCGACAATTGCGGTGCGCTTGGCTGTCGTCTGCTGTTCGAAGATGGCTCAATTCAGCATGCGGGGATGAGCTTCCAGGAGTCACGGATGATGGCGGGATGCTGGGAGAACTACCATCCCGCCCGGGGCCTGTCGGTGCCATTTGACATCCATGCCAAAGCCGAATCCGTTCCGGCGGTGACCGGGGCCTGCCTGATGATCGAGCGCGCGTTGTTCAACAAGGTGGGGGGGATGTCCGAAGATTACGTGATTGCTGACTTCGAGGACTCCGATCTTTGCTTGCGCGTTCAGGAGCAGGGTCTCAAGGTCTACTATACGCCCGAGGTCGAGCTTCATCACCTGGAGCGGCAGTCGATGCAGCTAATCGGCCACGGCGACTTGTGGTGGCGGCAAAGTCTGGCGCTCTACAATATGTGGAAGCACAGCCGGCGCTGGAGTTTGGTTATTCCGAGGATATTGAAAAGTTTTGCGCCGGCCTTGGGTTTTGAGAGTTTGAACGATCGGCCGGGCACCGGGAATGAAGGTGTCGATAAGCGCTTGGCGGTTCTTCCTGGAACAGACGGGAGGGCGGTGTCAGGGCGGCGTTCGAAGAATGGTCCGCCGGCCGAGGTTGGAAAGAGATCTGGCCAGGGGATGGGGTGAATTCTTAGTCTCGGCACGTCAACGACGCGATAAGGATTCCCGCAGGCTTGCTGTAAAACGGCTAATTCCTCGTTAAGATCTCGCCCATTCAACTACTGGGGCGGCCATTCTCTGCCAGTTGAATGCGGCAGCGTTGGAGGTCGCGGCCGCGGCAAGCTCCGCCAGCTTCTGCGGGTGTCTGATCGTCGAGAAGGCAGCGGCGAAATCTGTTACCGATAGCGGATCAAAATAAACTCCGGCGTCGCCGATCACTTCCGGCAAGCTCGAACTCCATGAAGACAGGACGGGCTTACCAAGCGCCATCGCTTCAAGCGCTGGGATGCCAAAACCTTCATAGACCGAAGGGAAGATCAGAAACTCCGAGCCTTTGATCAATCGGTACTTGGTAAACTCCGACACGAAGCCGGAAAACAGCATCCTTTTCTGCGCGTCCGCCGGGAGCGTTGCCATGAACTGATCCATCTTCCACCCCTTGCCCCCGATTACCACGAACCGTAACCGCGAGCGTCGCAACTCTCGTGTAGACAGCGCATTGAGCAATAGATCAAGGTTTTTGCGGGGCTCGATGGTGCCGACGACCACTGCGTAAGGTCCCAATCGCAACGGCGGCAGGTTCCGATCCATCAGTTCGAAGGTGTCCGGCCAGTCCACGTATTGAAACAACGTTTGCGTCTTGCCGGCGACGGATGGAAATGCTGACAATAAGGCCGCGCGCGTTGCCTCCGAGATGCAGAAGACAACGTCGTCCGTCGCGAGTTCCTGCGCCATTGTGTCGAGATGGTAAGAAATATTGGCCTCCTCGTGCACTTCCGGCATGAACAGCGTGCTCAGGTCATGGATGGTGCTTGCTTCGCGCCTGGCCACACCGAAGCTGTTCTTGACTGAGGGATACATGAGGCATCCCGTCTGGTCGGCAACCACCGACTTGAAACCGGCATCCAACTCGAACCTCTCGCGCAAGAAGACCCCGGTGCCGGCATCGATCGCAGTCATCACCGTGGCGGCGGAAATCCGAGTAAGATCGATCATGAACTCAAGGTCGATGCCGCCATGCCAAAGCAATGACTGAACAAGGCGCCGGGTAAACACGGGTATGCCGGTCCAGTGCGTTTCCATCAACGGCTTTACGTCGAGCGTCACCTTCGGCTGTGACGAAAGGTAGTTCATCGTCATTGGGGCCGTAGGACGGTCAATCGACATCCGCTGGATCGACAATCCATTGGCGGACCGCTTTGGCGCCATAGATCGATGTAAGGTCGAATCGGAAAATGCCCACCTTAGTCGCCAACTGCGGTTCCGCCAGAACCGATACCGAATGGGCTCGGGCATAGAAGTCGACAGTATGACGCCAGAAATCGAACAATTCATGTAGCACTATGTGGAGCGGGAACCGCTCGAAGAGAACGTGATCTTCCTCCAAATCCCGGGTCGTCAACAGGATGTTCGCCGCGCCCGATCGAGGTAGTATTATGCCCGATTGGCGGACCACCGCGAGCAGGGTCGTGATGCCTCTGATTAGAGAAGGGCCCGCTTGCGCATCGGCGGCCAATCGTAAGACAAGGAGAGTAGTCGGATCGAAAAAGCTCCGTAAGATCAGGTTCAGAACGGCGTAGGCGAAAGCTCGGTCGTCTAGTGACGTCTCGGTGAGCGGCAAGTAGAGCATTCGGGCAAAGCCGGTCAGGCCTTCGACTTCAACAGGCTCCGCGAGCTCGATCCGATTGGCGCTGTCCTCAGCGGAGTCTCGATTTAGAAAAAACGGCAGCAACGTCGACGGTAGCTGTCGAAGCGGTGTAGTCCGGGGAAGATAGACCGACTTCGGCCGCGCCCGATGAGGTCCTCGTCCAAGTACAACAGACGTATTGATCTGACTGCACGGGTTGATCGTCAATTCCGGTGCACGACGAGACAGCCGGCGGAGCGCCACGGCAGCGTTGCGGAACGACAGGCGATAGAAGAACACGTGAGTCGGCACACCCGGCAGAAGCTTTATCGTGGACCCATCGCTCACGCAAACATGTTGAGCCGACGGACTTATCCGCTCGCGGAACCAGGCTTCCGAGGTGCCGTGGGTGAAGACCTCGGGCCGGGCGACGCACATGATCGGGAGGTTGCGGTGGCGTGCCTCTCGGTGGAGAATTTCAAGCGCCGATCGCAGTTCCAGCGACAGCGGGTTTGCCAGGACAGCTTCGGGCTCCGCGAAGGATCCAGGCAGCGCCATGCTCCCAAGCTCGGCGCCCGGCAAAGAAACCAGCAGGCTGTCGCCGCCAAATGGTGTCACGATCGGTGGAACACGAAGCCGGGTTCAGGCGGCGCGATCAACCGCCTGGGCAAAGAACCGAACTCATTACTTTCATGCAAGAACTTTAGCAGGTCGGTACGGAGCCAGCGATCCGTCCTGCAGCTTCGGCACATAGAGCGCTATTTCGGTCGCGTCCGCGCGCCGGCCCAAGATGTAAACATACACGGCGCGGATGAATTCGTCGACGCCCTCGGTCGAGATGAAATCGGTGAATGCTGGCGCGCACCCGCGCAAATGTTCAATCGCGTGCACCACCGTGGGGTCGGCGAAGATGATGTCGTCCAGTGCCGACAGGCCGGGTTCATTGTCGTCGGCCATGGGCACTTTCGTTTCAGCAGACTGGATTTCGGTCTGTCGCGCCAGGTCCCACAATGACAAGCTTTGCCGGCGCGATCGAGTAACCGAGTTGGAGAGCTTAAGGCGAAACGCGCACCAGCCGTTGCCGCATCCGGCGTCCGCGAGGTCCCAACGATAGCGATTGGCGATGCCTTGTGCGACTTCCTTCTCACCGGCCAGGACCGCCACATTGAGCGGCCGCAGGGGCGCGACCGAGTTGAAAGCCCACCCCTCAACATAGCCGGAGGAGGTGATGGCGTCTATTCGACCATGGAACAAGATCCACCTGAGTTTTATGCAGTGGCGTCGTAGCCTGAGTTGCTCAAAGTTAGCGACTTATGATCATTCACACAATAAACCCGGACGTGTGGGAGCCCTCGGCCGGCTGAGATGCGTCCTAACGCTATTGCCTTTTGTCGATTTGAGATCACTATTTGAGGCTTGCGATGTTAGCTGTAATGTCGCGAAGTTTCCCTACCGTCGTTCGAGAACCAATTGTCTGGCAACCGCAGCGGGTCGCGCTTCGAGATTGATTTTCGCGCCGGCGGCACGGGGCAGGAAACCTTGATCGCGGGCTGGTCCCATCCTGAAGCGGAGTTCACCTGGACGCTCGGGCCGAAGAGCGTCGTGCATCTACCCGCAGGCGAGGCTGAGTGCGCCTACACGCTGAAGCTGCGGGTCGGACCTTTGGTACAGGCGGGGATAGTGAGTTTCCAGCGCTTGCATGTCGAGGTAAATGGCACCTCCATTGCTTGGCTGGTGCTGCGGGCACCTTCGCAGTTTGAACTTTATGTTCCGGCGGAGGCATTGAAGCGACTTGGCCCGACGGAAATCGTCTTCCAGATGCCAGATGCCCGGGCGCCGAGCGAGCCGGGCGGGGCAGGCGATATCAGGGAGTTGGGGGTGTGGCTGTCGGCGTTGCAGTTCGCGCCTCTGGACATGGCCGCGCCCGCCCAGCCGAGCAGTCCGGCGGCGGCGGACAAGGCGATGCTGATGGATCTGCAAAGCCTGGGGGAGAATTGCGAGTTGGGGTTGGTGCAGCGGATCGGCGGCGCCGAGCCGTTGGGGCTGTTTCGTTGGGCCTCCACCCCGTTGCCTAATCTGCTGGCAGCGCTGGACGCTCGGTTCGATGGGCTGGGCGCGGCGGACACCCTAGTGATCGAGATGGATGGCGCGTCGGAGTTTCATGTGGTGGACCGGCGATTCGGGTTCAGGAATCACTCCTTCGCGTTCCACAACGCCGGCGCGCGGCGGGAGGATATCCTGAAGCGGGAGATGGCCAGGCTGCCCTATATGGCACGGATGATGACCGAGGACCTGGAGACGGCGGGAAAGCTGTTCTGCTTCCACGATGCCGCCCGGTCCGGCCGGGAGCGAATTGAGCAACTGATGGCGGCGCTGGGGAGATTTGGGCCGAACTGGCTACTGTGGGTACGGCTGGCGCAGCGGCCCGAGCAGGTGGGGACGGCGGAGCGTGTGGGAGAGCGCCTGATCGAAGGGTATATCGATCGGTTTCAGCCGTTGGATAATGTGAAGACGCCGTCGGTGGAGGCCTGGATGCGGGTGGTGCGGGCTGCGCATGGGATCTGGCGGCGAGGTTAAGCCGGCTTGTCGCATATCACGGGGGCCTGTCCGTAATTCTGTGTGCGGGGCATAACCAACGCCAAGGAGGCGTATTATGCCGAGCCGAGCCAAAAAGCTGGACCGCGCCGTAGCCAGGCTTCCCTCGATCCCGAAAGAGCTTGTCGCGCAGTTCCTGACCGGCCCGATGACCGGAGAGGCGATCAACGCCGCGGGGATCGCCTTCAAGCAGGCGCTGATCGAGGCGTCGCTGAACGCCGAGCTGACGCACCACCTGGGCTACGCGCCGGGCGCGGACCGGCCGGAGTCCACGACCAACCAGCGCAACGGCGTCACCGCCAAGACGGTGCTGACCGGCGACGGCAAGGTGCGGATCGAGACACCGCGCGACCGGGACGGCAGTTTCGAGCCTTTGCTGCTGCCCAAACATGCGCGTCGGTTCACCGCGTTCGACGACAGCATCGTGGCCTTGTATGCGCGCGGCCTGACGGTGCGCGAGATTCAAGGCTATCTGGCTGAAAGCTACGGCACCGAGGTGAGCCCCGACCTGATCAGCACGGTGACCGACAGCGTGCTGGCGGAGGTCACGGCCTGGCAGGCGCGGCCGCTGGAGACAGTGTATCCGGTTGTCTTCTTCGACGCATTGCGGGTGAAGGTCCGGGAAGACAACGTGGTGCGCAACAAAGCGGTGTATCTGGCACTGGGCGTCCGCCGCGACGGCTCACGCGAGATTCTGGGCCTTTGGATCGAGACCACCGAGGGCGCGAAGTTCTGGATGAAGGTGTTCAACGATCTGAAGACCCGCGGCGTCAACGACATCCTGATCGCGGTGACCGACGGGCTGACGGGAATGCCGGCGGCGTTGGCGGCGGTTTTCCCCCGGACCACGTTGCAAACCTGCATTGTGCACCTGATCCGCAACAGCCTGGATTACGCCAGTTGGAAGGACCGCAAGACGCTGGCCGCGGCACTTCGCCCGATCTATGCGGCCGCCAGCGCCGAGGCCGCCCTGGCGGCGCTGGATGCGTTCGAGGATGGCGAATGGGGCCGGAAGTTCCCCACGGTCGTTGCCGCCTGGCGGCGGGCCTGGGACCAGGTGATCCCGTTCTTTACTTTTCCGCCGGAGATCAGGCGGGTGATCTACACCACCAACGCGATCGAGAGCGTGAACGCGCGGGTGCGCAAGATCATCAAGACACGCGGCCATTTCCCGACCGACGACGCGGCGAACAAACTCATATGGCTCGCCTTACGCAACATCACCGCCGACTGGGGCAACGCCGCGCACAACTGGAAGGAGGCGATGAACCAGTTCGCGATCCTGTATGACGACCGCTTCAACGCGGCCGGCTGATCCCTTTGATCATCGTTACGTAACGGAGAAAACCATGCCCAGAGGCCGTATGCCCGAAGGTTCCGCCGCGCTGAGCAACGCCGAACGCCAGGCTCGCCATCGCGCCAGAAGGCAGGCGCTTCAACCACCGCTCGCAATCAAACGCCCCACGGCGCCGGCGCGGCGAAGCCGATCGCAGCGCTGGAACGATGCGCTGGCCGAGATGATCGCGGTCCAGGCCGAGTGCGCCGCGTGGTTCGAAGCCTTGCCCGAAAGCCTGCGCGACAGCGCCACGGCGGCGGCACTTCAGGACATGATCGATCTCGATCTGGACGCCATCGCCGCGGTTCAGCCACCCCGCGGATATGGCCGTGACTGAGCGGCGCGCCACGACATCCCGCCGCAGGATGGCGCCGCGCGCGAGCCGGGGCAAATCGTGGGTCCTCGCCATGCTCGCCCCAAAGCGGGGGCTGCGCGTGGCTCCGGTCCCGCCGAAGCGGCGGATTTGACACGGCCCGCGCGCGGCCGCCGGGACAATGGCAGGTCGGGACGAAGGAACAGGCGCTTTGATCGAACCAAGGAACAACCGCGCGGGCCGCGCGGCTCGTGGCCTTGCCGTCACAATCATCCGTCGCTTACAGTCGTTCACCCAATGGTGGGTGAGACTGAACAAGCCTCACACACAGAAATTCGGACACTCCCTTATCAAACGGGAGTGCGCATCGTCGACCGTCAACGCCTTTTTGGCACACGCAAACACCTCACTCGCGCTTCATCAACTCCTACTTCCAGGCGCTGATCATCGTCGGATGAACCCCGAAATCCAAAGACAATTCGCCAGGCTCTCCTCGTCCGACAGCACCGCCATTGCCACGCGCGCCTTGAAGGCCGTGCTGCGCTGGTTCCTCTTTAAACCCACGTCTCACCCTCTTTGGACCAGTCAGCCCTCAGGCCGCGGGTGGACGATGCTTATCTCCGCCGCCTACTGGCCGCTTCTTGAAATGCCATTACGCGGGGTTCCGGCCGAGCAAACACTGCGGAGGCAAACGCGAACATCACGCAGGCTGGGGTCGAAATCAGCACGTTGTCGGTGAACGCCAGAGCGGCGAGGGCAAGGAGCGCGAGCCGCATGATTCGCCGATCTGATGGCCACAAGTGGCGTGTATGGACAATCGTCCATCCAACGAATAGCGCGATCAACAGTGTCTCTCCAACTACACCGCCTTCGACTTCTAACCGGAGGTATTCATTATGTGCGGCTAAGGTGTGCAGGAGTTGCGCGACCCGTCCTTCGGGCGGGATCACCGCGTTGCCGGCTCCGATCCCCCACCCAAACCAAGGGGATTGCGCGGCGGCATTCTCAAAGCTAGGCCACAGAAGTTCCCGACCGCTGAGACTGGCGGTGTCGTTCACGGCAACATTGAACAGCCTAATGTCGCCCAAATCACCGGCCAGCAGGATCAGGACGGGCAGCATCGCCAGTCCCATGCAGACTAGCAACTGCCGGTAACGGGCCGGGAAGACGCGAGATCGGATGGAAATCAGGCTGATGACCGTCACCGCCACGGCGTATGCGGCTGGTCCCCGGGCGCCGGTCAGCACAAGGATCAGAAAGTTTACGATCAACAGTAGCAGGTCGCCACGCCGTCCCTCGCGGTAAAGCTGGATCAGGCAGGCGTAGATCGCCGGGAGGCATACATTGGCCAGGAACGCCGGGTGACCCAAACCGGCGAGGCGGGCGCCGCCGCTTTCTACGAATAATGGTCGGATATCGGTTGCGGCCAACGGCAGACAGGCGACAACGGCCACCAGCGGGCACCATTTAGTCGTTCGGATAATCGCCTCGGCCCAGGGGCGAGGAACGCGAACAAAGCAGAATACGAAAGGGGCAATGGATCCGATCATAGAGCGCAGCGAATCCGCTACCGTTATCCCAGGGTACAGGCCATGCGCCAATCCGACAGCGGTCATCGCCAGAAACGCCCATGCCGGGCAAAGCGGGTCCCCGCGGGGTCCGAAGCGCACCATGCAGAGAAAGCCGAGGCCAATTTCGACCCCCTTGATAACCGCGATGGCAGGCTGAAAAGCGTCTTCTCCGACCAGGTCGTGGAGCGCCATTTCCAGGGTCATGCTGGTGATCAACAGCCACACGACACAGAACTCGGTGGGAAAGCAAAGCGACAGGAAGACGACGGAGACAACGACCGACGCCATCAGGAGGAACCCGAACAGTGGAGGGACGATCAAGCCGCAGGCAAGGGCAACTCCTAACAGGGCCGCGGCGGTCCCGAGGATGACGTTGTCGGGTCGAATAAGGCGATCGGGCATCGGACGCCGGTATGGCGGAAAAGTATGAAGAAAAGGTTGACGCGGTTGGAGGGCTGCTGGCCCCGTTACGGATCTTGCAATCACGTCCGAGATCATCGCCGAACTGCCCGTCCGCGGACATCCTGGTTCCCCTCAATCTGCTTGCCTTCGCATTCCACACCGTAGCTTGCGTCGGAGTCCTCGTCTGGCGAACCGCCGTCATGCCCGTGGTCCCGCATAAAATCACTCCTGATAAGGAGTCCAAACTCCGGAGGTACCTGAGAACCTGAATTGAGAATTGCTGACCCGGGTTGATCAATGTCGTAGTGCATGCCCACCGGGGGACTTGAACCCCCACGTCCTTTCGAACTGCGGATTTTAAGTCCGCTGCGTCTACCATTCCGCCAGGCGGGCACCCGAGCCTTTTACCGGGCACCTTCCGTCACGGCCAGAGATAACAGCCTTCCGCCGCCCTCGGCTGGACATCGACCCCCCGGCCGTCTGCGATCCACCTTGACGTCGTGGCATACAAAATACAAAATCCAAAGGTCTGGGGAGAATACGAACAGGTGAGGGTGCAACCCCAGCCAAGACTGCGAATTGAACCGATCGACATCGGGTTCAGTCTGCGAAAGCAGGCTTGCGACGCGATCAAGCGCGCAATCACCGAGATGGACATCTACGGTCAGCCCGACGAAATCCGCCTGGACGAGCGGCAACTATGCGAAGATCTCGGCGTCAGTCGCACCCCGATCCGCGAGGCGCTGTCGGTCCTGGAGCAAGAGGGCTTCGTCCGTACCCTCCCCCGTCGCGGCATCGTCGTCGTGCGCAAGACCAAGCGAGAGATCGTCGAGATGATCACCGTCTGGGCCGCGATCGAGAGCATGGCCGCCCGCATCGCCGCGACAAACGCCACCCCGGCCGAGATCGATACACTGACCCGCCTGATGGACGCGTTCGACGAAGACCCGACCGGCCATCTCACCGAATACTCCGACGCCAACATGGCGTTTCACAAGGCGATCATCCGCCTCGGCGGCATCGGCCTGATGTCGAGCCTCACCGACACCCTGTTCATCCACATGCGGGCCGTCCGCGCCGTAACGATGACGCAGGACAATCGCGCCCAGCGTTCCGTCGCCGATCATCGGGCGATCATCGCCGCGTTGCGGTTAGCAGACCCGGACCGGGCGGAGCGTCTGGTGCGAGACCATACGCTTGGTCTGGCGGCCCACGTGGAACGCCACGGCGACTTCCTCGACGGTCATCGGACCAACGGGAAAACAGATTTGGGAGGAAAGTGAACATGTCAGCGACGACCAAGACCACCGCCGAGGACACACTGGCGCAGAAACGCCGTGACGGCTCCGTGGTATCCGGCGGCCATCTGGTCGCCAAGGCCCTCAAGGCCGAGGGCGTCGACACGATCTTCACCCTGTGCGGCGGCCACATCATCGACATCTACGACGGCTGCATCGACGAGAGCATCCGCATCGTCGACGTCCGCCACGAGCAGACCGCCGCGCACGCCGCCGACGGCTACGCCCGCCAGACCGGCAGGCTCGGCGTCGTCGTCACCACCGCCGGCCCGGGTTGCACCAACGCGGTAACCGGCATCGCCACCGCCTTCCGCTCTGAGAGTCCGGTCCTGCACATCGGCGGTCAGAGCGCACTATCGCAGTGGCGCATGGGCGGCCTCCAGGACCTGCCGCACGTCGACATGATGAAGCCGATTACCAAGTTCGCCTCCACCGTGATGTCCACCGAGCGTGTCGCCGACATGGTATCGATGGCCGCCCGCGAGTGCTTCGCCGGCGCCTATGGCCCTTCCTACCTGGAAATCCCGCGCGACGTGCTGGACCGGGAGGTCGACATCACCCGCGCCGTGCTGCCGAAACCCGGCCACTACCGAGCCTCCACTAAATCGATCGGCGACCCGAGCGATATTGAGCGTCTGGCCGATGTCCTGGTCAACGCCGAACGCCCAGCGATCCTGTTCGGCCAGCAGGTCTGGGCCGCTCGGGGGCATCAGGAAGCCGTGGCCCTGCTGCGGGGCCTGGACATCCCCGGTTACTTCAACGGCGCCGCACGTGGCATCCTGCCACCCGGCGATCCTCACCACTTCGACCGCACCCGGTCCACGGCATTCGGCAAAGCCGACGTGGTGGTGATCGTTGGCACCCCGTTTGATTTCCGCATGGGCTACGGCAAGCGCATCAACGTCCCGTCCCTGGTGCAGATCGATCTCGACTACCGCACCGTCGGCAAGAATTGAGACATCGACTTCGGCATCGTCGGTGACCCCGGCGCCGTCCTCGCCGCGGTACTGCAAGCCGCTTCCGGCCGCCTCAAAAACGACAAGCGCCAGATGCGCCAGGAATGGATGCGCGAACTGACCAAGGCCGAGGACGCGGCACTGGCAAAGCTGATGCCGACCTTCACCTCCGACCAATCACCGATCCATCCTTACCGCGTGGCATACGAAATCAACGAATTCCTGACCGACGACACGATCTATATCGGCGACGGCGGCGACGTGGTCACGATCTCCGCCCAGGCGGTGCGGCCACGCTCCCCAGGTCACTGGATGGACCCCGGCGCGCTGGGATCGCTAGGGGTGGGAACCGGTTTCTCCATCGCGGCGAAACTCGCCCATCCGAAGAAAGAGGTGTTGTGCTATTACGGCGACGGCGCCTTCGGCATGACCGCGTTCGACATGGAGACGGCGGATCGTTTCGGCGCCCCATACATCGCGGTCATCGGCAACAATTCGGCGATGAACCAGATCCGCTACGGCCAATTGGCAAAATACGGCCCGCAGCGCGGCAACGTCGGCAACAAGCTCGGCGACATGGAATTCTCCTACTTCGCCAAAATCTGGGGCGGTCACGGCGAAGAAGTCCGCGAAGCCGCCCAGATCGCCCCCGCCCTGCGCCGCGCCCGGGAATTCGTATCGGCGCACGGCAAGTCCGCCGTAGTGAACATCTGGGTCGATCCAAATGAGTACGCCCCCGGCACTAAGGCTCAGACGATGTACAAATAGACTTCTCCTCATGGCTCGTTTCTTCATGGCCTTCGCATCACCCTCTCCCTCCTGGCCAGCCTGTCCCCGGCCACCGCGCCCAAGGCCGAATAGCGCCCGCCGCAAAGGGCTATGACCTCGACAAAACAAGGAGACCCTCTCGATGACAAAAGCACTCGACGGCGTCCGCATCCTGGATTTCACCCATGTCCAATCAGGCCCCACCTGCACCCAGCTTCTCGCCTGGTTCGGCGCCGACGTCATCAAGGTCGAGCGCCCCGGAGTCGGTGACATCACGCGTGGCCAGTTGCAGGACATCAAGGGCGTGGACAGCCTGTATTTCACCATGCTCAACCACAACAAGCGCTCGATCGAGATCGACGGGCGTCACAGGGTCGGCAAGGGAGTCCTCGAAGGGCTGGTAAAGTCCTGCGACGTCATGGTGGAGAATTTCGCCCCCGGTGCGCTTGACCGCATGGGCTTCACCTGGGCACGCATCCAGCAACTGAACCCGCGCATGATCCTCGCCTCGATCAAGGGTTTTGGCCCCGGCCCGTACGAGGACTGCAAGGTCTACGAAAACGTCGCGCAATGCGCCGGCGGAGCAGCATCCACCACCGGGTTTGACGACGGCCCGCCGATCGTGACCGGCGCCCAGATCGGGGACTCAGGCACCGGCGTTCATCTCGCGCTCGGTATCGTTGCCGCGCTGTTCCAGCGCAACACCACGGGGCGCGGCCAGAAGGTCGATGTCGCGATGCAGGACGGCGTGCTGAACCTCTGCCGCGTCAAGCTGCGCGACCAGCAGCGCCTCGCGCACGGGCCATTGACCGAATACCCGCAATACCCCGACGGCACCTTCGGCGAAGCGGTGCCGCGTGCCGGCAACGCCTCTGGCGGCGGCCAGCCGGGCTGGATCCTGAAATGCAAGGGCTGGGAGACCGATCCCAACGCCTACATCTACTTCATCGCCCAGGCGCCGGTCTGGGAGTCGATCTGCGATGTCATCGGCAAGCCGGAGTGGAAAACCGATTCGGATTACGCCAAGCCCGCGTCCCGTTTGCCGCGTCTGCGGCACATCTTCGACACCATAGAGTCCTGGACCATGACACAAACCAAATTCGACGCTATGGAGATCCTCAACAAATACGACATCCCCTGCGGCCCGATCCTGTCGATGAAGGAACTCGCCGAGGAACAGTCGTTGCGCGCCACCGGTACCGTGGTGGAGGTCGATCACCCGACACGCGGCAAGTATTTGTCAGTCGGCAACCCAATCAAAATGACCGACAGCATATCAGAAGTAAAACGCTCCCCGCTGCTCGGCGAGCATACTGAAGAGATCTTGCGCTCGGTCCTGAATCTGGACGACGCGCAGGTTGCCGAGGCATTGGCGTCCGGCGCGCTAGGCGCTGCCCAGCGAGCAGCAGCGAACTAATACCAGTGTGGACGGCCTGTAGGATGCGCGGACGCCCCGGAGCACTTTACTATAACCATCTGCCGCAGGCTATGGCAGCGTGAACTTCGTTGCCGTTGCCGTGGCCGCACTCCGGTCGGGTTACAGCCCTCGCTGCGTGAGGCTACAGCAACGGCGCAGAATGAACCCAACCGGCAGAGGGCAAATAGCGGGCCTTCTCGACCAAAACCTCAAAAGGTGCGTCGATAGAGTATAGAGCCAGGCAACTCATTGCAGGGTCTCCTGTGATACGCGAGGCTGCCATGGGTTTCGCATTCTGGGTCGTTTTCCTTGCATTTAGACGGGTTTATAGGCTCTGATGGGGCTGTTCAGGGGCAGGGCGCAGACCGCAATTTAAAAAGGGCCATCCTACACCGTGCACGACACCGCCCACGAACACGGCCGCCTCTTCTTCGAACTCTACCGGTTTGATGCCGTTCGCACGGTCGTGGAATTGGGCAGCCAGGACGTCAACGGATCACTTCGCGAGCACTGTCCGGAGGGCATCCACTACATCGGTCTTGATGTCATGCCGGCAAAAGGCGTCGATCTCGTGGTCGACCCCAGCGCCTGCCTGCCGCTGGCGACCGGCATGGCCGATGCCATCGTCACCAGCTCGGCGTTCGAGCACGATATTTGCTTCTGGGACACGTTTCTGGAGTTGACCCGGATCCTTCGCCCCGGCGGCCTGCTGTACCTTAACGCACCGTCCAATGGCGACTTCCACCGCTACCCGCTGGATTGCTGGCGGTTTTACCCCGACGCCGGCGTTGCTCTGGTGCGATGGGCCGGCCGGCGCGGTATCGAGATCGAGTTGATCGAGTCCTTCATCGGACTGCCACAAGCCGAGCGATGGGCGGATTTCGTGGCGGTGTTCCGCAAGGCGGGGGGGCCTCCGCTGGCCTCTAAGGGCCGTATTTCCGATCACGTCCCGGCTATTAACGTCCACCGCCTCGAGCTCTCCGCTGGTGAGCCGCTCGGAGGTGAGACCGAGACCATGCCGGATGCCACAGTCGCGGCAAACCTGAGCACCGAATTGGCTGCCGCGAAGCAGGAAAACGCGATGCTGTCGGCCGATTTGGCCGAGGCCGAACAGATTAATAACTCGCTGTCGGCCGATTTGGCGGCGGCGAGGCAAGGCAACACGACGTTGTCCGCCCATCTGGCCAGTGCGGAGGCGGATCTTGGCGACTCGAGACGGCATAACGACGCACTCGAGGAAGCCGCTGGTGAACTGCGTCGAGACCTGGACAGTGCAGGGCAGCGGATCAGCGGTCTCGAGAACGCGTTGGCGTATCTCCGGCGAGACATCGCGGCAATGGAGAACAGCACGTCATGGCGGATGACTGCGGGCTTGCGCTGGCTGATGATCCGGCTGCGCGGGAAGTAGGCCGGCCTGGGCGTTCGTAGGGTTTGCGGAGCGGTTTGCCGCTCTCATTGACGCAGAGCTTTTCCGGAGGACCGCCGCCGCAGCCGACCAATTGCTACTTCCCGCGGGCGCTGAGCCGGCAGTCGGCAACAGACCGCCGACGTCTATGCCGCCAGGGGTTGCGATCATGCCCCCGCGATCTCGGACTGTGGTTGCCGTTGAAACGATGAGGCGCGGGTCAACGCCGTGCACGATCGCGGGATTGCTTCGCTTTGCCAAACCCGGCGATGCAGCCGGCACGGACGCCGAGATCGCCTTTTACGATGCCGAGCATCGGGTCGATCAGGACGACATTGCACAGCAGCATGTCGAAGCGCTCCTCGTGCGCTGGTTACCCCCGCCGGCCAGTCCGATGCCGTCGCGTAGTGTCTTGCCGCCGCCATGGAGACACTCGTCGCCGTAAGGGCGTGGTCGTGCTCGACGACGGCGATCAGCGAGGTGTCGCGGAGGCGGATTGAATCGCCGGTGATGGGCCCGTATAGTCCGGCGTAGTCACGACGTGGGATGCGGGCCATGCCGGTTTCTCCTTCGCGCCATTTTCAGCCCGACTTGCACGCTTGGCTAGGGCCATCGTCCGTTGTTCTACCGCCGCCGGGCTGCCCTATGACCGCAACGACCGAAGCGTTACCGGTGTCTCAGGCATTCAAGGAGAGTTTTGAGGTTCGGCGGCAAATGTTCGAACTGCGTGGCTTCGGCGGGCACCGTATCCCAGGAGGCTTGTGAGCTCACGCAGAGGTGGGCGCCAACCTGCAGCGGAATACTACCGTCCAGTAAGCCGCTTGGGACCCAGACATACTTCGTGCTCCGAAGGGGATTGGGGACGGGGGACCCACACCGAGAGCAGAAGTCGGATCGGAAGCCCGATTTTTTGACATGCGACGAGATGCGATCTTCGCCGCCAAGCCAGCGAAAGCTTTCGGACTCGATGAGCAAAGAGCAGTTCGACGTCGAACCCGACTGCTTGCGACACAGGGAGCAATGGCACTGATAAAGCCTAGGCGCTTCGCCAACGATTTCAAACTCGACTGTTCCACACAGACAGTTCCCGCGCATCGTGATTTCCCCTTTCGGATGCTATTCTATAATTGGGAGATCACTGTCGGCAAACGAAAACGGTTTTCGCCGAGTACTCTCGGCCAGCTTCCTGCGGACGCGCTAACGCCACGGCTCGAGGTAGCAGCGCCTTCATGCGTGGAGCAACTCTCGTTTCGCCGGCGTCGATGGAAGTGGCGCAATTTATGCGTCAAGCGGACCTGCCACAGTTCGGCATGCTTCGGCTAGCTGCCGCAGAGATCGGAGACCCAGACGCTGGGCTGATGACCCAGTGTTTCGGACCACACTCGCGGCGCCGATGTGGATCACGGATTTGTCGGTCTGGAAAACCAGTTCCAGTGATTGCGGCCATGGATGCGAACAGTGGTCTCATCGCAGCATATGCCAGCATCATGCTCAACGCTCCCAAATCGGCGCCAATGACTCCGGCGTGATTATCTCGCCAGTTCCGGCTTGCGGCATACCACCGGCGCACGCGATTCGCTGTCAGTTGGGCCGGGGTTGAGCCCAGGTCCTGGTCGGCTAACCGCCGTATGAAATGGGCGAAAAAGCGACAGCTATGCTGTTGTTTCTGGACAATGAACAGAGGTTGCTAATAACCGACTACGTCGGTCTCGACGTAGTAACAAAGGAAAGCGCGGCACAATTCTTGAAGTAGTTGCGTTGAATGGGTTAGGGCGCTGAGCTTGCGCGGGGAGATTATTGATTAGTTAACGGAGAGGTTTTGGCATTGTCCCTGTTTTGCACCATGCGGCGGGTTTCCTCAGGGTCGCTCGGTGACGCAGCGTGATGTTTATCCGGTAGGCAACCTGGAATATTCGGCAACGCCAGGGCCAGCTCTTCCGGCATCGGCACACCGGCCTTCGTACCGTTACCAGACCGTTGTAGCCAAGATACGACCTCCAATGATGGAGGACCGTCAGTATAAATGAACAACTTGCCGGTATCGTCGTATTGCTTGCAGGTGTGCCCCCCAAGTCCGAATAATCGGCTGAAGCCGGCCGTCGGATCGGTCGCGGGGGTAAACTGAGCGACTGCGATGCCTAATCGAAATATTATGACGACAGTCAATGCGAGGGTAGCAGTTTTCATCAAAACTCTCATCGAATAGGTGGTAGTGAGCAACGCTGCCGGCAGGCGGCCTCAATCCCAGCGATAGGGTCCCATTGACGACGCGCGAAATATCGCCTGGTCTGGACCTATGCCCAAAGCTCCCGATCGCTAAGAGTTCGCAGCATTTTGGCATCGCCCATTGCTGGCGACGTGTTTCCCGAGCGTTTGTGATGCGAGAGAGGCCAGCCTGGAGGCTGGATAGCCAGGAGTTTGCGGCGGGAAATTCCGTTGCTGGCTTTGCGATAGGCGCCAGATGTTATTGGATAAAGCCATTCACGTTCCTCAGTACTTGCCGGTACAACTCGGCAGCGGGCGAAGGACGTTCCTCTCACGGTGCGAGCGCAGCATAGCGGATATACCCGAACCGGCGTCAATATAATCATCAGCGACTTTAGCTATAAATCAACGCTTCGTCTTTCGACCCGCGTCAGCGCTGCCCGTGTGGCGAGAGGTCGCAAAGATAGTCCGCGAGGCCAGCAGGAGGCTCTTAGGTCGTTGCGTCCCACGTTCGATGTAGATGAGCATGGTTGCGAAAGCCGGATCAACCCCAACCAAGGAATATTCATTATAAGAAAGGAACGACGTACGCCGTCAGGACCCGCCTCTGCCCAGGAAGCTAAACCGGCTCAGAAGGCTCTGGCGCAGCCCCGCGCTCGCCATGTTGTCGTCATCTCGTCTGGGCACGAGGATATCCTCCACCAGACTGGCTGGTTCCCCGGCGATGACAAGAACCCGAGTGGACATCGCCAACGCCTGATCGATGTCATGCGTGGACAGCAGCACCAACGTGCCGCGTCGCCGAACCCGGTCGACGATCCGCATGCCCAGCGTCGTGGCCAGGCTTTGGTCGAGCGATGCGAATGGTTCGTCCAGCACCAGGATCGCCGGGTCCACCACAAACGCCCGCGCCAGCGCCACGCGCCGTGCCATACCCAGAGAAAGCGCGGACGGCAATAAGTTCGGAATGGGCGGAAGGAGGACCTCATTGAGCAGCGCCACGATATCCGGCGCCGGCACATCCAAGGGTAGCACCAGACGCAGATTGTCTTCCACCGACAGCCAGGGCAGTAACCGCGGTTCCTGGAACATGACACCCAATCGGCCTGGCGGCAGCTGAACGCTGCCTTCGAAATCTCGGTCGAGGCCAAGCGTAACCCGAAGTATAGTACTTTTCCCGATGCCAGATGGACCCAGAAGCGCCAGCACCTCTCCCGGCCCCGCGGCGAAAGCGACGTCGCGCAGGATCTGCCGTGTGTCCCCTCTTGATGAGCGAAATTCCTTCGCCCGGATCTTCACCTCAAGCATGGCGCCGCCAGGCACTGGTGTGTCGTTCCCACGGCTGCAACACCGCTGTCTCGATCACCAGCATGATCGCGGCGAAGGTCAGGCCGTACGCCAAGATGCCGGTCACGTTAAAATTTTGAAAATAAAGATTCAGGATAAACCCGATCCCGTTCGGCCTTCCCAGCAACTCGACCACGAGCACGATCTTCCAGGTGATGGACAATCCGCTGCGCGCCGAAGCAGCAACAAAAGGCAACAATTGCGGCAGCTCAATTCGTCGCAACCGACGCGCGCGCGGCAGCCGGTAGATCAAACCGATTTCCTCAAGCCCTCGATCGAGCGTGCGGGTTCCTTCGCGCATCGTGACGAAAACTGTGGGGGCCTTGGCGACAGCGACCGCTACGATCGCGGCCGTGTCGTTCAGCCCGATCCAGATGTAGGCCAATACGACGACTACGAGCAGCGGCAGATTGAGTGCGACTACAGCCCATGGATCGAGGAACGCATCGATTCGCCGCGACCGTCCGGCCAGATATCCAAGCACGCCTCCGAAGAGCATGGCGATGATGAACGCAGCGATGACGCGCGCAAGGGTGATCGCAACATTCCATGGCAACGCTCCATCCAGGATCTCGCGCCACGCGAATACAAATACCGGCATCGGTCCCGGCAAAGATTGCGGCGATGCCGCCAAATACGCTGCTCCCCACCAGATCAGGACAAGCGCGATCAGCGACAGGGTCCGGGTGGACCGGCCGCTGACGAGCCCGAAAATCGGGAAGCCGCTCCGGATCGCGGCGTCAACCATGAGCCGGTAAAGTCGGCCAGAAAACGCCCGGGGGAAGCTGCTCCAATCCGCTTGTGGCTTTAGTACCCCCGGTGTGCAGCAGCACGTCGAACAGTTGAGCTGCGGCGTGTTGTTGTGCCTCGACGGAGGGGTGCGCGACCCCTTCGACAAAGCGTTGCTTCAATCGTTGAAAAAGCGCGTCGTCGGGCGCGTCCATTAACGGCCGTATCGACTGCCATTCGGGGTCGGAGGAAGCCAACATGTCGTCAGCGCCTGCAGCAGCTGTGAGAAAGCCATTGATCGCGGCGGCGTTACGGTTCGCCCAATCCTCATGAAAGACAAAACCAACCAGAGACATCGCCGGGGGAAGCCCTAGGCCCCGAGAGCAATCGTCAACAGAAATGACCTGGCGATAATTGGCCGCCTCCAGTCGTGCTGCGAAATTCCAAAAGGTCAGGACCGCGTCCAGTTCACCCTGCATCAGCTTGGCATTCAACAGCGGGGGCGCCCCGTAGACGATATCCGCCGCATCATTCAGGTCGAACCCGGCTGAGGCTTTGGTCGCCGCGCGCACGATTAGCCAAGATTTATCCACCGAACCGCCGGCGACGCCCAGCTTTCGATGCGCGAGATCAGCCAACGACCGGATCGGTGACCCGGCTGCTACCATGATCCCGCCGGTGGAACCCGAGAACGGCGCGAAGCAGAGTTTCGTCCCAGCGGCGCGTTGACCCGCCACGAACATCCAATCAGTAACAACGACATCAGTGGCGCCGGCCATCAGCGCCACCCGGCCTGCATCGGAATTGGCGAGCGTCACTGTGGACAGCGCGAAACCATTCGCGCTGTCCAGTGCATGTCTTTGGATGACGTCTCCGACCCATTGTACCGTGCCGAACTGCAGAACGCCCAGCCGGACGCCGGGAGAGGCCAAGGCCCACCAGGGAACTCCGGCCGCCATGATGGCGGCTCCGCTTGCGAGAAAGCTGCGGCGGCAAACACCCTTGGCTTCGGGCGCGTTGCCAGCATCGTCCCGTATGGCGCTAAGATAACCGGGGCGGGGAATTGACTGGATCACTGGAATGCTTTTGCTCCGATCGGGTGTTGTCCTACTGCTGGCGTGCTGCGCCACACCCGCGATGTCAGCCGGCGCCGGTGAGGCAAACGACTACCCAACACAAGCGCGCGCCGAATATGTCTTCGCCTGCATGGCAAGCAATGGCCAGACCCAGCAGGCATTGCGGCAGTGCTCGTGCTCCATCGACGTGATCGCCTCGGATCTACCGTACGACAAATATGAACAGGCGGAAACCGTGTTTCGGATGCGCCGAGGCGGTGGCGGCTATCTCGGCGAGATGTTCCGCAGCGGCGTGGCGAACGACATGGTCCGTGACCTGGAGGAGGCGCAGGCAGAAGCCGAGATCCGTTGCTTTTAGCGTCTTCGCTGCCAGCCACTCTCATCGCATGGCCCGGCGGCAGTCGTTCAATAAAGCTTTTCGTCACCCGGTCAGGCGCGTGCGACTGACCACGACTCCTTGAAGGATTCACCCTCATTGTCCTGAGCCTCCGCCCGAAACTCGGTCGCGCCATTGGGGCGGTAATCGAAACGAAACTCCGGGTTCTCCGAAATTGAAATCCCGCTCTCGATAGCAAGCAGCAAGTCGTCACCCTGCCAGATTTTGACCGTCGAAACGAAATGGGCTGGGACATACAGCCGGGTCACCTGATCCATCTGCATCCCGGAGTAGTTTGGGTGCCTGATCATCAATTGGACGACCCGATTGTCTGAACCGGGCACCGAGCCGTACTGCCGAACCCGCATGGTTCCACTCGGGACGGAATTGGCTTCCTGCTTAGCGGCCGGAGCGGAGCAACCGCCGGCGGCTTTTACAAAGCGTTCCGTCACGAATAGGTCCCCATCGACCGTCTCAGCGACCGCGTGGATATTCGTGTAGGAATCGACCCGAATCCGCGTCGACAAAGTGCGCAATCCGCTCGTCTCGCCCAATACGAACTTCGCTGCCAACGGCGACGGATTTTCGTCGATTACCAGAGTGATGCTCTGAATGCGGCGGTCATCGCCCGCCGGGAGAATGTTGTGCACGCTCACCGGCACGACGGCGGCATCTTCGGCGCGATAGGGCGCATCGATCGCCAGCACAGCGCGCCCATCCGCCATGTCCTGCTTGCCGAAAATCTGCTCGGCCAGCGATGGCCACGGGTTGGGTTCGGCCGGCGCCTGGGCGTTTGCTGCGCGCCCGGCGAAACCCAAAGCTACGGCCGCCATCACCGTGCGCCGCCGTGTCAGACACTGCACCGTTCGCATTTTTGTGATCCCTCCCGAACTGCTTTCCCAGAGATTGCAATCCGCTAGACATTTTAGCAGGTATCCCGGGCGTGTATATTCGATAAGCCGCGCGATCCTGAAAAGCTCGATCGTCGCGGACGCAAAAAAGCTACAAGCCGGAGACGGCCAATGGCATGGACACCCCGGGTCCACGCCAAAATTGCATAGGTACGGAAACTGACGGATGCCCTGCCGCTTGGATCTAGCGCTTACAATTTTCTTCACGAATGGCTGAACGCCCAACGAGCCCGACCGCCCTGGTTCTCGGTGCAGCAGCGGGTGGCGGCTTCCCGCAGTGGAACTGCGGATGCTCACAGTGTCGTCTCGTCAGACACGGCGACCCTCGAGTTCGCCCCGCAACTCAGGCGAGTGTCGCAGTCACTGGCGACGGTGAGAGTTGGCTGATCGTCGGTGCCTCCCCAGACCTGCGCCAGCAGATATCGGAAAACCCACTGCTATGGCCGCGAACCGGCAGTCGCAATTCACCGATCACCGGTGTTGTCCTGATCAATGGGGACATCGACGCGATAGCCGGTTTGCTGGTGCTGCGCGAACGGCAGCCGTTCGCCATTTATGCTCCGGCGCCGTTGCTCGCTGTACTGGCCGAGAACGATGTGTTCGCGGTTCTCGATCCCACGCTCGTGCGGCGCGTGCCGGTCGAGCCTTTGCAGCCGATCTCGTGCGGAGGAAATCTGACGCTGACCATACTGCCGATGCCCGGGAAGGTTCCACTCTATCGTGAAACTCCGGGAGCGACCGAGCCCCAGGCTGGTCCAACCTACGCTGCCCTGCTCCAGGCGCGCGGCCGTAGCGTGATCGTGGCGCCCGCCTGCGCCGACATCACCGACGCAGTCCTCGAGCGCTTGCGGGACGCCAATGTGCTGTTCTTCGACGGCACGCTTTTCACCGATGATGAGATGATCGAGGCGGGTCTTGGCGCCAAAACCGGTACACGCATGGGTCATGTGCCAATAAGCGGCCCCAAGGGAACGCTTGGCCGTCTTGGCGACCTGCCGGCGAGGCGCATTTTTCTGCACATCAACAACACCAACCCGATCCTGTTGAGCGATTCACCGGAACGGCGGCAGGTCGAGGCCGCTGGTTTCGAAGTTGCCTACGATGGCATGGAGGTACGCCTGTGAGCGTTATGCTGACCGCTGACGAACTCGAAGCCAAGCTGCGTGAAATCGGCGCCAAACGCTATCATATCAACCATCCATTCCATCGGATGCTGCACACCGGCAAGTGCAGCAAGGGTCAGGTTCAGGCGTGGGCGCTCAATCGGTATTACTATCAGGCGATGATCCCGCTGAAGGACGGCTCGCTGATCGGGCGATGCGAGGACTCGGCGTTGCGGCGCGAATGGCGCAAGCAACTCGAGGATCACGACGGTGACGATCAGCGGCCGGGTGGCATCGAGCGCTGGCTCAAGCTGACCGATGGTTTGGGGCTGGACCGCGCGGACGTGATCTCGACGCGCCTGCTGTTGCCGGCCACGCGTTTCGCGGTCCAGGCATACGTGCGCTACGTCCGCGAGCGCAGCATGCTGGAGGCCGTCGCGTCCTGCCTGACGGAGATGTTCTCGCCGCAAATCATCTCCGAACGCATGAGCGGGATGCTCGCAAACTACGACTATGTAACGCCTGAGATTCTGTCGTATTTCGATAAGCGGCCGCCGCAGGCACAGCGTGACGCCACGTTCGCGCTCGACTGGGTGAAACAGCACGCTCGCACGCCCGAACAACAGCAGCAGGCGCTGGATACGCTGACGTTCAAATGCGATGTGCTGTGGAGCATGATGGATGCACTGCATTACGCCTATGTTACACCCGGCCTGATCTCGCCCGGCGCCTTCGTGCCGCATCCCGAGGAGAGATGAGCCGGTTGTCGCGGCCGACCGTCTGGGCCGGCGCGTAAGCGCGTTACTCCCATTCCAGTTCGCTGAACGCGGCAGTCGCATTTCGCGCGTTATAATCGTCGAATAGCGCCCACCGATCACGTTCCGAAGCGCCGATCTGGTATACCGCCTGCCCGATCGGGATACCCGCCGCGATGAGGCGCCGCGTGTCGTCGGCGAGCACCGTCAGGTAGCGCCGCTCGTCATCCAAAGCCTGTGGCCAGGCAGCGACCGTGCGGCCGTGCCCAGGCACCACGATCCTGGCCGGTAGTTGTGCGAGGCGTGACAGAACAGCCAGCCAGCCAGGCAAGCTGCCGTCCACCACCGGCACGTGCTGCAGGAAGACGAGGTCGCCCGAGAACAGGACACCGGTTGCCTCGTCCAGCACTGTCAGATCACAGTCCGTGTGCCCGGCCGGACTCCAGGCGGTCAGACGCACGCGCCTGTCGCCAAGATCGAGCGTCATCTGATCCGCCACCAGCAGGGTCGGAGCCACGATCCGAACCTGCTCGATCGCTTCAGGACCAAGGATATCGCGGAATGAATGCAGATAATATTCGCCGCGCTTGAACATTTCGGCGGGTAGATTGTGGTGTCCCACGAAGGTTACGTTGTTGCTGAAGGCGGCATTGCCAAAAATGTGGTCGGGGTGCTCGTGCGTGTTGATCACATAGCGAACCGGCTTGTTAGTAATTCCGCGGATCGCCGCCAGAAGCTCCTGCCCAACTTTCACACTGCCTCCGGTGTCGACAACCGCGACAGCCTGCTGCCCAACAATGACGCCGATGTTCGCGATGTCCCCTCCGTTCACCTGGCTCGCCAGCGCTACTTGGCCAAAATGTGCGTAGTCGCCATCGGCTACTGGGGTTAAGAAATTGTCATAGTTTGAAGAATCTTTCGCCTGCGAAGCAGCAACGCCCGGCGCCGTCAAAGCGGTGAGCAAAACGATCGTGCAGTAAAGAAGGCGCGGTATGACGTGGTTGGTCATCGACGTTTCTCTCCCGGCGAATGTTCCATCGCATAGCGGGCAAGACGCCGAGCAGATGGACTCAACATTGTGTGATACCGGGTCGATTCCCGATCCTGGTGCTTGACCGAATGCAGCCGATGCTCACGATTGAGCGTGTCGGAGATTACAACGGTCACGGGTAGCCGGTAAAAGTTTCTTGCAACGCAAGAGACTACCGTGTCTGGCTTTCAAATATGCCGGAAAATCATCTTGCGCCGGGCATCGGGTAGGCCGATGAATTCCGGTGGCGGGCTGCCGGGTCTAAAAAAGTCGCCCCCCTAAGGAGGAAACCAATGAAAAGCACGTTGTCGCGGCAACTCGCGGCTGGAACCATCCTGTCATCTCTACTGATGATGGGCACCCCACATGCGCAGACGGCCGGCAGCGATGATCTCCTCAAGATGGAGAAGAACGCAGCGAACGTCGTGATGCCGACGAACACCTACGATAACCAGCGCTACTCCACGCTCAGTCAAATCAACGCCGGTAATGTGAGCAAGCTGCAGGTCGCGTGGACGTTCTCCACTGGCGTGTTGCGTGGGCATGAAGGGGCCCCGCTGGTCGTGGGCGATGTAATGTATGTGCACACTCCATTCCCCAATGTCGTCTTCGCGCTTGATCTCAATCAGGAGGGCAAAATCCTTTGGAAGTACGAGCCGAAGCAGGACCCCAACGTCATCCCGGTAATGTGCTGTGACACCGTAAATCGCGGGGTCGCCTATGGCGATGGCAAGATCTTCCTACATCAGGCCGACACCACGCTGGTGGCGCTCGACGCAAAAACCGGAAAAGTCGCCTGGTCGGTGAAGACGGACGACCCATCCAAGGGCGCGACGGGTACCGACGCCCCGATGGTAGTGAAAGATAAAGTCTATGTCGGCGTATCGGGTGGCGAATTTGGCGTTAAGGGATGGCTTGCGGCCTACTCCGTTAAGGACGGCAAGGAAGTCTGGCGCGCCTATTCGGAAGGGCCGGATAAAGACATCCTCGTAGATCCGCAGAAGACTACCTCATTAGGCAAGCCGATCGGTGCGGACAGCAGCCTCAAGAGTTGGCAGGGCGATCAGTGGAAGATTGGCGGAGGCGATACTTGGGGCTGGTACTGGTACGATCCGCAACTCAACCTGATCTACTATGGCTCCGGCAACCCATCGACCTGGAATCCGAAACAGCGCCCCGGCGACAACAAGTACTCAATGACAATCTTCGCCCGCAATCCTGACACCGGTGAGGCGAAGTGGGTCTACCAGATGACGCCGCACGATGAATGGGACTTCGACGGCATCAATGAAATGATCCTCGCGGATCAGGAAATCGGCGGCCAGATGCGCCATGTGCTGGTGCATTTCGACCGCAACGGCTTTGGCTATACCCTGGATCGCGGCACCGGCGAGCTGCTGGTTGCGGCCAAATACGATCCGGCGGTTAACTGGGCGACCAAGGTGGACATGGACAAGTCTAGTCCGAACTACGGCCGGCCGGAAGTCGTTGCGCAATATTCCACCGAACATAATGGTGAGGATGCCAACACCAAGGGTGTCTGTCCGGCCGCTCTTGGCACCAAGGATGAGCAACCGGCGGCGTTCTCGCCGGATACGGGTTTGTTCTATGTGCCGACCAACCACGTTTGCATGGATTACGAGCCTTTCCGCGTGTCCTACACCGCCGGACAGCCGTACGTTGGCGCGACGTTGTCGATGTATCCGGCTCCGGGCGGCAACAACATGGGGAATTTCATCGCCTGGGATGCGAAAGCCGGCAAGATCGTGTGGTCGGACCCCGAGCAATTCTCCGTTTGGTCTGGCGCCTTGGCGACCAAGGGAGGCGTGGTCTTCTACGGCACCTTGGAAGGCTATCTGAAGGCGGTTGATGCCAAGACTGGGAAGGAACTTTACAAGTTCAAGACCCCGTCTGGCATCATCGGGAACGTCATGACCTACGAGCATGGCGGAAGGCAGTACGTCGCAGTATTATCCGGTGTCGGCGGCTGGGCAGGGATTGGTTTGGCTGCCGGATTGACCGATCCGCACGCGGGTTTGGGCGCCGTCGGAGGATACGCGGCGCTGAACGATTATACTTCGCTTGGTGGTGCATTGACCGTGTTCGCTCTTCCGCCAAGCTGATCAGCGTCGAACGGCCTGCTATTTCGTGGCCGGCTCCGGGGTTCCAAACCTCGGAGCCGGCGCTTTCTTAAATCCAAAACCAGGAAGCGCGTGATGCAACGTGTCTTGCGTGTGGCTGCGACCGTGTCCGCGTTATTAATCTTGCCAGCAGGTTTGGCTTACGCTGTGGAAGATGGGGCCGGTGACCCCGCTGCGGTGAAATCCGATGACGGCAAGTGGACCGACAAGGAGGGTAATCCCACCTTCAAGATCGAGGCTGATGGCACCGTCGACTGGTACACTTATGTTGGGTTCACGCGGTATTCATCCGAGTGTCTGCGCTGTCATGGCCCCGATGGAATGGGCTCGACCTACGCGCCCGCGCTGACGGATTCCATGAAACATCTGACCTATTCGGACTTCTACTCAACCGTCGCGAGCGGCAAAAAAGCCGTGTCGTCATCGCAGAACCTCGTCATGCCAGCGCAAGGCGACAACAAGAACGTCATGTGTTTCATCGACGAGATTTACAGCTATCTTCGCGCCCGCGGCGATGGCGCGATGGGACGCGGCCGTCCAGAAAAGCACGCGCCGAAGCCGGCCGGATTTGAGAAGGCTGAAGATGCCTGCATGGGATGAAATGAGCAAAGCCTTCCCGCCGAAACCCGGTCGTGGCCGGCGTGCCTGGTATCTGGCGCTTATCGCTCCGTTGCTCATGCATCACGCTATGGCTCAGGCCCCCGGCCTTGGGGAATCCGTGGAATTGGTCGATCCCAACGCGTTCCGGGTCTGCGCTGATCCCCGGAACCTTCCCTTCTCGGACGAGCAAGGCGACGGCTTTGAAAACAAGCTGGCCGAGCTGTTCGCGAGCAAATTGAAGGAGCCCACGAGCTACACTTACTACCCTCAAGTCATTGGCTTCGTCCGCAACACCCTGAACGCGCTGCGTTGCGACGTTATCATCGGTACCGCTGTCGGCGACACCATGGTGCAGACCACCAATCCTTACTACCGCACGACCTACGCCCTGGTTTTCAAGCCAGACAGCGGGTTGGATGGTATTGAGTCGCTGGAGGACCCGCGACTCAAGGACAAGCGAATTGGCATCGTGGCCGGAACGCCTCCCGCAACAGTGCTTACAAGAATTGGGCTGATGGCTCAGGCCAAGCCGTACCCCCTCACGGTCGATACTCGCGCGACATCATCTCCCCATATGATGACGGATGACCTGATCGCGGGTCGAATTGATGCCGGGGTGCTGTGGGGTCCGATGGCAGGCTACTACGCACTGCATGCAACCCCGCATCTGACCGTCGTGCCTCTCCTGAAGGAGGATGGCCAGATGGACTTCCGCATCGCGATGGGTGTGCGCAGAACCGACCAGGATTGGAAGCGCAAGCTCAATCGAACTCATTGCCGAGAGCCAGCCGGAAATCGACCGGATCCTTGTGGAGTATGGCGTCCCGTTGCTCGATGAGCAGGGTAAGCTCAAAGCGCAATGAACACCCGACGAACGCTGCTGACGGCCTGCTCGGTTTTACTATTGGGCGCCGCGCCGGACACAGACGCGCCTGCTGAACCGTCAGACTATCGGATGGACCCGTATCGCGCGCCAACTCCGGCGACCCTGCGAGGGGCTAAGGTCTTGAGCACGGATGAAGCCCATACCTTGTGGGTTGAGCATCAGGCGGCGTTCATCGACGTGTTGCCCCGCGCACCGCGCCCCCAAGGGCTGCCGCCCTCTACGATCTGGCACCCAAAGCCGCGGCTTGATATCCCCAATAGCATCTGGCTGCCGGATACCGGCTACGGCGTTCTTCCGCCCGTCATGGAGGCATATTTCGCACTTGGTCTCGCCCAGGCTTCCGCTGGGGATCAAGGCCATATGCTGGTGTTCTACTGCCTCGAAAATTGCTGGATGTCGTGGAACGCGGCGAAGCGGGCGATGAGTCTTGGTTACACGGACGTTGCGTGGTACCGCGAGGGCACCGACGGCTGGACAGCGAAGGGTTTCCCCACCGAGGCGCGTGAGCCCGTGACACGACCCTCGGAGACCGAGTGATCACTCCAGTTCCTGCTGGATCTGATGCGCTAGCGCGAACAGCCTTTGTTCGATCTTGCTCGGTACGTCACAAGCGTAGCTCAAGGCTTGGCGCCGATCTTGAAACACCTCGGCCGCCCACTTCACTTGCTGCGTCATCTCTTGCACCGCTGTCGGATCGGACGCTGGCTCCGCCTGCAGTGTCCGCAGCTTCGCGTTGTCCTCGCGAAGCTCCGCCGCCAGTTGCTTTTGCCGTTCCCCAAACCGGTCCAGACCCGCGATGACGCTGCCGCGCTCTTGGTCCAGAACATCGAACAACCCCACGAGCACCTGCAATAGCTGAGCCTGCTTTTGCTCCCCGGCATGCTGCGCAAAGTCATGCAACAGCGTTTGCGCTCCGTCTATCGGCTCCCGCCGTGGTGCCACGGTCGCTACAAGGTCGGCGACCGCGGGGTTATCTTTCCAACTGGAGTCCCGTGGATCGACAGGCGGCCCCGACCAGACCGTCGCCAACGACATCTCTGAAACCTTGATCTGCTGACAAGGCCAGTTGGGGTCGCGCGCGCCGGGGGGTTGGGCGATACCTAGCGTCGGTGCGATCAGGGCAGCGCCGATTATCGCACACCGGATCACCCTGGTCCTCCCCGGCGCGCGACAAGACCGCGGGACGGGTCGTATGCGAAGATGGCGCCGAGCGTGAAGACCGCCGTCGCGCAAGCAACCACTGCCAGCGACACCCAATCCACTTCAAGGTATAGGGCGAAGCGAATGAGTTCAACGGCATAGGTGAATGGGTTTAACCGGCAGATGAAGTACACCACTGGGCTCGACTGCTGTACCAGCCACAGCGGATAAAGTGCTGAAGATGCAAAGAACATCGGGAAAATCACGAAGTTCATCACACCGGCAAAGTTCTCCAACTGCTTGATGCCGGACGACAGCAGCATACCCAGCGAGCCGAACATCATGCCGGTCAGCAGCAGCGCGGGAATGACCGCAACATAGCCCCACGGTGGTGCCTGTGAGCCCCACAGCCAAGCAACCACCAGGTAGGCGAATACCTGAAGCAAGGAGACCGATGTGCTGGCCAGCAGCTTTCCGAGCAGCAGGAACCAGCGGGGGAACGGGCTGACCAGCAGCATGCGCATGTTGCCCATTTCCCGGTCGTAGACCATCGACAAAGAAGATTGCATGCCATTGAACAGCTGGATCATCGCCACCAATCCCGGCGACACGTAGACGTCGTAAAGCACGTAGGTGTCATACGGCGGGATAATCGAAACACCGAGAATTTGCCGAAAACCGGCCGCGAAGATGAACAGCCAGACCAACGGCCGAACGATAGCCGAGATAAAACGCCCACGCTGATGCACGAACCGCAAGGTTTCACGCCAGACAATTCCGCGCAGGCAAATCAGGTATTGGCCCGCCGTGAAACCTCGGCTGATGATGACGCTTACGCTCATTCTGTATCTTCCCTGCCGCCGCCGGTGAGCGCGATGAACGCCGAACGCATGTCGCTGCTGCGGGCGGTTTCGATGACTGTGGACACATCCCCGGCAGCCACGACGCGGCCTCGGTGCAACAGCACAACCGCATCATCGTCAGCGACCTCGTCCAGCAGATGGGTGGCCCAAAGGACGGCGACCCCACGTTCCCGGACCAGCGATCGGACATGCCGCACGATCAGGGACTTGGAACTCACGTCCAGGCCGACGGTGGGTTCATCCAGCACCAGGACCCTTGGCTCATGCAGCAGCGCGCGAGCAATCTCCACCCGGCGCATTTGTCCGCCGGACAATTTTCGCGCCGTATCACGCGCTCGGTCCGCCAATTCGATATCCTGGAGCGCACCCTCAGCTCGGCGCCGCGCATCACGGCCACCGATACCGTGCAGCGCGGCGTGGTAGAGCAGGTTGTCCATTACCGAGAGATCGAGATCGAGGGTTCGGGCCTGGAACACCACCCCGAGCCTGCGCAGGGCCTCACCCGGTTCGCGAGAGACACGGTGACCCAGCACGTCGATCGATCCGTGCCGCGTGTCATAAAGCCGGGTGATCAAAGAAAATAGCGTTGTCTTGCCGGCACCGTTCAGCCCCAACAGCGCGGTGAAACGCGCCTGCGGAACGACCAGGCTGACGTCGTCCAGCGCTTTCCTCGCACCATAGGCGTGACTCACACCGTTAACGGCAAGTGCGGGGTTCAGCATGGTCATTGCGGTCCCACCACGATCCCCCAGGGCAGGCGTCCCACCGGAATCGACTTCACCACCTCTAGCGATGCGACGTCGATGACCGATGCGTCGTTAGACAACCCGTTGGTTGTAAGGAGGTATTTGCCATCAGGCGTGAGCGCCATCTGCCAAACGCGCTGGCCGACCAGTAAATACTTCTTCACTGTGTAGGTCTTGGTATCGATTACCGCCACCCGGTTGGCCGGACCAAGCGCGACAAATGCGGTGCCATCGTCCTTAGCGAAGCGGATTCCCACCGGCTGGATACCTTCCGCCCGCAGACCTTGCACCGCGAACTCGATCTTATGCGTCACGACGTGCTTTTCGGCATCGATGACGCTTACCATTCCGCCAAGTTCCGACGACACCCAGACCTCCGATCCGTCAGGTTTGAATTGAGCAACCCTAGGACGGGCGCCGACCAACACGCTCGCTACCATCTTGCGTGCGGCGAAATCAAAGAAGTGCGCCATGTTGGTAGTTTCGGACGTGTTGACGAACGTCTTTCCGTCGGGGCTGACGGCCATCCCCTCCGGCTCCACGCCGGTCGGGATCTGGTCGAGCATCTTCCGCGTGGCCACGTCGATCACCGTGACCATGTTGTCGTTCTCGTTCGACACATATAGCGGATTGCCTGAGATATGCAGCGCGAATGTCTCGGGATCCGGGCCGGACGGCAGATCGCCGACCACGCGCAGGCTCTTGGGATCGATGATCTGAATCGTACTCGTCGTCGCTGGCGCAGACCAGTATTTCGCTGCCGTCCTTTGTCATCGTGATACCGCGTGGCCGCTGGCCCACCGGCACCGTCCGCACCGTCTTCATCTGGTCAAGATCGATCGCGCTCAAGGTATTGTCTCGCTCGTTCGTTACGTATGCCATATAGGCTGCGGCTGGTATGGAGCCAAGCGGAAGCAGCGTCAGGACCAGAGCCGGAAGTCCGCCGTACATCACAGCTTGCATCGCGTTTCGGGACGATCGAAACCGAGCGTATCGAGCTCAGTGACTTGGTGCAGAAAGCCGGGTTGCGGCGAGATGGATACCACCGATCGTCCGTCGTCCAGCAAATCGGCTGGCGAAGCTGCAGGTCCCAGTCTCGCAGAGTGAGTTTTTGCCCTTTGTAGGCGGCGATCCCGAAATCGGGGCTCTTCATGTTCTGCATGATGTTTGAGGGATCGGTCGACCCACCCCGGCTTGCCGCTTCGCCGATCATACGGCATGCGGTCCAGGCTTGCATATCGAGCGGCGTCATCGGGCGATGAGCCAGGTGGATGAAGCGATCCTGAAGCTGGGTGCCGCCCCAGGATTCACTGCTGGAGCTCCAGGAGACCGGCCGCAAGCCGGCTGATCCGACCACAGGACGCGCATCCCACGTCCGATATGGCAGATAGCCCGCGAACACCTCGTTCTCGTCGGCGGTCACGAGCACGTCGTAGTCGGGCAATCCCTGGGTAAAAACCGGCATCTGCTGCTGCGTTTGTACCACTCCGGAATCGGTTTGGCGCGCGCCACCGGAGTCCTTGTATTGGAGATCCTTCACAATACGTGCCCCGAAGCGTTTAGCGGAACGCCGATAGGCATCCGCCAGCAAGCCATCCTCGGGGTGGGAGCCATAAGCCAATACCCAACGAGTCCACTTCTTCCACGCCAGATATTGCCCTAATGCATCGGTCAGCATGGCCCGGGACGGTGCGACATGAATCACATTGCTGCGACACGATTGCTGCCGCAGTGCGTCGTCCGGTGCGGCAATGTTGAACAGGGTCACCCCTTTCCCGCCGGCAGCGCCGGCAACCGCCAAAAGCTGCTGCATCGGAACATCCGTCAGCAACAAGGCGGTCCCTTCAGTCACTACTTTTACAAGAATATCGACCGGATCATCGCTTTCACGCACCGGGGCGTCAATCAAGGCAAACTGCTGACCGAGGAAACGCCCGGTTGTATTGTTGTCGCTGATAGCAAGCTGCGCACCAGCCAAACCATCATCCGCGGCCGGCTTGTCGAGCAATGAGATCGTTGGGCGCCGCTCGGTCCATCGGAGATAGCCTACCCCGAGAGGCGCACCGTCCGCGCGCGCCGCATGCGTGGCCAGCACAGCGCCGGTCGCACTTGTGATCAATCCGCGCCGGGTGACGCCGTCACTTTGCGGCGGGTCTAGACGTTCCATAAACTCAGTATGCGGAACCTGTCTTCCGGCAGCAACACGACTGGTGGTCAAGCAGCACCCTTGACAGGAGCTTTGAGCATGAAGAGTTGGCCATGTGCGGTCCTTTTATGCGTGTGCTGGACCGCGAGAGCCGTTGCGGCGGAAGATCCGTCGCCGACCGCCGCGTTCGACTTCGTCTTCGATGATACCAGTCTGCAAGGTCAGGTTCAGGGGACTGAGCCAGCCGAACAGCACCGCCTGAGCGCGCTCGATGCAGAACTGCGGACCATGCTTGCAGAGTCCGGCTGCTGCGCGATGGTGGATCTGCGGGCTGTCGCCGCCCAAGCTCGGGATTTGGACATGCGAACCTGCAACGGCTGCGACGTGGATCTTGCGCGGAAGGCGGGCGCGAAGATTTCGGTGACAGGCTGGGTGCAAAAGGTCTCCAATCTGATACTCAACATCAATCTTGTGGCGCGCGACGTCGCGACCGGCCAGGTGGTCGCCGCCGGCAGCGTCGACATCCGCGGTAATACGGACAAATCGTGGTCTCGCGGCTTATCTTACCTTTTACGCAACAGGCTGCATCCCGCC
Source organism: uncultured Alphaproteobacteria bacterium (assembly GCA_963819345.1). Classification (GTDB taxonomy): domain Bacteria; phylum Pseudomonadota; class Alphaproteobacteria; order Acetobacterales; family Acetobacteraceae; genus Rhodopila. The sequence continues at coordinate 175,944 of CAWFVX010000011.1, forward strand.
GAATGGCGATGAAGCCCAATTGGCGATGCGGCTTATAAGCGATAAACTATTTATTTGCTCACGAGAGATCCATGAACCTGGTCGATCTCATCCTGTTAGCGTGCGCCTTGGCAAATCCCACTTCCTGCCACGAGTATCACGTGTTGTTTCAGACCTCCGGCTCGCTGCAAAGCTGTATGATGCAGGCGCAGCCCTACCTCGCCCAATGGGTCGGCGAACATCCGGCGTATCAGGTTACGCGCTGGCGATGCGCATGGCCGGATCAAGAAGACGGGAAGATTTGAACGAATGAGTCGGGCGGCATTGACAGAGCGCCCACACACCTTGAACGTCTCGCAGCCGTCTAAGAGCGAGCTAAGGGAGGATTTGTGATACGTTCATATCTTGTCGCATCTGCAATTCTGGTTGGTCTTGCAACGTCGGCGCACGCGCAGGACGCGGCCGCCGGTGAAAAGGACTTTCTTGTTTGCAAAGCCTGCCATCAGATCGGGCCCAACGCGAAAAACGCTATTGGTCCAGTGCTGAGCGGTGTTGTTGGCCGGAAAGCAGGCACTTACCCAGGCTTTGAGTATTCGCCCGCAAATAAGGACTCCGGCATCGTCTGGACCCCCGAAGAGCTGGATAAATATTTGGCCAATCCCCAGGCGGTTGTTCCTCATACCAAGATGATTTTCCCTGGTCTCAAGGACGACAAGAAGCGGCAGGATGTGATCGCTTATCTTGGACAATTCAACGAGGATGGATCAAAGAAGAACTGACGGCCCCACCACCTGAACGGGCGGCGGACCAACCGGAGAGACACTCAAATGCAAACGCGCGCTGCTGTCGCACGTCAGGCAGGCCAGCCCTTGAGCCTGGAAACCGTGGAGCTCGAGGGCCCACGTGCTGGGGAGGTATTGGTTGAGATAAAAGCCACCGGGATCTGTCACACCGATGAGTTCACGCTCTCTGGTGCTGACCCCGAGGGGATTTTTCCAGCTATACTGGGTCACGAAGGCGCGGGCGTGGTCGTGGATGTCGGCCCCGGCGTTACGTCCCTGAAAAAGGACGATCACGTTATTCCGCTTTACACACCGGAATGCAGGCAATGCGAATACTGCCTGTCGCGAAAGACCAATCTTTGCGTTGCCATCCGCGCCACGCAAGGGAAGGGGCTTATGCCGGACGGCAGCAGCCGCTTCGCGTCAGGCGGTACGCCGGTGATGCACTATATGGGCACCTCCACTTTCTCTAACTTCACCGTCCTGCCAGAGATCGCGTTGGCGAAGATCCGGCAGGACGCGCCGTTCGAAAAGATTTGCTACATCGGTTGTGGCGTCACGACTGGTATCGGAGCAGTCATAAACACCGCTAAAGTGGAAGCTGGGGCACGTGTCGTCGTCTTTGGCCTGGGCGGTATCGGCTTGAATGTCCTTCAAGGCGCGCGGATGGCCGGCGCCGAGATGATCGTGGGCGTAGACCTCAATCCTCGCCGAAGGGAGATCGCCGAGAAATTCGGCATGACGCATTTCGTCAATCCGAGCGAAGTACAAGGTGATTTGGTGCCGTATCTGGTGGATCTCACCAAAGGGGGAGCCGACTACTCGTTCGAATGTATTGGCAGTACCAAGGTTATGCGCCAGGCGCTGGAATGCGCTCATCGCGGGTGGGGTAAGTCGATCATCATCGGGGTCGCGGGCAGCGGACAGGAAATTTCCACTCGCCCATTCCAACTTGTTACTGGTCGAGTATGGATGGGTACTGCGTTTGGGGGGGCCCGTGGTCGGACTGACGTGCCGCAAATCGTCGATTGGTACATGGACAAAAAGATAAATATCGATGACCTGATCACGCACATACTGCCGTTCGAGAAGATAAACGACGGCTTTGAACTTATGCGCCGCGGCGAGAGTATCCGGACGGTGGTGACTTATTAGCGAACTTATGAGACGGCCGCCCTCTGGCGGCCATCCCAGGCAAGAAATCAATGCGGCTTTACGCCAGCCGCCTTGGCAACATGCGTCGCTATCGCATCCATCAACGGCGGCGACAAGCAATCATAGGGTTCAAGCCCCAGCCCCTTCAGCCGACTGCGGATCGCCCCCATCTTTTCCGGCGCAACACCGGATTCAATAATGGAGGAGACAAATGCCGCGAACTCAGGCGGCGGCCAGCCGGACTCCTGGAACAACTCAGGATGAATAAAGTCGAAACCATAGAACGGGTGGTTCTTGTTCTCAATCCGGCCGTACATGTGGATGCCACAATCCTTGCAAGCATATCGCTGGATGGCCGCCGAGGGATCCACGATCTGCAGTTTGTTCTCGTTCTGCGTGACCTGCAGCTTGTCGCGGGAAACGACTGCAACAATGGAGAAATCCGTCCCCGCCGGCTTCCAGCACTTGGTGCAGCCGCAAGCGTGGTTGTAGGAGATCGAGCCTTCTATCCTGACCTTGACTGGATCTTGCGTACATTTGCAGACCAGCGTCCCGCCGCTGAAACTGGCTGCGCCGGGTTTAACACCCGCATCTACGGATGGATGAATATGAACGGTTTCCGACATCCTGCTCTCCCTATCTGTTGATTGATTGCCCGAACCGATTGTGGGTTCGGCTTTGCCGGACGCCTCGCCGCCAGCCCGGCGTTTGCCGCTGACGACCAAAAGCGAAACCTCACTCTATCGGCGACAGGACAACCCGTCAAAGAATCACAAGTCTTCAGTGTTTCAGAAACATGGTGATTTCTTAATGCTTCAGCAGCACGTTGCCGCGTCGTGGGAGTATGTCGGCGCACATCGTCGCCGCTGCCAAAACTTCCTCTCACAGAGCGATTTGTCGCCCGACTTCAAGAAATGTTTCCGCCGGCAGATCGAACCGATCGGGCGTGCGAACCGCATTGCGATACATTACTGCAAACAGCATGCGGCGCCACGCGGGCAGACGAGGTGGGTTAGCACTACGCACCACGTCGTCGTGGGACGCGAAATAGACCGCGTCGTCCAGGTTTAGGGGGCAGCCTTTTTCCTTGGCGCAAGCGAGGGCGGCTGTGACGTTGGGACGCTCGACAAAGCCAAACCGCACGGTGACGTGCCACAATCCGTCCGAGACCTTTTCCACCTGGGCGCGTTTGTCCGAAGGAACCCGCGGATACTCCTCGAAGCGCACCGTCAGGCTGACCACCGTCTCCTGCAAGGCCTTCATCTGAGCGACGTGACGGACCATGACCGGTGGTATGGCGGTTTCGAAGCGGCTAAAAAATACCGCCGTGCCGGGCACACGAGCGATCGTCCCGCTCTTCAGTTGCGCGAGGAACTCACCGGTGGCTTCCGGTCTCTGCGACTGGATTCGGCGAATTGCGTCGATCCCTCGGCGCCATGTTGTCATCACGAGGAAGATTAGCGCGCCCAGCAGCAGCGGAATCCAGCCGCCTTCCCAAATCTTCAGCAAGTTGGCACCAAAAAACGCGAGGTCGATCACCAGAAACACGCCGCTCACCAGCAGCGCGACCACGGTCGGCCAGCGCCAGATATCCCGCATGGCGTTGAACAGCAATGCCGTGGTTAGCAGCATCGTAGTGGAGACGGCGGTCCCATACGCTCCAGCGAGTTTGTCGGAGCTACCGAAGCTGAAGGTCAGGAACAGCGTGCAGACCATCATCGTCCAGTTCACAACTGGAACGTAGATCTGGCCGTATTCCTGGTCCGATGTTTGATCGATGTTCAGGCCGGGGAACCAGTTAAGCTGCATCGCCTGCCGGGTCAGGGAGAACGCGCCGGTAATAATCGCCTGACTGGCAATGATCGTGGCAAGCGTCGCCAGGACCACCAGCGGCACCACCGCCCAATGCGGAGCAAGCTGAAAGAACGGGTTACCCTCGAGACCAGGGTTCTCCAGCAACAATGCAGTCTGACCAGCGTAGCACAGCAGTAGCGCCGGCAACACGACGCCATACCAGGACGACCGGATCGGCCTGCGCCCGAAATGGCCCATGTCGGCATACAACGCCTCGCCACCGGTGAGCGCCAGGAACACACCGCCGAGCACAATGAATGTATGAAGGCCGTGCGCGAGCACAGAATCGGGCGGCATGCCTGGGGTCGACCGCGAGCACGACCTCCGGCCGGTGCGATACCCCTGAAAGGCCTAACACTGCGATAACCGCGAACCACAGCAGCATCACCGGGCCAAAAACCCGGCCGATACGGGCGGTTCCCTTCATTTGTGCCCCGAACAACAGCAGCAACACGACCAACGCCGCGGGAAGGACATACGGCTTGAAGGTATCAGTTACGACGTTGATGCCCTCCAGCGCGCTGAGCACCGATATCGCCGGCGTGATAATCCCGTCGCCGTAGATCAGCGCCGCCCCGAACAGCCCAGCCACGACCAGCGCCCCGCCAGATCGCCCCGCTCGGCCGGTTACCAACGCCATCAGCGCCAAAATGCCGCCCTCGCCGTGATTGTCCGCCCGCATCACGAAAACACAGTATTTGATCGATACGGTGATAATCAGTGACCAGACGATCAGCGAGAGTAGCCCGAGAGCGTCCTCCGCGGACGGGTGGCCGCCAACCGAACCAACGATCGTCTGGTAGGTGTAAAGTGGGCTGGTTCCGAGATCGCCATAAACGATGCCAAGCGCCGCCAGCGCGGCAGTGGCGGTTAGTGGGCGGTCCGCGGGCGAGGCGTCGGCCAGCGCAGCTTCTGTCGCGGTTGCATCCATTCGCTCTCTCCGGGTGCGGGGTTCGCCCACCTTATTGCGCCAAGGCCGGCGCATATCCGAGCTCGGCACCGGGCTGACCTCAACAGGCCTAACGCCGGTGGATGGCCCCGAAGGCGTATCTCACAGTCAAAGACGCGTGCGCAACGCTTGCGACAGAGTCGCGGCATCGGTCATTGGCAAGCCGCACACGTTCCGCCGGCACACATAAGCCGCGGCGGCGTAAGGTGGCGGCACTTTGCCGTAGGCAGGATGGTCGACCGGAAGGGAACCACTATTTGGCGCCCGGAGCACCACCACAGCCGGATCGGGGGCCCTCAACGCTGCCTCCGCCAACGCGGCCGAATTGACACCCACGACTACCACGCTGGCACCTTCCTCAAGCAGATCCGCCGCCGCCAGCAGGGTCGGCATGCCGGACAACTGATCCGACTGGCCACTGAATGCCCTGAGCGCCGCGTGAGCGCGTGCCCGCCAACCGGCCTCGCCGGTAAGGTGGAACAGTCGGCTCAGGACCTCGGCCATCATCCCGTTGCCGGAGGGCGTGACGTTGTCAGTGGCGGAGCGAGGCCTGCCCAACGGCACGTCCGCGGCACCGGCGGCAGTCGTGAAGAACCCGCCATGCAAATCGCCGAACGCCGACTGCGCCGCATTTGCCAGCCGCTCGGCAACCGCGAGGTAGCCGCTCTCACCTGTCGCCTCAAACAGGGCGAGGGCCGCACGCGCCATCGCCGCCTGATCCTCGATCAAACCCGGTGCCGTGACCCGGCCGAGCCGCCATGCGTGCTCGACACCGCCATGTCCTGCGGTCATCTGGGCCAAGACGAAGGCGAACGCCTCGCGCGCTCGGCCCAGCCAGGCCGTCTGGCCAAACACCGACGCGCAACGCGCCAGCGCGGCAATCGCCAGCCCGTTCCAGTCGGCCAGCACCTTGTCGTCCCATCCCGGTCGCACCCGCTTTTCGCGGGCCCTGAACAGCGCATCCCTAGCGTTGGCAAGTCGAGCCTGCTGATCCGGCGAGCCGGATGCCGTGATCCTGCGCAGGATGGTGTGCCCCTCCCAATTGCCAGACCGGGTCACATCATATGCTTGCTTGAACGCGGCTGCTTCGGGACCTAGCAGCGCATCCACCTCGTCCTCGGTCCAGACGTAGAAGCGGCCCTCTTCACCCTCGCTATCAGCATCTTCCGACGAAGCGAACGCTGCTAATCCGTTTACGCGCTGCGCGCTCATGTCGCGCATCATCCAGCCGACCGTTTCGATGGCTCGCTGCACGTACAACGAGTTCGGGCTATCGGCATGCGCGAGCGCCAAAAGCTCAAGCAACTGCGCGTTGTCGTACAACATCTTCTCGAAATGCGGCACGAGCCAGACCTCGTCGGTCGAGTAGCGGGCGAACCCACCACCGAGGTGGTCATAGATCCCGCCCTGCGACATACGTTCCAGCATTAGATGCAGCGCATCGCGGGCCTGCGTCTGACCACTGCGAAATAAGTCCTGCCAGAGGAAGCGGTAGATGGGCGGATTAGGGAATTTGGGCGCGCCGCGCAGGCCGCCAAGCTCCGGGTCGGTCATACGCAGATAGGCCCGCGCCACGGCATCGAGTTGTGCCGGCTCGGGCGCATCTCCCACCGATGCGGCAGCCTGGCGCTCCAGGAACTCCGTCAGCGCCTTGGTGTTTCGCTTGACCGCTTCCGCCCCAGAATGAAACGCGTCCGCCACCCCTTGCAGGACCTGCCGAAACGATGGTCTCCCCCAGCGCGGCTCGGGTGGGAAATAGGTGCCGCCCCAAAAGGGAACTCCGTCCGGCGTCGTGAACATCGTGAGCGGCCAGCCGCCTTGCTCGCCAAGTGCATTTAGCGCAGACATGTAGATCTGGTCGATGTCAGGACGTTCCTCGCGATCGATTTTGATGGCGACGAACAGTCTATTCATCATCGCTGCGGTGTCCGGATCCTCGAACAACTCATGCGCCATAACATGGCACCAGTGGCACGCGGCATAACCGATCGAGACCAGGATGGGCTTGTTGGCCGCTCTCGCCTCGGCCAGCGCCGTCGTGCCCCAGGGGCGCCAATGCACGGGATTGCCGGCATGCTGGAGAAGATAAGGTGACGTCTCGCGCCCCAAGAGGTTTTCTGGTGCAGCCATTGTGCGTATCCCAGCGAAGGTTATAAACCAGACATAGGGCCCAGGCGCCGCGATGCCACCCGCCGTCGCGGACGGCGATCAACCGAATGCGTCACCGATAGACATCCGGGGCCGGACAGTCATGGCGCTCACACAGTCCTTGGCGGACCTTCCCCCGTATTGCTACACTCGCGATTGCGATTCGCTTGCTTCCCCGCCGTTCGCGGGCCAGAAGCGGGGCCGGACCCCAGTTAGGAAACTGACCATGAAGCTGAAGGCCGACCGCGCCACCTTGATCAAGGCGCTGGCCCACGTCCAGAGCGTGGTGGAGCGGCGTAACACCATCCCTATCCTGGCAAATGTCATGATCGCGGTGCGCGATGGAAACCTCACGCTGACGGCCACTGACATGGAGATCGCGATCGTCGAGGATGTTCCCGCTGCGTCTGCTCGCAATGGCGCCTGCACCGCTCCGGCAGCGACCCTGTATGAAATCGTCCGCAAGCTGCCGGATGGGGCCGAGATCGAACTCGATCATCCCGGCGGCGATGCACAACTGGCGCTGCGGGCTGGGCGCTATGACACCAAATTGACGGTTCTGCCGGTTGAGGATTTTCCCTCGATGACCGCCGGCAGCCTGCCGCACAAGTTCAACCTTACCGCGCAGACTCTCCGAGCCCTGATCGACCGCACCAAGTTCGCGATCAGCACGGAGGAAACCCGTTACTACTTGAACGGCATCTACCTGCATCACGCCGACAGCGGCGGGACCCCGGTGCTGCGCGCGGTTGCCACCGACGGCCACCGCCTAGCCCGCGTGGAGGAACCGCTGCCGGAGGGCGCTGCCGCGATGCCGGGCGTCATCATCCCGCGCAAAACCGTCAACGAACTTCGCAAGCTGCTTGATGAGGTCACAGGGAACGTGGAGGTCGCGCTGTCCGATACTCGCATTCAGTTCCGCGCCGACCAGATGTTGCTCACCAGTAAACTGATCGACGGCACCTTCCCGGAATACGAGCGCGTCATCCCGCGTGGCAACGATAAGGTTTTGCGAGTCGGCAAGAAGGATTTCGCCGATGCTGTGGGGCGGGTCGCGGCGATTTCGTCTGAGCGGTCGCGGCCGGTAAAACTCTCGCTTGCGCGCGATCTGTTGGTGTTGTCCGCCTCCAGCCCTGAACAGGGCACCGCGACCGAGGAACTGGACGGAGATCACGTCAAGTACAACGCAGGTCCGCTGGAGATCGGCTTTCAGGCGCGTTACCTGAACGACATCACCGACCAAATTCCGGAACAGGTGGAATTTCGCTTCGCCGACGGCTCCGCACCGACCGTGGTCCAGGACGCCGGGGATGCCAGCGCGCTCTACGTGCTGATGCCAATGCGGGTGTAGCAACCACACCCCCTCGACGGGGCGGCCCCGGCACCGCCGCTCGGTGACGTCACCGATGCGATGACGCTTCTGGGTCCGCAGCCCCCGAATGTGCAGCCCCTTGATGGCGAATGGGATGTTCTCGGGGTCATGATGGTTGCGATGTCGCGGAACAGCGCATTGGCGACACCCGGAGCGGGTTTGTCCGCCTGCAACGTCACCCAGGCGATGATCGTTACGTCGCTTGAGGGAAAGTAGTAGCCCGCCGTGTTATAGCCGGGCAAACCGCCCGTGTAGCCTACCAGCCGGCGCTGCAGCCGACGCTGAGGCCGAACGCAAGACTTCCCTCACCGATCGATATGCAGTCCCGCCGCTCACGCTGGGTCGCCGCGGCGTTCGTCTTTCCGGTGGTGTACAGCGCAACCCAGCGCTTCATGTCGGCAACATCCGAAATAATCTCTCCCGCCGCGCCCATCAGCGAAACCGGGATCGTGTTGCTGACATCCTCCCAATCGCCGTGAGGGCCAAGCCCGTAGCCATGCGCCCAGGGCTCCGGCATGGCCTGGGTCTCCGGATAGCTCGTCTCCGTCAAATTGAAGGGAACCAGAAGTCGCGTGCGGATCTGATCGGCGACACTGTCCTTGGTGACGCTTTCGATGACCAAGCCTAGAATAAGATAGTTGGTGTTGGAATAGTTATACGCCGTCCCCGGGGGGAAATGCGGTTTCTGCTTTCCGCCCAGCCGACCAGCGTGCGCGGATCGAAGGTCATCTCCCCAGTCACTTTCAACGGGTCGATCTCCGGAGTATCGTACACTTCGAACAAGCCACTGCGCATCTCGCACAGTTCGCGGATGGTGATGTGCTTGGCGTTCGGGATCGTTACGCAGAAGGCGAACTTGCTCAATGGATCATCGAGGTTGAGTTTTCCCTCATCCTCCACCAGCGAGAACTCTGATGGTGAACCACGACGGCGCCGAAGCCGAGAAAATAGCCAATAACGTTTCTGTTATTTATTGAGTCAGAGGAACAACACAACAGTAAAAATGTCAGGACCGGCTTAGCGTGCGGCAGTGTTTCAGCCGCCTGTAATCAAATGGTGGGTCTGGTCGGCGCGATCGTTCAAGACCCAGCCGGGGTTACCGTCCGCTGAGCCTCGTCAGTAACTGGTGCCGGGTTGGGCTGTCGTGGTGTCGCAGCGATCGCAGCGTCTTGAATGATCTTGCCAACAAACTTGCCTTGTAGAAGTAAGGTTAGTTGTCGGGCCCGTCCGCGGCGATCATCGTAAAGCCCGGGGTACGCTCTTTGCCGACAATTCCACGTGCAGCGCTAGCCCGCCGGCTTCCACAGTAAATGGAAATCGCGGCTGGCCATTGAGTACGTTGATGCCGATGAGTGCGGCGGGATCCAGGACAATCGAAACCTTGATCGCACGGCCCTGTAGTTTGAGAAGAGGGGCGGTTGCAACAAGACGATCCGCCCTCCCGCGCTGAAGCGGCGAGGCAGTTGATCGAAATCGGCCTGGCGGCAGATTTGGCCGAGAAAAAACGAAAGCGCCAATAATGCGAGCGTCAAATATCAGCGAATTGCAGAAAATACGGAAGATACACGGACAACTTTTAAAGATTGACCTTTGTTCGTCATCGGCACATCGTTCAGAGGTCTTCACCATAATTGGGAGGGAGGTTCGCAAATGAAAATGGGGAAAACATTGGCTATAGTCTTCGGGCTCACGATTGGGACAACTGTGCCGGTGGTTGCCGCTGAGACAGAGGTAGATGTCTCGAATTGTACAACCCCCAAGATTTGGCAGGATGCTTTCAACAAGGGCGACGCCATGGCAATTGCAGGGTTGTACACGAACGACGCGGTTGAGGTGACACCGATGGGCGTCAGGGTTGGACCAGCGGCGGTCAAGGAGCGTATCGAGGACAGCATTAAGCGAGGCATTACGCATGCCGTAATTCCTGTCACGAAGTGCGTGGTGGATGACAATTTGCGATGGTCGATCGGGGACTGGTCATACGAATTCCCGCAGGGTCACATGAGCGGTTTCTGGACGTTGATCGAGGCGAAGCAGGGAAACACTTGGAAAATCAAAAATCTCACGTATAACATGACGCCACCGCCGCCCAACAAACAGCAATAGCGTTTACCTGCCAAGGCTCAATCAATTACGCCTCGATTGGCTGGACGAGTTTCGAGACAGACCCTAAGTCTTAGCTTAGCCAGTTGGGCGGAATATTAGCTCACACCCGCTCGCACGTTGCCCGATCGCGCCATCTTTCTGGCTGGGGGAGGCCCCGTCTTAGTGGCAATCGCAGGCGCGGCAGTCTTTTTCGCACCCGAACTTTTCTTCGCCGGTGCCACTTCACGAACGTCAGGCTTCGGTCCGGCGGCTCCAGCGCGACCAGCCGCATGATGTCCTCATTCCCCATCTCGGCCAGATTGACCTCGGCACCACCGGTCAGCAGTTCATCAGACAATCCTTGCTTCGAGTCTATCAAGGCGTCGATTTTCTCCTCGACTGTGCCACGGCAAATAAACTTGTGCACCAGGACGTTTTTCTTCTGACCGATTCGGAAGGCCCGATCGGTCGCCTGATTCTCGACGGCGGGGTTCCACCACCGTCGACATGCACAACGTGGGACGCCGCGGTCAGCGTGAGACCGGAGCCGCCAGCCTTCAGCGACAGGACAAAGAACGGCACGGTCTCGTCCTCCTGGAACGTCCGCACCAGGGTCTTCCGATTTTTCACCGCGGTGTCGCCATGGAGCACCAGACCGGGACGACCGAAAATCTGTCCCAGGAAGGCGGACAGAGGACCGGTCATCTCCCGAAATTGAGTGAAGACCAGCATCTTTTCCGGCTTGGCGGCGACAACCTCGGCAATTTCTCGCAGGCGGCTCCATTTGCCGCTGTCTTCTTCGGCCCAGACGTTGTCGCTTAGCCACTGCGAGGGATGATTGCAGATTTGTTTAAGCCGCATCAGCATCGCCAGCACGATGCCCTTGCGCTGGATGCCCTCTGCCTCCTCCAGGCTTTTCGCCAGGTCCTCGACGGCCTGGCCGTACAGGGCGGTCTGCCGGCGGCTGAGGTTGCACAGCGCCTTGATCTCAGTCTTGTCGGGCAAATCCGCGATAACCGCCTTGTCGGTCTTCATCCGGCGCAGAATGTACGGCCGCACCAACTCCCGCAGCGGGCCGTATGGGTTGTCGGTCCGCTCGGCGAGGCTTTTGGCATAGCGGGAAAACTGCTTGGCGTTGCCCAGCAGGCCTGGATTGATGAAGTCGAAGATCGACCACAGGTCGCCGAGATGGTTTTCCACCGGCGTTCCGGTTAGCGCGATGCGTGCCTTGGCCTGCAGCGCCTTCGCCGCTTTGGTCTGTCGGGCGGCGGGGTTTTTAATCGCCTGCGCCTCGTCCAAGATGACAAAGCGCCACGCCGTCGCAGCCAGCGTGGGCATGCGCAACAACGAGCCGTAGCTAGTGATCGCGAGGTCGTGGTCCGCGGGATCGAATTGCTTGATCTGGTCGGCGGACATGGCCGAGGGATGCACGATCGCGGCCTTCAGGCCGGGAGCAAAACTTGTCGATTTCCGCCGCCCAGTTGCCGAGTAGCGAGGCCGGCGCGACCAGCAGGCTCGGCTGCGCCGCTTTCGCCACAAGCAGCAGCGACAGCACCTGGATGGTCTTTCCCAGACCCATGTCGTCGGCCAGACAGGCGCCGAGGCCGAGACTGGACAGCAGATGCATCCACCGCGTGCCGGTGCGCTGGTAGGGGCGCAACGTCCCTTTCAGCGCGGGTCCGGGATCGGGACCGTCGCCGTCCCCGGACCGCAGCGCCTTCAGAGTTTCCTCCAGCCAGGGGCCGGCGGTGACGCGGGACCAGTGGGCGTCTGTCGCGGCGGGGTCCTCGCCGTTAACGGACGCGCCGGCCAACATCCGCATTGCCTCGGCGAAGCTCAGGCCGTTCCGGGCGGCAAGGGTTTCGGCCTCGCGAAACCGATCCATGGTTTTTTCGAAGCGGGCACGATCGACTTCGACCCATTGGCCGCGCAGCAGCACGAGGTCGTCGGTGCCGGCGAGCAAGGTCGCGACCTCGTCCTCGGTGAGGGGTTCGCAATCGAGGATCACGCTCATGCGGAAATCGAGCACGCCTTCCAGTCCGAGGGCGGAAGGCTTGCGACTGCCAACGGTGGCGGTGACGCGGGGACGGGCAGGGCGGTTGGCGCGCCAGGTCGCGGGCATACGGACCACGACGCCTGCGGTTTCTTGCTCGGGCAGGCTGTGGAGGAAGCGGGACGCTTCGGCCGGTCCCCAGCGAAGCGGATGATAGATCTCGCCGGCGTCGATCATCGGCCGCAGCCAGCCGCAGTGTTCGGCGGCGGGCTGGACCGGCAGCAGCAACGACAGAAGTTTGTCGCGGTTTGCCGCCCCGGCGTATTCGCGCAGCGCCTGACCCAGCGGGACGTGCTGGGCGCGAGCCTGGGCGGAGAGGCGGGTCGTGTAGGTCGCCATGAAGGCGAAGGGCTGTTCGGCGTCGCGGCGGTTCTCGGCAAGGTTGACATGCACGCGGCCAACCAGATTCCATGCTGGGTTCAGAGCATTGAGGAAGCGCTGCAAACCGGTGCCGGAGGAGGCGAGGTCTTCGGCGAAGGCCAGTGCCAGTTCGTCCCACAGGGCAAGCAGGACTGCCTCGGTCAGGTATTCCGCGCCGGCCATCATGGGGGCGGTCAGCACCAGGGACGCAAGCTCGCCGGCATCGAGAGGCGGTACCACCGGAAGCGTGACGTCATCCTCGCGGCCCGACTCGTTCAGGCAGATCGCCCCAACGTAGCGGGTGGCGAAGCTACGCCACCAAACGAAGACCGGCGGCAAGGCGTGTCCGACCTCGCCGGCGCCAAGCCGCACCAAGGCGGGGCCGGACCCTTGAGCGAACGCTGCGGCCAGGCGGTCGCGCGCATTGACGTCGATCTCGGGGGCGTCGTCCTGGTCCTCGGCGACCAGGCGGCCGTGCGGAGTAAGGTGTAAGCCGAATTGGGGCATCGAACGATGTTACACAAATCCGCGTTGAAACCGACCCTCCGGCGCCTGCTCCGTCATGTCCGCGCGGGCCCGCAAACTCAACAAGGCCGCGGTTTCAATGGCCACTGTCTCATCGGGGTTTTCAGCAGTCCAATGGAAACGGTGGTAGTCGAGCACCGCCTGGTCGCCGTTGCCCCAGGCGGTGACGTGAAGGATTATAGTTTGGCGCTATCCGCGGCGTCCGCCCATCGTGGTCGGTGCTGCTTGGCGCGTCGTTGCGGGATGTCTGCCCCCGTCGGTCGTCTCATTTCACTGCTTCGTTGACGCTTCCTGTGGGGGAGCATGCAGGACTGTTATTGCGCTAGGTCCGACGCCATGGATCTGGATGATCGCGCCATCCGCGCCGCTCCAGGCAAAGTGGGCCTGGTTGGGGGGCAGGAGGTAGAACGAGCCTAGCCGGCAGGATCTTTCCGCTCGACTTGTCGAATGTGCTGTTCTCGGCAAGACCGAACGATCCCGCAAGCACCGTAATATTCTCGGTGTTGGGGTGGGTGTGCAGCGGCGTCGTTGCGTTCGGCGGAATCTTGAACCGCTCCACAAAGGGACCGGGTTTCGTGGGATCACCCGCCAGTACGGCATGTTGCCAGCCTGGTGCATCGTCCACGGCTCTCCAATTCACCTGGTCTGGGGTCACGGAGATCCCCGGCTGTGCCGCCACAGAGGCAGCGCCGCAGACTACAAAGATTGCAGATGCTATTATGCGCGCATAGTTCATACGAACCTCCCGTTTATTCGCGTGCCGGCAATGAGACGAAGCCGCTAGGCAGCAGCGTCTCCGCTTTTTTTCACCAAGCTTGTCCACCATTCCCGCGTGTAAGCTTCCGGAGAGGACGGTGACGCTCTCGGTCTTCGAATCATGGCAACAAACGCTAAGGTGGTGACACGCATCTTATCTTCCCTCGCTTTGGATGCTTGAACGCCGGGATGATGGCTCACCCGGCGGTTCGCTGCTGGAAAGCCAGGTGAATTCCTGTGTAAATTAAGCTAAAATGCACATGAAATGCATGGTCCCCAAGCCACGCTGGGAGGACTGTTGGCGTGAACGAGGCCTGAATGCGGCGTCCGATCTACCAATTCGGCGATTTTGTTCTCGATCTCGAACGGGGCGCACTATTCGCCGCGTCGGGCTCGGAGGTGTCGCTACGGCCCAAGGCGTTTTCCTTGCTGCGCCTGTTCGTCGAGAATGCCGGTCGCCTGATCGATCGCGGAATGATCATGGAAGCTCTTTGGTCGGGCACCTTTGTCACCGACGAGAGCGTCGCCCAGTGCATCAAGGACGTCCGCCGCGCGCTTGGCGACGAAGCGCAACATTTGGTCAAGACAGTCCGTGGCCGCGGTTACCGGCTGGAAGCAACGGTCGTTTGTGGGGAGCACCGGCCGCGGCAGCTCAGCGATCCCGCCGCCGACTTACGGGCGGTAGGTAAGCGTGACGAGGATGAATCTCCCGGGCACGGGCGTGGGGACGACATTCGCCCACGGGACGGCCCAGCAGAAGCCGAGCGGCGACTTATGACGGTAGTGTCCTGTGGCCTCGTGGAGGCAGCCGCTCTGACCTCACAACTCGATCCCGAGGATCTCCGCCAGGTGATGGTCGCCTGTCATTGCTGCCTGGCCACCGCGATCGCTCAGCATGGCGGACAAGTTGCCGAACATCGTGGCGACAGCCTGCTCGCCGGCTTCGGTTGGCCGATAGCGATGGAGGATGATCCCGAGCGGTCGATACGGGCCGCGTTGTCGGCGGTGAAGGCAGTGGAGCGTCTCGACATTCCGTTGGGGCCGGGACGACTGCATGCACGCATCGGAATTGCCACCGGACCGATGATCGCCGGGGACGGCGAGACGCACGTCCAGAGCATGCTCGGCATGACCCCGACCCTTGCAGCCCAATTACAGGCTTCGGCCGAGCCGGGCACGGTGCTGGTCAGCGAGATGACCTGGCAGCTTGTTGGAGCCCTGTTCGATTGCCAGGAAGTTGACAGGATCGCAGGAAGAACGCCGCCGATACGCGCGTGGCGCATCCGCAGCGAGAACGTCGTCGACAACCGCTTCGCCGCTTTGCGTTCCGCATCGCTGGCCACCCTGCCGCTGATTGGTCGAGACGAAGAGCAGGAGATCTTCCTGCGCCGTTGGGAACGGGCGTTCGCAGGCGACGGCCAGGTCGTGGTGCTGTCAGGCGAGCCCGGGATCGGCAAATCGCGCCTGAACGCCGCTTTTCAGGCAACGGTCGCGCGTATTGGCAGGGTGCATGAGCGGCAGGATTGGTTCTGTTTGCCCCATCTTCAGCACAGCGAGCTGCATCCGATCATCGCTCAGCTGGAACGCGCGGCCGGTTTCCGGCAGGAAGAAACGTCAGCCGCGAAATTCGACAAGCTGGGGACGCTGTTGGGCTGCAGCCTCCAGGCCTCGGACGATGTCCGCCTCATCGCCGGCTTGCTTGGCGTCGCACCCAGCAACCCAGACCCTTCGGCGATCGTGAATCCGCGAAGGCAACGCGAGCGCCTGTTGCAAGCCTTGTTGCGTCGGGTCGAAACGCTCGCGCAGGCTCGGCCCGTGCTTGCGGTACTGGAGGATGTTCACTGGGCTGATCCGACGACCTGCGAACTGCTCGACCTTCTGATTGCTCGTATCTCGTCGCTTCCGGCACTTTTAGTGCTGACGCATCGCCCGACGTTCCAGGCCCCGTGGGTCGGAGAGGCGCATGTGACCGAGCTGCGGCTGTCCCGCCTCAACCAGCGGCAATGCGCAGCACTGATCGGCCACATCGCCGGCGATTCGCATCCGCCGCCCGAGACAGTGGCGGCGATCATCGAGCGCGCCGATGGTGTGCCGCTGTTTCTCGAAGAACTCACCAAAGCCGTCCTGGAGAGAACTGCGCAGAGAGTGGCAGGATCGGCACTATCGGCGCGCGCCGATATCGAAGTGCCGGCCACATTGCAATCTTCGCTGTTGGCGCGGCTTGATCGTCTCGGCCCTACGGCCAGGGAGGTGGCTCAAGCCGGCGCTGCGATCGGCCGCGCGTTCAGTTATGATCTGCTCCGCTCCATCGTCGACTTGCCGGAGCCGGCCTTGTCGGAGGCGCTGGCGCAGCTTGTGTCGTCAGGACTGGTCAATGTTCGAGGCACGTCAACCGATGCGACATACACGTTCAAGCATGCCCTGGTGCACGATGTTGCAAATGGCCTCCTGTTGCGGGAGCGCCGCCGTATGCTGCATGCGCGCATTGTCGAGAGCTTGCGTGGCCGCGATGACGAGCCGCCGGAGCTCCTGGCCTGGCACTGTACGATGGCCGGCTTTGCCGATCAGGCAATAAAGCAATGGAAGCTGGCCGGAGAACGGAGCGCCGCCCGCTTCGCAAACCTCGAAGCCAAGGAACACTATCAGCGGGCGCTAGAACTCCTGCAATCACTGCCGGCGTCGCCGGATAGAGACCGCGGCGAAGCCGAGTTGCGCCTCGCTCAGGTTGTGCCTCTCACTGCCATTCATGGTTTCGGTTCAGAAGCCGTCGAAACCTCTGCACTGCGCGCCCGGGAACTTAGTGCGAAGTCTCGACCCGCTGCGTCGGTTTCTGGCCCATCGTATCGTATGGAACTCGTCCCTGATGCGGCATAAGCTGCCGAGGGTAGTCGAGTTGGCCCGGGACCTGGTTGCTCTGGCCGACCGGGACGGCGATGCGCCACAGCGGGCAGCCGCTCATCGGGCGCTGGGGTACTCGCTCTTCATCATCGGCGAGTTCGAGGAGGCTGATCGCATCCTCGAACAGGGAATTGCGCTTGCGGACACGGTAGCAGATGCTGATTTTCTCGCTTTCGGGGAAAACCCGCAGATCGTGTCCCGGCTGTACAGCGGCCTGGTTCTATCCTGGCTCGGTTATTCGGAGGCGGCTCTGCGGGTCGCGGAAGAAGGGCTCGCGCGAGCTCGTTTGCGCAACGACCCACATGCGATCGCCTGGTCGCTCGACGCTATTGGCCGGATCGGTCACATCCAACGAAACGCGCGTTTGGCCGCGCGCGTCGGCGCTGAAGCGGAAGAAATATCCCAGCAGCAATGCCTTGCCCAGTGGCTCGCCCTAGCCGAGCTGTCGAGTGGCTGGGCGGCTTGCGTCGCCGGCGAAACGGAGAGGGGCTTGGCGCTTCTCCAAAATGGTCACCGTAGGTGGGAAGCGACCGGAGCGAAGCTGCACACAACCCAAAACCTCATCCAGCTCGCGGAGGGTTACATATTGGCCGGCATGCCGGAGGTCGCGCTTGAACACCTGGCGGCCGCGCGCAGTCACGGAGCGTCATTTGGCGAGTTGTATTCGGCAGCCGAGATATGTCTTCTGACGGCAACAGCGGTGCGAGCCGGAAACGGTCCTGTGTCGGAGGTCGAAGCGCGGTTGAGAGAGGCGCTCGAGGTCGCTCACGGTCAGAAAGCGCGATTGTTGGAGCTCCGGGCCGCAGTGGGTCTCGCCCGCCTCTGGAGCAGCCAGGGACGCAAGACTGAGGCAATCCATCTCCTTGCCCCAATCCACGCGTGGTTCACCGAAGGCTTCGCGCTTCCCGACCTGGTCGAGGCCGAAGCGCTGTTGGCTGATCTGGGAATCAGGTCTGCATCCGATCGCTCGTCTCGACCAACCTGATATATGGCCCTTCCCAGAATCTTCCCCATCCGTGCGTAACTTGGCAGATGACTTGGCCGGACTTTCTTGTCCAGCGCATTCGGGTGAAGAATGACCTGAAGCCACGCTTCACCCGAACCTTCAGGGTGTGAGATGCCGATGCCTTTGCCGCGGGTCGCAGAGCGTCACGCCTCTGGATCCGTCCCGGCCGCGGCTCGCAGGACCATGTGTTGGTCAAGTCACCGGATTCTGCGGTAGTTTCGGGCAACAATCCAGCCCGGAGGTTCACGCCCATGCCGATCCCACAAACCA
>CAWFVX010000012.1:0-68682 GCA_963819345.1 uncultured Alphaproteobacteria bacterium
CCCACGTGATGTCCATCGCCCAAACCTGATTCGGCTGCTCGACCGCCAGCCCGCGCAGCAGATACGGGTAGATTTTGTGCCCCAGCGCCGCCTTCGAGGTGTTCGGTTTGCGGTAGATCGCCTCGATCCCCATCCGCCGCATCAGCGTGGCGACCAGCTCCCGGCCAATCACCACGCCTTCGCCACGCAACAGATCGCGCAGCATCCGGCTGCCGGCGAACGAGTAGTCCAGATGCAACTCGTCGATCCGACGCATGATCGCAAGTTCGGCCGCCGGAACCGGCCGAGGCCCATAGTAAAGGGTGCTCCGGCTCAGCCCCAGCAGCTCCGCCTGCCGCCCCAGCGGAAGGTTGTGGCCACGGTCGATCATCGCTTTGCGCTCAGCAGGCCGGCTTTGCTGAGCGCACCGACCAAAAAATCGTTCTCCAGCGTCAGTTCGCCGATCTTGGCGTGCAGCACCTTCAAATCTACCGCCGGCGCCGCCTCAGCCGCCCCGCCGCCAAACAATCCGGCAGCCCCTTCAAGCACCTGAGCCTTCCACGCCGTGATCTGGTTGGGGTGAACGTCATACTGCTGCGCCAGCTCGGCCAGCGTCCTCTCGCCCTTGATGGCAGCCAGCGCCACCTTTGCCTTGAAGGCCGGTTATGGGTCCGGCGAACTCGTCTCGTCATTGTCGCTCCTGATACGCGGCACTCTCGCCGCTCTCAGGCAGAAATTCCACTTATCGACCTGTCCGAATTTGGCCGGCCACCTCTCAGACCTATTGCGAGGACGGCAAGGTCAAGAACCGCACGCTGGCCAACCTCTCGAAGCTGCCGCTCGAACGCATCGAGACCCTGCGCGCCGCGCTGCGTGGCGATCCGCTGGCCCCGATCGGCGAGACCGGCCTTCGAGATCCGCCGGTCGCTGCCGCATGGCCACGTCCTCGCTGCTTTGGCCACCGTCCGGCGCATCGGCCTCGGCGACCTGCTGCCCCGCCGCGCGCCCCAGCGCCGCCGCGACCTGGCGCTGGGGCTCATCGTCGCCCGGCTGCTCGACCCGGCTGCCAAACTGGCCACCGCGCGCATGCTCGACAGCGAAACCGCTGCCCACTTGCTGGGGGAAGCACTGGGCCTCGGCAGTGTCACCGCACGCGAAATCTACACCACCCTCGACTGGCTCGGCAGCGAGCAGGCGTTCATCGAGAACCAGCTCGCACGCCGTCACCTCAAGAACGGCGCACTGGTGCTCTACGACGTGACCTCCACCTATCTCGAGGGCCGCTGTTGTCCACTGGCCCGCTACGGTTACAGCCGAGACAGTCGCGGCGACCGGCGGCAACTGGTGATCGGCCTGCTGTGTGCCGCCGATGGTTGTCCGGTTGCGGTCGAGATGTTTGAAGGCAACACCGCCGACCCAGCCACCGTGGCCGCCCAGATCACCAAGCTGAAGCAGCGCTTCCGGCTGCGCCACGTGGTGCTGGTCGGCGATCGCGGCATGCTGACCAGCGCGCGGATCGAGCAGGCGCTGCGCCCCGCCGGGTTGGACTGGATCACCGCCTTGCGGGGGTCCCGCGATCCAGCAATTGGCGCAGACCGGGGCGTTGCAATTTCTCCAAGGCAGCATACCGCAGGGCTTCTACACAGCGGGTCGATGTGGACGACGGCGCGAGCCATCCGGTGCACAGCTTCCGTACCCTGCTCATGCACGCCGTCTACAGCGTCGCCAAACACCGCCGGCCGTTCGAGATCAGGATAGAGCAGGCGCGGGCGGCGTAGTCCCAACAAAACGCAGCCGACCGCGCCAGCGGGACGCACACAAAACCCTTGCTCAGCGGGACGGTATCTCATTCGATCCGCCGTTCGGGTCCCATCGGCGCGCTTTCGCGATGCTGCGGTGCCTCACCGATCTCGGCCTTTAGCTCCCAAGGGGCCCTCGATCGCCTACTCTTCTCGCCCCCTTTGTCATCGGCCAGCCCATGCTCTAGCACATTGAGCCAACTATGCGCGTTGTCTTGAAGTAGCTCCATGTCGGTTCCTTTGACGTTGCCCTGTAGGAGCGTAAGAAAAACCGCGCCCTTTGGGTCTACATCCATCGACCCCCATCCACCCGCGTGACTGCCTGGAATGATGTATTGCTTGAACGATGGGAGGTCAATATTGACAACTCCAAGACCCTTGACGCGTAGTCCAAAGACTCTCTGCTGATACTCGTTTGGCGCGCACGCATCGAACGCATCGCCAATGCTGGTCCATACGGTTTCGTAGTTTAAATTCGTTGCGTCAGGGCCGGTGGCAAGAAAGTCATAATCGAGACCGGTATAGAAAGGTCGGACACTTTCCGGTACTTGACCGGGATCGAGTGGTGTTATCGTTTTGATCAAGTTGAAAGTCTCGCCTTTATCGGCACTGTACACGAGATACAAAATACCGGCGTAAGGGGAGTCTGGAGCCGGCGCGTCGGCCGCATAGGAAATCCACAATCCACCAAAACGATCAAAGCGCGCATGCTCGTCGGTTCCACCGAGCGGCAAATTCGGGTCCAGCGGTTGATCCGGATTACGAGGATCGGGCAGCCCCAAAATCTTCCTCGTCCAGGTCTTGCCGCCATCGAATGAACGCGAGAGAACAAAGCCGATACGCGACTTTTTGCGTTGCTGGTAGGTTACCGCTACGGTACTTTCTTCGGTTGGATCAACGGTCACCCCACCTTCGGCGTAGGTGTAATTGGGGTCCAAATGTTCCCCGCCTCGCCTTCGGCTTAGGTTGACAATGCGTTCCCGCTTGAATGTTTTGCCGAAATTATTCACTTTGTATTTGGCTAGCGCATAACTTTTATATGGCTGATCCGGAGAATTGCCACGGAGTTGAGCCGAATTGTCCGCCCAAGTTGTATAGAAGGTGCCGTTGTAAAATCCCGATGTTATGTCATTAAAATCGCCATAATCGAATGTATAAGATTTGCTCCCTCCGGCCAGATTGGTAAAATCACTTGGATTATATTTAGAAGAGTCCGAGAAACCTAGCGATATCTGAAAATTGGATATGGTCACATCGGGTAGGTTGCCGATCTGATAAGTGACTTGCACCGGAAGGGTCGCAAATATTCCCGCCGCGACGGGGAAGTCCCGCGGCGCGGAAAATTGCAGCCGCCCTTGGTTGTCAATATAGCCTGTGTAACTCAAAGCGGGGGTAACGCTGCCGCCGATCATAAACTTAACCGGAAGCCCGCCCGTTGGTCGAAATTCTACCGGGATATTGTTGTCAACCGTGTCGATATACCCGCCAAGTGGATAGTTAGCAGGCAATGGGGCATACGTATGGGAGGTGTCAGGCAAGGCGCCGAAGTCGGGCGGCTCCCATAAAGAGGGAAACGGCTTGCTCGGGTCGAAATTAGGACTGTCTCGACTCGAAGCAAAATACTGGGTGATCGACGGAATGTCAATGGTCACATTGTTGTTTTGGTCTTTCTGAATCGACACGGTTACGCTGAACGGTTGATCGACCGGTTGGACAGAGATATCCATCTTCGACAAACTCACGGTGACAACATCAGCATCGGCAGGTGCAGCGGACGCTATGATGACCAATAGGCTGCTGATCGAAACGGCAGCACGCTTCAGAGCAATTGCTATGGAGGATCGTCTCCGCTCGTGGCGATGATAGAGGTCGGGTGCCCTTGTCATACGTTCCCTCCTTGTGACGTGAACCGCTTCTTGTCCAGATATGCCGAGAGCTTGGGCGTGATTTTCTCCGTTTGCTAGTCTGACAGACAAGAGGTCGGTGCGGAGCCCTGGCGGAGAGCGCCCAACGGCCTCATCATCGGCGAATGGTCAGCGTAAGCAGCACGGGGCATTGTCGCGGAAACCGTTAGCCGGCGGCTGGGCACGCGGCAAGACTGGCGGTACGAACCAGGGGGCGTTCTGATGCGGGGGTTGGAGAATGTCCGTGGTGAGTTCAGCCTGACAGCACTCGCCTACAATCTCCGGCGGGTGCTGAGCCTGGTAAGCTTGCCGGCGTCGGGGAGGGCAGCCACGAGAGCCAAGTCCTCAGGCAAAGCGTTCAAAATCGCCAAGCTCGTCCGCCGACCACAACCGCCGCATCCCCTTACCCCGCCCAACCTGGATGAGGATTAGCCTATCGGCCGAAAAACAACGCCGTCACATCAGATGGCCAAAACGCACAGCTTCGCGGTCACTGGGCCAACTCGACGACCATCATCATTCCGGGTATCGGCCATTTGGTGACGGCACAATCGCCGTGCGCGAAGACGGTGGTGCGGGAGTTCCTTGCGGACCCTACCTTGCCTCCCGACACGAGTTGTCACCGACATAAGCATCGATTCCGCGTTGGATTTGAAGCCCATGAAATATCCGGGCGAGTAAAAACCCGCCTTCACGCAAGAAAAACTGCCGCCTTTTTCAAATCGCTCTTCCTGATCTTTAGCCCACTTGTGGCCTGATACGCCTTTTAACGCTGATGTCAGCGTTACTCGATGCTTTGTAATCAGCGCGCATCTTCCAAAGCGCGAAGAATGCATCTACCGTTCCTTTCTGAGAGGGGTGTAACGGGGAAGGCTCAAGTGGGACGGAGTAGCAATCTGGCGGGTCATGCGGTCCAGGGTCCTACCGCCATCTGGTGCCCGCACCTGCCGCACCCCCCGCGAAGTGGGCCAACAGGTGCCATGACCGATGCCGTGCTGACGATGGCGATCCGCGGCACACGCAGGGTTGATGTGGCGGCTGCGCGCGAAACCCATGAGCTGCCGCCCGTCGCCCGCTCGACCAGAAAGTCAGTCTTGGAGAGGCTGATATGATATCGCACCGAACATCAAATCGCGTTACGCTGGATGACTTGGATGAATGAACTTAAGCCGATCGATGATATCGATGCCCTGATTGCGGCAGCACAAGACCGCTTCCAACAAAAGGACTATGCTGCGGCGGTAGAAGCTTTCGCGACAATTCACCGCTTGCGCCCGGGCAAGGCCCATTTCGCCGATCGCCACGCCCACTGCCATTCCCTTCTCCGCCAATGGCCGCAAGCGCGGGATGCATGGTCGAAGGTCATCAACGAGCATGGAATGAACGTCGGTCGCGTCAATGGCCTCGCTCACGCGTGCATCGAGCTGAAGGACTACGCGACGGCCCATGCGACCCTCACTGCCAGCCAAGGCCATATCGATGCAAATACACATTCATTTATTTACGCAGCGACAGTGGCCGCGGCCGTAGGAAATGTTGGCCGTGCCTTCGAATGCGCCAAACACGTGGAGCAGGCGGCAATCGGAGATAAAGACCCGCGGATGGACTACCTCGCCGGGCTTCTGGGACGCTTGGGCAGACAGGGATATGCCGATTGTTCGAAACGCTTGGCCGCGACCCCGATGACGTCGCCACCATAGGGCTATCGCGTCCTGAGCAACCTACGCCGACACTCTTGACCTGGTTGCACGGCGGTGATTCAGGCGACCTGATCTATGCGCTGGCAGCCATGCGAGCCTGCAGAGGAGGCCATCTGTACCTCACCTGCATCGACGGAACACATGAACCGATGACCGACACAAAGGTCGAATTCCTGGCGCCGCTTCTAAGTGCACAACATTACGTTCAAGGTGTCGCGCACTGGCAGGGCGAGCCACAAGGTGGCGGGGATGACATCGAAAATCGCCGGAGAACCCCATACGCCGCGTGAAAGCTGGGACCCGAAGCGCCAAATCTGCTTCGCCGCCTGGCTCACCTCGACCGGCCCCATGCATCTCCGATCCACCAACGGTTATCATCTCCGCTCCACCAGCCGCTTCGCGCCAGCCTTCAGAGCCCGCACCATCGCGCGCATCCTGTCCATCTCCGACGTGCGTCGTCCATGCGTCGTCCGGGCCTTCCGGATGCGCTCCAACCCCTCGGACGTGCGTGGGCCAGTGCTGGCGCCCCCATGCATCCTGCACTTCCCGCAGGCCATCGCTGGTGCCTTGCAAGGCATGCCCGTTCTGGGTTCGAGCGCCACATCGCGGGGAGGCTTGAGCCAAGGGCAGCGTTATTCGCCAATCGGGCACGCGCCGCTTGGGGTTTTCCGGCAGCTGCGAAGTCATCCTTGCCCCTTCTCCGCCTTCGCCGGCTGGACATTGCCAACGATCGCCTGACCACCGTCATTGACGACCACGCGCTCGACACGAACAACCTGCGGGCCTTTGCCCCGCTTCCGATCCAGGGCCTCGAGCATGTCGGTCATGCCCCGGGCAAGGTTCGCGCCGTCCTTCCGCAGCTTCGACGCCGCTTCGGGCTGTTGATCGTGCACCATAGCCCGGCGAAAGCACTCCATGGCGCCAAAGTGCATCGCCACCGTCTGCGCGGCCAGCATGCCCTCGATTTCGTCGGTCGGCTTGAACGCCCGCAAGGCCGCGACCGCGGCGAACATCTGCTGATTGCAAGCTTCGTCTGTCTGGCCCGGAGGAAACCAGCCGGTTC
Source organism: uncultured Alphaproteobacteria bacterium (assembly GCA_963819345.1). Lineage (GTDB taxonomy): Bacteria > Pseudomonadota > Alphaproteobacteria > Acetobacterales > Acetobacteraceae > Rhodopila. The sequence goes on from CAWFVX010000012.1 coordinate 6,446, forward strand.
GGGCCATCGCGTTGATCAGCACGCCGTTAAACTTGTCGCTCCGCGACCCACCGAATGCGCGCAGTTCGTCGGATTCGGGCTCGCCGATGAGGATCTCTCGCCCCTCGGGGGCCTTCTTTTTCCCGGTTCTTTGGAGGGTCTGCCCCATGGGATGACATAACAGTCCAAAAATGCCCCTGTAGCGTCCATATATGGGGTTTGCCATTGCGGAACAAGGATGACCGTATATCCGGACGCAATGACAGGCCGTATGGAAGGCTGTCATCACCGCCGGGCAATGCTCTCGGCAGATGACGAAAGGCCAGATCGCGATGGTCGCGGCGATGGGTAAATAATTACCACCGAGCAGGAATTCGGGAGCCCGCTGGGCGTCCTGGACAGCAAAAATCTTAGAAGATTTCGGTGCTCTAGCCAAATCGGCTGAAACTCACGGCGGGGCCGGTTGCGAGTTGATCCCGGCGGGAAGGCCCAGCGCGACCACGGGGAGTAATCGCTGGCGCTTGGGAAACGCTAATTCCGACTTTCGGCTTTTCATTCTCTCGCTGGACATGGCGATGTATCCCTACTGCGTCCGCGGGCGACACCCTGAACTCTCGGCTTTTCCAACAAAAGGCCGTAAGCGTAGCGCCAGCGCCACGCCTGTTTTGACGCTACCCCTTATTGACGACGACCGGATTGCTATTTTTCCAAGTCCACGGCAACAGGGCAGATAGTTCGTTGTGCTTGGATGGTGTCCACCATTTTCTGATCCGCCAACCGCATGGCGGTTCCTACCAGATCCCAGATTGGATGTTCGATCCGGCGACAAATAGTCTCGCGCTTGTACCGACCCCGCAGCTTCCTGCCACCGAACTCGTCTTGCTGCGAGCCCTTGTCGATCGTCTCGTAGCCTATCCTCCGGAAGAAAGAAGTCCTGGGGGAGTCGGCGATGAGAAAGTTGTTTCGTGCACAAATGGATCTGTTCGTTGTATCGCTTCGACCTGCCGAGCTGATCGGCGCCGAGCGGCAGACCGCGGTTGCACTTCTGCAGACACTGCTGAGGGAAGAGGTGATGACACCGAGCGGCGAGTTATCGAGCTTCCGGGAGAAGGATGCGGGCGATGAGTAAGATCACGTCGGAGCATCTTGCCCGCGCCGCCTTCGTGTATGTGCGTCAGTCGACTGCCTATCAGGTGGTCAACAATCTTGAGAGCCAGCGGCGCCAATATGGTTTGGTGGAGCGCGCGCGGCATCTCGGCTGGGACGACGTTCAACTCGTCGATGACGATCTCGGTCGGTCCGGTGGCGGGACGGCCCGGCCGGGGTTCGAGAAACTCCTGGCTGCAATTTGCGAGGGCAGGGTCGGCGCAGTGGTATCACTGGAAGCTTCCCTCCTGGCTCGGAACGGTCGTGATTGGCGTACACTGCTGGAGTTCTGCGGTCTGGTCGGTACATTGATTGTGGACGAAGAAGCTATCTACGATCCGCGTTCGCCCAACGACAGGCTGTTGCTGGGCATGAAGGGAACAATGAGCGAGATGGAGCTGTCGGTCTTCCGTCAGCGGTCCGTCGAGGCCATGCGCCAGAAAGCTCGGCGCGGTGAACTTCATTTGACCGTCGAGCGGGTACGTGAAGACCGACGACAACCGTATCGAGAAGGATCCCGATCGGCGGGTGCAGGACGGCATCGCGCTCGTCTTCCACAAATTTGCCGAACTTCATTCAATCCGCCAGGTGCTACTATGGTTCCGTCCGACAGGAGAATGTCCCTGTCCCTGCGATCGTAGAGGGTCGCGGCAAAGGCCAAATCGAGTGGAAGGCGCGGTTTACCACACGCTTTATCACGTGCTGACGAACCCGGTGTACGCCGGCTCCTACGCCTACGGCCGGCGCAGGATCGCCAGCCGGCCGTTATCTGTCGTGATCTGCGCGCATTGACGCACGTCGAGGGTCCGCAAGCGGTGCTTGAAGAGGTGCGCCGCCGATTGATCCCCACAGGCCAACTGCTGATCGAACTGGAGCGCTCCGGCCTGGTGGATCTCCGCGGCGGCTGGCGTAGGTATAAAGCCAGCGGTCAGTTAGAAACTGAAACTGGCCTCGAGTGTGATGTCTCTTTCATCTACCGCTACATGAAGCTGGCCAGGTTCGGCATCGAGGCGTTTGAAAAGGAAGAAGGGTGCTCCCCTCAAAAAGGGTGATGCTCCGGTTAAGAAGGCTGCTGTATCCGTCAAGAAAGCCGCTGCCGTGAAGGCTGCCCCGCAGGTCACCGTCACGCTCAAATAGTTTGCCGCCGAGTTGGCGGAGGGTCACGATCTGCCGAAGAAGGTCGCAGAAGCCATGCTGGCCGATCTGGTGACGGTGGCTGCTGAGCATCTCAAGAAGGGTGATTAAATCCGTCTGACCGGTCTGGGCATCCTGCAAGTCCGCGCGCTAACGGCTCGGATGGGTCGCAACCCGGCGACCGGCGCGCCGATCAAGATTGCGGCCGGCAAAAAAATCGCATTCCGCCCCGCCAAGGAACTGAAGGAGACTGTCCAATGAGATGCCGAGCGAACGTGACGCCCTTGGCTCATTAGCAACCTCGGCAATCCGGGCGTCCGTTGTCATCGCGGGGGCGCGGGATTTGGAACTCAACCGCCGATGTCGATCAACTACTAGCCGGGTCTCCACGCAGCAACCTACCTGATCCTTCACAGTGCCAGGATCAACCGCTAACCTCACGCGCATGAATTATCCGATCTGGGGCTTCCTCGCCCTGCTCCCCTCGCTCTGCGGTTGTGTTTATGTCGATGCGACGATTCCTGTGGCGCCGTTGGGTTTCTATTCCGCTCCCCCGCCTGCTGAGTATCCCCCGCCGCCTGCCTATGTTCCGCCGCCATCTCAAAACGGGGACCCGAATGCGCCAATCCAACTTCACCCAGGCTGAAGCAGTTTAGCGACGGTTCAAAGGATGCGGGTCTGCCGCAAGAAGTCGATGTAGCGGGCCGTTCGGAGTGGACAGGCACTGCGGCTGCCCGACCCACACCGTATCCTATGTTGCGCGGGCGGGGTTTCTCCGGGAGCGAGCCTGTCTGTAGTGCAGCCAATGATTGGGTTTGCCGACTTCGCCTGAAGGCGTCTTGGCCATGAACTTCGTCACTGGTGAGGTCATATTTGCGGCCATCATCGATCCCGTGCGTTGCTTGCCATCTGATCCAGCCTATTACGTCGTGTTCTTGACCAACGAGGAATGGTTCGCGTCCATCACCCGCCTCGGCTGTATGACGCCAACCGCAAATCACTCCCCACGCAGGCGATCCAGGTTGGATCGGTCGTCACCCTGGCCCTTGATGCCAAGCGTCGCATCCAGGCAATCCAGATCGTCTCTCTGGCCGATGACTGCGACTGCTCATGCAGGGTTGGAAGGTGCGTTCATCGGCGGGTCGTCGTGGCACCCAAGGAGCTTTTCTACGGGCGGATATACATCGTTCCTGGTTGTCGTGCGCTCGTCCCCGCTGTGCCGCTTTGATGCGGCCGAGCATCAGGATATTCGCTCTGATTCGGGGCATAGGTGATTTCCGGTGGCAACGCGTTTTGGAGACCGATCTCGGCTGACTTCTGTGCGGAGCAAGCACGCAGAATATCAGCCTTCCAGCGCCACCCTGTTCGTCGCTCCATGGAGTTCGGCGCGATTAGCTCGCATTCGTATATGATCCCAAACTTGCAGTACACTTGTCCGTCCATTTGTGGGCCGCAGCGGGGCATCGTGCTATTTTCATTTGGATTGGAAACGTCCTCAGCTTGCCCAGTCACAGGAAGAAAAGGCGTGATGAGAAGCAGAAGGCGAAACAAAACGCGGCTACGGCCCATTATACCTTCGGTCTTGTTCATAGAGCAGTGTAACGCCCAGCAAGATACTGCCCGCAAATGGGTTGCTGGGGCGGAACACATTCAACGTGATGTCCACGTGGTCCATTGCCCGACTTTAGACCGATCTGGTTGACAAATCGTTAAGGAGCCGACTGCATGGGATTGCCCTTGGTCCGCTTTACTCACCTTATTCACGTGGAAGGGGCACTCTGGCGCCGTTGTGCGCGGCCGATTTGGGGTCGCTACCGGCCGACAAGGATGTGCCGAGATCATTGACCCCAAGTCGCTAGCACTGCCTCCGCTGCTGCGCGATCCCGTTCGATCCGGTAGATCGTCTGCCTGCTGAGATCGGTTGCCTTCGCGATGGTACTTACGCCCTGATGCTGGTCGAGCATCGTGCGAACAATGCCGAACTGCCCGCGGGTGTACGATGGCTTCCTGCCCCGGTATTTCCTCTCGGGCTGTTGCTTCGCGTAGGCGATGCCAGCCTTCTGGGCTGCCTTGGTGGCTTCGGCTTGCGCCTGCGCCGTCGCTGCCATGAATGCGATCATCGCGTCGCGGACGGCCTTCTGAATTGGGTCAGATGTTGAACCATCGAACACCATCGCGTTGATGACGGTCTTGACGATGACGCCTTCGCCCATCAGGTGCCGTATAGTGGCGGTCGCGTCGTCATAGTTTCTCCCAAGCCTATCGACCCAGCGGACGATGACGTGATCTCCGGCTCGAACCTTGTCGAGGAGCCGCCGGCCGCCGGGACGGTCTGCTAATTTCGTGGTGACGCCGGAGACACCGTGGTCTGCGATCACTTCGTTGATCTTGAAGCCCGCTGCTTCAGCGTGCGATCGTTGGTGCTCGATTGTCTGGGACACGTCCGACACACGTGCATACAGGAATGTTCGCATTGAAACTCGCGGCCGTCCGTTGAGATGCTGTCCGCATATATCGCTGTCCGTTGATGAATTGCAACCCTTACGGACGCCCGAAGCGACGATTTCCCTTGGTCGGCATGGGTATACCTATACGGACAATGCGGTGGATCGGTGAGGTGGTTCGACATCAATACGGTCAAGGGGCCAGTAGAAGGGTAACACCCTGGAACGCTCCACGGGGTCAATCCCCGTGGAGTTCGCCCTGATCTCGCCAGCCGCCAATCACCATGCCGGAATCAAGTGTTTATTGCATAGGTTGTTCGATGTTGTGGAGCCAGCAGAACTCTCTGACCTTCCGGGCGATGATTCGAGAGGGTTTTCTGCATGGGTCCTGGACAAGTCATCTCAACTGATCCCATTGCGCTTGGCGAGAGGGCGCGTCATGCGGTAGGCGTGTCCTGTTCTGCCGCTTGATCACCGACACGCTACAGCGGTCGGTCAGGAACGTGCGAAAATGATCGGCACCGTAAGCGGTGTCACCTAGCACATACGCGCCGGCGGCAGACTTCAGCACGCGCGCGGCGACTTTGACATCACCCACCGGACCAGGAGGCAGGTGAAACGCAATTAAGCACCCGGCGCCACAACGGCGTGGATCTTAGTCGTGCGCCCCCCTCGGCTGAGCCCGATCGGCTGGATTTCGGCCCCTTTCCAGCCGGCACTGCAGCGATGAGCCTTAATGGTCGTGCTGTCGATGGCGTGCACCTGCGACGGTCGCACCTTTGCGAGGCGGTCAAACATGGCTTGCCAGATGCCCGCCTTCGACCATCGATTGAACCGTAGACGGTGGTATGCGGGCCATAGATCCGCGGGCAATCACCCCAAGGGCAGCCAAATTTCAGTACATGCAGGATCCCGCTGATGATCCGCCGATTGTTTTGGGCTTCGCACTACGCCGATTGCCCGCTGGCACAAGAAACTCCTTTTTCTTGTTAAGGTGGAGGGACGTAGCAACTACCCGGGATTGCTGCGAACCGGGTCAGCATCTCCTCGTCAATTTGGAGTCCTAGACCCGGCTCTTCGTTTGGCTCGATGTGGCCGTCCTTCACGAGCAGGGGATTGGTGGCCAACTGGTCGCGCCAGGGATTGGTGTCGGATACGTCGGCCTCGTAGATGAGGCGGTTCGGCATGGCGCAGAGCAGGTGCACGTTGGCCGCGGTACTGATCATGCTCTGACTGGTGTGAGGCGCCATACGAAGATGCCAGGCCGCCGCCATGTCGGCGATCTTCTTAACCTCGGTGATACCCCCGGCCTTCGTGCAATCGGCCTGCACGATGTCAATTGCGCCAGCCGAGAGCAGGTCACGAAACATGTGCCTGGTATAGTGGTTCTCCCCGGCCGCGATCGGGATCTCAGTAACCCGGCACAGTTCGGCATAAGCCGCCACGTTATCCGGCGTGAACGGCTCCTCGAGCCACATCACCTCGTTGTCCTCGCAATAGCGGATGACGCCGCGCATGTCGGCCCGGAAGTAGCGCGTGGCCGCGTCCACGGCGATGTCCAACTCCAACCCGAAAGCTTTTCGGATATGACGCACCCGGCTGGCATCGGCCCCCAGTTCCTGCCCCACCCGGAGCTTAATCGCGCTGTAGCCAGCCTCTATCAGGCGCCGCACTTCGCGCTCCAACTCCGTATCCGGCTGCCAGCCCAGGCCCATGCCGCCGGCATAGGCGCGGATCTTGCGCCGCGTTCCGCCAAGCAGGCGGAATACGGGGGTGCGCAGCAGCTTGCCACGCAGATCCCAAAGAGCGATGTCGATTCCGCTCAGGGCGATGACGCTGCCCGCGCCGAGCCCATGCGTCACGATCTGATGGCGGAAGATGCGCTCCCAAACGTCCTCGATCGCTAGTGCATCTCCGCCCACTGCGAGGGGCGCCATGCTGTGATTTATGACCTCAGCGACGGCAGTGGGATTCAGCCCATGATGCGCCTCCCCATATCCGACGGTCCCGTCTTCCGCCGTCACGCGCACCAGCACTAGGTCTCGCTTGACCATCTGGCCGACGCCCTGGGTTACTGCCACGCCGTCGAAGCGGTTGCTGTAGACATCTGCACGGACGCTCGCAATCTTCATGGAAATGATCCTAATTAGCTGGTGGTTAGGGAGCTACGCTTGTCGAGTTCTTGTTAAGAAGATGCCGCACGCCCCATGGGTTGCCTGGGATTGAACGACGTTCCTCAAGAGTTACGAGTGAATGATGCCAACGCACCACGTTCACCGGCCTGGACGCCTCTACTCCGACTGCCGCCCTCCCTCCTAGACGGCCCTGATTGCCCGGCGGGGGGCTGCTTGCCGGTAATCTGATCCTGCAAGATGGCGGCGACATCGATCGACCGCATGCCGGCGCGCCTCGCCGCCTCGAGCCCCTCCCGGCTGTCCTCGAACACCAGACAGCCTGTCGGCCGTATGGACAAGCGTCTGGCAAACTCAAGGAAGATGTCGGGCTCGGGCTTGGCGCGACCAACATCGTCGAATGTCACACGGTGTCGAACAACGGCAACAGCGCCGCTGCGTTCAGGCTGGGCAGCACGATCGCCGCCGGCCCGCCGGACGCCACCGCCATCGGCAAACGACATTGGTTCCGGCGTGCGACATCGGCGATCAGTTCGATCTCCCGAATATGGATTACGTCCTCGAGGAATGCCGCGCGCATGGTCGCTACGACATGCTCGCGGTCGAGCCGAACACCCTCGTCCGCTTCGAAGGCGTCCATCAGGACATTCTCCGACATGCCGGCACGGATGCGATACCATTCGGCGGCCATTTCCTTGCCGGATAACCGCAGGGCGGCCGCCCAGGCGCGGCTGTAGACCGATGATGTATCAAGCAGGGTTCCATCACAATCGAAGATGATGGCCTCGATATCGGCTGGAAGTGCACTCAGATCGATCATTTTTATTTGCGGCCTTATTCAAATACCATAACGGAACAGTCGGATTGCACTGCGATGCCGCATCAGCCATAGGTCGCCGCGAAGGCTCGCATGCGCCAGACCGCGCGGTCCGGATCGGCAATCAGACCAGCCTTGTCCGCGAGCCTGAATACGTCAGCGTAGTGCAAGATGCCTCGCGCCGACTCCATTCCACCAAGCATATGAAAGTGGTCCTGATGACCATTGAGCCAGGCCAGGAAGACGACACCGGCCTTGTAGAATTGCGTCGGTGCCTCGAAGATTCTCCGCGACAGCGGAACGGTCCGACCGAGAATGGCTCGGTATCCCGCGATGTCACCGGCCGCAAGTCGCTCGAAGCCGGCAGCGGCAGCCGGTGCGATCGGATCAAAGATACCTAGCAGACCGTGCGAGTGGTGCGTTCCGTCGCCCTCGATCGTGTCGGCGAAATTGAAGTCATCACCGGTATACATCTTGACGCCTTTTGGCAGCCGGACGCGCATGGTCTCCTCGTGCGTCTGATCGAGCAGTGAGATCTTGATTCCGTCGATCTTCCCGCGGTGCGCCTCGATCAGGTCGAGTGCCGTCCGCATCGCGATCGGGACGTCGGTGCTGCCCCAGTATCCGACGAGATGCGGGTCGAACATGTCCCCGAGCCAGTGCAGGATGACCTTGCCGCGAGCCTGCTCGATGAGACGCCCATACACCCTGAGGTAATCGTCTGGCGACTTCGCAATGCTGCACAAGGCGCGGCTCGCCATAAGGATGGCCCGCCCGCCGCAGGCTTCGATATGTGCCAGTTGTTCTTCGTAAGCGGCGACAACATCATCGAGGCTCGCGGCTGCCGCAGGGTCAAGCTGGTCGGTGCCGGCCCCGCAGGCGAGGTCGGCGCCTTCCACCGTGCGCGCTTCGGCAAGCGATCGCCGGATCAGCTGCTTGGCACCCTGCCAGTCGAGACCCATGCCGCGCTGCGACGTATCCATGGCTTCGGCGATCCGGAAGCCGAGTTGCCAAAGATGATGACGGAATTTCAGGGTCAGGTCCCAGTCGACGACCGGTGCGCGCCATGGGTCAGCGGACCGTACGGGGTCCATCACAACATGTGCCGCGGCATAGACGGCTCGTACGCGAATGGGCGGACCCGCGGAAGGAAACGCCGATGGCGATCCCAGCACATAGTCCGACACGACCCCATTGATGTCCGGTAGAGTTAGTGACGGCATCGGTTCACCTCCCATCAGCGCCACAGGGCCGCCAATGAACAACTGATCGGAGAACTGCATAAGATCGTTGATGCCGGACTCTGGCATGATCGAGTGCTCAATCAGGTCACGCGCGACCTGGCCGATGATCTCGATGTCGCGGATGCCGCAGCGTCGCCGAGTGAAGCAGGTGCTTCAATACCCAAGCGCATCGACCCCGACACCATGGCGACCCCACAACACCTATATGATGATTGGTCGCAGCATCTGCGGTTCAATCTAGATGGCTGCGCGCTGCCACACAATACGAAGTGCAAGAACTTTATCGCTCCGCCGCATGGCTTAGAGCCGTGGTCCGATCCAGCATCGGTAAAAGCTTTTATCAATCCGCCCTACAGCGACATCCCCGCCTGGTTCGGCCATGCAGTCGTGGCGAGATGCCGAAGTGGCGATGCTGGTGCCGAACGACCCGACGACCGGATGGTATCATAGCTACGAGCCTCGGGCCGCAGAGAACTGGCTGATCGGCACCCGCATTAAGTTTATTGGGGCCAGGAATCTGTCGATGACGAGTCACATGCTGCTGATTTTCCGGCCGGATAGCAAAGGGCCACCGGACTTCAAGAACTGGCGGCCGGTGCCAGGCCGATTAGGTGGCGAGTTCTTCTGAACACGTAGACACCGTCACATCTATGCGGCGGGCCAACCGCTTCGCACGCACTGGGTGGCGCTGAAGTCCCCGGAGATCGATCCGCATGTTCGTCTGGACACTAATCCGAACTGGTGGGGGAGCCGCCGTATTGGCTTGGCTGTCGGCGGCTTGGCTAGGGCGGTGGGCAGCGGCAGTTCGTTAGCTCTCCAGCATCCAGCCCGGAAGCGCTGCCGGCATATAGGCTTGCGGCCCTCCCTCTCGATGCCCGGCGTCCTCGCCGCGGACGCCTTGGGAGGTGGCGAACACGCCGATCACCCCCGTTCGCGTCAGGATCGGGTTGCCACTCATCCAACCGACGAGCGGACGGGCCGCTTGCTCCACCCACAGCCCAACATCGCCCCGACGCAGCAGCGAACCGTGATCTCCAGCATGTCGAGCTTCACGGCGATTTCCGGCGCCGTCATACCGTGCGGCCCGGCCGCGATAACGCACTGTTCCACCGCATTCACATTGTTCGTCGGTGATCACGCATTCCGGCCGTATCGTGTAGGTGCGTTGACCATCCTTATTGTGGACGCTGACGAGCCCCCGGCGGTGTAAGTATTCCATCTGGCGCGCAATCTCGCACCGTTCTCTGCGGGCGTCGGCGCGTTGGTGGCGTTCAGTCATTTTGATGCATGTCCTCGTAGGTGTTGCAGACATCTGCGCATGCGGGCCTGGCGGAAGCTGTCCGCAACCAGGGCAACGAATGCTACGAAGAAAACAGGCTGCCACCATAGAAGATATTTCGAGCGGCACTCTTGGTGAGGTATTCGCCACGTTTTCGGTGTCCCCCTTTAGCGCGCACACCTGCCGAGACAGGACGCCGTTATACGGTCATCCATTTCTGAGCAGTCACACCTCGCGCGATATCCATCACGGCACGGCGGGAAGTAAGAAAGACCTGTAGAATTGCAGAAAATTAAGGCTGGAACTACGGACCTCTATTTTTGGTCCGGCACCTACGCTCCCAAAGCCGGAAGGCGTCAAGCCGTAAAATCGAGGACCATGCTGCGCTGTCATCCATTTCCCTGCTCGACAGTCTGCCGTTATCATCTTAGTCCCGGCTCACCCGCGCCCCGACAAATCGCTGCCGCCGGGCCAATCAGGAATACATACGCATGAAATCCGTACCGGCCGCCCCCATCATCGTCGCTTCGTTGCTGATATGCCTGCGGTACCCACAGCTCATGCCCAAGGGGATGCAGGCGCCGGGAAGTCCGTGTTCAACAAATGTGCCGTCTGCCACACCATTGATCCGGCCAAAGAAGGCGTCGGTCCGACATTGTTCGGCGTCGTTGGTCGGCATTCAGCATCCCTGGAGGGCTGTACCTACTCTCCGGCGATGAAAGCAGCCGACAAAACCTGGGACGATGCCACGTTGGACGCTTACCTAACGAATCCTCAAGCGATGGTAAAAAGCAGCAAAATGATCTTTCCGGGCCTGCCGAAGCCCGAAGACCGGGCGAACGTTATCGCCTACCTGTCGACGCTGAAATAGCAGGCTGCCACGGCGAAAATGATGCCCATACCCGCATCGCTCAACGGGCATCGCTCGGCTTGAGAAGGAATGGGCCGTAGCTCAGGAGAAAGAGGCCGAACCCGGCAATCCAGAAGCACGCTGACGCGATAAGACACGGCATGGCCCAGTCGACTTCAAATGCTGCCGCCACCCGGACAACTGCCGCGAGGCCGACCAGGACATAGATCAGGCCGGTGACGCGGTTCGCGGAGAGGGTGCGTCCCGTATGGCCAAGTGTTGTGCGTGTCATCACCGCCAGGATCATCGTTCCGACCGCCCCCGCGGTCAGGGTATGAATGGCAGCGCTGAGCGGCACATCGACACTGAGCGTGGTCAGACCGAGCATGCCCGCACCGATCACCAACCAGCCATAACCGATGTGCAAAACCAAAAGCAGCGGTTCTGCACCGGTGGCACTGCCGCGCCAACGCAACATCCGCCATAGATTGAGCGCGGCCCCAAGCAGCAGTGCCGCGCCGACATAGCGAGAATCCAGATCGAAGGCCCATCCGAGGAGGCCCAGATGGAGGATGCCCAGCGCGACGCTATCGACCACGCCATAAGTGGATGGCAGTCTGGAGCCGCCGCGCTTAGCCAGCCAGTTGCGCGTGAAACTCGGTACGATCCGCCCCGCGACGACCGAGATCAGGATGACGACGGCAGCCAGTCCGAGCCGCCATCCGAGCCCGGCGGGTACGGCGAAACCATCGGTTTCCAGATGCATCAACAAGTTGGCAATCCCGAGGACGGTCACCGGGACGACCATTGGCAGGTTGCGCCAGTTCCGCCCGGCGACAATCTCGCGGGCGGCGACGGCGACCAGCACCGCGGGAAACGATAAATCGGCAGCGGCCGACAGCCAAAATGGGACGAGCGCGGATACCAGGCAGATCAGTCGTCCGAACAGCCACAGACCGACAAGCAGCGCGAGAGGGAGACCTTTGATTGGAAGCCGCCGGGTCCAGTTCGGGATCGCGGTCAACAAAAATCCGGCGATGGCCGCCATCACGAAGCCGAACAGCATTTCATGGATATGCCAACCGAGCGGGTCGAAACGGCTTGGAAGCGTGCTGCCAGTGACCAGCATGCCAATCCAGATCGCAATGGCGGCCATCGACCAAATTCCCCCCGCCAAGAAAAACGGCCTGAACCCCTGGGTAAAGATCGCCGGTGTGCCGCGAGCGGGCGCACGATGGACAACAGCACTCATGGCGCGCTGACGATCGCGCACGAAGTTCGGATGCTATGCATGCTGGATTAACCTCGAGCCATCAGGGCGGACGAAGTGCGCGATGAGATTGAGCTCCCCCACCAACGGCGCTATTGCCTCTTCCGGCATGAGGGTGAACGCGGTCGACAATGCATCGGCCGCAGTCGCGCTGTCGGTCTCGACCGACACCGACAGCCACCGCCAACTGGTGCGGCCACTTCGTGGCTCGAAGATATGGTTGAAGCGCCCAGCCGGGTCGAACACGGTGCCATAGCCGCCAGACGTCGCGACAGCCCCGTCCGCAAGCAGGATACGTTCGGCAACCTTTCCCGGCGCACGCGGGTCCTCGAGCCCGACCGACCACGGCTCGCCCATCGGATGTCCGCCGATTGCCCGGATCTCCCCCATATCGACAAGCGCGTGCTCGACGCCACCGGCACGCAGCAACTCCACCACGCGGTCGGTGACGTAGCCTTGGCCGATGCCGTTAAGGGTGACCGCCATGCCCGGCTTGACGAGACGCAGCCGCCCCGGGTCCACCTCCAGCCCCTCTTGACCAACCCGCGCCACCGCCGCGGCGATGGCGTCGTCGGGAGGGCCTTCGAGCGATGCTCCGGGACGCGCGAAATGCCCGGCGTAGAGGTCCCAAAGCGGCTGCACTGTCACGTCGAATGCGCCGTTGGTGAGCGTGCCATAGCGGTGGCTCTCGGCGAGGACGCGAACAAGGTCGAATGGTGGGTCGTCCAGTACGCTATTGCGGTTGAGGCGCGATAACGCGCTGTCAGGCCGGTAAAGGCTAAGTACCCGCTCGAGGCGCGCAACTTCGGCGAGGCTGGCCTCAATGAGACGGTCAGCAGCGACCGGATCGGGGTGATGGATCTGCAATGTGGCATCGGCGCCAAGCGCTGAGCCGGTCCAGGTCCGCAGCAGCGGCGCGGCGTAAGCAGGTTGTGCCGGCAAAAGCGGCAGCCCTCCCGCAGCGGCGGAGATGGTGATGAAGCGGCGGCGTGTGGTTCGCATCATTTGGCTTCCACTGCTGCGGTGAGGATGTAGTCCCGGGGCATGTCCGCGAAGCGCACCACACGACCGCCATTGGCCTCGACGAAACGCTGGGCTGCGGCATCGTCGCCAAACGGAATTGCCTCGTCCGTTTGCATGCCGCTGAGGCGATGGCTCCGAATAACATAGGAGGCCTCATGGGCCTCGACCCAGGTACCGGGTTCCGGCTGATCCCAGTTTTGCGCCCGCGCCATGTCGTTGACGTAGATGGCGGCGATCGCCTTGGGCATTTCCGGCAACATCGCAAATGCGAAAGCATCGCGGACAGTCGCGAACCAGTAGGGGTCGGGCAGGTCCCGCACGAAGATCTGGCCCTTCGGTCCCGCGTGCTCGCTGAGCGACATGCCGCAGAACTGGCCAATGGAGGCATCGGTGATTTCTCGCGGCGGCGGCAACGCCGCGTCCTTCTCCGGCTTGCAACCGGCAAGCGACAGCAGGCCAAGCAGCGCGGCGCGGCGTTTCATATCTGCCGCCGAGCAAACAGGGCGATGGCGGCAACCAATGGAACCGCCATCCACGTTGCCAGGGCCCCGACCAGGGTGCTGGGATGGAGTCCAGTGACCGCACCCAGGCCAGCGACGCCAGCGAAGCTGCTCACGGTCGTTGTGCTGGTCAGATTCAGCAGGCGATAAACGTCGGCGGGGTTCAACAGCAGCAGCACGTTCAGCACCGGCGCCGTTACGATGCGGCCCTGGTCGGCCACCAGAACCCCGAGCAGCCCCATGTCATACAGCAGGACGAACAGCAGCCAGACGCCGATGGCGATCCCCCCGGCGGTGCCGCGGTCACGCACCAGCACACTCACTAGGTAGCCGATGGCGACGAACACGCCGCCGAGCAGCACCGAGGATCCGACCATCACCGCGAAAGCACTCCAGGCGTGCGGGTCGTCATTGCCTGCCAGTTGCAGCGCCGCCCCGGCGATGCCGTAGCCTGCCACGGTTGCGAAGCCCAGGATCCCGAGATGGCCCGCAAACTTGCCCCCGACCACTTGCCAGCGCGCCACTGGATAGGCCAGCAGCAGCGCCATGGTGCCGCGATCCACCTCGCCGACAATGGCGTCATACGACAGCAGCAGCGCGATCAGCGGCACCAGGAAAATGCTTAGGCTTGAAAGGCTGACGATGGTGACGGCGAGCGCGCTCAGCTTCACCGATCCTGTCGGCGCGGCACCGAGGAAGGCCAGGGTCAGTGCCAACGCCGCCAGCAGCACCGTGGTCGCCAGCACCCACCGGTTGCGCATGCCATCCCGCAATTCCTTGCCCGCGATGATGAGCACCTGCCTCATGCCGTCCCCTTCTGGAATGCTGCATAGAGGTCGTCGAGCGACGGCCGGATAATCTCGATGTCCTGCGCCGCCGCGGGAAGGCTGCGCAATGCGTCGGACAACTCGTCTTCCTCGCAGGCCAGTTCCATCACGCCGCCCGCGGCCTTTGTCCAACCGGCCCACGAGTCGGGCCCGTTGGCCACCGCTCGTGGCGCCCTCGGCAGACGCAGCCGGATGCGCGGCCGGATGACGGCGAGACGACGCAGATCAGCGAGGCTGCCGTCCGCCACCTTACGACCCTGGTTCATCACCACCACACGGTCGACATGGCCCTCCAGTTCGGCGAGCGCGTGTGACGACAACAGCACCATGGCGCCGTCCTGGCGCAGATCGCCGATGATTTCGTAGAAGCTCTGGCGCAGCACTGGGTCGAGACCAGTGGTGGGCTCGTCCAGCAGTAGTGCGCGCGGTTTGCCAAGCAGAGCCTGCGCCAGACCGAGACGCTGGCGCATGCCCTTGGAATAGGTTGCAACCCGGCGATGCGCCGCCGCCGCGATGCCGACCCGCTCCAGCAGTGCTGCGTTGGCAGCGACCGGCTGGCGCTTCAGTCGCGCGTAGAACGCCAAGGTCTCAGCACCAGTCATCGATGGATGGAGCGCCACGTTCTCCGGCAAATAACCGAGCTCCCGCCGGGCGCGCGTGGCGGCACCGACGCTGGGATCCTCACCAAGCACCAGCACGCTGCCGACACTCGGCCGCACCAGGCCAAGGATTATCTTGATCAGCGTGCTCTTGCCTGCGCCGTTGTGGCCAACCAGTCCGATACACTCGCCGGAGCGGAGCGTCAGATCGAGTTCGCTCACGGCCTCCAGGCGGCCATAGCGATGGGTAACGCCACTCACGACTACGGTGTCCGTCGTCATGGCGCGAACCGGCTCAATGCGGGCGGCTGAGGGGCCACCATCAGTGGTGCGGTGTCGATTACGCCTCCCGGATGGATCGCCGGAAATTGCGCCTGCGCCCAGCGCACCACCTGCATGGCCGGGCTATTGAGTAAAAGCTTTGCGGCGGGCGCGCGCCAGATCACCTGGTCCATCAGGTTGTTTGGTCGGTAGACCGTATCGGCGATGCCGTCGCCGTTAAGGTCGAAGGCTGGGTTGTCGCTGTAGTAGTTGCCTCGCCCGTTGACTGACCAGTCCAGCAGACGAGTACCAACATACATGACCTGCGTGCGGTTGCCGACAAAAGCGTTTCCGGTGATCTCGTTGCGCTCAGAACCGGCGGTGAAGTGGACGCCGATCTGGCAGCCCTCAAACCAGTTGCCAGCGAAGCGGTTTTTGCTGGCGTTGTAGATGAAAACGCATTTCTCGCTGTTGCGCACAGCGTTGCTTTCAATGCGCCCAGAGTTGACATAGTTGAACAACAGGCCGTGGTCGCGGTCGCCGTCGGAAACATTGTCATGAAGGCGGAGACGATCGGAATACATCATGACATAGCCGACCTCATTGCCCTCCGAGAGGTTCCCGGTGACCTCGCTGTCGTTGGTGTACATGAAGTGCACAGCAAATCGGAGACCATGAAAGCTGTTGCCGCGCACGACATTCCGACTGCTCGACACGGAAAACACACCGTCGCGGCCCGAGCGGATGTCATTGTTGACAATTTGCGAGCCCGGCGTGTTCCACAGCGAGACTGCCGGTCCACGCTCGGTCCGGCGAAGCCTGCGAAGACCGTCAATACGGTTGTCGCGCACGACGGCGTCGTGCGGACCATCCAGATAGACGGAGATCAAGTTGTCTTCGAGCCGGTTATCCGTGACCTGCGCCCGGTCAGCAGTCCGATCAAGGAAAACCCCTGAATTCTTGTCGATCAGGCTTAGCCCTGACCCCCTGATTGTCAGTCCGCGGATTGTTACATCCGGCGCGGTCACCTTGATGGTGTCGCCGGTGCCGCTGCCCAAAACGACGGCGCCGGGTTCGCCTTCGATTGTCATACCCGCCAGCGCGACTACCAGGTCGCCAGAGAAGGTCCCGGGCGCCAAACGCAGGGTGTCGCCCGGCGCCGCGCGGGCAAGCGCCAGCACTGCGCTTTGTTCCGACGCCACCCGGAAGACCTCCGCCCGCGCAGCCGCTGTCATCCCGGTTGTCACCAGGACGACGAGTGCGACCGCAAACGGCCTGCCCGGGCGGACCATGGATTCAGACCCTTTTGGGATGAACCAGCATGCGCCCCGACATTTCCATATGCAGGGCGTGGCAGAACCACTGGCAATACCACCAGTGCACGCCTGGCCTGTCGGCCATGAAGGTGACGGAGGCCGTCATCTGCGGGCTGATCTCCATCGCGACGCCGTAGCGCACGATGGTGAATCCGTGCGTCAGGTTCTCGATGTCATCCATATTGGTCAGGAAGACGGTGACCTCGTTGCCCTCGTTCACCTCGAACTTATCGAGGCTATAGGATGGGGCGTTGGAGTGCATGTAGACCCGCACCTTGTTGCCGTCGCGGATGACATCGGCGGCCTCATCGAGGTTGACTTTGTCCTTGGCGGCCCATTTCCGCGCCTCTTCCCAGGACGGGTCATCGCGTTTGTAGACGCTGATCGGGTTTATCTTTGAGCGGTGGACGATGCACAAATCATGCGGTTCGGCAAAGCTTGCGCCGTCATGCACGATCTTCATTTCATCGCCGGAAATGTCGATTAACTGGTCGTTGTTCGGCTTCAACGGACCGACATTGATAAAGCGATCCTTGGAGAATTTGTTGAGGGACAGAAGCCATTTGCCGTCGGCCTCCTTCGTCTCTCCCATTGAGGAATGATTGTGGCCCGGCTGGTAGTGCACATCCAGCTTTTGCACGATCGGATCCACCTTCTCACCGGTGAACGCGCGCTTGGCCTTGTCGATGTTCCACTTCACCACCTGGCTGTCGATAAACAGCGTGGTGAAGGCATTGCCGTGGGGGTCGAACGCAGTGTGCAACGGGCCCAGGCCGAGTTCCGGTTCGGCGACGATAACGTCGCGCTCCTTGATCTTGCCGTCGAACAGGTCGTCCAACTTGCGGACGTCAATCACGCTGACCGTGGGCGAGAGCTTGCCGTTGATCACGACGTGGATGCCATCCGGCGCGGTGTTGACACCGTGCGGCGAGTTCGGGATCGGGATATAGCGGGTGTATTTCGATCCGTGCGTGCCATCGACAATCTTGACGCCGTTGATGACCTTGAAGTCGCCGCTCTGGACCGCCTGCTCGATGCGCTTGATGTTGAACACCACCGCCCATGCCTGCTCGTGGTCGGTCATCTCTGCGACCGTCGTGCCCTTGGTCGGGTTGTAGCAGGATGCAAAGGCATATTTGCCCTGATAGTCGGCATCGGTGTTGTCGAGGTTGCCGTCCACCCGCACCTGCCAGGCGACCTCCATCTTGTCGCCGTCGACGGCCGTGAAGACCGACCAGTAGTTTTTCGGGTCGTCGAGGAAGCTGCCGTCATTGGGGATTGGGATGATGTGCTCGCTGTTGGCGAACACGTAGCCGGTGCGCGGATATTTCTGCGGGCGCAGGCCATGGATGTCGGAAGCGTTGGGGATCTCGATAATCTTGTCGACTTTGAAGATATCGAGGCGGATGCGTGCCACGCGGCAGTTGGCCTTGTCATTAACGAACAGGTAGCGTCCGTCATAGGTCCCATCGGTGAACGACACGTGTGGATGGTGCAGGTCGCCATTGTGATAGACGCCCTGCCGCGTCTCCAGGAACTTGACCGTTGCCGGGGTCAAGCCCTCGGTCATGATCTTGCGGCTTTCGTTGGTGATGCCCCAGCCAGTGGCGCTGCAACGATTGAACACCGGAATGCGCAGCAGTTCACGCATCGACGGCAGGCCGAGCACCCGCACTTCGCCGGTCTGACCCGAACTGCCAAATCCGTAGTACTCGTCGAGATCGCCCGGCTTTACCTCGCCGCTCTGCGCGGCGCTGGCGGCTGCCCGGGCCTGCTGTACGAAACCAAGGTAGGCGGCGCCGCCTGACAATGCCGCGGCGCCTGCCAAGGCCGTCCCGCCCATCAACCCCCGACGACCGAGGGCAGACAACGAGCCTTCTTGAGAATCAGTCATGGTTCCTCCTGGAACAGCGGCCCCGCGGCGCGGAGCCGGATTGCAAATGGCGCCGAGGGTTTGCGCTCACAGCGGCGCAGTCTCGTCGGTTTTGACTGCCGAAATCCTGGTTCTCGGCGGCAACGTGATCGGCGCGGAGATAGTGGATTTCTCGCGCTTCAGGCGGCGCTGGATCACGACCGGGCATTTATGGTCGTGGTGGTAGAGCATCTGGCAGTGCAGGCACTGGATGCACTCGTTCGGGTTGATGTGCCCCTCGGGGTGAATGGCCTGCACCGGGCATTCGTTGCTACAGCGTTGGCAGGGGTTGCCGCACTCGCGGTAGCGGCGCAGCCAATCGAACAGACGGAGCCGCGCCGGGATCGCCATGGCTGCGCCCAGCGGACATAGATACCGACAGAACGCCCGCTCCACGAATAGACTGGAGCCTATCATCGCACCGGCGTACAGCACGAACGGCCAGCCACGGGCGAAATGCAGGATGATAGCGGTCTTGAACGGCTCGATTTCAGACGCTCTTTCCGCCGTGTCGAGCGCGCTGAGGGAGATACCGAACAGAACAAGGAACGCGATGTATTTCAGCGCCGTCAGCCGCTGATGCGTTCCGAACGGGATCTTTAGCTGCGGAATTTTCAACCGCCGGGCGATACGGTTGGTGAGCTCCTGCAACGCGCCGAACGGGCACAGCCAGCCGCAGTAGGCGCCACGGTTCCAGAACAGCAGGGACGCCGCGGTCGCGAACCACAGAATGAAAATCAGCGGCGCCATCAGGAAATAATCCCAGCGGAAATCGGTTCGCAGGGCGCTCAAGAAGGCGAGGACATTGACCACGGAAAGCTGCGCCTGCGCATACCAACCGATCCAGACCAGTGTGAAAACCATGAAACCGAGACGCAGCCGGTCGTAGAGCACGGGCCGTCGCACCAACCAGTCCTGAAAGAAGAAGATCAGGGTGAGCAGGCTTAGCGCCGCCAGCAAAACGCCGATCTGGCCCGTCTTGTCCCACCACATCATCTGCCACATCGGCGGCTCCGACGCTTCCGCGCCAGACAAAGCCGACTGGGCGGTTACCGCGGCGGAGAGAGTGGCTGCTGCCGCGGGTTTGAGGTAAGCCTGCGGCAGTTCGTAGCCGAGATCGAAGGTCAGGAACGCCTTGTCGCGGGCGCCGACCGCACGCTGCACCAGCAGTTGCAATCGCCACGGTTCGGTCACCAGCAGTGTGCTTTCGGCGGGCACGCGGAACAGGTCAACGTCCTGGAAGGATGGCGCACCCACCGCGCCAACATCGCCCAGCCTCGTGTGCGTGCGATCGCGGAAGTGGATGCTGCTGTCGCCTTGGAGCACCTCGATGCGATCGAAGATGCCGCCCCGCACATAGCCGGTGCCCTTGAACGAATAGGATCCGTTGGCCGCGATGAGGATCGCCTGTTGCCCGGGCTGGAGGCTTTGTTGCAACGCTGTGAAACCGGCGTCGCCCAGTAGGCGCCTGCCGATTGCCGGGACGGAAACTGGAGCGACATACATATCGATGAAGGATGCAGCGGGATCCGCTGTCTCCGGGCGGTCAGCGGCGATCGGGTTCCCGGCTCGCTTGAAAGCATCGGTGACGTCGCCACCGTCAGGCTAAGGTGCCGGACGGAGCCATCACTGAGCAATCCGAGCCAGTCGGCCGGGGCCTCGTGCGACGGGTCGATCTCCCGGACTGCCGGTGGAGCGATCGTTGCCGTCCCGCCGATGCCCTCCGCGCGCGCCACCCTGATTGCGGAGCGAACCATGCTTTCGGCGATCACAGCCACAGTCACGGTCGCGCCGCTGACGATGTCGACTGCCGGTCGCGCCGAGGGTGCCTGGGTGGCAATCTGCAACACGTCCCGCCCAACATAGCCCCGAATAAAGGCGGCGATGCGCTCTGGCGGAATACCAATCAGGACGATCGGCTCGTGATGCGCCATCAGTCTGGCACCCGAGATTTTGCCATCCGTCGTCAGACCCACCATAATCTGGATTGGCTGGCCGGAATATCCGGTGGAATTCACCCAGTCGGCGTTGACGAAGGCGTACCCGAACAGCCGGGTGCCAGCGAACGCCTTCATCACCGGCGGACTTCCCTCGACGGGACCGTAATGGTCTGCTCCTGGCACCAGTTCGCCAGCCGGTATTTGGCTGGAAAATTCCGATATCCGACTGTTTGCCGCATGGCATGGCATCTGCGTGGCTGCCATGCACAGCAAAAGGAGCCAGATGGAGAAGCGGGCGGCCAATAAACGCACAGTGATACCCCACAATTGGGAGGTCATCGAAAATGTCGCCGCAGGATTTGACCCGTTTGAGCAATCACACCCGATGGCCGATGGATAGCGAGCAATTTCTTGAGGCACACTGATCTAGATCAATGACGACGCGTGATCTCTATCAATGAAATGGCGTCGTCCGCCTCAATAGGAGCGAGTGATATGGTTGGCATAGGCGATGCGGGGGCGTCGTGAACAAGACGGGGCTGGTTCCTGGGCCAGTAGGCTCACTCGATGAACTGCTGGCCGTGGCCTGCGCCATGGAACAGGAGGCGGCAGCCCGCTATCGTGTGCTGTCCGCCCACATGAAGCGGCAGGGCGACAATGAGATGGCGGCGCAATTCGAAACGCTCGCCAACGCCGAAGACCGCCACGTCACCGAGATCACCGGGCGCAGCCGGGCACTACTCGGTCACCCGCCTGACCCTGCCCGCATCCGTTGGGAACTCCCAGCCGAACTCGACGAGGCGGTAGCAGGGCGCGCTAGTTTGAGCGCCTATCAGGCACTTGCCTATGCGGTACGCAACGAGGAGCGAGCGTTTACCTTTTACACCTATGTCGCCGCGGAAGCCGACCGGCCCGACATTCGGGCGCTGGCCGAAGACCTCGCACGTGACGAACTTCGGCATGCGACGCTGCTGCGCCATTATCGACGTCGCGCCTTCCACGCCGAACGCCCGGCCGCTCTTGAACTTCCAGAGTCGGTTGAGGCATTGCGCGCCATGTCTCAGCGCTGGGATGCTGATGCCGCGGCAGCACATACAGCGCTCGCCACGATCCTTGACGAAGCCGGTGAGCTTGACGACGCAGCGATCTTCCGCCGCCTTGCTGCGCGCGAGGCTGGCGCGGCCGATGGGGAAGCGGCGAACTCTGTTCCGACGCTACGCACTGCTGCTGACGGACTCCGGCTACTGGAGGCGGCCTTCGACCGCTATGCGCGAATTGGCGAGCGGGCCAGCGGCGAATCAGTGCTCATTGAGGCGCAACGTCTGGCTACTGAAATTGTCACCCGGCTCGCCCTAACCGATGGGGCTCGGCGTAATGCACTGTTCGGCTCCGAAGTTTAGCAGAGGTCTTGTTGATGTCTCGGAAAAAGGCGCCACAGACGATTGCGGCCGCGAATGGAATAGGCAAGGACAGCGCCTTTGGTGCGGTTACGCCTCCAATCTATCTAACGAGCACCTTCACTTTTGAAGATTTCGACCATGCGCGCGCTTACGACTATACGCGAGCTGGTAATCCGACACGTAACGTTTTGGCTGACACCGTTGCCCAGTTGGAGGGCGGTGCCGGAGCGGTAGTCGTCTCGTCCGGAATGGCCGCCATCGACCTGGCGCTTGCCTCCTTGGAGCCGGGCGACCTAGTCGTCGCGCCCCATGATTGCTACGCAGGAACATGGCGCCTGCTAAACGGGCGGCAGGCGAAAAGGCAATTCGACGTCCTGTTCATCGATCTGGCCAACGAACCGACGTTGGCGGCTGCTTTGGCTCGCAAGCCCAAAATCGTTCTCATCGAGAGCCCAAGCAATCCCCTGATGCGCGTTGTCGATATCCGACAGACTGCTGCTCTCGCCCGCACAGCCGCAGCGAAAACGGTTGTCGATAATACTTTCCTGTCACCGGCACTTCAGCAACCCATCAAGCTTGGAGCAGACATCGTCGTCCATTCAACGACCAAGTTTCTGAACGGCCATTCCGACGTCGTCGGTGGCGTTGTCGTCGCCGCTACACAAAAGGACGTCGATGAACTGGTGTCCTGGGCAAACGTCACGGGTGTAACGGGTTCGCCGTTCAACTCGTATCTCACCTTGCGCGGCGTGCGGACGCTGTTCGTGCGCGTCGAGCAGCAGCAGAAGACGGCGGCCGCGATCGCTGAGTTTCTAAAACACCACCCAGCCGTCGGGGCTGTCCATTATCCTGGTCTGCGTGACCATCCCGGGCACGAAATCGCGAAGGCTCAACAGAGCGGCTTCGGATCGATGTTGAGTGTTGAGATCATCAATGGCCGCGAGGGCGTAGCTCGGTTCCTCAAGGCGCTTGAGGTGTTCACCTTGGCGGAGTCACTCGGAGGTATCGAGAGCCTGGTTGCGCATCCCGCGACGATGACCCATGCGAGCATGAGCCTGGAGGCCAAGACTACTGCTGGAATAACTGATGGCTTGCTGCGGCTTTCGGTCGGCCTCGAAAGCGAAGCTGACTTGTTGGCCGATCTCGCCGCCGGTTTGGCTGCGGCGAAATGCCGGACTGGTGATCAACCGCCATCGTTTTAGATGCAACCCTCGTGGGCGGGAATTTTGGCCGTTTGCACAAGACCATGTTCTGTCAGGATCAAGTCCATAGCGATGTCGTGCGGCTGGGGATGAATCGTCGGGATTTTGGATACCTCGTATCCGATCCCGACGGTTTGGGGCTTGACTCGGAAAGTGGCGAGGGTGCGATCGTAGTAACCTCCTCCATAACCTAGCCGATAGCCGAGTTTATCGAAGCCCACCAAGGGGACCAGCAGGACCTCAGGCGACACCGGTTCACCCTGGGCAGGAAATGGGATGTTCCAGACGCCGTGGAACATCGGAATGCCGGGCCACCACTCGCGAAAGGCCAATGGCTGGGCCTTCTCGGCGACCATCGGCAGAGCGAACCGCATTCCTTTTGAATGGAGGATCCGGACGAGCGGTCGCACATCAAACTCGCCTTTGAACGGCCAATAGAAACCAACCAGCCTATCATTCGCGGCTTCGAGGGTCCGGCTGAGGATTGCCGTCACAATCCCGTTGTGCACGAGGCGGTCTGCGGGGGATATCGCCAACCTCTTCTCGATCAACTCCTGCCGCATTGGCTTGCGCCAAAGCCGGATTTCGTTCCGGTCCGGTGTGGCGGTGGTTGCGCCCATTCCAATGCCTCTTCGTGTTGCGTCTCGCCATAAACAGGCCTGACCACCCGGACCGGCGCCACCGTTTGGCATTCACTTAACGACGGCCGCCGCCGGAGTCCGAGGTTCTTGGATCTGGATGCCGATGACTGGGAAGTTGGACTAGACGGCGAAGCACACGGTGAAGACGGCCACTGAGAACCAAAAAGGGCCGCCGCTGATTCGGTTGGATGCACTTATGCGTTAGTCACAACCCGTTCTCCTTTTGCTTGCAGCGGAATGATCGGCTCAGGGCCATCGAGAAGAGGGTCGAGGTGGAAGCGGGCTTGGGCAGCGGCGGCGTTCTCGAGGTGGACCAAGTCACCTTCGACCCTGATCCCGTGCCGACCCAGTCCCGCCAAAATTCGGGAAAATGTCTCCCGCGTCATCCCAAGCTGGGAGGCGATCAGGCGCTTCTCGAGTGGAAGCCTGATCGTCTCATTTGCCCTCACGTCTTTGGTCAGCCGCAGCAGATAGCAGCCCACACGCTCTTCGGCTGACCGGAGTTGAAGATTCTTCGCGTGCTTGATCTGGCGGCGGAACTGGGCCGCCTGGCAGGCCAGCACTGCGAGGCAAAGCGCCTGATCAGAGGCCACGGCCTGCCGGAACGCTTCGGCCTGGATCATGACGATGCGGGCCTCATCGAGGACCCGGGCCCGCAACAGATACGGCTGGTGATTGAGAACGGCTGCGGGCAACAAGAGATCGGGCGCCCGCACGAATTCTACCAGCGTCTCGTCTGCGCTGCGGACTGCCAGCAATTCAACGCTGCCGCTGGCAATCAGCAGGGCAAAGGCGGGGGTTTCCGCCTGTTCAAAGAGGGTACTCCCGGATGGCACACGGTGCAGTGCCGAATGATCGGCGAGCCGGTCAATCGTCGCCTCCGGGACCGAGCTTAGCCATTCCGTCCGCGCGACAGCCTCACGCGGCGTCACCGGGACGTAACATGCTTCGATGGTCCGCTGAAGCTGATACCCCATCGGCATTGGTTTGTCCTTCCGTCGACCCCGGCAGCTTCCCAGGGGTGCACTTGCAGTGCCAGCATCTCATTATAGCATGGTCCAAATCACTTTTGCGCATTGATTCAAGTCAAGGCAATCGCGTGAGTTTACGTGGATGCTGCTCATAGGCTCCGGAGGCCAAGCCTGTCGGGGAACCTTAATACCCGCGGGAACCCAGGGATGAGCTTCCTCGACCGGCTAACTCTTTCTCAGAAAGCACGTTCCGGGCAACCGCTCCCGGCGGGCCAATTGGGCGACGCGGTCTACATCAGACATGCGGGAAACCCGATGGCGGTGCTGGCCGGGGCCGCCGGGTTCGCTCTGCCGCTGCTGGCGCGCATGGCCGCAGCGAGACCGCTGCGTGCGTATGCGGGCTTAAAACTGCGCCGCAAGGCAGCAGGCGCCGAAGGTTTGCCTTGTGCAACGGGACTCCACATCCCCGCGTCTGCGATGGATTTTCACGCTGGACAGGCAATCGATGTCATTTCGTTCCAAGCACGCGGCCATCCGCCACTTGCAAGCTGAAGGTAGTCATGGACTTTGACCTTGATCGCTTCGCCGTCACATTGCTGACGTCAATGCCCGACGCCGTCGTCTATTCCGACGCTGAGGGCAAAATCCGGTTCTGGAACAAGGGGGCGGAAGACATCTTCGGGGTCGAATGGTTGGCATCGCCGCCATCATGCGTGACGTCAGCAAACAATTCGAGGAAATGCGAGCACTGCGCAGGGCCGCCGCAGGCAGGACATGAGAATGCGCCGCAGAGCCGCAATAACCCGTGACTTCCTGTAGTCCCAGACCGCTTCATATTGTTGCCTGCCTGCGCGGGGGTATGAGCCAAGGCGCGGGCTCTGGGACGTCCCCTCCCACACGCCATCAACCTGGACTAGAGGCCGACTATGACTGAACTGACCGACAATTCGGCTCGCAAACGCTTCGAAATGGTTGTTGATGGCGTGACGGCTTACGTCACCTATGCGCGGCACGGTGACCGGCTGACGCTAGTGCACACCGAGGTGCCGAGGGCACTGAGCGGACGCGGCGTCGGTTCGTCGTTGGCAACAGCCGTTCTCAAAGAGGTCCGCCGTCGCAGCCTGCGTGTCGCTGTTGAATGCGAGTTCCTTGAGGCGTTCATCAAACGCCATCCCGAGTTTGCCGATCTGGTTGTCGGGCCGGACGATGCGCCATGAATGCGATAGCCAATCCTCCTTCGGTTCCGTTTCCGGAAAACGCCAAGCGCCGCGCTGCCTTCACGGCCGGAATCCAGGCAGCGACCGGCCTTGACGAAGCCGTTCTGGAGCACCTGGTTCGGAGCTTCTACACCACGGCGCGCCACGACGAGGTCATTGGCCACCTGTTCAGCCACGTGCAGGACTGGGAGAAGCACATCGCGAAGATCACTACCTTCTGGTCCTCCGTGTGGCTGCTGACCGGGCACTACCACGGGCAGCCGTTAACGGCCCACTTTCCGTTACCGCTGGAGCCATCGCATTTTGCACGTTGGTTGGTCCTGTTCGAACAGACGGCGCGCCAGGTCTGCACCCCGGAGGGTGCCGATTACCTGATGGAGAAAGCGCACCGCATTGCCAGGAGCCTCGAAATTGGCGTCGCCGTAAGCCGCGGCGAGTTGCCGTCGCGCATCGGTGGCAGTCATGAGCGCTGAGCTCGCTACATCACCGCTGCTCGGATCGCTGTTGCTCGTGACCTTCCGCCAGCGCATCACCGCGCCGGACAGCGATGCTGGACTGGCTCTTCTCGGCGCCAGCGCTGACCGCGAGGCCAGCGTGGATGAGTGGCGCACGGCCGTGGCGGAGGCGCTGGCTGCGGGATACATCCATGGTCCCGTTCGTCTGCTTGCTGGCGCCCTGCAATGCCACTGGCATCTGGAACTGACACCCAAAGGTGTCGAAACAGCCCGCCGTTTGCGGTCTGCAACAGCAGATGTTCTATGAGAACCTTCAGCGTTGTCGGCAGCTGCGCTGGCACGTGGAGGACCTGCTGGCGCGGCTGGCTCCCGTTGACATCGTGTTTCTGGAAGGCTTCCGGCTGACCTGTACCCGAAGCTGGAGTTTGTCGAACCTGCACGAAATCGGCGGCTGATTGCGCTCGACGACCCATTGGTGGTGGCGGTCACCGCAAATGAACCGGTAGATGCGCCCGTGCCATTTCTGCCGTTGTCCGATGTCGGCGCAGTGGCGGATTTTGTTTTGATGTGCATGCAGTGACGGCGGGTGCAGCCGAGGCGCTTGCCATGGCTGCCGAATAGCGGTCGTGATGAATAAGAAAGGACGCGCCATGAAAGCCTTCAGTTTGATCGGAGAATGTCGGGAGAAATCGGAGCTTGTGCGGCGTCTGGTGGTCGAACTGACCGGACGGGGTCTGCGTGTGTCCACGATCAAGCGAGTGTCCGACGCCGTCGACATAGAAAGACAGGGCAGCGGCACCTGGAAACATCGCGTCGCAGGCGCCGAGGAGGTCATGATTGCCAGCGCCAGCCGGTTCGCGCTGATGCGGGAGATGCCCAAGGACATCGATGAGCCTAACGTGCGTGGCCTGTTGGCGCCGATGGCGCCGGTCGACATCGTTCTGCTCGATGGATTTCGACGGAGCAGTTACCCGAAGATGGAAGTCATCGAGGCAGGCGAGGAGCGGGTACAGTTCACAGCGAATGACCCCATGGTGCTGGCCGTCACGTCAGAGGCGCCGATAACCGCAACGGTGCCCGCCTTGCCGCTGTCCGATATCGGCGGTTTAGGCGACTTCGTAATAGCGCATGCGATGGCTGCGGACGCGTAGAGCCAAACCCGGGACTGCTTTGGTTAAGCCGAATCCGCGGTCGGCGATACGTTCAGCCTGCCGCCGCATGTGCCTGGCACTCGGGAAATCCCTCGCTACCGGACGCTTCTATCCGCCGCGATAAAGTAGCCATCTCGCTGAATGACCGCCGACACAGGATCAGCACGTCGCCGGTGGCGACAGCTCGGCCGCCTTGCGGCGGCGTCGAGGGTGCATACTTGTCCGGGAGGTTGCCGCCGGTTTCGTCACCCGTGAGCCCGACGATGTTCGGACTTTTGCGCGATACGTATGCATAGATGTGTAGAAGTCTAGACTTAAACCGACAATCAGGGTTCAATCGGTGGGGCAAAGATGACCGGTGTGTTGGCTCGCAGGGAGCAGAGCCGACCGCAAAGCCAACACACCGGTCAAGGGCAAACATCTCGGAGCCCCCTCTATGACACAGAACCAGAAAATCATCCGCGGCAAGGTCGGCGTGCTGGAACTCGCCAAGCAGCTCGGCAATGTCAGCCAGGCCTGCAAAATCATGGGGTTTTCACGCGATAGCTTCTATCGCTTCAAGGACCTCTACGACACCGGCGGCGAGGTGGCGCTGCTGAAGATCAGCCGGCGCAAACCGATCCTGAAAAACCGCGTCGACAGCGCTATCGAAACCGCCGTCGTGGAACTGGCCATCGAGCAGCCAACCTGGGGACAGGCGCGGGTGTCCAATGAATTACGCCAGCGCGGCCTGGCGATCTCGCCGTTCGGCGTGCGCTGCGTCTGGCAGCGTCATGACCTCGAGAACATGAAAAAGCGCCTGAAAGCACTGGAAGCCAAAATGGCGCAGGACGGCACCGTTCTGACCGAAGCGCAGGTGGTGGCTTTGGAGAAGGCCAGGCTGGACAAAGAAGCCCATGGCGAATTCGAGAGCGAATGCCCGGGTTACTGCGTGGCGCAGGACACTTTTCTATGTCGGCACCCTCAAAGGGGTCGGCCGGGTTTACCAGCAGACCGTGATCGACACCTACTCGAAGGTCGGCTTCGCCAAGCTCTATGACAGCAAGACGCCGATTACCGCCGCCGAGATGCTCAACGACCGCGTGCCGCCATTCTTCGAAGAGCAGGGCATTATCGTCAGCCGGGTGCTGACCGACCGAGGCACCGAATATTGCGGCAACCCGCAGAGCCACGAATACGAGCTCTATTTGGCGGTGGAGAACATCGATCACACACGAACCAAGGCACGCAGTCCGCAGACCAACGGCATCTGCGAGCAATTCAACAAGACCATTCTGGCGGAGTTCTATCAGGTGGCCCTGCGCAAGAAGCTCTATCGCTCGATCGACGACTTGCAGGCCGATCTCGACGTCTGGGTGCGCGACTACAACTCCGTGCGAACTCATCAAGGAAGGTGGTGCTACGGCAAAACCCCAATGCAGACCTTCATTGACATGTTGCCGGTGGCAAAGGAAAAGTTGCTGCAGGCGGCATGACATCGGACAACAAATTCGTCGGACACCCACCACGGCGAAAAACCTGACCGTCAGATCAAGTCCATACTTTTACACCTGAATACGAATGTATCTACTTGCATGCGTTCGAGACCGGAACAGACTTGCGCGCCCGGGCTGACCTCGTGGATCGGCTACTACAATGCCCGCCGCCCCCATTCGACGCTGGCCGGGCGCACGCCTGACGAGGCATACAGGGCAACCGAGACGATGAAACTGGCGGCGTGACGACAACCAAAACCGAGCTTAGCCAAGCCGCCAAACTGTCCGATGAAGCGGGACCACCTCAGACCCCTCACCTTAGCCGCTTGCCTTGGCAGTGCGAACGGGAGTGGCGGAGCCCCCGGGGGCCTTACTGTACTCGCAGATCCGCGAGAGCTGCCGCGAGATCGGCCTGCCTAAATGGCTCCGTCAGCCTCGATAGATCTGGTGATCCCCTCCATTTCAGCAAATCCCGAGATGACGAGTATCGCGACCGTCAGGACGCCGCTTTCGTGCAGCGTAAGCCAGATCCACGCCAGTCATTCCGAGCATCAGGTGACCGGTGATAAGAATGTCGATCGTCGCATCGCTATCGACAATTCGAAGCGCCTCCTCGGCGGAGTATGCTCAGAAACGCCAAAGCCAAGGTCGGCCAGCATGTGGCCTGTGCTCACGCGGACGAATTCCTCGTCATCGACGAGAAGAACGGTCCCGAGGCGTCGAAGGGGTCGTTTGACTTCGATCGCTTTTCGGGCAATCGGGGGTTCGGCCATTACCCCTTAGCCAGACTTCGAACGTGGTCCCTTTGCCGGGCACGCTGCGAATGGTCAGAGCGCCACCAAGTTGAGCGGCCAGACCATCAACCATGGAAGGACCCAAGCCGGTTCCCTGGCCATCCCTTTGGTGGAGACGAACGGCTCGATGGCGCGCGTGCCGTAGCCGTATCCATGCCTACACCAGTATATCTGTCACACTGACGCAGATATAGATCTCTGGCGGGAGGCCGGACCGGTGGCCAACGCCGACGACTTCCTTACCACCGCAATTCGGAGGCTTCCTCCGTCGGGCATCGCATCGCGAGCATTCACGATAAGGTTGAGTATCGCCATTTCAAGCTGATTGGCGTAGGCCTTTGCCGAGGGCAAATCCCCGGCGCTTTCGACCACCAACTTGATGCGTGTACCCAAAGTACCAGCGAGGAGTTCAGCCATGCCGGCAATGAGACCGGCGATGTCGACCAATTCGACTTGCAGGGGTTGGCGCCGGGAAAAGGCCAACAGTCGTTGGACCAGGGTCCGGGCACGCTCGGCCGACTTCTTGCCCCCGTTCATAAGCCGACGCTCACGTTCGCTGCCCACGCCGGAACGGAGGAGCATATCGAGGCTGCCGATAATGGGGGTCAAAAGGCTATTGAAGTCATGGGCCACGCCTCCGGTAAGTTGGCCCATGGCTTCCAGCTTCTGCGATTGGCGCAGATATTCCTCCGCGAGGCGTCGTTCGGTGATATCGACCGCCTCTGGCACGATGGCGACGACCTCGCCATCAGTCCCCCGGATGGGTCGGATCGAAAAGTCGAAGCTCCGCACGCCTGATGGAAGCTGGAGAGAGATCTCTTCGCGCACTGCCTCGCCTTTGCCAGCCGCCGTCACCGTGTCGCGAATTATCTGGGGCACGCCGGTTGTCGCGGTGAACCATGGTGTGTCCCAGAACTTTTTGCCCACCACATCGTCGAGTGGCTTCCCAATGACCCTCAGTGAGGTTGCGCTGATCATGCCGCTATGCAGCTTTACAAGTTCCTCGACCAAGGCAAACCTAATGCCGCTGCCCTCCGGGAGCGCCCTCGCTGGCCGTCAACACGGTAGAATCGCTCAAAAACCCGCGGCAGTTCGGCCGGCGGCATGCCCAGGCCGGTGTCACGGACCAGTAAATCAACGCCGCCTTCCGATAGTCGAATCGAAACAGTAATGGTCCCTTCCAGGGTAAACTTGAAAGCGTTCGAGATCAGATTAAGGACGATCTTCTCCCACATGTCTCGATCAATGTAGACCCGCTCGTCGATCGTCCACACAGTCTACTATTAACTTGAGCCCCGCGCGCTCGCAGGCGGAGCGAAGGCTGCTTGCCAGATCGCTCGACGAGGACAAATCATCTCCGTCGCCAATGTGTCTTCAAGTGGTCCAAGCATGAGCGTCAGAGGTGTTCGAAACTCGTGCGATACGTTGGAAAAGAACGCGGTCTTGGCTCGGTCGAGCGCTGCCAGCGCCTCAACACGCTGACGTTCCTGCGCGTGGGAAAGAAGGGCAGCGATCGCGGCAGCCACCAGATCATAGATGGACCCTCCAACTTCCCCCGTCCTGTCATCTTGATAAACGGTGTGGTTGGCAGGCGCAGTCCACCCGCATAAGCGAATGGCTAGTCTCACTGGTCACCACAAAATTGCCGCCGATTATCTCAAATTATCCGGGCAAGCGTCCGGTGCGGGGATGCCCTCGCCGACGGTGGCCTCAGCGCGAAGGTGGAGCGCCAACCCTGGGAGTCCCGCTTTTCGGCAGTCGCCAGGAGGATCGCTCGCAGGACCTGCAGATATTTGCGTAAGCGTAACGCCGGAGTGGTCAGGGGTACGCTGATGGTTTTTCATTGCGGTCAATACGCGCTCGTGGCGACGGCCTCCTTCGCGATGGCAGCCTCGGCGGAGGAGCGCACATCGGCTCTGTGTGACGTTGTGAAATCGTATCTATCAGCGTCCGGCGAAGACGGGCTTGCGCTTTTCCTTGAACGCCTGGACGGCTTCGCGATGGTCCTCCGTTTGCGAACAGCGGGCTTGGTTGAATGCTTCCAGGTCGAGGGAGGTGGCGAAATCACCGGTCTCCGCGGCGGCCAAATTCCTCTTCGTGTAACCCAGCGCGACGCGCGGCATCGCGGCGATCCGGTGCGCCAGGACCATAGTGACCGTCAGCAGATCGGCATCCTCGGTCAGCTTGTTGATCAGGCCGATCTGCTGCGCCTCCTCGGCATCGATCATATCGCCGGTGAAGAACAGCTCCCGAGCCTTGGCGGTGCCGATGAGGCGGGTGAGCGTCCAGGTGCCACCCCAGTCGCCGGACAGGCCGATCTTGATGAATCCCGTGCCGAAACGGGCGGATCGTCCGGCCACACGAAGATCGCATGCGGCCGCCATGCTCAGCCCTGCGCCAACGGCGACGCCGTTGATCATGCCGATGATCGGCTTTGGCGTGGTATGCATCAGCATCGGAATACGGCCGGATTGCTGAATGCCGGCGGCGCGTTCCTCGAAGATCCTGGCGGACCTGCTGCCCATGCTTTTGACATCGCCGCCGGCACAGAAGCCTCGGCCGGCGCCCGTCAGCACGATACAGCCCACCGCGTTGTCGGCGCCCAGACGCGAGAACGCTTCCAGCAGCCCGAGGCGGATTTCGTCGGACAGCGCGTTCAGGTTCTCCGGCCGATTGAGGGTGAGGGTGGCGACACCATCTTCGACGGTCTCGATCAGGTCGGTCATGGAGCTTTCTCCGCGAGGTCAACGCCGGGTCAGCTTGGCGGGGACTAGCGGTGGCTGCAACCGTGTGAGATCAGCTGTTTGATTGCGCACCGGGAATGGCATACCCCGATCTGCCGCTGACCAAAGGTGGCGCCGCGGATACCGGTCAATTCGCACCACCGCTGGCCATGTCGAGACGGGCGCCGTATATGCTCCGCCCCATCCGCCATTTCCGGGCCCGTCGCGTTTCATGATCACGCAATTCCGCCGTTACACCAATTCCTGGATCGCCCGAGGCTTCTTTATCATCATGGCGGTCTCCTTCGTCGGCTGGGGCATCAGCGGTGACCTCTTCCGCCTGATGGGTCCGCCAAGGTGGGTCGCCAAGGTCGGCGGTCAAACCATCGAAATCCCGGCCTTCCAGGCGGAGTTTCAACGAGCCTTGGCGCAACGGACCCGCGACCTTCCCGCTGGCCAGGAAGCGTCGCCGGCACTGCGGCGTCAGGTCGGGCAACAGACGCTGGAGCGGATGGTTGCCCAGGCGGCGTTGGGGCAGGAGTTGAAGGACCTTCGCGTCGTCACTCCCGATGAAGCTGTGGTGGCCACCGCGCAGTCGATGCCAGCCTTCCAGGGTTCGGATGGCAAGTTCAGCAAGGCGATGTTCGATAACGTCCTGCGCAACAACGGTTTCACCGAGCCGCGCTTTCTGGAGCAATTGCGCGGCGACATTGCCCAGCGGCAGGTCCTGTCGACGCTCGGAGGATCGGTCGCCGCGCCGGACGCCGAGGTGCGGCCGCTATACGAGACCCAGTTCGAAAAACGCGCCGCGGATATGGCACTGTTTCCGTTCTCCGCGGCACCGGAGCCTGCGGCGCCCGACGAAGCCGAGTTGCAGCGTTGGTATGAAAACCATCCTGACAGCTACAGCACCCCCGAATACCGGCGGATCAAGGCGATCGAGCTATCGCCGCAATCCTTGGCCTCCGAGATCACCGTCACCGATGAGGAACTCCACTCCGCTTATGAAGAGCACAAGGCGGAATATGTGACGCCGGAAAAGCGATCAGCGGAGGTGATTTCGGCTCCCGACGAGGCGAAGGCGCGCACGCTCGCGGACAAATGGCGCGGAGGCATGGACTGGGCAGCCATGCAGGCGGCAGCGCAGGCCGAGGGGGCGTCGGCTATTGCGCAGGACGACGCCACCCCGGTGCAGTTTCCTGACCCTGACCTGGGAAAAGCGGTATTTTCGACCCCGGCAGATGCGATTTCGGAGCCGGTGAAGGGACAACTGGGCTGGTTCGTGGTGAAGGTGACGAAAATCACCGGCGGAACGACAACGACGTTGGAGCAGGTGAAGGACAAGCTGCGGGAACAGGTGCTGGCCAGCAAGGCGGCGGATCTGATGTACGACCGGGCGAATAAGCTGGATCAGTTGCTGGGGAACGGGACCGGCCTGGATAATTTGCCTGCCGATCTAGGCGTGGTCGGCGTGACAGGGACGTTGGATTCGAAGGGGGACACGCAGGCGGGTGCGCCAGCACCGATCCCCGGCCCGGCAGAGCTGAAGTCGGCGATCGTGGCTGCCGCATTTCAGGCGCGTCAAGGCGATCCGCCACAACTGACGGAAGTGCAAACACCGTCTACTGGCGGATCGGCTTACTATGCACTCGTGGTCGAGGGCATTATCCCGCCCGGCGTAAAGCCGTTCGATGCGGTGAAGAATCAGGTGACGGACGACTGGAAACAGGACCAGCGCCGGCGTTTCCAGGATCGGGCCGGAACGGCGATGATGCTGGCAGTTCAGGACGGAAAATCGTTTTCCGATGCTGCGACGGTTGCCGGAGTAAAGCCAAGCCTCAGCCCGCTGGTGACGCGCAATCAGCCCAACGCGGACATCGCGCCGATCCTGCAAAACGTTATGTTCGGCCTGAAAAAAGGCGAGGCCACAATGGTCGAGACGTCTGAGGGCTTTCTCGTCGCACAACTGGCGGAGATAGTGAAACCGGATGCCGCAGCCGACAAGGCTGGGTACGACCAGGTGCGCACGGCGATCACTAAGTCTCTAAGTAACGACATGGCCGCGGTTTTCGTAGACGCGGTACGCCAACGAGCCAACCCGCGGACCAATCAGCAGGCATTCGATAGTGTCGTTCAACCGCAATAAGAGAGACAGATGAACGTGTCGGTCATCCCCGGTTTTGCCGCCTTCCGCCCTGCCTACGAAGCAGGACGCGGCAGCCTGGTGTGGCGCAAGACCGTGTCCGATCTTGAAACTCCGGTGGCGGCGTTCCTGAAGCTGGCGCACGGCCAGCCGAATTCGTTTCTTCTTGAAAGCGTCGAGGGCGGCGCGGCGCGGGGGCGGTATTCGGTGATCGGCATGCAGCCGGATCTGATCTGGCGGTGCCAGGATGGACGAGCCTCGGTGAACCGGTACGCGCTTTCGGCACCGCACGCCTTTGTTCCCGAACCGCGCGCACCGTTGGACAGTTTGCGAGCGCTGATCGCGGAGACGCAGTTGGAGGTTCCGGCGCATATGCCCCCGATGGCCGGTGGGTTGGTTGGCTACCTGGGCTACGACATGGTACGGCAGATGGAGACGCTGCCGGCGAAGAACCGGGATTTGATCGGCGTGCCCGAGGGCATCATGGTGCGCCCGACGCTGTTCGCCATTTTCGACAACGTAAACGACGAATTGACGCTTGTTACGCCAGTGTATCCGGCAGGCGACGTTCCCGCGGAGACAGCCTGGCAGCGCGCCTCGGCTCGGTTGGACGCCGCTGAGACGGCTCTGGAACGCCCGCTGCCGCATCAGCCGCCGCCGGTGATGCTGCCCGATCCGCCGGCGCCCGGCTCCAACTTTTCGAAAGACGCGTTTATCAGCGGAGTGGCGCGGTGCAAGGAGTACATCGCCGCCGGGGACGCTTTCCAGATCGTGTTGTCGCAGCGCTTCTCGGTGCCCTTCGCGCTGCCGCCGTTCGCCCTGTATCGCGCGCTGCGGCGGATCAATCCGGCCCCGTTCCTGTTCTACCTGGATTTTGGCGGGTTCTCGATCGTGGGGTCCTCGCCGGAAGTACTGGTCCGGCTCCGGGACGGGATTGTGACGGTGCGGCCCCTTGCGGGCACAAGGCGGCGAGGCGCGTCGTATGAGGAAGATCAGGCGCTGGAGGCGGAACTACTGTCCGACCCAAAGGAACGGGCGGAGCATCTGATGTTGTTGGACTTAGGCCGCAACGACGTCGGGCGTGTATCGGCGGTCGGGTCGGTAAAGGTGACGGAAAGCTTCATCGTCGAGCGGTTCAGCCACGTGATGCACATTTCCTCGAATGTCGAGGGGCGGCTTCGGGACGGGCTCGACGCGCTGGACGCCCTGGTGGGCGGCTTCCCCGCGGGAACCCTGTCAGGGGCGCCCAAAGTACGGGCGATGGAGATCATTGAGGAGTTGGAGCCGGACCGCAGGAATATCTACGCCGGATGTATCGGATACTTCGCAGCAAACGGGGCGATGGATACATGCATCGGGCTGCGGACCGCCTTGGTGAAGGACGGGATGATGTACGTCCAGGCCGGCGCCGGAGTGGTGGCCGACTCCGTTGCCGAGGCAGAATACGAAGAATGCCGCCAGAAAGCTCGGGCCCTGGTGCGGGCGGCGGAGGAGGCGGTGCGGTTCGCGGCCGGAAAGGCGGGAGCGAACGCGGGGGGTTAATTCGCGTCGCTGGTCCCAGCGCGTTCGGCCCCGTACCTGTGGATTTCGGGAGATTGAATGCCGATTCCGCATAGCGGCTTGTTGTGTAAGTTGGTAGCCAACGTGCTCGGTTATACGGCTACGGCTTTCGCCAAACGCTCGCCCCTCGGTTGCAGTCCCAGGACTGCGACAAAGAAGCTCGTGTCGGCGTCCGCACAAAGGATCCGAGATCATGACCAGCGACGACAGGAACCACCGCACCCACCTCCCGATGCCGAACACGGCACGACGTGGCCTCGTCACCTATGATGCCAAGGATCCGGACACGAAGTTCCCGCCGATCGAGCAGTTACGTCCCCCGAAAGGCGCGCCTAACGTCCTGCTTATCCTGATTGACGATGCAGGGTTTGGCTCCGCGAGCGCCTTCGGCGGCCCCTGCCAGACACCGAACGCGGAGAGGCTGGCCGCGAACGGGCTGAAGTACAACCGCTTCCACACCACCGCCCTCTGCTCCCCGACCCGCCAGGCGATGCTGACGGGGCGCAACCACCACACCGCCGGCATGGGCGGCATCACCGAGATCGCCAGCGGCTCGCCGGGTTATAGCTCTGTGCTCCCGAACACCATTTCGCCGCTGGCACGGACGCTGAAGCTCAACGGTTACTCCACCGCGCAGTTCGGCAAATGCCACGAAGTGCCAGTGTGGGAAACCAGCCCGGTCGGGCCGTTCGATGCCTGGCCGACCGGCGGCGGCGGCTTCGAGTATTTCTATGGCTTCCTGGGTGGCGAGGCAAACCAGTGGTACCCGACGATATACGAAGGCACTACGCCTGTCGATCCAAAGAAGACGCCTGAAGAGGGCTACCACTTCATGGAGGACATGACCGACAAGGCCATGGCATGGATCTCGCAGCAGAAGGCGCTGGCTGCCGACAAGCCTTTCTTCGCCTATTTCGCGCCCGGTGCCACCCATGCCCCGCACCACGTGCCGGCGGAATGGGCTGACAAATACAAGGGCAAGTTCGACCAGGGCTGGGACAAGCTCCGAGACGAGACCTTCGCTCGGCAAAAGGCCTTGGGTGTCATTCCACCAGAATGCCAACTCACCGCGCGCCACAAGGAAATCCCGGCGTGGGACGACATGCCGGAGGCATTGAAACCGGTGTTGCGCCGGCAAATGGAAGTCTACGCCGGCTTCATGGAATACACCGATCACCATGTCGGCCGCCTGCTCGAGGGCCTGGAGAAGCTCGGCATCCTCGACGACACGCTGGTCTACTACATCATTGGCGACAATGGCGCGTCAGCCGAGGGCACGCTGAACGGCACGTTCAATGAGATGCTCAACTTCAACGGAATGTCCGCGTTCGAGACGCCGGAATTTCTTAACGCCCGGATCGACCAGTTCGGTGGCCCGGAATCGTATAACCACTACGCGGTCGGCTGGGCGCATGCCATGGACACGCCCTACCAGTGGACCAAGCAGGTTGCCTCGCACTGGGGCGGAACGCGTAACGGTACCATCGTCCATTGGCCGAACGGGATCAAAAATAGGGGCGAGATGCGGTGGCAGTTTCACCACGTCATCGACGTCGCGCCGACGATCCTCGAAGCAGCGGGGCTGCCGGAGCCGATTTCGGTGAATGGCGTGGCGCAGCAGCCGATCGAGGGCGTCAGCATGCTTTACTCGTTCAACGACGCCAAGGCGGCAGAACGGCACGAGACCCAGTATTTCGAGATGTTCGGCAACCGCGGCATCTACCACAAAGGCTGGACCGCGGTGACGCGGCACAAGACGCCCTGGGTGCTCATCGGAGAGAAGACCCCCGCGTTCGACGACGACGTCTGGGAACTCTACGATACGGAAAAGGACTGGAGCCAAAGCAACGACCTATCCGAGCAGATGCCGGAAAAGCTGCATGAACTGCAGCGCCTATGGCTCATCGAGGCGACGCGTCACAACGTGTTGCCGATGGACGACGACCTCGCCAGGCGATTGAATCCCGACGTCGCGGGCCGGCCGGTGCTGATCAGGGGAAACACTCAGCTGCTTTTCCCGGCATGGGCCGATTGTCCGAGAACTGCGTTATCAGCATCAAGAACAAATCCCACTCGGTCACCGCCGAGATTGTGGTGCCGGACTCTGACGCCGAGGGCGTGATTATCGCCCAGGGTGCGAACATTGGCGGATGGAGCCTGTACGCCAAGGCTGGCAAGCTCAAATACTGTTACAACCTAGGTGGTGTGCAGCATTTCTATGTCGAAGCCACGAGCAAGTTGCCCGCCGGCGAGCACCAAGTGCGTATGGAGTTCGCCTATGCCGGTGGCGGCCTGGGCAAAGGTGGCAAGGTGTCGCTCTACGTTGACGGCAAGCAGGTCGCCGAAGGGGATATTCCCATGACCCTGGCGATGGTCTTTTCCGCCGATGACGGCTGCGACGTCGGCGAGGACGGCGGAGCCCCGGTGTCCCCGGACTACGGCCCACGCGGCAATGCCTTCAACGGCCAGGTCAAAGGGGTGCAAATCGCCATCGCCGATGCCGCCGAGAATTCAGATCACCTTGTCTCGCCGGAGGAAGCCCTCCGTATCGCCATGGCGCGGCAGTAAGGACCCGCGGTTGCCCGCTTGCGGTTCGCAGAGCCGGAGAAGA
Organism: uncultured Alphaproteobacteria bacterium; assembly: GCA_963819345.1. Taxonomy (GTDB): domain Bacteria; phylum Pseudomonadota; class Alphaproteobacteria; order Acetobacterales; family Acetobacteraceae; genus Rhodopila. Next base: position 45,462 of record CAWFVX010000012.1, read on the forward strand.
TTATCCCGGCCAGCGTCCAACGGAAAAGGGTTGAACCATGAGCGTGCTCCGCTGCAACAACGGGCCCCGGTATCGGCATACGGCGGACAAGTCAGCGCCGTATGAGAGCATCTCGATCGACAAGCTGACCCCCGTCATCGGCGCGGAGATCGGTGGCGTGGACCTGTCAGGGCCACTGCCGAACTATCAGCTGGACGAGATCCACCGGGCGCTGGCGGAGAACTGCGTCATCTTCTTCCGCGACCAGCACCTGACCCAGGCGCAGCATCTCGCGTTCGGGCGGAATTTCGGGGCGTTGCATATCCATCCAGCCGCCCCGCACGCGCCCGGCCATCCGGAGTTGATGATCATTCACGCCGACAAGGACAGCCTGAGGGCGAACGGCGAGGGATGGCACAGCGACGTTTCCTGCGACCTGGAACCCCCGATGGGCAGCATTCTGTACATCAAGCAGTGCCCACCTCGGGGCGGGGATACATTGTTCGCCAACATGTATGCCGCCTATGAGGCGTTATCCGACCGGATGAAGGCATACCTCGGCGGATTGATCGCGGTGCATGACGGCGAGGAATCGTATCGTGGGACTTACAAAAACCTTGGGGTCGAGGACAAGCCGGTGTATCCGCGGGCCGAACATCCGGTGATCCGAACGCATCCGGTAACCGGTCGGAAAGCCCTCTACGTCAATCGGGGGTTCACCAAGCGGCTGCTCGGGGTGCCTCGGGACGAGAGCGCTGCCCTGCTTGAATATCTTTATGATCACGCGGAAAATCCACTGTTTCAGTGCCGGTTTCGCTGGCAAGAGAACTCGGTGGCGTTCTGGGACAACCGTTGTGTCCAGCATCGTGCCATGTGGGATTATTGGCCGCATACGAGGTCGGGCTTCAAAGTCACCGTAGCGGGCGACAAACCGGTCTGATCGCGCCCTCCCAACACAGGCGCTTGACCAACCTGATGGCCCGCCGCCCCTCGATCGAAAAACCGCCTCCAACGGTGCGATCCGGACCCGTCCCGGCAATGACCGGCGAGGCCGCACGCGACGCGTTCCTGAACTGGCTGGAACAGGAACGCCACGCCGCCGCCAACACGGTTGAGGCCTACGGCCACGCGCTGACCGGCTTCCTCGGGTTCCTGACCAACCACCTTGGCGGCGAACCCGATCTGGACGCACTCGCAAGGTTGCGGGCAGCAGATATCCGGGGATGGCTGGCGGCGTTGGCGAATGAGAAGCTGGTGGCATCATCACGGGCCCAGCATCTCTCCGCGGTCCGCAGCTTTTTTCGCTTCCTCGGCCGCCGGCATGGCGTTGAGATCACCGCCGTGCGTCTGGTCTCCACCGCGCGTACCCGCCCTGCCCTGCCCCGAGCACTGACGATCGATCAGGCCCGAGATGTGACGGACCATGTGGGGGATGTTTCGGACGATCCGGCGATCCAGGCGCGTGACGTCGCCTTCTTCTCGCTACTGTATGGCAGCGGGTTGCGTATTGCGGAGGCGCTTAGCCTGAACGTCCGTGATGCCATCGCCTTGCGCAGCAGCCCGTCCCTGACGGTCAAAGGGAAAGGCGCAAAAACGCGCATGGTGCCGGTGCTGCCAATGGTCCACGCCGCGACCGAGGCCTGGCTGCTCCATCATCCGAGCGCGAAACCGGACAACGCCCTGTTCCTGGGTGCTCGCGGCAAGCGCCTCGATCCAGCCGTCGCGCAAAAGGTACTGCGAACCTATCGCCGCCTGGCCGGGCTGCCCGAACATGCCACTCCGCACGCCTTGCGGCACTCCTTCGCCACCCACCTGCTCGCCGGCGGCGGCGACCTGCGCTCGATCCAGGATCTGCTGGGGCATGCCAGCCTGTCCACCACCCAGCGCTACACGGCGGTAGACGACACCGCCCTCCTGGCCATCTGGCGCAAAACGCACCCGAGAAGCTAAATGGGATCAAAAGGGTCGCCGGCCCTTTGCGGGTCCGGGCAGCGCCCGGTCTTGTCACCTTTACCTGCACAACGACCGCAGGTTGGCACCGTTACCGAGGTCGCGGGTGTCACGCAACGCTTTTGGTTCGAAGACTTTCACTCACATGATCAAGGGAAACAGGCGGCGGCCGAAAGCGGCACAGAGATCCCGATCAACGGGAGGTTCCAGGCGAACTTGAACGCTGCCGTTACCAGGTTGCCGCAAGCCCCTGTTGCGTATGTGAACACAGGGGAGCCGGGGCCGTAGTAAAGGCTCGTCGCGTAAGCCTGTATATGCGTGGCATCTGTACACGCAGTGGTGTTGACTCGGGAGCATCGCGCCGCTGCTTCGACAGCGTATTGCATGTTCGCATAGGCCCACAAGGTCAAAGACAAGTAGAAGATCCCGAGCAAAAGCATCAGAAAGGCCGAAGCAGTCACAGCGAATTCCACCGATGTAACCCCCCGACCCCTAGCTCGCGCCAGTTTCCCGCCCATGTTTCGCATGTCAGTCGATACGAAGCATGCTGGTCATTACGATGGGCGTCGGAAGCGTGCTCGCAATGCTCAGCGGGAACTGTGCGGTAAACGTGTAGCTGACCTGAACCGTAATGTAGTCGCCAGCCTGCACGCCCGCCATTCCGGCTCCGGAGCAATCCGCTGGCTTACTTGAGATGCCAGCCATATACTGAAGCACATTAGATGAGTTTATACAGTAATAGCCCTCGTTGGGCGATCCGGAGGCGAGGCTAACACTGCTGCCCAATGAAGTACTGTGTACGGCGGTTGTCAATGCTGACGCCAGACCGGCGCATCGTGTCGTAGCCGGCTGCTGGGAAGGGTCGCACGTCTGCCAAACGGCCTGGGCGCCTATTTGACCCGCATTTGCTACCAGCATCCGGTCGGATACATAGGCGCTGAAGTCGTAAAGATTGGAAACCAGCAGCGTGAGAGTGGGCGCGATGAAAGCCAGTTCCAGCGCCGCCACACCGCTACGACGCCGTTTGAAGACGCGCACTAATTCGGCAACTGCATGAGAGGTCCGCATGCCTCCAATTCGCGCGAGACAACCCTTAAGCATGCAGTCTGGCTTGCGTGCGGGTCGTCATCTCAATCGACTAGTGGCCCACGCGTTTTGGGCATATTCAATCCGGCCGTAGTGCAACCGCCATTCGCCAGAATGTTTCCCGTGCCATTGATCGTGATGTTATCCGCGACGATCACAAAGCAGGGCGCGCCGTTGCTCGACTTGCTAACCGCGCCACTGAACGTAACGCTGGAGTGGGGAAGATAAACCAACCCGGTAATGTCCCATGTTGGGCTGTTGCCCGCCGCCGAGATATCGACGCCGGACGTCAGAGTGGGGTCCTGGTAGATCGCCACCCCTGCCCACGGCCCAGAGGTCGGAGCGGCGATGTTGAGCGTACCGCCCCCGGTCGGGGCATGGGTGTAACCACCAGAACTGCTGCCACTGAATATGATGGTGAGCCCGGACGTGCTCGACGTCTGAAGGGTATAACCGTTGGTGTCCAATCGGCCATTCTCTATCACAAGCACGGCGGGATAGGCATTTACCGTAACGTTGCCGGTGAGCTGCAGGTCGCCGCAGATGATCGTGGTGCCGGACAACGTCTTGATGCCTGACCAAAGATTTGACGATGGCAGCGAGGAGTTGGTGCTGGCACTACCCTTGCCGCTCCCGCTGCCGGACCCGCTGCCATTGCCGTTGTCGTCGCCCGACCCGTTGTCGCCGCCGTTGCCGTTGCCGGACGAGCCTGATTTAGCCTCTTGCGGGTAGGTCGAGCAGGTGTTGATAGGAATGTTGGAAGCCCGCCCGGCATAGGGATCGCCGAGCAGCGCGACATTGGAGTTCTGGGTCACCCCGCAGCCGCTGTTGATGCCGTGCGCGCTGCCGATATCAGCCCCCAAATTGTGCCCATTGCAGGTGGCTCCGGTATTCGAAATCAGTGAGCACCCCGCCATAGTGGCCTTGGGCGCGCCGTTGGTCTGGATGGCGGGCGAGGTGCCGCTTCTCGCCAGACCCACCATGCAGTAAGTGGTCGCCCCTGAGGCCGACGCTGAGGCGCTGAGCGCCACGTTGCCGGCGCTGCCGGTGTATCCGATCGCGCGGGCGAGTTGCACCGGCACCGAACCGCTGATAGTTACACTATAGCAAGTGTTGCCACCGGACGGACAAGCGGCGGCGTTGGATGTTGCAACAACCACATGATTTGAGCCGTTCGTAAAGCCATATGCGCTTGCCACCGCCTGCGCCTCTGCGCCGTAGCTGCTGCCGCCGTTTGCACTCGCGGCCAGCACCGCGGCATCGGCGGCATTCTGCATGGCTCGCTGGGTCATATACCAGTCCGACACTTCCACGCCGAGCCCGGCAACGCCGACCGCTGCCGGCAACGCTAGCGCGAACAGGATGGAGGTAGCACCAACGCGATTACCGATCAGCATCCGAGCACACCACAGGCTTGGGGGGTTCCCGCTTCATCATGACGGTCCTGTTGATGGCGTTCGTCGCCGATCGGTCAACGATAAAGATACGGCGTTCCTTGTGAGGGCAGTACGAAGACGCATTGGCGGCCCCCATCACGTGCTCGTCATCGGCCTGTTCCAGCCAAGTTCACGTGGTCGCGTGTCGGAGATCTCGCAAAGCCGTTTTCAGGTCGTGTTGTTGGAAAGCAACCGGGGCGGCAGCAACGAAGTCGAGATTGCCTGGAAAACGGCGAGCAGCTCAGAAACTGAGTGCGAGCTGGACGCGCAGGCGCTCGAGCCACCCTGAGTGTCGGAGTAGAACTTTGTCGAATCGGAGGCGATCTGCTGCATGGCCTGACATGCCGAAATGTGCGATGCCGTGTCCGTACTGCAACTACTGGGCGTGACAGAGGTCGACGCGCCATAGGCGATCGAGTACACCCAGGTTCCTGCCGTGGTTGCGGCTTGTGCGGCGGTGATACCCTCGTGGCACTGATTGTTCACCTTGGCTGCCGAGATGTTGCTACCGCTTGCACTTGCATCCCCATCGCTAAGGAACATGATCACCTTTTGCACGCCTGATCGCCCGCTCGCGACCAAGGCAGCCTGCGCCGCCGTGATGGCATCCGCGTAAAAGGTGCCGACACCTCCGACGGCGTTGAGACCCTGCGCACACCCTGAACCACCCCCTTGGGCGGCCCGGACAAGATGGGAAGCCGTGTTCAGCACTGTCGCTCCGTCGGACGCACGGTAATCGGAGCTTAGAGGAATGATCTGATAAACCGGCGAGGCAGAATATTTCGCCACCGCAGGTGCTGGACTACTGCTGCAATCATAATCGTATGCGGCCTGGCTTGTGTTTGTTAGTCCCGGAAACACCATCAGACCGATCTGAACGGTCGATGGCGTCAACGTCGTCAGGACCGATCTGACGCCCGCAAGTGCGCAGGTCAAGCGCGTGGCACCTTGAATCGAGCAACTGGTGTCAGAGCCGTTCATCGACTGCGTCGTGTCAACGATGAGCATAACGTCGAGCGGCTTTGCCCGACCGCCCGCGATTCCGGCGGTCGCGGTCGCGGAGATGGAAAATGACGGCAACCCGACCAACTCAGCGAAATATGTCGCTACAGTCGCTTGCTGGCGGACCACGATTCCGTTCGCCGCGCTTGATCCGTTGCAAGAGACCCCGGTTGAAGTGAAGCACTTCAACACGGGGTAGCCGCTGGCCATCGTGACAGTGACGTTGGTTATAACGTTCCTGCCGCCGGCCACGGCACTATAAGACGTTGCCGTCGTAATCGCCTGATTGGGTGTGCTGGCACAACAGTTGATGTCCTGGGCGCCGGCCAGCGCCGCCGCGTCCGTCGATGCTTGCAGTGATCGTTGGACGGCGTAGGCGTGGCTCGCGTCAACGACGAACCCGGCTAAGCCGGCAAGTACAACGAATGCAACGGCGACGATTGGAATAGTCGAGCCGCGCCGGTCACGCCAGAGGCTCTGGATGAAGCCGCGGACGGAAGATATCGGTCGTCTCATTCAACGCGCTCCGTTGTCGCAGAGGTCAAGGTGCAAGTGGGCGCAAAGTTAAAGCCCATCACCGACAGATTGCAGGGGTAGGAGGCCGACACACTCGAGGCTGACCCCGCCGAAGCGGCGAGTGTGGTTGCGCAAGCGGAATCACCGGTACAAGGCGACCCGTTGACGGTCATCGTGATCGTTATGCTCGCCGAGGTCAGCGTGGGTGCCGCAAGATAAATCGCGTTCGTTGCACCGCTAAAAGGTGTGGCACTGGCGCGGCTGCTGGCGAGGGTGCGCGATCCGGCGCGCACCGCGTCGGTGAGCGTCAGATAATTATTCATGGCAATGCCGAAGGTGGCCATACCGACTATCATTAGCAACAGCACTGGTGCAATGAGCGCGAATTCGAGCGCCGCAATCCCTCGTCGATCCTTCATCGAGTTGAACTCTGGACAATGCAGATGCCGTTTTCGTCGACTGGCTACGAACGCGATTGGGTCGCGTCGTCGCGTCCAATCCCGGGAGAATAATGAAGCCACTGATACTCACCTGTATGGCCAGGGCAAAGCGCGTGCAAAATAAACTCGTCGAACTTTCATGAGCCGATTTGGTTTACGGACCTGAGGTTAGTTCACATCGGTACTAACAACCTAATAGCTCAACCGATTTGAGGACGCAACATTTTCCTCGTTGGCGAAACGCGTTGTCAAACAGGAGGAGCGCGCCGACGGGAACGGGACAGAAAAGACTGATGACGCAACAAAAAGGCTTGCATCGAAATGGATAATGACTGCAATGGAATGTCATATCGTTATTGTGCCGACTACCTCCCGGTACGGCGGCCCCAGGCCCGAATAGGAAACTGACCAAAGTGCGGAAATTGTGGCGAGGCCTTGATGGGCGAAATACATGCAAGCCCGATGCCGGCTGACCGCGGGCTCCCCGCCGCGTCGCACCTGATTTGGTTCCAGCGGCAGAATACGATCTCTAACAGCAGCTCAAAATGACCAGGGCAAAGATTCGCTAATGACAAGAACTGCGCGGCTGCTTTCCACCTCTTATCTGCTGTGCGGGCTAGTCCCTGCCCTGGCTTATGCCCAGGCCCCTACGAGCCTCACGGGCACGACGGCACAGCCTGCGCCCGCCGCGTTGCCAGGCGCGCCCACGGCCAAGGCCGAACCTCCTCTGGCAACCGCTCAAACCCGTCAGATCACCGTCCAAGCGGGAACTGGCGTGCTATTGCGGCTGCCCCAACCCGCGGCCACCGTGATGTCCGCTGAACCCAACGTCGCCCGGGTGCAGCCAGCCTCTCCGACCAGCCTGTTTCTGATGGGCGTGTCGGCCGGCCGAACAACGGTGATCGCGACAAACGATACGGGCGCGGCAATCGTCCAATACGATGTCACCATCACGCCGGGCTCGGCAAGTCAGCCTGTAGCCATGCCCGGGCCTGGTGGCGGCCCAGCCCCGACGTCGGCGATCAGCTCAGCGACAGCGCAAGCGATCCAGGCAATGATCGCGCAGACGGTGCAAGGCGCATCGAACGTGCGGGCGCGTGGCGCGGGAACTGATCTTATTCTCAGCGGCACCGTACCGAACGCAGGCGCTGCCCAGCAGGCGGAGGCCATCGCGCGGGGTTACGTGGCCGAAAAAAGCACCGTCATCGACGAGTTGACCGTGCTCAGTGGCCTCCAGGTCAACGTCCGAGTGCGGATCGCTGAAATCGACCGCCAGATCACCCGCCAACTCGGCTTTAACTGGCAGGCGCTGGGCGCCAACTCCTGGCGCTTTGGCCTCAGGACCGGCGCCGCCGCAACAAACCCTTTAATCACGCCGCTGTTGCCGCTCGGGTTGGGGTCGTTTGCGGGTGCTGTTCCCCCGAACCAGATCGGCGCCGGGGTGACCTCCGGCAACTGGGATATCAACGGCGTCGTTGACGCGCTGGCGGCTGACCAACTAATCACCATCCTGGCGGAACCCAACCTGACAGCGCAATCGGGCGAAACCGCCAGCTTCCTGGCCGGCGGCGAGTTCCCGATTCCGATCGCCGGCAGCACCAGCAATGGCGCCACCACGATTACCGTTGAGTTCAAGCAGTTCGGTGTCAGCCTTGCCGTGGTGCCGACTGTACTGTCCACGAGCCGCCTTAATCTACGGGTCCGTCCAGAGGTCAGCCAGTTGTCCACCAACGGCGCCGTCAGCGTGCCTGTCGCCGGCGGCACTCTGACCATCCCAGCGCTGACGGTGCGGCGCGCCGAGACCACAATCGAGCTGGGCAGCGGCCAGAGCTTCGCGATCGCCGGGCTGCTGCAGAAGACCAGCCTCGACTCAACGAACGCGCTGCCCGGCATTGGCGAGATTCCCGTCATCGGTGCATTATTCAAGTCGAACGACTTCCAACGCGGCGACAGCGAGCTGGTGATCATTGTAACGCCATATTTGGTCAGGCCAGCATCAAGCCCGGCGGAGCTCCATACTCCCATGGACAATTTCAAGCCCGCGATCGATTTGGATCGCATCTTGTTCGGGCGGCAATTGGCGCCAGCGTCACCCGGATCGGGGCCGCTGGACGCCGGCTTCATTCTGAAATGAGGAAAGCAATGCCCCGCGTTGGCTGCACGGTCATTCTCTTATTGCTCGCCGCTTGCACAGACCCCATCGATCGGCCAGGCACCTGGAATCCCTCGGCGAAGTCAAATGACGCGAACCTACGGGTCATGATCGCTGATCCGCATGATCTGGTGGAAGGCAAGGGTCACGAAGGCAGCCTCGGCGCCGAAGCTGCACCCGGGGTGACACGACTGCTGACAGGTAGGCGGTATCCGCTGCCATCGGAGAATACATCGGATGTCCAGTCAGCGCCGCAGTCTGCCCCTCCTCCCCAGTGAGTATTGAAAGTTCGGCAACATGACCTCGCGCGCAACATGGCTCCATCTCGTATCAATCGCGGCTTGTGGCATGTTGGCGGGATGTGGGTCACCAGCCGGTTCGCATCAACGGACGTTGAATACGGACGCGCGACTTCAAGTGGCCGAGGCCGCCGAGGCCGCGGGAAACACTGATCTTGCCGCCCTGATGTATACCCAAGCGGCGGCAGACCAAACGTCAGACATTGCTCTCCAGCTACGCTGCGCCGATGCGCTCGCCCGGAGTGGCAAGGTCGCACAGGCGCGAGAGATGCTGACCACCAGACTACGTTCCACAGCTTCTCAGCCGGATCTGCTTCGGGCTTTGGCTCTGATCAACCTTGTCTCTGGCGAATCGGAACAGGCTACCGCCGGCTTCGACCAACTTCTGCAGGTCAAGCCGAACGATGCCGCAGCGCTTGTCGATAAGGCCGTGGGGCTCGATCTGCAAGGCCGGCACACCGCGGCACAAGCGCTCTATCGGCAGGTGCTCGCCAATTCGCCCGACGATGCGGCCACCAAGAACGATCTAGCCGTATCGATGATGTTGGAGGGACGGATTAAGCAGGCGCTGGAAACATTGTCGCCGATGCAAAAACCCGAAGCCGTGTCGCCACGAGTGAGAGCCAATCTAGGGATTCTTTATGCTGCCGCTGGCGATGGCGAAAGATCGCGACAACTCTTGGGCAATCAGCTATCGGATGCCGATCTCTTGAAAGTCACCCAGGCCCTGACGTCGTCGTCGCCTGACGTTCGCAAACTGCCGTAATGACAGCTGTCATTTCATACTGCCGAATGCGCCCATCAGCTGGCTGACAGGCTGCCCCATCAGAATGATGAAGAGGCAGGGTAAGATGAACAGTATCATGGGCAATACGAGTAGTGCTGGAAGCCTGCTGGCTCTTTCCTCGAACTGGATCATGCGTTCGTTGCGCATCTCAGCGGCGAGGGTTCGCAGGGCTTGCCCAAGCGGAGTGCCGTACTTCAAGGTCTGAGCGATCGTGCCGGCGAGACGTTTGAGGGCGGGTTGCCCCGAACGTTCGCCAAGATTAGTGAGTGCGATCCTCCGATCAGGCATGATTCGCATCTCATACGTGAGGAGGGAAAACTCCAAGGCCACGGCTCGGTTCGATTGCCTCATTTCTTCCGCCACGCGATTAACTGTCGATTCGAGGCCCAGCCCCGCTTCGGCGCAGACGACCATTAGATCCAGCGCATCCGGGATCCCGCGTCGCAATGCCTTTTGATAGGGCTTGCGGATCAGCGCCACGATCCAGTTCGGCAGCATCACACCGACGATAAGCGACAACCCTGCGTACAGAAACTGCTTGCTGGTAGGGTAGTCGAGGAAAACCGCGCCCGCATAGACAGTGGCCGGGATGACGAGCACGCAGGTGATTTTGATACCGAGAAAGATCGGAACCGTCTTCGATGGCTCCAGCCCTGCCGCCGCCAGGTTTTTCGATAGTGCTTCGGCATCACGGATCGAGAGCATCCGGTTATGCATCGCCCGGCCAAGCCGCGCCAATAACAACAACGGGACGGAGCTGTAGAGCGATAGCGGTGCCTGCACCAGACCGCCCTGACGCAGACCGTTGATTTGCCGAGCGATCCCCTGATCCTCGGCGCCGCGGGAAATCATTAGACAAGCGGCGGCGACCAGCGCCAAGATGCTGCCCCCAATGGACGCCAACAGAACGAATTGGATCTGGGTCACGGGGCAAGGCTCCGGCGAATCAGCTGACGCATGACGAGCATTCCGGCGCCCAGCAGACCAAAGCCAATCAGCAGCAGCCTGTTGCCGGTGGGGTGTATAGAAGAAAAAGTCAAGAAATCCCGGCCGGAGAAAGGCAAGCGCCGCCCCCGCGACAAACGGCAGTGCCGAAAGAATTGTTGCGGACATCCTGGCTTCCGCCGCAAGCGCCTTACCCCGCTTAGAAAGTGCTACCCGCTTGCGAACCAAATCCTGCAGGTTCTGGAGGGTCTCTACGAGGCTGCCACCGGTCTGCGCCTGAAGTCCAATGGTTACTGCGAAGAACGCATATTCAGGCAGCCCGGCACGCTCGTGCAGCTTCCACAGCGCGCCTTCAAGCGGCTGTCCGATCGCTACCTCGCTGGCCACGCCCTCAAACTCCTCGCGTGAGGGACTGTCTGCCTCCCGAGCAACGCTGCGCAAGGCCTCTGTCAGCGGGATGCCGGAGCTGACCGCGCGGCAAATTAAGGCCATTACCTCCGGGATCTGCTCCAGAAGCGCCTTCTGAAACCGCGCACGCTGCCAACCAAAGATGCACCAGGCGGTAAAGAAGGCTTCAACCGGCATGATGAGGGCGGCAAGCGGCCATCCGATCAATTCGCGGCTGTAGAAGAAACCCGCCAATGCAACGCCCAGAGCAGTCGCTATCACCAGCCTCCAGGGAATAATATTCTGCTTTGGGATGGCCGGATTGAACTGCAGCAGACGCATTAGCCGCTCAATCTGCTTGCCGCGACGGGCGGCCGATCGAATAGCCGGCGCCCGTTCGACCACCAGCGCCTGATCCGTCGTCCGAGCCTGAACTGACCGGATCCGCTGGCGCAATCGGCCCGCATCGACATCCTGGACCAGCATCGTGGCACTCGCCAGCGCCGCCAAAAGCAGAAAGATCGCGGCCAAAGTCAGCGGCGTCAGCATCTCACAACGTCCGGACCGCATCCATCCAGGCAGTTTCCAGCCCGAAATAATTAAGCCGCGCAGAGAAAGAGGGTCGTGCAGCCGCCGTGCGGTAGCGGCCCACGACCGTCCCAGTCGCGTTCTCGCCCTCATACTCGAAAGACACGACGTCATTCATGGTTATGACCTCGCCTTCCATTCCACACACATCCGAAATCTGCGAAACCCGGCGCACTCCGTCCCGCATCCGCTCGATCTGGATGATCAGATCCACCGCGCTGACAATCTGTGTGCGCACGGCCCGTGCCGGCAGGTTCACTGTTGCCATCTGCACCATATTCTCAACCCGGCTGGCGGCGTCACGGGTGGTGTTGGCATGGACGGTGCTGATCGAGCCGTCGTGGCCGGTATTCATTGCCTGCAGCATGTCATAGGCCTCAGTACCCGTGTACCTCGCCCACGATGATGCGATCGGGCCGCATACGCAACGCATTGCGCAGCAGCTCTCGCTGGTTGATTTCGCCGCGCCCTTCCAGATTGGCGGTGCGGGTTTCCAGCCGAACGACATGCGGTTGCTGTAATTGGAGCTCCGCCGCGTCCTCGATCGTCACGACGCGCTCGTCGGCGGAGATCATGCGGCTCAGGGCGTTCAGCAGTGTCGTCTTGCCCGATCCCGTGCCGCCCGAGATCAAGATGTTGCACCTTGACCGCGCCGCGATCTCCAGCAGGCGTGCGACGGCGGGGATCATGCTCCCGTTTTCCACCATGGCAGCGAAGTCGAGCTTCTTCTTGGTAAATTTTCGTATCGAGATGCAGGGACCATCCAGCGCCAGCGGTGGAAAGATCACGTTGACGCGGCTACCGTCGGGAAGGCGGGCATCACACAGCGGGCTCGATTCGTCGACCCGCCGACCGATCGTTGCGACCATCTTCTGGGCAACCATCGCGGCATGTTCCGCATCACGGAAACGCACATGGGATTTCTGCAATTTGCCACGTCTCTCGACGAAAATCGCGTCAGGCCCGTTCACCATGATGTCGCTGATCGTATCATCGCGAAGCAGCGGCTCCAGCGGCCCAAAACCGACCATGTCGTCGGTCAGTTCCTGCGCCAGGCGTGCCTGGTCTTTCGCCGTCAGTTGTACCCGTTCCTGTGTCGCGATCTGGTGAATGACCGGTTCCAGCTCGGTGCGCAGAGCGTCGGGGGTCATTCGAGAGATGGCAGCCGGATCGAGCTGCTCGATAATCTTGGCACGGAGCTGAAGCTGTAGGCCAGCAACCGGTGCGGCCACCGCAACCGCTGGCTCGGCAGTCTTGCGCAGTGGTGGAGTAACGAGTTCCACCACACGCGTTGCTTCCTCGCGGCGACCGAACGGTTTCATCGACCGAATGCCATGCCAAAGAACCCCTGGATGCCCGAGCGTGTCGGCCGGTTTGACGCCGCCCCGGACACGTCCTGTGCCAGCAAAGCGATCGCCTTCCTGAATGGAGTGCAGTCACTCAACGCCGGCTTGCCCAGATTTGCCGCCCGGGCCAACTGGCGGCCGAGCTCTGGGATTTGGATGCTGGGCTTCTGGCCAAGGCCCTGCTCGAGCATCGGCATCGTCAAGCCGCCCGGCATACCGAGCCGGTTCAGCACGACCGTGATGTTCCCGATATTGAGCCGCGTGGCCAACTGACGCAGGCGATCGGCGTCGCGCACGCTGGCGAGATCCGGCGTCATCACCACCAACAAGTGACGCGCCAGTCGTAATGCTTCGATGCCGGTGAGCGTGTCAGGTGCAGGCGCGTCAATGACCACATAGTTGAACCGTTTGCGCAGCAGATCCATGACACCCAGTATTCCGTCCGAGGTGGCCGAGATGATCTCGTTTAGCCCCTCCTCAGCGGCGATCAGCCGCAGGCGTTCGTTGATCTCCAGGCACACTCGGTCGAGGAAGAGCGCATCCGCGCGCTCCGGTTGCTCGAGCGCAATGCGTAGCCCGCTGATCGGTTTGACGCCGAGCATCAGCGCGGTCGTGCCTTTCTGCAACTGAAGGTCGAGCAGGGCGACATGTCCGCGGGTAGATCCGGCAAGTTGCAATGCCAGATTGACCGCGACTGTCGTTGCACCGACCCCCCCACGCGCGCCGCATACCGCGATCACGCTTCCCCCGCGCGCCACGCTGGCGTTTATGGCAGCACCCGCGATCTGCGGTGCGAACACCCGGGTGACAGTACTCCGGGTCAGCGGTTTGTGCATGTACTCGGCGACGCCCATGTTGCGGAGCTCGCGATAGAAACTGATATTCTCGTCCTCCCCGACGACCATCAGTTTGACGTCTGGGGTGCAGACCCGGGCGAGATTGTCCAGTTCCGCCAACGGACTGGCCACCTTCGAGATGTCCACGATCAGAGCTCGGGGCGTCGGACTTTTGGTCAGGTGCTTGATGGCATGGAGGATGGTTCCCTGTCGCACCTCGACGCCTTCGACCATGTTCAACAGCCCGGTGCGTAGCGCCGCCTCGGTTTCATCGTCGGCGACGAAGGCAAGGCAAGGTAGCCTGGCCTGCGAGGAATCTCTGATCTGCGCAGCATCGAGGGGCGGCGGTAATCACTGGCTCGGGACCGTTGATCAGCATTGGCTGAAATTTCTCATTTCGGTTGGAAAGCGGCGGACGCAGCGTCTCGCTGGAAGGTGACGTCGCGTGCATCCTTTCCTTCGATTACTTGCATATGGGTGGCGGCCACTGATCGGTGTGTCGGCAAGAGCCGCGGAGACATCACCGCCGTAAGTCACTCCCCGCGGACCCGTCGCTTCCACCACCCCGTCCGCCGCACGGATCGCCAGTGTGAGCTTGCCGAGGCGCTCGGCTACGGCCGCCTTCTCCGCTTGCTGCGGCGTCACTTCCAGCGTGACCGTTCGGGCCAGGCGGCCGGTGGCGTTATCGAGTGTCGTGATGGCGCCTTGAATGATGCTCTGGTCCACCGCCACGACTCGCACGTCGCTCAGCACCATCTCCGCAACGAACCGGCGGGAGAGCCGCGCCTCCTTCTCGCCCATTTCCTGGGTCAGGATCACGTCCACTCGGTCACCTGGCCAGATCAGGCCGCCGTTCCCGGTAATCGCATCGACACCAATGGAGATGGCGCGGCTTCCGGGGGCCAATACGGCGGCCAGAAATCCGCGGTCCCGCGGCTGCAGGACGTCTCCCGCCATCAGGATGCTGCCCGCGTCGAGGTAGCGGCGAAGCAGGGCGCCGCTCAGCTCGGCCCGAAGTCTCAGGGCTATCGGTCAACGCGCCTTGAGGCACGCCTGCCGAGGGCACGGCATGCGGCGTGAAGTCGGCCTCCTTGATCAACGTGCCAGCAGGCAGCCCGCGGGCCGTAGCGAACACATTGATCATTAGCGGTGCGGGCGGCGTATCGGGAACGGCCGCGCTGCTTACAGTCGCTGGGGGCCTGGTCGCCAAATAGCCCACAAGGCCCAGGCCGAGGCCGGTGAACAAAAGTAGGCTGATAAGAGCGAGACGGAGCGGCATGGTCTACAAGCCCCCAGTGTGAAGCAACACGAAAGTTCCTCCGGCAGCAATCGCGACGCCGTAGGGCAACGGTCCACGCCGGCGAATACGTCGAAGTTCCAGATTGGCAACGCGATTGAGTAACGAGATCCCTCTAACGCGTTGCACGAGCGGCAACCTGCGTGAAAGCACGATATAGGTGATCCCGAGCAAACCGCCCGCGATCGCAGTAGCAACGATGAAGCGATAGCAATCCAATGGCGACAAACCAACCGCAAGCGCTGTCATGATTTTGACGTCTCCGCCGCCGATCAGCCCGCGCGAGTACAATATCAGCAGCAAACTCAAAAGCAGCAGCGCGGTCCCCACGGAGAATAGCAGATCTGATGGATGTCCCTCGAATAGCCGCGCCAGCGCTCCGATAGCGAGAAGCCAAAGGCTGATGGCATCCGGGATGAGCCGGGTGGCGATGTCGTTCCACGCCGCTGTCAGCAGAAGCGCAGAAGCTGAGAACAGAAACAGCAAAGACATGCGTCACCCCGTTTTTTAACCTCGACTTTAGGTTGCTGCTTCGAACTAGTCAAAATGCGTTTCTAGCTGCTCAGCACCATTTGGCCGCAATCACACAGCATTGGAAATATTCGTAAACGTCGTGCTGAGTGTCGTGCCGAGGGTGCCGACGACAGTCGCGATCGCCACAATAATGGCGGCGGCGATCACGCCATATTCCAACGCGGTGACACCCTTACGGTCGTTTATCAACCGCCTTACAAGAACAAAATGGTGAAGTAGCATTGGTCCACACCTCCTAGTTCATTCGATGCTGGAGATCTGTCAGCTCGCAAACACGAGCTGCGCTGAGTAATCCCAGTCAGTCGTTCAACCCGCTCAAAGAACCTGCTCGAAGTCAGCTTTGTTTCGCCCTCAAGCCGGTTCTTTGCGTTGGCGTTGACCTGCTACAGCGCGGTGGCAACCGCTTGAAATTTACCCGAGATGCTTGTGCCCAAGGTTCCTACAACCGTAGCGATCGCCACGATGATGGCCGCGGCAATCACGCCATACTCCAAGGCGGTCACGCCCTTGCGGTCGACCTTTACGCGCTCCAGCAAAGCGAACATGTATGCGAACATCGATTGATTCCTTTCTTACTCATGTGCCGGCCAAAGGTCCGGAGGTTTTATCCATCAGTCTGCCGATCAAGCCGGTACCGCCGGCAAGGACCAAACCTGGCAACCTCGACGGGCGGGTTTTGAACATATCCCACCGTTCAATTAAGCAAACGTTAATGCATACGCTATTTCCTTACGGTTTGACGGAGAATTTTGGGCCGCTGATCTGATGGCAATGCCACCCATGCTTGTGGATATATTTGGGTCAACTGACGTTCTTCACGAAGCGCTTTTTTGCCTGAACACTCGGGCTCCGCCTCCTTCAAGCAAGAACGTTACGTATCCAATCGGAATTAGCCTAGACGTTTCCGTGCCAGCCATCCAACGCTTGCTATGCTTGCCACAGTCAATGACATTGGGATCGGTACCATCGTAACGACTCCCGGCCAGAACCACGCAAAGCCGAGTAACACGCTGGCCTCGCGAGCAGCGCCTGCAGCCAGGACAGCGACTGCCACCGAAAGGGGGATCATGTCGTAAGTGTGGACCCAGGGCGCAGCGATCAAAGCCAGCAGTCCAGAAAGCGATGCCCGGATGACGGGATCGGCCGTAGACGCACGCCACATCCGCCAAACAGCCGTGACGCTCAGCAGAGAAATTCCGGCCTGAAAAGAGCAAGCGACCGGTAGGTCTGCACCCATTGATCGCGCCGCCATCAATGGACTGGCGAATATTCGCTGCCAAGTCAGCCCTTGCCAAGGTGTCTGCAGCACCGCGCTCACCATGGGCTGCGTGTAGCGGAAAAACCCAACCCATTTGTCGAAGCCGAACACAGCGCCCGACAGCGCGATCATCAGGATCGCCGAAGCGGCCATTGCCGCGAGAGCGCGCCAGTTGCGCGATGCCAGAAGGCAGACCGGCGCCAACATTCCAAGCTGAGGCTTGATCATCAACGCACCAAGCATGACGCCTGCCAGCACCGGACGGCGATCAGCAAGCAACAGGCCACCAAGCAGGAAGGCTCCGGTCAGCGCCCCGTTCTGCCCCGCGAGCGCATTTTCGGCCACCGCTGGACTTAAAAGGACCGCCCAGCATTCGATTTTCGTCAGGCCGCCAAGGCGCAACGCGAGCCACAACAGGCTCAGAGAGCCGACAGTATAGAGCAAGAATCCAGGGGCTAGGGCGAGCGCCGAGAGCGGCACGGCGAGCAGCAGTATCGGAGGCGGATAGGGCCACATCTGATCCGGAAAGCCCGCGCCGAACATTGCCTTCAGGCCGGCATTGAACGCAGCCTTGTCAAACAATGCGGCATAGTTGCCGACCGTGACGAAGCGGCCTGCGGCCCACATGTCGGTGTAGTCCCGAGCGGCCATGGCTGTTCGATCCGCATTGAGACCGCCAATGGGCCAAATCCAGAGAACGGTTAGAACGAGAACAGGTGGCACCAGCGCGATCAGAATGAACGCGACCGTTGCATAGTTTCGAAGGCTGAAATGCACCCGCTTCGGCTCCGACGCAAGCGTGAGCATCACGGCCGCTGACCGGGAAAGAATGACTTAGTCGTTACATGGCTTAGGAAACCGTGGTGGTGCGGTAACGGACACCGGGATGGCTTTTGCATGATTGGGCCGGCCAACGCCGACGGCTCCTTCCTTTCCGGACGACCAACGTAGGTGAAACAGACCGAGGGTTACGACAGAAAAGCACCGAAAGCGCAACAACCCTCCCATCTCAGCCAACACAAAATCCTCTCGCGGATGCGCCTGCGAAGATGCAACGGTCTGGTCGAAGGAGGATAAATACTACGACGTTTGGCCTATGAAGCGCGTATTAGTTAATATTCGACTAACGCGGCGCGACAATTCTCGTAACGATCCCGCCGTAATTTAACAATGCACATAGTACCGGCTCTCAGTCCCCCTTGAATTCAGGCTTCCGCTTCTCCAGGAAAGCATTGACCGCCTCCCGGTGATCCGCTGTCGCATGCGTCAGCGCCTGCAAGCTCGCCGATAATTCCAGCAACGTATCCAGCCGCGAGTGACGCCCTTCGATCAGCAAGCGTTTTGCCATCCGCACCGCATACGGGGGATTCACGGCAATCCGGGCGGCCAACGCCCTCGCCGCGTCAAGCAGTTCCGCATCGGGCACCACTCGAGATACCAGTCCACACGCCAAAGCCTCCTGCGCGCTCAACATGTCGCCGGTAAACGCCATCTCGCAAGCTTTCGAGTAACCGACGACCCGAGGCAGCAACCAGGCGCCGCCATCACCCGGAACGATCCCAACCTTGACGAAACTTTCGGCGAACCGGGCACTCTCGCCAGCCACCCGGAGGTCACACATGCACGCCAAATCCAAACCGGCGCCGATTGCCGGCCCGTTCACCGCGGCAATGATAGGCACGTCCAGCTTCTCAAACGCCAGGGGAATGCGCTGAATGCCGAACTTATAATACTGCGTCGTCAAAGCCGGCTTCTCCGCGCGCGCGTCGAACGCCTTCTGCATGGCCCGCAGATCGCCGCCTGAACTGAACGCGCTTCCGGCGCCGGTCAGAATGGCGACACGCGCCGTGTTGTCCTGATTGAGCCGCTCGATGGCACCGACAATGGCGTCCACGGTCTCACGTTCCGAGATGGGATTCCGGAGAGCCGGATCATTCAGCGTGATGATGACGATCTGGCCATCCTGCTGGTACAGCACCTTGTCGCTCATTGTCGGTGTCCTTTTCGGATCCATGTCCTAACCCCGGCTGCCCCCCTCACACCCCGGCTGACCCGCCGTTATCGAAGGCCCAGGCCGTGGGCGATAATCCCGCGCAAGATCTCCCGAGCACCGCCGCGCAGCGAGAACGAGGGAGCATGCATCATCGTGTGCGCGAGCACGGCGGCGAAGGCTTGCGTGGATTTCGCGTCAGGCTCCTGGTCAACCAACTGGCGAGCGATTTCAGGGATTTCCTGCTCCACCAATGCGCCCAGGTCCTTCACCAGGGTCGCCTGCAGCGCCGGGTTCTCGCCCGCCTGCAACATACCGGCGACGGACCAGGACATACGCCGCAGCGTCATGAAGTGCGCGGTCAACCGGCCGATCGCGATGGCGCCCGCGTCGGACGGGTTAGGGCCGAGAGCACGGATCAACTCAGTGAACAGCACGAACGACGACAGGAACCGCTCCGGCCCGCTGCGTTCAAAGGCTAGCTCACTGGTGACCTGGTTCCACCCGTCGCCCTCGCGTCCGAGCAGCGCGGTGTCGGGAAGAAAGGCATCCGTGAATACCACCTCGTTGAAATGATGCTCGCCGGTCATGGCGATGATGGGGCGCACGGTGATGCCCGGGGTATTGTGCAGGTCGACCAGGAACTGGCTGACCCCGCCGTGACGGTCCGTCGCCCGGGTCTCCGCCGGACCGGTGCGGCAAAATAGGATCATGTAGTGCGATTTGTGAGCGAAGCTGGTCCACACCTTCGTGCCGTTGACCAGATACCCGCCCTGAACCTTGGCCGCTCGGGTGCGGACGGAGGCGAGGTCGGAGCCCACGTCGGGCTCGCTCATGCCGATACAGAAAAAGGCTTCGCCGGCAGCAATCTTCGGCAGGATCGTCTTTTGTTCGTCGGTGCCGACACGCAGGATCAGCGGGCCAGACTGTCGGTCAGCGATCCAATGGAGCGCGACAGGGGCACCCGCGGCGAGCATTTCCTCCAGCACAACGTAGCGTTCCAGAGAGGAGCGCTGATGGCCGCCGTACTGCTTCGGCCAAGTCATGCCGATCCAGCCGCGCTGGCCCATCTTGCGGCTGAAGTTCGCGTCCATTCCGGTCCAGGATTCGGCTTTCTCCACCGGCTTGCGATCCGCCAGTTCGGCGCGCAGGAACTCGCGCACCTCAAGGCGCAACGCTTCAGCCTCAGGCGAAGGCGGCGGGGGTGGAAAGCTGAAAGCGTTCACCGGCGGGTCCTCGTCGATCGGTTACCAGCCGCTAGACCGCGCGTTCCGAAGGGTCAAGAGACCAGGACCTTGGCAAGCGCTGCGCGATCAACCCAGCGCCGAAAGTCAGGTTAGAGACCTCCCATCAGCGCCAAAACCTTGCGTAATCCCGCCAAGACGATCAGCATGAGCGTTGATTGTCGCGGAAAGATGGAGAAGATCACCAGATGTCATCCGCTTTGCAACTGCAGCAAGGAATATCCGACGCCGAATGGCATACCCGCTGTGAACTCGCAGCGCTCTATCACGTCGTCCACCACTTCAACTGGACCGATGGAATCAACACGCACATGTCGGCGCGTGTCCCAGGCGAGCCGAACCACTTCCTGATCAACAACTATGGCGAGACGTTCGACGAGATCACCGCGTCCTCTCTCGTCAAGATGGACATGGACGGGAATGTCCTGTCGTCGGACGGTAAATATAACAATGCCGGCTTCACCATCCACAGCGGTGTATACAAGGCTCGGCCGGACGCGAATTGTGTGCTGCACACGCACACCCGCGCAGGCGCCGGCGTGTCGCTGCTGCGCAAAGGATTGCGGCCGATCAGCCAGGATTCGCTGCATGTAATCGACGACGTCGTCTATCACGACTACGGCGTGCCGGCATCCGTCGACGAATGCGAGGCGCTCGGCAGATCCTGTAAAAACGGCAGTTGCGTCGTGCTGCTGAACCACGGCCTCCTCACCTGGGGTGAGACGATCCATGGCGCGATGATGCGGCTTTATATGCTGGAGCGGGCTTGCGAGCTGGAACTGATCGCTCGCCAGCTGGACGAGCCGCCGGTGATGATCGACGAGTACGTTCAGCAGAAGGCCGCCGAGCGGATGAAGAAGGTGCGCCCAACCGAGGCCTACGGCCTGGAGGATTGGAAGGGCATGGTGCGCACGGTTGAGCGCAAAGGTGCTGACTTCCGGCGCTGACCCGTCGAAGTCGTCAGCCCAGCAAGAACCAAAGGCGGAACAACAACGTCTCCGCCCAGGTTTGCCGGACGAACCCTGGCAGCCAAAGGACCCTGAGGCGGCCCAGAAACCCAGCTCGGTTCGTGCGATCGATTATAGTTACCAGTTTGCTTGTGTCCTCCGGCAGGGGTGCCGGACCGGCTTGCAGGGCCGCAACGTGGCGCCAAAATATCGTCATGAACGGGCTGCGGCCGCGTCGGGCGGCGCCCAGGGTTCGGCTCCAAAAACCCAGCGGCTCACCGACGAGGTTTGCACTGTGCTGGCGATACAGGATGTCGGGTGTGTCTCCGGCGATCACCGTTCCCCCGTGCGCCGCCACGACGATATAAGCCCACCAATCGTGCCATGTTCCCTCCGGCACCGGTGTCGCATCAATCAGCTCAGCTGCAGCTCGGTTCAGCATCATGCAGCAACCGGGCGCCAGATTTTGGGTGAGCGCAGTGGGAAATCCCGGCGCAAGGCGCGGGGCAAGCACTTGGCCGGCAGGAGCAAGTGCGGCATTGACCAGGGCTCGCGCACAAAAATAGAGCCCTGGCCGGCCTTGAGGCAGATCAATAAGCGCGGCCACGCCGTGGGACAGCTTTTCCGGTAGCCACACATCGTCCTGATCGGAAAACGCGAAAAACCACGCCGGTCCGTTAAGAGCAAGGCGGAGCAAGGCCAGAAAACTACCTGTGGCCCGCATACGGTCGCCTTCGGGGTGCTTAACGCACCGTCCCGCCCCCTCCCCAACGGCGAAATTATCCATCCGCAGAACGGTCCCGTCGGAGGAACCGTCATCGCGCCAATAAAGCTGCCAATTCGCGTATGTTTGCGCGGTGAGGCTCGCTAGTTGCTCAGCCAGATACTGCTCACCATTAAAGGTAGAAAGCAGAATGGCCACGCCCGGACCGTCGGCCGCCGCCCACTCTCCTGTCATCGCGGCTGCGGAGCGGCCATCTGCAACTTCATTTGCGCGAAATCGTGGATCGCCGCCCTCCGAGTGTTATGCGGCCTTCTTCACCAGCAGGTTCATCGCGATCATCGTCTCGGCGATCTGCACGGCGTTTAGGGCAGCGCCTTTCCTGAGGTTGTCGGAGACACACCAGAACGACAGACCGTTCGCGACCGTCGGGTCCTTACGGATGCGGCTAACGAACACTGCGTCCTCCCCGGCGCTTTCCAACGGCGTGACGTAGCCTCCGTCCTCGCGGACATCGACGACCTCCACGCCCGGTGCGTCGCGCAAGGCCGCTCTCGCTTCGCCGGCGCTCACCGGCAGCTCGAACTCGACGTTCACCGCTTCGCCGTGGCCGATGAACACCGGGACGCGGACGCAAGTGGCATGCACAGCGATGGCGGGGTCGAGAATCTTCTGTGTTTCGACCACCATCTTCCACTCTTCCTTGGTGGCGCCGTCATCCATGAACTTGTCGATGTGCGGAATGCAGTTGAAGGCGATTTCCTTGGTGAACTGCTCCGGCGGGCTCTGCTCAAACACGAAGGACGACTTCGTGTGGTTAAACAACTCGTCCATGCCCTCCTTCCCGGCACCCGAGACGGACTGGTAGGTCGCGACGACGATGCGTTTGATCTTGAACTCATCGTGCAGCGGCTTCAGAGCGACCACCATCTGGATGGTGGAGCAGTTCGGATTGGCGATGATGTTGCGCTTTCTGAAGTTGCGCAGGGCTTCCGGGTTCACCTCCGGGACCACCAGCGGAATGTCGGCGTCCATACGAAAATGGCTGGTGTTGTCGATCACGATGCAGCCGGCCTCGGCCGCGCGAGGCGCATGGACGGCGGAGACGGCGGCGCCGGGGCTGAACAGGCCGATATCGCAGCCGCTAAAGTCGAACGTGTCGAGATTGCGGACGGTCAGGACCTTTTTCTCGCCGAAGGAGATTTCTGAACCGGTCGAACGACCGGACGCTAGGGCGATCACTTCCGACGCCGGGAAGTTGCGCTCCGCCAGGGTTTTGATGATCTCGCGTCCGACTGCCCCTGTGGCGCCTGCAACCGCGACCCTGTAAGCCATGTGTGTCTCCTGTTTCCGACGCGGCACATCCCGTGCCCGCGAGGCCGCACGGTTAGCGGCCTAAACGCGAAGAGGCAAGCAATACGCGGACCTCCGTTCTCGCCCCGGCGAAAGGACCGAATTGGCGGATAGCGAAAGAGCGGCTC
>CAWFVX010000013.1:0-155152 GCA_963819345.1 uncultured Alphaproteobacteria bacterium
ACTTGACTAAAGCGCGATTCCCGCCGGCTCGAAGCGGATGATTGGTTCGCCGGTCGTGGGCGTTACCTCGCCGGGCGGACAGCTATCGCGAGCGAGCGGGCAAAAGTCACATCAACCTTGTCCCCAGACTTCAAACCCGCTGCAAACTCCTGCATCTGCTTGGTCTGCAGCACCTTGCTCCGCTCCTCCCCGGTCGGCAGCGTGAAGCTGACCGTCTTCGTCTTGGGGTCGTAGGCGAGGAAGGATACCGTAACCCGGACCGCCTGGCCGACGAGGGCGCCGGGTTTCTCCCCAGGCTGAGCCCGCGCTGCGACGTCCAGGGCGGCGACGGGCGGTCCGGATCCGTCACTCGGCGCCATTTCGGCGGCGATACCCAGCCGGATGGTCAACTCGACCTGATCGCCCGGCTTGACCTGCTTGAGATTGCGCACTTCCGGACTGACGGTGACAGTTTCCAGCTTGCCGTCCTCGGCCCGCAGCAAGACATGTCGGGTCGCCACATCGATGCTTTCGACCACCGCCTTCTCTTGGATCTCCGCCGCGACCACCGCGCCTTTGGCGTCGGATGGGGACCCTGACCCAATAAGGAGCCCGAGGGCGAGAACGCTCGCCGCACCAAAATGCTTCATGTTGGCTAATCCTTTGATTAAGTCGCGGTTTAAGGTCAGGCAAGCGCCTGAATCAGGGCCGCTCTACTGGCGTGCTGGAATTGATTCGTCAAATGCCCGGGTGTAGTGCACCGCTATGATCTCCGGCGTCCTGTAGTTGCTTTCGGCGGTGCTCCGCGTCCGCCCAGATACGTTCGGTTGCCTTCCCCCAGACTGTCGGGCGGTCAGCGTTGCGCAAGCGGCGGCATTGCGGAGGCCGCTACAGAGCGGGCAGCAAAACCCTAAAGCGCTCAAACAACCGGCCGAACGAATAAAACGGCGGGTCTCTTTTTGGCATCATCTTCTATGCTCGTCCGACTGGGTTTAGAGAAAAGCATCGGACGCGCATGTATTCCCTTCACTCAACTGACGGCCATGATCAACGCCGCGGCGGCATCAATTTTTCGGGCCGACCACTGCTTGCGGGAAACAGAAATCGCCGCGCCCGGTTGCCTTGCAGGCGGAATGAATTCCGTTCCCCGCCGCGTTGGCGTGCACGCATCAGAGTAGGTATGGTCTGGGACGTCCGACAGGAACGGAACTAAAGCTATGGCGGGTTAGCCATAGGTGTGCGGGGATCTCGAACGGCCATAGCCCCTCGAGAACATCGATCACACAAGAACCGAGTTGTGCTTCGAGTTCGAGGGATTGAAGGAACCACGCTATTTGGTCGCCGACTTGCTGCCGCTCAGCGCGCCCGACACCGGGGATTGGGACGGCGCCTTGCGTTTTGAGTATCACTACGATGTGCTGCCAGGCAGCGTGATCTCCCGCTTCATCGTGCGGATGCACCGGTTCATCTCCCATCAAACCTCTTGGTGCCAAACCTATTGGCGCCGCGGCGTGGTGCTGGAGCGGGATGGTCACGGCGCGCTGGTCAAGGCGGATATCGAGGACGGTATCATCACTGTCGCCGTTGCGGGCGGCGCGGACGAACGGCGCGCGATGCTGGATCTGATCCGCGCGGATTTCGAGCGTATCCACGAAACGATCCCGAAACTCCGTGTCACCGAGAAGGTGCCGATCGCCGACCATCCAGGTGTTCTCGTTGACTACCAGCATCTGGTCAGGTTCAGCCGCATGAGCGAGAGAAGCTTCATTCCTGAAGGCATGGATCAGCACATCAGCGTCGGGCCGTTCTCGGCGAGATCGAGACGGCTGGCCATCGGGAGCGGCGCAAAGACCCTCTCCCGCCCCAGATGGAGAGCTGACTCCCTTGGCCCAACCGCTATTGGTCTTCGTGGTCGCCCTGATACTTATCGGCGTCCCGGGACTTGCCGCTGGTGGGTCGTGGTGGTGCACACGCTCGAAGAACACCGGGCTCGTCGTATCGCGAGAAGGCGTTCTTGACTGTAGTGAAGGAAAGTTTGCCAGTTCCGTTTCATCCGAGTAGGCGACAAGGCAGGGCTAGGCTCGCGTCGGGTGGCGATAACCTCCGTCATTCCGGATCGAGCCGCCCCCGCGGGATAAGCCTGATGAGGCCGGATTATGCGGCACTGGCCGCTGCCGTCCACAAGCTTATCTCTCCGTCCGCATCGTCTGACCCCGTAAGGAACTGGGTCCCATTGCGCTCCCACCTCTGATCTCTGCACCACGCTGGAGGACGCTCCACGGGGGCGGCTCCATGCACAAAGTCGCGTCGGACGGCCAACGACCGTACCGCCGCCACAGCGTCGCCTTGCCACCCTCCCCGCTCACAACCCGCGGGGCACAACCTGTAGTATCACGCTGACCCCGCTTGGCTGGGACTGGTCAATTCGCGCCAACCGTGGCAGGAATCGGTTGCCAAAATAAAGTGGGGGAACCGATGAAGGCACTTCTTCTGGCGGCCGCGGTCGCTGGGCTGCTACCGCTTACGAGCTATGCGCAGTCCAATGACGAGTTGATCAACGGGGCAAAAGACACAACCAACGTGCTCAACTACGGCATGGGCTATAATCTGCAGCGTTACAGCCCACTGACGCAGATCAACAAACAGACTGTGCGGCACCTGACACCCGTCTGGAACTATAGCTACGATGACAACCGATCCGAGGAGTCGCAGCCGCTCGTCTACAAGGGTGTCCTCTATGTGAGCACCCACGCGGCGACCATGGCGATCGACGTGAAGTCCGGCCGAGCGATCTGGAAGACAAAGGTTGAATATCCGCCGGAGACACCGCGCATCGTCTGCTGCGGCATCATCAGCCGCGGCGTCGCTTTGTACGATGGCAAGGTGTACCGCACGACGCTGGACGCCCATGTTGTCGCGCTGGATGCGAAGACCGGGAAAGAAGTATGGAACTCAAAGGTCATCGACTGGCATGACGGCTACTCGCAGACGCTGGCGCCGCTGATCGCCGATGGGGTCGTGATCACCGGCATCTCTGGCGCTGAATACGGCATTCGCGGCTTTCTCGATGGCTGGGACCCGCAGACCGGCAACCACCTGTGGCGCACCTACACGATCCCCGGACCTGGCGAGCCCGGCAACGATACGTGGCCTGGCGACACGTGGAAGCATGGCGGCGGATCGACCTGGATCACCGGCTCTTACGATCCAGAGATGAAGTCGGTGTTCTGGGGCGTCGGCAATGCGGGGTCCTGGAACGCCATGACCCATCCTGGAGACAACCTTTATACCTGCTCGATCCTGTCGCTCGACCCGCACACCGGGAAGATCAAGTGGCACTTCCAGTTCACACCGAACGATCCGTACGACTACGACTCGGTCGCCGAAATGATCCTGGCGACGCTGAATATCAACGGCCAGCCAACCAAGGTTGTCATGGATGCCAACCGGAACGGCTTCTACTACGTGTTTGACCGCGCGACCGGCGAAATGCTGAAAGTCAACAAGTATGGCAAGACGATCAACTGGGCGAACGGCATCGACGAGAAGACCGGCCGGCCGATCGAGTCGGACGTCTCCTTGCACATGCGTGCCACCAGCGAGGAGACCGAAATCTGGCCAAGCGTGTTCGGATCGAAGAACTGGGGACCCTCTTCGTTCAATCCCAACACCGGACTGATCTACGCGAACACGCTGGAATTTGGCATGAAATACAAGCCGACGACGCCAGAGTTTCGCGCCGGCACCACATACTGGGGCGCTGACATCAAATGGGTATTTCCCAAGGACGGCAATGTCGGCTACCTGAAGGCGATCGATCCGCTGAGCGGCCAGATCAAGTGGGAAGTGCCGAGCGGCGTGCCGCGCTTTGGTGGAACGATGACCACCGCTGGTGGCCTGGTCTTCACCGGTAAGGAGACTGGTGAATTCGAGGCGTTCGACGCCGACACCGGCAAGAAGCTGTGGCAGTTCCAGACTGGCTCCGGCATCGAGGGCCAGCCGGTGACCTGGCAGCAGGACGGCGTGCAATACGTGGCGGTGTCGGTTGGCCTTGGTGGCGGTTACGCGTTGTATTCCGGAGACGAGCGCTTGGCCAATATCCCCGCGGGTGGCTCTTTGTGGGTCTTCGCGGTGCCACAGGAAACGGCTGCCAACTAAACCACTGACTGAATGACGGACACGAGGCCATGTGTCCGTCATTTGTTTCTTTAGTGAAGAGATTTGTTCATATGAGATTATTCGCGTTCGCCGCCACGCTGACGGCGGCGCTGTGGTTAGGCGCATTCCGTGGCGTCGCTGTAGCCGACGATCAACCGGCGGCTCAAGAGCCCCCATCGGCGCTTGCGGTGCAGGGCAAGAAGCTGTTCACTCAGATGTGCTCGCACTGCCACGGCGTGGACATGGTCAATCCAGGAAACGTGTCGTTCGACCTCCGCAAATTCCCGCATGACGACAAAGCCCGGTTCGTCAATTCGGTGACACATGGCAAGAACGCGATGCCGGCCTGGGGCGACATCCTGCAACCGGACGAGTTCGAGGCGCTTTGGGCTTATATCCTGACCGGCGGAAAGATGTGATGACATCACGATCGAGTCTGGCAGGCGCGGACCCGACTTCGACGGCGTGATGCCAAGTGATCTGCCGACACGCCGGAAGTATAACCGTTCAATGCCGGAAGTGGCGCATCCCGGTGAACACCATCGCAATTCCGGCCGCGTCCGCCGCGGCGATCACTTCCGCATCCCGGATCGAGCCGCCTGGTTGGATCACCGCGGTGGCGCCGGCGGCGACGGCCGCTTCAAGCCCATCGGCGAACGGGAAGAACGCGTCCGAGGCTACCACGCTGCCCAAGGTCAGGCGCTCCGGCAGGCCAGCGGCCTTGGCGGCTTCCTCGGCTTTCCAGGCGGCGATGCGTGCCGAGTCGACGCGGTTCGGCTGACCGCAGCCGATGCCGACGGTGGCGCGCCCCTTAGCGTAGACTATGGCGTTTGACTTTACATGTTTGCAAACCCGGAACGCGAACAGCAGGTCGGTCATTTCGGCTGCCGTCGG
Source organism: uncultured Alphaproteobacteria bacterium (assembly GCA_963819345.1). GTDB lineage: Bacteria > Pseudomonadota > Alphaproteobacteria > Acetobacterales > Acetobacteraceae > Rhodopila. Next base: position 5,032 of record CAWFVX010000013.1, read on the forward strand.
TGCTCGCTGCGTGACGACTTTCACGTCCCCTGCCCCGACCCGCCCGGCATCGCGGGTCTGTGCCAGAAAGCCGCCCGAGACGCTGCGGAACGTCAGACCGCCGGAAGCTGGATCGGGCATGCCGCCGGTCAGCAGCAAGCGGAGATTCTTCCTGCGCGACACGACCGCTTTGGCGGCTTCGTCGGCTTCGGGGGCGATGATCACCTCGGTAAAGATCGCTGCGATCTTCTCGGCTGCCGCGGCGTCGAGGGTGCGATTGACCGCGACGATGCCGCCATAGGGCGAGACGGGATCGCAGCGAAATGCCGCATCCCAGGCATCGGCTAAACGATCCGCGGAGGCTACGCCGCACGGATTGGCGTGTTTGATAATCGCGATGGTGGGGGCCTCGAATTCGGCGACACACTCGAACGCGGCGTCGGTATCGTTGAGGTTGTTGTAGGACAGTTCCTTGCCCTGGACCTGTCGCGCGGTGGCCACGCCGGGTCGATCGCCAGAGATGTAGAACGCGGCCGACTGGTGGGGATTCTCGCCGTAGCGGAGCGTCTGTTTCAAGCTGCCGGCGATGGTCATGCGCGTGGGGAACTCGATTTCGGTTTGTCGCGCGAACCAGGCCGCGATGGCAGCGTCGTAGACGGCGGTGCGTGCGTAAGCCTCAGACGCCAGCCGGCGCCGGAACAGCGCCGAGGTGCCACCGGAGGTGGTGATTTCGTCGAGCGCGCCGGGATATTGCTCCGGGTCGGTCAACACCACGACGAAATCGTGGTTTTTGGCGGCGGCGCGGATCAGGGCCGGGCCGCCGATGTCGATGTTCTCGACGCAGTCGTCGTAGGATGCTCCTGCCGCGACGGTCGCCTCGAACGGGTAGAGGTTCACGGCGACCAGGTCGATGGGCGCGATGTTGTGGATGCGCATCTGGTCGATATGGTCCGGGAGGTCCCGGCGCGCGAGGATGCCGCCATGGATCTGCGGCACCAGGGTTTTCACGCGGCCGTCCATGATCTCGGGGAAGCCGGTATGGTCGGACACGTCCTTGACCGGCACGCCTGCGTCTCGCAAGGCTTTGGCTGATCCGCCGGTGGACAGGATTTCGACGCCTTGTGCGACGAGCGCCTGGGCGAACGGCAGCAAACCAGACTTGTCGGAAACGGAGATCAACGCCCGTCGGATGGGAACGATGTCGGTCATGGCGGCGGGGTCCCGAGATGCTGCTCGGGCGGCGGGATAGACCTACAGACCGAGCAGGTCCAGGGTTCGCGACAGGACTTTCGTCTCGTCGTAGCGGTCGAGCGCTCGCTGGCGGCCGGCGTTGCCCATGCGGGCCCGCAGGTCCGGATCGCGCGCCAGTTTGGCCAGGGCCGAACCGAGCGCCGCCGCGTCGCCGGGTGGGACGGAGAAGCCGGTTTCGCCGTCGATGACTTGCTCGGCTGGGCCGCGGACGTTGGTGGCGACGACCGGCAGGCCGGTCAGCATTGCCTCGATCACCGACATCGGCAGGCCCTCGAAGCGGCTGGGCAAGGTGAAAATGTCGGCGGCGGCGAGGAGTGCGGGGATGTCGGTGCGGTAGCCGAGCATGCGGAGACGGTCGTCGAGGCCGGCGGCGCGGAGGAGGGCGGCCATGTCGGCGCCTCGGTCGCTGTCCAGGCGTTCGCCGACCACCCAGAGTTCGGCTTCGGGCACCGAGCGCATGGCGGCGGCGAGTTCGGGGTAACCTTTGTGCCAGACCAGGCGGGAGACCACGATGATGACGACGCGGTCCGGTGGTACGCCGAGTTCGGTTCTGATGCGGACGCGGGCGGTTGGGTCGGGACGGAAGATGGCGGGGTTTCGGCCGTTGTGGACCGGTTCGGCGTTGGCGGCGATGTGGAGGCGCCGCGCGTCCTGAGCCTCGGCTTCGGAGACGGTCAGGAAGACGTCGGTGACGCGCGCGGCGATCCATTCCATGGCGAGGGAAAGGGCTCGGCGTGGGGGGGACGAGGCGGTGTGGTTGAACAGGAAGCCGTGGCAGGTATAGGCGACCTTTGGCACTCCGGCGATCCAAGCGGCGAGGCGCGCGAGGAAGCCGCTAATCGGCATATGGGCGTGGACCAGATCGGGTTTTTCAGCGCGCAGGATGGCGACCAGCGACTGGAAGGCGCGCAGGTGGGCGAGGAGGGACAGGCGGCGAACGAAGGGGATCGGGATGACGCGGAAGCCCTCGGCGCGGACGTCGTCAAGCAGGGGACCTTCGGCACAGGCGCCGACGACTTCGTGGCCGCGGGCGCGGATCGCGCGCATCAGCGGGACGAGGAAGTGGCGCAGCGAGAAGTCTACGTTGGTGATTTCGATGATTTTCATCCGTGGGCAGGGTATCACGATTCGGGACCGATGCCGCGCTACGACAAGCCCAGGCGTTCTTGTGGAATCCGGACCTTCAATGGTCCGTGTTGCTCTGGAGTGGTAAGGGGACGCCATGCAGGATCTTGTCGGCAAGACGGCATTCGTGACCGGCGGGGCGAGCGGAATTGGGCTCGCGCTCGGCCGGGCCTTTGTGGAGGCGGGCATGAACGTGATGCTCGCCGACATCGAGGCCGAGGCGTTGACGGGCGCTGTCCGGGCTCTGCAGGGGACAGGACCCGGCGTGCGCGGCGTGATCTGCGATGTTGCTGACCCTGCCAGTGTCGACGATGCGGCCAACGCGGCCTATCAGGCATTCGGGACGGTCCATGTTGTCTGCAACAATGCTGGTGTCGGCGGTGGAAGTGGCGTCGACGCCATTTCACTCGACACTTGGCGGTGGGTGCTCGACGTCAACCTGATGGGTGTTCTGCACGGTATCCGAACCTTCCTGCCGCATATCCGCGCCCATGGCGAGGGCGGTCACATTGTCAACACGGCGTCGATGGCCGGGATGAACAGCGGGCTTGGGTTCAGCCCTTACTGCGGCCAGCAAGTTTGCGGTGGTCAACATGTCGGAAGGGTTGGCGAAGACGGTCGCCCCCTGGGCATTGGCGTAACCGTGCTATGTCCCGGGTTTGTGCGAACGCGAATTTGGGAGAGCGGGCGCAACCGACCGGAGCGCTATGGGCCGGCGCTGACGCCGGACCCTTCAAGCGAGGCGGGCAGGCTGCTCGCCAAGCTTGTCGAATACGGGCAGTCGGGGCTCGATCCCTCCGACGTCGCGGCACAAGTTCTCAACGCGGTCCGCGGAAACGAACTCTACGTGTTCACGCATCACAGTGCGGAATGGCGGGCTGAGTTGAAAGAGCGATTCGACGCGATTTTGACGGCGATGGATGAGGCGGCTGCGCGGCAGGGCAGATGATTGAGTGTCGTTCGGTTTGCATCCAGTGTTTTCTGCGATCTGTACTGAGGCGCACACCCCAATGCAACTGGCACCGTTTGATCCGCGGCGAGCAGTCTTGCAGCCAGGAAGGGCGCGACAACGCCCGGTGGCGCTTCGGTCGTGGCACCGTCGAGGGCTACGGCGATACACAGCGCACCGACCAGCACCGCGGCCGCGAGAATGAACGTTATCATTGGAACCCTCCGCTCGATCGATCGTTGTGAGAAACCGATTCGGTGAGCTAGCCCCAGCCTTGACCAACCGGCGCATTGACGTTGCCGACCAGGCGCTGCATGCGCGGCTGGTAGGGTGAGGCGGGGAAGACGAGTTGGTCGAGAGGCATCGCGGCCTGCGTGCCGGCGGCCGGCATCGGAGCACCGATAGCGAGCGCTGCGGCGATCGAGCAGCCGATGAGAGCAATCAGGCCGGCGTTGATCACCTGATCGATCAGGTTGTGGAGGGTGGCCTTGTAGCGTAACGGCCGGAGGACGATCAGGGCTTGCTGGCAGCAGCGAGGACGCGCTGAGGCCCGGTTGGTGTGGCAATGCGGGCGCTGGAAAGTATCGGTGGTGGTCATGGTCTGGGTTTCCTTTGGTCTGGCATGAAAATCTGAGCTTCGCGCCGCGTCCGCACTCTGGGTCTTGCTTTCAAACTCGAAAATTGCGCTGTTTCGGACTTGACGGCGGGAGGCCCGCGCTTGCGTTGTGAGATAGAATGGGGATCCGGCCTCGAACGGCGGGAGTGACAAGTGTGGCGGGTTTCTAATGGACTTGCTGATCGCGGTCCGGCGCGCGCGCTCGCGCTCGGTCAGCTTCGGGCCGATCGTCGCGTCCAGGCGGCTGGTGAACAACCCTTCCGCCGAGGGGCGGCGGGGAAAATCAACGTTGGTGATTTCGATGATTTTCATCCCGGACGGTCAGATCCGGGCTTGACCGGCTCCCTTGCCGACATCCTCGGTTGCGGGGATCGCGGGGGCGCACCCGTGAAGCTTCTGCACTCAATTCGCGGGTTACAGGGGAACGGGTTCCGCGCAGCAAGGGGATCGAGCGTTGTGTGGGATCAAAGCTCAGAGGCGGCATTGACTGTTCAAGAGCTGGCGGTCGACCACAGCCGGCGGCCTAGACGTGGCATGGCAGGCTTATGCCGTTTGTACCAGGTCGCGATTAGGGCCTTGCTTTAGGCCAACTCAGAACTCCGGTCGAGCAAATCATGACAGCACGTTAAAAGGACCTTGCCTATCGCGCGAAATTTCGATGCGAGAGTGGTCCCTGCACGGTCTCGCTTCACACGGCGACCCCTTAACCTATTTTATGGAAAGTCGCCGAGGGCCCGACGGGGCGGGGCCTAGGGCGGGTGCTTGTCCTGATAGACACCTACCCATCAAGCTCCTCTGTTTCCTTAGTCTCTCAACAATTCTCTTTAGCTCGCCTGTTTTGTGCTGCATGCCGAGACCCCTCAGACTGAGGTCGGCAGAATCGAGCAACGACAGGCGGTCACTTTTAAGCCAATGCTTCCAGAACACACGCATCATTAAATGCGCCATTACAGCGTGGCGAAGCAGCTTCGCGTTTGGCAGGTCCTTAATCGACCGATTCAAGCTCTGCCGCCCACTAGGAACGTCAATGTCGGAAAGCCATAGATTTCGAATCAGTTCATCAATGCCTTCGTCCACGTCTGTATGTCCTATGCTTTGAGGTGGCCCCCGAAAACTGGACAGGTAGCTAAGAGAGAGTCTCAGCTTGGGACGGCCGCTTGGCCGAAGGTGAGACATGGCAAATACACGGAAGAAGCACAGTCCTGAGTTCAAGGCGAAAGTGGCCCTTGCGGCGGTGCGGGAAGAAGGGACTGTGGCCGAGCTGTCGAGCCGGTTTGGCGTTCACGCCAGCCAGATCCATGCCTGGAAGAAAACGCTGCTGGACGGGACGGCGGGTTTGTTTGCGGCAAACAAGGGCGCACCCCATGGCGATGAGGCCAAAGCCGAGGCTCAGATGGCGCCTTTGTATGAGAAGATCGGCCAACTGACGGTGGAGCGGGATTTTTTTCGCAAAAGGTCTGGGCCATGAGCCCGGCCGACCGGCGTGCGCGGGTGGACCGGGATGACCCGGTTCTGGCGATCGTTGCGCAGTGCCGGCTGCTGAAGATCGCTCGCTCGACGCTGTATTACCGGCCGGCCCCGGTTGACCTGGATGATCTGGCGGTGATGCGGCGGATAGACGAGCTGTATCTGGCCTCGCCGTTCTACGGATCACGCCGAATGGTCGCGGTATTGCGGCGCGAGGGCCTGGTTATCAACCGCAAACGGGTGCGGCGGCTGATGCGGGTGATGGGGTTGGAGGCGATCTACCAAAAGCCGAACACCAGCCGAGGCCATCCGGATCACACCGTGTATCCGTACCTGTTGCGGGGTCTGATCATCGACCGGCCGAACCAAGTGTGGTGTGCCGACATCACCTATATTCCGATGGCCCGGGGATTTGTCTACCTGGTGGCGGTGATGGATTGGTTCAGTCGGCGGGTTCTGTCGTGGCGTCTGTCGATCAGCATGGAAGCGGACTTCTGCGTCGAGGCGGTTCAGGAAGCGATGGCCAAACATGGCCGGCCCGAAATCTTCAACACCGATCAGGGTGTACAGTTCACTAGCGCCGGGTTTCTGGATGAGCTTGAAACAGCGGGCATCCGGATCAGCATGGATGGCAAAGGGCGGTTTCTGGACAACATCTTCATCGAGCGGCTTTGGCGAAGCCTGAAATACGAAGAGGTTTTCATCAAGGCGTATGGCTCGGTGATCGAGGCGCGCCGGGGCATTGGCGGATGGCTCTGTTTCTACAACGGGGAGCGGCCGCATCAGGCGCTGGGCTACCGGACGCCGCGTGCGGTTTTCGCCGGCGCAGCCTGTGAGCAAGTGGATAACCCCTCCGCCTCGCTGCGCGGTGCTCCGGCGTTGCCCACTTGCTCACAGTTACAACATCAGGAAAAGGAAGTATTGATGTATTGCTTAGTATAGAGAGGGTCTGTACTAATCCTTTCGACGTCCCTCGGATCGGGAGGGGCACTGGAAACACGGCGGGACTCTCTCTAGGTCACCCCAATTCCTGTCCAACCGATGGGGTCCACCTCACTTTCGGCAAGGACGTGGGCGCGTGCTTCCTCGCAAAGAGAGACCATGACGGTCAGGAACGGTTGCAATGCTATAATGAGTTGAGTGAAGTCAACGAGGTTATCAATGGCACTGTCAGCCGTATTCGGGTCCAAACTCGGATTTGACTTAGCGATGGCCTGTGAGGTGGACCCCATCGGTTGGACAGGAATTGGGGTGACCTAAGAGAGAGTCCCGCCGTGTTTCCAGTGCCCCTCCCGATCCGAGGGACGTCGAAAGGATTAGTACAGACCCTCTCTATACTAAGCAATACATCAATACTTCCTTTTCCTGATGTTGTAACTGTGAGCAAGTGGGCAACGCCGGAGCACCGCGCAGCGAGGCGGAGGGGTTATCCACTTGCTCACAGGCTGCGCCGGCGAAAACCGCACGCGGCGTCCGGTAGCCCAGCGCCTGATGCGGCCGCTCCCCGTTGTAGAAACAGAGCCATCCGCCAATGCCCCGGCGCGCCTCGATCACCGAGCCATACGCCTTGATGAAAACCTCTTCGTATTTCAGGCTTCGCCAAAGCCGCTCGATGAAGATGTTGTCCAGAAACCGCCCTTTGCCATCCATGCTGATCCGGATGCCCGCTGTTTCAAGCTCATCCAGAAACCCGGCGCTAGTGAACTGTACACCCTGATCGGTGTTGAAGATTTCGGGCCGGCCATGTTTGGCCATCGCTTCCTGAACCGCCTCGACGCAGAAGTCCGCTTCCATGCTGATCGACAGACGCCACGACAGAACCCGCCGACTGAACCAATCCATCACCGCCACCAGGTAGACAAATCCCCGGGCCATCGGAATATAGGTGATGTCGGCACACCACACTTGGTTCGGCCGGTCGATGATCAGACCCCGCAACAGGTACGGATACACGGTGTGATCCGGATGGCCTCGGCTGGTGTTCGGCTTTTGGTAGATCGCCTCCAACCCCATCACCCGCATCAGCCGCCGCACCCGTTTGCGGTTGATAACCAGGCCCTCGCGCCGCAATACCGCGACCATTCGGCGTGATCCGTAGAACGGCGAGGCCAGATACAGCTCGTCTATCCGCCGCATCACCGCCAGATCATCCAGGTCAACCGGGGCCGGCCGGTAATACAGCGTCGAGCGAGCGATCTTCAGCAGCCGGCACTGCGCAACGATCGCCAGAACCGGGTCATCCCGGTCCACCCGCGCACGCCGGTCGGCCGGGCTCATGGCCCAGACCTTTTGCGAAAAAAATCCCGCTCCACCGTCAGTTGGCCGATCTTCTCATACAAAGGCGCCATCTGAGCCTCGGCTTTGGCCTCATCGCCATGGGGTGCGCCCTTGTTTGCCGCAAACAAACCCGCCGTCCCGTCCAGCAGCGTTTTCTTCCAGGCATGGATCTGGCTGGCGTGAACGCCAAACCGGCTCGACAGCTCGGCCACAGTCCCTTCTTCCCGCACCGCCGCAAGGGCCACTTTCGCCTTGAACTCAGGACTGTGCTTCTTCCGTGTATTTGCCATGTCTCACCTTCGGCCAAGCGGCCGTCCCAAGCTGAGACTCTCTCTTAGCTACCTGTCCAGTTTTCGGGGGCCACCTCACTGCACAAGATCCTTGTCTTGTAACATCTTTTCTTTTATCTCGCCGAAATCGACGGCAAAAGTTTTTCGCGTCATATTATCGATGATAAGGCCCGAAAGCTTAACCACTTTCTTCACAAGATTTCTTTTGGTTCCCGCTTCCAGTCGTTCTGCACCCGATCCCAAGAGATTAAGTGCTACGGACCAGATCGTCACTGCTCTTTGAGACGCTGCCATCTCAGTCTGAGGTGGCCGACGATCGCTGCTAGATGCTTGCTCAGCTGCCATTTCACGCACGTGATCGCTGGCATCAAGTATGAGTTGCTTCTCGTGCGATTGGTCCTGGTCCGACCTCACGTCCGCCGCCGCCTTTTGAAGCAATGTTTGTGCCGATCGTAGCCTCCCCATCCGGTCCAGCGCTCGTGGGTAAACCGCCGGATCCATTAAAATCGCGCCCGAAGGCGCTTCGCCTTTCAGATCCGCAACTACTAAATCGAGTTCTGTTACAATATTTTGAATAACACATGGTTCCGCCCCCATCTCTACGTAAAGCGAGAAGGTTTGATAGTCGAAATTTTCATAAAGACTGGAAAAATATTTAGTCGCATCGGTAGGATTTTCGAGAAGCCGCTTGGCTAATAGGTAGGCCTCCATAAATGGCAGCGTAAACCTGATCACCTTGTCCTCAACATGGAGGATGCGATTATCTATGAAAGATAGAATGAAGCGATTCGCGGAGATGTTAAAATCGTATCGCCTTGCGAATTCATGGGCATAGGTTGTAAGTTCGTCCTCAGTGAATGACCTCTTCTCAGCAGCCATCGTATGAACTAGCTCGCTAAGAAATCTTTCTCGCGTTGTCCGACTTAGTGCGATTGCCTGCGTATCGCCGGCGACGACAAAGCTAAGATAACCCATTACAGCGATCTCGATGAGCTCCGCACGTCGGTTTGCCTGTAATAGGGCAACCAACGTGTTTCTTGGAATACCTGCAAAATAAGAAGGATGTGCACGCAAGGCATACCTCTGGAAGGTCTCTGTCAGGCGCACCGCAACGACCTCTGATGCGGATGGCTCCATCTCGAAGTTTTTGCGTATAAACGTCGCGATCTCTTTAAATGAGACGTCACAGAGCCTTGCCGTCGATGCCGCGACCTTGTTGGAGAAGTCTTGCGATGCCACCGCGCTCTCGCCTGAGCAAGTCACAATTACAAACTTCCCGTCGGGTGATGCCTCGATCTGCTCCCGGAGAAAATCCGTTCGGCTTTTTGAACCGAAGTCAAAATTGTCGACAATGAAAACATTGATAAACTCGGGTGATTGGGCCATCTCCAAAATCTGGGGGTCGACGAGTTTCAATATCCCGAAACGTGGCCGTTGAAGCTGACTAGCCTCCACAACACTAGGCACAAGTTGCGTCTCGCCGATCTGAGCTGAGATGAGATCGGTCGCAATGATCCATGACAAACTTCGGTCGGGATATTCTCTGGGAACGTGAAGGATGATTACGCGAGTTTCGTGCAGGGCATCTCGGACCTCGACGGGCGGATTGGGTTCACCTAGTCGTGCCGGGCCAAGCTCCATTATTCGGATCCTCGGAACCGGGAGATGGTAGCCTTTGGATTGGAGCGCGTGGGCTGGTGCCAGGTCCCGCAACTTGTCGTCGAAACCTTGACCTTGTCTGATGAGCAAGGCCGCTGGGTTTTGGTTGAACTCAAGTTCGGGAAGCCGTAACTGGGCATCCCCGCCTGCTCGCCTTTGACGCAATAAGTTCGAGCTAGTTCGAGAGTCCGCTCGAGCTTAGCTGGCGAACCAAGAACGAGGCTGCGTTTGTAGCAGCCAGAAGACGAGCCTTGTTCCCCGTCTCCTCCTCAAAGCGATTTTTGTCGATCCCAGCATAATCAGAGATTCCACGAACGGTAATCGCTGGCACCCCCGCCCGTCGGGCGACAGCAAATAAGCCTCCAAACTCGGTCTCGATCGCCAGAACCTTCCGATGCGCCAATTTGAGTTGTGCGTTAAACGCGGGACTCGCCGAAACCGGCCCACACGCTATGATGCCGGATAGAACGTGGGGAGGTTTTATAGTCTCAGGCTTTCCATCCTTGCCACTGAACGAGCCCGGTATAAGCTGAGCACCTGCCTTGCCCAGGCCTTCAGCCCAAGCAGTATAGTCGGCTTTTGTGCGAGGGCTGATTCGATCTAAGGAGATAGGGACAATTAGCTCACGTGGGGTATCATAAAAGTCGGGGGCGATCTGAATGGCCTTATCTGTGATTTTAGTGTTGTCCAGAACATCCATTATGGATATTGAGTAACACACGTCTCCTATTGAAAGGTCGGATGACAAAGCCCCTGCAATTCCCACGCAGATTGCAATGCCGCAGTCGAACTCGTTTAGTGATAAGCTGATCGCCTCTTGACATTCAGTGCGGCCCATTTTGAACTGCTTGACTAGCAGCACTGTTGTTTTCCGATCTGGTGGAGTCGCTGCAAATCTGATGTGTGTCGCAGTGGATAGATCGTCGACAACGTGAAAATTATCGAGGACGACTTCAAATTCCTCTTCAAGCGGCACGACCACAATAGCATCAAAATAGCGCTTCAACTTTTCCCTCCTCAAAAACCCATAAGCCGTCCTCCGGATCGGCTAACAGGGGCACTTTAGCACATGCGAGAGTTGTCAACGGTTTTAGATGCATGGAGTCAAAGTAGCGCAGCCTTATTTTCGGCTGCCCGGATTCCTGTTCCTATGGCATAACATAAAGGACATTGTGTAATGCGAAGATCGAGGGGGTGTGGCCCACGACCTCACCCCGACCGCGGTCACACTCGGCGGCGCTATCAGGACATAACTGATTCGGCGCCTGTCGCGCAGGAACGCCTGCGGCGAACTTCACCCGGCGCGTTCGACCTTGCTGAGTGCCCATTTGACGTGTTGCGCGCCATCGGCGAAGCCGGTCAGAACGACCTGCTCGCCTCGCCGTGGTTCGGCACCACCCAGGTAGATCGTTTCCTCCAGGGTCAGCCGCGCGCCGTCGGCCCGCAGGCGCCAGAACATGCCGGACTTCAACCGCAGCAACACCGCGCCGCCATCCTGCTGCACGTTGGCCTGGACATCTGGGTGCAGGTGAAACCGCAGGGTGAACGGCTGCGGGTCGGGCGACTCGATCAGATCCTCGCCGCGGATGTCCTCGCCGCTTTCCGCCATGTAGAAGCGGCGGCGGTGCACCGCGTTGAACGGCTTCTTCCAGCCGTCGTGCGACACGTCCAGCCAGTGCGCACCAGCGGCTTCCTGGCGGTTGACCTCGACGGTCACCGGGCGGCGGCCGAGACCCTCGGGCTTCAGTTCGCTGCTGTTCAGGTCACCGATCACCAGCGTGGAATGCGCGGCGGTGGCGCGGGCCGCGTCGTGCCATTCCGGTGGACCGGCCGGGAATGCACCGCAGTTCACGATCAACCGGTCACGGCCGATGGAGAGTTCCATCGACAAGGTGCCGGCATGGGCGAACCGGTCCAACCCAGGGGGAGCCGGGGCGCCGCAGTCGACGATCAGCACGCTCCGGCCGGCCTGCATGCGGCTGAAGCCGCCCTCGGTCAGCGCTGAAGGGCCACGACCGCCGCGCCCGGCCTGGGTCAGAACCAGATCAACCAGCGTCGCGGTCTCTTCCTTGCTGCCGTTGAACAGCGCCAGGGCGCCGTCGCCGTGCCGCATCATGCGCAGAGCCGGGGCCATGCGCTCGATCGCGTGGGCAAGCATCGGCGGCGGCTGGGTTTGTGAGGTCTGGAACAGCGCGCGGATTTCCGTCAGGTCCTGCAACGCCGCCAACTGCGCGGCCGGGCTGCGTTCGGCGTGGCAGCCATCGGGCAGGATCTGTCGGCTGATCTCCTGCGGCAGGAAGCGCAATGCTCGCGTCAGGAAGCCCGAGTGTTCGCGTAATGCGACGGCGGCGGCGACCAGACCTTTCAGCGCGGTCAGTGCTCTGGCGTCGAGTTCCTCGGCTGGCAGGGCGGCGGAAAGGCTGCGTGCCTCGATCACCAGCCGGCCCATGAGGCGCTGGCGGAATACGTCGTCGGCGGTCGCGGCGAAGAAGTCGTAATGTCCGAGCCAGGCGGTGATGCGGGCGCCGACGACGTCGGGGCGATGGGCGATGGGGTCGGAGGGAGGGCTGGCGATCCACTCCGAAACCAGGGCGCGGGCGCGTAACCGGGCGGCATCAGTGCCAAGGGCGCGCAGATCGCGCAGCCAGGTGAAGCTGTGCGCGCCGGTACGCAGGACAGCGGAGCCGCCGAGCTGATGCCAGCCGTTTTGTTTGAGCGGCTGGGCGGCGCCCCCGATTTCTATCTCGCCTTTGATCAATCGCGCCCCGCGTGTTGGATCGCCGGGCCAGGGATCGCGGACTGACAGGGCGGGCGCGTCGGGGATGCGTCCCATCCGCAGGCTGGGGAGGCGCGCCATCGCTCGCCTAGCCTCGCGCATCCAGCTTCTGGGGGTCGCCACGCTCACCTGCCTCCCCGCAGTCCGGCGATTGCTCGGGCGTAGTCGGTCGCGTGGAACACCGAGGTGCCGGCAATCAGCGTGTCGGCGCCGGCTCGCAGGATGTCCGGGGCGGTGTGGGCCGTGACGCCACCGTCGACGGCCAGTGCTATGGGATGATCGGCGGCATCTATCATTTGGCGGAGCCGGGTGATCTTGGCCAATTGCGAGGTGAGGAAAGTTTGCCCGCCGAAGCCGGGGTTTACCGACATCACCAGGACGATGTCGATCAGGTCGAGCGCCCAAACAATCGCCTCGGGCGCGGTCGCCGGGTTCAGGACGACACCCGCCTTTTTGCCGGCATTGCGGATGTGCTGCAACGACCGATGTAGATGCGGTCCCGCTTCCGGATGCAGGCTGATGTGGTCGGCGCCGGCGTCGATGAAGGCGTCCAGATAGAGATCCACCGGCGCGATCATGAGGTGCACGTCGAACGGCAGCTTCGTGTGCTTACGCATGGCCGCCAGCACCGTCGGGCCGAAGCTGATATTCGGGACGAAATGGCCGTCCATGATGTCCAGATGGAGCCAATCGGCGCCGGCCGCTTCGACAGCGCTGACCTCTTCTCGCAGCCGGCCGAAATCGGCGGCGAGCAGGCTTGGGGCAATCGTGACGTGCCGAGACTCGGGACCAGTCATGGCATGTTTCTAGACACCGGGGCCGACGTCATACAAGGTGAATGAGCCGTTGGGTGGCCCGTTGGCAACATCGTCCTGTGGGCAACGTCGCTATCTAGCGACATCAAGTTTTGATCAGCCGGGCGGCGAAGAAACCGTCCATACCGCCGCGGTCCCGCCAAAGGCCGGGATGGGTGCGCATATAGCCGTCGGGCGTCAGGGCTTCCGGAAGGGCGGTGAATTCCGCCGGTCGGAACGGGTCGTGCCGAAGCCCGGCCTTCACCGCGGCGGCAATGCGCGGGGCGCCTTCCTCGGGCTGCAGCGAGCACACAGCGTATATCAGGCGGCCGCCAGGACGCAGCATCTGCGCGGCAGCTTCCAGCAGTTTGTCCTGCACCGGGACGACCGTTTGCACATCCCTCGGCCGCTTGATACGAGCGACATCCGGATGGCGGCGGATGGTTCCGGTCGCACTGCACGGAGCATCTAGCAACACGGCGTCGAAGGGTTCAGCGGGCCGCCAGGTGGTCGCGTTGGCATTGATCACATCCGCGTGCAAATGCCATCGGCTCAGGTTGTCGGTCAGGCGTCCGATACGGGCAGCGTCGCGCTCGATCGCGGTCACAATCGCGCCAGCAACGGCCAGTTGTGCGGTTTTCCCCCCTGGAGCAGCACAGAGATCAGCGATGCGCTCGCCTGGCTGTGGTGCCAGCAGACGAGCCGGCAGCGCCGCAGCGGCGTCCTGCACCCACAGGTCGCCCGACTCGAAAGCAGGAACGTCGGACACCCGTGTGCCGGCGGGGAAGCGGGCGGATCCCGTGGGCAACAGGATACCGCCCTCGGGCAGTGGGACCCCGGGCTTCAGGGTGACATCCAGTGGAACCTCGGCCTGATGCGCGGACGCGATGGAGCGGGCGGCCTGCCCCCAGGAGGTCCACAGCCAAGCCGGCGTATCGAGGCGCGCCGAATTCAGGTCTCCAAGGGCGTCCGGGCCGGCGGTGGCGACCTTGCGGAGGACTGCGTTCACCAGGCCGGCGAACGGGGCGAGGCCGCGACGCTTGGCGAGGGACACGGCGGTGGCGACCGCCGCATGGGTGGGCGTGTCAAGCAGCAGCAGGCCGGCCGAGCCAATCCGCAGAACGTTGCGGACGGGCTCCGGCGGCTCCTTGCGGAGGAACGGCTCCAGCACCGCGTCCAATGTGCCCATCCTGCGCAAGACAGCGGCGGCGAGACGATGCGCGGCGGCGCGGTCCCTGGCATCCTGGGCGGGCAACGCGTCGAGAGCTTCTTCCAGAGGACGATGTTTTTCCAGGACCGCGGTCAGCAGGTCGAACGCTGACTCTCGTGTTGGATCAGCCATCAGATCGTCAGCGTTGCTCTACCGATGCCGTGGTATTCGAACCCGGCCTGCCGCATCGCGATGGGATCATAGACGTTCCTCAGATCGATCAGGATCCGGCCGCGCATCGCTTCGGCGAGACGAGTAGGGGCTAAGGCACGAAATTCGTTCCATTCTGTGATCAGTACCAAGGCATCGGCGCCGGCCGCGGCATCCATGGCGTCAGAGCAGTAGCTGATTGCGTCCGGTAGTAGCGGCCGGGCCTGCTCCATGCCCTCGGGGTCGAAAGCGCGGATGATCGCCCCATCGCCGGCTAGACGGGACAGGATCGATAGCGATGGCGAATCCCGCATGTCGTCGGTCTCGGGTTTGAAGGTGAGGCCGAGGACGGCGATGGTCTTACCGCGCACCGATCCGCCGCAGGCGCTGATCACGCGCATCGCCATGCTGGATTTGCGGGCGTCATTGACGGCGACGGTCGTTTCAACCAGGCGGGATGGTGCGCCATAATCCTGGGCGGTGCGGACGAGTGCCAAGGTGTCCTTCGGGAAGCAGGAGCCCCCGTAGCCGGGGCCGGGATGCAGGAACTTCCGGCCGATGCGACCATCCAGGCCGATGCCCCGCGCCACGTCGTGTATGTCGGCGCCGACCCGCTCACACAGATCGGCCATCTCGTTGATGAAGGTGACCTTCATGGCGAGGAAGGCGTTGGCCGCGTATTTGGTCAGTTCGGCGGTCTCGATCGCAGTGAAAACGATCGGTGCCTCGATCAGATACAGCGGGCGATAGAGACGGTGCATGACCTCCCTCGCGCGGTCGGTTTCGGCGCCGATGACGACACGATCCGGCCGCATGAAGTCGCCGATGGCGTTGCCCTCACGTAGGAATTCGGGGTTGGAGGCGACGTCGAACTCCAGATCCGGGCGGGTGAGATGGACGATTTCCTGAATGCGGCGCCCGGTGCCGACCGGGACCGTCGATTTGGTGACGATCACGGCATAGCCGGTAAGGGATTTAGCGACTTGCTCTGCCGCGGCGTAAACATAGCTAAGGTCGGCGTGACCGTCGCCGCGCCTTGTCGGTGTGCCTACTGCGATGAAGACCGCCTCCGTCCTGTCAACCGCCGCAGCCAGGTCACCGGTGAATGCCAGGCGGCCCGCCTTGACGTTTCCGGTCACCAGTTGCTCAAGACCCGGTTCGTAGATCGGCATTCTGCCATCGTGAAGGGCGGCGAGCTTTCGCGGATCGGCCTCGACCACCGTGACCTCGGTACCGAA
Organism: uncultured Alphaproteobacteria bacterium; assembly: GCA_963819345.1. Lineage (GTDB taxonomy): Bacteria > Pseudomonadota > Alphaproteobacteria > Acetobacterales > Acetobacteraceae > Rhodopila. Next base: position 20,813 of record CAWFVX010000013.1, read on the forward strand.
TTCAGCGAAGCAGGCGCCAGAAACCAGGCCGACGTAGCCCCCACCGATCATCGTGATACGCACGTGTTAACCCCCTTGCGCGACTGATATGCTGATTCAGCACAACGCAGTAGCGGAATCCTAGTGATTTGCAGATGCCGATCTCAATTGCGATGCAGACGCAGGCCTCTTGACATGACCTCGGTCGGTCGGATGTCGTCGCCGAGATCGGGCCTGAGGATTATCGATGACGGATGCAAAGCTTCGGGTTGGGGTCGCGGGCGCCGGGCATTTTGGCCGCTATCATGCGCTGAAGGTGACCGCGTCGAGCCGCACGCGGCTGTCCGGGATCTACGATCCTCACCTCGATCGCGCCAAGACCCTTGGGTGGGAAGCCGGCGCCAAGGAAATGGATTTCGAGGCTTTGCTTGCGGTGTCCGACGCGCTGATCGTCGCCGCCCCGGCCCGGGCCCACCACGATCTGGCGTCGCGGGCGCTGCGGGCGGGCAAGCACGTGCTGGTGGAAAAACCGATCGCTTCTACCTTGGCGCAGGCGGACGAGTTGGGGGCTCTAGCGAAGCACGGTGGGCTGGTGCTGCAGGTCGGGCACCTTGAGCGGTTCTCCGCTGCCTACCAAGCGATGGCGGGCAAGATCGGGGCGCCGCTGTACATCGAGGCAACGCGGATCGCGCCGTTCAAGCTGCGCGGCACGGATGTTTCGGTAATCCTCGACCTGATGATCCACGATCTCGATCTTGTCCTGGCTCTGGTGGACAGCGGGATCGAGAGCGTCGATGCCGTGGGCGCCCCGGTCGCCAGTCCGCATGAGGATATCGCCAACGCCCGCCTGAGGTTCCGTAACGGTGCGGTTGCTACGATTACCGCCAGCCGGATCTCGCCGCGGACCGAGCGGCGGATGCGGATATTCGCGCAAAACGCTTACGTGGCCGCGGATTTCGCAGCGCGTACGCTGACGGTGATTTCGCGAACACCGGGCGGAGATGGCGGTTTGGCTCCCGGCCAGCAGCCAGTGCGGGGCGTCGCCGGGTTCGGCATCGCGGATGTGTCGTGGGAGGAACATGACTCGCTGGCGGCTGAGCAGGCCGCGTTTGCCGCATCGGTGCTGGATGGCGCGCCCGTGTTGGTGGACGCCGCGGTCGGACGGCGGGCACTGGAGGCGGCTCTGGCGGTGGCAGAAAGCATGCAGGCAGCGCGGGAGCGGATGACGGCGTCGGGGTTGATAGTAACGGGCTGAGACCCGATCAGCCGAGCCGACGGCGGTAGAGAGCGATCAGGCGTTCCCAATGGCGCTCGGCGGCCGGCTTGTCGTAGCACCAGCGTTGCGGGAAGGCGAAGCCGTGATGGACCGCGGGATACATCTCCAGTTCACCGGGATTGCCGGATTTTTCGAATAATTGCTTGAGCTCGGCGACCATTGGCAACGGAGCGAGTTCATCGTGTTCGGCGCAGGCGATGTAGAGCTCGCCTTTAGCTTTGCCGAGATTCTGGTGCGGGCTTTCTTCATTTTCGCTGACCAGCCAGGTGCCGTAGAAGGATGCGGCGGCGGCGACGCGTGTGGGGTAGCGGGCGGCGGCGGCGAGCGCGTAGGGGCCGCTCATGCAATAGCCGTGGGTGCCGACCGGGCCTTTTTTTGCCGCCGACTGAGTATCGACGAATGTCAAGATGTCGGCGAAATCCTCCATGACCGGCGGGATCGTCATCTTGGTGCGGACTGCGCGCATCCGGGCCTGCTCGGCACTCCCCTTGGTGGTGACGTCGGGACCGTATTTCGTGTCTCGGCCGGCGCGATAGTAAAGGTTGGGCAGCACGACATAGTAGCCGGCGGTGCCGAGGCGACGGGCCATGTCGTAAAGCTCCTCGCGGATGCCGGGGGCGTCCATCAGCAGGATGACCGCAGGGAATGGGCCATTGCGTTCGGGATGGACGATGAAAGTCTCCATCGCGCCAGCTCGCGTTTGGAGATCGCTGATTGTTTCGATCATGGTGTTTTCCTGGTCGTTGGCGTGATGGTTCCACGTCACGGCTGGCTCGGCAAGCAGCCCTGGCGCATGGCCCTTTAACGGAGCACACTGACGGCAAAACCAAAGTGGAGAATGACCGTGAAGCCTGAGGACGTTCTGGCGCATCCGCCGATTGTGCTGACCGCTGCGCAGCGCGCGGCGTATTTCACCGACGGGTTTTTGGTCTTGCCCGACTATGTTCCGACGGCGTGGCTCGCTCGGCTTCAGGCGGTGACGGCGGAGTTGATGGACCGCAGCCGGCGCGTGACGCGGTCGGACGGCGTGTTCGTGCTGGAGGAAGGGCATTCGGCCCACAGTCCGCGGCTGCATCGCGTGACGAGCCCGCAGGACCAGCACCCGGACGTCTGGACGTTCTTCTGCGATCCGGTGATGACCGATCTGGCGGCCGATGTCGTTGGGCCGGACGTGAAGTTCCATCATGCCAAGCTGAATGTGAAATCCGAGCGCGGAACGCGCGGTTTCAAATGGCATCAGGACATTCCTGCGTGGCCGCACACCGACTACAGCCCGGTGACCATCGGCATTTATCTGAATGGCTGCGACGACGCCCAAGGACCGCTGACCTTCGTGCGCGGCAGCCATTTAGGACCGTTGCATAGCCAGTACGACGATGCCGGCACTTTCGTAGTGCGGGTGCATGATGAGGTGGTGCGTGCGATTCCTCCGGAAACGATCGTCGCCGCCACGGGCGGTCCCGGCACGGCCGTGCTGCTGAACTGCCGGACCATCCATGGCTCGCTGGAAAACCGCTCGGATCGTGCGCGCCCTTTGCTTCTGCCGGTCTATTCATCGGCGGATTCGTTCGCCTACACGGCCAGCCCAATCGTCAGTCCGCATATGGGAGATATCGTGTGCGGCCGGCCGGCGCGCTTCGCCAGCTTCGATATGAGGGCGTGCGAACTGCCGCCGGATTTTCGCGCCGGCTACACGCCGCCCTGGGTCGCGCAAGAGCAACAGGAGCGCCGGCAAGCGCCTACGCTTGCAATGTAACGAGGAAAGCAACGATGAAGCTGACGGATAGGCAAATCGCCGAGTATGAGGAACGCGGCTTCCTGGTGTTCCCGAACCTGGTTGACCCACGCGAAATCGAGATTCTTCGCGCCGACCTGGGCCGCGTCGCGGGGCTGGAAGCCGAGGAGGTGATCCGGGAGAAAAGCGGGGTCGTGCGCACGGTTTTTCGGGTGCATGACCCAAAAAGCCCGACCGCGTCGGCGCCGTTCGAGGCGCTCGCCCGGCTGCCGCGCATCCTGGAGCCGGCGCAGCAGTTGCTGCGGGATGACGCTCTGTACGTTTATCACTCGAAGTGCAACATGAAGGAAGCGATCAAGGGCGAAATCTGGCAGTGGCATCAGGATTACGGCTCTTGGCGGAACGACGGTGTGCCGTCGCCGAATATGACGACGGCGCTGCTGATGATCGACGAGGCGAGCGAGATCGGAGGCTGCTTGTATTTCATCCCCGGCAGTCACACGCTTGGCCGGTTCGAAGCGGAACTGGATTGCGAGACGACATCGTATCGGCTATGGACGGTGAAGAAGCTGGATGTGGTCGGCGCAATGGAGCGCTTTGGCGATCCGGTGGCTATTACTGGGAAGCCCGGGACCGTGGTGCTGTTCCATCCGAACCTGGTGCATGGGTCTGGCCACAACATGTCGCGTTACTCGCGTTGGCACATATACACGGTCTACAATCCAATAGCGAACCGACCGCCTGTGCACCAAAACGCTCGGCCTGAGTGGGTGGTCGCGCAGGACGTGACGCCGCTTCGAATAGGGAGCGATGACGAAATTTTCGGGGTGAGCCAAGCCGCGGAGTAGCAGCGAACAGAATGGCCGTCTGAGTAACGATACTGCTTATGCCAGCTTGTGTCGTAATGGATGATGGTTGCGGGTTCGGGTGCTCGGTCGTCACGACTGTGCGAACGGACCGAGATGGTTCTGATCCTGTTCAACCGAACGCGATTTTAGTCTAAGATAGTCGGCGATGTTGAACCGCCGCGTTCCCGTCCATGGGCTGTTGGCCGTGCTGCTGGCGTTAATGGCGCAGCTTGGCATGGGCGCAACGGTGCCGCGGCTCGACCCGTTTGCACGGATTGTCAGCGCGGAGATCCTCTGCCACGCGCCGGACGGTGCTGGTGACACACCCCCAGCGCCGATGCATCCGCTCGACTGCCTGATTTGCCCACTGTGCGTCTCAGTACATGCGCCGCCAGTAGTGTTGGTAAGTGACGTAGGGATTGACATGCCTTCCGCCGGGGTTGTGGTGCTTCGCTCCGAGCTTCCGCCACCGTCCACGGCGCCACCTTCATCCCACCGTCCACCCAGCCAGCCCCGGGCACCCCCCGCGATCTCCTGAGCACGTCCGCCGGCCCACGTCCGTAAGGGCCGATTTTTTTGCTTCAGGAGATTATTCATGAATCCACGTTATTTGCTTGCCACGATGGCCGTCAGCACGATGGCATTGAGCGACCATGCCAGCGCCCATGGCTTTGCCGGAGACCATCTGTTCATCAGCACACTGCTGCTCGACGATCCGAATGTCGCCGACGAGGCCAGCCTTCCCACCTTCAGCGTCCTGCCACAGCCGAACGACGGCGGACCAACGTCCAACCTATACGGGCTCGGCTTCGAGTGGGACAAGCGCATCACGGAGAATTTTGGGTTTGCCATTAATGACGGATATAATTGGCTGAGCCGGCCCGGCTCCAAGACTACCAACGGCTGGCAGAATCTTGTCGTTACGCTAAAGTGGAAGCCGTACGTCAACTTCGAACACGAGTTCCTGTTTTCAGTTGGCGTGCAGCGGGAATTTGCGCGCAGCGGAGCCAACGGTGCAAATGGCGCAGTCCTCGATAATGACGACAGCAGCTCCACCGAACCAACATTCTACTTTGCAAAGGGCTTTGGAGATCTACCGGTCGACGCACTGCGACCGCTGATGCTGACCGGCGAACTTGGCTACGTGATCGCCGACAAGAAGCTGAAAGTCGATCCGAGCGATGGCAGCCCGATCAACAACGGCATTGCCAATGCCTGGGCCGGGGGTCTGTCGCTTCAGTACAGCATCCGTTACCTGTCGGCCGAGGTGAAGGATTATGGACTGTCTACGTTCGTCAACCGACTGACGCCGATTGTTGAGCTAACCTGGTCATCGTCCGCAAGTAAGCCCAACCAGGACACCACACAATATCTTTTTGGCGTCGGGTTGAACTACACTGCCACGGATTACGCGTTTGGTTTGGAGATGCTGGTCCCTGGCAACCGCGAGACCGGCTCCCATCTGGGGGTCATCGCTCAGTTCCATCTGTATTTCGACGACCTGTTTCCACATAGCCTGGGCAAGCCGATCGTGAACTGGTTCTGACGTGGTGAGCGAATTTTCGTTGGCGCCGGCCAGTTGCCTGGGGAGCCGGGCAATTCTTGCCTTCGCGCAAGCACCATCCTGCCGACCGCGCGCCGGCCAGGGTGACGATCGCCTTCATTGAAGGCACAGAGCCTGGCTTCAGTATGATCGAGGTATGGGACTCGCACGACCTTCGGATCGGCGATGCCCTACCTGCACCCCGGCCAGCCGCACCGGCAGGCAGCTCTCGGTCGGCCCGCCGACGAATACGCAGTCATCTCGGGCGCCACCCTACTTGAGACCCACAAGACTGAGGGCGCGTCGACTGCAGTGTTCCCCCTTGAGCCTTGCGTTGTCATCCCGGTCTTGGGGCGCGGGTGCTAACTGGCGACCTTGGTCTCGCTGGCCCTAGGGCCCCGACGAGCCTGAATGACGCCGGGGCGGCGGCCTGGCTAGGGGGTGGGCTGGTGCGCCTTGTCAGACAGTTCGATGGCGCTGCTCTGCTTACCGGCGTTGTCCGGGTGCCGCGATGAGCACGGCGCACATTGCGGCGCTGATTGCCGTCGTATGGTCAACGTTGCGTATTTTGGCCGCTCATGAGCATATCCGGCCACTGTCCAAAGGTTTGGCCGAATTCACGCATGGATTCTATCTTTAACGGCGATCTCAGCACGACTAAGGGCCGCGCAGTGGCATGGATCAACTCACTGTTCGTCGATCACGCAGTGTTTCGCCTCGCTTGGAGCAACCTTGAGCCCGTTGTCCCCGGCAAGATCTATCGTTGCAATCACCCGACCCCGGCCCGTTTGCGCCGGCTAGCTGGGCGGCTTGGGCTGCGTACGGTAATCAATTTGCGCGGCCGGACGCAGAGCGGTTCAGACGCTCTTTCGCGGGAGGCGGCGCGCGAATTGGGATTGATGTTTCACGACAACGCGTTTGAGAGCCGGGGTGCACCACAGCGGGATCGAATCATGCGTTTGCACGATATTTATGCGTCTATGGAAACGCCGGCGATAATGCATTGCAAGTCCGGAGCTGATCGGGCGGGCCTTGCCGCGGGGCTGATGGTCCTGTTCGCAGGTGGCACGTCGGCTGAGGCGCTGCGGCATCTGTCATGGCGCTTTGGACACATCAAGCAGGCAAAGACAGGTATCCTGGACGCTTTCTTCTTGCGCTATCAACGAGAAGCTGAAGGCTGCAAGTCCTTCCTGGACTGGGTGCGGGACGACTATGACGCGACCGCCCTGCAGCGAGATTTTCATGCCAACGGCTTGGCCAGCTTTATCAATGACTGGGTGCTAGCGCACGGGTAACTCGCAAGATGCTTCCGCCAATAAAAAGTTTTATGGCCCAGTTGAGGGCCCGCCCCGTCTATGCTCGGCGGGACGGGCTCTCAGTGCGGCCAGAACTCCTGGAACTGCAGCCTAGTGTTCCGGCGTTCGCTGCATGTCCTGTTGCTGCACCTGCTTCTGGTCAGACTGTTTTTGCTTCTCGAATGCCATGTGGTGCCCTACCGCACAGCCTCCCGCCGCGCCAAGGACGCCATGGTTCGCCATGTGACCGGCGGCACCGCCGACCACGGCGCCCGTTATACAGCCCTTCGCCTGGGCCGGGCCTGAAGCGCCCGCTGCCAGAGCAAGAGCCAAAGCGACGGGCATGATCATTAACTTCATCGAACGCGCTCCTTCGTTGCTTGGAGATGCAACGCCCGGGTCGAGGGGCCGGTTGCGAACTCAGCCGAACATATCGGCGGGAGCTTGAGCGCGGAGGCTAGCACCGAGGTCGGCGCCAATCCGGGCGCCATCCGTTGCGGCCCCGGTTTCTGAGCGCCGCAGCAGGAATGAGCCATCGACCCGGGCAATGAGGCCGGTCAGGGTCAGGCTTCCATCGGTCAGCAAGCGAGCGTGGGCACCGATCGGTGTGCGGCAGGAGCCATCTAGCGCCGCCAGCAGGGCACGCTCGGCGGTCGCGACGGCGCGAGACGTTGGGTCCTCGATTTGGCTGCATAGCTCGTGCAGCGCCGTGTCATCGGCGCGAAGGGTGATGCCGACGATCCCTTGGGTCGCGGCGGGCAGCATTTTCTCCGGGTCGAGGATGATGGCTCCCGGGATGTCCATGCCCAAGCGGCGCAGGCCGGCCAAAGCTAGCGTAGTGGCTTGGCACTCGCAGTCACGAAGCTTTCTCAGGCGCGTCTGAACGTTGCCGCGGATCGGGACAACTCGGAGGTCCGGCCTGGGGTGCAGCAACTGCGCCTGCCGGCGGACCGAGGAGGTTCCGATCACGGCGGCATGCGGCAGTGCGGCTAACGGGTCGCCGGCCACGGGGGGACCGCAGCCCTCGCCGAGAATGATTACGTCGCGGGCATCCTCTCGCGCCAGCACGCAGCCGAGCAGGATTCCCGGGGGAAGATCGGTTTCGAGGTCCTTGAGGCTGTGAACCGCGCAGTCGATGCGGTGGTCCAGCAGGGCTTCGTGGATTTCCTTGGCGAACAGGCCCTTGCCGCCGACGTCGGCCAACGGGCGGTCCTGCACGGCGTCACCGGTAGTCGCGATGATGACTTCCCGGCTGGCTCCCGCGTTCGGAACCGAGGCGAGCAGATGCAGGAAGCCTCGGGTCTGCAACAATGCCAAGGGGGATCCGCGGGTGCCGACTCTTATCTCGGACATAAGGGGTTTCATAGCACCACGGTCGCCGGGCGGGATAGCGCGGGTCGGGGTGGGCGCTACTCGATTTCCTCGTGCCAGGTGCGGCCGTCGCGCTCGATCAGCGCGATCGCGGCGGTAGGGCCCCAGCTTCCCGCCGGATAGGGACGCGGATGGTCCGGCCTCGCCGCCCATCCCTCCAGGATTGGCTCGACCCAGGCCCAGGCAGCCTCGACTTCGTCGCGGCGCATGAAGAGCGTCGGATCGCCACGCACGACATCCATCAGCAGCCGTTCATAGGCATCGGGAAAGCGCCGCCCGAACGTCTTCTCGAAGTTGATGTCGAGGCCTGTAGGGGAGAGCCGCAGACCACCGGGGCCGGGATCCTTGGTCATCATCTCCAACCGCATGCCTTCCTCGGGCTGCAGACGGATGATCAGGGTATTGGGACGCCATTGTGCCGCGTCGGGAGGGAAGATGGTGAACGGCGGGGATCGGAACTGGATGACGATCTCGGACACTTTCGCGGGCAGCCGCTTGCCGGTGCGCAGGTAGAACGGCACACCGGCCCAGCGCCACGAGCGGACCTCGGCTTTCAGAGCGACGAAGCTCTCGGTGTTGGATACTTCCTCCGAGCCCAGATCGGCCGAGTAGCCGGGGACCGGCTTGCCGTCGATCGCGCCCTGGGTGTATTGGCCCCGCACCGTCAGGGCCGTGACTTCATGCGGTTCCATGGGCTTCAGGGCACGCAGCACCTTCAGCTTCTCGTCACGCACCCGGTCAGCATCGAGCGAGACCGGCGGGTCCATCGCGATCAGGCACAGCAGCTGCAGCATGTGATTTTGCAGCATGTCACGCAGCGCGCCGGATTTGTCGTAATAGCCGCCGCGGCCTTCCAGCCCGACCGTTTCGGCAACGGTGATTTGCACGTGGTCGATCACGTCGGCGGTCCATAGACGCTCGAAGATGGTGTTGGCGAACCGCAGCGCCATCAGGTTCTGCACTGTCTCCTTGCCCAGGTAGTGGTCGATGCGGAAGGTGTGAGCCTCGGAAAAGATCTTTCCGACCTCGTCGATGATTGCGTGCGCGGATGGGGCGTCGTGACCGATCGGCTTTTCCAGCACGACGTGGGACTGTTCGGTGACCATGCCGTTGGCACCGAGCGCGTGGCAGATCGGACCGTAGAGGTCGGGCGAGGTGGCGAGGTAGAAGACCCGGACGCGGGCGTCGTCCAGCATGGGGCCGAAGCGGCTCCAGTCCGCGTCGTGCGCCGTAGCGTCGATCGAGACATAGTGCAGTTGCGCCAGAAACGCGCCGATCGATTCAGCATCCTGATCGGCTTTCGGGAGGTGCTGTGCGAGGGTCTTGGCAGCGCGTTGCCGGTAGTCGTCGTCGGACAATTGGGATCGGGCGGCGCCGATGATGCGGGAGTCGGCGGGCATTTGCCCGTCGTGGAAGCGGTAGTACAGCGCCGGCAGCAATTTTCGCAGGGTCAGGTCGCCGGTGGCGCCGAAAACAACGCAGTCAAAGACGGCTACGGGTCTGATTTTCGGCATCCAGGCTCTCCTGACACGGGCTGATGCTGCGAGCGGGCTTCGCGGGTGCGGCATCGGTGCTACACCATGCGGGTCGGGAGGGCTACAACCCCTCGGGTTGCGGTGCTGCCCCCCAACGCTCAACTGGGATTCTGATGTGTCTCCGTGGGCATGTGGCCCCCGCTGACTGGTTCTTTCATCAACGATCTGTATGGCAGCATCTGGATTTTCCAGCGCGGCGCATTCCTACAAGCAGGCGCGAAAGCTTTGGCTGAAACGGCGGGGTTCCAAGGCTGAACAGCCAACACTTCCGTAACATTGGGCCGCGTGCTACCCGGCGGCGCAATGAAGTCTTTACTTCGCACACCTCAAGCCCAGGCCATGCTCGCGAGCCTGCTGAGCTTCTATCTGACCTTCGCGCTCCGTACCACGCGGTGGACGCTGGACGGGCAGGAGCATTTTCGCCCGCACGGGGCCGGCGTTCCGGCGGTGTTCGCCTTCTGGCACGAGTTCCTGCCGCTGATGCCGGCCTTGTCGCTGATCGCCCGCAAGCTGCCATTTTATCGCCTTACCCCAATACACACCCTGGTGAGCCAGCATCGCGATGGACAGTTCATCGGGGCGGTGGTGCGGCGCTTTGGCATCTCGCCGATTTTGGGCTCTTCCACACGAGGTGGCGCGACGGGGATGCGGAATTTGCTGGCCGTGCTCAGGAAGGGAGAACTAATTGGTATAACGCCAGATGGCCCAAGGGGCCCACGGCGTCAGGCCGCTTTTGGCGTGGCGCAATTGGCCGCGTTGTCAGGTGTGCCGGTGGTGCCCCTCGCAGCGCGGACCAGCCGGCGTGTCCAACTCGATACCTGGGACAGGATGCCGGTGCCCCTGCCGTTCGGCCGCGGCGTTATGGTGTGCGGCCCAGCGATCTATGTTCCTCGGCACGACTGGAAAGGTGCGATCCCGGCGATCACCGAGGCTTTGAACCTAGCGGCCGCGCGAGCGGACCTGTTGTGTCCGGCATGACCGCCGGTCTGCTTGCGTCCGGCTGGACTGTCGCGGCCACATTGCTGGCTCCGGCAATCCGAGCGAATTTGCACCGCCGGGTCAGGACCGGCCGCGAAATCGCCGAACGCTTGCCGGAGCGCTTCGGTATCGATGAAACGCCTCGGCCGTCCGGTCGCCTGTTATGGATGCATGCGGCGAGTGTAGGAGAGACGATGTCGATCCTTCCGGTCCTGGATGCGTTGCGTTACCGGGCGAAGGTGCTGCTGACGACCGGGACCGCGACCTCCCAGGCACTGCTGGACCAGCGCATTCCGGAGCACGGGCTTAGCGGCCACGTGCTGCACCGCTTCGCGCCGCTGGACGTGCCGTCTTGGGTCGGGCGGTTCTTGTCGCACTGGCAGCCCGATGCCGGCTGCTTCGTGGAAAGCGAGTTGTGGCCCAATCAGCTTGCCGCCTGCCACGCGAGGGGTATCAAGCTGATGTTGCTCAACGCCCGCATGTCGGATCGCAGCTTCGTCCGTTGGCGCCAGGTGCCGGGGCTCGCATGCCGCCTGCTGGATGGCTTTGCCCTTATCCAGGCGCGTGGAGACCAGGACGCAGAGCGGCTACGCACGCTTGGGGCGACCCGCGTCGACAGTCCTGGGGATCTGAAGTTTGCCGCGCCGCCGCTGCCGGTGGATGCGGTTGAACAGGATCGTCTGAGGGGCATTTTGGGCGACCGCCCCGTCTGGCTCGCGGCGAGCACCCATCCGGGAGAGGAGACCCTGATCGCCCGCGTCCACCGTTCTGTAGCTGAGACCCATCCAGGCTTGCTGACCATCATCGCGCCCCGGCACCCCGACCGTGGACCCGCCTTGTCGGCGGAACTGAACGCACCTCGGCGGGGGGCTGGGCAGGATCCGCCACAGGATGCCGGAATCTGGATCGCCGACACGATGGGTGAACTGGGTCTGTGGTATCGCCTCGCGCCGATCGCCTTCGTGGGACGGAGTTTGATCCGGTCCGGCGGCGGCCAGAACCCGCTTGAGCCGGCGCGTCTTGGCTGCTGCATCGCCGTCGGGCCGTATACCGGCAATTTTATCGACCACGTGGCGTTGTTGCGCGATGCCGGCGGCCTGGTGGATGTGGCCCACGCGGACGCACTGGCTCGGTTCGTGTCGACGATGCTCGACAATCCCGAGCAGCGGGGGCGTCTGGGCGAGCATGCGGCGGAGTTTATTCGTCGCTATTCGGACCTTCCCGCGCGTTCGGCAGAGGCGCTGCTCTCCCTGCTGCCCCGGGCCTAAAGATGCCGGCAGCGCCAGGTTTCTGGGTGCATGACGGGTTGCTAGCCAAGGCGTTGTCGCCGCTGTCGGTTATTGGATCTGCCCTGACGGCACGGCGCGTGGCGCGGCGGGGATGGCGAGCACCGGTGCCGGTAATCTGCTGTGGCAACGCCAGTGTGGGTGGTGCGGGCAAGACGACCTTGGTTCTGGAGCTTGCGCATCGACTGTCCGGCCGAGGCGTCCACTGCTTGCTGCGCGGCTACGGCGGCTCGGCGAAGGGGGTGCGTCGGGTAGACCCGGACGATCCCGCCGCTCTGGTTGGAGACGAAGCGCTGTTGCTGGCGGCAGTGGCGCCGACTTGGATCGGCGCCGACCGGGCCGTTAGTGCCCAGGCGGCGGTTCGGGCCGGGGCGAGGGTCCTGCTCCTGGACGATGGCCTGCAAAATCCCACTTTGGAGAAAACCGCCTCGCTCTTGGTGATCGACGGGCGCACCGGGTTCGGCAACGGTCGGGTGCTGCCAGCCGGCCCGCTGCGGGAGACGGTCGAAGCCGCCGCTTCGCGGTGCCAGGCGGCGGTCCTGATCGGGGCAGACGCGACGCAAGCCACTATGCGTTTGCCGCCCGGGCTGCCGGTGCTCCGAGCGGATATGGTCCAGGACAAATCTGTCGCGGGGCTTGCCGGACGAGCGGTGGTAGCATTCGCCGGGATTGCGATACCCGAGAAGTTCTTCACGCCGTTACGCGACGCCGGCGCAACCCTGGTCACGGCCCGGTCGTTTCCTGATCATCATCCCTATACCGCGCGCGAATTAAGCGAATTGTTGCGTGAGGTCCGAGACCGGCGGGCGATACTGGTTACGACACCAAAGGACGCGGTGCGCCTGCCGTCTGCCGTGCGGTCCGAGGTCACAGTCGTCGAGGTCCGCCTGTGTTGGCAGGAACCCGAGCAAATCGATCAACTCCTCGACGGGGTTATGGTAGCCACCTCATGACCGACGACAAGGTCGTTTGACGCTGGCTTCCTCTCGCGATACGCAAACCGCGCTTTCACTTTATCCGACGCAGGAGACCCATTGATGTTCATCGCCATGAATCGCTTCAAGGTTCTACTTGGCGCCGAGGCGGCCTTCGAGGAGGTGTGGACCTCTCGCGACACTCATCTGCGCGGCGTTCCGGGTTTCGGGTCGTTCCATCTGCTGCGTGGACCAACGCGGGAGGATCACGTGCTGTATTCCTCGCACACCATGTGGCGTGACAAGGAGGCGTTCGAGGCTTGGACTACGTCCGAGGCGTTCCGCCAGGCGCACCGCAGTGCCGGCGGCAACAAGCCGCTATATCTTGGTCACCCAGAGTTCGAGGGCTTCGAGGTCATACAGACGGTCGAGTAGCGCACGCGGCCTGTCTTTGGCGGCAGTATTGCCATGGAAAATATAAACTACACCCTCTATGGCGTTCCACCCCGCGCTGAGGCAGGCTGCAATAGTGCGCGGCCGCCGAGCAGCAGGGATGGGCAAATGGCAAACGGGGTCAATCGCCGGGGCTTCCTGAGGACTACAGCCGTAGTGGCAAGTGCGTTGGCGGCTCCTCGGCTGTCTCTGGCTGCCGACAACAAGACTCTGCGTTTCGTGCCGCAGGCCAACCTCGCCAATCTTGATCCGATCTGGACAACGCAGTACGTCGTCCGCAACGGCTCGCTGCTGATTTGGGACATGCTGATGGGCGTGGACGACCAACTGCAGCCGAAGCCGCAGATGGTCGAAGCGTTCGAAAATACCAGTGACTTCAAGACTTGGACGTTCAAGCTCCGTCCCGGTCTGAAATTCCACGATGGCGAGCCAGGACCTGTCGAAGGATGTCGTGGCGAGTATCAAGCGCTGGATGGTGCGTGATGCGTCGATGGGTGGGCCGATCAAGAAACGGACGGATGCGCTGGAGACCGTCGACGACTACACCTTCCGCTTTCGCCTCAATCAGCCATACTCAAAGATGCTGTTTGCTTTAGGCAAGAGCGGCACGCCATGCCTGTTCATCATGCCGGAACGGATAGCCGCGACCGATCCTTACAAGCAGATCACCGAGTATGTCGGATCCGGGCCGATGCGCTTTAAGAAGAGCGAATGGGTGCCTGGTGCCAGAGCGGTGTTCGAGAAATTCGACGGCTATGTGCCTCGGGATGAAAAGGCCGTTTGGTTGTCGGGCGGCAAGCGCATCCACTTCGACCGGATTGAGTGGCAGATTGTTCCCGACGGTGCCACTGCCGCGGCGGCGTTGCAGAACGGTGAGGTCGACTGGCTGGAGACGCCGCTGTCGGATCTGGTCCCGCTATTGCGGAAGAGCAGCAGCGTTGCGGTGGATATCGCTGATCCGCTGGGCAACATCGGCTCCTTCCGCATCAACCACCTGCATCCGCCGTTTAATGACGTGCGGGCGAGGCGCGCGGTGCAGATTGCGCTCAGTCAGGAAGATTACATGGGGGCGGTCGTCGGCGACGACGAAACGCTGTGGAAGACGCTGCCGAGCTTTTTCCCGCCTGACACGCCGCTCTATACCGAGAACGGCGGTGAGGTGCTGAAGGGCAAGCGCGACTACGACCTGGCGAAAAAGCTTCTCGCGGAGGCCGGCTACAAGAACGAGCCGATCATCTTGCTGGTCGCAACCGACGTGGCGATCACCAAGGCGCAGGGCGACGTGACGGCCGACCTGCTGAAGCGGATCGGGATGAACGTGCAATATCAGGCGCTGGATTGGGGCACCGTCGGCCAGAGGCGCGCGAGCAAGGAGCCGCCGGACAAAGGCGGCTGGAACATCTTCCACACCTGGCACGCCGGCGCGGACTGCGTGAATCCGGCCCCCTATATTGCTTTGGACAGCAGCGGCGACACCGCCTGGTTCGGCTGGCCGAAATCGGAGCTGGTCCAGGAGAAAATCGCGGCCTGGTATGTTGCGCCGGATCTGGCGGCGGAAAAGGCGGTGATCGCGGATCTCAATAAGGCGGCTATGGAACACGTGGTCTACGTGCCTACGGGTTTCTTCAAAGGGTATCAGGCCTGGCGGAAGAACGTCTCGGGCGTGGTCAAGGCGCCGTTCCCGGTGTTCTGGGACGTGACTAAGGCGTGAGCAACGGGAGGAAGGCCGGGGCTCCGCCCCGAACCCCGCCAAGGGCGGACCGCCCTTGGAACCCCGGAATTGGGTGGGTGGACAGGAGGGGGCGGCTCCAGCGGTTGCCCGGTCTAAGTTGCCCCCTCCCGTCCACCCACCCATTAGTGGGATCAAAGGGGCCGACGGTCCCTTTGCGGGTCCAGGGCGGAGCCCCGGCCTTCCTCCTAGCGCCCATGCCCTGATGCTGTCCTACGTCGTCCGCCGCATCCTGGCCACGATACCTGTCGTTCTAATGGTGGCTCTGTTCGTCTTCAGTCTTCTCTACATTGCCCCCGGCGATCCCGCCGCCATCATCGCCGGCGATCAGGCCACACCGGCGGACGTCGACCGCATCCGCGCCTCGCTCGGCCTCGACCGGCCATTTCTGGTGCGATTCTTCGACTGGTTCTGGCACGTCCTGCAAGGCGATCTGGGGACCTCGATCTTCACCAACCTGCCGGTCAGCCACATGATCGCACAGCGAATCGAGCCAACTGTCTCGCTAATGGTCCTGACCTTGATCCTATCGCTCAGCACCGCCATTCCGATGGGGGTGATCGCGGCGTGGAAGCACGGGACGTGGATCGACCGAGCGGTGATGGCACTGGCGGTGCTGGGCTTCTCGACGCCGGTTTTCGTCATCGGGTATGTGCTGGCCTACATCTTTGCGCTGCGGCTGGACTGGCTGCCGGTGCAGGGCTTTACCTCCATCGAGCAGGGTCTTTGGCCGTTCCTGCGCAACCTGATCCTGCCGTCGGTCGCGCTCGGGCTGATCTACATGGCGCTGATCGCGCGGATCACCCGAGCGACGATGCTCGACGTGCTGTCACAGGATTATGTGCGAACGGCGAAGGCGAAGGGCGTCGGACAACGCGGCGTGCTGTTTGTCCACGCCCTGAAGAACGCGGCGGTTCCGATCGTCACGGTGATCGGCATCGGCTTCGCGGCGCTCATCGGTGGCGCCGTGGTGACCGAGAGCGTCTTCGCCATTCCAGGTCTGGGACGCTTGACTGTCGACGCCATCCTGCGGCGCGACTATCCGGTGATCCAGGGTGTCGTGCTGCTGTTTAGCTTCGTCTACGTGCTGGTCAATCTCGGGGTGGACCTTCTCTACACGCTGTTTGACCCGAGGATCCGCTATTGAGCGCCACAACTCACGCAGCCTCCCCAGACCTACCCGCGATTCTGCCTGTGCCGGAGGAGCGGGGGCGGATCGCCGGCTTCATCTACCGGCATCCGACGATCTTCGTGGGTGGACTGTTGATCGGGTTGATGATCTTCATCGCGATTTTCGCGCCGTATCTGGGCACCAAGGATCCGACCGCACTGGCACCCGCGCGCCGTACGCGGGAACCCTCCGCGTTGTACTGGTTCGGCACCGACATGCTCGGGCGAGATGTCTATTCGCGCGTGCTTTACGGGTCGCGAGTATCGCTGATCGTCGGGTTCTCGGTGGCGTTTTTCGCTTCGGTCATTGGCACGTTCATCGGTCTTCTCGCAGGCTTTATCCGTCTTCTGGATGCCGTGGTCATGCGGGTGATGGACGGTCTGATGTCGATCCCCCCGATCTTGCTGGCGATCGCGCTGATGGCGCTGACCCGCGCCTCGGTGCAGAACGTGATCGTAGCAATCACCATCGCCGAATTTCCTCGGGTGTCACGCCTGGTGCGCGGCGTGGTGCTGTCGTTGCGCGAACAACCTTACGTCGAAGCCGCGGTCGCCTCGGGCACGCGGGTGCCGGTTATCATATGGAAGCACATTCTTCCCAACACGCTTGCGCCGCTGATGGTGCAGGCAACGTTCATCTGTGCCTCTGCGATGATCACCGAGGCGACGCTCTCGTTCATTGGCGCCGGCACGCCGCCGATCATCCCGAGCTGGGGGAACATCATGGCCGAGGGACGTGCGCTGTGGCAGGTGAAGCCGTACATCGTCTTTTTCCCGGCAATTTTCCTCTCCATTACAGTGTTGGCGGTGAATCTGCTGGGTGACGGGTTGCGAGACGCGCTCGATCCGCGGTTGGCGAAGCGGTTGTAATCGATGGCGCCACTGCCCAGTCCGCCGAGCGGACGACCGCTGCTGGAAGTCGAAAACCTGCAGACTCACTTCGGCACTCCGGACGGAGTGGTCCGAGCGGTTGAGGGGCTTTCGTTCCATATCGATGCCGGCGAGACGCTGGGGATTGTTGGCGAATCCGGCTGCGGCAAGTCCGTTACTTCGATGTCAATTCTTCGGCTGATCCAGGAGCCGCCGGGAAAAATCGCCGGCAGCATCCGGTTCGAGGGCCGTGACCTGCTGAAGGTCAGCGAGCAGGAGATGCGGGGGATTCGAGGCAACGCGATCTCCATGATCTTCCAGGAACCGATGACGAGCCTCAATCCGGTGCTGACCGTCGGCAAGCAAATCGGCGAGACGGTAAGGCTGCACCAGGGCATGAACGCGCGCGACGCCGAAGCAAAGGCGGTCGAGATGTTGACGCTGGTGGGCATTCCTGCGCCTGCGCGGCGCGTCCGCGAGTATCCGCATCAGTTATCGGGCGGTATGCGGCAGCGGGTGATGATCGCGATGGCGCTGGCCTGCAATCCCAGGCTGCTGATCGCCGATGAGCCAACCACCGCGCTGGACGTAACCATCCAGGCACAGATTCTCGACCTGATGCGCGATCTTAAGACGCGTCTGGGATCGGCGATCATGCTGATCACTCACGATCTGGGCGTGGTCGCGGAGATGGCGCAGCGGGTGGTGGTGATGTATGCGGGGCGGAAGGTCGAGGAAGCTCCGGTCATCGAAATCTTCGCTCGTCCGCTGCATCCCTACACTCGCGGCTTGCTTGAGCGCAGTGCCGAAATTAGGATCATCGCTGGACGAAGGTGGACGCACCAAGTTGGCTGAAATCGCCGGGCTGGTGCCGAGCTTGCGCAAGCCGATCGTGGGCTGCGCGTTCGCCGGGCGATGCCAGATGGTGACAGAGTTGTGCCGCAGCGTTGCGCCGGCGATCGAGCCGAAGGCGGCAGGCCATAGTGTCGCTTGTCACTACGCCGGGGATAAGGTGGCGGTATGACCACCGACCGTCCGTTGCTTGAAGTGAACGTCCTCAAGAAGCATTTTCCGATCCGCGGTGGGCTGCTTGGAAGAGTGACCGCGAAGGTCTATGCGGTCGATGGAGTAACGTTTTCTATAAACCGAGGCGAGACACTATCGCTGGTCGGCAAATCCGGCTGCGGCAAATCGACCGTTGGCAAAGCGATCCTGCGGCTGTTCAAGCTGACGGACGGTGAGGTCTATCTGGACGGCGAGCGCATCGACAACATGCCAGCGCGCAAGCTGCGTATGATGCGCCAGCGGGTGCAGGTGGTGTTCCAGGACCCGTTCAGCAGCCTCAATCCGCGGGTGAAGGTGCGTGACATCCTGGCTGAGCCGCTGATCAATTTTGGTATGGCGCACGGCCGCAAGGACCTGAACGAAAAGGTCGCGGCGCTGATGGACAAGGTCCGCCTGCCGCGGGACGCTATCAACCGGTTCCCGCACGAATTCTCCGGTGGCCAGCGGCAGCGGATCGGCATTGCACGGGCGCTGGCGCCGGGCGCGGATCTGATCATTTGCGATGAGGCCGTGTCGGCATTGGATGTTTCGGTCAAGGCACAGATCATCAATCTACTTGTCGATTTGCAGGACGATCTTGGGCTGGCGTTGCTGTTCATCAGTCATGATTTGGCGACGGTGGAGCACCTGACCCATCGCGTCGCGGTGATGTATCTGGGCAAGATCGTGGAACTCGCGGACCGCCGGTCGCTGTTCGCTGAGTCGCACCATCCCTATACGAAGGCGCTGTTGTCGGCCGTGCCGGTGACCGATCCGCTGGCGCGGCGGCAGCGGATTATTCTGCAGGGCGATGTACCGAGCCCGATCAACCCGCCTTCGGGTTGCCGGTTTCATACGCGCTGCCCGTTCGTTTTCGACCGCTGCCGAACGGAGGAGCCGGTGTTGCGGCCGGTGAGCGATGGGCATTTCTCGGCATGTCATCTGGACGAGGTCCCCGGTGGCCAGGTTCTGCCCGCCGCCGCAGAATAATGTCGGCCAGAATGGGCCGGGCAGTGCTATCCGCTTTTCGATTCCTCGAGCATTTGCCTGAAATAGGCTACCGTCCTGGCCAAGCCGGCATCGAGCTCGACTGTTGGCTGCCAACCGAGGACATTTTGCGCCATTGTGATGTCCGGGCACCGCTGGAGCGGATCGTCTTCCGGCAGTGGGCGGTGGACGATGCGAGAGGACGCGCCGGTCAGACGGATTATGCGTTCCGCAAGTTCGCGCACCGGGATTTCGTGCGGATTGCCGATGTTGATCGGACCGGTGATGCCGGGGCCGGTTGCCATCAGGCGGATGAAGCCTTCGATCAGGTCGTCCACGAAGCAAAATGCGCGCGTCTGGTTGCCGTCGCCGTAGAGCGTGATGTCCTCGTTTCGTAGTGCCTGGATGATGAAGTTCGACACCACCCGGCCGTCGTTCGGGTGCATGCGGGCGCCGTAGGTGTTGAAGATCCGAACTACCTTGATCCGAACACGATGCTGCCGGTGATAGTCGAAGAACAATGTTTCGGCGCAGCGTTTGCCCTCATCGTAGCAGGCACGGGGACCCAGCGGGTTGACGTTGCCGCGGTAGGCTTCCGTCTGCGGATGCACCGTGGGATCGCCGTAGACCTCGCTGGTTGAGGCCTGGAGGATCTTGGCGCCGATTCGCTTGGCGAGGCCGAGCATGTTGATGGCGCCGATGACGCTTGTCTTGGTGGTCTGCACCGGATCGAACTGGTAGTGCACTGGCGACGCCGGGCAGGCCAGGTTGTAGATCTGGTCGACCTCCACATACAGCGGGAATGTTACGTCGTGGCGCATCGCCTCGAAATGCGGATTGGCCGCCAGGTGAGCGATGTTGTCTTTACGGCCGGTGAAATAGTTATCGACGCAAAGCACGTCATTGCCTTCCGTCAATAGTCGCTCGCACAGGTGGGAACCAAGGAATCCGGCGCCCCCGGTTACCAGGATACGCGCGCGTGTCAGGGCCATTCGGATCCGCCTCCAAGGTGGCTGATCGCTTAGATGCCCTGATTTTCACTGCCAACGCAAACTGGCTCCGTTGCGAAGGCGGCGAGCTCTGCGTGCCGGGCAGGCGGCGGATGGCTTTGCGATCGGTGGCGATGGGTGACACGACGCACCTTGCCCCGATGGGGCCGTGCGAGCGAATATGCTCGCCTAACGGTCATCAAGAGAGGAAACCGATCATGCCCGAACGCCCCTTCACCCAGTCTGACTTGGACGTGCTGGCGCAGTGGGACACTCCAACCATCTGCAACGGGCTGGAGATCGTGGTGCCGGAGCGCCGCGCCTTCGGCTTTACGGTGGAGCAGATGGTCTGCATCGACCCAAAGGCGAAGCCGATTGTCGGATTGGCGCGAGTGGGCATGATCCGGGCCACAGAGCCGCCACGATCCAAGGTCGCAGATCGCGCAGATTGGTATGACTATGTTGCTCGGGTGGATTTTCCGACCATCGCGGTGATCCAGGACATCGACGGCCGGGTCGGCTATGGCGCTTACTGGGGCGAGGTCCAATCCACGATCCACAAGGCGCTCGGATCGATCGGCTGCGTTACCAACGGGTCATTCCGTGATCTGGACATGTGGGCACCTGGCTATCAGATGATCGGCGGACGGATTGGACCCAGCCACGCGCATGTGCACATGATTGATTTCGGCAAGCCGGTGAATATTTTTGGCATGCATGTGGCACATGACGATGTGATCCACGCCGACTTCCACGGGGCGGTAGTGATCCCCGCCGATGCGGTGCGGAAACTGCCCGCCGCGATCGACCTGGTCTCCCGCCGGGAGGCTGTGATCCTGGAGGTTTGCCGGGCGCCGGGCTTTACCCCCGCCAAGCTGCGGGAAGCTCTCCGGAAGTCCGGCGAAATTCACTGAGTTCGGCGGGCCTTCATCCGCTGGATCGCCTCGGAGACCATCCGGGTTGGTTCATCGGTTTGATAGGCGCGCGAGATGCAGCGTATGCCGGCTTCGATCGCGTCGTTGACCGGCATCGCTTCCCACTCCCGGATCAGTTCCTTCTGCAGCCGGATCGCTTTGGGTCCGGATTCGACAATGGATGTCACCCATTGGCCGAGGGCGGCGTCCAGATCAGCGGCAGGAACGACTTTCTCAACCAGCCCCCAGTCCAGGGCGGTGCGGGCGTCTATGTTGTCGCCGGTGTAGAGCAGCAGTTTTGTCCGCCCCCACCCGATCAATTGCGGCAGCAGAGCGGCCTCGACGACGGAGGGCAGGCCGATCTTGACCTCCGGCATGCCGAAGACCGCGTTGTTGCTGGCGATGTGCATGTCGCACGCCGCCATGACCTCGAGGCCCGCACCCAGGCAGAAGCCGTTGACCCGGGCGATGACCGGCACCGGCAGGTCGCGCAACACTTTGCACATGCGATGAATCAGAATGAGGAAGTCTCGTGCCTTCGAGGGATTTAGCGCGCCGAGCTCGTGCAGATTGGCACCGCCGATGAAGGCACGGTCGCCCTCGCCGGTGATGATCAGCACGCGAAGATCCGGGTCGTCCGCCAAAGCGGTCACTGCCTCGATGAATGCCGTGATCTGGGCCTGGCCAAGGCAGTTCAGGCGCGCGGTGTTGTCGATGGAAACGGTCGCGACCGCGCCGTCTTGGTCGCGGCGGATGCGCAGGGTCATGACTGTATCCTCTGATTCCAGCCGATAGGGCCCCGGAAAGGTCTCATATCCGGATAGCCGCTGACCGCCCACGCGCCGTCGACCAGTAGGCTGGCGCCGTTGACGTAGCTTGCGTCCTCGCTGGCGAGGTATAGCGCGGGCGCGGCTATTTCCTCCGGCTGCGCTGAGCGGCCCATCGGGATGCGTTGCTCGAAGGCGGCAAGGGCGTCGGGGTTATCGAAGTGCCGGCGCGTCAAATTGGTCTGCACCAGTCCCGGCAATATCGCATTCACTCGCAGACCGAATTCCGCGAATTCCAATGCGCCATTGCGTGACAGCATCTCGACGCCGGCTTTGGCGGCGACATAGGCTGACCCGGCATGCATCGGCACATGGGCGTTCAGCGATGCGATGTTGACGATGGCGCCGCTGCCCTGGCGTATCATCTGCCGCGCTTGGTGCTTCATGCCGAGAAACACGCCCTTGAGGCACAAATCGACGGTGAAGTCCCAGTCGGCCTCCGCCAGATCGACGATGTAGCCGCCGCGAGACCCGCCGGCGACGTTGAACGCCGCGTGGACCCCTCCGAACCGGTCTACTGCGGTTGCAACAAGTTCCTCGGCCGAGGACTCCTTGGTGACGTCGCCTGCGATCCCCACGAAAGCATCGCCTAGGTCACCGACTGGATTCACATCGGTCCCGACGACGTTCGCACCCTCGGCCAGCAGGCGTTTCGTGATGGCCAGTCCGATACCCGAAGCGGCACCGGTTACCACCGCCACCTTGCCGGCGAACCGGTCTTTGCACGCGATCATCTGCATTCTCCCCCCCGTGTTAAGAGTTTGGCAACTATTGCCGTGGTTCCGTGTCCGGGTTTTCGCTGGGAAGCCTGCATGGAAGTATCGGTCGGGATCAAGGTCGCTGCCCGCGGTCTGGAATGGGATGTGACCGAGGTGGAAGGTCTCGGCGCCCAGCAGCGGGTGCGGCTGGCGTGCTCTGGGGGCGATCTGGCCGGCCTGGAATGGGACGTGCTTTTTCCAGCCGAACCCCTGTCGGTTCTGCGCACCGAACCGCGCGCTGACGAGGCCGGCTCTTTGGAAGCCTGGCGCCGCTATCACATCGCCCGGCTGCTGGAGCAAATCCCCGGCGCTCCGGTCCCGCCTGGCCGCGTCGCGATCGAGGCCTACCAGCGGGTGCCCCTACTGCGGGCGCTCGACATGGTGCGCCCGAGGCTGCTGCTCGCCGACGGCGTCGGCTTGGGAAAGACCATCCAGGCCGGGCTGATCGCGGCCGAACTGCTGGTGCAGCGCCGAGCGCACCGGATCCTGATCGTTTGTCCGCCTGGTCCGCTGTTGCGCCAGTGGGAGCAGGAGATGCGCATCCGCTTCGGCCTTCGCTTCACCTCCATCGCCGACAGTGCCGAACTACGGAGCGCTCGGCGAGGTCTGGAACTCGGGGGCAACCCGTTCAATGCGACAGCGCTATGTCTGACCTCGATCGATTTCGCTAAGCAGGATAGTGTGCTGGCGGAGTTGGAACGCGTCGCCTGGGATCTGGTCATCATCGATGAAGCGCATCATTGCGTCGGCGAGGAAAACCGGCGTCGCCGTCTCGCCGAAGTGCTGGCGGCCAAGGGCGACGGGCTACTGCTTCTGACCGCAACTCCGCATGACGGATACGATCCGAATTTTGCCACACTGATGGCTTTGCTCGACCGTAGCCTGGTGGACGGCGCTGGCCAGTTGGTGGGAACCGCTTATCGTCGGCATGTCGTGCGCCGGATGAAATCGCATATTCGCACGCTGTCGGGCACGCCGCTGTTCCGGGAACGGATTGTCATCCCGGTGCGGGTGGATGTGACCGACGCCGCGGCGGTGGGGGATTTTCATAAGGCCCTGTCGGCGTTCGTGGCGCCCCGGCTGCAACGGTCGCGTGATCGAAAGGGTCTAACCGATGCACTGGCGTTCGTCAGCCTGCTGAAACGATCGATGTCCACCATCGCCGCGTGCGTCGCAACCTTGCGCGTGGTGGAAGATCGGTATGGCACGAAACAGTTGCGAGAACGTCAAAGAGCATTGAGCGCCTATCGCCGGCGGTTGGCTCGTTTTGGTGTGCTGGGAGCAGCCGAGGAGGCGGAGATCGCCGACCTGGAAGCCGAGGAGATGGCTGCCAATCTGGAAGGCACGACTGCTGAACTACATGAACTCATCCGTCTGGGCGAGGCGGCGGCGGCAAACGATCCGAAGCTGGCTGCGCTGGTGCTGGAAGTAAGGCTGATCCGCTTACGCCATCCGGATGCCAATATCCTCGTCTATACGGAATATGCCGACAGCCAGCGCGCCGCGGTGGAAGCGCTGACAGGGATCGGCGGTTCCGTTCTGACCATCAGCGGCTCGGATTCCGAAGCCGACCGCACGGCGGCAGCGGAGCGCTGCACCGAGGAAGACGGGATCGTGCTGGTCAGCACTGACTCCCTGGCAGAAGGCCTGAACCTGCACCAGCGCTGCTTTCAGCTGATCCACCTCGATCTGCCGTACAACCCGAATCGGCTGGAACAGCGCAACGGCCGGATCGACCGCTATGGGCAACGCCACGATCCGGAGATTCGATACCTGTTTCTCGCGGGCACCTTCGAGGAGCGGCTGCTGTTGCGGCTGATCGCGAAATACGAGAAGGCGCGGGCATGTTTGTCGTTTATGCCGAATACACTGAACGTCGGTGCCGATCCCGCCAGCCTGCACGAACCGTTGTTCGCCGGCTTCGCTGAGGACTTGTTCAGCGCCATGCCGCGACTGGTGCACTCGCTTGATTTGGCCGCGGAGGATACGGACAGCGAGGCCTACCGTGAGCTGCTGCGGGAAATCGATCGGGCGTTTCAAAGCTTCGACCAACTGGCGGTACGTCACGCCTGGTTGTCGGGCGGCGAGGGGCTTGAGCCGGCGCCGCAGGAGAGCCAGTGCGGCATTGATCTGACCGCATTCGTTCGATCTGTTTTGGTCCCAGAAGCTGACGCGTTTCGCGTGCCGCCCGCCTGGGGACAGGACCTGCACGGATTGCCCGGCTTCGATCAGGAAAGCGGGATTGTGCGGCTGACGGACGATCCCGAGCGTCTGCGGGATTCAAGTGGGCGGGCGCTGATGTATCCCGGGCGGTCACATCCGCTGACCCGGCGAGCGATCACGTCGGTGAGGACAGGGCGGGTCAGCGCGGCACGCGGACAGAAGCGATCGTTGCTCATGACATATGCGGTGGAAGCCGGATCGCTTCTCCGCACGGTTTTCGCGCTGCTTCTGTCGCCGGATGGTACGGTCAAAGAACAAGCAGATTTTCTTTCCTGCGCCGATGATCCGGTGTTTTCGGACAGGTTGTGGCAAAAGAAGTTTGCGTCCTGGGCGCCAGAAGCGCTCGTGGCGGCTGGTGTGCGGGCGGTGCAGATCGGAGAGCGGATCGCTTCTGTCGCCGCTGCCGCCCATCAGGACCGTCTGGCCCGGCAGGACGCCGTCGTTCGTGCCTGGCTGATACGGCGTGCATACGAACTCTGTGGACCGGCAGAAGCTCGCTTGGGAGACTTGTTCTCCTCCAGACCTTCAGACACTGACTGGAGATCCTGCGAGGTACCGGAACAGCGGCTGGCCGAGTTCGCGGCTGATCCGACGGTCCCGATCGCACGACGCCGCGAAGCAACCGACGCCCTGGAGCAATCAACAGCGAGACCGCTGCCGTTCCCGCGTCCGGCAGTGCGGACTTTGGGTATGCTGATGCTGGTGCCGTGACGCTCGATCTCGGCGATTGCGTTCTCGTTGGTTCCGCAATGACCGAAAGCTTCCTGCGGGACGGTCTCGCTCCGGTGGCGCACGTCTCGAGTGGCGTCGAAGCTGAATGGGATAGTTTGCGTGCGTCGCTGCGGACCGGTGGAGCGCAGCGCGTCCATCAACATGTCACGACAAAGTTGGCATCGACCTTTGGTTACGGCCGCCCGTTGCGTCAGCACTCGGTGTCCACCCGGGAAGGACAAGAGGACGGCGGTTGGTTTTTGCAGGGCGCCAATGGCGAGCGGCTGCGTGCCTGGTCAATTCCCAGCGAAATTGATCTCGATGGACCAGACCGCTCGGCCCGCGCCTTTCGATCCAGCCCCACGCGTATCGCGCAGCGTGTCCTGCTGGCCAGCGGCGAGCGCGCCGGCTTGCTGACCAATGGCGAGGTCGTGCGCCTGTTGCTGTGCGATCCCTCCCGCTCGGATAGTCACCTGTCGGTCGGCATCAATGGGTGGAGGCAGGAGAAGCTTCCTCCGGATTCGTTTCGTATCCTGAAGGCACTGGCCGGGGCAGAGGGGTTGACCCGGCTCTCTGGCGTGCTCGAAGCCGCAAGGCTGCATCAGGTTCGCGTCACGACGAGCTTGCGCCGGCAGGCCCGTGAAGCGATCGTCGGCTTCATCAATGCACTGCCCGACCGAATTGGGATGGATCCGGCTGCGCTCTGGCACGAGGGTCTGATACTCGTCTATCGGCTACTCTTTATCCTCAAGCTGGAAAGCCCCGCCGAGGCGGGAACCGGCTTCAGTTTTGCTTCCACACGGTTGTGGCGTGAGTCGTTGTCGCCAAATCAAGCATTGGGATCGTTGGTACGAAGACATCTCGATCAGGGTCATGACACCGGGCGAATGCTTGAAAGTGGCCTTCGGCGATTATTCGCAATCTTTCATGGCGGCTTACATTGTAGCGAGCTGAATATCGTTCCGCTCGGCGGTGCGCTTTTCGGCGCGAGCACAACCGGGGTGCTGGACCGGATCGACTGGGGAGATCGCGCGGTAGCGCTTCTGCTCGATCGACTGATCTGGATCGTTTCGGCGCGCGGCGAACGGACGAGAGTGCATTACGGCTCACTGGATGTGGAGGACCTCGGCAGCATTTACGAGGGATTGTTGGAACAGGAACCCGGCATAGCTACGGAGCCACTGGTCCGTATCCGCCGCGGCAAAATGGAAGCGGTCGTCGCGGCAATGGAACAGCAAGGCGACATTCAATCTGGTCAGTTTTATTTGCGCACCGGGATGGGCCGCAAAGCCTCGGGTTCGTTCTACACGCCGCATGAATTCGTTCGCTTCGTGGTGCGGGAGACCTTGGACCCCAAGATCGCCGCCCTCAGCCCACTCGAGGACCCCCACCCTGCCCGCCTGTTGACGCTGAAAATTGTCGATCCCGCGTCGGGCAGCGGCCACTTTCTGGTCGAGGCGTGCCGGCATTTGGGTGAGGCTCTGCTAACCGCCTGCCGCCTTTGCGATGAACGCGGCTTGCACGACCGTATCGCCGCATTGCCTGACCCCGACGAGACGATCGCGGCCTATCTGCCCAGCCGAGGCTTTTCTGAACGCCGAGCGCGCGCAATCTGCCGTCGATTGGTGGCGGTGCATTGCCTGTATGGCTGCGATCGTAACAAACTAGCCGTCGAGCTGGCGAAACTCTCGCTGTGGCTGGAGTCCTACGCCGAGGGGCTGCCACTGACGTTCCTGGATCATCGATTGGTGCACGGGGACGCGCTGACCGGGCCATTTTTCGCTTCGCTTTCGACCCTTCCGGTAACCGGGGGCGTCCTCGATCCGCTGCTGGCGGGCGGTGTCGCCGACCGGCTGGACACCAGCTTACAGGAGGCGCGGCGGCTGGTCGCCACGCTGAATGCTTCGATCGGCCGCGACATCACTGATCTGAGGACGAAACAGGCGGCCAAGGATCGTTTGGACCGGGTGCTGCAGCCTCTGCGACAACTCGCGCGGGCCTGGGCGGGGGCGGCGATGTTGCGCGAGAGGGACGGCGACGACGTCTGGCTTGCGTTGGCCAGCGGGGTTGCTGAGACCGGATTTTGGCCGGATGCGTTGACTGACCGTCAGGCGAAGCTTCTGGCAGCCGGGGCCGATGCGGTCGCCTGGGATGTAGTATTCCCGGAAGTGTTTCCCGGCGGCTTCTCGGTCGTTCTCGGTAACCCGCCTTGGGATGTGGTCCTGCCGAACACCAAGGATTTCGTCGCGGACTACGATCCGGCCATTTTCGACGCCCGAACCCGGACCCAGCGGGCAGCGATCGAACAGGCGGTGCTCGCGCGACCTGGCGTTGCGGCGGCGTTTGATGCGTACCGCCTCGGCTTTGACCAATTGAAGCGAATCGCCGCACGGCTGTACCGCCATCAGCGCGTCCGCGCCGGCAGCGAGACGACTGCGGGAAACCTCGATCTGTTTCGTTTGTTCGCCGAACGCAATATCGGTCTGAGCGGTGCGGATGGTACTATTGGTGTGCTGATGCCCTCGGCTTTCCATGCCAACGAGGGCACCACCGGTATTCGTCGCCTATATCTCCAGGAAGCTGCCCTGCGTTTGTGCCTGTCGTTTGAAAATCGCCGCCGAATTTTCGATATCGACAGTCGATTTAAGTTTGACCTGATCGTGGCGCAACGGCCGGGTCCGACGAAAGAACTGCGCTGCGGCTTCTACCTCGACCGTATCGAGGATGCGGCCGACCCTACGAAGATCATGACATACACAACGCAGTTTCTCGACGAAACCGGCGGCACGCCATTGGAACTGCGGGGCATCACGGACCAGCGGATCGCCGAGGCTGTGTTCGCACAGCCCGGCCGGCTGGGGACGTGGTGCGCGGAGCGGCATATCCGATTCGGTAACGATCTGCACATGACTGCGGACGCTGGTTGCTTCAGGCCTGCCGGAACCGCCGACCTGACGCTGCACGAGGGAAAGACGTTCCACCAGTATACCGACATTTGGGACACAAGACCGCGCTACAGCGTCGCATCCTCCGCCGGCAACTCGGCCGCCGCCCGGCACTACCGTCTCGTCTTCCGCGACATCGCCCGATCCAACGATGAGCGCACAATGATCGCCTGCATCGCGCCGCCCAGTACGGTGTTCGGCCATACCGCAACCGTTGAGAAGACCCCCTGGGAACGCCCGATCGCTTCGGCTCTGGCACTGTGCGCGCTGTTCAACTCGTTCCCGTTCGATTGGCTGGTGCGGCAGAAGGCGGCGACGCACCTTAGTCTGTATCTGCTGCGAGGGCTACCCGTCCCGGCCTTCAGCGCTAGCGAGAGTCAATTCCTGGCCGGCGCGGCGCTACGTCTGTCCTGCAATCACTCGGGGTATGATGAACTCTGGCGAGATCAGGCTGGCGCGGTGCATGGGTTGGCGGGATGGGCGCTGCGGGCCGAAATCGATGCCGTAGTGGCGCGTCGCTACGGGCTTGACCGCAGCCAATATGACCACCTGCTACGAGCTTTCAGCCATCGTTCCTACCCAGAAGCTCCCGCGCTCTGCCTTGCGGCCTTCGATAAGGCCGGGAATGTTGAGGGCCGGGACTCCGATTCGTTCGAGAGGCGCCCCCCTGCCTCGAAAACACCAGCTCAACTCGGTCGGGCGTCACAGCGCAGGCTGGTGTAACGCGCTGCAACAAAAACAATAAAAGCAATGCATTGTCGCGTAACACGGGGCAACAATCATTGACTCGGCGCGGGGAACGAAACGCGCTAGGGGCGTTAGTGTAGTTAGCGATTGCGCTCGTACACGGACTGGACACTTTGGATGGATGGCTTAGTCAGACTGCCGAGCGATCAAAAGGACGTGGCCCCGGCCGGTATTTCATCCGGCTGCCGGCAGCGGACTCTCAAGGCCGCGATCAATTGCGTCGGCGTCGGTGTCCATTCCGGCCGGCGGGTCACCCTCACCATCCGACCCGCGGCCGCCGATCACGGTATTGTTTTCCACCGCACCGACCTGAACCGCGTGATCGCAGCGCACTTTGACAACGTCGCCGATACACGTCTGTGCACTGTGCTGGCCGATCCTGCCATGGCCTCTGCCCGAATTGGCACCGTCGAGCATCTGATGGCTGCGCTGTCCGGTCTGGCCATCGACAACGCGCTGATCGAGGTCGACGGGCCGGAGATCCCGATCCTGGATGGATCCGCCGCGCCGTTCGTTTTTTTGCTCGATTGCGCCGGATCGGTCGAATTGGACACACCGCGGCGGGTGTTCGAAATATGCCGCCCCGTCCGCGTCACCTCTGGCGAATCCTGGGCCGAACTCCTGCCGCTTGGTTCGGGAACCCGCGCCGCGCAGCCGGTTCTGGAAATGGACTTGTCGATCGATTTTGCCGCCAGCGCGATCGGCCGGCAGTCCGTAGCCTTGCGGCTGACGCCGGACACCTTCCGCAATGAGATCGCCGCCGCCCGGACCTTCACCCAAGCTTGTGAGGTGGAGGAGCTCCAGGCCGCCGGTTTGGCGCGCGGCGGTAGTCTCGACAATGCGATCGTCGTCGACGGGTCGAACATCCTCAATAGCGGCGGCTTACGCATGGCGAACGAATTTGCCAGCCACAAGCTGTTGGACGCGGTGGGCGATCTGGCGCTGGCTGGAGTCGGGTTGCACGGACGCTTCGCCGCGTATCGGCCCGGCCATGGGCTGAACAATCGCCTGCTGCGGGCGCTATTCGCCGATGCCGCCGCTCTGCGCCTGGTTACGGCGGCTCCGCTTACCGCCGCGGCTTAAGCAGCCAGAACTCCCGTATTCGCGGATCGTGTGGGCATGATATAAGTCCCGCGATGAATACGAGCTCACCCATGTTGCGCATCCTGTTCCTTGGGGCCATCGCGCTTTCGTTCTCTGGCTGCGGATCGTCGGAGGAGAATACCAAGCAAGCCTCGACCGGTCCGGTAGAGGAGCTTTATAACAACGGCGTAGATGCCTTAAGCGCGCGCCGATTTACCACCGCCGCGGATCAATTCAACGCCGTCGAGCAGAATTATCCCTACTCCACCTGGGCGGTGAATGCGCAGTTGATGTCGAGTTACTCGCTTTATTTGCAGAACAAATACACCGAGGCCCTGGGCACGCTCGACCGCTTCATTCAGCTCCATCCGGCGCATAGAGACATAGCCTACGCCTATTACCTGCGTGCGCTGTGCTACTACGAGCAAATCGCCGATATTCAGCGAGACCAGAAGGGCACCGAAGAGGCGATGAACGCGCTGCGGGAGGTCGCGACCAGGTTTCCCGACACGGCCTATGCTCGTGACGCGAAGTTGAAGATCGACCTGTGCTTTGACCATCTTGCCGGCAAAGAGATGGAAATAGGTCGATTCTACCAGAGGCAGCACCTCTACGAGGCAGCGATTGGACGCTTTCAGCGCGTGGTGGATGATTTCCAAACCACCAATCACGCGCCTGAGGCACTGGCCCGGTTGACCGAAGTCTATCTTGCGCTAGGCCTGAAGGATCAGGCGCGCAAAAGCGCCGCCGTGCTTGGATACAACTATCCCGGCAGCGAGTGGTATAGCGCTACCTATGCTAACCTCGTGGACGTTGGTATAGCCCGCCCCGGGGACAAATCGCCGAGTGGCAGCCAGGAGCGGCCCGGCTTCTTCTCTCGTGCATGGCATGCTGTGTTCTGATCGCGCGCTGTTCAGAAATGTGAGCCCCACGGCGTGCTGACCGCGCTATCGATTTGCGATGTCGTGCTGATAGAGCGGCTCGATCTGGCGTTCGAACAAGGTCTGACAGTGCTGACCGGCGAGACCGGTGCCGGCAAGTCGATTCTGCTCGACAGTCTCGGCCTTGCGCTCGGGGCGCGTGCGGAAACGGGCCTGGTCCGAGTGTCCGCGGAACAT
This sequence comes from uncultured Alphaproteobacteria bacterium, assembly GCA_963819345.1. Classification (GTDB taxonomy): domain Bacteria; phylum Pseudomonadota; class Alphaproteobacteria; order Acetobacterales; family Acetobacteraceae; genus Rhodopila. The sequence goes on from CAWFVX010000013.1 coordinate 52,141, forward strand.
GCGAGTGTGACTGCTTGCTTTTCGCCGCCTGACCGTCCCGCCTTGGCTGCCATGCTCGAACTGCACGGGTTGGCTGCGGACGAGGAGATCGTGCTGCGCCGCGTCGTGATGCGGGACGGCCGCTCACGCGCCTTCGTCAATGATCATCCGGTCGGTGTCGGCCTATTACGGCGGGTCGGGGCGTTGCTGGTGGAGGTGCAAGGCCAGCACGAGCAATTGAGTTTGGCTGATGCCACCAGTCACACCGGCCTGTTGGATGCGTTCGGGGTGGAACCGGCGTTACGGATCGCGGTGTCCGAGGCGTGGCACGCGTGGCGGGAAGCGCTGCGCCGGCTGGAACACGCGCGCGCGGCCATCGCCGCTGCCGAACGCGACGAGGAATGGCTGCGGCACGCGGTCGAGGAGCTTGCCACCCTGGCGCCGCGAATTGATGAAGAAGACTCCCTGGCGCGCGAACGTCAGCGGCTGCAGCAGAGCGAACGGCGTGCGGAGGCAATTGCCGCCGCTCTGGCGGAGCTGACACCACGTGATCGGCGCAACGCCGGGCCGGCGGCCTCGTTGCGCGCGGCATCGCGATCGCTGCAACGCCTGGCGCCCTCGGGTCAGCCTGAGGTGACAGGCGAGAACCCGGCTGATCCGGCGCTCGCTGCGCTGGAGCGAGCGGAGGAGGCGCTGGCCGAAGCGGAAACGCTGTTGACGCGCCTCATCGCCGATGCGGATGTCGATCCGCGTCTGCTGGAACAGTCGGAGGAGCGGCTGTTCGCGCTGCGAGCCTCAGCCCGCAAGCATGGTGTCGCGGTTCCGGATCTGCCAGAATTGCTCGATACATTGGCCGCTCGATTGGCGGCGCTGGAGACCGGCGCGGCCGAGATCACGGCGCTGGAACAGGCGGCACGGGATGCCAAAGACCGATACGTGGCCGCGGCTACGGCGCTTTCGGGTGCGCGAACCGCGGCCGCCGGGAAACTACAGAAAGCGGTGGGCAAGGAGTTGCCGCCGCTGCGTCTGGACAAGGCTCGTTTCTTCGCCGAATTGAGTCCGCTGCCGGAGTTTGGGTGGGGTCCGAACGGCGCGGATCAGGTGCGCTTCCTGATCGCCACCAACCCGGGCCAGGAACCTGGACCGTTGGCACGCGTTGCTTCGGGCGGCGAGTTGTCGCGGTTGATGCTGGCGATGAAAGTGGTGTTGTCGGCGGGTTCCGATGTCTCAACACTGGTGTTCGACGAAGTCGACTCCGGGATCGGCGGTGCGACTGCTGCCGCGGTTGGCGAGCGATTGGTCCGTGTCGCCGAGGGTTTGCAAGTGCTGGTCGTGACGCATAGCCCACAGGTCGCCGCTCGCGGAGCCTGGCATTTTCGGGTCGCGAAGGCAGCATCCCGCGATCGGACAGCGACAACCGTGGATCAATTGGCGCCGCACGCCCGGCGCGAGGAAATCGCGCGAATGCTGGCCGGAGAGATCGTTTCTGACGCGGCACGTGCGGCGGCGGATGATCTGCTACGTGGCCAGAGGCCGCCGCAGGGATTGCTGGTATGAGCACAGTCGCGGCAACTACCCAGGCGCAAGTTGGTGCCTTGACCGAGGTGGAAGCTGCGGAAGAACTTTCCCGTCTGGCGCATGAGATTGCGCACCACGACACCGCCTACCACACCCACGACTCGCCGGAGATTTCTGACGCTGACTACGATGCCCTCCGCCGCCGCAATGCCGAGATCGAAGCTCGCTTCCCAGGGCTAATCCGAGCCGACTCGCCGTCTACCCGAATTGGTGGGGCACCTGAAACCGGGTTCGCCAAAATCCGTCACCGCGTCCCGATGCTGTCCTTGGACAACGCTTTCGACACCTCCGAGTTCGCCGAATTCTGCGCCCGCGCCAGACGATTTCTTGGCCGGACTGAACCATTGGTGTTCGTCGCAGAACCAAAAATTGATGGGCTGTCGATCAATCTGACATTTGAAAACGGTCGGTTCGTGTACGTGGCGCAACCCGCGGTGACGGCACGGAAGGGGAGGACGTCACCACAAACCTTCGCACAATGAAGTCGGTGCCCGACAAGTTGGCCGGCCACGCGCCCAGGTTGATCGAGGTTCGTGGCGAGGTCTTCATGACCAAGGCAGACTTTCTGGCGCTGAACCAGTCTCAGGCCGAGGCCGGCGCAAAGGTCTTCGCTAACCCTCGCAACGCCGCTGCCGGCAGCTTGCGGCAATTGGATGCGCTGATCACCGCGGCCCGGCCGCTGTCGCTGTTCGCGTACGCCCAGGGCGAAAGCAGTGAGCCGGTCGCCGCGACACACTGGGAATATCTGGAACGCCTGAAAGACTGGGGCTTCGACGTCAATCCACTGTCGCGCCTGTTGCAGAGCGAATCGGATGCGGAGGCGTTTCAGAATGAGATTGGCCTCGCGCGTTCAGGACTTGGCTACGATATCGACGGTGTTGTCTACAAGATCAACGACCTCGGCCTGCAACGCCGGCTTGGCTTCGTCGGGCGCGCTCCCCGGTGGGCAACGGCCTGGAAGTTTCCGGCTGAACAGGCAACGACGGTGCTACGCGAAATCCGCGTCCAGGTCGGACGCACGGGTGCCCTCACACCTGTCGCCGAACTGGAACCGGTCAATGTAGGCGGCGTCCTGGTCGCTCGGGCGACGTTGCACAATGAGGACGAAATCGCGCGCAAGGATATCCGCGTCGGTGACACTGTCATTCTGCAGCGCGCCGGCGATGTGATTCCGCAAATCGTTTCTGTGGTAACCGATCGCCGGCCGGATGGATCGACCCCGTTCGTTTTTCCCGACATTTGCCCGGCCTGTGGCAGCCACGCGGTCCGCCCACCGGGCGAGGCGGTGCGCCGCTGCACGGGCGGTCTGATCTGTCCGGCGCAGCGGGTGGAGCGGCTGATCCATTTCGTCTCGCGCCCGGCGTTCGATATCGATGGGCTAGGCGAAAAAACCATCAAAGAGTTTTACGACGAAGGCTGGCTGCACGGCCCCGCTGATCTGTTCAGACTGCCGGACCGGGAAGCCGAGATCGCTATGCGCGAAGGCTGGGGCAAGCTCTCCGCTCGCAACCTGTCCCGAGCAATCGCGGCTCGGCGGACGGTGCCGCTGGAGCGGTTCATTTACGCTCTCGGCATTCGCCGCATCGGCTCAACCAACGCGAAGCTTTTGGCCCGGCATTACAGCAATTTTGAAAACTGGCGGAGGCAAATGCTGGCCGCCAGGACCACCGGGTCGGATGAGCGGCTGGAATTGGGCAGCATCAACGGTATCGGCCCCACGATCGCAGAGGAACTTTCAGATTTCTTTGGCGAAGGACGGAACATCGAGGCGCTGCAGGAACTCGCTGCCGAACTGACCATTGAAGACGCCATTCGGGCCGACGGCGCCGTGAGCCCGATCGCCGGCAAGACCGTGGTGTTCACCGGCACGCTGGAAACGATGTCCAGACCTGAAGCAAAGGCCCGGGCCGAGACACTCGGAGCAAAGGTTACGGATCGGTATCGAAGAAGACCGACATCGTGGTGGTTGGTGCCGATGCCGGGTCGAAAGCGCGGAAGGCGGTTGAGCTTGGCGTGCGGACAATGACCGAGGCTGAATGGCAGGAACTTGTGAGCGGGGTCGCCTGACAACAGCTGCTCGTGTCTGGTCAAAGGTGATTCGTCAGATCCTTGCCCTCAGCGCTGGCGCGCTGATGCGGTGCCTGCCTTCACCATGGCTGCCCTGACGTTATCAGGATTGGTAAAGGTGAGATATTCTCTCGCGTACTCGGGTGGCAGAATCTCAACCATCGTCTCGTTCTCGACCCAGACCTCGATCACATGGAACGGGCCGCGATTGCAATCATAGCAGTGCCACCCCGCGTGCCGGGCGATCGTCTGCACAGTATCGGCGTCAGTCGAGACGCTGAGCGCAAAGTGTGTCGAGCCATAGCCACGTGCGTCCGCCTTCACGAAGCTGCCACCCACCTCCCCGCCAGGCTGAAGCTCTGTTCCCGCCGGATAGACCTCAACCCCCGACCCATGTTCGTCGAGTTGCAGCGCAAAGAAACTGCCCGGATTGGGCGGGAAAGGTACCGCGGTTCCGCCCATGAGCTCAGCAAGCACCCCAGCGGCGTGCTTCGGGTCTCGCGCGGCAATCGAAAGATGATGGATCACGGCTTCCTCACGAGTTCGGTTTCTGTATAGATAGCACGAACGCAACTGCCGCTCCAGCGGGCCCGAAGTGCCGTGATCACGTCTCGGACGCCAATTGGCCGCAAAGGCTTGCGATTCTTGCCCTCTGGCAAGCGCGATGAGCGAGCAGCCGCTTGGTGCAGTTGCGCCGTCGAAAGTTGTCGACCGTGCTGAGAACGGGGTGAAACGGTTGGCCTATCGACCACACCCGGCGCTTGGGATAAGCTTGGCTAGCCGAACCCCGATCCAGCGTGATTCCAAGAAAATCCTCGTCTGGTCGTGACCATCCGGCCACCGCAGCGGTCCTCGGCAGCTCATGGGGGAAGGTATGTTCGTCGGGACGCGGACCAGACATGCTGGTTTTTTCCACACCGTCCTGGTCATCCTCCTGGCAACATGCCCCTTCCTGCCGGCCCATGCACAGCCGACCGAGCAAGCGCCCGATACGATGGAGGCGCGGCTGCTTGCCTGCGCTGCCTGTCACGGCAAGCAGGGCCAGGGGGTCGAGAGTGGCTATTTCCCGCGTCTCGCGGGAAAGCCCGCTGGTTATCTGATGAACCAGCTTGTCGCGTTCCGCGATGGCCGCAGACGCTATCCGCCGATGAACTATCTGCTGGAATACCTCCCGGACGCGTATCTGCAGAAAATGGCTGACTATTTCGCTGCGCTGCGCCCACCGCCGCTGGCGCTGTCGGTGGCCGACGTCAGCCAGACTCTGCTGGAACAGGGCCGCAGCATCGTCACTGCGGGCGACCCGCAGCGCGGCGTGCCAGCCTGCCAGCGCTGCCACGGCCCGGCGCTGACCGGCATGGAGCCGGGCATCCCCGGCCTTGCCGGCCTGCATGCAACCTACATCAGTGCTCAGCTTGGCGCCTGGCGTTACGGCACCCGCACGGCAAAGGTGCCGGACTGCATGCAATTCATCGCTGCGAGCCTGACCGAACGCGATGTCGCCGCCGTCGCGGCCTGGCTCGCGTCACAGCCGATCCCCCCCGATCCGTCCCCGGCGCCGAAGGGCACTCTGCCAATGCCGCTCACGTGCGGCAGCGAACCACCGTAAAGGAGGTGTGATGCGGGTCCTGATGACGCTCCTCCTGCTCGGTACTAGCGCCCGTCACGGCGTGGGCCGACGATTCGGCGCTGATCGCGCGCGGCGAATATCTTGCTCGCGCCGGCGACTGCATTGCCTGCCATACCAATCCGGGTGGCGCGCTATTCGCCGGCGGCCTGCCCATGCCGACGCCGTTCGGCACGATCTATTCATCAAACATCACGCCCGATCCCGCGACCGGCATCGGCAAGTGGAGCGCTGACGACTTTTACGGCGCCGTGCATTTCGGCCGCTTTCCCGACGGTGGATTGATCTACCCGGCGATGCCGTTCGGGTCCTACACCAAGGTCACGCGCGCGGATTCCGACGCAGTCTTCGCTTATCTGCGGTCCGTGACGCCCGTGCATCAAGCGAATCGAGAGCACGACCTGCGGTTTCCCTACAACAACCGCGCGCTTATCCTCGGTTGGCGTACGTTGTTCTTCACCGAGGGCGAGTACAAGACAGATCCGGCCAAATCAGATGAGTGGAACCGGGGAGCCTACCTTGTACAGGGCCTTGGCCACTGCGCGATGTGTCACTCACCGATCAACATGCTCGGCGGCAGCTCTGAAATCGAAGGCGTTCGAGGGTGGCCTGATCCCAATGCAGAATTGGTACGCTCCCTCTTTGACATCGAACAAGGAGGCAGGGCTGGGCGAATGGAGCATCGAGGAAATCACTCAGCTTTTGCGCACCGGGGTATCGAACCGCGGCGCGGTGTACGGGCCGATGGCGGAAGTCACCTTTCATAGCCTGCAGTACCTCGACGACACCGATGTGAAAGCGATGGCGGTCTATCTGAAGGGACTCGGCCAGGGCTCGCCGCTTACACTGGCACTATCGGGCGTGCCGTCGACGGAAAGCAGTCTACTGTTGGCGTTTGGACAGACGGTTTACACAACCCATTGCGCCGTTTGCCACGCCGCTGACGGCCGCGGGATGCCGCCGGAATATCCGCCACTGGCAGGTAATCCCTCGATCCAAATGGAGTCAGCGGTGAACCCGATCCGCATGGTGCTGAACGGCGGCTTCCCGCCCGGGACCGAGGGAAACCCCACTCCCTATGGTATGCCGCCATTCGCCCAGAGCCTGTCGGATGACGAGGTGGCAGGAGTCGTGACCTATATCCGAGCGGCCTGGGGCAACCGGGGACCGGCGGTGTCTGCGCGCCAGGCCAATGAATTGCGCCTGGCACCGGTGGAGTGATGTGGCGATGATCAATTCCGACCCCGCCACTGGCGATCCCGAGACCGGCGCACCAACCGACAAGGTGGTGATGCCCATCCTGCGCACGGGCGCCCCAGGCGCCATTGTGCTGGCCGGCATCGCCACCGCTATCGTCGTGGCGATCTGGTTCGCGTTCTACCTCTTGGTATTTGTGCCTCGAGCAGCAATGCCATGAGCCAACCTCCATCTTCGCCGCATGATGACACTGTCGGCCGGGTCGAACAGATTGAGCGGCGCTGGGCAGCAGTTGCCGTTGTCGTCATTGTGGTGTTCGTGGTCGTGGCGACCCTCGCTGGCGTGCATCATTCATCGCTGCCACAGCCCCGCGTCGAGACGGCTGACCCACGCACGCTACATCTGACCGGAGAATTCATCGAGAGCAATCTCGGCAGCGCGCTCGAAGCGGATGGGTCCGTCACCGTCCGAGCAGTTGGTCAGCAGTATTCGTTCACGCCGCCCTGCGTTGTTGTTCCCGCCGGCATGCCGGTCACGTTCCGCGCTACCAGCGCTGATGTCGTGCACGGGTTTCTGATCGACCAGACGAACATAAATCTCATGCTGGTGCCAGGCTATATCTCGGTTTTCACCACCCGCTTCGGTGCCCCCGGCGAGCGGCATATGCCGTGCCACGAATTCTGCGGCACCGGCCACGAGGGGATGTGGGGACAGATCAAGATCGTCGACAAGGCGGCCTTCACGCAGATGGCGGCTGACCGGCGGAGGGTAACCTGTGTCCAGTAATCCGCGATTAATCCTTGCCCATTTCTGGCTGGCCTTCATCGGCTTCGGCGGGGCGCTGTTGCTCGGCGCTTGGCAGATGTTCGTCCGCAGCCCGTTGGCGGGCTGGATCAGCAATCCGGAATGGTACTACCGCTCCGTCACTGCTCACGGCACGACGATGGCATATGTGATGCCGACCCTGGTCGCGATGGGCTTCGGCTATTTTGTGACCGAGGCGGCTCTGAAGCGCCCCCTGATCGGGCTGTATTGGGCGTGGCTGGGATTTGCGCTGGTCGCGATAGGCACGGCCATGGCGGTTGTCCCGGTCGCCATGGGGCGTGCCTCGGTGCTCTACACATTCTATCCGCCGCTCGTCGGCGACCCATTCTACTATCTGGGCGTCGTGCTGGTCGTCGTTGGCTCGTGGATCTGGGTCACACTGATGTCGGCGAACCTTTACTACTGGAAGCGAGACAATCCCGGCGCGCCGGTTCCGCTTGCAATGTTCGCGACGGTCGCGGGTTCCTATCTCTGGGGCTGGACCGCAGTCGGCGCGGCGTTGGAACTGTTGTTTCAGATCCTGCCCGTGGCGTTGGGCCTGCGAGCGACGATCGACGCTGGTCTCGCCCGTGTCTTCTTTTCCTGGACGCTGCACGCGATTGTCTATTTCTGGCTGATGCCGGCATACATTGCGTACTACACGATCGTGCCGCGGGCGATCGGCGGGCGGCTGTACAGCGATACGATGGGCCGGCTTGCCTTCATCCTGTTTTTGGTCGTGGCGATGCCGATCGGCATTCACCACCTGTTCGAGGACCCGCAGGTCGGCTCCGGCTTCAAGTTTCTCCACTCGGTGTTTACCGCACTCGTCACCGTGCCGACACTGCTGACGGTATTTACTATCTGCGCGTCGGTTGAAATCGCCGGACGGCTGCGCGGCGGCAAGGGCGCGCTGGGTTGGATCGCCGTGCTGCCCTGGCACAACCCGGTGATGCTTGGCGCGGCGCTGTCCTTCGTCATGCTGGGCTTCGGCGGGGCCGGCGGCCTGATCAACATGAGCTATCAGCTCAATAGCACGATCCACAATACGCAGTGGGTGACCGGGCATTTTCACCTAATCTTCGGTGGCGCCATCGTCATAATGTATTTCGTGATCGCCTACGATGTCTGGCCGCATCTGACCGGGCGGGCATTGGATGATTTCCGGCTGATGCGGTGGCAGCTATGGACGTGGTTCGTCGGCATGATCGTGCTGACGTTCCCATGGCACTATGTCGGTATCCTGGGCATGCCACGCCGCATGGCGTTCTATGACTACACCGATCCGGTCATTGCGGCGCAGGCAGCCTCGGTCGTGATGTCGGTGGTCGGTGGCCTGATCCTGGTGGTTTCCGGCACGCTGTTCCTGCTGGTGCTGGCACGTGGTCAGTGGGCGCCACGGAACCAGCCTGGCGCCTACCGCTTCAGCGTGGCGACTCACCCACCGCGCACGCTGCCCGCTGCCCTGAACGGCCTTGGGCTATGGGTCGGGCTGATGCTCGCACTGACGATTGTGAATTACGGCTTCCCGATAGCCCATGTGCTGGCGATCCCTGGCACGGCCGTGCCCGCCGTCCCTGTCGGCTCAGCGCGATGAGCGGCAAGCGCACTGACATCTGGCTTGCCTGCAGCATCGGGATGACCGCCGCGGTTGCCATTGGCGCTTTCGCCATCGGCTTCGTCTGGCTGCCACTAGCCGACACGACCGCCCGTCTTCATGGGGCCTGGAACGCGATCTGCGTCGCCGCTGGGCTGGTGCAGACGGCGCCCGACCTCCAGCCGATTCAAACCGCCACCTATCCGGTGACGCGGGTCGAGGTATCGCCCCAGATGCTGCAACAAGCGAGTGCGGACTCAGTCGGAAGCGGTGCGACGCTCGCATTGCGCTGCACGATGTGCCACGGGCCGCGTGGGCTCAGTTTGGCCGAGGCGCCGAACCTGGCCGGCCAGTATGCGGTAGCGATTTACAAGGAGCTCATGGATTTCAAGACGGGAGCGCGGCCGAGCTCGGTGATGCAGCCGCTGGCCGCGGACCTGACCGACGCTGATATACGCGACCTTGCCGCGTACTACGCCTACTTGCCACGCCCGTCGGGTCCCGATTCGAGCGAACCGCCCGCGATCGTCGCCAGCGGCGCGCCGATGCGCGGTATCGCCCCGTGCGGCGCGTGCCACGGCACCGTCGGCACCAAAGCGGGTGCGACCTGGCTCGGCGGACAGCCGGCGGCATATCTGCATGCTCAGCTGGTGGGGTTCGCCTCGGAGACGCGGCGGAACGATATCGATGCCGTCATGCGCAACATCGCCCGCCGGATGACGCCAGACGAAATCGAGGCAGCAAGCCGGTATTATGAGGCGCACCCATAGCGGCTCAAGTCAACCTAAAAGTATTAGCATCAACGTCTCAGCCATAGCGCTTTCCATCTGATGTATTGGCACGATAAGTTTGCCAGGATACTGTGTGCCAGGCAGCATCTACCCAAAACACTCAGTGATCGGTACGCTGCTGCTGTCGCCGAGTATTCTGATTTAATGACTTCCCATGGGACGCCGTATGTCATGCCGCGATCCGGCCGAGCGCTTTAGGCGGCAGCTTGGTTGCGGGGCGGCTCGAGTGAGCATAGGGTTGACGTATTGGTTAATTGAAAAACGTTTGGGTCAATGGCATGGTCCGAACGGTCTATAGCCGCGACGAGACAAACGCGATTTGGACGGTCGCGAGGCCGCGATATCCTTTGTTAGGACCGTCGCGATTTCCTCGTGGTTCGGACGCAGCCTACTCGGCCCGGATGGGGCCCGTTGTTGCTGCTGGAGGAAAAGATGGATACGCCTTTGCCCAAACCACTGCACATGCTGCCCGTTCCGACACTTTTTGATCGTGCCGCGGCTGCGTTTACGGACCGGCCGGCACTGTCATTCCAAGGCCGGCGTTGGATGTATGGCGAGCTCGCGGCCATGGTCGATCGCGCAACGGCGGGACTTCAGCGCCTGGGAGTCCAGCGCGGCGACAAGCTAGGCTTGTGTCTGCCTAACACACCCTATTTCGTCGTTTTCTATTACGCGGCCCTTAAAGCCGGCGCCGTCGTGGTCAATTACAACCCACTCTACGTAACGCGCGAACTGCGGCACCAGATAGAGGACTCCGGCACCACCACAATGGTGGTTCCCGACCTCGCCGCGATCTATGACAAGGTCGCCGCGATCGAAAGTTTACGACGCATCATCTTGTGCCCGTTTGCCGACGTGCTGCCTACAGTAAAGGGTATCGCTTTCTCTATACTGAAGCGAAAAATGCTCGCCCGTCCCGTCTACGGCGAGCGCATCATTCCCTACAACCAAATCGTCGCCTCACGCGCTCCACCGGATCCGGTGCCGATCAATCCCTCGGACGTGGCGGTGCTGCAATATACCGGCGGAACAACTGGCCGCCCCAAGGGCGCTATCCTGACGCACGCCAACCTGTCGATCAACGCACAGCAGACCACGCACCACATGCCCAGTATGCGGCCCGGTCAAGAAAAGATGGTCGCTGTATTGCCCTTCTTCCATGTCTTCGCAATGACGTCGATCCTAAACGGCGGCCTCAGCGTGGGCTGCGAGCTGATCCTGCACCCGAGGTTCGAGATCGACAGCATGATGAGGTCGCTGGTCCGCGACAAGCCGACCATCATGCATGCCGTGCCAACAATCTACAACGCAATCGCCACGGCGGCGGAACGGAAGCATGTCGACCTCTCCAGCCTGCGGGTCTGCGTCTCCGGCGGCGCGCCGCTGCCGGCTGAGATCCGCGAACGTTTTCAAAAACTAACCGGCTGCCGGATTATCGAGGGCTACGGCCTGACCGAGGCCTCCCCCGCGGTGACCTCGAATCCCCCGGATGGCATTATCCGGCCAGATTCAGTGGGGATTGCGCTGCAGGGGACGGTAGTCGAGATCCGGTCGCTTGACGACATCAACCGCATTCTGCCGGCCGGCGAGCGCGGTGAGATATGTATTCGAGGCCCTCAGGTCATGAAGGGCTACCTGAACCGGGGGCAGGAGACCCGGGATGCATTCATCGACGGCGCGCTACGCTCGGGCGATGTCGGTTATCTGGATGCGGACGGGTATCTGTTCGTTACCGACCGGATCAAGGATCTGATCATCTGCAGCGGCCACAACGTCTATCCGCGGGTGATCGAGGACGCACTGTACGAACACCCGGCGGTCGCCGAAGCAATCGTCACTGGTGTCCCGGACTCCTATCGCGGTCAGGCGCCGGTGGCGTTCGTCACACTGCGCGCCGGTGAATTCCGAACCGGGGACGAACTCCGAGACTTCCTGCGTGACAAGATTTCCCCGATCGAAATGCCCGTGCGCGTGGAGATCAGAACTAGTCTGCCCAAGACGATGATCGGCAAGCTGTCCCGCAAGGAGCTGATCGAAGAGGCCATCGCGACGAGTTCGGCGTGAGGTGATTGACGTATAGGTCAAGCTGCGGTATCGGACGGCGGATGACGCGAGGGCAGCTCTACACCGTGACGGAACTAGCGAAGGAGCTGGGGATGACCGCGCGCGCCGTCCGGTTTTACGAGGACAAAGGTCTGATAACGCCGCAGCGGGCGGGCACCACGCGGGTCTATTCGGCGCGCGATCGTGCCCGCATGATCTTGATCCTGCGTGGCAAGCGGCTGGGTTTCGCATTGAGTGAGATCAAGGACTATCTCGATCTATACGACGCCGATGTCACTCAGCACGCGCAACTCCGCGTACTCTTGGCCGCGGTGGCAAAGCGACGAGTCCAGCTTCGGGCGCAACGCCAGGCAATCGACGAGGCACTGGCCGAATTGGCCGACATCGCCGCGCAGTCCGAGGCGGCGCTCAAAGTCCCCGCCGCGCGCGTCAAACGCGCCGTGAGCGGCTAAGCATCTGACCTTGCTCGCAAAGCGATTGGATGCGACAGCGTTCGGCTAACAGGGAGACAACAATGACTAACACCGTCATCGCCGGCTATGCACGCTCGCCTTTCCATTTCGCGGGCAAGGGCGGACTGGCCAGGGTGCGTCCCGACGATCTGGCTGCGCAGGTGGTGCGGGCGTTGATTACCCGCACCGGCGTGAAACCCGAGGATATCGAGGACATCATTGTCGGCTGTGCGTTCCCGGAGGCCGAACAGGGGCTTAACGTCGCCCGCCTGATCGGCTTGTTGGCGGACCTGCCGCTGTCAGTCGCTGGCGTCACCGTCAACCGGTTCTGTGGCTCGTCCATGCAGTCGATCCACATCGCGGCCGGCCAGATCGCACTGGGCGCTGGGGACGTTTTCGTCTGCGCCGGTATCGAAAGCATGAGCCGCGTCCCGATGATGGGCTATAATCCGCTGATCAACCCAGCGCTGATGAAGTCGATGCCCGCCGCCTATATCGGCATGGGTGAGACTGCCGAGAATGTCGCTCGTAAATGGCAAATCCCTCGGTCCGAGCAAGAGGCGTTTGCGGTGCGCAGCCACCAGCGGGCGGCCGCTGGACTCGCCGCCGGCAACTTCAGCGACGAGATCGTGCCGATCGTCAGCAAGGGCGGTTCGGTCGATCAGGACGGCTGCATTCGTCCCGACACGACAGCGGAAGGCCTCGCCGGATTGAAGCCCGCGTTCGACAAGGACGGCACCGTAACAGCCGGCACCGCCTCGCCACTGACCGATGGGGCCGCCGCGGTGCTTGTGTGCAGCGAGGCCTACGCGGACAAGCACGGGCTGCAACCGCTCGCGCGGATCAAATCAATTGCGGTAGCCGGTTGCGCGCCGGAGATCATGGGCATCGGCCCGGTCGCCGCTACGAAGAAGGCGCTGGATCGCGCCGGCATCGAGATCGGGGCGATCGACGTGGTGGAACTCAACGAGGCTTTTGCCAGCCAGGCCATCGCCTGCGCCCGCGAGCTTGGCATCCGTGACGAGACCCTGAACATCGACGGCGGCGCGATCGCGCTTGGTCATCCGCTGGGGGCAACGGGAGCTCGCATCACCGGCAAAGCCGCGTCGTTACTCGCCCGTACGGGTGGTCGTTATGCGCTGGCGAGCCAGTGCATAGGCGGCGGCCAGGGCATCGCCACGATCCTGGAACGCGTGTGATGGCCGACCCACTTCTCATAAGGAAAGTCGGGGTCATCGGCGCCGGCACGATGGGGGCCGGAATCGCCGCCCAGGTCGCCAATGCCGGCGTGCCCGTGGTGCTGCTCGATATCGTGCCGCCCGGCGCCAACAATCGCAATGCACTGGCCGAGGGCGCGATCGCAAAAATGCGCAAGGCGGAACCGGCGGCGTTCATGCATGACGGCGCCCCCAGACTGATCGACACCGGCAACCTGGAAGACGATCTGGCAAAACTTGGCGACTGCGACTGGATTGTCGAAGCCGTGCTGGAGCGCACTGACATTAAGCAGGCCCTGTATCGCAAGCTGGAGGGCGTCCGCCGACCCGGCAGCGCAATTAGCTCCAACACCTCGACCATCGGCTTGAACGTGCTGACCGAGGGCACGAGCGAGGCGTTCCGCCACGACTTCCTGATCACTCATTTTTTCAACCCGCCGCGCTATATGCGGCTGCTGGAAATCGTTGCTGGGCCGGAGACCGCCCCCGAAACGGTCGCCGCGGTTGCTGCGTTCGCCGATGTTGCGCTGGGCAAGAGTGTCATCCGGTGCGAGGACAGCCCCGGCTTCATCGCCAACCGGCTCGGCATCTACTGGATCCAGGTGGCAGTGAACGAAGCGATTGAACTCGGCCTAACAGTCGAGGAAGCGGATGTCATTGTCGGCCGCCCGATGGGGATTCCGAAGACTGGCGTGTTCGGACTGATGGACCTCGTCGGGATCGATCTAGGACCGCACGTGAGTGCCTCGATGCGCGCTGTGCTGCCGAAGTCGGATGCATTCCACGGCGTCGATCGGGAACAGCCACTGATCGCCCGCATGATCGAGCAGGGGCTGACTGGTCGCAAAGGCAAGGGCGGATTCTATCGGCTGGATCGCTCCGGCGGCGGCCGAGCCAGGCTGGCGATCGATCTGAAGACGGGCGAATACCGGCCGGAACAGACGCCTGTATTGCCCGAGGTCGAGGCGGCGACGCGGGATCTACGCGTACTGCTGTCCGCACCAGGAAAGGTCGGTGCTTACGCCTTTCGTGTTCTCGCGCAGACCATTGCTTACGCTGCGACGTTGGTCCCGGAGGCGGCCTCGTCCGTCTCCGACATCGATGAGGCGATGCGGCTGGGCTACAACTGGAAGTGGGGACCGTTCGAACTTGCCGACAAGCTTGGTTCGGCGTGGCTGGTCGAGCACCTAACCGCTGCGGACCTAGTGGTGCCGAGGCTGCTGGCGGACGCAGCTGGGAAGAGCTTTTATCGTTTCGAAGGTGGCAAGCGTCAGTTTCTAGGCACCGATGGCGCCTACTATGACATCGTCCGCGCACCGGGAGTGCTGCTGCTCGAGGACATCAAGCTCCAGTCCAAAGCCGTGCTGAGGAATAGCTCCGCGGCGCTGTGGGATATCGGCGATGGAGTCGCATGTTTTGAGTTCACCTCAAAGTCCAATGCCATCGACGACAAGATCATCGAGCTTCTCGGCAAGTCGATCGACGTTGTCGGACAGAAATTCAAGGCTTTAGTGATCTACAACGAGGGCAGCAACTTTTCGCTCGGTGCCAATCTGGGCCTGGCGTTATTCGCCGCCAACATTGCCGCGTGGGGCGAGATCGACAAGTCGATCGCTGCCGGTCAGAAGACCTACAAGGCACTGAAATATTCTCCCTTCCCTGTCGTCGCGGCTCCGGCCGGCATGGCGCTAGGTGGCGGCTGCGAGATCGTGCTGCACGCCGACGCGGTGCAGGCGCATGCCGAAACGTATATTGGCCTGGTTGAATGCGGCGTCGGCCTGATCCCTGGCTGGGGCGGTTGCGGCGAGATGCTGGCTCGCTGGCGGGCGGAGCCGAAGCTGCCACGCGGCCCGATGCCGGCGCCCGCGAAGGTGTTCGAGGGGATCAGCACGGCGGACGTCTCGAAGTCGGCGCACCAGGCGATGGAAACGAAGTTCCTGCGCGAGACCGACGGCATCAGCATGAACCGCGACCGTGTGCTCGCGGACGCCAAGCAACGAGCTTTGTCGATGGTTGATGGTTACACGCCGCCAAAGCCGCCGGAGTTCGTGCTGCCGGGACCATCCGGCCGAGCGGGGTTGTATGCGGCGGCCGAGGGGTTCCGGCGGCGGGGAATTGCGACGGACCACGATCTGGTCGTCGCCGATGCACTGGCCGAGGTTCTATCCGGCGGCGGCGATACCGACATTATCGATACGGTGACAGAGCAACAAATGCTCGACCTGGAGCGGAAGGCATTCATGCGGCTGGCCCGCACTGCGCCCACACTGGCAAGGATCGAGTATACGCTGGAAACCGGCAAGCCGTTACGGAATTAGGATGTTCCCAACCTCACTTTTTCGGGGATGAACTTGGCGACAAACTCTCAGAAAAGGGCACCGAATGCAGACCTATAAAGCGCCTCTGCGCGACATGCGGTTCGTGCTGCATGAACTGCACGACAGCGGCGCCCTGAGCCGGCTTCGCGGCCTTGAGGACGTCTCCCCTGAGCTGATGGACCACATTCTGGAGGAAGCCGCCAAGGTCGCGGAGGAAGTTCTGCTGCCGATCAACACATCGGGCGATGAGGCCGGCTGCGTGCTGGAAAACGGTGTCGTCCGCACGCCCAAGGGCTTCAAGGAAGCCTACGACACGTTTCGCCAGGGTGGCTGGACCGCGCTTTCCGCTGATCCGCGCTACGGCGGACAAGGTCTGCCGGAGAGCCTGAACAAGCTGGTTGAGGAGATGTCGTGCTCCGCCAATCTCGCCTTTGGTCTGTATCCGGGGCTCACGCATGGCGCCTGCCAGGCAATCGCCAGTCACGCCCGTGACGAACTGAAAGACACCTATCTTCCCAAGATGGTTGACGGCACCTGGTCGGGCACCATGTGCCTGACCGAGGCGCATTGCGGCACCGACCTCGGCATGCTGCGCACCCGCGCAGTGCCCCAGGCGGATGGCAGCTACCGGGTCAGCGGGTCGAAAATATTCATCAGTGCCGGCGAGCACGACCTGACGGAGAACATCATCCATCTGGTGCTGGCTCGACTACCCGACGCACCACCCGGGACGCGCGGCATCAGCCTGTTTCTCGTGCCGAAATTTATCCCGACGACCGACGGCCGCCCTGGCGCTCGCAACGGCGTTTTATGCACCGCGCTGGAGCATAAGATGGGGATCAAGGGCTCATCCACCTGTCAGTTGACGTTCGAGGATGCGACCGGATGGCTGATCGGCCAGCCGAACAGAGGCCTCGCCTGCATGTTCACCATGATGAACAGCGAGCGCCTGTCAGTCGGAATTCAAGGTCTTGGCGCGGCCGAAACCAGCTACCAAAGCGCAGTCGTCTACGCCCGCGAACGCATCCAGGGCCGCAGCCTGAGCGGCGCCAAGGCCACCGACAAAGCAGCCGACCCGATCATTGTCCACCCCGACGTACGCCGCATGCTACTGACGATTCGCTCCTACACCGAGGGCTGCCGAGCCTTGGGGGGCTGGGTCGCTCGGGAGCTCGACGAGATGGAGCGGTCGGATGATCCCGACGCTCGCAAGCGTGCAGCGGATTTCACTGCATTGATGACGCCGATCGTGAAAGCGCTGTTCACCGATCTCGGGTTCGAGGCGACCAATATCGGCATGCAGGTATACGGCGGTCATGGCTACATCCGCGCAAACGGAATGGAACAGCTTGTCCGCGATGCCCGGATTTCGATGATCTACGAGGGCACCAACGGCGTGCAGGCTTTGGATCTGGTCGGCCGCAAGTTGCCGGTGGGCGCAGGGCGGATGCTGCGGACATTCTTCCATCCGGTTAGTGAGTTCATCGAACGAAACAGCGATCACAAGCAACTCGGGGATATGATCAAGGGATTCGGTAAAGCCTTTGGAGCGTTGCAACTCGCGACGGCGGAGATCGCGGCAAAGGGGAGCGCGGATCCCGAGGAAGCCGGCGCCGCCGCGACAGAATACCTGCGACTATTTGGCCTAGTGGCTCTGGGCTTTATGTGGGTTCGAGCGGCGGTCATCGCCGTGGAGAAACTGGCACGTCCGGATGCCGACGCCGCGTTCTACAAGGCCAAAATCACCACGGCCCAGTTCTTTATGGAGCGGGTACTACCGCAGGTCGGCGGATTACTGGTCGCGATCAAGGCTGGCAAGGGCGCAATGATGGAGATGCGGGAGGAGGCTTTCTAAAGCGGAAAAAATTGCTGCTCGTCTGCGAGCGTCGCCGGCGACCCGCCGGGTGTCAGTCACGCGACATGGACAGTCCCGCGAGAAGCGGAGCGTACGCGGCGAGCCTGCGGGATACGAACTCCGTGAAGAGCCGGACGCGTTTCGTCTTGCGCGTCTCCCCCTGCGTGAGAAGCCAGAGCGTTCCAAGCATGTGCAGGTCGGTGCCCGGCACCCTCATCAATTGGGGGTCGGCATCTCCGACGAAGCAATCCAGCGTCGCCATGCCAAGCCCCTGCCTTACCGCGACGATTTGCGCCTCGCCGTCCGTGGTCCTGAACTGAAGCCCGGTGGCGCGAACCCCACCCTTGCTGGCCCAATCCGGGATCGCATGACTGCTTATGACGATCCAGCGGATGGGTGCACCCGGACGCCATGCGGCTAGTCGATCGCAGGACATGTAGACGCCGCCGAACAGCTCCGGTCCCTTCAGTCCGTGAAGATTGAGCGGCAGGGTTTTGCGGTCGTAGACGACGCGAATCGCTACATCGGCCTCTCGGTTGGTCAGATTGGCCAGCTCGCCAGAGGACAAGATTTCCATCTCGATGTCCGGATGCAGACACGCGAAATCGGCGAAGTCCTTCATGAGCAGGTGTGTCGCGAGGGTCGGAGCCAACGTCACCCGCAGCAGCCCGCGCACATTCTGGTCGCGCCCGAAGACACGCGTCTCCAGCTGGTGCGACGACGCTTCCATCTGATTCGCGAGCTCCAGGACCTCCTCACCTGCTTCCGTCATGCGGTAGCCAGAAGGCAGCTTTTCGAACATGTGCGCCCCGAGGCGTTCCTCGAGCTGAGCGATGCGTCGCAGCACGGTCGAGTGATTCACCCCGAGGCGCCCGGCGGCAGCCCGCACTGAGCCTCCGCGTGCGACAGCAAGAAAATACCGAACGTCATCCCAGTCGATCATGGTGCAATCCAGCACCGCGCGGTGCGCCTTCCAAATCCCGTCCCCAACACATCGAACAACAGCAGGGGCGTTCAACATACCTTACGTCGATGGGCGCGGCCTAATTTCCGAACGGCGGAGAGCGATCGTGGCGGCTGGCGTCATTCGTCCACCCGGATCAATTTCGCACCACCGATGTGCACGCTTCCGCACTCAACGCCCGACCTCGGCCGACTTACCTCCAGGCTCTCGGGGTTCTTCCCGAACGATCAAAGGCAGAGCCCGAAAGGAAAACTCATGGGAAAGCTAGACGGCAAGGTTGCGGTCGTCACGGGTGGCGCTACCGGCATCGGCCGCGCCGCAGCGAAGCGCTTCATCGAGGAGGGCGCCTTCGTCTTCATCTTTGGCCGCAGGCAGGAAGCGCTCGACGCTGCTGTAGCCGCCCTCGGGCCCAATGCCCGCGCGGTGAAGGGCTCGGTCTCGGATGAGGCCGACCTCGACCAACTCTACGCGGCGGTCAGGGCCGAGCGCGGAACCATCGACATCGTCTTCGCCAATGCCGGGGCGGGAACCCAGCTTCGGCTCGGCGAGATCACCGCCGAGCACATTGACGAAACCTTCGACACCAATGTGAAAGGTACGATCTTCACGGTCCAGAAGGCGCTGCCGCTGATGGGCGAGGGCGGTTCGATCATCCTGACTGGATCGAGCGGCGGCACCACGGGCGCCCCCGCAATGAGCGCCTACAGCGCGAGCAAGGCGGCAGTGCGCAACCTCGCGCGGACCTGGGCGGAGGACCTGAAGGGCACCGGCATCCGGGTGAACGTGCTGTCTCCCGGGGCCACGGCGACCGAACTCGCGAAGGAAGCGCTGGGTGAGGAGGGCCAGAAGGTGTTCGCCTCTATGACCCCGCTGCAGCGCATGGCCGATCCGGCAGAGATCGGGGCCGTGGCCGCCTTTCTAGCATCGCCAGACAGCAGCTTCATGACCGCCAGCGAGGTCGCCGTCGACGGCGGCCTGGCGCAACTCTGACCCCGGCGCGGTCCCGGCCTGGTTCACATACAACGAAGGATAAAGAGATTATGAAAAAGCTAGAAGGTAAGGTCGCAGTCATCACGGGCGGAAGCAGCGGGATTGGGCTGGCCACAGCCAAGCGCTTCGTTGAAGAAGGTGCGCACGTCGTCATTACCGGGCGACGAGAGAAAGAGCTGAAGGAGGCCGCAGCCTTCATCAAGGGAAATGCTACGACGGTCGTGGGCGACGTGTCGCGCTTGGAAGATCTGGACCGGCTCTATGCCGTCGTGAAAGAGAAACATGGTCACATCGACATTCTCTTCGCGAACGCGGGTGCGGGGACAATCGCACCGCTCGCGGTAGCTACTGAGGCCCATTTTGACCAGACCTTCGATGTGAACGTGAAGGGGCTGTTTTTTACGGTGCAGAAGGCCCTTCCCCTCTTCAAAGACGGCGGTTCGATTATCCTGAACTCTTCAGTCTCGAACGTGTTGGGGGTGCCAGGGTTTAGCGCCTACGCCGCGAGTAAGGCGGCTGTGCGCAACTTCTCACGCGCTTGGACCCTGGAGCTGAAAGACCGCAAAATCCGCGTGAATGCGATGAGCCCCGGACCAATCGAGACCCCCGCCTTGGAGACAACAACGGGCCTCACCCCTGACCAGGCCGAGCAAGCGGCCGCCCAGTTTGCTTCACAGATCCCAATGGGTCGCAGGGGCAAGCCAGAGGAAATCGCGGCTGCCGTCACGTTCCTCGGCTCCGATGAAAGTTCTTTCATCACCGGCGTGGATCTCGCTGTCGATGGAGGCATGGCGCAGGTCTGACCCCGGCGTTAACAACATCGGAGAAACATTATGAGCTATTCGATTGTAGGATTCGGCAATATCGGCCAGGCTCTTGCTAAGGCGTTTGCCCGAAAGGACATCGAAGTTTCCGTTGCAACCACGCGCGACCCGGAAAGCTTTGCAGCCGATGCCGCCGCGATCGGACCCACGATCATTCCCAAAAAGCTGGGGGACGCGGTCAAGGCGGACATCATCTTTTTGGCTGTTCGTTTCGCGTCGCACCCGGATGTTGCAAAGGCGCTCCCCAGCTGGCAGGGCAAGACGATCATCGATGTGACCAACGCCTACGGCATACCCCCTGAGGAACTGGGAGGACAGCCTTCTTCCAAGTTCATCGCCCGGGCCTTCGGTGCTACAAGGCTGGTCAAGGGCTTCAACCATTTGATCGCTGCCACTCTTGGCCAAGATCCGGGCGTGCATGGTGGCAGGAAAGTCGTGTTCCTGGCGAGCGACGATGACGCTGCCGCAGCGGAGATTGGTGCGCTCGCGGAAGATCTCGGTTTCTCGCCGATCAAACTTGGCGGGCTGTCGGAAGGTGGGCTGCTAGTCCAGGCGCGCGGAAATAGCTGGGGTCATCTGATCTTTAAGGACCTGATCAAGTTCGGCGAATGAACACGACGTGCCCACCGGCAGGGCCGCGATGCGAGGATCGTATCTACCACGATCCAATCCGAGTAAAGTGGAGTAATTCCCATGAGCATTGAGAAGAACATCCAGACCGTGAAGGACTTCTTCGCCGCGATCGGCTGCGGCGACAGGGAGGCTCTGCTGGCGCTGGTCGCCGAAGACATCGAGTGGATCATTCCGGGCGAGGACTGGCCGCTCGCCGGAACGCACCGCGGACACGCGGGGTTGGTGAAATTGCTGGAGACGGCATCCAAGTTGATAGAAACGTCTACAGAACCCCGGGAGTTTATTGCGCAAGGAGACCGGGTCCTGGTCGTCGGCTTCGCGAGGGGAAAGATCAAAGCCACAAACAAGACGTTCGAGGACAACTGGATCTTCGCCATTACAGTCCGCGACGGCAAACTCACCAACATCCGGGAATACGTCGACACCCAAGCACTGGCCCGGGCCTCGCAGATGGACGCGTCCGGGCCGGCGTAGCGCTGGCCAACTGCGGCCATAAAGGAGATCCCCATGTACGACCAACCCAAGCTGCCCGATTTGATCCGGTTCGCACGCTTCGATGCGGGCTCCACCGTCATCGACGTTTACCCGGGCGACGGCGACTGGACCCGTCTCTTCTCCGACATCGTGGGACCCGAAGGACGGGTCTACAGCTTCGTGCCAGCTGAAGTCGCCCACTTCAAGAACGATCCGGTCGGCCGCATGCGGACGCCTGCGAAGGAGCCGGGCCGAGAGAACGTCGAAGCCGTCTCGGCGGACCTCCTGGCGATGCCGGAGGCCACGCAACCAGCGGATGTCCTGTGGCTGCACCTGTTTTACCATGACCTCCACACCGCACTGATCCAGGCAAGAGGCGCGACGGCAGCCGACTTCAATCGAGCCGTCTACGAGCGGCTGAAACCCGGTGGATCCTACGCCATAGTCGACCGACGCCGCCGCCGTCGGGCCGGCACGAGCGACGCCCAGTCGCTGCATCGGATCAAGCCTGCATCCGTGGGCGAGGAGTTGGAGACGGCCGGCTTCGTATTCGACGCGGAAAGCACCGTGCTCGCGAACAAGGACGATCCATCACTCGATCAAGGTGTTCGATCCCTCGATCAAGGGCGAGACCGATCGCTTCGCCTATCGGTTGTGAAGCTCTGACAGCGAGTCATCCGCCCTACAGAAGAGGCCAGCTCATGCAAGCCTGAAAGGAGTTACGACTTCGACACAGCCGCGCCCGGGTATGGGAGTACATGCAGACTAAGTCATGATCCCGAGGTCCGGAAGGGGCCGTCGGACGGTGAACCGTCACATGGGCTCGGATTCTAGGAAACGCTTTACCGCTGTTGTCGCGTCGTGACCTCGCAGCGGACGACCTCCACCTCTTGCACCCACGCGCCGCATGGCTTCCATTGCCCCAATGACCACCACGCATGATCCGCTGAACCAGCCGAACCCAAGGATCGCCGCCAACGTCATGCACTTCGCGCGCCTGCTGCGCCGCGCCGGGCTACCAGTTGGCCCGGCGGAGACGATCGCCGCGCAGGAGGCACTGACCCACATCGATCTCGCCGCCAAGACACAGGCGTGTACCGCGCTGCGCACCGCGATGATCCATCGCCACGAGCACAGGGAGGTGTTCGACCAAGCCTTCGCCTTGTTCTGGCGCGACCCTTCCGCCGCCGAACAGGCCGCCGCGATGGCCCTGCTGGAGGCACAGAAAAAGCCTAAGCCCGACCGCGCGCCGCCCGCCTCTCGCCGCGTCGCCGAAGCCTTCGCGTCGAAAAAGGACAAGCCGCCGCAGCCGAAGGACGAGCCGCCCCCTGTCGACATGTCGATGACGGTGTCCGAGCAGGAGCGGCTCCAGCATATGGATTTCGAGGCGATGGGCGCCGCTGAAATCAACGAAGCCAAGCGTGAGATCCGCCGCTTGGTGCTGCCGCTGGACCTTCGCCGCACCCGCCGTCTCCGCCCCGACCAGAACGGACCCGTTACCGACCTGCGCCGCACCATTCGCGCCAGCCTGCGTCAGGGCGGCGAGATCCTTACCATCGCGCGCAACCGGCGTATCGTCCGGCCGCCGCCGCTGGTCGTGTTGTGCGACATTTCCGGCTCGATGTCGCGGTATGCCCAGATTCTGCTGCACTTCCTGCACGCAGTGACCAACGACCGCGACCGCGTCCATGTCTTTCTGTTCGGTACTCGCCTGTCCAACGTCACCCGGCAACTGAAGGCGCGCGATCCCGAGGTTGCATTCCAGATGATCGCTCACGTTGTACCCGACTGGTCCGGCGGCACGCGCATCGGCGAGGCCGTCGCCAGCTTCAACCGCCTTTGGGCGAAGCGAGTGCTGGGTCAAGGCGCCGTGGTGCTGCTGATCACCGACGGGCTGGACCGCGACGGCGCCCACGGCCTGGCCGAGAACATGGACCGACTCCACCGCTCCTGCACAAGGCTGGTATGGCTCAACCCGCTGTTGCGCTGGACCGGGTTCGAGCCAAAATCGCAGGGCATCAAGGCGATGCTGCCGCATGTCGACGAATTCCGCCCGGTGCATAATCTGGCCAGCCTGCGGTCTTTGATCGAACTCGTTGTCACGCCCCGCCCCCCAAGCCTTACGAAGATAACAAGCCTTACGAAGATAAAGGGAACCAGCCGATGAGCAGCACCACCGAAGTCGAGGATGTCCTGGGCACCGCCGCCGCATGGCACGCCGCCGGAGAGCAGGTTGCGGTGGCGACCGTGACCGAAACCTGGGGAAGTTCGCCTCGTCCCGCGGGCAGTCAGATGGCGGTGACCAGATCCGGCCGCATGGCTGGGTCGGTCTCGGGCGGCTGCATCGAGGGCGCGGTCGCTGACGCGGCGATGAAGACGATCGAAACCGGCAGCCCGCAATTGCTGGACTTTGGGGTGAGCAACGAGCGGGCGTGGGAGGTCGGCCTCGCCTGTGGCGGCAAGGTCAAGGTGTTTGTCGAGAAACTGAGCTGAGGAGTTGCCTCCAACCAACTCATAAGCTCACGGCGTCGGGGAGGAGGCACCGGAGCTGCCGCGAAATCTCGCGGTTCACGCCTCCCCTTTCCAGCGGATGCCGGTATGCTGGCGCAAACACAGTCGCGGGATGAACATCCATGACCCCAGAAGTCCTTGCCGCCGTGGCGCAAGCAAAACAGGAAAAACGACCCGTCGTCCTGGCAACGCGTTTGCCCTCCGGTGAGCAGCACTTGCTGCCAGACCCGAACGCTCCGGCGGATCTAAACGAGGCCGCCGCCCGGGCGCTGGACCGCGACCAAAGCGGAACCGTAAAGCTCGGGGACGTGGACTGGTTTCTACAGGCCTACAATCCGCCGCTCCGGCTGATCGTTGTTGGTGCGGTGCATATTGCTCAGGCGCTGGTGCCGTTCGCGGCGCCGTGCGGGTTCTCGGTCACTGTGGTCGACCCACGCCGGTCGTTCGCTTCGGACGAGCGGTTTCCGAACGTTGAGATCTCCACCGATTGGCCTGATGAGGCGCTGGACACCTTCGCCCCAGACAGCCGCACCGCTGTCGTCACCCTGACGCACGATCCGAAGCTGGACGACCCGGCGCTGGATCGCGCGCTGAAGTCGCAGGCGTTCTACATTGGCGCCCTTGGTTCCCGCCGGACCCATGCCGCGCGCTTGAAACGACTTCGCGAACTGGGCCATCAGGACAACGCCTTATCCCGCATCCGCGGTCCGGTCGGCCTGAATATCGAAGCCGTCACCGCGCCGGAAATCGCCTTGTCGATCATCGCCGAGATCGTCGGCGTCCGCCGCAACGCGCCGCTGCCGCCGAAACCCGCTCCATGAAGTTTGGCCCGGTCCCGCTGGACGAGGCCCGCGGTGCCATCATGGCGCACAGCCAAAAGGTCGGCGAACGGATGATCCGCAAGGGATCGCTGCTGGATGACAAGGCGATCGAGGCGTTGCGGGCGGCCGGCCGGTCGGAGGTAATTTGCGCCCGCCTGGAACCTGGCGACGTTCCGGAAGACATCGCGGCCGATCGCCTTGCGACCCCCCTGCTGTCGCCGCTGATCGCCCGGTCGCGCGCCGCCACAGGGCGGGTGAACCTGTCCGCTGAGGTCCCTGGATTACTGCGTATCGACGTCGGCCGGATCGACCGGCTGAACAGCATCGACGAGGCGCTCACGATTGGCACGCTGCCGGACTATGCCGTTGTCGCGCCGAAAGACCTGATCGCGACGATCAAGATTATCCCGTTCTCGGTCCCTGGAAACGTCCTGTCGGTAGCGGAAGCTATGGTTCGTCAAGGTACCAGTCCGCTGACGCTGCACCCGTTCCGGCACCTGAAGGTCGGTCTGGTGGTGACCGAACTCCCCGGCCTGAAGGACAGCGTCACAGACAAGACCATCGCGATCACCGAGGCCCGGATTTCCGCCCTGACCGGCTCCTTGCTGCCTCCGGTCCTTTGCGCACATGAGGAAGAAGCCATTGGCCGGGCGCTGGACGGACTGGTCGGCGGGGGGGGCGACTTGCTTTTGGTCATTGGCGCCTCGGCCGTGGTGGACCGACGAGACGTCGGGCCGGCTGGAATCATGCGGGCGGGCGGGGAAATCCTGCATTTCGGCATGCCGGTCGATCCGGGCAACCTCATCTGCCTTGGCCAGATCGGCGAAAGGCCGGCGTTGGTGCTGCCTGGATGCGCTCGCAGCCCTAGCCTCAACGGTATCGACTTCGTGCTGACCCGCCTGTTCGCCGGCGTCCCGGTTACTCCGCGTGACATGATGCGGATGGGCGTCGGTGGCCTTCTGAAGGAGATGGAGACGCGGCCCATGCCGCGTGAAAAGGCGCCGGCGACGCCTAGGTCCGGTGCCGCGCCGCGCAGCGCGCCGGTGATTGCCGGGGTTGTTCTAGGGGCAGGCCGGTCTCGGCGGATGGCGCCCCACAACAAACTGCTCGTTACCGACAAGGCCGGCAAGCCCATGGTCGCCCGGGTCGTCGACAACGTCTTGTCTTCCAATGCCCGACCGATTCTGGTCGTGACCGGCCATCAGGCCGAGCAGGTGGAGCATGCGCTGGGCGGCCGGCCGGTGCGATATGTGTATGCGGCCGACTATGCCGATGGTCTGTCCGCCAGCCTGAAGGCCGGGATCGCCGCGGTGCCGCCGGAATGCGCCGCCGCCGTGGTCTGCCTCGGTGACATGCCGCTGGTGACGGGCCGGATGATCGACCGATTGTTATCGATGTACGACCCCGAGGAAGGCCGGCTGATCGTGCTGCCGACGTTCCGTGGCAAGCAGGGCAATCCAATGCTGTGGGACAAAAGGTTCTTCCCGGAGATCCTGCAGATCGGCGGCGATACGGGCGCGCGGTTTTTGATCGGTAAACACGCCGAATTCGTGTGCGAGGTCGAAATGGCGGACGATGCGGTGCTCCGGGACTTTGACACGACGGAATCGTTGACGACGCTGCCAAAGGGCATGCGGCCGGAGGGGGTCGGGTAAGCCTCTAGGTATCTTGCAGGCCGCACAGTGACCACGGCACGCCATTCCACCACCACATCACGTGTCTATACCAAAGACCGAGCCGAGCGGACAGCGACGGGCGGACGGGGTCGTAGACCTCGATATTGGCCATCATGCCAGCATCTTCGTGCCGCAGGACATGGCAGTGGAATACGAACCGACCCAGGATCAGGGGGTCGGTGAACGGCATCCGCAGCTTCACCTGACCACGTTCCGGTACAAGCACGGTATCAACATAGCCCGTGAACGGGACCGGCTTCCCGTTGGTCTCAACGACCTGGAAGCTGATCTGGTGAATGTGGAAGATGTGCATATCGTCGGAATCGTTCCGTATCGTCCATTCCTCAATGTTGCCCAAGGGTATACGGATATCCATCCGGCTCTCGTCGAACAACTTGCCGTTGACAAAAAAGAGTTGGCGGTCCGCCTTCGTCATAGTGGTCTGGGAAAAAACGACCTCGCGCGTCGCGTCGATCCGGACCGCGCGCAGATCCGGGGGCGCGACTGTGGATGCTGCCGCGATCGTCGAAGGTAGTTCGTCTCCGGCGACATCCAATGAGCCGATCTCCCGGTCCGGCGTTTGTTCTGATCCGGTGCCCGTCATGATTCCTTTCGCCACCAGTGCGTAGCGGCCAACTTCCCCGGCATCGACGAGAACGTCGACGCGGGCGCTTGGCGAAACGTCCAGTACGTAGGTGGAACGTTCATTGACCGTTGCCTGGCCATCTTCTGCCACGACGCGAAAGCGATGGCCGTTCAATGCAATATGGAGCGCTCTGTCGGCACTCTGGTTGGTGAAGCGCCACAGTTGAGTTTCCCCCGGCCGCATGGCTTCGTTGGTCGTCAGCTGACCGTTCACCGACTGAACGATGCCATGCATGGTGTCGTCGACCTCGGCATTGCCAGTGTCGTCGTCAAACACCATGTCCTTTAATACAAACAACCGCTGCGTCATCGATATCGGTTCTGGTGGTTCAACTATGAGCGTCCCGCTAAGGCCGCTCATGATCTGATGTTCGGCTATGCCGTGTACATGGGCGTGATACCAGTATAGACCTGGTGGTTGGGTGAGCGGTATCCTTACCTCGTAGTCGAAGCTATGGCCCGGTTGAATAACGAGATGCGGATTGTCGCTGTTGCCAAGGGGCGAGGTCTGAATGCCATGAAAGTGCAGGTTGGTCGGTTGCGACAGGTGGTTGACGAGCATCAGGCGCATTACGTCGCCTGGATGGACGTGCAGCACCGGTCCCGCGTAGACACCATTGTAGGTGGCGCCATCGAGTTCGAGGTTTCCGACCTGAACCTTTTCCTCTGCCGCCACCAATGTCGTCGACAGAACGCCGTCATGGCTAAAGATTTCGGTCGGGCTACCCGGATCGTTCGCGCGCGCGATTGAAGTGCCGAGCAGTATCGCCAGTACGAGAAGGGCGATTCGCATCAGGCCGCGCGTTTTCCGCGGATCCATTCGACCAGCGCACGTGGGGCCGCGGTGGAATCCCATGGGAAGCGGATGCTGGCTTCCTCACCATCCCGCAAGATCGTGCCGCTCAGATCTGGCAGACCCCCCACACGAAGGACAACGGCCGTTCCGGCCCCGATCCGGTGCTCCGACTGGACCCGTGCACCGCCAAAGCTGAGATCCAGGCAAATCACCGGCAGAGGGTTGCCGTTCAGGACCAGCGTGGCCGGCAGATTGATCGAAACGCGCTCATCCTCCCGCCGGTTGGCGGCGTCCGACGACGTACGAACGATGCGGACCATTACATTTCGCAGCTCCGAAATATGCTCGGCTACCTCTCCAGCCACCGAGCGCATTTCGTTCACGGCCGCATCGGTCCCTTGTGCTTCTTGCGAAACCGACTTTACTTGAGCAGAGACTATCCGCATCGCCTCGGCTGTGCCAAGCACGTTGCGCGCAATCTCACCAGTTGCAGCCGTCTGCTGTTCCGCGGCTGCCGCAATCGTTTGAGTAATGCCCTCGATCGCGGCCACCCGGCCCACCATTTCCCCAACCACTCTCACCGCGTCGTGGGTAGCGCTTTGTACACTGCTGACGGCTCGCGCGATTTCCTCGGTGGATCGCGCGGTTTGTGTGGCCAGGGTCTTGACCTCGCCGGCAACCACAGCAAAGCCGCGACCGGCCTCACCCGCGCGGGCCGCCTCGATTGTCGCGTTCAGCGCCAGCAAATTGGTTCGTCCGGCGATGTCTCGGATCAACTGGGCGACCGCGCCTATCTGGCCCATCGACGCCGACAGCGCATCGATAATCGTGCGCGCTTGTTCGCCTGCCCGCGCAGTGCTCGCGATTTCGGCAGTGGAAACGGTAATCTGGGAGGCGATTTCGCTCGCCGAGCTTGAGAGCTTCTCCCCCGCGGCGGCGACGATCTCGCAGCTGTGCAGCGCGTCGTTGCTGGCGCCGGCTGCCGAGTCCACGCTCGCCAGCATGCGGGCCGCGGAGGCGGCGAGTTCCCCCGCCCGATCTGACAGAAGAACGCCGCTTCGAGAGGATCGTTCGGCGACAGTCGTGGTCTCGCGCTCGATGCTGTCCGCGGCGCTGCGCAAGGCTTCCACCTTCTCGGTCTCAGCTCGCTCGTGTTGCTCCTCACGTTCCGCGCCGGCCCGGGCGTTTTGTTGCATCGCCTCGCGGAACACGGCCGCTGCGCGTGCGACACCCCCGATCTCATCGCGGCGCGCAGACAGCCGGGGCGGGACGGCGAGATCCAAATCCCCCGCGGCCAGACGGGCAATGATGCGGGAAAGTTGACCCAAGGGGCGCGACAGATCGCGGCCCAGAACAAAGCCAACCCCAAGAGCAATGCCGACGGCGACGGCGATCTGAATCAGCACGACACGCGTGCTGCGACCAGCCGTCTCATCCGCGTCGTCGCGCGCTTCCAAACCGTCGGCGGCAAACTTCTGCACCAGCTTCGTCAATGACCGATCAGCTTGCGTCATCCGATCAGTTAATTCCGGCGCAGGTGTTTCCGCCAACGAGGCCAGCAGTCCGCGCGTTTTTTTGCCCGCATCCCGGGCAGTGTCGGAAGCCGCTCGGTCCAGTGCGACATCGAGCAGGCTGAGCACCTTTTGCAGATCGCCTGTCGCGCCGACCGTCCCGCCGGCTGCCTGCTGGCTGTTCTTGAACCGCAGGAACTCGTTCTGCGCTTGGTTGACGTAAGACATACCCATGAACGCATGATCGAAGATGCCGATCGCCAGACGCCCCATTTGCGATGCCTGTTGCTGTGCCAGCACGCCAAGCAGGGCGATGATGGCGACAAAGCCGAGGCACGCCGCCAGGATTTTCATACGCACGGACATCAAGGATTCCTGTCGAGAAAGGCAGCTGGCAGCAATGTCACTTAACCGTTACGGTCATCTTCATGCTTGGATGGATACTGCAGCGGATCTTGAAGCGCCCGGCCTTGTCGAACGCATACTTTACGGTCTCTCCCGGTTTCTGCAAACCGAGATCCGTCGCGTCGTCTTCGTCGTTCAGTACCCGTGATGTTATGGCTCACGTCGTCCTGGTTCTGGAAGTTCAGAGTATCACCCGGCTTCAGGTCAATCGATTTTTCGCTAAACTTCTGCCCACTCTGCGAGATGTTTGTCGCGGCGGCGCGAACATCGGCGCCTCCGGCGACGAGCATTGTCGCGAGCACGATGGCTGATACACGCATGGTTCACACTCCTAGACTGATAACGTTTAGAAACGGGCTGCAGCCCAGATGCTGAAGTATAGGGCGTTGTTGGCGGCCGCATTATTGGTGACGCCGTCGAAGCGGAAGTAGCTGACGTATTGCACGGCTAGGCGGACATTGCCCCACGAGATAAAGGAGTCCGGCTTACCCCATGGCACATACGCGATCTCAGCGATCATGCCCGAAGTGTTCGGACTACCGTTCGGCGTTGCCCAATACGCCGGGTCGCCGGTGCCGTTGGTTTGGAAATATTGGATCGAGGGCGTGACGGTCGCGCCTAGACTATACGACACATCGGCGCGAAACGTATTCAGGCCATGATATGGCAGCGAACCGTTGATTGCCCTGCTGGCGCCGAGCCAGCCGTCCTCGTGGATCAGGGTGGCGTGTGCTGAGACTATGTCGCTGGTGACGCTGCGAGGATTGACGTAAAACTGGTAGTTGGCGTCCAGCGCGAGATCGGTGAACTGATCCGCTTGGCCGGGAACTTCGATGCCGCCGGGTGCCACGTTCCCATTCAGGCCGTATGTGCCGACTTCGAAGTAGTGGCGGCCAAAATCCTTCTGCAGTGCCAGGCGCCAGTAGGGAATGACTCCCAGCGTCTTGTCGGTATTGGCGACTGGAACGATCCCGGTGGCGTTCAGCACGTCATACCCAAGGCCCCGATAGAGGTCGAACTCGGCGTAGACCAGACTGTTCCACATTGCATAGGCGCCGGCCCCGGCTACGCGTTGGCCCAGGCCGCCATCGATCAATGTCGCTGCCAAAGGCGTTGGGGCGAGCGGCGAGCTGTTATATGGAAAGCTCCAGACCGGCGTTGAATTCCACAGGTCAGACACGGTCGGGCTGTTGTTAGCAGTAAAACCGTAGACGAAATCTTCGTCGAACAAGTCCGTGTCGTGCGCATAACGGATGTCAGCGTTGTCGACATGTCCCTGATCGGCGACGCCGTCATAGGTGAGTTGAATGAAGGCGCCAAACCCCCCGGCAATTTTCCCGGCGTAATACACGGACGCCTGGTCCATCGCGAAGTTGTTGTTGGAGGCGAAATGCGGGGCGGCCGGACCCGGCTGATCGTTGTTGGTGTGGGTGAAGGATAATTGCGTGGTGACCGCGAGCGGTAGGCCGTGTTTCTTATTATCGGTTGCGGTGTAGCCGTTCAGCTTAAATTCGCGGCCGAATTTGGTGAGCTGCGGCCCGAAAGCGCCAACGTGACATGCCGCACAGGGCTGTCCGGTCTGCCCCGCGAACGATGGAACGGCGGTAGCGGTGATGGGCCGGAGCAGCAGAAACGCGGCGAGGATAGACCCAAATGCAAACCGCAGGATGAACCGCAACCGCAGAATGCGGGCCCGCGGCGGAAGCGAGAGCTGCGGCACACTCATTCTCTTAGCGCCACGCCCTAACGATCAGTGTAGACGGAAGCATGCTGCCTGGCTCTCCGAAAAAGGAGTTCTGATTAGGCCCGCAAACATGAATTAAGGGTTAAAGCGATCCTGAAATACCTCGGGGTAAACGATCTCAGCACAGGGCATGTTAGAGCAGAGCAAAAACTCTTCTGTGCTCTGGTTTATGGACGCCGGTGACCCTTGGTTTGCAGTGCAATCGAGAACATCTATTTCTGTTCGATAACAGAACCGATTCACTTGGCCGCGGAAGCAAGCAGTTGATTAAAGGCTAGCCAATAACAGCTGACCTTTCTCCGAAAGTTTTCCGAAGGGTGGGGCAGCAACGTTTCCGGCGCCCAGGGGGCCGGTGGGATTGAGCAGGACCTTGCCGAGGACCCTTCCGGCGTCGAAGGCAAGCCGCTGGGGAACCAAGCCTATTCGACCTGCGTTGGATCAGCGATAGACAAGCAGGAGGACGTTGTGGATCGGATCAAAGTCTTGGACGAAACGCTGTGGCATCAGGTCCCCAAGGATGTGATCATCGAGGCCGAACATGCCGCGAAGGAGACCCCCGTTTGGATCGCTCGACAGAGTAACGGCCATATTGTCGCGATGGACGGACCGGGAAACCCCGGAGTTGCTACCGGGGATATCACTTTCATCGCCGAGGTGGCGCCTAGCGTAGGACCGTGACAGTGGTCCTACGCTGAGAAATCAGCGTCGCGTAGACGATCGTGCTACCCCCACGGATCGACCAATACCTTGGCGTGCCGCTCGGGATTAGCAAGCTCAGCGAACGCTTTGCTGACGCCTTCAAGGCCTACCGTTCCTGTGATCAGGGGTGACACGTCGACCTTTCCCTCGGCGATAAAGTGGAGGCTTTCAGCGAACTCGGCGGCCGTATAAGCGAGCACGAACTGAACGTTCAGTTGCTTGACGATGCCGAAAAATGGCTCGATCCGATCGGTCTCCATGCAGACGCCAACGACTACGATCCGGGCGGACGCGGGCGCCCCCTCCATGATTTGTTGCAGGACGCCAGGCACGCCGACGCACTCGAAGATCACTGCCGGTCGCAACTTGGCCCCCAGCCCAAACAGCTGAGCGTAGCGGCTTCCGTCGAAGCCTTCGGGTGTCGCCGTCTGTCGCCACGTGTCGTAAGGTGATCCTTCTGCCGGGTCGATCGCGATGTCGGCGCCCATCCGCAGCGCCAATGCCCGTCGTGCGGGTGAAAAATCGGCGGCGATGATGGGATGGACATCCTTGATGACCAACCCGGCGATTACCGCCAGGCCGACCGGGCCGCAACCCACCACGAGCGGCACATCCTGGGGCGACAGACGGGCATTTTCCACAGCGTGCCAACCCACTGCGATCGGCTCGGTCAGCGCGGCGCTGGAGGCCGGCAGACCGTTCGGCACCGGCAGCAGCATCCGGTCGGCGAGCGGCATGTATTGCGCGAACCCGCCGGCAATCTCATTCGAATAGCCAATGCCCTGGACCGTCTCGCCCGCCAGGGTCATCGGCATGGAACAGACGAGCGTGCCCGGTGCAAGCCTAGCCGGGGTATCCGGACCATATTCGACAACTTCGCAGCAGAATTCATGGCCGAAGACAACGTCGCGATCGGCGTCCATGGCCCACCGGTTACCAGCCCGCTGTGCAAGATTGACGAACTGGTGAGTGTGTTTCGCGGCATGAAGGTCCGATCCGCAAATCCCGCAGGCCAACGAGCGTGCGAGCACCTGGCCCTTTACCAGCACCGGGTCGGGCAGCGTATCGACGACGATTTTCCCTTCGCGAAAGATAGCGGCACGCATCTTGTTTTCCTCCGGCCGATGATCGTTGCAGCCCATTTTTTTGCAAAAGGCGGACAGCCGAAAATCGGCTATCGAATGTTGATCCGCCAGGCTCTTTCCTCGAGCGCGTCCAGCATGGTGTCAAGCGCAAGCCGAGGGAGACGCAGTGACAGGCGCGACCGTTTGGGTGCGATACGACGAGGGCGGGCGCGATCGCCACCAAGTTGTTTGACCAGTTCATCGACCGTTGACAGGCCGTCGATCAGGCCCATCGACAAACCCTGCTCGCCTAGCATGTATCCGCCGTCGAATATCGCCTCATCCGGGGCCGCAAGCCGCTGGCCTCGCCGTAGCCGCACCCAGTTCTTGAAGCGGCCATGCAGTTTCTCCATCAGGTCCTTGGCGAAAGCCACGTCCTCCGGTTTCTCCGAGCTGAACGGATCCAGCCGGGCCTTATTAGTGCCTGCAGTGTAAATTCGTCGCTCGATTCCCAGCCGTCCGAGCAGGTGAGGGAAGCCGAAGCCACCACCGACGACGCCGATGGAGCCAACGATACTCATCGGATTGGCATGAATTTCGTCGGCCGCACAGGCGATCCAGTAGCCACCGGACGCCCCGACCTCCCGGATCACGGCGTGGACACGGACGCCGGCTTTGTCGGCATGAGACCGAATCATGCTTGCGATCAGGTCGGATTGAACCGGCGACCCGCCGGGGCTTTCGATATCCAGTATGACTGGCCGCCGCCCCGGAGAGTCAAAGCCCTTCTCGATCAGCGGGCGAGCAGAGTCGGCGTTCAGCATACCCACGCGGGCTGCGATGGTGCCGTGCAGTACCGATCACATTCAGGCAAGGCCGGCGCCACGGCAACAGGCTAGTCCCACTCATGCACTTCATCCCGCGTTCCGATGCCACCCCGCAAGCCTGCGAGTCCGTGAAGCGCCGTGCCATCGGCGGCGAAGTTGGACGGGTCAAGCCACTCTAGCAGGGCGTCGCGGCAAGGTGGCCATTCGTCGCTGACGATACTGTACCAGTCAGTGTCGCGCTGCCGCCCCTTCACCAGCATATGCATGCGGTGGCGGCCTTCATAGGTAAAGCCCAGGCGCTCCGCCGCGCGTTTCGAGGGCGCATTGAGCGCGTTACACTTCCATACCAGCCGCCGGTAGCCAAGATCATCCGCCGCCAGCTTAAGAGTCAGGAAAATCGCCTCGGTCGCCGCCCGCGTGCGTTGCATACGCGGGCTGAACCAAATGTTGCCCAATTCGATTGAGGCATTCTTCGGCTGGATATCCATCAACGCTAGCCATCCCGACACAATTCCTGTGGCGACCGGCCGTGCCGCCCAGAACATAGGGTCGTGCGTCGCTGAGAAATCCATGACTGCGCGCGCCATCCCCTCGGCGGTGGCATATGGTCCAGAACCGAGGTAGGTCCAGCTGTCGTCGGCACCTTGCGCAGCCTGCCAAAGCTCCGCAGCGTGACGCCGGTGCAGCGGCTCCAGCGTCACATATCGCCCGCGAATGGGGATCCGGGCGGGCAATGGACGGGGGGTCGTATCGACCTCCGGGCCGATGAGCGATGGCCCAGGCGGGGGCATGGTAGGATCCTTCGTTTCGTGGGATAGGGTGGCCCCAGTTGCGGCTTCCCACAAGCCGCTGCCGCTCAAAATCGATGGTCCGAGCCCAACTTTACCCATGGGGATAATGATGTTTCAAAGAATCCTTCTTGCTGCAGTTCTGGGCGCGGCCTTCGTGTCGGCAGCCTCGGCGGCCACGGTAAATTATACCGCCCATCTGAACGGTCGCGCGGAAATTCCGAAGACCGATAGCAAGGGGAAGGGGAAGCTCGAGGCCACATTCGACATGCAAAGCAAGGTTTTCACCTATACGCTGACGTTCGACGATCTAAGCGGTCCGGCGGCGGCGGCTCACATCCATGGCCCGGCGACTCGCAAGCAGAGCGCCGGCGTGGTGGCTCCCCTTGGGGATAAAAGCCCGACCAGCCCGATTTCCGGTTCACTTAACCTGACCGATGATCAGGTGAAGATGCTGCGGACCAACAAGTTGTATGTGAACGTACACACAGCCGCCGACCCAAGTGGCGAAATTCGCGGCCAGATTGTTGGCCTCCATTCCAAGAAGAAAGGGACTTCAGAGGATATGAATGCGCCTGCTCCGGCCGAGGCGCCGAAATAGCTGGTTGATACCGAGTTGGCCCCGGTCCGCGCGGATCGGGGTGATCCTTCAAGACGGCTGTGCTCCCGGTGCTCTGATGGAATTGATGTGTTAGCCCGGGCGCACTTCTATGCTCGCCCGGCGCTTAGAACGGCGCCAGAATATCCAACATCTGCTGACCCCATCTGGCTCGTTGCAGATCGGTCAGTTGCCCCTTGCCGCCATAGGCGATCCGGGCTTCGGCCATGCGATCGTGCAGCACCGTATTGTCGGACGCAATATCCTGAGGCCGGATCACGCCGGTGACCCGCAGCTCACGTAATTCGGCGTTGACCATAAATTCCTGCGAGGCCGCCACGACGAGATTTCCGTTTGACAGCACCTGAGTAACGACTCCCGCTAGGCGCAGCGTCACCGCCTCGTTGCGCTGGATCTGCCCGGTGCCAGTGTTGTTATTTGTGCTGCTCGCGGAAACCAGTTTGTTAGGATTTATCGCTTTCGGCAATATCGCCTCAAGGCCGAAGAAGTTTGGTATCCCGCCGGCTTCCGAGCTGGTCCGGGCGGCCGAGGTAACGTTTTTCATGTTGGCCGCGTCGTTCATTCTGACCAGGACCGTGACAATATCACCCACCTGAGCCGCACGCTGGTCCTTGAAAAAAGCTCGTGACCCAGACCGCCACAGCGAGTTCGCCTCGTTCGGCGACGGCTGGCCTGCCGGCATCGGCATCGAAAGCGGCCGCCATTTTGGATCTTTGGTTGGGTCCGAGGTTGGCGTCATGGTCGGATCGCGCCCAACCTGCGACAGACGGTCGAGCGTGCCGCAGCCGGTCAGCGACACCGCGATTCCCAACGCGACGAGGCTCCAAATTCTCATTGCTCCAGTCGCCGATCGAAGCGCGCCGGCGCCGTTTGGAGCGCCGGGGGCGAGTCGGGCGTGATCCGCACCTTTCCGGGTCCAACGACCTGGGCAAACAGGAACGCATGGGAGGTCAGGTTTTGCACGCGGACTTTCTCGCCCTCGGCACCAGCATCCAATGCCACCGCTTGGCCGCTGACCGACAGGCCAGCCGCGGACAGCTCGATTTGGACCGTCGCACCGCGTTGCACCAACGCTGGCCGACTCAGGTCCGCGAGGCGCAACGGCTGCCCCGCAGCGACGGGCCGGCGCAGTTGCATCCCGATGATCTGATCGACCGACCGGGCGACCTCGTTTTGCAGCGTCGCCACCCGCACACGCGCGATCCGCAGGTCATCCGCTCGCAATACTGTCTCCGGCAGCAGGCGCGTCAACGCGACAGGGGCCTCGACGACCTCATTGACCCGGCCGCTGATCCTCGTGTCGATCGGGTTCATGCCTTCATTTGTGAGGGTCAGGGCGGCGCTGAAACGTCCGCTGGTGCTGTCGTATTCAAGCTGCGAGACGGTAGCGACCGGCGTCACCTCGGCCGGTACGGTCGGTGGGATGAATCCCGACAGGTCGACGTCGATATCCTCGGACGCTCCGGCGGCGGTGAGCGCGAGACGCACCGCGTCGATGGCTTCCTCCTTGCGCAGCGGACGGCCTGGCCACTCCAAGACCGCACGATCGGCGCGAGACACCGACCGCCATTCCACGTTGAATTGACGGGCGATGGCATTCAGTTGCGCGGCTTCGACCACGATCCGCCCACCTGGCTCGGGACCAGGTCCCAGCACCCGGTCGGCCCCCGTCCCGGCATCGGCGAACAGATCCCGCAGATAGACGGTAGGCCCGTGCAACGTCGTCATGCTGCGTAACGAGGCCGCGTGTGCCTGGCTGCAAACCAGCAGACCGGCGAGAAGCATGAGTATACGCATGACGTTTACCGCAGATTGGTCAGCGTGGACATCATCTCGTCGCTGGAGGTAATTACTTTGCTGTTCATTTCGTAGGCGCGCTGAGCCGTAATCAGGTTGGTGATCTCGGTCACCACGTTGACATTCGAAGTTTCGATGAAACCCTGCTCCACTGACCCGAAGCCCGTGGATCCGGGATTGCCCGTCACCGGCGCCCCGGATGCCGCGGTCTGCAAGAACAGGTTGCCGCCCTGGGCATCCAGACCCGCCTCGTTGGGAAACGCCGCGAGCTGAAGCTGCCCGATCGTCTGGGGTGCGGTCTGGCCTTGAATTGTCGCCTGCACCTGGCCGGAGGTATTCACCGTTACCCCGGTCGCCGCGGAGGGGATCTGCAAGCCTGGCTGGACGGTGAAGCCATCGGCGGTCACGATAGTACCATCGGCCCCAAGGGCAAATGTCCCGTCGCGGGTATAGGCGGTCTCTCCATCGGGCAGGGTGACCTGGAAATATCCATTGCCCTGGATCGCCAGATCCAGGGTGTTCGAAGTTTGCTGCAAATTGCCTTGCTCGTTGATGCGATAGATCGCCGCCGTCTTGACGCCCAGTCCGACCTGCGCCCCGGATGGCACGATGGTGCCGCTGTCGGAGCTGTTGGAACCGACGCGGCGCAGGTTCTGGTAGATCAGGTCCTGGAACTCGGCACGCCGGCGCTTGAAGCCCGTCGTGGTCATGTTTGCCATGTTATTGGAAATGACTTCGACGTTGGTCTGCTGGGCCTGCATCCCGGTGCCGGCGATATCGAGCGAGCGCATCTGGTGGTCTCCTGTGGCGTTTTGTCACGAAGCAGGCGCGGATCCGTGCTATGCGCCCGACCCTGTCGGCAGCAATTTGTCAATGGAGTTTTGCTGCCGATCTCCCTCAGCCTGGACGAGCTGAGTGACGAACTGGAATTGACGCTCGTTGTCCATCATCCGAGTCACCTCCAGCACCGGCTGAACATTGGACTCCTCGATCGCGCCCTGAACGATCGCAGGCGTTGGCACCGCCGCGGTCGGCGCGTCCGAAGCGAAATTGGTAGCGCCTTCCGCTCGCAGCTTCATCGCATCGCTTGGCTGGACGATGCCGATCTTGGCGAGTGGTCCGTCTTCGGTTGACACAGAACCATCGCCGGCGACACTAACCTGGGTATCGGTTGGCGGGATCTGGATCGGCTTGCCAGCGGTGTCCAGCACCGCATTGCCGCTGCTGTCGGCCAGCGTGCCATCCGGCATCGGACCGAAGCGGCCGTCCCGGGTCAGCCGAGGACCGTTTTTCGTGTTGACGGTGAAATACCCGTCGCCCGTGAGGGCGAGATCGAACGGGTTGCCGGTATGAGTAATCGAACCTGGTTGCGACTCCCGGTAGGTGGCCCGATCCTGCGTGTAGCTGATGCTCTTCACGCCCGGCGCGGTGGCCGAACCCGATTGGTTGTCTACCCAGTCGCTGAACTGAACTCGCTCCGTGCGATAGCCCGGCGTGTTGGCGTTGGCGATGTTGTTTGCCGTGACATCCATCGCCCGTTGCTGGGCGACCAGACGCGACGCGGCAAGTGCGATCGTGATATCCATGAGGCGTTACCCACGAAGTCCTGCGGAGATCACAGCAAGCGTCGTGCCAAGTAATGAATGGCGTTCGGGGCTGTAGAATTACGCGGACGCGTAGCGATTGAGCGCAGATAACTCGGCACTACCTGCCGCCCGGCAACGCGTGCCGGCTACGAGATCGGGTTGAAAGCCGGACCCCCTCTGCTGAAAGTCCCGCGTCAACCTTTCGTTAATCCTTGTCTGTCACGATCACCGGCATGAGTTCTTCGCCCCCGCCCAAAACGGAAGCGACCGAGGAAAAGCCGGCCAAAAAAGCCGGCAAGGGCAAATTGATCATAATGATCGCCGTACCGGTGGTGCTGCTGTTGGCGGGCGCCGGCCTCTGGTTCACCGGCATTCTGCCGCACATGATTGGCATGGATAAGCAGGAGGAGAAGGTTGGCGAAGCCGCCAAACCGGTTCCTCCGAGTTATCTCGACATCCCCGAAATGATCGCCAACCTCAATAACAATATGCATAAGATCGCGTATGTGAAACTTTCGGCGCGGGTTGAGATACCGAAGCCCGAAGACGTTGAAAAGGTAAAGGCCGCGCTGCCTCGTCTGCAGGACATGATGCAGACCTACCTCCGCGAAATGCGGCCGGAGGAACTGCGAGGGTCAGCAGGGACATATCGGCTGCGAGAGGAACTGCTGGTACGGGCGAACGTAGCGGTGGCGCCGGCCAAGATCAGTGACGTGCTGTTTACTCAGATGCTGGTCCAGTGAGCGAAACGACCGAACAGTCCGAGGAGGATCTCGCCGCCGCCTGGGGCGCGGAAACCGACGCCGAGACGCCGGACAACAGTGTGCAGCCGGCGCGGGAGCTGAATCAGTCGGAAATCGACAACCTGCTAGGCTTCGACAAGGGCCCGGCGGATGGCGAAGCCCGCACGGGCATGCAGAAGATCATCAGCTCCGGCCTCGTGTCCTACGAGCGCCTCCCGATGCTGGAGATCGTGTTCGACCGGCTGGTGCGCATCATGTCGACCAGCCTGCGCAACTTCACTTCCGACAACGTCGAGGTCGGCATCGACAACATCCTGTCGCTGCGGTTTGGCGACTATCTGAATTCGATCCCGTTGCCCGCCATGCTGGCGGTTTTCAAGGCTGAGGAATGGGACAATCAGGGCCTGATGGTGATCAATTCGGCGATGATCTATTCGATCGTGGATGTGTTGCTGGGGGGCCGTCGCGGCACCGCCGCGATGCGGATCGAGGGTCGCCCTTATACCACCATTGAGCGCACTTTGGTCGAACGCCTCATTCAGGTGGTTCTGGCAGACCTGTCCACCAGCTTCGACCCGCTCTGTCCGGTTACGTTTCGGTTCGAACGGCTAGAGGTCAATCCGCGCTTCGCCACCATCAGCCGGCTGTCCAACGCCGCCATTCTGGCACGGCTGCGGATCGATATGGAAGATCGCGGCGGCCGCGTCGAACTGCTGTTGCCCTACGCCACACTGGAACCTGTGCGTGAACTGCTGCTGCAACAATTCATGGGTGAAAAGTTCGGCCGCGACTCGATCTGGGAGACCCATCTGGCCGAACAGCTTTGGAACACCGACGTGGAGTTGTCAGTTGTACTTGATGAACAGGTCATGCGACTGTCGGATGTCATCAACCTCAAGCCAGGTCATCAGCTTCTGCTGAACACGGCGCCGGGTGGCGCGGTTTCCGTCCGCTGCGGTCCGGTGGCGCTGTTTGAAGGCCGCATGGGACAGAAGAACAACAACGTCGTGGTCAAGATCGAACGCGAACTCATTCGGCCCCCGACCAATGATCGTTTTTAACCACAATCAATCTTTTATTAATGTTTGATCGGCACGATGGCCGTCATGGAATGGACCCTCCAAATCGTTCTCGTTATGCTGCTGGGCGCGACATTGTTACGTGCCGTCCGGCTGGAGCGCGCCCTGGGTGTTTTGAAGCGTGATCGGGCCTCGCTTGAAGCGCTCGTCGTTGACTTCAATGCCAGCACGCATCAGGCCGAAAGCGGCATCCAGCGGCTGCGGGTCGCGGCAGACGGCACCGGGCGGCAGATCGAGGCGCAACTGTCAAAGTCGGTGTCTTTAAAAGATGATCTGGCGTTCCTGACGGAGCGTGGCGACCGCCTCGCCGACCGACTTGAATTGCTGGTGCGTTCCGCTCGTCCGCTCGTCGAGGAGCAGAACCTCCAGGGTCAGCCTGGGAAGGGTCGGGCGGACAAGAATTCCGAAACGGCCAAGGAGAAAGGCGTCAGCCAGATTGAGCGCGACCTGCTACATGCGCTGCGGATGGCACGCTGATGCGGAAGATCGATCTCCCAAGGCTGTTGCCGATGACTATCGCGACGCTGGCCGCGCTGTTGACGCTGAAATGCGGCATCCTTCTGCAGGCCGTCGCGACCCATGGCGGCAGGGCGGATAGCGTGATGGTCGCGGCGGCAAACGCCGCGAGCACGGAACGATCGCCGGAAGCACCTGCGGTGCCTCCTCCTCCTCCACGGCCCAAAGCCGGGCGCTGACAGCCCGACCCCTGCCGCCGCAAAGAAGCCGGCCGCCTCGTCCCCAGGGCCCGACAGCCCACCACCGGTCAGCGA
Organism: uncultured Alphaproteobacteria bacterium; assembly: GCA_963819345.1. GTDB lineage: Bacteria > Pseudomonadota > Alphaproteobacteria > Acetobacterales > Acetobacteraceae > Rhodopila. The sequence continues at coordinate 93,650 of CAWFVX010000013.1, forward strand.
GACCGAGCGGGCCCTGTTGCAAGACCTTCGACAGCGCCGGCAGGAACTTGACGCGCATAGCCGCATCGATGGCGACACGTAAATCGGTGATGACAGCGGCCGAGCAGAAGCTGGCGGTCCGCATGGCCGAGTTGCAGACGTTGCAAAAGAAGCTAGAAAACCTGGATGCGGCACAAAAACAGAAAGTAGAAACGGGTTGGCAAGGCCTGGTTAAAGTATATGAGACCATGAAACCGAAGGACGCGGCCAATATTTTCAATGACCTTCAGATGCCGGTGTTGTTGCAGGTGCTTGACCGTATGAAGGATTCAAAGACGGCGGCGGTCATGGCCGCAATGAATCCCGACAGGGCGCGCGACGTAACGGCGGAACTGGCGCAGATGCGGACCGGCAAGGACGAGGGTCAGTCGGCACCGGCTGACGTCGCAAGTAAATTCCAACCGCAACTAATGTTCAATTCGATGGAGACTTTAATATGACGATTGACAAGTCCATGAATGTGCTGATCGTGGACGACTACAAGACGATGCTGCGGATCATCCGCAATCTGTTGAAGCAGATCGAGTTCAACAATGTCGAGGAAGCCTCGGACGGCACCGAAGCCTTGACGAAACTGCGCGGCGGTAATTTCGGCTTGGTCATCAGCGATTGGAATATGGCTCCGATGACCGGCCTACAGCTATTGCAGGAAGTACGGGCCGACAATCGCCTGAAGACCATGCCGTTCATCATGATCACGGCCGAGAGCAAGACGGAAAACGTCATCGCGGCCAAGGCGGCCGGTGTGTCGAACTACATCGTCAAGCCGTTCAACGCCGAAACCCTCAAGGACAAGATTGAGAAAGTGCTGGCTCATGCATGAGGTTCCTGGTGAGGCCCCACGCTCGGGCATCCCGGCGCTGAAATTGAAATTGGCAGCAATTCGGGAGCAACAACCGGAAGTTGAACACGGGATGGTAACGGAGGTAGTACGTGCTGTGCTGACAACAATAAGCGACGACCTGACCATCAAGGAAACCACGCTTCTGCGTGAGGTTGAAGAGCTTGGGCGGACGATCGCAATTGCCAAATCAGAAATCGCCGCGTTGCAAGTAGACGATATCACCGATCACGACATCCCATTCGCGACAGACGAATTGGATGCCATCGTCGAACACACGGCACATGCCACGCACGCCATACTGGAAAGTTGCGAGATGCTGGACGAGGTATCCACGTCGATCAGCGGCGATGCGGCATCGAAACTTCAAGATGCGGTGACACGGATCTACGAAGCCTGCAGCTTTCAAGACATCACCGGTCAAAGGATCACCAAGGTGGTCACAACATTAAAAGTGATCGAAGAAAAGGTGGCGCACATTATCAGCACCTTTGGGCCGAGAATCGGGCCCGCGGCGCAAACCGGAACCCATGTCACCAGCGACGCCGACCTGCTGAATGGCCCGCAGCTTCCGGCAAATGCGATGGATCAGTCGGATATCGATAAGTTGCTGGCGAGTTTCGAATGAGTTTTGCCGGGTCATCGCGGGCATTCGCAGCCATCGCTGTCCTGGCGACGTTAGGCGGAGGCGGATTGCCCGCCGGTGCTGCAACGCCGGCCACCGAAACTGCCGTTCGATCCGCTGACCATCCCGGCTTCGGACGCATCGTAATCGATACCAATGCAGCAACTGAATACACCCTGAAGCAGGAGGGCGACCATGTGGTCGTGCACCTGCAGAACAATATTTCTCTCGGCGCGCCCCCTCCACGGCCGCGGAACGTCGTCGGGATTACGATCGAGGGTTCGACCATTGACCTGGTGCTGCGGCCCGGCGCGCGACTTCGCCCCTCTCGCGTGGGTGGCCGAGTCATCCTGGACATGGTCGATGATGGCAATGCACCAGCGACACCCGGACCAATTAAGCCGCTGCGGGACCCGCGCCCGCATCCTTCACTCTCCATGGCATCGTCACCGGAACTTGGTGGCCGATCGACTGCCGTCTCCGCACCTGATACTGCCGCCCCGGCGCCCGTTACGGCACGACCGCTATCGCCCGGCCCCCGGCAGCGCAACAAGCCGCACCGCCCGGCAGTGCAACAAGCCCAGCCCCCGGCAGTCCAACAAGTCGGCCCCCGACAGTGCACCGAGCCCGTCGAAGCGCGGCAGTGCAACAGGCCGCACCTCGGGAGGGCAACAGCCCACGCCGCACGGTGCGGGAGAATTGTCCGAGCCAACCCCGCCAGGACGAGACGTGCTACCGGAAAATGAAGGTCCGATCGGGCTGCGGGCTCGCCGAACTAGGCTGCCGAAGGAAATGGACGGAACGGCCTTTCTCGTGCCGTTCGGCAGCACAACCGGCGCCGCCGCATTCCAAAGCGGCGACAGCACATACGTCGTGTTCGATGAACGGCGGCCGGTGGACATGGCCGCTTTGGCGGCTGATCCGGTGTTCGCGTCATCGTCCGTGCAGCTATTGCCGACCGGCACTCTGCTGCGGATCCCCCACCCTGCCGCGCTATCAATCGCCCTGACCCAATTGCAACAGGGCTGGAGGATCGCGGCCTTGGCGAACACGCCAAAACAGGAGCCTATCGTTACCTCTGCAGCTGACGGCCACATCAACCTGGCGGCGGAGCAACCCAGCGAGGTAGTAAACATAGCCGATCCGGATACGGGAGCCACCCTATCTGGTGGGCACCCAGCACCGCCCTGGCCAAGGAGTCCGATTGGCCCGGCATAGTTCGGAATTCATTCTGCGGCCAACGCTACAAGGGGTGGTGGTCGAGGCACTTTCGGACGCGATCGCTCTCAAGCCTACTCCCACGGGGTTCAGCCTGTCGGGTCCCGCGGCTGGTCTTTCGTTGTCTCCGCCGACTGAGCAACACGGCCGAACTGATCGATGCGGCGCACCTGACACGGCGACTGAATTTCTCCACGATGCCAGCGGATACGTTGCGGCAGCTCGCGATCACGCAGTTCGACGACGCAGCTCACAGTCCCCCGCTAAGCCGGGCCCCCAAACATCGAGCTGCCGCCGAAACTTTTCTGGCGCTCGGTCTTTCCGTCGAGGCCGAAGGCCTGCTGCACATGGCATCGGATCAGGACCCAAAAGAGGCGACCTCACCGGACACCGAGGCGCTGTCCGCCATTGCGGCGCTGCTGGCGGGACGGCCCGACGAGTCAGCCGGGTTAATGGATCCGAAACTCAACGGCACCGACGAGATCGAATTGTGGCGAGCGGTGCGACAGGCAATGCAGGATGAGGGCTCACCGCGCGCTGCCGCTGTCTTCGCGACAGCGGCGCCGCTGGTATTTCGCTACCCGGATGCTATCCGGGAGCACATCTTGCCGCTGATCGCCGAGACGATGATCGTGGGCGGCGAAATCAAACCGGCCGCGCTGTTGTTAGCAGAACCGCAAAGATGATCCAAAACTGGCCTATGCGCGCGCGTTGCTGAGCAACGCCGAGGGCAAAACTGACCAGGCGTTGACCATGCTCGACAAGCTCGCCAACGGCCACGACCAGTTCGATCGCGCGCGGGCGGCAGTCACGCGCAGTGGAGCTACGATTAGCGGCCGGGGCATTTGACAAGAGCTCAGGCGGCGGACGCTTTGGACAAGCTGCTCTACGCTTGGCGGGGCGATGCGCGCGAGTTGGCTTTACGCGAGCGCGTGGCAGAATTGCGCGGTCAGACCGGCGGCTGGCGCGTTGCGCTCTCCATACTCCGACAAGCGGCAATCGATTTTCCCGACCAGGCCGGGCCGATTGGCGATCGATTGAAGGACACTTTCGCGGCGATGATCCGCGACCAGGACGCACGGCCGACATCGCCGATTGAGTTCGTCGCCATGCTAGAGGAGAACACGGATCTGCTGCGCGATTCCAGCGATAGCGAGGCGGTTGAACAACCCTTGGCCGATCGGCTGCTCGCGCTCGACTTGCCCGGTAGAGCTAAACCGGTGTTTGACAAGTTGATAAATCAGGCGAAATCGCCGGTGGCAAAGCCAGATTTGGTGCCAGCCTCGCAACCCTGGATGCGCGTGAAGGTGACGATGCCGGCGCGATCTCCGCGCTGGATGCGTCCGAAGGCGCGGATTTGCCGCCAGATCTAAGCGAGCAAAGGCTGATCCTTCGGGCTGGGTCAGTCGCGCACAAGGGAGATCCGGCTAGCGCCGCTGCGATGCTTGCCTCCACGCGAACCGCCCGAGCGACTGAAGCCCGTGCCCAGATTCTAGAAACTGCATCGGATTGGGCTGGCGCCGAGCAGGCGTGGTCGGACTGCGTGGCGATGACGCTACCGGACAGCGGCATGCTCGACGAACCCCAGACTCGCACCATGCTTCGCCTCGCCACGGCCGCTGCCAGGGCAGGTCACGACGAGAAGCTGGGCACGCTGCGAGACACCTACGGTCCGCGCATCGGCGCCGGCCCGCTGGGCGACATGTTCCGGCTGCTGACCGCCGCTCCGATCCGCACGTCCACCGATATTGAGCGCTCGCAACGAGAGATGAGTCTGGCGGCCTCATTGCCGTCCGACCTCAAGGCGCTACAGGCCAGCCGGATAACGCGCTGACATTCTCGCTTGGGGGCTATGCGCCTTTGTGGCGGCTTCGACGCTAAATAGAGGGCTTGCGCCCCACCCCCCTAATGATCATGTTCCGCTGCCTTGGCCCCAGGGGACAGTGGGCGCGTTTTCGCGTGTACAGTCCAACAGGCCGTCTACTGGTAGGAAGGGGTACGCGATGAACGCACTCAGCCCACTGGGGATGGTCTCGGAACTTCCGAGCAGCAACCAGATTAAGTCCGACGCTGAGCGGACAGTGGTGGATAGTCCACGCGCGGAAGTCCAGAAGGACTATTTCGTTGAGAAGGATGGCGTGAAGTTCGCTGGTATGCATTTGCTGGTGGACCTGTGGGGCGCGTCCAACCTTTGCGATCCGAACCACATCGATCAGGCGCTACGCGATGCGGCGGAGGCTGCCGGGGCAACGATTTTGCACGGGCATTTTCACCACTTCTCGCCGAATGGCGGGGTCAGTGGCGTGCTGGTGCTGGCGGAGAGCCACATCTCCATTCACACGTGGCCGGAGCGAGACTTCGCTGCGATTGACATCTTCATGTGCGGTTCGTGCAACCCGTACGACGGCGTTCCGGCGCTGAAAACAGCGTTCAAGCCGCGGGCGGTCAATCTCGACGAACAGCGGCGCGGCCTAATCGCGTAACAGCTAGGGCCGATCCATCGTACACCGGCGACCCAGGGGCGCAGGCTCTTGGGCAGCCGGTGTGTGGATCAAACGCAATTGGGAGCGCGCGCTATGGCTACCGATAGCTGGATCAACGAAACGCTCTACCCGGATTGGGGCCAGCGCTTCCTGGTGACACGCGAGTTGGCGCGCGTGAAAAGTGAGTTCCAGGACATCGTGGTCTTCGAAACCTCGTCACATGGCCGAGTGATGGTGCTGGACGGCGTCGTCCAGATCACCGAGGCCGATGAGTTTGTCTATCAGGAGATGCTGACCCACGTTCCTTTGCTGGCGCACGGTTCAGCGGAAAGCGTGCTCATCATTGGTGCAGGCGACGGAGGCGTGTTACGGCGAGTGCTGCAGCATAGGAATGTGAGGCGCGCCGTGATGGTGGAGATCGACGCCGAGGTGATCCGCCTGTCGAAAGCTTTCCTGCCCAAAATAGCGGGAGAAGCATGGAACGATAAGCGCGCAGACGTCGTCGTCGGAGACGGTATCGACTACGTGAAGCGGGCCGTCGGCGCCTCGTTCGATGCCGTCATTGTCGACTCCACTGATCCGATCGGAGTTGGCGAGGTGCTTTTTTCCGACGATTTCTATGACCATTGCGCCCGCATCCTGACTTCGCGCGGTTTGGTCGTAAATCAGTGCGGCGTGCCATTTATGCAGGCGGACGAGCTGCGGGAGACGAGTCTGCGGCGCAGCAAGTTCTTCTCTCACGTCACGGCATATTTGGCCGCGGTGCCAACATACGTAGGCGGATTTATGACCCTGGGATGGGCGGCGAAGGACGCCTCGCTTGGCGGCAACGCCGCTTGAAACGGTCCGCGACCGCGCCAGGGATGCCGGGATATTGGGAACGACACGGTATTGGACACCGGAGATCCACGCTGGCGCGTTCAACCTGCCACCGTATATCGCGCAACATCTGCCGGTAGCGTAATAGCATCAAGTCGTGGAACCTAACCATTCCGTCATGGCCTGCTTGCGGGAGCTAACCTTTCGCACGATGTCGCGGCGGATGGTCAGGACCAGCGGGACGCTGGGCACCGCAATTGGGCGCGACGCAGCTACGCGGATGTTACACGGTCACTATTGAGGAAGCCTCCATGCGGTTCGTCGTTGTTCCTTTAACTATGGCGGCCTTGCTGTTGCTGGGGGGCGTCGTGGCACCGGCGCGAGCCCAGGTGGATAGTCGCGAAGGCATCGCGCTGCAAAATGAAATCTATCAGCTTCGGCAAGATCTTAGAACGCTCCAGGACCAAGCGGCCCGTGGCGGTGGAGGCTCTCGGCAGGCTCCCAGCGCGGCGCCGATACAGGCGGGTGGGGGCGAGTTGGTCGCTCAGTTGCTGGCTCGTGTAGATGCGCTAGAGGAACAAGTGCGTCAGCTCCGGGGGCGGATCGATGAGACCCAGAATCGGGTTCAGCGCCAGGGCGACGACCTTAGCAAGAGGATCGACGATCTGGCGTTTCAGATCAATCCACAGGGGGCGCGTCAGGGCGGAGGGTCTGGAACGCTGCTGCCGCCCTCGGTTGGGCAGGGACCGGCCCTGGCGCCGGTTCCACCGTCTCCCCCGCGTCCTGCTTCTCCGCCGGGGCCGCGGCCGCCGGAGCTGGCCTTGCAGGAGGGGAATGCTGCCCTCGCCCGTCGCGACTATCCTGCGGCAGAGGCGGCGGCGCGAGAGGTGTTGGCCAATCGGACCTCGCCGCGTGCCTACGATGCTCAGTTCTTGCTCGCCCAGGCGCTTGCCGGGGAACGGCAATTTCCACAGGCCGCGGTGGCTTACGACGACGTCTATAACCGCTCCCGTACCGGAGCGCACGCAGAAGATGCTCGCCTGGGGCTGGCGTCGGCGTTGACCTCTATCAATGAGAAGAAGGCAGCCTGCGATGTGTTGAGCCGAATGCCAGGTGAATTTCCGCACCTTCGGGCGGACGTGAGCGCCGGCATGGCGGCCACTTCTCAGCGGGCGGGCTGTCATTAGCCGGGGTAGGTTCGAGGCGGATCTTGATCCGGATGCTCCGCGACAAACGGGACGCGGGCGATTTTGGCGCAACCAGCGGTTGATGGTGTGGGCCGGCAGTAACGCCGAAGCCGGAGAGGTTGCTTGATCGGCAGCTATGCCTCTTTGTCGGAGTATTTTGTTGCCGCGATGGATCGGCTGGGTCCGTTTGAACCAAACCCGGCCCTCGCGGTTGCGGTTTCCGGGGGCGCTGACAGCTTCGGGACTCGCGGTCTTGACCCGCAGTTGGGTAGAACACATCGGCGGATCAGTGCGAGCTCTGGTCGTTGATCACGGATTGCGAGCCGCATCGCCCCATGAAGCTCAGGTCACCATCGAGCGTTTGGGGCGTCTTGGCATAACAGGTCGGATTCTACGTCTGACGGACCTGGCACCAGGTTCCGCGCTCGCGGAACGGGCTCGGATCATGCGCTACCGGGTTCTTACGAGCGCCTGCGCCGAGGCCGGCATCCTTCATTTGTTGCTCGGCCACCATGCGGCGGATCAGGTGGAAACACTGGCAATGCGGGCGCTGCGGGGCAGCCAGACGCACGGCCTCGCCGGAATGCCCGCGCTTCGCGAAACCGCCGGGGTCAGGCTGATCCGGCCGCTGCTGGGGGTTGAGCCGGCGGGGCTGCGGCACCTTCTGATCGAGGGCGGCATCAGTTGGATCGAAGATCCGTCAAACCACGACTTGCGGGCGCTGCGTCCCAGGTTGCGGCACGCGTTCGCCTCCCAGCGCCTTGGGGACAGCGGTCTTCCCGCCGCGCTATCATCCGTCGGCCAGCTACGGCGGCTGGAAGAGGAGGAGGCCGGGGCGGAACTGGCCCAACGCGCGGCCATCCGGCCGGAGGGCTTTGCGCTGCTGTCACCCGGCCGGATCAGCGTAGCAGCCCTGCGTGCTCTCGTCCGGACCATCGGAGGCGCGGGCTATCCGTCCAGCCACACGCAAATCAGCCAGCTAGCGGCGCGGCCGGAACCGGCGACCGTGGCTGGCGTTCGCATTCTCCCCGCGGGGCGCCTGGGAGATGGCATGCTGATCGTCCGTGAGGAAGCGGCGATCGGCGCAGCGGCTCCGGCCTGTGACGGGGCGATCTGGGACGGCCGCTTCCGCCAGATCGCCCGTGGCGCCGTTCCCTCCGGCACCTCGATCGGTAAGTTGGGGGGCGACGCAGCTCGTTTCAGGGGGTGTTCGAACCTTCCATCGGCGGTTTTGCGGACCATGCCGGCGCTGAGGCTCGGCGAAGTTCTGGCTTCGGTGCCGCATTTGGGCTATGCTCGCCAGGGTACCGAGCCGCTGATGACACTTCTGTTCGCCCCGGACAAACCCGCCGCCGGCCCCAGTTTTGCCCCGGCAGCCTGAGGCGGGGGACTAAAACTCGGTCTTGTGGCTTGTTATCGCCCCTTATTTGGTTGACGATCGCTAGAATGCGGGATGTAGGGACTGCTCCCACACACTATGTAAACGCTGTTTCGCCGGGTTGGTTATCGGCTACCGATGCCTGGCGGCCCATTCGGACTGAGAACGTGAGCAAAGTCATATGAGCAATTTCGGCCGCAACCTCGCGCTATGGGTGATTATTGCCCTTTTGCTCGTGGTGCTTTTCAACCTGTTCCAGCCCGGGGTAAACCACACCAACTCGACCCAGATCGCCTATTCGGATTTCATCACCGAGGTGAATGGCGGCCGGGTTCGTGATGTCGTGATCCAGGGGCGTACCGTCTCCGGCCAACTCAACGACGGCCGGACCTTCCAGACATATACGCCAGAAGATCCGGCTCTGGTGAAGACTCTCACCGACAAGAACGTGCGGGTGATCGCCAAGCCGGAAGACAGTGATGTCAATCCGTTGCTGCATTATCTGCTGTCATGGTTCCCGATGCTGCTGCTGATCGGCGTTTGGGTGTTCTTCATGCGCCAGATGCAATCGGGCGGCGGCCGAGCGATGGGCTTTGGCAAATCGCGCGCGCGGATGCTCACGGAAAAGCAGGGCCGCGTGACGTTTGAGGATGTCGCCGGCATTGATGAGGCCAAGGGCGAACTTCAGGAAATCGTGGAATTCCTAAAGGACCCTCAGAAGTTCCAGCGCCTGGGCGGCAAGATCCCGAAAGGCGTGCTGCTGGTAGGACCGCCCGGCACCGGAAAGACGCTTCTCGCGCGCGCCATCGCGGGTGAAGCGAATGTGCCATTCTTTACCATTTCGGGTTCCGACTTCGTGGAGATGTTTGTCGGCGTCGGCGCCTCCCGCGTCCGGGACATGTTCGAACAGGGCAAAAAAAACGCTCCGTGCATCATCTTCATCGACGAAATTGACGCAGTAGGACGGCATCGTGGCGCCGGACTGGGCGGCGGCAACGACGAACGCGAGCAGACACTGAACCAGATGCTGGTCGAGATGGACGGGTTTGAGTCCAACGAGGGTGTCATCCTGATCGCGGCGACCAACCGTCCCGACGTTCTGGATCCTGCCTTACTGCGTCCCGGCCGCTTCGACCGCCAGGTCGTCGTGCCGAACCCTGACGTGAATGGGCGCGAAAAGATCCTGCGGGTGCACATGCGGAAAGTACCGCTGGCGTCCGACGTCGATCCAAAGGTGATCGCGCGCGGGACTCCAGGCTTTTCGGGTGCCGATCTAGCAAACCTGGTGAATGAGGGGGCGTTGCTGGCCGCCCGTTTGGGCAAGCGAGTCGTCGCAATGGCAGAGTTTGAGGCTGCCAAAGACAAAGTGATGATGGGCACCGAGCGCCGGTCCCTGGTGATGTCCGAGGCCGAGAAACGGATGACCGCCTACCACGAGTTGGGCCATGCGCTGTGTGCGATGCATGAGCCGGAATGCGACCCGGTCCACAAGGCCACGATCATCCCGCGCGGCCGCGCTCTAGGCTTGGTGATGAGCTTGCCGGAGGGCGATCGCTACTCGAAATCCAAGTCGAAGTTGCTGTCCGAACTGACCATGGCGATGGGTGGACGGGCGGCCGAGGAAATCATCTTCGGGCCGGACAAGGTGTCCAACGGCGCGTCCGGCGACATCAAGATGGCTACCGACCAGGCTCGGCGGATGATCACCGAGTGGGGTATGTCCGATAAGCTCGGCATGATCGCTTATGGCGACAACAGCCAGGAGGTCTTCCTCGGTCACTCCGTGACGCAGAACAAAAACGTGTCGGAAGCCACGGCTCGCGAGATCGATAGCGAGATCAAGGAGATTATCGATCGCGCCTACGCGAAGGCACGGCGGCTGCTCACCGAGAACGTTGAGGAGCTGCACCGTTTGGCTCGCGGGCTGCTTGAGCATGAGACGCTGTCCGGCGACGAAATCCGCACCGTGCTGCGTGGGGAGCCGGTGATCCGCAAAGTGGTGGATGAGCCAGCGCCGGAATCACGCCGCGCATCAGTTCCGACGTCGGGCCGGTCGGCTGCGGCGCCTCCTCCCTCCGGTGGGGCAGCTCCCGCACCTCAGCCGGGCTGACGTTAACGCGAGGGGATGTTCTGCTGGAACGTCCCCTTTTTGATTTCCCGGTCGCTTTCTCGTCGTTCGGGCGTTGGCCTCCACTGTTGACGTCTCGAACATGTTGCGGCAACGAAGCGCCGTGCTCTACCGGCAGAAGCATCTCCTGGCGATCGAAGGGCTGGAGCCACCGGCGATCAGCCGATTGCTCGATCTGGCGGAAAGCTATGTGCTGCTCAACCGGTCCGGCAAAACCCAGCGCGACCTGCTTCGTGGGCGCACACTGATCAATCTGTTTTTCGAGGACAGCACCCGCACCCGCACCAGTTTCGAGCTGGCTGGCAAGCGGCTGGGCGCGGACGTGATCAACATGTCCGTCTCCACGTCGTCGGTAAACAAGGGCGAGACGCTGATCGACACCGCGGCAACCCTGAACGCGATGCACTGCGATCTGCTAGTGGTCCGGCACGACCAGTCCGGCGCCCCAAACCTTCTGGCTCAGATCGTCGATGCGGCAGTGATCAACGCGGGCGATGGGACGCACGAGCATCCCACCCAGGCGCTACTGGACGCCCTGACCATCAAGCGGCGGAAGGGCCGCATTGGCGGTCTGATAGCGGCGATTTGCGGCGACATCGCTCATTCGAGAGTTGCCCGGTCCAACATCCATCTGTTGACGACGATGGGATGTCAGGTACGCGTCATCGGTCCGCCCACGCTGATCCCCGCCGAAGTGGCCGAGCTCGGGGTAACTGTGTTCCACGACATGGCGGCCGGACTGGCCGGTGTGGACGTGGTGATGATGTTGCGTCTGCAGCGCGAGAGAATGTCCCGCGGGCAGGTGCCCAGTGCTCGGGAATTCTTCCGGTTCTATGGTCTCGACGGCGAAAAACTAGCCTACGCCAAGGCCGACGCCATCGTCATGCATCCGGGTCCGATGAATCGCGGCGTGGAGATTGACAGTGCGATCGCCGACGATCCCATACGCAGTGTGATCAAGGATCAGGTCGAGATGGGGGTAGCGGTTCGTATGGCGGTGCTGGACATGCTGTCGCGAGGCGACCAACGGGATGAGTCCTGACACGTTTTTCTCCGGCGTTCGCATCCTCGGCAACGGTGTTGACGTGCTGGGCGATATGCTGGTGCGCGATGGGCTGATCCAAGATTTTGGCCCGTCGCTGAGTCGTCCGGACGGCGTTACGATGATCGAGGCGGACGGCGCGGTGCTTTGCCCCGGGCTGGTCGACATGCGGGCCTCGGTCGGCGAGCCCGGTTTCGAGTATCGTGAGACCATCGCCTCCGCCGCGATCGCCGCGACGGCTGGCGGGATCACAACACTGGCCGCCCTGCCCGATACGCAGCCCGCCATCGATGACCCGGCCCTGGTTCAGTTGCTCCGGACCAAGGGCGAGGAGACCGGTAGCCTGACCATTCTTCCCTACGGTGCCGTCACCCGCGGCTGCCGCGGCGAAGAACTGGCCGAAATTGGGCTGTTGCGCGAGGCCGGCGCCGTGGCGTTCACCGACGGGTCGCGCGCCATCGGGCCGGCCCGGCTAATGCGGCTGGCTCTGTCCTACGCGAGTGGCTTCGGTGCCCGGATTGTGCAGCATCCTGAAGAGCCGTCGCTCGCCGGTGGATCTGCGACCGAAAGTGAGCAAGCCACGCGCCTGGGTCTGCCCGGCATTCCCGCCGCCGCCGAGGCGATCATGGTGGCGCGGGACATTCGGCTGGTCGAACTGACGGGCGGGGCGGTCCATTTCGCGCATGTCTCGACTGGGGAGGCACTGGAACTGATCCGACAAGCCAAGTCAGCGGGGCTGGCGGTCACCTGCGACACCGCGCCGCCTTACTTCGACCTGAACGAAACCTCGATCGGCGATTTCCGAACCTACGCAAAGCTGTCGCCGCCGCTGCGGAAAGAACATGACCGTCAGGCCGTCATCGCCGCGCTGGCCGATGGCACGATCGATGCCATCGCTTCCGATCACCAGCCACGCGATGCCGACGACAAACGGCTGCCCTTCGCCCTGGCATCGTCGGGAGGGTCCGGTCTGGCTACGCTGTTGGCGGTGACACTGGCGCATGTCCACAATGGCTCCCTCGCCCTCGCCGCCGCCATCGACCTGCTGACCTCCCGGCCGGCGACCGTGCTTGGGGTGGATGCCGGTCGGATCGCAAAGGGCGCCGTTGCGGATCTGTGCCTGTTCGAGCCGGAGCGCATCTGGAAGGTCGAGGCTGGGAAGCTGCCTGGCAAGGCGCAGAATACGCCGTTCGATGGGCGTGCTCTGGAAGGCGTGGTGCTGGGAACCTGGAAGCGTGGGAAGCGGGTGTTAGGGTAGTGGGCTGAAGGTGGCCCCGCCGCAGGTCAGCGCAGGAATGGGTTGCTTGCCTTCTCAGCCCCGATGGTCGAGCCCGGACCGTGACCGCACAGGAACGAGATGTCGTCGCCGAGCGGCAGAAGCTTGGTCTTGATGGCGGTGATCAGGGCGGCGGTGTCCCCATAGGGAAAATCCGTGCGTCCGACCGAGCCCTGGAACAGCACATCGCCCACCAAAGCAAACCGTGCCGCTTTGTCCACGAAGACCAGCGAGCCCGGCGTGTGACCGGGACAGTGCAGCACTTCAAAGTGATGCGGCCCGAGTGTCAGCACCTCGCCCTCCGCCATCCAACGGTCTGGCGTCACATTCGACGCCTCGAAACCAAAGGACGCAGCCTGCTCGGCGATACCGTTCAGCAGAAATTCGTCGCGCTGGTCTGGCCCCTCTATCGGGACCTGGGTGCGGTGTTTGGCCTGGAGCGCACTCTGCAACGCTGGCGCCCCGCCGGCGTGATCAAGGTGGCCGTGGGTCAGCACGATCTTCTCGATTACTGCGCCGGTCTTGTTGATCGCGGCCAGGATGCGATCCACATCGCCACCAGGATCGACCACCATGCCGGCCTTGCTTTCCTCATCCCACAGGATCGCGCAGTTCTGCTGGAACGGCGTCACCGGGACGATGGCGCCGCGCAGGCGGGTCCGATCGGTCATGTCAGTGCAGTTTCGGCGACTTCAGGAAGCTCGCCCGGTCAGCCGACCGTACCGCCACCCGCTTCGGCGAGCCATCGCGTTCGAGCCGCAACCGAACCTCGGCGCCGGCGCTGCCAGACGACCACACGCGACGCCACAGACCGGCGAGATCCGGGATTTCCTCGTCATTCACCGTCAGGATCTTGTCGCCGGGGCGCACACCTGCCTGCTCAGCCGGACCATTGTCCGCGAGACCGCCAACGACAAGGGTTTCGTCCGATTCGGTGGCATAGATGCCGAGCCAGGGACGGGCTGGCCGATTAACCCGGCCATAACTGAGCAAATCTTCCAAGATCGGGGCCAGCAGGCCGATCGGCACGACCATGTTCATGTCCAGCCGCCGCCCCTTGCCGTCGCCCTGCTGCAGGATCAACGAGCCAATACCCATGAGCTTGCCGTCCGTGCCGATCAACCCGCAGCCGCCCCACAGCGGATGTGCCGGCGCGGTGAAAAGCGCATCGTCCAGCACATACTCCCAATAACCGGCGAATTCCTGCCGGCCGACGACGCGGGTTTCGATCGCATGGTGGCGTCCACCGCCAGCCGCGAATACAGCTTGATCGCCGACCTTCAGACGATCCGAGTCTCCCAGTTCGATCGCCGGCACATCGAGCTTGCCCAGCGCCTGCACCAAGCCGAACCCACTCTCCTGGTCCTGCGCCAAAGCGTGCCCTGGTACTGCCTGACCGTCATTCGACGTAATCCACAGGGTCTCCGCCTCGGTGATCAGGTAGCCGATCGTAACGATCAGCCCCGTGCTCCTGATCATGACCCCGCTGCCCGCGCGCTCGGTTCCCAGAGAGTTCGCGGTAGAGGCGTCAGCCGGAACATAGGATTTAAGATTGACGACACCTTTTAGCGCCCGCTCGAGGTCGAACGAGTAGTCGCTGGGATCGGGCTGCAGATTGGAGGGGATTTCCCACTCTTCTTTCTTCAAGCCTCGACGTCTTCCTTGGTTTGGTCGGCCCTTCGGTGGCGTATCGGTCATAGCGCGATTATATCGGACTTTTCCTCGCGGCCGACAATGCCGCGGGCTGTAAATGAACCCTTATCAACCACCGCCCGCCCGGCGGTTCACCGCCAATTCGTCCGGCGAGAGCTGAAACCCGGCAATGATACCATAGGACGCGCCCGACTTCTGCTTCGAAACCGGCAGGTCGAGATTAATATCACCGCTGCTGATAAGCAGCCGGTCGACGTTTGGCGGAAATTGGACGTGCACCGGATACACCTTCTTGTCGCGCACGGTTTCGCCCTCGGCCACCGCCAGGAATACCGCAACATCGGCATCGCGACCCTTCATCGCCGGCCCCCGCAGAACCGAAATCGAAATTTGCACCGCGGCGGGAAGTAACGACTTGTCAGGGCCGGCCTGACATTTGCCTTGAACCGAAACGACCCTGGCCTGCAGGATCAGGTCCCTCAAATCATGCGTCGGACCAAGACCCGCATATCGTGTGAGATCCGCCAGCGCCGGAACTAGCCGAGCGTTTGGACACATCGGGGCAAATTCGTTGCGGCCGGGACCGCCGCAACCGATCAGCGGCAAAAGCAGCGCCAGAACAGACAGATTTACGGCTGTACGCAAACGAGAGAACATTGGTAACTCCGCGAGGCCGGAAAGAATCGCCCGGCAACCGCCCTTGAAGGCCGATCATTGTGCCGCCTGCAAATGGGATGGGCAATCAACGGTTCGCGCATCTCCGCGCTGACCATCGAATGGGACCTGAGATTTCGGCGAGATCCTCGGCGCGTTCGCGGGCTTTATCCTACAGAGCGGCGCGCAGGTACTGGGGAGGAAGCTCAGGCTTTACCCCCAGCGTCTTCGCCGCCCGAATTGGCCAACCGGGATCGGCCAGCAAAGCCCGCGCAAGCACGACCACATCGGCGCGGCCGTTGGCGAGGATTTCGGCGGCGTGAGTGGGCTCGGTGATCATGCCGACCGCTCCGGTTGCGATGCCGGCCTGGTTTCGGATCGCCTCGGCGAACGGGACCTGGTAACCAGGATGCAAGGGGATTTTCTGCTCGTGCGATACGCCGCCCGAGGAGCAATCGATCAGATCGACCTGTCCCGTCGCTGCCAGTTTGCGAGCGACGGCGACGGTATCTTCAATTGTTAGGCCACTCGGCACCCAGTCGCTGCAGGACAGGCGCACCCACAGCGGCAGGTCCGCTGGCCACTCGCCACGGATCGCCTCGACGGTTTCCATCAGAAAGCGCGCTCGGCCGTTCAGTTCGCCGCCATAGGAATCGTTGCGCCGGTTGGACATCGGCGACAGGAAGGAGTGGGCGAGGTAACCATGCGCGCCATGAATTTCCACGATCTTGAAGCCGGCCTGCCGCGCCATCCGGGCAGACGCGGCGAATTGGCCGATAATCTCACTGATCTCCGACGTGGAGAGGGCCTGCGGGACTGTGGCGCCGGGAACCGCAGCCTGTGCGCTCGGAGCGAGGGGAACCCAGCCGCCCTGGTCGACCGGAATCGGCTTGCCACCCTCCCAGGGGACTAGCGACGAGGCTTTGCGGCCGGCGTGGGCAATCTGAATTCCGGGCACTGATCCGCACAGGGTGATGACGGCGGCCAGACGTGCCAGCAGAGCCTGATGTTCGGCGTTGTAGAGACCGAGGCAACCATGAGTGATGCGGCCCACAGCGGAAACGTGCGTCGCCTCGGTGAAAACAATCCCGGCGCCAGCCGCCGCTCGGGCACCGAGGTGCTGGACGTGCCAGTCGCTGCCCAGCCCCTCGCGAGCACTATACTGGCACATCGGCGACACAACGATGCGGTTGCGGGCAGTGACCGACCGAAAGCTGATTGGCTGAAAGAGCAATGGTGTCGGCATAAAGCGGTCCTGACTCGAAAGTGGCGAAATCGATATAGCGTGCTATTCGCGTGTTGAAACCGGAGCCCAAGCCAGGTTTATGAGATCCGCCGGGCATTTGTGTTGATGAGCGTATAAACGCTTGTCAGGAAAGCTGCCTCACAACGCTACGAACCGTCGGCGGAACAAATAGCAACATCGCGCCGGGTGCTTCCGGCGCAATCGGAAGCTGTTGTAAACTGGCCGCTTGGCCGAGCTTATGGGACCGGCCAACCCTCCCGGCTAAGCGTTCTCCCGGACCTTCCGGAATGGGCGGCCAACAAATTCCCACCAAGCACCTAAGCCCACACCCGCCGTGTTTTCCTGAACCGGTCCACCCTCAACCATACCCGCACGTTCCGCCCGTAGAGGCTCGCCGTCAGCGACGTTGCGTAGCACAGTGCGGGCGATGTCCTTTGGTTCTCCGTCACCACGTGCTATGGCCTCCAGCGCATGTTTGTATTCGATATTGTCGGCTGCCATTTCTTCAATGAAATCCGCCGACTGTTCGGCCTGCCCAGTCCACAGCCACGCCGACTGCATTGACACGATGCTGCGCCACCTCAGGCTTTCCGCAATGTCGCGCGGGGTAGCTCTGTCTGGCATCGGCTTTGCTCCAGATGGACCTCCGACATCTATGGTTGCGATCTAGCAATGTCAGCACGAGAGTTGCGTTGGTTTCGCTTGTAGCCACGAGCAGGAGTAAGCCTCCATACGGTTGTCTGCTCGGGGCCATCAATCTGTTGGCAAACCAGACGTCGCGGGAGAACTGACGTCATGAATATTCTGTCGATTCAGTCATGGGTATCCTACGGTCATGTGGGCAACGCCAGCGCGATATTTCCTCTGCAGCGGCTCGGAGCTGACGTCTGGGCGATCAACACTGTCCAGTTCTCCAACCACACCGGTTATGGAGATTGGACAGGCGCCGTCTACTCAGGGCAGTCGGTCCGGGAGCTAGTGGATGGGGTCGCGGCACGAGGCGCGTTGGAACGGTGCGATGCGGTACTGACTGGGTATGTTGGTGGGGCCGACATCGGCGAAGCAATCATGCACGCGGTAGCGACGGTTCGACGAGCCAGGCCGGAAGCGCTGTATTGCTGCGATCCAGTGATTGGAGACACCGATACCGGGGTGTATGTCCGGCCCGGTATCGAGGATTTTCTGCGCACGCAGGCTCTGCCGGCCGCTGACATTGCGACTCCCAATCGATTCGAGATCGAGCGGCTGACCGGGCTCGATTGCTCGACCATGCATGGTGCCAAGCAGGCGGTGCTACGGCTTCGGTCAATGCTGCATCGGGACGGACCGGCGTCCGTGCTACTGACTAGTCTGGAGACGGAGGATACGCCGACGGATTGTATCGATATGATGACGTTCGCCGGCGGGGCGTTTCACTTGCTGCGAACGCCTCGGCTGCGGCTGAACGTCAACGGCGCGGGGGATGCGGCCGCAGCATTGTTCCTGTTCCATCAGATCCGGACGGGGAGCGCGGTGGTGGCGCTGGAGGCGGCGGGGTCCTCGATTTACGGCCTGCTGCGGCGAACGGCGGAGGCGGGCTCCAGGGAGATCTTGACGGTCGCGGCCCAGGACGAATTCGTAACGCCGACCCGGATGTTCGCCGCAACCGTCGTGTAGCCGAGACTACCTGTTTCCGAGCCGGTCGATCAGCGCCATGGCGGCCGCTGGGTTCAGCTTTTTGAAGCCGCTGATCACGTAGAGGAAAACGTCGCGGCCGGTGACCTTCGGTTGAACCCCTCCAAAAGTGTCGAGTCCATCGGCCAAGCCACCCGACGCCCACTGCCCCGCGCGGTGCGCCCACCGATCCAGGGTCGCACCTGTATAGCCGCAGGATTCCGCATCGGTTGTCCCCATAATCCTAGCATAGAGGAACGGGGCGGTCGGGTCGGCGATTTGGGGATAGTCCGAATCGCCCGCGACCACGATCGCAACCTCATGATCCCGGGCGAGTGCCACGAAATCCGCCGCACGGAAGCTGTCGTGGCGAACTTCGACCGCGTGGCGGATTGCTCTTCCCTCGACAGTCTTTGGCAACAGCTTCAGGAAGCCCTCGAAATCATCGGGATCGAATTTCTTGGTCTGCATAAACTGCCAATTTATCGGCCCAAGCTTATCCCGGAGTTGCATCACCCCACTGGAGAAAAACCGCTCGATCGATTCGGCCGCTTCGGAAAGAACTCGCCGGTTCGTGGTGAACCGCGGACCCTTGACCGCAAAAATAAAATCGTCGGGCGTTTCGTCGTGCCACTTGGCGAAGCTGGCCGGCTTTTGTGATCCGTAGTAGGTGCCGTTGATCTCGATGGACGTCAGCTTGCGGCTAGCAAATTCCAATTCCCGTTTGTGCGTGAGGTCATCCGGGTAGAAGGTCTTGCGCCAAGGCTCGTAGGTCCATCCGCCGACACCGATCCGTATACTTCCCGTTCCAGGCGGCACGATTTTGACTCCCTGCCCTGGCTTAGACGGTCCACTGGCACTGTTGAAACGTCAACCCCGCCACACCGACGGGAGTTTCGTGGCTAGGAACCGTGCCAACGCCGCATTGACCGCCGCTGGATTCTCCTGCGCCATCCAATGCCCGGACTGAACCACGACCTCCGTCAGGTCAGCGCAACTTGCGCGCATCGGTTCAGCAAGTCTGGAGTCGATAGTCTCGCAGGTATAATCAAAGGCGCCGTGCAGGAACAGCACGGGCATCGAGAGCCGGCCATGGTCCCGCGCCTTCGCTGCGTAGGCAATATTCCGCCCGCTGTTCATGTACCAGGAGTCGGGGCCAAAGAAACCGTTGCGCTCGAGCGAAGCAACGTAGCTGTTCAGATCGGCTTCGGTCAGTACGTCGGCGTCCCGCGGCACCGCCGGGGCCCGTCCGGCGCCCCCAAACCAACCACCATCGCGACGAACCATCGCGGTGCGGGACGGTTGGCCCTTGTGGGCGGGACTGCCCTTGCGAAACAGCGCCTTGACCGTATCGGCCACGCTCACCTCGAAGGCTGATCGCGCCTTTTCGAAATTCTCCTCGTAGAAGAGTTGGTATTCCCATTGGCCCGCTGGGAACTCCGCCGCCGGATAAACCGAGCGGTCGACCAACGGGATGATGTGGGCCGGCGCGAATCCGCTAGGCAGATATGGCACACTGAGGTTCACAATGCCTAAACAACGATCGGGATGCTGGCTGCCCAGGCTCCAAACCACCGGGCTGCCCCAGTCGTGACCGACCCATACGGCTTTGTCACGGCCAAGTGCCTCCAGTAGTTCAATCATGTCGCCAACAGTGTGCTCCACCGCGTAATCCGCATGGCGGGGATAGATCCCGGAGCGGCCGTAGCCGCGCATGTCAGGGGCGACACAGCGGAAACCAAGCGCGGCGAAGATCGGGAGCTGATGACGCCAACTGATCGAGAGCTCCGGCCAGCCGTGCACAAAGATGAGAGGTGTCGCGTCGACCGCGCCACAAGCCAGATAGAACGTCGTATGCCGCTCCGTGCGCGCGACGTGTTCGGTTATCGCGTACATCGGTCCTCCTGGGGTTAAACTTGGGATCGAACTACTCCGATCGACGGGCGGCGGCAATTTAGCGACCTTGGTGACCGTACGATCCAATACTTCAACCATAGCGTGCATTTCTGGAGCTTCTACGGCTCAAAGCCGAAAGAATAGAAATTCTACAACATAAAGTAGCATAAGGTAAGCGTTTTGTCTGCGAAGTTATTCTGGATGACTTTGTTTTGACAGATCTCTCGGTTGCTCACTTATCCGGGATCGACCACAAGTCTCCCGATAGAGAGCAGCCAGGCGGTGAGCAGTGGAATCGATGGTGAAATCGCTCTCAACACGACGTCGTCCGTTCGCGCCAAACCGCTCGCGCAAGGCGGGATCTTCCACCAGAGTGGCAAGTCGATCAGTCAAATCTTCGATGGACCCCGGATCAATCAAAAAGCCTGCCGCGTTATCAATCCCGAGGTCGGGTATCGCCCCAACCCGCGTGGTAACCACGGGAATACCTGCGGCCATGGCCTCCAGGACCGCAACCGGAAGACCTTCGTTGTATGATGGCAGGACAAATACCGCAGCCGAGGCGAGCAAAGCCTGGGCCTCCTCCGGACCGATCCAACCGGGGAGCGCGACGCGGGCGGCGATCCCCAAGGCGGCGGCTTCAGCACGGAACGCATCGATGTCCCCGTTGCCGGCGATGACGGCATCCCATTGCAGTGAACGAAGGCGTGGCGAGGCCAGCGCTCGTAACAGGTCGGACGTTCCTTTTCTCGAGCCGAGTGCGCCGAGACATACGACACGGCAAGAGCCACCTCCGTGGTTCTGAGGCGCCACGGTCGTGAGCGGGACGCCGTTGGCCACCACGATGACCTTGCGGTCTTCGATTTCCAGGCGCTCCACCAGATACTGTCGCCAAAATCGTCCGATCACGATAATTCGCGCGGCGCGGGCCATCTCTCTGGCCATTATTCCGCGCAAGCGTGGACTAAGCCGATCGCCGAAGACTGCAAACTCGGAACCATGAACGTGCAGAATTGTTGGCACACTGAAAAAACCGGCTACACGCAGCAAAGCCAGTTTCCTCACGGCGCTTCCGCCAAAAGACATATGGATGTGCGTAAGGTCCACGCGGCCGCGCGCGCACGCGACGGACAACGAAATCAGGCAACCAAGGAAGTAGAACGGCATTTTCCAAAATGTCCCCGGCCCGTAAGGATCGAGAACGCGCACTTCGATGTCCGGCAGGCAGTGGAAAGCGGCGAGGAGATATCGCGCCATGCGGCCCATCCCGCCGCGCCCTTCGACCCCGCCCGGCGTTATATACATCACTCGAATCGTCTCGTGCAGCGCTCGCGTCATGGAAAATTCACCTGATTGAAGCCGGAGCGCTGATCTGATGTTGTCATGTCCCACCAATACTGTGTTTCAAAAAGTACAACCATCCGGATCTTGGCGAGTCCGCGCGGCCGCCCGAGCCCTGATATCTTGGTCCTGCGTACAAATCCTCCATCTTGATCACATGCTTTCTCGCTTTGTTGGAGGTCCTGGTCTGTGACGGCAGAACGAATACTCCCGGACGGAGCAAGGCGCCTCTCCCTCGCGATTACCATGCAGGACCTTACAGGCGGGGGCGTGGAACGTCAGACGCTAACCCTCGCCCGTGAGCTACAGCAGAGAGGCGTCGCGGTCACCCTACTGGTCAACGAGGCTGCCGGTGAACTGCTGGATAGCGTTCCTGCAACGATACGGTTAGTCAACCTTCAGCGTCGGCGGACGTCTAGGGCGATTCCGACGTTGGCCAGTTTCCTCCGGCGGGAGCGGCCGGACATCTTGCTGGCCAATCTCAACCACAACAACATTGCCGCCGTTCTGGCCAATACGTTGGCTGGAATGCCGGCCAAGGTCATCATCTGTCAGCACAGCGTGCTGTCCGCCGGCTACTTGCGGACCAAGGGCTGGTCGCATCGCGTGACACCCTTGGCTTACCGACTGACGTCCCAAGGGTTCGAGCGAGCCGTCGCCGTCTCCGGTGGGATCGCTCGGGAGTTTCGCACGATCTCGCATATTCCGCAGCGCAAGATCACGGTGATCCATAACCCGGTAATCGGACCGGATTTCGAGCTTCGCTCCAATCAGCCGGCCCAGCATCCTTGGCTAAACGAACCTGGGCGGCCGCTGTTCGTCACCGCCGGCCGGCTGGTTGACATCAAGGACCACGCAACGCTGCTGCGCGCCTTTGCGATTTATCGTCAGCGCGACAACGGCCGCTTGCTGATACTGGGATCCGGGCCGCTTCGCGACAGCCTGGGCGATTTGGCCAATGGACTCGGTCTGCAGGACGCTGTGGACTTCTTGGGCTTCCAGGAAAATCCCTTGCCCTTTTTTCGCCTTGCAAGTGCATTTGTGCTGAGTTCTTATGCCGAAGGTTTTGGCAATGTCCTCGTCGAAGCCATGGGTTGTGGAACGCCAGTGATCGCGACGAATTGCGAGCATGGGCCGGCCGAGATTCTTGACGATGGGCGTTATGGCGTGCTCGTAGAGCCACGAAATGCACAAGCACTTGCCGGCGCGATGATCAGAGTATCTGAATTTCCAGATTTATGGCCGGCACCGCTGCTCAAGGGTCGAGCTTCTGCATTCAGCACGGACGCCTGTGCATCTGCCTACCTCAAACTATTCGAGGCCGTTGTTCCCCGGCAATCCTTTGGGCAGCCTGGCTTAGTAGGTAACGCCGGGAAACCGTTTCGCCCCGATTTTCATCCAAGATCAGTCTGACTAGACCGCATCATCCGCAGCTAACCGGACAAACTCATGCAAATTACCGCGCAATCTGCTCACAGCATACCGGCGACCCGAGTCAAAAGGCCGCGGCGGGTTTTGATAATTGTCCAGAACCTGCCGTTGCCATTTGACCGCCGCGTTTGGCAGGAAGCGACTGAATTGGTAACGAACGGTTATACCGTCTCGGTAATCTGTCCTAAAGGTAAAGGCTACGAGCGGTCTTACGAATGCTTGAACAACGTGCATATCCACCGCCACCCGCTCCCGTTCGAAGCACGCGGCGCGCTGGGTTATCTGATCGAGTATCCGCTCAGCTTGTTTTTTGAATTCTTGCTGGCGGTAAAGATCCTTTGCACGCGCGGCTTTGACGTGATTCACGCCTGCAATCCGCCGGACAACATTTTCCTCATCGGCGGCTTTTTCAAGTTATTCGGCAAGAAGTTCCTGTTCGATCACCACGATATAAATCCTGAACTGTATGAGGCGAAATTTGGTCGCCGCGATATTTTCCATAAAATTATGCTGTGGTGGGAGCGACTTACCTTCATGGCGGCCGATGTATCCATCGCCACCAATAATAGCTATCGCGAAATCGCTGTGACCCGCGGCAAAATGGACCCGGACAAGGTGTTCGTCGTCCGGTCGGGGCCAAGCCTGGAGCGCATGAAGGTGGTACCTCCAGTCGATGAACTAAAAAACGGGCGAAGCTACTTGATAGGCTATGTCGGGGTCATGGGGAGACAGGAAGGCATAGAGTATCTCATTGAGGTTGCCCGTATCCTGGTGAAGGACATGAACCGCACCGATGTCCAATTCGCGCTGGTCGGCGGCGGACCGTCATTCGAGGAATTGCGAAATCTCGCTGAAGAAAAAGGCGTCGGTGATTATATGACCTTCACCGGCCGCGCCCCGGATCAATTGCTGCTCGAAGTGCTCAACACGGCCGATATCTGTATCAATCCGGATGAAGTCAATCCGATGAACGACAAGTCCACCATGAATAAAATCATGGAATATATGGCGCTGGGTAAACCGATTGTCCAGTTTGACGTGACCGAAGGCCGTTTTTCAGCCGGGCCCGCTTCGCTGTATGCCAAAGCCAACGACGCGAAGGACATGGCTGACGCGGTGGTCTACTTGCTGGAACGCCCGCACCTGCGCGAGGAGATGGGAAGGCAAGGTCGCTTGCGCGTGGAAAAAGAACTTGCCTGGCAATACGAGGCTCCCAAATTATTGGCCGCCTACAATGCGGTTTTCGCGAACTGAAGGTAACGTTCCGGCGTGACCGAACCGGGTTGGGGGCACATCGGGCATCTTGCAAAACGATCGCCGAAAGCTAGCCGATCGACACGACCGTCATGATCGGGAAAAAGCACCTGCGGCATCCAGTGGGGGAAAGCCTCCTCGAATTCCGAGAGCAGCATTCCCGTGGCGCCAAGCAGCAATGCGATTGCCCGCGGCCGCACCAGAAAGCCGCGGCGCAGCGTGTAAAGGATAGCCCACAGCATTAGTGCGAGGCGGCGGCCTTCGAACCAAATTGGGGCAGTTCAGGTCTCCTGCCTATGACGGCGACCCAAAACGTCGGCGCACCGTTGACAGGTCGCCACCCACCGCTAACGCTGCCCAGGTGACGCTAACTGCTTGGGCCAATCCGCCATGTGGAGCCGGGGCGTCAAAGGAGGCACGATGGCGGACGACCCTAGCCAGATCCTCGCTGCGGCCCGGCTGCAGGGCAACGGCGAGATCGTTCACCTCGAACTTGAGCCGCGACGGCTCAATTGGCATCTTCGCGTAACGCCTGCCCGCAAGTGCTGGATCGCGACGCTTCGCCTCGTATTGACCTTGATCCTCGTCGACGCCATGTCGCTTGCCGTCGGCGCCCATAACGCGGCAGCAGCGGCGCTGACGGTGGAGGGCGGCGCGATCACCGATGTATCGCCCGACCCGGCCGGGATTCGTAGCTTCAGAGGAATCCCCTTTGCCGCCCCCCCGGTCGGCGAACTGCGCTGGAGGACACCCCAGCCGGTGACGCCGTGGTCTGGCGAGCGGAGCGCCGACGAGTTCGGGCCAAAATGCATGCAGACCGGGCAGCCCGCCGATGTCGATCCGCTCAACCCCCTCATGAGCGAGGATTGCTTGTATCTGAACGTGTGGACCCCGGCAAAGTCGGCCGAGGACCGGCTGCCGGTCATGGTCTGGATTTACGGCGGTGGCTTCAAGATCGGGTCCGGCTCTGAGCCATGGTACAATGGTGCGCATCTCGCAAAAAAGGGGGTAATCGTCGTCACGGTGAATTACCGCCTGGATGCGTTCGGCTTCCTCTCCCATCCGGAGCTGACGGCCGAAAGCAACGATCATGCGTCCGGCAACTACGGGCTGCTGGACCAGATCGCCTCGATCGGATGGGTCAAGCGCAACATCGCGGCCTTCGGCGGCGATCCCGGCCAGATAACAGTTTTCGGCGAATCCGCTGGCTCCATCTCGGTCAGTGCATTGATGGCCTCGCCGCTTGCGCACGGTCTGTTCGAGCACGTCATCGGTGAGAGCGGTGCCATGCTGTTTCCCGACAAATCTCTTTATGCCGTCGCGCCCCTGCCCAAGGCGGAACAAGCCGGGGTGAAATTCGCCGACCTCTTATCCTCCCACTCCATCGCCGAACTACGCGAACAGCCGGCCGCGGCGCTGCTAGAGGCCCTGACCAAGAACCCGGACATCCCCCGTATATCCAGGGGCCCGATCATCGACGGCCAAGTGCTGCCCACAAATCCGGCCGAGATATTCGCCAAGGGCCAGCAAAGTGACGTGACGCTTCTGGCCGGCTCGACCTCGGACGAGGGCACCCTGTTCACCGCTCGGGCACAGCAGGCAACACCCGAGAGCTACTCAGAGCAGATCCACAGGCTCTTCGGCGATGCCGCCGACGCCGTGCGGAAGCTCTATCCGGTCGGCACGACCACGGAGACAAAGTTATCCTTCGCGGCGCTGTTCGGCGACCAACTCATCGCCTACCCGACATGGCTGTGGAATGAGTTCGCAAGCCAAGACCGGCAAAGCGCCCACCTACCGCTATCTGTTCGAGTTGCGCCCGCCCGCGCCCGAACTGTCGCCGACCCCGCCGGCGGGAGCGTTCCATACGGCCGAGATCGTCTATGTATTTGACAACCTCCAGGTCCGCGACTGGGCTTGGCGGCCCGAGGATCGGCGGATGGCGGAGATCGCCTCGTCCTACTGGGCAAACTTCGCCAAAAGCGGGAACCCGAACGGACCAGGCCTGCCGGATTGGCCGCAATACACTGGGCTGGACAGCACGGTCATGAGGCTTTCTGAACAATCCGGCGCCGGACCCGATCCCCGTCTTGTGCGTTACAAGGTGCTCAATGATTTTTACTATGGCAAGGCGCAATAAGATATCACATTTGATAGGTCCGAGATGATCAGGTCCACTGAGCAACCTGCGTCCAGCAGCGCCAGAGCCCGGCGACCTCCTTCCGCTTCAATAACGTCGTAGCCACGGTCGATCAGTTGTTCCGCGATCACCTCTCGACCTAACTCCTCATCTTCCACGACAAGAAGGCGAGGCTTCTTTTCGCCGTTGATCGAAACAGCAGTCTTTCTTGAATGGTTAGGCTGCTGCACAATTTCTGTACTGCTCAAGAGCAGCCACAATGACACCACGGTTCCCAGACCCGGGTCACTGGCGATGGTGAGAGCACCACCCGATTGCTGAGCAAAGCCGCGAGCCATGGGTAGACCAAGGCCGGTGTCTTTGCCCTGCTCCTTCGTGGTGAAGAAGGGTTCCATAACGCGAGGGAGTGTTGCGGCTTCGATCCCTGTTCCGGTGTCAGCAACGGTAAGACGAACGCATGTCCCCGGCTCAAGCCCCTCCACTTGGTCGTGGTCCGTTATCCGCTCGCTGGTGACAGTGAACCGCGCCGGGTTTGCCGGAGGCTCTAAACCTTGAGAGGTTGGGGCGATGGAAAAGGCAAAGACAGCGAAACGGTATTCGGCAGAGGTGCGTTTGCGGGCGGTTCGAATGGTGTTGGAGCATGGCGCGGATCACGCCTCGCAATGGGCAGCGATCGGCTCGATAGCGGCGAAGATCTGCTGCACAGGGGAAACGCTGCGCGGCTGGGTGCGCCAGGCGGAGCGGGATGGGGGTCTGCGGGCCGGGCCAAGCAGCGAGGAGCGGGACCGCATCAAGGCCCTGGAACGCGAGGTGCGCGAACTCCGTCAAGCCAACGAGATCCTGCGCAAGGCGTCGGCGTATTTTGCGATGGCGGAGCTCGACCGTCGGTCCAAGCCATGATCGGCTTCATTGACGATCATCGCGCTGCCTACGGGGCCGAGCCGATCTGCCGGGTTCTGCCGATCGCCCCAAGCACCTACCATAAGCATGCAGCCAAGCGCGCCGATCCCACCAAATTGTCCGCCCGAGCGGGGCGCGATGCGAACTTGCAGACCGGATATAAAGCGGGTCTGGGACGCGAATTTCCAGGTCTACGGCGTGCGCAAGGTCTGGCGGCAGCTTCAGCGCGAGGCCATCGCCGCGCCGCGCTGCCAGGTTGCCCGGCTGATGAAGCGGATGGGGCTGGCGGGCACGGTGCGCGGCAGGACGGTGAAGACCACGCACAGCGACAAATCGACGCCATCTCCCCTCGACCGGATGAACCGGCAATTCCGGGCGCCGGCGCCGAATGCCTTGTGGCTCTCGGACTTCACCTACGTCGCGACCTGGCAGGGCTTCGTCTACGTCGCCTTCGTCATCGACGCCTTTGCCCGGCGCATCGTTGGCTGGCGCGTATCGCGCTCAGCACGGGCGGACTTCGTGCTCGATGCGCTCGAGCAGGCGCTGTGCGATCGCCGCCCAGTCCGCCTGAGCGGCCTCGTGCACCACAGCGATCGCGGCGTGCAATACGTCTCGATCCGCTACACCGAGCGCCTGGTTGAGGCCGGTATCGAGCCTTCCGTCGGCAGCGTCGGAGACAGCCACGACAACGCACTCGCCGAAACGATCAACGGTCTGTTCAAGGCCGAGGTGATCCATCGGCGCGGCCCGTGGCGCAGTGCCGAGACGGTGGAAACCGCCACTCTCGAATGGGTGGACTGGTTCAACAATCGTCGCTTGCTCGAACCGATCGGAAATATCCCGCCCGCAGAAGCAGAAGCGCGTTACTATGCCTAGGCTAACGAGCACGTCATGGCGGCGTGAACTCAAACCAAACAGCCTCCGGCAAACCCGGCGCGGTTCACTCTACCAACTCCACCTCGGCCGTCGTCCACACCCGCAACTCATAATGAGCGAGATAGAGAAGCGCCTGCAGGCGCTCCTGCCGCACCAAGGGCACCACGATAAGTGAACGTGTGTCCATCGCTTGGTGTGCCGGTCTTCGCTCGCGAATGCGAGGGTCAGAGAACACGTCCGTCGCCACAAGTGTGTGCCCGGTGCCCAAATCTTCGATCATCTCAGCTCCGAGAACAGAGAGATCAAGCGTGCCAATGGCGGCTGCGACCGTGTGTATCGCGATATTCGTGGCCGATCGTTACCCGGTTCGCGGTCACGTCAAATTCGCCGTAACCGACGCGCCCGAAAGGTGGCCGCCGAGCAGAGCGGCGGCGCTCCATCGTCTCATCCGGCGTGGTCCGGAGCCGGGATGCGAGTTCGAGCGCACCCTGTCGACTTTCCACTTGCTTACGCGCTGTCGTCACCTCGGAGAACAGCAAAGCTCCCCCAATGGTGCCGTCTGCCTCATGCCGCGGGGTCATCTTCCAGCGCATCCAGTCAGTGGAGCCGTCGGCGCGCGGAAATTCATCGTCGTCGGCATAGTGTGTCTCACCCGCCAGAACACGCCGATAGATCTCACGTTGGCTTTGACAGCAGTCGGGAAAAACCTCGTAGTGGCTCTGATTGATCAAAGTCCCTTTGTCCACTGCATCATGCAGATTGTAGTCACTGATGTAGCCTCGGTTTGCCAAAAGATAGCGCATGTTTTTCTCAAACATCGCAATTGCGCCAGGTGCCCGCTCTACTAAAAGCCGCAGCCGGTCCTGGGAAGCAATGAGCTGGGCGGATAATTGCGCCCGAGCTATCTGGCGTAAGGTCAGGACCGCCACGATGGCTGCGCCGACCAGGGTCAAAAGACCGACCACGGCAAAAGCATAGGAAAGGCGCCGGTCGCGGCTGCTCGCCTCGTCGACCGCAGCGCTCAGTAAAGTCTTCTGCCGCTGCTCTTCAGCTATTGCCGCGCCGACGATGGATCGAGCCTCGGCCATTCAACCCATTCCGCGCTCTGTCATGATGATCGCATGCGGTTGATTGCCGGCCTGCACGAGGGCAACGATCGCTGAAAGTTCCGCGATCTTCGCTGCGATGACGTTGCCCAATTGATGGATTCGGGCCTGCTGGATCGGACTGTTCAAAGTCATCCCGGCTAACCCATCGAGCGACGCCCCGATCTCTTTGCGTCCCGCTTCGTAGGGCTCGAGAAAACCGGATCTCGCAGTGATTACAAGACTGCGTTGAGCCGTCTCCGTGTCTTGCAGGGCCGCGAGAAGATGCTGCGCCTCGAGAAGCACGGTTTGAGTGTGGGCCTGCCGAAGTTCAGCCTTCCTGCGGTCGGATAAAGCCCGCTCGCTGCTCCAAATAATGGTGGATAAGATTAAAAACAGGCCAAGAAATATTCCGGCCGCGGCCACCCGAAGCTGGCTTGCCGCGCCCTCGCTCTTGCCGGCGCGAGGAAGTCTCAACGTCGTTCTCCCACAACAACGCCAGTGACCGAGCTGCGTAGGGCACACTTGCACGGGCGCTTCTAACGCGCCAACTCTGCCTTGTCCCAAAGAGTGGCAAAAGTAAAGATATATCCTGGGTGTTGAGAACAGCGATTTCGTCGAAGTGAATAGCAATCTCATTCCGCGGTTCGCTATCAAGACGCGTGAACGATCCGCAGGTGTCGACCTCAACCTCTCGATCCGCACGAATTTTGCCGCGTGGGCGGTTTCCCGACTTAAAAGCGCGGTAGGCGTTGGGGGAGTCAATCGAATCCAGCGTTCATCACAGTAATCTACCGGCGGCGCTAGCCGACGCGGAGCATTGCACTCCATCAAGCCCTTCGACATTCGAAATCATGGTAACACTCACGCCCGTTCATGATCCTTGCCCGATCCTTGCAGGCAGCGTGAGATTAATCTCTCCACCGCTCGATCTTGCCGTGTCGGCGTCGCTGGAGCTCCCCAACCGCAATGAAGTTGTCTGCGTCCCGTTCCAATTCGCCCTCTTCCTCCGATTGGACTCACGGTGCCCAACTGTTCTCTAGTCCTCCTCGATGACGCCTGATCTTGCCCAACGATTTACCACGATCGCGCTTGGACACGTCACTCGAGAATACCCGAACAAGCTGGACCACGTCCTGGCCGGCCCGGAAGACGCGCGCGGCCCAGCGGAGTTGCACCCGGTCTTCTACGGCAGCTTAGACTGGCATTCGCGCGTGCACGCCTACTGGATGTTGGCGCATCTCTATCGGCGCTTTCCCGCCATACCAAACGCCGCGGCGATCCGAGCCGTCTTCGACGCCCAACTGACCCCTGGCCGGATCGCCGGTGAATGCCGCTATCTCGCTCGCCCCTTGACATTGGGCTTCGAGCGCTCCTACGGCTGGGCCTGGCTGCTCAAGCTCGCCGCTGAACGGGCGCTGCTTGAGACACCGGAGGGCAAGGCCTGGTCAGCAACCTTGGAACCGTTGGCCGATATTTTTGCCCAGCGCTTCAAGGCGTTCCTGCAGATCGCCACCTACCCCATCCGGGCCGGCATTCATACCAATACAGCGTTCGCGGTGCGGTTGACTTTGGATTACCAGGACCAAGCCTTGCGCGCGCTGTTGATTGATGCCGCCCGGCGTTGGTACGCGGGTGACGCTGACTGCCAGGCGTGGGAACCGGGCGGTGACGAATTCCTGTCCCCGGCGCTGATCGAAGCCGAGTGCATGCGGGCTGCCCTGCCCACCCTCGAGTTCCGCCACTGGTTCGAGGCGTTCTTGCCTCGGTTGGCGCAATCGCTGCCCGCGACTTTATTCAGCCCCGCCAGCGTCAGCGACCGCAGCGACGGAAAGATCGCGCTTCTCGACGGATTGAACCTCAGTCGCGCCTGGTGCTGGCGCGCACTGGCCGAGTTCACCCCTGATCCAGACGCAGCCCGGCGTGCCGCGCTGGTGCATCTCGACGCCAGCTTGCCACATGTTAGCGGGGACTACATGGGGGAACACTGGCTCGCCACTTTTGCGGTGCTGGCGCTGGGGTGACCTCTTTAGAACAGGGCCACGATCGGTTACGCTCGTTATCTTCATGAAGGAGCAGCGAATGGCCGGTCAGATCGAGGCGAAGCTGGCAGAACTCGGCATCACCCTACCCCGGCCGATGCCCCCGATCGCGAATTACGTCCCGTACGTCGTGACCGGCAACTTGGTTGTCGTCTCCGGCCAGGTTCCCGCGATCGACGGCAAAATCGCGATCACCGGCAAGGTCAGTTGGGGTGTCTCGATCGAGCAGGCGAAGGAAGCCGCGCGGCTGTGTTTCATCAATGTATTGGTGCATCTGAAAGCGGCCTGCGGTGGCGACCTGGATCGGGTAAGACGCGTGGTCCGTTTGGGTGGTTTCATCGCTGCCCCTTCCGAGTTCAGTCAACATGCGCAGGTAATGAATGGCGCGTCAGACCTGGCTGTGGCGATATTTGGCGAAGCCGGGCGGCACGCCCGCAGCACGATCGGCGTCCCGTCTCTGCCCGCCGACGCTGCGGTCGAGGTGGAGGGACTGTTTGAACTCCACTAGGCTGCCTCGGATGCCAGATGGTTCGGCCACCCTAACGCTTACGCTTCACGCTCGCATCGCGGAGATCGACGCGACCGAATGGGACGCCTGCGCCGGAGTCGGGAATCCCTTCGTCAGTCACGCATTCCTGAGTGCTATGGAGGACAGCGGATCGGCCAATTCGCGCACCGGATGGCTGCCGCAGCACGCGATCCTGCGGCGCGATGGCGGCGAGATCGTGGGCGCCGTGCCGATGTATGTGAAGTCGCACAGCTACGGCGAATACGTGTTCGACCACAGCTGGGCCCACGCGCTGGAGCGGATCGGCGAGAACTATTACCCGAAATTGCAGGCCGCGGCGCCGTTCAGCCCCGTACCCGGACCTCGCTTGCTCCGTCGTCCGGGTGTCGGCGTTTCGGTGGAGACGATGGCGAATGCGCTAGAACAGGCGTGTCAGTCGCATGGGCTGTCCTCGGTCCATGTCACGTTTTGCACCGAGGATGAATGGAACGGTCTTGGTGACGCAGGCTGGCTGCAGCGCATCGGCATGCAGTTCCACTGGGAGAACGACGGCTACTCGGACTTCGGAGACTTTTTGGGGGCGCTGTCATCCCGCAAGCGCAAGGTGCTGCGCCGCGAACGCCGTGATGCCAACGCCTCTGGCCTCACGTTTCACGCGCTTTCCGGCACCGACATCACCGAGCGGCACTGGGACGCGTTCTACGGGTTCTACCGGTCCACCGTGGACCGCAAATGGGGGTCGGCTTACCTAACCCGCTCGTTCTTCTCCCTGCTCGGTCAGCGCCTCGGGGACAGGGTTGTGCTGATGTATGCCGAAAGCGCCGGCAAACCGGTCGCCGGCGCGCTGAACCTGGCCGGAGACGAGGCTCTTTATGGCCGCAATTGGGGCTGCCGGGGAGATTGGCCCTTCCTGCACTTCGAGCTTTGCTACTATCGCGCTATCGATTGGGCCATCGAGCATGGGCTGAAGCGGGTCGAGGCGGGGGCCCAGGGACGGCACAAGATCCAGCGCGGCTACACGCCGCGCTCCACCTATTCCGCCCATTGGATCACGCACACCGGACTCCGCCGTGCGGTGGCGAATTTCCTGGTGGAAGAACGCGCGGGGATCGAGGCTGAGATGGCCTGCCTTGCGCAAGAGTTGCCGTTCCGCAAGGGCGAGGACTAGCTCGCCGAAGATGTGTCCCTGCGCCGAAAACACCGAGGGTCACTGCGCTGTTAATGGTGCTGATCGACCGGACGCATGATGTTCGGATGGCTCGCCGCTGGTAAGGAGTTCACTCTTGACCGCAATGCCTAGGCCGAACCATATACGCCGTCCTGCACTCGGGGGTCCGGTGGCAGAGTGGTGATGCATCGGACTGCAAATCCGCGGATGCCGGTTCGATTCCGGCCCGGACCTCCAACTCCATACAGATCGGCCGCAAGGGTGGCAGGAAATATAGCGATTTCCTGCGTTTTCGAAACCATTACGTTCAATTGGGGTCTGACCGGTGAGGTGGCGCCGTCAGACCGACGTTTTGGCTGGCTCTCCCAACGGCAGGCGAAGCAGGGAGCCGGATTTTGATGGGTCCTTTCGATACTCAATGGGCATTGGCCTTGACATCGATTTAGGCGATGCACCGAGAGAGGTTTCTCGCCGAATTGGGGCAACCTGCCAACTCGTTCGCTCTTATCAAGCGAGCGATCGTTCACTCAGAAATGTCATTCAAGGCAGCGCCCGCTAGCTCTATCGGGTTGTCCACAGGATTTTGCCTGCTGGAGTTGAATCAACAGTTGCCTCTGGCTCCGCTATTTCATACTGTATCTAGTAGTCACCCCGGTAAAAGGATCCAGCATATGGTATGGGACGAGGAAACGATCCGCCTTCTACGGGATCTCTGGGCGCAGGGACATTCAACAGCGGAGATTGGTCGCCGGCTCGGCGTGTCCAAGAACGCGATCGTAGGGAAAGCTCATCGGCTCGAACTGGATGCTCGGCCGTCGCCCATTAAGCGCGGTGTCGTCAAATCGGCGTCTGAGCGTCCACTGCCTTGCCTCAGGGCGGCTGGACCAACCCTCCCGCCACTACCAAGTGCGAACATTCAGGCGTTTTCCGCTGCTGCGCTCGCGCCACCCGTTCTACGGCCTTTACGCCCCGCGCCGCCGGCACTGAATCCGCGCCCGGTTTCACCGGCACCTGTTGCGCCCGTGGCTCCACGTCCGGTTATGCCGTCCGGTCAGAGTCACAGCCGCCGTCCCGCTCCGTCCTGCTGCTGGCCAATCGGGGAACCCGGCACCAAGTCGTTCCGATTTTGTGATGACCTCTCCATACCAGGCAAGCCGTGACCGTGACGAGCACGCCAAACTGGCGTACGTGAGGATCCGCGACCGCAGGGAAGACGCGGCGTAATCCAAGAGCATCATCGGGTTGCACATGCTCTCTTAGGCGGGGCCATGCCCGCACACGCTGCAGCGGTATGAAACCACGCTCGACCGTCATGACCGCTTTGCCGCGCCACCTGCCACGTCTATAAACAGCGCACATTAGCCGAGCGACCCCATGGCACCTCAGAACGAGCTCTTCACCGAAGCCCGAAATTGTATGGTCGACAGCCAGATCCGCCCCAATCGTGTGGTGGATCAGCGGGTGCTCTCTGCAATGCGGACCATCCCGCGGGAGTTGTTTCTCCCGCCAACCGTTCAGGCGTTGGCTTACGTGGATGAGGATGTGCCGTTGGGCAACGGGCGCTTCCTGATGGAACCGATGGTATTCGCCAGAATGCTCCAGTTCGCCAATCTGCGCGAAAACGAGCAGGTGCTGATCGTGGGTGTCGGAACCGGCTATAGCGCCGCTGTGCTGAATGCTTGCGGCTGCCGCGTGACCGCTCTTGATGAAGACCGGGACCTGCTGTCGATGGCTGACGCGGCGTTGCCGCGAGAGGCGATTGGCGTCACCTTGGTGGCGGGTCCGCTGGCCGCTGGTTGGCCACCTCACGCGCCGTATGATCTTATCCTGATCGAGGGTGCGGTCCCTGAAATTCCCCCTGCCCTGGTCGCCCAAACGAATCAGGAATCTGGCCGCATTCTTGCCGCGATCTGTGGCGAAGGGCGTATCACCCAGGCCGTGATTGCCGAGGTGACCTCTTTCGGGGCCGGGATTTCCCCTCTCTTTGACTGCGCGACCCGCCCGATCCCGTCATTGCGAAAGCCGGCCGTTTTCGCCTTCTGAGGGACATCCCGGCAGACATGTTGCACGTGACACTGGACACAGAGACGCGATTGTGACGATTCTTGTCCCGGATTACGGTCACTTCGTCTGATAAAGCGTACCTCGATGGTATGCGCTTTGCCGAAAAGGGTATCCTATGGGTTTGCGCCACGGTTTGTTCGCCAGCTTCAGCTTGGTTGCTGTCGCGGCCTCCGCCAGCGCCCAGACGCCGCTACGGTCTTCGCCGTCAGCCTCGCCTCCGACACCATTGGTGTCACGCTCGCAGGCATCGGCAACATCACCAACACACACTAAGGCAGTTCGAGCGTCCGCCGCCCCCCAGGGTGTTCCACATACGCTGATCGAAGCCTTGGCCGCGACCTATTCTTATCAGCCGGCGTTGCAGGCCGAGCGGGCCAAGTTGCGGGCCACCGATGAAAACGTGCCGACAGCGCTCGCGGGTTGGCGTCCGACCGTGGTACTGGCTGGTAACGCAGGTTACGGCAATGGCCTGTTACGCGAATATCTGACTACCGTGAACCCGGCCCAAAACATCAAGCAGCTCAACCCTCGGCAGATTGCCTCGGCGCAGGCCACGCTCACCCAGAACCTCTATACCGGCGGCAAGGTGTCGGCCAACGTCAACCGCTCCAAAAATCAGGTGATGGCGGAGCGCGCCACGCTGATAGCACAGGAGCAAACCAGCTTTAACAACGCCGTCAGCGCCTATGTCGGTGTCATTCAGGCGAAACAGTTACTCGATCTGCAGATCAATAACGAGCAAGTGCTGGCCAAACAGTTGGAGGCCACGAACGATCGCTTTCGGGTTGGCGAGATTACCCGCACCGATGTGGCGCAGGCCGAAGCCGCGCTGGAGGGCGCTCGGGCAACGCGGGAAACAGCGGTTGGCAATCTACAGACCGCCCGTGGCACATTTCAGCAGATTATCGGGGTGTTTCCGCCCGACGACCTGGTGGAACCGCAGCCATTGAACCTGCCGGTGAAAAGTGAGCAGCAAGCGGCGTCCATGGCCACTTTCAACAACCCAAACGTCATTACCGCACTGTTCAACGATGCCGCGGCGAAGGACGCGATCGACGTCGCGTTTTCAGCTCTACTGCCGCAACTTAGCCTACAGGGACAGACCTTCCAGGATACAAACGTGTCCGCCCGTAACTTCAGCCAGAACGGTTATCAAGTTACCGCCCAGCTGTCCGTGCCGCTGTATCAGGGCGGATCCGAATACTCCGCCGTTCGCCAGGCGCGTCAGGCGGAGCAACAGACTCAGCGGCTGATCGACGACGCCAAACGGACCGTCGTCCAAAACGCGGTTCAGGCCTGGGATACCCTGGTCGCCGCCAAAGCCTCGGCCGACAGCACTCGTGCTCAGATCCGGGCTAATGAGATCGCCCTGGAAGGTACTGAGCGAGAAGCCATAGTCGGCAGCAGAACCACATTGGACGTCTTGAACGCAACCCAGCTTCTGCTCCAGTCCAGGACCACGCTAGTGCAGAACCTGGCGCAAGTAATCACCGCGTCTTATGGCGTTGCCGTCGCCATCGGACGGTTGACCGCCAGAGATCTGCATCTGCCTGTGCCATTGTATGACGAAACGGCCTACTATCAGGCGGTAAAGGATCGCTGGGTCGGTCTCGGCGACTATGCCACCAATCAGCCGGGTCGTTGACCCAAGTGTCGACGAGTGAAACCCCACCTCCTGCGGCAACACCGGACGGCACAGATCCTTCGATGGAGGATATCCTTGCCTCCATCCGTAGAATTCTGAATGAGGAGGAGGCTCCGGTGGAGGCCGCCGTGCCCGGCGACGCCCCAGCGGACGACGATATATTGGTGCTCGACGAGTCCATGATGGTGTCCGCCGTCGAACACTTGCGCGATGCGGGGGAGACCGAGCCGGAACCCGAACCTCCGGTTCCTAATCCGGTTCCCAGGATTGACGAGCCGACAGCGGCACATGTCGAACCGCGTCCAATCGAACCCGAACCGCCCACTGAGGAAACAACAGCAGCTTCGTCCAATCAAGTTCGCCCGGTGGAAGCGCCACCAAAGCTTCCCGGCTTGATGGCCCCGGAAACCGCCGCCGCTGCCACGTCCTTGGTTGGCAATCTGGTCCGGTCCTTGTCGGCTGGCCGCGCCACGAAAGTATATACCGGCGGCCCGACGCTCGAGGACCTGGTGCGGGCCGAATTGCGGCCGTTGCTGAAGGAATGGCTGGACACCAACCTGCCCCCACTTGTTGAGCGACTGGTCAGGACTGAGATCGAGAGGGTGGTCGGCCGGGCGGTTCCTTGATGGCGGGCGTCGCTCCAGGAACGCGAGTTCTGGCGATGCCGGCTCTCTAACCTTGCCGGCTTTCTAACATCGGATGGCGTGGACCAAGGCGGCGCGCCCGCCCGCCGCGGGAGAGATCAATGACACTCAATAGCAGGTTCGCACCGGCCGAGATCGAGGCACGCCTGTATGAAGGCTGGGAAAACGCCGGCAGCTTCGCCTCCGACCCAGACTCGAACGCGACGCCCTTCACCATCATGATCCCGCCGCCGAACGTCACCGGCAGCCTGCACATGGGCCACGCCCTGACGTTCACCATCCAGGATACCCTGATCCGCTGGCGCCGGATGCAGGGTCGCGACGCGCTGTGGCAGCCTGGCACCGATCACGCCGGCATCGCCACACAGATGGTGGTGGAACGGTTGCTGGCGGAAGAAGGCAAAGACCGCCGGGATCTGGGCCGCGAAGCGTTCATCGAGCGCGTGTGGCAATGGAAGGCGGAATCCGGCGGCACCATCACACGCCAGTTGCGCCGTCTGGGGGCGTCGCTCGACTGGCCGCGCGAGCGCTTCACCATGGACGACGGTCTGTCCGCCGCGGTGAAGGAGACCTTTGTCTCGCTTTACAAAGAAGGCCTGATCTACCGTGACCGGCGGCTGGTGAACTGGGATCCGAAGCTGCAGACAGCAATCTCGGATTTGGAAGTGGAAAACCGCGAGATCAAGGGATCGCTTTGGTATCTGCGCTACCCGATCGAGGGCGAACCCGGCCAATCCATCATCGTCGCCACCACGCGACCCGAGACGATGCTCGGCGATACCGCGGTGGCGGTGCATCCGGATCACCCGGTGTATGGCGGGCTGATCGGCAAGCGGGCAATTTTGCCGCTGGTCGGCCGATCGATCCCGATTATCGCCGACACCTATGCGGACCCGGAAAAAGGCACGGGTGCCGTCAAAATCACCCCAGCCCACGATTTCCACGACTTCGAAGTCGGCCGCCGTCATGATCTGCCGATGCCGTCCGTCCTGGACCGGCAGGCGATGGTCACGCTGGCGGAAATCGAGGACACGCTGACCTTGGTTCCCCGTGTCGCCGACCCCCAGTTTGTCCGCTCCTTGGCCGGTCAGTCGCGGTTTGCCGCACGCAGCGCCATTGTGGCCGAACTGGAACGCCTGGAACTGCTCGACAGGATCGAGCCGCACGTCAACCAGATACCGCACGGCGACCGTGGCGGCGTACCGGTCGAACCGTTGCTGACCACCCAGTGGTATTGCAACGCCGCCGCTCTCGCGAAGCCAGCGATCGAGGCGGTAGAAACCGGCAAGACCGTGTTCGTGCCGAAGCAATGGGAGAATACCTTCTTCGCCTGGATGCGCGATATTCAGCCCTGGTGCATTTCGCGCCAGCTTTGGTGGGGCCATCGCATCCCGGCATGGTATGGACCGGACGGCACGACCTTTGTCGCCATCGACCCGGACAACGCCGCCGCCCAGGCACGCGCCCACTATGGCCATGCCGAACCCTTAATACAGGACGAGGACGTGCTGGACACCTGGTTCAGTTCAGGCCTTTGGCCGTTCTCAACCCTCGGTTGGCCGGAAAAGACCAGAGAACTCGCGCGTTACTACCCTGGCGACGTCTTGGTAACCGGGTTCGACATCATCTTCTTCTGGGTCGCCCGCATGATGATGCTGGGCCTGCATGTTATGGGCGACGTGCCATTTCGGGAAATCTACATTCACGGCCTGGTACGCGACGAGCGCGGTCAGAAGATGTCGAAATCCCGCGGTAACGTCATCGACCCTCTGGAGTTGATCGACCGCTATGGCGCCGATGCCCTGCGCTTCACCATCTGCGCCCTGACTGGTCCCGGCCGCGACGTGAAAATCAGCGCGGCGCGCGTGGAGAGTTACCGCGGCTTTGTGACGAAGCTGTGGAATGCCGCACGCTTCTGCGAGATGAACGGGATCGCTCCTGAAGCAGCGTTCGATCCAAGTCGAGTTGTCTTGCCGTTGTCCCGCTGGCTGCTGGCGGAGACCAATACCGCGATCCAGGCAGCCACCGCTGCGCTGGAGGCCTATCGTTTCGATGAGTATGCATCGACGGTATATCATTTTGTCTGGAACACGTTCTGCGACTGGTTCCTGGAATTCGCCAAACCGTTACTTGCCGCCGGAGCAGACCCTTCCGCTGCCGCTGAAATCCGCGGCGTGGGCGCTTATGTGCTGGGCCAGATCTTGCGCCTGCTGCATCCCGCGATCCCGTTCGTCACCGAAGAATTATGGGATCGTTTCGGCTACGGTGGGCCATCCAGTTTGATCGGTGCCGCCTGGCCGTCCCCCGTCGTGGCGCCGGGCGCGGACCAGGCTCGCGCCGAACTCGACTGGGTGGTGCGACTGATAACTTTGGTTCGATCAGTGCGAGCCGAGATGAACGTCCCGCCGTCGAAGCCCTCCCCGGTTCTGTTGCAGGGGGCTTCGGCGCAGTCGATGGGCCGGGTCGATCGATGGATGGACGCCATTCGCCGGCTGGGGCGAGCGTCGGACATTTCCGCTCTGGTTGGGAACCTGCCGAAAGGGTCCGCCCAGGCGGTGCTGGACGAGGCCACGATCGTGCTGCCATTGGAAGGATTGATCGATATCGCGCTGGAACGAGGGCGCTTGATCAAGGAACGCGACAAGTTGTCGGCTGACGCAAAAAAGACTTCGCATAAGCTGGCAAATGCCGATTTCGTCAGCCGGGCGCCAGAGGAAGTCGTGACCGAAAACCGCGGACGCCTGGAGGCCGCTCGGCTCGAGATCGCTCGTCTCCAGGCTGCTCTGGATCGGTTGGAATGAGGTAAGCAGCGCGGTCAAGGCGGCTGAGAGAGACGAAGACCATTGACGACCGGGCGGTGGCTTCCTATTATATGCATCCATTCTGAGTATCGGGCGTTTCCGCGTAAGCGCTTAACGCCCTAAGCCCAATATCCTGACTGGCTACGAACCTCTGGGCGGTATTGCGCCCAAAAACTGTTCAAGCCCTTGTCACGTCCCCATATCGCACCCTCACGTCCAGGCATCTCATGCACCTTGCTGAACTGAAGAAAAAAACGCCAGCAGAACTGGTGAATTACGCTGAGTCGTTAGAAGTCGAGAACGCCTCGTCGCTGCGCAAGCAGGACATCATGTTCGCTATTCTAAAGAATCTCGCCGACAAGGATCAGGCGATCCACGGCGAAGGCACGTTGGAAATCCTGCCTGATGGCTTCGGCTTCTTGCGCAGTCCCGAAGCCAACTATCTCGCCGGCCCTGATGACATTTATGTCAGTCCCAGTCAGGTCCGTCGCTTCGGCCTGCGCACTGGCGATTCCGTGGATGGCCAGATCCGCGCGCCCCGCGACGGAGAGCGTTACTTTGCATTGCTGAAGGTGGATACGGTCAACTTCGAGCCACCCGACGCGGTGCGCCATCGCGTCAACTTCGACAATCTGACACCACTGTATCCCGAAGAACGCCTGAAGATGGAGATGGACAATTTCCAGTCCGTCGCAAAAGGGCCGGTTAAAGACTTCACACCGCGGGTAATCGACCTGATCTCCCCGGTCGGAAAGGGTCAGCGCGCGTTGATCGTCGCGCCGCCGCGCACCGGCAAGACGGTGATGCTGCAGAACATCGCCGCGGCCATCGCCGCCAACCACCCGGAAGTCTTCTTGATCGTGCTGCTGATCGACGAGCGCCCGGAAGAAGTTACCGACATGGCTCGCAGCGTAAATGGCGAAGTCATCAGCTCCACCTTCGACGAGCCGGCGACCCGTCATGTCCAGGTCACCGAGATGGTGCTGGAAAAAGCCAAGCGCTTGGTTGAACACAAACGCGACGTGGTGATCCTGCTTGATAGCATCACGCGCCTGGCCCGTGCCTACAATACCGTGGTGCCGTCCTCCGGTAAGGTTCTGACCGGCGGTGTCGATGCCAATGCACTGCAACGGCCCAAGCGTTTCTTCGGCGCGGCTCGCAATATCGAGGAGGGTGGGTCGCTGACCATCATCGCTACCGCCC
Organism: uncultured Alphaproteobacteria bacterium; assembly: GCA_963819345.1. Lineage (GTDB taxonomy): Bacteria > Pseudomonadota > Alphaproteobacteria > Acetobacterales > Acetobacteraceae > Rhodopila. Next base: position 134,890 of record CAWFVX010000013.1, read on the forward strand.
TGATCGATACCGGCAGCCGCATGGACGAAGTGATCTTCGAGGAGTTCAAGGGCACCGGCAACTCGGAAATCATTCTTGATCGGAAACTGTCAGACAAGCGGTCCTTCCCGGCGATCGACATCACCAAGTCCGGCACCCGTAAAGAGGAACTACTGGTCGAGCGCGGCGTGTTGACGAAGATGTGGGTGCTGCGGCGCATTCTTAATCCAATGGGCACAGTGGATGCTATGGAGTTTCTCTTGGACAAGCTGAAGTACAGCAAGACCAACAACGACTTCTTCGACGCAATGAATACTTAGCTCGGAGCATGTTCTAACGCCTATTATCAAGACTAAGCCTAAACTACAGCGTGTGCGTTTGGCACGGCATGAAATTGACGCTGTGACGTCGGATATTTCGAAGTCGGAGGCAAAGATGTCCCAGATGCGAGCAGTGCAGGTAACCAGCGCGAACGGACCGTTCGAACTGGCCGAGCGAACGATCCTGGATCCGCCGGCGCGCGCCATGTACGGATCAAAGTCCAGGCCTGTGGGATTTGCCACAGCGACTCCTTTACCAAAATGGGCGCGTTCCCCGGTATCCTGTTTTCGCGCGTGCCTGGACATGAGATCGTCGGGATCGTCGATGCGGTCGGCGCCAGCGCTGGCAAATTGGGCGGCGGGTTGGCGTACGTTGGCACGGTGGACATTGCGGCCATTGCCGGTCTTGCCGTCGGGGGAACTTTTATCACCTGCGCCAACGGCCAGATTCCAGGGATTTCGTATGATGGCGGTTATGCCGACTACGTGATTTTGCTTTTCGAAGCGCTTGCGTCGTGCCCGATCGACCTGGGGCCTGCCGAAGCCGCTCCGCTGTTGTGTGCCGGCATCACCACATTTAATGCGCTGCGTAATAGTGGTGTCGGACCGGGTGATCTTGCTGCGATCCTCGGCATCGGCGGCTTGGGACATCTTGGCGTGCAATTTGCCGCGAAGATGGGGTGCCGAACTGTCGCGATCGCGCGCGGATCAGACAAGGAGCCGCTTGCACGAAAATTGGGCGCCCATCACTACATCGATAACAGCACTCAGGACGTGGCCAGCGCGCTCGGCAAGTTGGGTGGCGTACCTGTAATTTTGGCGACGGTGCCCAGCTCCAACGCGATGAGCGCCCCGATTGGCGGCCTAGCCGTGGGCGGGAAGCTGGTCGTTCTCGGCCCGTCTCCCGAACCGATTGAAGTATCGCCGCTGAAGCTGATCTCGGATCAGCGAGCAATCCAGGGGGTGGCCTTCCTGCACCTCCATCGATTCCGAGGACACGCTGGCATTCAGCGCGATGACCGACATCCGGCCAATGATCGAAACCATGCCCCTGGAACGCGCACCCGAAGCATATGAGCGGATGATGAGCGGCGAGGCGCGATTCCGAATGGTCCTGACCACAGGATTTTAGCCACAACCGCCGCAGCCATCGATCCGCGGTGGCGGCTCGGTGGAAGGCCGCGTCGCGCGCCTGATACCTCACGCTGCCTCCTGGCGCCGGCAGCAGGCGGTGAACCCGCAAGCTTGGGACCTCGCCGCATTTGGTATCCGCGGTGAGACTATCTTGCGCCGCCTCGGCACGTTCCGGTCGGCGCGATCATGCTGTAATCAAACAAGGGTCTGACGACGATCACCGCGCGCCCTGCGCAGGCAGGAGCCGCAACGCCGATTTATCGGGGAACCGGCAACTCATGTCGCGTATGATCGAGATTGTGCTTTTCCTGGCCCCTTTCCTGAGCTTCGCCGCGTGGCGCCTGCTGTTCCCCTCGCCGCTGCCGCCGCTCTCGCTGATCTACGGCCTGACTGGTTTCGTCATACTCATGCTGCTGGCGCTCGTCTGGTCCCGGCATTTCGATGCCGGCGACGCCCAGCAAGGCTACGTCCCCGCCCAGTTGATCGACGGGCAGGTCGTGCCGGCAGAGCGAACTCCGCCGCGATGACGCAGCCGGCGTTCCTGACCGACCCCGCATTGGATCGTGTGTGGGATGTGCTGCCGGAGGCGCGGGTGGTCGGCGGTGCAGTCCGCGACGCGCTGGCGGAACGAGCCGTGGTGGATATCGATCTGGCGACATCTCGCCCGCCAAGTGGCACCATGGCTGCCCTCAGGCAGGCCGGCGTCAAGGTCGTTCCGACCGGCTTGGGGCACGGCACCGTCACCGCCGTGGTGGACGGACGCGGCTTCGAGATCACCACCCTCCGCCGCGATGTCGAGACCGATGGCCGTCATGCCGTCGTCGCCTTCACCGAGGATTGGCGGTTGGACGCCTCGCGGCGGGATTTCACCATCAACGCAATGTCGATGGCGCGCGACGGGGTACTGTTCGATTACTTCGACGGAACCGCCGACCTCCAAGCCGGGCGGGTGCGCTTCGTCGGTGACCCGGCAACCCGCATCGCCGAGGACTACCTGCGCATCCTTCGCTTCTTCCGTTTCTATGCCCGCTACGGCCGCGTCCCGCCCGATCCGGCTACGTTGGACGCCTTACGCGCCGGCATCCCCGGTTTGAGCCGCCTTTCCGTCGAGCGCGTGTGGATGGAGCTACGCCGCATCTTGGCCGCACCGGATCCGGAGGAAGCAGTCGGGGTGATGGCGCGCCTCGGCATTTGGAATGCCGTGTTGCCGGAGGCGCAAGCAGTGTCTCGTCTCGCGGGGCTTCCGGCTGATCCGGTGTTGCGGCTGGCTGCGATGCTGACCGGAGATCCACTCGCGCTGGCGACCCGCCTGAAAGTGTCGAACGACGACCGGGAGCGGCTGGTGCGTCTGCTCGCGACCCCCAGCCCCGAGGGGACAGACGCGGATCTACGGCGCTTGCTGGCGGATCACTTGCCGGCCGATCTGGTCGACCGGGCATGGCTCGACGGCGCCGCGGACACAAGGCGGCGGCTGCGCAGGATAACCAGGCCGGTTTTCCCATTGGAGGGGCGTGACGTCCTGAGCATCGGCATTTCCCCCGGCCGCCTTGTTGGCGCGCTCCTGCGCGACGTGCGGCAATGGTGGCTGGATGGCGGTTGCGTCGCCGATCGCGCCGCCTGTATGGCGGAACTTGCACGCCAGGCCGATCTGCCCAACATGACTGGACAGAGGTGAAAAAGATGCAGGATATCGAAATCTATACGCAGCCGTGGTGCCCATTTTGTGAACGCGCCATGCACGTCCTTACCACCAAAGGCGTCGAATTCCGCGAGATCGACGCGCCGCATGGATCCGACTCCAGGCGGGAAGCCCGCGAGCGTTCCGGCGGAAGGACTACGGTCCCGCAAATCTTCATCGGCGGCACGTATATTGGCGGCTGTGACGAGCTTTTGGCACTCGATCGCGCTGGAAAGTTGAATCCTTTGCTCGGACTCGCATGAAAAGTGTTGGACACCTTTTTGAGAGGGTGTCAATTGGCGATATTAATTCGGCTTTTTGTCAGGTCTTGGAATGATCCACTACCAGTTGCGGTGCGGCCAGTTGCATGGATTTGACGGCTGGTTCAAGGATAGCGCGAGCTTCGAGAAGCAAGCGAAGCGTGGCTTGATAGAATGTCCCGAATGCGGCGGCACTGATGTCGAACGCGCCTTGATGGCCCCGGCCCTGGCAAAACGGGAATTGTTGCCGGTTCCGATCGCCCAGCCCAAGGTGCCCGCTCAGGTCCAGCCCCCCGTGAAGGCTACCGCCGGCCGGTTGCCGGCGCAGGTGATGGCCGCGCTCCAGCGCATACGGGCCGAGGTCGAAAAAAACTGCGAGTATGTTGGGCCGGACTTCGCCGATCAGGCTCGGGCGATGCACCGAGGTGAAGTGGAACCTAAGAGCATCTACGGCGAGACCACCGAGGAACAAGCCGAGACTCTCTCCGAGGAGGGTGTTGCCGTGGCAAAAATTCCCTGGGTCCCTCGCGCCGACGGCTAGAACGCCGTGCCCAGAGCGCCCCATGCCTTTCGATCCGGTAAACCCGCCGTTGCTCGGCATGCGCAACGTGCTGAGCGAGGACGCGTTCGCCGCAGCCAAATTCGCGCCTGGAAAAGACGGTCATTGACGGGGTACGCTCGCTGTTGCCAAAGGCAAGGGAGGTGCCTCTGACAGTCCCATCGCTGACGACGCGCGGTTGGCCCCAGTTGTACGAAAAGATCGGCAAACTCACGGTCGAGCGGGTTTTTTTCGGTCCATGAACCAGGTTGCGCGGCTGTCGCTGGTCGACCGCGCTACGCCGAGTCGTCAATCTAGGCGCAGTGCCACCTGCTGAAAGTAGCTCGTTCGCCGCTGTATTGGCGCCCGGCGACGGTGAGCGAAGACGATCTGAGGCCGATGCGCCGGATTGGCGAGTTGTATCTGGGGGCGCCGTTCTATGGTGCTTGCCGCATGGTGGGAGTTGTATCAACGCGAAATAGAAATATCCCCTGGTTCCCAAAGTAGGAATGTCCCTTTTGCTTGGGGACGAACCGTCTTAGCCAAGCTTCCAGGTTCGGCGCTAGCGCCTGCTTTCTCGTTCTTTAATCGCGATCCCATTGGCAAGTGTTTTTTTCAAAACCCTCCGTTTTCTTTGTTCGGCTGAAAGGGCCGTTTCTTCGCCCTGGCCTGCAGGTTCCAAATGCGTCATGTGGAGCAGCGGTCAAGACTTGGCCGCAGGCCACCGCGCAGCGGCGCGTTGCGGTCTTGAGGGCTGCTCTACATGACGATACGCTCGATCAACTGGGGAGCCCCTTTGTCCTGCTGGGTCATGATTCTTTCCGCGGTCTGCCAACAGCCGCAGCCGCAACGTGGCGTCGGAAGGCCGGCACCCCTATGTCCCGGGCGCGGTCCCTTGGGAAGGCCGCAGCGGGAAAGACGGGGTTGCCGTGCCTCATCCCAGCGGGACGGGTTCCCGCCCTGATCGGGCGGAACTCGAAGCTTGGCGAGGTAGTGGGTGGTTCAGACCACCGCGGCCACCTCGCCACACGCGAAGTCGCAATCATCCTGCCAGACGTGATGCATGACCACGGCGAGTTTGCGTGCCACCGCCACTTTCGCCCGGCGCATGCCGATCCGCGCCGCGAGCATCAGCCCCCAGCGGCGCAGTGCGCAGGCGCGCATATGCCGGGTGAGCAGGGCATTGGTCGCCTCGAATAGGTAAGCCCGCAGCAATCCATCGCCGCACTTTGAGATGTGCCCTGCCTTGTCGGTCTCACCTGACTGATAGCGTCGAGATGTCAGACCAAGATAGGCTCCGACCGAGCGCGACCGCTTGAAGCGGGTCGGCGTGTCGATCACGGCGATGATGGCGCTGAGAGCGGCGTTGTCGGCAACGAGCGCACGCACACGAACCGCGAACGGGCCGCCCTTGCCGCGCTGAACGGCATGACCGAAGGTTTTCAGCAATCCACGGATTGTATTAGCCAAGGTTTGTCGCAGCGAGACGAGTTTCGCACGCGCCACGAGCAGCATGCGCAAGGTCTGGGCGTCCATGCTCTTGACCGCCACTTCTCGAAACCAGCCAGTGCGCACCACCTGCGCCAAGCCAAAGGCATCCGTTGCTGTCGGATTTATTGATCTGCAAGCTCAGCGCTGCTTTGGCGTGGCGAGCATCGAGACAAACGATCGGTAAGTCTCGCTGGCGCAAGCTGCGCGTCAGCCAATTCGACAACTGGCCAGTCTCCAGGCCGATGCGAACGGCCGCAGGCGCATGGGCACGGATCGCGTGCTCGATGGCATCCGGTTCCGAGGCACATTTGCCGCGCCATACGATGGCACCGGCCTCGTCGACAACGCAGAGCGAAGTCAAATCCAGCGAGACATCAAGCCCGACATAGTGACGCTGTTCCACGATAGGTCCTCCGATATGTTATTTCCTCCACCCGCAGAGGCTACCGGCTTGTCCCACCAAGCGCCTCCCGCGATTAGGCCACGTCCCGGCCTGGACTATGCGGTGCCGCGGCGCGGAGCGTAGGGCAAGAGAGGAACGGAGCCGCCCGGAGCCACGCAGTGCGCCCTCCAGCGCGAGCATGGCGCGCACCGCACCTTGCCTGGAGCGGGAAGGATTTTTGCGGTAGTCACGCTTGGCGCGCCGATTGCCCCGCCTCTCACAGCTTGTGAAAGAGGAACAAGAGCTTGGGGGATAGCGCTGGCAGGACGCGACCAGCTTGGGGAATGCGAAAGCCCGGTCAAAACCTAGTGGTTCACGGAGTGCATCATGCTAAGACGTCAATTCAGCCGGCTTATCGGAGCCGGCGCGGTCGCCTCAGCATTGCCGGCATTGATCTCGCCTACGCGGGGTGCCGGCCCGCTGAAGGTGGGTTTCCTCTACCTCGGACCGGTCGGCGATTTCGGCTGGACATACCAGCACGACGTCGCTCGTAAGGCAGCCATCGAGCACTTTGGTGACAAGATCAAAACCACCTTACGTGGAGAACGTGGCCGAGGGCCCAGATTCTGAAAAGGTCCTGAACGACCTGGCAAACCAAGGCCACAAGCTGATCTTCGCGACCTCGTTCGGCTACATGAACTATGTGCTGAACTCCGCCAAGAGGCATCCGGCGGTGTTCTATGAGCATGCAACCGGGTACAAGCGTGCGGCCAACGTTTCTACATACAATATTCGATTCTATCAGGGGCGCTATGTTCAGGGCATCATCGCCGGTAAATTGAGCAAGGCTGGGCTCGCCGGCTATGTCGGTTCCGTGCCGGTCCCCGAAGTCGTGCAAGGCATTAACGCCTTCATGCTCGGAATGCAGACGGTGAACCCGAAGGCTCGGCTGAAGTTCGTGCTAATCAACTCCTGATAGATCCGCCGAAGGAGGGCGACGCAGCCAAGGCGCTGATTGATCAGGGCTGCGACATCATCACCCAGCACACCGACTCGCCTGCGCCGCTGCAGGCCGCGGCCAGTCGAGGGGTAAAGGCGTTCGGCCAGTCCACCGACATGGCGAAGTTCGCCACCGGCTCACAGTTGAGCGCGAGCACCGATGTTTGGGGTCCGTATTATATCCAGCGGATCGGCGACGTGCTGGACGGCACCTGGAAGAGCAACGACACCTGGGGCGGCTTCGACTGCGGCATGCTGGCCATGTCGCCGTTCACCAACATGCCGGAGGACGTCGCGGCTCTGGAAACCTCCACGGAGGGCGACATCAAATCCGGCAAGAACAAGGTCTTCGTCGGGCCGATCTCGGACCAGAGCGGCACGGTCAAGGTTCCGGTCAGCACAACGATGGACGACGCCGCGCTCGGCAAGCATGCAATGGCTGGTCCAAGGTGTGGACGGCAAACTTAGCTGACGCCACGCGGCTCGGGCAGTGCCCGCCGGTCACGTCGATGCGCATCGGCGCCTGCTCAAGTCGCGAGGTTCGCCATGACCGATCCAGAGCACCGGTCTGGCCCGCTGCTCGATAATGACCGGAATGACCAAGCAGTATCTAGGCTGCCTGGCGAATGACCACGTTTCGCTTACGGTAGAGCGCAATCAGATCCACGCGTTGCTGGGCGAAAACGGCGCCGGCAAGAGGACGCTGGTAAAAATCATCTATGGCGTGGTCAAACCCGATGAGGGCGAGATCATCTGGGAGGGGCAGAAGGTCGTCATCCAGAACCCCGGCCATGCGCAGCGGTTCGGCATCGGCATGGTGTTTCAGCATTTCTCGCTGTTCGAGGCGCTGAAGGTGCAGGAAAACATCGCTCTGGGCCTGAGCTAGAAGCCGAGGAACGCGTGGGGCTACACGAACGGATCATTAAAATCTCCAATGAATACGGGTTGCCGCTAGATCCGAACCGGGTCGTCCACGATCTGTCCGTCGGCGCACGGCAGCGTATCGAAATCGTTCGCTGTCTGCTGCAAAACCCCACGCTGCTGATCATGGATGAGCCGACGTCGGTGCTCACGCCGTCGGAGGTGCAGAAGCTGTTTGTCACGTTGCGGCGGCTGGTGTCGGAGGGATGCTCGATCCTTTACATCAGCCATAAGTTGGAGGAAGTGCGGGCGCTGTGTTCTGCTGCCACCATCATGCGGCTTGGCAAGAACGTTGCTCGGGTGATCCCGGCGGAGAAGACCGTCAAGGAATTGGCGGAGATCATGATCAACATGGATCTGCGCGCGCCGACGCCGCGGCCGCTGGCACCGAGCTCGGCACCTCCGCGACTGGTGCTGGACAGGTTGACAATCCGCTCCCCGCATCATTTCGGAACAGATCTCAAAGACATTTCCCTGTCGTTGAAGGGCGGGGAGATTTTGGGGATCGCCAGCATCGCCGGCAACGGGCAGAGCGAACTGATGGATGCGCTGTCGGGAGAAATTGCTGCCGGCCGGCCGGAAAGCATCATGATCGACGGGGTGCGAGCGGGGCATATGGGACCGCATGAGCGGCGGCGTATCCACGGGTGTTTCGTGCCAGAGGAACGCAACGGGCATGCCGCGGTTACGACCATGACGCTTGCGGAGAACGCGTTCCTGTCCGCCTTCATTCGCCGGGCGCTGGTCCGTTTCGGGGTGATCGACAAGAAGAAGACGTCTGCGTTCGCCGAGCGCATCATCAAGGCCTTTGACGTTCGCACCACGGGCCCGAAAGCCGAGGCTCGGTCGCTGTCGGGTGGCAATTTGCAGAAATTTCTCGTGGGGCGGGAGGTTTTGCAGGATCCCGCCGTGCTGGTGATCAATCAGCCTACCTGGGGCGTGGATGCCGGGGCGGCGCTGGCGATCCATGAGGCGATCATGGCGCTGGCTGCGGCCGGGGCGGCGGTGATGATCATCTCCCAGGATCTGGACGAGATTTTCGTCCTGGCTGACCGGGTCGCGGTGATCGCCGACGGGCATGTCTCTGAGCCAGTGTTCAGCAGAGACGCGACGGTCGAGTCGATTGGGCGGCTGATGGGCGGCGGCTCGGCGCCGGCGCCCCGGGGCGAGATGGCGGTTGCTTAATCGCCGAGACCCGCCGGCTGGAAGGGTCGGGATTGGCCGCCATCGCTGTCCGAAATCGATAAGGCGCAGCCATGCTTAAGATCGACTCCGGGGCTACGAGTCAAAAATTTGGCGCTATGCTTTGCCAGTTCTGGCGCTGCTACTGACCGGGGCGACTTCCGGGTTGATCTTCGCCCTGATGGGCCGTCCGCCTGGACTGACAGTCTATACGTTTCTGATCGCACCGTTACTGCAGCAAGACGGATTTGAGGCATTGGTCGTTAAGGCCGCTCCCCTTATCATGATGGGCGTCGGGCTATCGCTGGCCTACCGGGCCAACGTGTGGAACATCGGCACAGACGGGCAATTCACCGTGGGCGCGATTTGCGACGGCGGGCTGGCGCTAGCGTTCCCGGACGCGCCACCTGGGTTCGCGGTCACTAGACAGACGCTTCGAAACTTCCAGGCTTTTCCATCGGTTACGACGGGTGGATTTTGGGCGTGTGTCTATGTCGCAGCGGGGTCAGCGACTGGGTCTGAGACCGATAGGATCTGCTTGGGCATTGATACACTGAGCTTTTTCAGGACCCCGCCGGCACTGTCGGTGATTTTCGTGCGCTGAACAATAGTCCGCCCGCCGGTGTGGTAGCGGACGGCTTTCAGAGCGGCGAGTTCATGCGCGATCCTTGGCCAGGGTAACGCGCAACGGATCTCGGCGGCACGCTGCATTTGTAAAGCGAGGACACAGAGCTTGACGTGTGCCTCGATCCGTCGCGGCGTCCAATGGAACATTGGCCGGACCTCGAGCCCTGTCTGTTTCATTCGCCGGAAGCAAGATTCGATGATCCAGGCGCCTTTGTATCCAAGCGCCACATCCTCGGCCGAGAGCGTGTCGTCATTGGTAATGACGACGAACTTGCCGTCGAACTTTTCCGCCGCCTTGATCTTCGCGGCGTCAAGCCGGGGGCGGCCGAGGTAGTCCGTGGTGAGATAGCGGCCATAACGGCGCGAGGCCAGCAGCGTGCAGGCGGCCTTCGGGTGATCCGCCTCACGCTCGCGCAGCAGGCGGAGTTCGGCATTGAGTTCGACGAGCACCTGTTCGCGATGCAGGCGCTGGCGTTCGGCTTCCTCAAGATTGAGGCAGAGCACATAGCGCCGGCGGCGTTCGCCCTCACCGACCACGACTTCCTTGACCTGAAGATTGTCGGCGACTGGTTTGTAGCGGCCTGGACGGGTCAGCACCTCGGCTTCGACCTCCTTCACCTTGCGCATCGGCACGGCCAGGATGTAGCGGCCGAGACCACGCGAGAGCGCCGCCAGGTTCTCGGCTGAGTACATGCCGGCGTCGCCAACGAACACGCATCGGCCGAGCCGCCAGGCGCACAAATCATCCTTGATCCGCGCAACAGTGGTGACGTCCGCGGTGTCGCCGGGCAAGATCCAGGAGCGGACCGGCATGCCGTCCCGGGTCACTGCCAGCGCAATGATCACCTGAGGCTGGTTATCGCGCCCTTCCTTGTTGTGGCCGCGCCGGCGCAGCGGTGCATAAAGTTTTCCGCCCCATTCCTCCGGTTGCTCGTCGGCCTCGTCGATCTCGAAATAGGCCGTGGTGGTGTCGTAGAAGATCAGATCGACATCGAGCCGGAACAGATCGGCCGCCTGGAGGAAGACGTCACGCTCGATGCGATCCGACCAGACGGCGAGGAAATCCAGCGCGCGATAGAGTTGATCGACGGCAAGTCCGTCGGCATCCGGCAAAAAGGCGACGTCCGGCAGCCAACGCATCGCGCAGGCGAGTTTGGAGCCGGGCTGCTCAAGCCGGTTCGCCGCCATGGCGAACAGCGCCGCTTCGTGGGGCGCCGTCAACTCACCCTCCGCGATACAGCGCCGGATCGCAGCGCCGATGCCGAGATCCTCCCACAGTTTGCGAGCGGTCAGCACGACGCCGAGTTCGAAGACCCGATCCAACTCGATCTGAGGGATCTCCTGCGCACCCCGTGCGACGGCATCACCCTGGTCGAGCACACGGTTGATGCTATCGACCAGGCGCTTCAGCCCCTCACGATCGACCTGGTCGGCACGGCCGAAATTGTGCACGATCTGCGCCTCGGATCGCTTGGCGGCGGCGTTCCAAGCGTTCTCGGCCAGGGAGTAATAGGCGACCGTCGAGCCGTTCTGGTTCCGTCGTTGGGTGATGCGAAGATACATGCCTAGCGGATACCGCCCGAATTACTGCTAGTCAATTAGATATCAACTATGTCGTGTGCCTAGGATTTTGAAGTTTTTGCCGAGTTCGACCGAACGGAAACTTCTACAAATCAATTACTTATCGCATGTCCGAAGACCCAAATGTGCCTATAGACCGCGAACCCCGGGCCATCCTACCTGATCTTTCCCGCGATGATCGTCGCAGGCGTTCTCGGCGGCATGCTAAACGGTGGCTTGGTTGCCTGGTTGCGAATACGGTTCAACGCCAACGAAATCCTGACCAGCCTGATGTTCGCCTATATCACGCAGTATCTACTGGTGTATCTCGTCATTGGACCCTGGCGCGACCCACAGGGTTTCGGATTTCCCTAGACGGCCTTATTCTCTGACGATGCGCTGGCACCTCGGCTCATTCCGGACACCAACGTCCATATTGGTGTCCTGCTGGCGCCGCTGATCGCCATCGCCCTTTGGTTCATGCTGGAAAAATCTCTGCTCGGCTTCCAATTTCGCGTCCTCGGCCAAGCGACCGCGCCGCTCGGTTTGCGGGGTTCAGCGAGAATAGGCTGGTCTGGATCGCAATGCTGATCAGCGGCGGGTTGGCCGGCCTTGCCGGGCTGCTGGAGGTCACCGGCGCGTTGGGTCAGCTCACCACGACGCTGTCGCCCGGCTATGGCTTCACCGCGATTATCGTTGCGTTCCTGGGCAGGTTAAATCCGTTGGGGGTGATTCCTGCGGGGCTGCTGCTGGCGCTGACCTACCTCGGCGGCGACGCGGCGCAAATCAATCTGGGATTGCCGAACGCGGTGACCGGAATTTTCCAGGGCATCTTGCTGTTTTATCTGCTGGGCTGCGACATTCTGTTGCTGAACCGGTTTCGGTGGGTTTCCGCTCAAGTCAAGGCTGCAAGATGACCGTTCTGCTGGTAGCGTTTCTCGTCAGCACAATCGCCGCCGCGACCCCGCTGCTGTTGGCGGCCACTGGGGAATTGATCGTCGAAAAGGCGGGGGTCCTGAACCTCGGCGTGGAGGGGATGATGCTGGCGGGCGCCATCGCCGGCTTCGCCACGGCGAATGAGACCGGGATCACCTCGCTTGGCGTATTGGCCGCGTTGGCAGCAGGGACCTTACTGTCGTTGCTGTTCGCGGTGATTTCGCTGACCCTTCAGGCGAACCAGACAGCGACCGGGCTGGCGCTGACGATATTCGGCCGCGGGTTCAGTGCTCTAGTGGGCGCCGGGTATGTGGGTATTCCGGCGCCGACACTGCCGAAGCTCCACCTCCCCCTTCTATCTGACATCCCGGTGCTGGGGCCCGTGGTGTTCGGGCATGACATCCTGGTCTATCTGTCGCTGGCCATCCTGGCTGTCGTTGCGTGGTCCATTCGTTACACGCACCTCGGACTGATTTTGCGAGCGGTCGGTGAGTCGCACGACGCGGCACATGCGCTGGGGTATGCGGTGGTGCCGATCCGTTACGCGGCGGTGGCCTTTGGCGGCGCGATGGCTGGGCTGGCCGGAGCCTATATGTCGCTGGCCTATACACCGCTTTGGGCCCACGACATGACGGCAGGCCGAGGCTGGGTGGCGGTGGCGTTGGTAACGTTCTCCGCCTGGCGCCCGTTCTGGTTGCTGCTTGGCGCGTGGTTCTTTGGCGCACTGATGTATCTGTCGCTGTATGTGCAAGCACTGGGGGTGGCGGTGCCGTCCGCGTTGCTTTCGGCGATGCCGTATATCGGCACCGTGGTGGTGCTGGTGCTGATCTCTCGGCATGCAAGGCGGATCCGGCTCCATCGGCCGGCAATGCTGGGGCGGCCATTCCAGGCAAGGGCATAACGGATCGGCAAGCAAGTCGTCGGGGTGCTACGCAAGAACGAAGGCTATTCGTTAGCAATCTCTCGGATTGCCATCATCACCTCGTGGTGCACCGACATCTCCAAGGCATCGATTGTCGCCTCCCGCCGCAGAGAAACCCCATCGACGGCGGGACCATCGCGAATTAACGCTTCGACGACAGATTGGTCTACTTCTGTAGTCAATCCAGACAACAGTGCTGCCGTCCAATCTGACCGGAGTATCGCCAGCGCTGCCAACATGGCGTAGGCGCCCCAGTGCGAAACTCCGGCCGCAATCAGAAAATCCGCCGGAACCACGCAGCCAATAATGTCGCCGAGCGGTACATGCCGAGCGATCATGTGCCGGGGCACGCGGCCCATGCCGATCTCATTTCCGCCATCGCCGACCGCTATGGTTCGCCATGGTCCGACGCTGAACAGCCGGTCCAGCGGCGCGGCATAGGCAGAGATATCGGTGCCGCGCATATTCCTAGGATGCCCGTCGCCTCCGGGACCGCAGCGCTCGATGGCGATGACCCAGTCGATGCCTTGTCGCCGCCAGAGGTCGAGGACATCGTCCGTGCTGCCGCCCGGAGCGACCGCATCGATCGGCGCGTCGGACGCCCCTGCACAGTCGAGAGCGGCTCGGCAAGCGGCCTCGCAAAGCGTGTCGGTTGCGACACGGCACATCAGGCCGGCGTGGACAAAACCGAGCGCCAGGAGGGCCGCACCGGCTGGGCCGTCCGTCTCGGCCGCGGGCGGATCACCTCCGGGCACGAAGAAGCCGGTGATCAGACCAATTCGTGGGGCGGGCGAAGCGGCGAGCGCTGAGGTCGCACCCCACAGCCCGCCTTGGGTCGCCCGAAATACGGTGTCCATTCCACGACCGACGTCTTGATGGAGCAACGCCTCGATCCGGTCGATCCGTGCTCGCATGTTTGCCGAATGGGCAAGTGGTGGCCCGGGCGTGGCTATGCGCACGTCTCGGCCGGGTGGCTCGCCTTACTGAGGATGAATACGATCGAGGTCATTGCAGATAACGGGACTACAGCGCGGCCAGCGACGTATTCCTCAGGTCGGTGATCAACATGCTTCCGGGCGCATGGGTGATGCAGAACTCCGGTCGCGCCTCTGCGATCACCGCTTGAGGGGTCACTCCGCAGGCCCAAAACACCGGCATCTCGTCCGCCTCGATCGGCACTGCGTCACCGTAGTCAGGCTTTCCAATGTCGGAAATGCCGATCGACGCCGGGAAACCCAGATGCACCGGCGCGCCGTGCACAGAGGGGAATCGCGACGTAATCTGCACCGCGCGGATCGCGTCGGCCGGCTTCAGCGGGCGCATCGATACCACCAGCGGCCCACAGAACACGCCCGCCGGCACGCATGGAATGTTCGTTCGATACATCGGCACGTTGGATCCGCGCGAGAGGTGTCGAACCTCGATGCCATCCTCGATCAGCGCCTCCTCGAAGGAAAACGAGCAGCCGATCGCAAAGCTGACGAGATCGTCCCGCCAGACGTCGCGGATATCGGCGCGTTCCGCGATCAAATTTCCATCGTGCCACACCCTGTAGCTCGGCAGGTCGGTGCGAATATCCAACTCGGCGCCGAGCGTGGGAAAGCGGACGTCGCCCGGTTCGGACACCGCAAGGATCGGGCACGGCCTCGGGTTGGCTACGGCGAAGCGCAGGAAATCCGCGGCTAAGGCCTTGGGAAGGATCACCAGGTTGGCTTGCACGTTACCGGGCGCGAGACCGGACGTCGGGCCAGTAAACGCGCCTGTCCGGATACGCAGTCTCTCCCGCTCTCCCGCATTGCCGCGCACATCGGAAATGGCATTCATGGTCGGCCTCCGTCGGTGGTCTAACACAGGCTAGAACCCGTGCTATAGGCGTGCAACAGGAGGAATCCCTCAATGGAAACACCTTTCCGGCTCGGCAAGATCGGTCACGTGGCGCTTTACGTCAGCGACATCGAGCGATCGATGCGGTTCTACCGTGAGGTCCTGGGCTTCCAGGTCTCTGACATCTATGAGGAGGACATGATGCCGGGAGGTGCAGTATTCCTGCGCTGCAACCCTGATCACCACGGTATTGCGCTGTTCAAGGCGACCGAATCAAACGCGGCCGGCGGCGGTATGCATCACCTGGCATTCGAGGTTGCCACTCTGGACGATGTGGTCAAGGCCAGAGCACATCTGCGCAAGAATAGTGTGCCGATCGATTTCGAAGGGCGGCGACGTGCGGGCGTACAGATCGCGGTCGAATTCCGTGACCCGGACAACCATCGACTGGAGATCTACTGGGGCATCGACCAGATCGCGCCCGGCGAGGACGCCCGTCCGGCAGATGAATGGAAGGGCGCCCACAGCCTGGAAGCTGCAATCGCCGATCCCGTTGCCGGGCAGGACACCTCCCTGCTAGACCAATCCTTGCTGCCAACCTGAACCGAAGCGTTCGTGCTTTGCTGGCGTCGGGTCCGACGTGGTAACGTCTTCCGATGGGATACTGGGGTAAGATCATTGGCGGCACGGCCGGCTTCTTTGTCGGCGGTCCTTACGGCGCGGTTATTGGGGCTGCTCTGGGGCATGCCGCTGATTCGGGCTCAGTCGAAAGCATACGCCGCCCGTTCATCCATGCAACGCCTTCGAATCCCGCCCGCGTTGCCGGCATGCTCGGCCGGCGGGAGGAAGTCTTCGCCATCACCGTAACGGTGCTTGCGGCTAAGTTGGCCAAGTGCGACGGGCCGGTGACGCGGCTGGAAATCGACGCGTTCAAGCGGAATTTCCGCATTCCTCCGGCCTCGGCCCGAGGCATCGGGCGGCTGTTCGACCAGGCGCGCGACAGTTCCAACTCGTTTGAGCCGTATGCGGCTCAGTTGGCGGAGGCCTTCTCCGATCATCGTGGCGTCCTGGAGCAGGTGCTGACATCGTTATTCAATATCGCGCGGGCCGACGCGGCGCTGAATGCGCGCGAGCAGGAGTTTCTCCGTCGTGTGCACCGGCGACTCGGGCTGGATCAGGTGGCATGGAATCGCGCCATCGGGGAAGCACCCCGGCGGCCGATGCCTGTGAACGACGATGACCCGTATATGGAGCTTGGGCTGACCCGAGCGGCGAGCGGCGACGAACTGCGTGCTACCTGGAAGCGCCTGATGCGGGAGAATCATCCGGACAGCCTCGCGTCTCGGGGCGTGCCGGCGGATTTCATAGTGCGGGCGAGCGACAAGGTGGCACGCATCAATGCCGCCTGGGATCGCATCAAACGGGAGCGCGGGCTTTGAGGCACCGGCAAATTCCGTCGTGGCTGCGGGAGGTGCCGACCCCGGTATCTGACCGTCCAGCATTACCGATCAGCGATCTGCCGAGCCCAAATCAAGACGAGCGCGGCGAAAAGGTGGACATGCTGATTCTGCACTACACTGGTATGAAGACCGCGTGCGACGCACTTGATCGGCTACGGGACCCCGTAGCCGCGGTGTCCTCGCATTATGTGGTGGATGAGGACGGCACGGTGTTCCGCTTAGTGCCGGAGGTTCGGCGCGCTTGGCACGCTGGCGTGTCGCACTGGCGAGGACACTCGGCGCTCAACGCCCGGTCAATAGGGATCGAGATCGTCAATCCTGGGCATGAGTGGGGTTACCGGGATTTCCCGGTGCTGCAACTGGCGGCGGTGTGCGATCTTTGCCTGACGATCCTGGCCCGGCACGCGATTCCGGCACGGAACGTGGTCGGACATAGCGACGTGGCGCCGGACCGGAAGGAGGACCCTGGCGAGCGGTTCGACTGGCGCGCACTGGCAGAAAATGGCGTGGGGCTGTGGCCGGAGGACGCTGTCAATTTGGGCACGACGGGGGTTGTTCGCGATCCGGTGACGCTGCGCCCGGTTCGCTCAGCCTTGGCTGAGATCGGATACCGCGTTGCCCCCGAGGGAGCATTGGATCCGGCGCTATCCGCCGTGCTCCGTGCCTTCCAACGGCATTGGCGTCCGGAAGCAATTACTGGGCAGGTGGATGACGGGACTTTGGTGCGGCTGCTAGGGGTCCGGGACCTCGTCCGAAGTGGTTGACCTGTGGCGGGTAGGGGGGTATTTCGCCGCGTCTCGTTGATGGCGGCGTAGCTCAGCGGTAGAGCAGGGGAATCATAATCCCTTGGTCGGTGGTTCAAATCCGCCCGCCGCTACCATCTTTAAACCTCACTAAATCAATAGTTTGGAACGGCAATACGCTTGGGTTTTTCGCTCGGCTCATGTCGCGGCTTGTTGCAATGAAAACCAAGCACTTTCAATGGGTCGCAGTGCTACCCGGCGAGTCCGTGCGACAAGGACGCGACACGGATGGCCCCGTTGGGCGCAGTGGGTAGACATCAACCTGCTCCCGGTTGACGATCTGTGTGATGAAGCTGTGAACGTGATAAATAAAAAGGGTGGGGGATACATGGCCTCAGAGTTTCTGACGCGCTTTGCGTCCGATAACCAACTAACAGATCAGGAAATATCAATTTTGGACGCGGTTGGGGTTCGATCGTACGAGGATGTGCACAGTCTGGTCAGCGCCTTTCCCTCAATCAGGCACGTCGGAGTCCGCCTTCCGATCGTCTCGAATGGGGCTGCCCGACATCTTAGTGCGGCCTATCAGAGTACAGCGCCCGGCCTGGTCACTAGTCCGCCACCCGTATCTCTCGGAGCAATGGCTCCTCCCGGCGCCGCGTATACGCCCCAAACCATAGTAGGACTACCAGCACCCCCGCCGTTCTCATCTCCGCCCGCCGCAGCCGGCGCCGTACTGGATGCGAGATTGAAGCCCTCTTGGCCGGTTCGAGATCAAGGTGATCGCGGAACATGTGTGGCCTTTGGGGCTGCCGCCTGCGCTGAGCATAAACTCTTTCCTCAGGATGGGCAGCCACCGGACTATTCGGAGCAGTTTCTATATTGGACGATCAAAACCCAGACGGCTGATCCCCAACCGAATCAGGACGGTTCTTGGCTCCAATTCGCCCACATTGCACTTCGGAACAATGGCATCTGCGACGAGCACCTTTGGCCATATGTAAGTCAAGCCATAATTCCTGTCTCCGGATCTGTGCATAATCATCCAAGTCCGGCAGCAACCGCCCACGCCGCTGGTCGAAAATCGGTCGGCGCGACCCATATAGTTGGTCCCAGAGGTGCGGCCGAGACGGTTCGAACGCAGTTGCAAGCCGGTAAGCCGGTAGCAGTGAGTTTGCCGGTCTTTGAAAACTCGTCCACAGGCCTGACCAATTGGACGATGCCGGTCGGCTGGGACTTTGGGCGTGTGATAAACCCTCCACCAACGTCGGTAGCCGGGAGGTTCGGGCACTGCGTATGCATTGTTGGTTTCCACCCAGACGCGAGCGAGGCAAAGGGTGGTTACTTCATTTGTCGGAACAGTTGGGGAACGTCCTGGGCAAGGTTGATCAGCCAGCCGGGATTCCTTGGCTATCTCTCGCCCGAAATCGGTTATGGAGAGATATCAGCAAGTTATGTTGACACGTTCACCTGGGAACTCCTATTTCTCTGAAATCGTAAGGAATCCCATGCACCCGCTGACAATCACCCAACGTGATGAGCAGCCCAGTCCTGGGGACCTTCACACACGCGTTTCCGGTGAGGAACTCCAAGTGCCTGCGGAGTTCGCGCGTGCTCTTCGCGAACTTGGCGTGCGAACGGCTATCGATCTCATCGGGCTGATGCAGTCCTTCCCCAACTCGATCGCGGAGATGTTGAACTGGCCGATCGATGACGTGTATGTCGCGACGGAACGGTTAAGGGGCCAGCTCAGAGGCACGTTGCCGGAGCATTTTCTCAATCCGCCTGCGCCTGCGAGACGCACCCCCGTATTTGGCGCTAGGCATCCGGATCTTTTGTCCAAACAGGGACAGACGGGACAGTAGGCCCCGAAACAGGCGCACCTGGATGGGATGCACCTGTCCGCGCGGCGCCCTAGCGCGTTAAGGTTAGCATGATTAGGGCTCGTCCTCGAATTGCAAAAGCTGGCCAACTAACTTCGCATTGAAATCACCGTCCACCACCTGCCGCCTGGAACCAGCAAGTGGAACAAGATCGAGCATCGGCTGTTTTCCTTCATCACCATGAACTGGCGCGCCAAGCCGCTGGTTAGCTACAAGGTCCTTCTCGATCTGATCAGTGCCACCACGACTGAGACCGGCCTGAAGGTGATTTGCGAACTCGACGATCGGCTTTCTCGTGCCGGCGGTCACGGCGTTCGCCGATGAGCGAAGACTCCGGTCCGGGCTTGGCTGTCAATGCATCGTCGGCGCACTGGGGGCACAGCAGCGCTTGTACTTGCGGCCACTGCCGCACGGGCACGGCTCGTTACGGCCAATCTTCCGTCCTTCTCGGCGCAGAGGTGCAGGCCGTGAAGCACTCGCACGCGATCGCCGATGCGGCTCGAAGTAGCGGTAAATCTTGCTGAGGCCAGCGATCATCATCTGCAGCACTTCTTCGCGCTTGTCGGGCGAGAGTGGCTTGGGCCGCTTCGCCGGATCGGGGTCGTGCTCGTGAGCCAGCAACATGATCGGTAGCAAAGGGCCGCCGTGTTCATCGCTGACGATCAACTCGCGCCAACTCGCCGGGCGTGCTTGAACGCCACGCATGAAGCCTCGTGCCCAGTCGTTGCCATGTGCAAGGCCTTCATCATCTTCGAGCAGCACGGGCATATAGACGTGAGGCTCTTTCAGAGTCCGAAACAACTCGGACGAAATCGTGCCCCAGTGACGCATGAGGAGGCCCAGGATGTCCCTGGCTTGATTGTCGCTGTCGAAGGAGAAATCCTCGCCCCAGATCTCAGGTAGATACTCATTGGGTAGCACCATGTCCGGACTACAGATCAACGCTGCGAAATAGCCATCAAGCGATTCCATGGTCATGGCCGGTGCCCCGATTTCATCGAGAAATTCGCCCAGCCGGTTGAGTTCGTCATTGCTCAGTGGCTGCTGAATCGTCGGGTTGTTCATGACGGGTCGTTTGTTTCCAATGAGGTTGGTAATGCAACCGGGACAAGTTGATCGCGGGCGCGCTTGGTGATCTCTCCGATCAGTCCACGGCTTGCTCGACCAGCGAGTTTGCTTTGAATCTGGCGGATGCTGAGGTTCGTGGACGTGGCAAGTGTCTCGATCTCACGGATGATGCGCTGTTGGGTAATTCGTCAAGGTGTGAGGCGGGATGATCGCCGATCCGGGCCAGCACGTCGGCCAGCCAGGCGCGTGGATCGACGTCGTTCAGCTTTGCGGTGACGATCAGCGGGCGGCATTTGTTGGTCAGGCAGATCCGGCCATCGCTGAGGAACCGAGTGAACGCCTCCCAACGCTTCAGC
>CAWFVX010000014.1:0-42409 GCA_963819345.1 uncultured Alphaproteobacteria bacterium
AGATTTCGACCTTGAGCGGATAGCATGTGGCCACATCCGAGGAATGTTCCGCGCTGCAATCACCGCCGGGGCAGGCGGAGAGCACCGCGAGAAGATCAATCTCGGCAAAGAATTCGATGAAGTCACCGGGTCGAACAGGACTGGCTTTCATAAAGTATTGATGCGTGTCGCGCGTAAAGCCGGTGCACATGAAGACGTTCATCACGTCATGCACGGCGAACTCGGCCTCGCGGACGTCAAACCGGCGCGCGGCGGCAAGCGCGCGGGTGAGGTTGGAGTGGCAGCAGTAATGGTAATCGCGACCGCTGAGCAGCCGGTTCGTGTAAGGGTCGCAACGAGTCCCGATGACGTCGTGAACCCCTGCCCCATCGGCATCCCAACCGTACCAGCCGAGCGTATCATGCGTGATGGTAGCCATTGGGCGCAAGTAAGGCAGCGTGCTCCAGAGGCGGTCCCCGGTCGTGAGGTGGGTGGCGTGCAGTGCGCGGGTCTTAGCGCTGAAGAAGCGCTCCGAGAGGTCGGCGGCGTTGAAGAGGTTCAGGTCACCAACCTGTGGGCCATCAATACTGAGAATACGGAAGAAATGCCCCCGTGGCACCTCGAAGGCGCGGCCGTCGCGCGGGGGGACCACGAGTTCGGCGATCTTGGTCAGGCTTTGCCGCGCGGCGCCGAAGGTGGCGAGGTCGGGCTGTGGCAGGGTGTCGACAGGGTAGCATATGACTGGTTTGCTACAGCGGCGATCCTCGGCGTCGGCGGGCGGCGGGACGGTGGGGCGCATGCGGGCTCGACCTGCAAAGTTGATCAGTGGCGGCTGCGCTGGTCGAGGGGTTTCGGCCGGTGCGGGCCAGCTAGTGGTGCAAATCAGATGGTAGTGCCGTCCCTTTTGAACCACTAGGCTCTGATTTGCGGGCCGATCACCCGACCGCCGGGATGCGTCTGTCGGGATCGGACTAGTAGTCTAGAACGGGAAACCGAAGCTGAGGTGCCAGACCTTGAGCCCTCCACCGAACACGAAGCCCGCGCCGAGGCGGGGGTTCGATAACCAGAGGATTTTTAGCGGTTCGGCGGAGCCGACCGAAAAACCGACCTCGTTCTGATTATGGATGCGAAGCGGCGTATTTAAGAAACGGGAAAACTGTAGGGGTGACGGATAATAATAATCGGCGACGTAGACCCCAAGATCCGGCTTCAAGTTGCCAATGGTGAGGCCGAGCGGGCGGCGGACCTCGGCGGCTATTTGCAACGAGACATAGTTCTCGCTAGGGCCTGGCCCGATCTGTGCGTCGCCGGCATAAACAACGCCATTGCCTAGAGAGAAGGTGTATTCGCCACTGTGCCACTGCGCGACGGAGCGGGCTCCTGTGAGGTAAACCCACGCGCCCGGATTTTCGATGGATGAAGAGCCAAAAGTGTAGGCAGCGCCTCCCTGGGCAAAGGGCTTCAGCACAAAGTTGCTCGAGATCGGAATTGCCAATTCGGCGCCCGGCACGGCTGCGATGGATTGTTCGTTAAGAGAGAGCGGGACGCCCTGGAAGGTCGAGCTGAAATGGTAATTGCCGAATTGTACCGGCAGCAGAAGTTTTAGCTCCCAGCCTTCGGTTGGGACGTTTTGGAGTGTGTCAGACAAGGGCAAGGTGTAGACGTTTGCTGTCAGGCCCCCGACTGTGTAACCGCCGAAGCCCAGAGACGCCGCATACACGTAATTAAGACTGACGGTCGTATTCGCGGGGGCGACCGGTGGCGTCTGAGCAGAAACGCCTTTCATGGCCGACATCCCGGCAATCATGGTCGCACATATCCTGACTGCTTTGCCAAGTGCTGTCCGCTGCATTTCTCGAATTGACCGTTCTGTTTGAGCGATGAGCAAACCGCTCAGTTGGGTTCCTCCTTCTTGGCGTGTGTTGCGGCGAAACCATCAAGCCGCGTCGAAGATAGCTTCCGGTAGCAGCGCTGAAACCACGTAGTTGGGCACGTCTACGACATTGGAAACCCGCAGGTCGACCGCGACACTACAAATGACGTAGGCCTGCTCGCGGCTAAAACCGCGTTCCTGCAGCAGTTCCATCATATTCAGCAGCGCGTTGCGACAGGCGAGGGTCAGGTTCTCGGCCTCGATCTCGCCCGCGGCATTGATTGGCATCCCCATTACCCCGAGCAACCGTTCTGGTGCGGCGAACCGCGGCTCGGCGAAGTGCGTCGTGCGCGAGAATACCGGCGCAGTGAATTTGCGAGACGCGGCTAAACCTTTATGCACCCGGAACCGCACGACCGCGGTTGCACCCATCTCCACGGCCGTGACGCAAACCTCGCCATCGCCCTGAGCAAAATGTCCGTCACCGGTGGAAAACAGGCCTCCCTCCCTGAACACCGGCAAGTACAGTTTGGCGCCTTTGGTGAGCTGCTTCACATCGAAATTGCCGCCATTCTCACGTGGCGGCAGCGTGCGCAGACCGGCCAGCCCGCACGGTCCGGTGGGCACCGCTCCGGCCGGATCCGGCGGAAACGCAAATCCGCCAGCGTCGATCACCCGCTGCTCACGCGCGGTCCAGGCCGCCAGTTGCTCCGCTGACGGCGCCACCGCCGACACCCCCATGAAAGGCGCGCCCGGAATACGCACCCCGGGTAGCTGCTCCGAAGTCGCCCAGTCGTCCTTGATCTGCCAATGCACCAAAAAGGGTTCGGTCATGATATCGCGCAGGAAGCCCAGCCCCGGCATGATGGCGGTGAACCCCGTTGGCTGGGGGATGATATCGGTGAATTCGATCTCTAGAATATCCCCGGGCATTGCGCCCTTGACGAACACCGGACCGGTCAGCGGATGCACAGCGCCGGCATCGAACGTGGCAAAGTCTGCAACCGTCGCACCCGGAGGGATTTGGCCGTCGACCCCATCGCGCGTTTCCAGCGCGATCTCCTCGCCCTGGTCGATTTCCACCAGCGGGGCGATGTCCGGATGGTAGCGGTTGTGGCCACAGCCCGGGTCGTCGCAAAGCCGCTTGGCTCGATCGATGCGAATGGCGCGCATGGCGGTGCCTCTCCGATTAGGTTTCCTGCCGCTATAAGAGCGCAGATCGCCTGATCGATCTACCGGTGGATGGCAGAGCGATCAGCGCCTCAGCCTGGTCGCGACAACGTGGAGAACGGCTAGCGGCGGCTCTTCGGCGTTCGCTTACGACGGGTTGCAACCACGGAAAGTTTAGCTTCCGCCACATTGCGTGACCGATCCGCCTATCTATAGTCGATCGGGAATAACGGAAAGAACTTGGGGCAGGATGATGGGGCAATTTCCGAGCGAACAGGATCTGCTGCCCTATATCTACAACATCGAAACCGGTGTCAGCGGTCTTCTCGAAAGTTTCGGCTACGCGTTCTCGCCGGTATTGATCTCGGGGCAGGTCGCCGATCCAGGCATCTATAATCTTCCTACGACGATACCCGTCACGACCAAGAGCGTAACGTATACCGCAGCCGGCGTCCCGGTCAGCGATAGCTACACCGGAACGACGCTGTGGAATTTGCTCGCCGATGCAGGCGGCGTCACCACAACTACGGCGAAGAACGACATCCTGAGCAAGTATGTCATTGCCACCGGTTCGGATGGATATCGGGCGGTTTTCTCCCTCGGAGAAATCGATCCGATGTTCGGCCACCAGCCGATTCTGGTCGCCTACGCCGACACCGCCGGGCAGCTCGGCCCCAAAGGTAGCGACGGGCTGGCGCACACAGTCGTGCCCGGGGACATATCTGGCGGCCGATACGTTTCGGATCTGGTAAGCCTGCAAGTGGTCGGCCTGCCGGAACCAAGTCCGGCCGGAGCCGGCGGCATTTCGCCTCAGGCAACGTTGTCGGGGGCCGTGGCGGACCCGATGATCGTTACTCCGGCGACACTCGCTGCGCTGCACCAGTGCACAACCGGGACGGCAACGTATCTCGCGGGCCCATCTCCAACCACAGACACCTATACAGGTGTATCGCTGTGGACGCTGATCCAGGATGCCGGCCTGCTGACCGACCCGGCGATCAAGAACGACCTGTTGGGATTTGCGGTCGTGGCAACCGGCAGCGACGGGTATCGGGCGGTAATCTCGTTGGGGGAAATCGACCCGATGTTCGGCCACCAACCCGATCTGGTGGCCTATGCCGATACGAAGGGCCAGTTGGGACCCAGCGGCAGCGATGGCGCCTTGCGCCTCGTGGTTCCAGGTGATCTTGCCGGCGGGCGCTATGTCTCCAATCTCGTGAGCCTTCAGGTGATCGACACGACGCTAACAAACCACGCGTGACGAACCGAGGCCACCGAATTGCTAAGGATTGCGCACCCGAACGAGGTTCATCGGCCTCATGCTCACGGCCACTTCGCCGTCCTGGTTGAGCAACTCCATAAACGAGTAAATCAACCCACGATCGGGCTTCGTTCGGGATCGCCGAGCTTCCGTGACAGTAATATGCAGGGTCAGCGTATCGCCGGGACGAACCGGGCGGAGCCAGCGTAGCTCGTTGATTCCCGGTGATGCTAGATTATCATGCGGCAGGTAATTTTCGACCACGAGCCGCATGGCGCATGACACTGTATGCCAGCCACTGGCGATGACTGCGCCGAAGGGTCCTTCGGCCGCGAACGCGGGATCGACATGCATGGGCTGCGGATCATACCGCTTGGCAAACGCTATGATCTCATCCTCGCTGACGGTGAACGATCCGCATAGGTAGGTGGCACCCGCCTTGTAGTCCTCCAGGAAACGATCGGTCGTGGGGGTGGAGAAAACCTCGAACATCAAAGGGGTCGCTCGCGTGTCGGTTAGCGCAATTACATGCGGTATGGTGTCCGATAATCAATAGTTGGAGGATATCCTGGACACTGACGATTGTTCCCTCGGCTTATCGATGTCGTTCGCCACGGCTGCTACAATTCAAGATCCGTTCTTCGCGTCGCTCAGGCGGGCGCTGAGCCGTTCACCGGCCTCGACAACCTGCGCGACAGTGATGGCATCCATCGATGCACCGACCACCGCGGTGGCAAGCGGTCCGGCGGGCCGGTAGGTGTTGGCATCGGTTGGACCGAACAGTCCGATCGTCGGTGCGCCCGCTGCCGCCGCCAGATGCATCAGGCCGGAATCGTTGCCTATGAACAGGGAAGCCTGTTGCAGCACCGCAGCCGCTTCCGGCAGGGACAGGGCGCCGACGAGATCCTGTGCCTCAGGCAGCGCGACCAGCAATGGCGCTGCCATGGCACGTTCGGCAGCACCTGGACCGCCAAGGATGACCGGCAGGGCGTTGGGAAATGCGGACGCCGACAAGCACCGGCAAGCCGCCGCAAACCGGACGGCCGGCCAGACCTTCGGCTGCCAATTCGCCGTCGGCGCCAGGACAATGATTGGTCTCTCGGTCTGCAGCAAAATCGCAGTGCGGTCTCGGTCCGCTTGGGCAGTCCAGACGACCGGCAGCGGTGGTGGCGACAGGTCAAGTATGGCACCGAGCTGGGCGATCTTCGGTCCATTCCTACGGCGGAACACGGCCCGGCGGCGTGTCGGCACCAGCCAGGACAGCGCCGACCCGCGAATATCGACGACCAGGTCCCATATCCGTGTGGCGGTCCGCGCCCATAAAGGCAACCAATGCAGGCCCCATTTCTGCTTCCGCAATACGATGATTCGATCGCGGTGCGGCATACGCGTAAACACGCCCCCCGCCACCGGACCACAGACCACTGTGATACGCCCATCCGGATAGGTCCGGATGAGGTGGTCGAGCAGCCCGGTTGAAAGGACCGCGTCGCCAAGGCGGTTCGAGGTCACAAAGAGGATCTTCATCTGCGCCAGCGGTTACAGCATGATTGCACCCAGCGGAACGTCGTCGCGCTTAAATCATTCAAATCGAACACCGAAAATCGCCACCGAACCGCTTGACGATCCGCTCGTCTCATCCTAATGTAAATGTGTCTTACATTCACATGAGGCCCTCGATGACGAGCGCTGCCAACCAAGACGCCTACGGCTCACGCGGCTGGAACCAAGGTCCTTGGGGCAACACCCAAGGTCCCCAATGGCAACAACCCAACAACGGGCCACCCTGGGGCAACCACGGGTGGGGTAACCAATCCTGGGGCGGCCCGCCCTTCTGGCATCCGGCGGGCCTCAGCCGCCCGGCGGCCATCGCCTTCACTGTCCTCGGCTTCATCTTCTGGTGGCCGGTCGGACTGGCTTTACTCATTTACCTGATAGGGAGTGGACGTATGGGATGCTTTGGCCGTCGCCGGTATCAACAAAACGGACACGAGGCCGGTCCGTTTGCCAACTGGAAATCATGGGCTTGCGCCCCGTCCAGCCGACCGAGCGCCGGTTCCGGTAACCGTGCCTTCGACGAATACAAAGCTGAGACCCTCCGCCGCATGGAGGAGGAACAGAAAGATTTCGGCGCCTTCCTCGAACGCCTGCGCTTCGCCAAGGACAAGTCGGAGTTTGACCAGTTCATGGCCGACCGCCGTAATCGTCCGCCCACTCCGCCGGCGGAAGAACAGCCCTCGACCTGATCGGCCAAGGTTGCACTAAGCGGCGCCCTTGACCAACTACCCGATGCGCCATGCCCCCCGGCATGGCGCTCGTTTTCGTTTGGATCATCCTATCTCGCCCCCCTACCCGCTCCCAGATGAGCCTGGGCATGCAGCGGAAGCAACTAGCGGCGGTTAAATGAGGGCTTTCCGCGGGAATAGAGCTTGCCTACGAAATGGCACGATGGATAAGGGATCGTAACCAATGGCCGGTATCGACATTCTCGCCTCAGCCTTTAGTGGCGCCAACGCGGCATTCCTGGCCGACCTCTACGCGCGGTGGGTCAGCGATCCCGCCTCCGTCGATCCTAGCTTTGCCGACCTGTTCGACGCCATGAACGACGAAGCGAGGGGGGTGCTGGAAGATGCCAGTGGCGCCTCCTGGGCACCCCGGCCGAGCTTCAACGAACCCGAAGCCATCGCAGCTAAACCGGCGCAAGGCGGGCTCGGCTTGGACCAGGTGCGCGCCGCCATCATCACGTCCCTGCGCGCCCTGATGCTCATCCGCTCCTATCGCGTGCGCGGTCACCTTGAAGCCAAACTCGACCCACTAGGCCTGATCAAGCCCGCCTCGCATGCCGAGCTCGATCCGAAAACCTACGGCTTCACCGAAGCCGACATGGACAAGCCGATTTTCATCGACAACGTGCTCGGCCGCGAAACCGCGACCTTGCGGGAGATCATGCAGATCCTCCGCCAGACCTATTGCGGCCCGATCGGCGTCGAGTTCATGCACATCCAGGACCCCGAGCAGAAATCCTGGATCCAGCGCAGGATCGAGGGCGCCCCTTGGCTGACCTTCCTCGACGCCAACGAAAAGCGCACCATCCTGCGACATCTGACCGAAGCCGAAGGCTTCGAAGTGTTTTGCCAGAAGCGCTATGTCACCACCAAACGCTTCGGCCTGGAGGGCGGCGAAGTCACCATCCCCGCGCTGCACGCGATCATCGAGACCGCCGCTGCCGACGGTGTAGTCGAGGTCGCGATCGGCATGCCTCACCGCGGCCGCCTGAGCACCCTGGTCAACATCGTCAAGAAGCCGCTTACAGCTTTGTTCAGCGAGTTCGGCGGCGAGAGCTTCAAGCCGGATGACGTTCAGGGCTCGGGCGACGTGAAGTACCACCTCGGCACCTCCACAGACGTGGATATAGCCGGCCATAGCGTGCACCTGTCGTTGCAGCCCAACCCGTCCCACCTGGAGGCCGTCGACCCCGTGGTCGTCGGCAAGGTGCGTGCCCGCCAGGACCGGGCTGGCGACACCAAGAAACGTGGCTCGGTGATGGCGGTCCTGATGCACGGGGACGCCGCCTTCTCCGGCCAGGGCCTGGTCTACGAAACCTTGGCGATGAGCCAGTTGATCGGCTACCGCACCGGCGGAACCATCCATCTGATCGTCAATAACCAGATCGGCTTCACCACCGTCCCCGCCCATGCCTATTCCGGCCTCTACTGCACCGACGTGGCGAAATCGATCCAGGCGCCGATCCTGCACGTCAACGGCGACGATCCTGAAGCGGTGATCTTTTGCGCGCGCATGGCCGCCGAATACCGCATGCAATTCAGCAGCGACATCGTGCTCGACATCGTCTGCTACCGCCGCCATGGCCACAACGAGACCGATGAGCCGGCATTTACCCAGCCGCTGATGTACAAAGCGATCAATGCTACAAAGACGACCCGTACACTCTACGCCGAGAGACTGGCGCGGGACGGCACCGTCTCCCCCGAGGCCGCTAAGGCAATATGGGACGAGTTCACCAAGACGCTGGAAGACGCCAACTCCGCGGCCAAATCCTACAAGCCGAACAAGGCCGATTGGCTGGAGGGTCATTGGGCCGGCTTTCACCCGGTGGATCAGCAGGAACTTGAACTCACCGAGGCACCCACTGCGGTCCCCGCCGAGACGCTGAAGCAGATCGGCGCCGCCCTGTCGCACGTGCCGAGCGACTTCAACCTCAACTCAAAGATCATCCGCCAGCTCGAGGCCAAGGCCCAAGCCATCAACACCGGCGAGGGCATCGACTGGGCCACCGGCGAGGCGCTCGGCTTCGGCAGCCTGTTGCTGGAAGGCAGCCGCATCCGCCTGTCGGGCGAGGACACCCAGCGCGGTACGTTCAGCCAGCGCCATGCGGTGCTGATCGATCAGCTCAATCAGCATGAATACGTCCCGCTGAACAATATTGCCCCTGATCAGGCGCGGATCGAAATCTACAATTCGCTGCTGTCTGAGGCTGGAGTTCCTCGGCTTCGAATACGGCTACTCGCTGGCCGATCCGCGTACCCTGGTGCTGTGGGAGGCCCAGTTCGGCGACTTCGCCAATGGCGCGCAGGTCATCATCGACCAGTTTCTCGCGAGCGGCGAGACCAAATGGCTTCGCATGTCCGGCCTCGTCCTGCTGCTGCCGCACGGCTACGAGGGACAGGGACCCGAACACTCTTCGGCGCGCATCGAGCGCTATTTGCAACTCTGTGCCGAACGCAACATGTACGTCTGTAACCTGACCACGCCGGCGAACTATTTTCATGCGCTGCGGCGCCAGTTGCATCGCAATTTCCGCAAGCCGTTGATCGTTTTTGAGCCGAAATCGCTACTGCGCCACAAGCTGGCGGTCTCCCCGCTGTCCGACTTCGCCGAGGGCACCCGCTTCAAGCACGTAATCCCGGAAATCGACGACCTTGCTCCGCCCGAGGACATTCGCCGCGTCACGATCTGCTCCGGCAAGGTCTACTACGATCTGCTGCAGGAACGGCGGATGAAGGACATCAAGGACGTCGCCCTGGTTCGGCTGGAACAGATCTATCCGTTTCCGGAGGTTACCCTAAGCCGAAGTCCTCGCCCCGTACCGAAACGCCGATGTGGTCTGGTGTCAGGAGGAGCCTGAAAACATGGGGGCGTGGAGCTTCGTCGATCGCCGCATCGAGAAGGTTCTTCTCCACCTTGACATGAAGGTTCGCCGCCCCGCCTACGTGGGACGCGAAGCCGCGGCAAGCCCGGCGACCGGCCTCGCCAAGGCCCATATGGCCCAACAAGCGCGCCTGGTAGCCACTGTGCTCGGTATCGGGTAGACCGCCCGCCTGCTATTTCCGCCTGGAGAAAACCGCTGTGGCGACCGATATCGTAGTGCCTGCGTTGGGCGAGAGCGTCACCACCGCCACCGTTGCCCGCTGGATCAAGCAACAGGGTGAGACCGTCGCGGCGGACGAGCCATTGGTCGAGCTCGAAACCGACAAGGTAACGGTGGAGGTCAATGCGCCCTCCGCCGGCATATTGTCTTCTATTGGGGTGCCCGAAGGCACGGAGGTTGAAGTCGGTGCAGTTCTCGGCGTTGTCGACGGGGTTGACAGTGCCGCGGGCGCTAAACCCGCCGCCCCCGCGCCAGAACCGCGTCCTGCCGCAAACCCGCCGGCCGGCATTAATCCGCCGCCGCGTCCGTTGGGGCCGGTGTCCCGGCCGGCCGCGTCCCAACCGGCGCATGCGCCATTGCCCGCAGCCGCAAAGATGCTCACGGAAAACAAGGTCTCGGCGAACGACCTGGGCACCGGCACCGGCAAGGACGGCCGCATCACCAAGGGCGACGTCATCGAGTTTCTGTCGCGCCCTGCCCCGGCGCCCCCCGCTCCGCCGGCTGCCAAACCGCCCCGTCAGGATGAACCGCGCGAACAACGCGTGAAGATGACCCGTCTGCGCCGGACCATCGCACTCCGGCTGAAGGAGGCGCAGAACAACGCCGCCATGCTCACCACCTTCAACGAGGTGGACATGAGCGCGATCATGGCGCTGCGCAGCGAATACCGCGATGCGTTCGAGAAGAAGCACAAAGGCGTCCGCCTCGGCTTCATGAGCGTCTTCGTCCGGGCGTGCTGCGTCGCGCTGAAAGAATTCCCGGCGGTCAACGCCGAGATCGACGGCGACGACGTCGTTTACAAAAACTTTGTCAACATGGGCATTGCCGTCGGAGGTCCCTCTGGCCTGGTGGTGCCGGTGATCCGTGATGCCGATCAGTTGGGCTTCGCTGGCATCGAGTCTGCCATCGCCGATTTCGGCAAACGCGCCCGCGATGGTGGGCTCAAGCTGGAGGAGTTGACCGGCGGCACGTTCAGCATCACCAACGGCGGCATCTACGGTAGCCTGATGTCCACGCCGATTTTGAACCCGCCGCAGTCGGCTATTCTCGGGATGCACAAGATCCAGGAACGCCCGATGGTCGTGGCCGGCAAGATCGAGATCCGGCCGATGATGTACCTCGCCATGTCGTACGACCATCGGATTGTCGACGGGAAGGAGGCGGTGTCCTTCCTGGTCCGGGTCAAGCAGGGCGTTGAGGACCCGAGACGGCTGCTGCTGGACCTCTGAGCTCGACTTTCCACACTTTAGCTGCGAGGTCCCGGCGCAGGAGATCAGGGTAGCTTGTATGTGCCCTGAAAAGTGACGTAATCAACAAATGTTCCCTCGGGCGCCGCTGGAAACTCGTTCCCACGCATTGTGTCCGTTTCAGTGCAGGTAGCCCCTGCGTACTTACCTGTTCCTCCATCGCACGTCACCATCACAGTGAAATTCTTCTGCTCGGACGTGTGCTTTTCGCTTACAAACTTGGCAACAAGCTTGTCCCCCGAGAGGTCGGTCGCAGTGCAATGGCCTTGATCTACTCCCATTCCCTTTACGTAGTCACCACTGCCCCAGCAGTGCCACGTCATGTGGTCAAGGAATCCGTCAGTCATATTTAGGCCAGTTTCTTCGAAGGTGACGTATACTCGATCCTTGTCGAGAGGGTGACTTTTGAACGTACCTACTGCGCTGTATGTGCCTTTATATTCCCCTTCCTTTGGCATATCGGCAGCTATCGCTGAGATTCCGAAGGACATGGCGATGGCCAGAGTCAGGGCGGACAAATGGTGTTTGTTTGATCGCATTGAATTTTCTCTTTCCAGTTGATTGTTCAGCGATTGGTTCAGAACAACGGGCGTTGTTTTGGGTACGGCTCTAGCATTTTCTGCTCCGGCCATTTCGAAGTTCTCCTCATATATCCATATCTAAGCCGTCGGTACCCGGTCTTTGGCCACGTATACGGCATTGTTCAGCCAATTTGATTGCGGTTGCGCGATCTTCCCGAGCCGAAATCGTCGCAACTGATTTCGTGACTCCCGCCAACATACCGTTATCGGGTATATCGAGGAACGCGGCCTCGATCTCCCTCCCCTCATCGTCCGCTTGAGCGCCGATATTGAAGCAGACCGTCTCCCTTGAGCGTTTTTCATCGGTCCCCTGCTCGGTGGCGATGCCCCAAGTCAGCCCATGGCAGGCTTGGTCCAGCGTAAGATCAAGAGTGGTGTAATCGAGGACCACTGGGATCACAGCCGTATTGTCCTCGTGTCCCCCAACCATGATCAGATTTGGTCTGCTGAAGAATGCGCACTCCAGACTATCTTGGGCGACAGCTCGTCCGGTCAACAATGCCGCGGCGGTTGCCAATCTGCGGTGGATACAATACTCATAATAAATCCCTCCCTCGGGGCCGGTCGCAAACATGTGCGACGTAAAAGCGCATCAGATAGGACCTTCGGCGCGGCGCTCGCGGGCACGCTGCTGTCATTTCCTTCGGCGCGCCAACTATGATGCCTCAAGGTCTGTCGCTCACGATCACCGAACGGTAACTGGCTGGTAACAGGAGTTGGATCGGGCATAAGGTTTGATCCGTCATAGTCAGTCAGGGGAACCCCGATGCGACACCGGATCTTGGTTGTCGGTCGAGACGCGGAATTGCGCGCCCGTCTGGCGCGCAGACTGAGAGCCGCCAACTATGCCATCGAGATCGCGGAAAGTTCGGCACACGCACGCCGCATCGGCTTTAGGGGTGTCGCGCTCTCGATCGTTGCTCCCGCCGGGCTAAGGCCGGAGGTAGACGGTCTGGTGGACGAACTCAGAACAGCAACCGGCAAGACCGTTCTGCTCGTTGGATCATCCGGGACCCTGTTAGACCCTGCGTCAGGAGTTATGGACCTCGCCGACGAAGCGGGGTTACTCGCTCGAATTCATGAGGCATTGGAGCCTACGCCGAAAGTTGAGGAGCGGGCGCCGGCATTGCGCTTTTCCGATTACTACCTGGACCTCGCCGGCCAAAGTCTGTTCAAGCAGACAGGCCAGGAGATCGAGCTCACCTGGGGAGAATATCGCCTGCTGCGAGCATTCGTACAGCGACCTGGCCAGGTACTGTCCCGCGATCAACTTCTCCAATCGTTATCCGGACACGACGCCGAGGCGTATGACCGTAGCATCGACATGCAGGTCGTCCGCCTACGCCGGAAGATAGAGTTGGACCCTAAATGTCCTCGCCTGATCATCGCAGTCCGACGAAGTGGCTACAAATTTGTGGCCCAGGTGAAAGAGGTGGAGGCCCGGACAGTCGGGTCTGTGCCCGAGGCTAACTGTCCACCCGCGCCCGCGCAGCCACAAGCTGACCGGCGGCAGGTCACGGCTCTTTGCATCGAGTTGCTATCCTGCAACGGCTTCGGCACCGCCGGCGATCCCGAGGAACTTCAATCGGTCATGGCTGCGTACCGCCGACAAGTCACCGCTGTTGTCGCCCAACATGAGGGAACCGTAGGCCATTGTGTCGCGGGCGAAGTGATGGCCTATTTCGGTCATCCGGTCGCTCAGGAACATGCCGCGGAGCGCGCAATACACGCCGCGCTGGTTCTTGCGGAAGGTCTCGCGGGTACGAGCGCGAATCGTTTCCCCGTTCGTGCCGGGCTTGCAACCGGGCTTGTCGTGGCCGATCCGGCAGGAGAGGTGATTGGCGACGCGCCCGGCGACGCGGCGCGAATGCGAAGCCTGGCGGAGGCCGGCCAGGTCGTTGTCACGGCAACGACGCGGCAAGTTGGCGGCCAACTATTCACATATCACGCCTTCCAGCCAGTAACGGCGAACGGCGTCCCCCATCCGGCGACCGCCTGGCGGGTCATGGGGCCACGCCCTGTGGCCAGCCGTTCCGAGGCACTCTATCGCGGCAAGTCAGCGCCTTTAGTCGGACGCGTGGAGGAGCGGACTCTCCTGCTGCATGCCTGGCAGCAGGTCACATCCGGTGAAGGGCGGGTCGTACTTCTTACCGGTGAACCAGGCATCGGCAAGAACTCGCTTGCTCAAAGAACTTGAGGCGTGGTTGGCAACCGACAAGCACGCGAGCTTGCGCTACTTCTGCTCGCCCCTCCACCAAGGGACCGCACTTCACCCGATCATCGCGCATTGGGAGCAAGATGCTGGCTTCGCGAGGGGCGATACCTCAGAGCAGCGATTGAGCAAACTGGAAGCCCTCCTGGCTCCAGACGAGTTCCCACCCGCCGAGGTTGCGCTGCTTGCCGGCATGCTCGGGATCGCGACGGGCGAGCCCTACGCGCAGCCCGACCTCAGTCCACGGCGACGCAGGGAACAGACCTTCGCGGTGATGCAGCGCCGCCTGGCGAGCATCGCCCTGCGGCAGCCGGTGCTGATGCTGGTCGAAGACGCTCACTGGGCCGACCTTAGCTCGCTCGAATGGCTCGATATGTTGGTTGGTCAAATCATCGAACACCCCATTCTGTTGGTGATATCCTTCCGCCCCGAGATCAGCCCGTCCTGGATCGGTCACGCCGGGGTCAGTTTGATCACGCTTACACGGTTGGATCGGCGGCACTCCACGGCGCTTGCGGTGCAAGTGGCCGAGGAGCGTGCGCTGTCGCATGCTGTTATCAAGCGCATTACCGCGCAGACCGACGGCGTTCCGCTGTTTATCGAGGAAATGACCAAGGCGATCCTCGAAGCGGCGCCAGACGGCTCTCTTCCCGCGTTTGCAGTTCCGAGCACGTTGCAAGCCCTGTTGATGGCGCGGCTGGACCGGTTGGGACTGGAGGCCAAGCATATCGCACAAACCGGCGCGGCAGTCGGACGCGAGTTCAGTTTTGAGTTAATTGCGTCTGTCACCGATCTGGCGGAGCCAACGCTTCGCGACGCACTAGATCGGCTCACGACGGCTGGCCTGGTGTTCGTCCGCGGCGCGCCGCCAGAATCCACCTATATCTTCAAGCACGCGCTGGTTCAAGAAGCGGCCTACAGCACGTTGCTGCACAGCCGGCGCCAGCAATTACACAGCCGTATTGTCGCTGCTCTCGAGGACCGCTTTCCGGAAATCGCGAGGACGCGACCTGCGCTGTTGGCCCAACACTGTGCGGAAGCCGGTCTCGTCGAACAGGCGGTTGTCTATTGTCTGAAGGCCGGTCAGCAAGCGCTGGCGGGCTCGGCGATGGCGGAAGCGGTCGCCCAGTTGGGGAAAGGGTTGCACCTGCTTGCCGGTCTGGCGGACGGCGCGTGGCGCCGGCAACAGGAACTGGACCTGCAAATAGCGCTCGGAACAGCTCTGATTGCTACCAAAGGCCCGGCGGCGGCGGACGCGGGCGAGGCGCTCGCCCGAGCGCGCGCGCTGGCTGAACAGCTCGACCGAACCGAGGATCTGGTGTCGCTGGTCGTGGGCCAATGGGTGTTTCATCTCGTGCGAGGCGAGCACAGGTTGTCAATATCGCTGTCCGAGCATCTCAAAAGAAACAGCGAATTTCGGAACGATACCACCGCGTGGTCGCTAGCTTGCTTCCTGAGTGGAAATAGCCGCTTTCAACTCGGGGAGTTCCTGGCCGCCCGAGCCCTCTTTGAGCAGTGTATGGGCCTTGCTGATCCAGCGCATCGCGCCATCGGCGGACTGTCCTTCGACCGCTACGTTCATATGCTCGGGCATCTCGCCATGACCCTGACGTACCTGGGTTACATAGATCAGGGCCGGTCACGGATGGACGAGGCATTGTCGGAGGCCCGCCGGCTCAAGCACGCCCATACGCTGGCTCACGCGCTGACTATCGTGAACTGGCTCGACGAGGTCACCCGCTCGCCCGAGGTGCACATTGATGAAGCTCTGGCGCTGTCGACAGAGCACGGTTTCCCCTTTTATTTAAGCTTGGCACGGGGACGTCGCGCACGTTCATTGATCTCGCTTGGACAAACCCAGGAAGGCCTTGCGCTGCTCAAATTGGCAGTGGCGGAATTTCGTGCCACTGGAGCGGTTTCGACGACGCCGCAGCTGTTCACCTGGCTGGCTGAGGCTTACGCCGGGCTCGGGCAGACTGATGAAGCACTGAAGTGCCTCGGCGAGGCTGCGCGAAGTCATCGATACCACGGAGGAGCGTTACGCTGAAGCCGAGTATGTGCATCGGCTTCCGGGCGATCTGCTGAATGCTAAGGGCGATCGATTCGCCGCCGAGCGGAACTATCGTCAAGCCATCGCGGTCGCCGAGGGGCAGAGCGCGAAGCTCTTGCAGTTACGGGCATCGACCAGCCTTGCGCGGCTTTGGCGCGACCAGGGCAGGCGTGCGGAGGCCCTTGATTTGCTCGATCCGGTCTACAATTGGTTCACCGAGGGCTTCGCTGCGGCCGATCTGAAGGACGCCAAGGCTTTGCTTGACGAGTTGGCGTGAGACGATGCCGCGATTACGCAACATAATGGGCTGACTCGCTTAGATGCCTGGGCGTCGGCTAAGCTGTCTGGCTCTCAGGAGATTTTCCGAATGTTCGACCATGTCGGCTTCACGGTTCGTGACCTGACGAAAAGCAAAGCCGAGGTCTGAATGAGCGATTCATTCGACGTCATCATCATCGGCTCCGGTCCGGGCGGCTACGTCTGCGCCATCCGCGCGGCTCAGCTTGGGCTGAAAACCGCCTGCGTCGAAAAGCGATCGACCCTGGGCGGGACGTGTCTCAACATCGGCTGCATTCCCTCTAAGGCGTTGCTGCAATCATCCGAGGAATTTGAAAAGACCAAACACGCGCTGCAAGATCACGGTGTGCTGGTCGATGGCGTCAAGCTCGATCTGGCCCGCATGCAGGCGCGCAAGACCGAGGTCGTGAACGCCAACACCAAAGGTGTGGAATTTTTATTCCGCAAGAACAAGGTCACCTGGCTGAAGGGCACCGGCCGCATCACCGGCCCTGGCTCGGTCGACGTCGACGGCACCAGCTACACCACGAAAAACATCGTTATTGCCACTGGCAGTGAAAGTGTTCCGCTGCCTGGCGTGACGGTGGACGAGAAGCAGATCGTCACCTCCACCGGCGGGCTCGAACTGGACAAAGTGCCCGGCCATATGGTGGTGGTTGGCGCCGGCTACATCGGCCTGGAACTCGGCAGCGTCTGGCGCCGCCTGGGTGCGGAGGTCACCGTGGTGGAATTCCTCGACCGCATTGTCCCCGGCATGGACACCGAGATCGCCACCGCGTTCCACCGCATCCTGCAGAAGCAGGGGATAAAATTCCGGCTGGGCACCAAAGTGACCGCTGCCAAAGCAGGCAGCGATGGCGTCGGCCTGACGATGGAGCCAGTTAAGGGCGGCGCATCCGAAACGATGCAGGCCGACATCGTGCTGGTTTCAATCGGCCGCCGTCCTTACACTGACGGCCTCGGTCTCGAGGAGGCCGGGGTCGCCCTGGACGACCGCAAACGCGTGCAAGTCGACCCGCACTACGCCACCAACGTTCCGGGCATCTACGCGATCGGTGACGTTATCCCAGGCCCGATGCTGGCGCACAAGGGCGAGGACGAGGGCGTCGCCGTGGCGGAGATCCTCGCCGGGCAGGCCGGGCACGTCAACTACGACGCCATTCCCGGCGTGGTTTATACTTGGCCCGAGGTTGCCTCCGTCGGCAAGACTGAGGAAGAACTGAAAGCCGGTGAAGTCGCCTACAAAGTCGGTAAATTCCCCTTCACCGCCAACGGACGCGCCCGGGCGATGGGCGATACCGATGGATTTGTGAAAATCCTTGCCGACAAAGCCACCGATCGACTGCTGGGCGCACACGTCCTCGGCCCCGATGCAGGCACGTTGATAGCCGAGCTAACCACGGCGATCGAATTCGGCGCCTCGGCCGAGGATGTCGCGCGCATCTGCCACGCGCATCCCACTTTGAGCGAGACGGTGAAAGAAGCGGCGCTGGCGGCGGAAGGCAGAGCACTCCATATCTAGAGAACGGCGCGGCC
Source organism: uncultured Alphaproteobacteria bacterium (assembly GCA_963819345.1). Taxonomy (GTDB): domain Bacteria; phylum Pseudomonadota; class Alphaproteobacteria; order Acetobacterales; family Acetobacteraceae; genus Rhodopila. The sequence continues at coordinate 17,596 of CAWFVX010000014.1, forward strand.
TTCGCCCCCTTTGGGCCCCCCGGCGCTTTTTACCTGCCATCTTGGCCCCAGGACTGCCTAACGCGCGTTATGTTAAGATGGCGGAGGAGGCTGGATGGCAATTTCGCTATCGGAGAAGAGGCGCGTTAGCCCTACTTATCTTCCTTCCGGCCAAACTTCAGCAATACCGCATCGATGAGAGGCTGGATTTCCCGCGACTTAATAATATAACCTACATTTATAGGTATCTGGTATCCAAACTTTCCGGTAACTACATTTGGAATTTGGCCCAGCAAAGTCGGCGCCTCTTGAATCTGGATTTCGCCCTCGGTGTTGAGGGAAACGGCTTCATACATGATCCCCAACAACCTAACGCTCCTATCCCCTACCGTAGTGCCGCCCTGCTTATTCACGTGCGTCCCGCCAGTGCTATATAAAAACACCGGCGATCCGGATGATCCACCAATTGCGGGTATGTCAATTGCAATCTCTGGCTTCCCATTAAAGTCAACAGCCGGGTCGGATGCCGTAATCCCTCTCCTTATTATTGGATAGTTATTCTGTGCATCGTAGAGCAGAGCCGGATAACCTACCATCACAACTTCTTCTATTGCGTCTAGATCTTGTATTGCTTGTTGGGAGGGAATCAGGCTCTTGTCCACAAAAGTTAGAAAACATGGCGGCACCATTGAGTTTAGCCTCGGTTGTATCGGATATGCACACAGGTCGATTTTATTTGGGTGCTCAATCCATTCGCTGCCTAAAACCCCGTCCAGATGAATGCTTGATGTCCCGTCAGGTGCCCCCGTTCCAGAGGTGGTTTTAGTGTGAACAGAGACATCGACGCCTCCAACGACGTCCCTTACAACGTGTTCGTTCGTAATCACCACCACTGTTTGCTGATTATTTTCCAAGCCTATTTTGTAGAAGAACCCGGTGCCCCCGGTGTCTTTCCCCTGTTTGTTCTTTCCGGTTATTCTTACGGTCGCATAAAGTAGCTTCTCCGCGCTTGAAATCGGCTCGATGAGTTCTGCCCTAGAGAGAGGGGCATCGAACAACGACAGGATGGACGCGCCAGCACCCACGACAACAGCGCGCCGACCTAGCGGCCCATGTCCTGCAGCGTTTACTACCTCGCCCACGTCCGTCTCCCACAACCTGAGCGGGATTTGGGATTTGGCGTCAGGCCGTTCAAGGAGGCGCTACTCACACGTCGCAACTATATGGCGCGGGACGGCCGGGATGTTAGTCAACCGCGCTGCCCTCCCGGCGCGGGTTCCGCTTCCCGCCGGGCAGGCAGGATCGCGCGGAGCAGGGCAGCGGGCGTGCAGTTTAAAGTTGCATAAAATGGCTTTATGGGAAGTGCGAGGTTCGACCGCAGACGCGATGCAGCCTGTGAAGATGATGACCGTCAAGAAGATAAGGACAGTTGAGGCACGTCTGATTCAGTCCTGTTTCCTGCGCCGAACTGAGCGAGCCGTCTTTTGCGCTGAAATCGGCTTGTTTGTCGATTTAATAAGAAAATCAGCCAACCCAAGAACAACAACTCGCCCGCGCTGTATATGCTCACATGCTCCTTCAAGAAAGGGGCCTGATCGAGTATCTATTCTGGATGATCTGGGCAAATTGTTCCACGACGGCAGGAAACCAAACAACGCATAGTCCGTCATTGACATTATCGCATAGTCTAGAGTTCCTCTGTGACGATTTATCAACCAGTCCATAATATGGAAGTGCCTCAGCAACGTGGTCTGCGTCTGACAAATACATAGTGCCCGTGGCGTTTATTGACGATGCTATCTTGCTAGGATGTATACAAGCATTTAGAACCGCTTCTTCACCCGATCGGAATTTTTTTCCAATACTCTGTGGCTCTCTTCCCTAATAAGGCCTCCATCTGTGAATATGCACGCTCCCGAAGATGCGAGTTTCTTGTCTTCTGCACGTATTTTGACCAAAATGCTTTCGCGCCCTTCGGGCCTATAAGGCGGTCGAATTGCATGAATTCGATGACCATCGTGTGATCCAAGCTCAAGCGCACTGCCAAGTCTATATGTTCTACAAGACATCTCAAAATCTGTTTGGCAGGCAGGTCAAGGCCACTAACCACTAGGCGTCTTACAGCGATTAACTGAGAGACGATCACACTCACAGCGATAAATAGTGCCGACCACTTCTTATCCTTTTGTCCTTTGCTGGAGATGACGACGACGCAAAGCGTGTCAGATATGCTCATAAACCATCCGAGGAACTCATCAAATATCGGCAACGTGTTTCCCAATAGGGCTAGCCTATCTTGGTTGGCTTGGTCGCTCTTCGCAATGGCATCAAGCGGATTAGTTGGCGTATATCCTTTGTAGTCAGCCCCTTCGAAAGCCTTGGTTCTAAACAGCTCTATGATTTCCAAGATGCTGGGTAACTCCGCAACTTCTGTCATAGGGCCAGCCTTGAGATGGTTGCCTGACTGACGTTGAAGCTGCGGGCGACGCTGCGCTGCGGCTCACCCGCTGCTACTCGCTCCCGCGCCTCTCGCTGCTGGTGCGGAGTGAGGGTCGGCTTGCGACCGAATTTAACGCCCTTGGCTTTGGCGTCGGCACGGCCGCGCGCCGTGCGCTCCTTGATGCGGCGATGTTCGAGCTTAGCGGCAACCCCGAGCATGGCAAGCACCAGTTCGGCGAAGTCCGACGTGGTATCGACCACGGGTTCGGCGAGCGAACGCAACCCCGCTCCGGCGCGCTGTATGTCGCGGGCGATCATCAGAAGGTCGGTTGTATCACGCGACAGCCGGTCAACCGCCGGGATCACCACCACGTCGCCAGCGGCGAGCTTCGCCATCAGCTTTTTTAGCTGGGGCCGTTCGGCGGTCGCGCCGCTCATCTTCTCGCGATATATCTTATCGCAAGCGGCGCCCTTGAGCTGGGCCATCTGATTGCCGAGGTCTTGGGCGTCGGTCGAGACACGGGCATAGCCATAAATCATGCACTTATTGTGCATCAGAAATCTGCATCAGAAAAGATCAATCATATCAGCGGTCTGATTTTGATGCAGATATCTTGATCTTCGCTATTCAAACCGGGCTGCATCGGACCGCACCGAGCGGCTACCGATTGAAGCCCAATCAGCACGCTCCAGCTCCGGCGTCTTCCCCGTCCACCCTCCAGACAAACAGCATGATCGCCGCTACAAAGCACAAAATCTTTGAAATCACATTCAGCACAAGCGGCAGCGGTTCCGCGGGAAACGCAAACCCGAACGCAGCCCACACGGCGAATACTACAAACATCCCTGCCACTGCGTAGCAGGCATACGCAGTCACTCGCATAGACGGCAGCAACGTCAGCAGTGAAACCGTTGAGAACTCGGCCAGGAACAACGGCAGGAAGAAAAGCTGCCGATACAGCATCGGATGAGGCGGGATCGGCGGATTGGTCCTCCCCATGACGATCAGATCGAACGGAAACTCGAAAATCATCGGCGCGGCGGCGGTCCCAACGATGGCGCTGGCCAGCATAATCTTCCAACCCCACCGCCGCGTAAGGTAGAGAATCACGAAGAACGTCACCGCCGCATCGACGAACGTGCCGACGCGCACGTGGCGGCCGACGAAGCCGGGATAGGTCTGCTTCACCTGCAATCCGTAAACAACCGTGACGACAACGACGGTGTAGATCGACAACAGCCAGATCACGATCATGAACCCCGCGGCAACGCCGCCCGGCCGAGCGATCGCAAGCGGGGCCCGCAGCCGTTTGCCAGCCAAGCCAAATCCGCCGGCCACCATCAGCAGCACGATCGCCAGCAGGATCGCCTCGCCGCTGCCATAGGAATTCCAGGAGGCGGGCATGTACGGCGGCTCCGCTTGTTGGGCCTGCGCAGGCCTCAGAACCGTTTCGCCGCGCGCCACCCCTTCAGAAATCCCCGGTCCCATAACTACAGACACCTCTGGCCCCTGACAGGGTACCTAACGCCAGCTTCGTAACTCCAATATTACTCCGGCCCCAGGCGCTCTCCGCCTTAGCGGTGGGCCTCTCATCGGCTCGTGCGGCTGTCGAAGTCCGTGATGCAACGCGACGGTGCTAAGCCTGACGCTTCCTGAAGGAGATCCCGGACGGGCGGTTCCCCCGGCCCTTCCCGCAACGGACTATAGCGGCCGCGGCTCACCAACATTGCAAAGCTCCACCGATCTCGCCAAAAACCCGTCCCACCCGCACCCACCATGAAGGCATCGGCCCATGAACCCCCTCGCGCTGACCATGGGCGACCCTGCCGGCATAGGCGGAGAACTCACACTCAAAACCTGGCTGACCCTGCGTCATACGGGTCCTGTCTTTCTCACGCTGGACGACCCCGCTCGACTGGAACGCCTGGCCCATGACCTCAGCCTGACCGTGCCGATCCGACAAGTCGCCCACCCAGCCGAGGCGCCCGACATATTCGCCACCGCCCTCCCCGTCCTGTCCGTCCCACTGACCGCCACACCCGTCCCTGGCGAACCCAACCCAGCCAACGCTCAAGCCATCGTCGCCTCGATCGAGCAGGCAACAAAGCTGGCACTGACGGGCGCCGCAGCCGCGGTTGTCACCAACCCGATCAACAAAGCGGCTCTGTATCAGGCGGGCTTCCCCTACCCCGGACATACCGAGTTCCTCGCCGCTCTGACCGGTGCGACTGGCCAGCAGATCATGATGCTCGCCAGTCCGATGCTGCGTGTTGTGCCGGTCACGGTGCACGCCTCCCTGCGTGATTCGATCGCCATGCTGACGACCGACATGATCGTCGCCGCTTCCCGCACCACGGCCGCCGCTTTACGCCGCGATTTTGGTATCGTCGCGCCGAGGCTGGCGATCGCCGGCCTCAACCCGCACGCCGGCGAGCAGGGTGCGTTGGGCTCGGAGGAAACCACCCTGATCCAACCCGCGATCGACACGCTGCGAGCGGACGGGATCGAGGTCTCCGGTCCCTGGCCGCCCGACACCATGTTCACCGCCACGGCCCGAGCGCGCTACGATGTCGCGATCTGCATGTATCACGATCAGGCGCTGATCCCGCTGAAGACGCTGGATATGGACCACGGCGTCAACGTCACGCTTGGCCTGCCGATCGTGCGTACTTCGCCCGATCATGGCACCGCCTTCGACATCGCCGGCAAAGGCGTCGCCGACCCGACCAGCCTGATCGCCGCCATCGAACTGGCCGCCGAACTGGCCGCGCGCCGCCCGGCGCAAAATCCGCATGTCATTGCAACCGGAACGCAGCGTACCGCGGCTGTTTGATTCGGGAGACAAACCAAAATCGCGCCGGCTCTGGCCGCCAGCCTGTTCGAGCGCGACCTGGATTGGTTCAGGCCTTCCCTGCTACGCTATCGCGTGCCGCAGACAGCGGTGAAGTGGGGGATTCATGGCAAACGATAATGCAGTCAGACGATCCATGCTGGCGCCCAATTCCGGGCGGCCGGAGACGATAGCGACGTCGCAGGCCGGCTCCTCGCGCCTGGTCAGGCGTTCCCTCCTCACCGGACTTGCCGCCGCCTCCGCAATCCCGCGAGCCTTCGCCGACGATCCCCGGCCGGTTGACGCACCCAACGCCATCAGCGGCGATGCCGCGCTACATCGGTTGATCGCCGGCAATGCGCGATATGCGGCTAACAAAGCAGACTTGCGCGACTTCGACGCCGGCCGGGTCGCGCGCAGCAAGGCTCAATACCCGATCGCCGCGGTCCTGGGTTGCGCCGATTCCCGCGTCGGACCGGAATTTGTCTTCGATCAGGGGCCCGGTGACTTGTTCGTGGTCCGCGTCGCCGGCAACGTGCTGAGCGCAACCGGCATCGCCAGCCTGGAATACGCTACTCAAGTATTAGGTGTCCCGCTGATCCTCGTGCTCGGTCATTCAAATTGCGGCGCGGTCGCGGCCGCGATCAAGTCGGTGCAAGACGGCACGCCCCTGCCCGGCCACCTGCCGGAGCTGATCGCCGAGATCGCGCCGGCCGTCACCGCCACGAAATCGGTCCCCGAATCGGATCGGCTTTCAGCGGCCATCGCCGAGAACGTGCGCCTGACCGTGCAGCGGACCAGTTCGACGACCCCGCTGCTGTCGGCGATGATCTCGTCGGGCAAGGTCAAGCTCGCCGGCGGCGTCTATGACCTCGCGACCGGAAAGATTTCGATTGCTTTAGACTGTGATCCACACTTTGGCGTTCAATCATCGTCTACGCTCATGTCTGATCGCGTGATTTACGCCTTTCGCCTCGGCCGCAGGCGATCACGCCGTAAACCGAACGAGGGCTTTCATGTTGAGCACAGCGGCGATCAGCCGATATGAGACCGAAGGCTTTTTATTTCCCTTGCGTGCCTTTGCCGGGGACGTCGCGGCTGCGTATCGCGCCGATGTCGAGCGCACCTGCGCCGACAGCTCGGAGGCCGCCGCGGCGTTTTCCGGAAGCGTTTCGTATCGTGTGAAACCATATTTGCTGTTCACCTGGGCCGCCAAACTGGTGCGCGAACCAGCAATCCTCAATGCGGTCGAGGACCTGATCGGACCCGATATCCTCGTGTTCCATACCACTATGTGGTGGAAGACCAAGGGCTCCCCCAGCCGCGTGCCATGGCACCAGGACGGCACCTATTTCGGCCTCGCGCCCCACGAGCATGTCACCGCCTGGGTCGCACTTAGTCCAAGCAACACGCAGACCGGATGCGTAAGGATCCTGCCTGGCTCGCACCACGCTGGACAGCTTGCGCATTCCGATCATCGCGATCCCACGCTGATGCTGTCGCGCGGCCAGACCGTGCTCACCGACGTCGATCCATCGTGCGCTGTCCCGATCGTGCTGTCGCCGGGTGAGTTCTCGCTTCATCACACGTTGGCCATTCATGCGTCCGATCCGAATACCGGCGATGACGACCGCATCGGGATAGGGATCAGCTACATTCCCACGCGCGTCCGCCACGTCGGACGGACGCGGCTCTCGGCGACCCTGGTGCGCGGCCACGATAACCACGGTCACTTCGATCTCGAACCGCGCCCCGTCGCCGACCTCCACCCTGCTGCTGTCGCCGCGCACCGAGATAGCGACGCGCGGTTCTGGACCGCGAGCAGATCAATCCCGGAGATGGCGGGGATCCACTGACACCGGCGCTGCGGTGTTCGGGTTGCTGCTACCGCGCGCCAGCAACCCTGCACCCGCGGCCCGATCGAGGAAGTTTCCGAAGACGACACACATCTGGCACGCCGAACTCGGTGCAATATCATTCGAAGCCCGCGTAATTCTGCGTCCGATAATTACTTGTCTCCTACTGATCCGGCTAACCCGCCCAAAGGCGAGTGCCAGTCGATCGGATTTGGCCTGACTCATTAACCGAAGTCAGTTGACCGTCTTCGTAGAACAATGCCTGGGATCGGGAAGTGACGTTGGTTATTTCCCGTTGGCGTGAAAAGAGTCTATGAGAAGCTGCCAATTACCAGTTCGGCGGGGGAAACAACTATGTCGTGGCTTAGACCCAGGGCTCGATTGCTCGCACTTGCTGCGATTTGCGCCGGCTTTGTGCCCACTGCCGCGCCGGCGGTCGAACCAATCACCATCGGCTTCGACATTGAACTGACGGGCGGGATCGCACCCCTCGGCAAAGCGTCGCTACTGGCAATCCAAATCTGGACGGAGGAGATCAACGCCAGGGGGGGTCTGCTGAGCCGGCCGGTGAAGCTTATCTTCTACGACGACCAGTCGAACCCAGCGCTAGTTCCGGGCATCGTCACCAAACTTCTTGATGTCGACAAGGTCGATCTTCTTTTGGGCGAGGTCGGCACCAATATGATCGCGCCTGCCATGCCGATGATGATGGAGCGCCACCTCACGTTCATCAGCCTGTTTGGCAACGATGTGAACAGCAACTTCCACTATCAGAACTACTTCTCAATGAATCCTGTCGGTGGAGAAACCCCGAGGAACGCCTTGTCTCAAGGCTTCTTCGCCGTGGCAGAGATGATGAACCCTAAACCGCAGACCGTCGCGCTGGTCGGCGCCGACGCAGAATTTGGCAAGAACGCTCTGGAAGGCGCCCGCGCGAACGCGAAACAAGCTGGCCTAAAGATTGTCTATGATCAGACCTATCCTCCTGCCACTACTGACTATTCTCCGATCGTCCGCAGTATCCAAGGGACCAACCCAGATCTCGTCTATGTCGGAGCCTATCCGCCAGATAGCGTCGGCATACTACGCGCCGCCAATGAGATTGGATTGCGCACGAGAATGTTCGGCGGCAGCATGGTCGGGCTGTGGTCAACCGCCATCAAGATGCAGCTCGGACCGTTGCTGAACGGCATCGTTAATTTCGACACTTGGCAGCCCGTGAAAAGCCTTGCAACACCGGAAGCCCTGGCGTTCCTGGAGAAGTATCAGGCGCGCGCGGTTGCCGCGGGCGTCGATCCGCTCGGCTACTCCGTGCCGCCGTTCGCCTATTCCAGGATGCAGGTGCTCGGCCAGGCGATCGAGGCCGTCGGGAGCCTCGACCAGACCAAATTGGCTGACTACCTGCGGAGTCACACATTCGATACAGTCGCCGGCGGCATCACTTTCGGACCGAACGGAGAATGGACCGAACCGCGCGTGCTTGCGGTCCAGTTCCAGGGCGTCGCAGGGCATGACCTGGACCAGTTCAAGGATCCGAAGACCGAGGTCGTTTTGTGGCCGCCCGCCTTGCAAACCGGTTCCCTGGACTATCCCTACACCGAAGCGAAACACTGAGCCGACGCGCATGAGCGGTCTACAAGTTGATCGCGCATGCCGCCCGGGAACACCAAGGTCGGGCCGGTTTGTGGACATTCGGTTTGGCGAACGTTTTCACCACTTCGAATACGGCGCACGCTTCATTTGCCGCCACTAAACGAGCCGCAGCTACCCGAAGGTTTGCGACGGAACCGCCGATACTAACCCTGCTCCTCGTGCTCCTCCGCGGCCGGCGTTCTCGCCCGCGCCGCCATGCCGTCAAGTATTTTGATTGTTACAAACTTCACGGTTTGTTTATTTCACTTCATTGTGTGATCGTAATATCAGGATGTGTTCCGAAACAACCATCGGGATAAACAACGAAAATGTCAGCCCTGCAGCGGGATTTTGCTGGGGGCAGCCATATCCGTGCCTCGAAGTGCGGCCAGATAGTCCAGCAACGTTTGAAAGGGAAATCAAGTGACCCGAGCTCATTACCGCCCCGAAACCGATGGATTCGCGTTCGTAAATAGTTGGACTTTTGATGCAACCGAAACCGCAATTCTCACCGGCCTCGTTACCGACGCAGTGGACGTGATCGCGGTCGCACTGTCGCCGCTGATCCTGGTCGCCGAGGCGCCGCTGCTGGCCATCGAAGGCGCCGTGCCGTTTGTCGGGCCATGGCTAGCTCGGACCTTGACGACTTGACCGGCTCGACGGTTCTGTTTGGTTGGCGGGGTGTCGCATGAGCGATTGTTCTGTTGAGCGAGCGACTGCTTCGGTCAGCCGCTTCGCGCTCCACGGCACGCGGGTCGACGACGGCGGGTGATCAGCGGGTCATCTACGTGATCCGCACGGCTGCAGTGGAGGATGCGCCAGAGAATATGGCCCGCCAGACCCTGTATAATGCTTCGTCCGCTGGAGCCGCCGCGGCGTGTTCGAGCGGATCTTTGCTGGATTGGCCGGTGAAGGATCCAGTCCTGAGCGGATCATGATCGACGCACCCATCTCAAAGCGCATCGGACAGCCGCCAGCCTGCGGAAAAGGGGGTGTTCGCGCTGCATCGGACGCCCAAGGGCGGGCTGATTCCAAGCTCCACGTCGTGTGTGACGAGCAGGGCAAGCCCATGACCGCTGCTGACCGAGGGCCAGATGAGCGACCATACCGGCGCCCGCCTGCTGATCGAGAAGCTGCCTGCGGGCAGCACCTTGATCGGCGACCGCGGCTACGACAGCGACCATTTCCGCACTGCCCTGAACGAGCGCGGGATCAAGGCGTGCATTCCGCCGACCAAGAACCGCAAACAGCCAATCGACTACGACAAGGCGCTCACAAACGGCGCCATAAGATCGAGAACATGTTGCCAGACTGAAAGACTGGCGACGGATCGCGATGCGCTATGACCGCTGCGCCCATACCTTCTTCTCCGCGGTTTGTCTTGCCGCCACCGTCCGACTAGTCTATAAAACAATCGAGGCGGAAATCGACGGCATTGTAAACGGTATAGTTGGGGCTATTACCGCAAATCCTTACGGACTGTGCGGCGGCATGGCCTTTGCCTCACTCGACTACTGGCGGAAAAGCTGGGTGGTGCCCCGCGGGATCGGTCCGAACGATCAGCCGCAGCGTACCTCTCCCACCGGCACGGCGCTGCGTAACTATATTTGGACCCGACTGCTCGACAGCGTAAAAAACAATGTCGGCACTTTCCTGGAATGGATGGCAATACTGCATTTCGACGGCTCCGGTGCGGCGACGCTGCGAGACAAGACCAAGACCGAAATCGCAAAGCTGAAATCACACATCAATTCTGGCATGCCTGTCACCGTTGGGCTGATCGGCACCACATGGAATCCGCTCGAAAACCATCAGGTCCTCGTGTACGGATTCGACGACAATATGGATGGCACTGTAACTCTGTTTGCTTATGACAACAATGCTCCCGGCGCTGAGACCACATACAAGATGAACTTCAGTGGCGCCGCACTGGAAGTTGCAGAAAGCCAGAATCCGGGTTCGCGAGGGCCAATGCGCGGGCTGTTCTGTACAGCGTACACGCCGGCGACCCCGCCCAGAACCGTGGTCCTCAGCAAGGGGCTTGCCGTGTCGCCGAAGGTAACCGGCCTGGGCGACCCCGTGGGGGTGCAGGTCTCAGCGACCAATATCGGTTTCCATGCTTCCCCCGCCCTCGCACTGGTGATTGCCGGGGACGCTGGCGTACCCGTCAAGGAGGCGTCGCCTGTGTCAATCGCCGAGGGTGCCGCGCGCTCGATGTCGGGTAAGCTGTCCTTCCAGAGCCAAGGCAACCGCAAAATTGGGGTGGTCGCCTCTCTTGGGACTTTCGCCGGCATGGCGATTACAAAATTCCTACCAGCCGCCGACGCAAATGAGACTTCGACAGGCAGCGTCATTATCGTCGGAGAACGCCTTATTGATGCCGACCTAGAAACAACCTGCCAAATTTCCAATGTCGTCGGAGGGCTGGCAAACTTCAGCGTGCGCGTAGACGACATGGGCAGCGGGCTCACATACGCCTGGACGGCGATCGGTGCGGTCATCACTGGCGGGGCCGGTTCGAATCAAGTGAGCGTGCAGCTACCGGCGCAAGCGGGGGCAAACGTGACTTTGAGTGTGATCGTCACACGGCCGGATGGCGGGTTCTCTTCTGGCAACTACACTTTCCTCACGATCACTCCCCTTGCCGCCGACATGGAACATGTACTGTGTGAGATCAGCCATATTCTTACCCAGGCGCCGTTTCAGACCAGCCCTGGCGACCCTGGACCGGACGGCGGGCGCGTGCTGAAGCCTGGCGATATTGCTACCCTGGCCGCTGCCGCCGCCCAACTTTCACGCGCCACCGATGGTGCGACGAGGGCGGGTCAAGCGATAACGCTTTCGAACGTCGGCCAAGTTAGGCTCACGGTGCCAATCGCCTCCGCGGCCGCTACGACGGCGGCCCGTCCCGTGCCCGCCCGTCCGGCGATCGCAGGCGTGACCGAGCGGACTTTGGTACCGTAAGAAATAGGAATGAAGGGCCAGGGATCGTACCCCTGGCCCTTACTTGCTAAAGAACGCGGCGGGAAATTCCTCTGGCCCCGAGGATTTGCCGCTGGGGTCACAAACGCCACATGCCGAATTCTATCTCCACCTTGCGTATCCGTCTCGCGCGCACTCTGGTTTCGTCGTGCCACGCGATCCCTGCTGCGAGAACCTCTGGGTATTCGGTCAGGAGGAACCAAGAACCAAAAGGCGCTTTGCTGCACGCGCAATCCATTTGTTTCTTCCCGACCCGCTCGGTCGTTACCATTTGATGCCGAGCTGGACAGCGGGCCGCTACCCATTTTTGTTTACGTTCCAGAACAACGGCATTCCCTTCAGGACCCCACTGATAGATTTCGCATGCGCGGTCGGCTGGAAATACTCGCCCAAAGGCAGGTAAGGCACGCTCTGGAACGCCTCTGCTTAAATCGCCTCGCCGATCTTCTTTTGTGCCGCAAGATCAGGTGCTGCGAACCAGGCAGCCCGCAGTTCCTCAAGCTTCGGGTCCGTCGGCCAGCCGAACCAGCCATCCGTGCCGTTACCGCGCAGCCCCAGATGCCCGGCCGGGGTGTATTGATCTACGCCACCGAAGGCCGTGAAGAATACGCTCCACCCGCCCTGATCCGGCAGCTTGCGGCTGGCGCGCCGTTGGACGACCGAACCCCAGTCAGTGATCTGCAGATCGACGTTCATGCCAACCTGTTGCAGCATATCGGCCCCGACCTGCCCCATCGCGTTCAGCACCGGGAAGTCGGAGGCCACCATGACGACGATCTTCTCACCCTTGTACCCGGCGGCGGCCAAATCCTTCTTCACTTTGTTCAGATCCCTGGGGCTTGTCAGCGCCTGCATCCCGGCATCGCTCGCCAGCGGCGACCCGGGCGGAAAGAATCCCACCTTGTCCCGCCACCCCGACGGATCGGTTCCAGCTACCGCCGTCATGAAATCCGCCTGATCCACCGCGCCCAGCAGAGCCCGCCTGATTGCCGCATTGTCGAATGGAGGAAACAACTGATTGAACCGCAACATCGACGGTGACCCGGTTGGGTCGAGCGTTTCCAACACCAGATTGCTCGTCTTCCGCAGCAGCGGCAGCAGGTCAAACGTCGGCTGCTCCCACCAATCCGCCTCGCCGTTTTGCAAAGCGCCCATCGCGGTGGCTGCGTCGGGGATCACGTTCCACTCGATGCGGTCGAAATGCGCGACTTTAGGGCCCGACGTCCATTCCGGTATGCCACCGGACCGCGGTACATAGCCTTCGAACCGCTCATACACGACCCGAGCGCCCGGGTCCTCGCTCATCCGCCTTGAAGCGGAACGGGCCGCTGCCGACCATATCCGTTACTTGCGTGAAAGGATCCGTCTTGGCCAATCGCTCCGGCATCATGGGGCAGATCACCACGCTGACCTTGCCGAGTGCGATGGGCAGTAGCGGGAAAGGCTGCTTCAGCCGGAAGCGGATGGTCTTGTCATCAGGCGCAGACAACTCATCCGTGGCGGCCATCAACGCCTGGCCGAAGGCGTCGCGCTTGCCCCAGCGCTGGATCGAGGCGACGCAGTCGCGTCCCAGCACCGGCGCGTCGTCATGCCACTTCAACCCGTCGCGCAGGATGAGGTTCCATTCCTTGCCATCGGCGCTGGTGGTTGCTCCCGCGACCATCTGCGGCTGTGGCTGGAAGCTGGCGTCGGTACCAAACAGCGTGTCGAACACCATCATCCCGTGGTGGCGCGTGACATAGGCGGTGGTCCAGACCGGATCGAGCACCGCCAGATCGGCTTGTGGAATGAATTTAAGCACCCGAGACTCGGCCGCTCGGATGACGGTGGGTCGCGCTAACCCTGTGGCGAGGGCGGCGGTTCCGGCGTGTAGGAGGGTTCGTCTTTTCATATTCAGCTCCGTCAGACCGGTCAGACTGTCGAACGAGCAAGAACCATACCGGCCAACGGTTCTAGCCGAACGTGATCCCGCATCGTCAGACCCTTGGCAACCGATGCTTTCGTGCCCACGAGCGAGCGGGTGCCGCTCACCTGGCTGATCGTCACCGCTCTCGTGCTGCCAAACTCTGGACTACAGGACACTTGCGGATCCAGGGGTAGCGCGCTAGCCGCTGGTATTGTATCGAAATCGCGACCGTCCCAATCAGAATTTGTATTGGCCACGAGCAAATTAGCAGCTTCGGCGCAATCGAGGGCATGTCAATCGCGGGTTGACATTCCGCTACCGATAGTCCTTAATCCTTCGGCTTTTTTTGCGTACCCGAAGAATACTGACAGAAAAACATGCAGTCAGAGGATGGGAGGTACAAATGATCGGACATTCGATAAAAGTTCGGCGTTGTCTTGCGGCGTCCGCGCTCTGGGGCAGCTCGGTGTTGTTGCTGACGACTGGCCTGTCAGCCGCCGTGCTCGCGGACCAGCTTCCGAAAACCAACCCAGAGTCTGTCGGGATGTCGTCAGAGCGGTTGAACCGCCTGACCGATACATTCCAGCGGGACGTCGACGCCGGCGAGATCCCCGGAGCGGTGGTGCTGGTCGCGCGTAACGGCAAGATCGCCTACGAGAAGGCCTTCGGCTACCAAAGCCGCGAAGGCAACGTGCCGATGAAATCCGACGCGATCTTCCGGATAGCATCGATGTCGAAGCCGATCACCTCTGTAGCGGTCATGATGCTGGTGGAGGAGGGCAAGATCGACCTCTCGGCTCCGGTGTCGCAATATCTTCCGGAGTTTAACGATCTGCGGGTTGGCGCAGATCAGGTGCCGGTCAAACGCCCGATGACCGTGCAAGACCTGCTCCGCCACACCTCGGGCTTGTCGTACTCGTTCTTCGTGGAAGATGCTTCGGTCAAACAAGCCTATGAGGATGCGAAGGTTTTCAATTTCGACCAGTCCCTTGCCGAGATGGTAACCAAGCTCGCGAAGCTGCCGCTGGTTCGTCAACCTGGAACGGCATGGGAATATAGCATGTCGACGGATGTCTTGGGACGCATTGTCGAAGTGGCATCTGGAACGGGTTTCGACCAGTTCGTACAGGAGCGGATCGCGAAGCCGCTCAACCTCACCGCGACAGGGTTCTCGGTCAGCCAAACCCAGGCGGCCCACGTTGCCGAGCCGCAGGTGGACCCCGCAACTGGGAAGAGGCCTAACATGATCGTCGACAACCTCACGAACAAGCCGAAATGGTTGTCGGGCGGTGGCGGGATGGTGTCGACGGCAGAGGATTACACGCGGTTCTGTCAAATGCTGCTGAACGGAGGTGAACTCGACGGCGTACGGTTGCTGTCGCCCAAGACGGTTGAACTTATGACCTCGGACCATCTGCCGCCGAGCGTTACTTATAATCCTGGCTTCATCGCGTTGCTACAGGATCAGGCACCAACGCCTGAGATGGGGGAAGGCTTTGGTTTAGGCTTCCTGGTTCGCAAGGAGGTGGGGCACAATCCGCTACCCGGATCGGTTGGAGATTTCTCCTGGTCGGGTGCGCACGGAACCTATTTTTGGGTCGATCCGAAGGAAAAATTGGTCGCGACCCTGATGGTTCAGAACCCATTTGATGAAAAGGGATTGGCCAAGAGCGCCCACTACCGCCATGAAATGCGCAATCTCGTCTATCAGGCGGTTACCGTCTCGGCCGACGCATCCAACGTGGGCTCTCCGACACAGTAAACCGACAAGAGTTCCGGCGCGCCGCCTCCGCCGTCGGGGGCGCGTCGAATAGCCGAAGCCTGAAGAGGTTTACCCTAACCGGAAACGTGGGTAAGTCAATGCATATACGTCATGATATGGCTCATCCCCAGCCATCCGCATGGATTCCCGATCAGGGCGAATATGCTCTAGAAGAGGCCTAACGCGATTGTCCGTGCGCTCCGGCCGCCGCAGCATGGCTTTCCACACATTATTTTACAACAACAAATAGATCATTGACTTTAGGGTCGGCGGAGCCGCCGCGACATCAGTCCTTGCGATCCCAGTCACCGCAATATTCCAAAATGCTAATGAACACGCCAGAGTCCCTCGGTCTTCCGGTCAGCGGACGTGCTATCCGCCCCTCGTCATCGCGGAACGTCAGCCGCCGACAACGCCCTCCCGCGCGCCAGCGAGTTCCCGGCTCAGCGCCGATCGCAATCGGTCGAGCGGCACGTTCCAGTCGCCGGGCTTCGGCTGCCGGAACAACCGTGCGGACGGATACCAGGGACTGTCCTCGCGATCCAGCATCCAGCGCCAGTCAGCGGCTTTTGGAATCAGGATCCACACCGGCTTGCCCAGCGCGCCGGCCAGATGGCCCATCGAGGTATCCACCGTGACCACCAGATCCAGATTCTCCATCAGCGCCGCCGTCTCACCGAAATCGGTCAAGTCGTCGGCAAGGTTGATCATGCCCGGAAAACGCGCCATCGTCTCCAGATCGCGGTGCGGCATCGGTTTCTGCAGTGAGACGAACGCCGCGGGTCCCGCATCTGCCAGCGTCGTGAGCTGCCTTAACGACATGGACCGGCGGCGGTCGTTCGGATGCGTCGGGCGCCCTGTCCAGGCCAGGCCGATCCGCTTCACCCCGCGTGGCAGTGTGGCATCGAGTCGCTCGCGCCAGTGCGCAATACGGGCTGGATCAGCTTTCATATAGGGAATCTGCACTGGAATCGTATCGGGTTGCGTGCGGAACAGATACGGCAGGCTGGACAGCCGGCAATGCGCGGCGTGTCCAGGGACATCCACCCATCGGTGGCAGTATTGCGAGACACCGGGAATACCTGTCAGCAGCGGCGCCAACTCCGCGCTGCACCCGAGGATCACTTCCTGGCACCGTTCGGCGGCCATAGGGATATATCGAGCGAACTGGATCGTATCGCCGTAGCCCTGGTCACCCACAAGTAGCAGCCGGCCACCCGGGATCCGCATGCCGTTCCACGGCGCCGAGGTCATCGTGGGCATCGTCCCCTTGCCTGCCTCGGTCTGGTTGCGCCATTCGTACTCCATCCAACCCGGGTCGAATTCGCCCCTCGCCAGCAGGGTCTGGGCCACCGCCAGGTGACTTTCGGCATGGGTGTGCTTCAGGCCCAATGCGCGCAGCAGGCACGCCATAGCCCGGTCGCGTTCATCCATGTCAACGAAGATCAGCGACAGGTTGACCAGGTGTTCCGGAGTATTCCCGTCGAGCCGAACGGATTCCTGGCCCGCTGCCAGCGCCTCCTCGATCCGGTAGGTCGTGCGGCACAGCGAGCCGAGATGCGCATGCCAGGAACCATTGCCCGGACGCAAGTGGATCGCCCGGCGTAGCAGCACGATGCCCTTTTCCGGATCGCCGGCGAGGCCAGCAACGATGCCTTGAAGCGCCAACGCCGCCGGGTGCTCGGGCGAGGCGGCCAGGATGTCAGCGCAAATGCCGGCCGCCTCGTTCAGCCGCTTTGAGTGTGCGGCCACCTGCGCGCGCGTCAATGACTGCTCAACGGTCTCTCCGCCGGAGGCCGGGCGGGGGGCGGCCGGTTGACCCGGGATGGTTAGGGCCGATTGGCCGGCCGCCGGCTGAACGGGTGCGCTTCCACTCATGAACGGATCAATGCCTTTTCGATGGGGCGCCGCAACGCGGTTTCAATGCGAACTGATACAATGTGAACTTCGTTGGGGTTATGCATGAAACCGTGGGCCGGAAAAAGCGCCGAGTGGGATCTGTCTCCAATCGGCCCACTTTTGCTAACCCGGGCCTTGCGGCCCCGCCGACGAACCCGATGGTTGGCCAGCCTTGACGGCGACAATCAGACGCCTCCCCTGGTCATGGCAAACCGCTGAATCTTGACGGGCTCGCCGCACCGGCCTACATCGCGCCCCCTGGATGGCGGGCATAGCTCAGTTGGTAGAGCGCCAGGTTGTGGTCTTGGATGTCACGGGTTCGAGTCCCGTTGCTCGCCCCACCCATGAGCGAAGACGGTGTTGGCGGCGTCTGCCGAGCGATTGCTGTATTCTCTGCGTGGAACGACCGATCCTGTCTCTCGTGTCGATATGATAAAGGCCACTCGGCGCAAGCCAGCTCCGAGCAGCGGTCGAGGTAGCGGAGTAAGGATGGCGGCATGAACAAAACAGTCGCGATCGCCGGTCTGGGCGCGATTGGCTTGCCCTTGGCCCGAGCGCTCGACGCCGGGGTCGATGGACTGCGCTTGATCGCTGTGTCATGCCGCGATGAGGCCAAGGCACGCACCAATCTGGCCAGCTTCCGGTCTCCGCCTCGTCTGGTCGACCTGCAATCGCTGGCCGAAGCCGACATCGTCGTGGAGTGCGCGCCGGCCGCAATCTTCGAGCAGATCGCCGTCCCAGCTTTGCAGGCCGGGCGCATCTTCATTCCTGCCTCGGTTGGCGCGCTGTTGCCCCGAATGCACCTTGTAGAACTGGCTCAGAGGACGGGCGCCCGCATCGTGGTGCCAACAGGCGCTCTGCTCGGCCTGGATGCGGTGCGGGCCGCGGCCGAGGGGCAGGTTGACAGCGTGACGATTGAAAGCCGAAAGCCACCGCTGGCTCTGGTGGGCGCGCCGTATCTGAAGAAACATGCCATCGACGTTACGCATCTGGCTCAGCCGTTGCTGGTGTTCGACGGGAATGCCCTCGACGCCGCCGCCGGCTTTCCCGCCAACGTCAATGTCGCCGCGGCCCTCGCCTTGGCCGGGATCGGGCCGCTCAAGACTAAAGTGCGGATTTGGGCCGACCCGGCAATCACGCGGAACACACACACCATCCACGTTGAAGGCGAAGCTGCCCGCTTCACCATGACGATCGAGAACGTGCCGACTAAGGAAAACCCGAAAACCGGCCGGCTGACGGCCTTGTCGCTGCTGGCCTGCCTGCGGGGACTGGTCTCGACGCTGAAAGTTGGTAGCTGAGGTTTGGCCGAGGCGCTCGCCTACCTCCTGACCCTCGCGTTGTTTGGTTTCGTGATCGTCGCAAGCGCCCGGATGCGGCACGACATGCTGTTGCTGGCCTGCATACCGCCGGTCTTCGTGGCCTTGGTCGTCGGCTTCGTGATGGCGCTCTACGCCAGCGATACCTTCGGCGTAGCCCCCACCGGCGCGGCTTTGGCGCTCGGTGCGTTACCCGGATGGTGGCTGGCACAGCAATTCAATCCGAGGGACCTGTTGCTCGCGATCTACCTGGCGTGGGCAGCGGCGCTTGTGGTGGCCCTGGCAGCCTTCAGCTTCCCCGACCGAGCGTGAGGGCTGCTACAACGGTATTGAACAATATTGCGCCCCAAGGTTACATCTCCACGACGACATATTGCTGCTCGATCGTCACCGGAACGGTTTCTGCCACATAGGGACCCTGCACCACCCGCTGCCCCTCGGCGACCTCGACGGGGTAGCTCCGGACGCTGATCTTCGACGGGTCGCAGAAACTCTGGCCGGTGCGGATATCGAATTCCCATCCGTGCCAGGGGCAGCGCAGGATCTCGCCTTTGCGGGAATAGCGGTAGTTGCCGGGTTCGTCTGATTCGATCAGGCCGGTCAGGATGCCCTCGCACATGGGGCCGCCCTGATGCGGGCAGCGATTGAACAGGCCGAAGAATTCGCCATCCAGATTGAAAACGGCGATCTGCCGTCCCCGGATCGTCACCAGTTTCCGTTGACCCGGGGGAATCTCTTCGACCGTCGCCACGACGTGCTTGCTCATGTTCCGGGCGTTCCCGCTCATCCGCTTTTTCAGGGCCTTGAGGCTAAACGGTGCGCTGCCGGACGGCAAACGACCCGCGGTCGGAAGCTTAAGGAAGCCATCGCTTGTTGCTGGGGCGCTTCCCCCGGGGGGAGGAGACGCACCTCGGCGGGCTTGCTTTGGTCTGAAAACCCCCTCTTGCTTTTCCGCCGCCGCGCCGCGACGTTCCCGGTGCGGCAAGGAGCATTCCCATGACAACTGTCTTCATCGACGGCGAATCCGGCACCACCGGCCTGGGCATCCGTGAACGCCTTGCTGCCATTCCGCGGATCACACTGAAAAGCCTGCCGTTCGAGCGCCGTCGTGACCCCGGTGCGAGGCGTGACCTTATGGCCGAGGTGGATCTGATTGTCCTCTGTCTGCCCGATGACGCCGCGCGCGAGTCCGCGGCGGTGGCCGCCGGTTTGGGCAGTGCCGCGCCGAAAGTGCTGGACGCCAGCACGGCGCATCGCATTGCGCCGGGGTGGGTCTACGGTTTTGCGGAGATGATCCCGGGCCAGGCCGAGCGCATTGCCGCCGCGCAGAACGTGGCGAACCCCGGCTGCTATCCCACAGGGGCGATCGGGTTGATCCGGCCGCTGGTCGATGCCGGGCTGATCCCGGCCGACTATCCGATCTCGATCAACGCTGTTTCGGGCTACTCCGGCGGGGGAAAGGCGATGATCCAAGCGCACGAGGCGGCCAACGGGCCGGCCTTCGAACTCTATGGACTGGGTCTGGAGCATAAGCATGTGGCTGAAACCGAGCTGTATGGGGGGCTGGGGCGGCGGCCGATTTTTGTGCCGTCGGTGGGGCATTTTTTGAAGGGCATGCTGGTCTCGGTCCCGCTGCATCTGGACGCGCTGCCGGGAAAACCCACCGGCGCTGATTTGCGCGCCGCGCTGGAGGCCCATTATGCCGGCTGCGATCTGGTCCGCGTGATGCCTGCCCCGGCTGACGGCAAGCTGGAGCCCGAGGCGTTGAACGACACGGACCGGCTGGAGCTTACTGTCCACGCCAATGAGAAATATCATCAGGCGGTGCTGGTTGCACGACTGGACAATCTGGGCAAAGGGGCTTCGGGCGGGGCGGTGCAGAATATCGCGCTGATGTTGGGACTGCACGTCGGGGTGGGTGCTCGGGAGCTGACCTATGCCTGAGCAACACTTGCCGTATGGGACTGTCTTTTCGCTGGATGGCGTGTCACCTCAGATCGCGCCGGATGCATTTATAGCGCCGACCGCCGCGGTGATTGGCGATGTGTGGGTCGGATCGGAAACCGGAATTTGGTTTCACTGCCTGGTGCGGGGCGACATGGGGATCATCCGCATCGGCGCCCGGACCAATATCCAAGACGGGACGGTGATCCATATCGACTCCGGCGGGATGGATACGTTTATCGGCGACGATGTGACGGTGGGCCATAACGCGGTGATCCATGCCTGCACGTTGAAAAACCGAGCATTTGTGGGGATTAGCGCGACGGTGCTGGATGGGGCGGTGATTGAGGAGGGTGGTTTGCTGGCTGCCGGTGGCCTGCTGACACCGGGCAAGGTGATTGGCCCAAACGAGATGTGGACCGGGTCCCCGGCTAAGCTGCGGCGGGTGATGGATGAGGAAGAACGCACGCGTTTTGATCGCAATGCCGTAGTTTACCGGGATTTGGCTAAGCAGTTCCGGGCCGGGCTGAAGGTGGTTCGGTAGCGGCCGGGCTGGCGCGACCGCTGGTCTGACGACGCTTTATGGGGTGGGTTGGGCCGGAGCGGGGTGCTGCTGCATCGAGTTGATCATTGCGCTGGCCCAGAGGTGGGGGTTCCAGTCCGGGTTTTGTGGGTCGTTTGCTGCGGGGTGTGGAGCGGTGGCGGGGTTGGCGCGCGGGCGCTGGCTGGCGATGGTCGCTTTGTACTGCTGGATGACGGCCATTATTTCGGCCTCCCGCATGTCATCGATCGGCTCGGCCATTTCAGCGGGGGCGGCGGCGGGGATTTCGTCGCCGAGACGCTGGTCGAGCGCTTTTTCAGTCTTCAGGGTTGAGCGATTGAGGCTGTTGGCGCAGCTTCGGTAGCGCAGGCGCATCGATTGCGACATCTCGGCGGTTTTGGCCTCGGCGAGGACATCGAGGGCGGTCAGGCCGAAGGCGATGATGTGGGCGGCCTGCAGCATTTCCGCTCGGGTGCGGGTTTCGTAAGCGGCGAGGGTGTCGAGGATCTCGGACCGGGCTTCTTGCTTGTCCCTGGAGGCGGCGATGAAGTACGGCATCAGGAAGGCGATGATTGTCTCAAGAAACGAGTTCGGGGGGAGAGCCATCGGTCGGAGTCCGGTGTGCAGTTGCGCGTTTGTTCTAGCGCTGGTTGTGGTCGTTGTCAAGAACATAACACGAATCATGGCGGAAGCGCGCTGATCGACGGAGATCAAGTGCGTCCAGGTTTTTGGGAAACCAATCGGGATTCTCAAAAACGACCGTTTTTGCGAGGGTGGGATTATGGGTTGACCATGCTGACCACCCTGACCGATGGGTGGTCGGGGCGTCAGGGTGGTCCCACTTAGGGACGATCACGAAGAGTGGTTTTGTCGGTTTTGTCACGACTGTCAGCCGGTCGGCACGGAGGATCGCCTGATCTCCTTCCCATGCGATTGAAACCGAATCCAGTAGGTCGAGTTCATGCCTTCGGTCACGACAAGCCCACGATGACCTACGGGCTGTATTCGGGTGGCAGCAGCATGGCTACGCGTCGTGAGTGGCTCGAGAAGGCCATCCACTACTGAGAACTGCAATCATATGGTGACTTCTGTTCCGCATTTGATGCAGGCGACCTTCCGACTGCCCTTTACCTTGAAGCCAGAAACCGACCCGATGCGACTGTCCTCGCCGTGGTAAACGGGGTTGGCGGGCTCTTCAAACGTGACTTCCCCCTCGTTGCCGCATTTCGAGCAGACAATCTGTCTTTTCTCAGTCTCTTCATATCTTGCCATTGATAGCTCCTCAGGCAGACTGGATGGCCTTAAAGCGGGTTCCTGGAGGGCGTGTGCGTGCCGTGTCGTAATCGTCGCAGCCACAGGCGATCAGCGTGCCGATGACGGTCGATGCGCACTTTTGCGCTTCAGGGGGTCACTATGACATACAACGCCACCGCTCTGCGAGAAATCCATGTCGTATAATCCGTTGACATGGGACTGGCTTGCGGGGGTGAAAGCGATCATTGCGCCGTTCTTCGGCGCTGGCTTTGCTACGGCGCTTATTCAGGTTTTAATCCCGTTTTTGCGCGACTGGCAGCAGCGAAAATCGAACGCTGCGTATATGGCGATGCGTCTCGCCGTCAACTTGGAGGCGTTCGCTTCAGCCTGCGGTGAGTTCATCTCCGATCGATACGATATCGAGAATAAAATTCGGTTTGACCCCCCAGGTGATGAGCAAACCCCAGGCTACACGACAAAATTGCCCGAGCTTTCGCCATATCCAGACGATCCGGAGGGGTGGCGGGCCATAAACCCAGAATTGGCCGGGCAATGCCTCAATCTCCGCAATAGAATTCGCGATCGCCAATCCACTATCGACACAAGTGCAAGGGTTGATCCGGGTGAACTCGGTGATACCCTCGACATTGAGGCTGCTCGCTGTGGCTCTGAGGCCCTTAACCTTGCGACCGCTTTGCGACGCAAGCATGGCAAGGGTGATGCCAAGAAGCCGGTTGTTTCTGTCTGGGATTATCGAGGCCCGATGGAAGCCCTGGTGGAAATGCACCAGGAGAGGAAAAGAGACTCAGCCAAGCGCGTTCAGGCGATGCTAAAGGACCGGAAGGCGCCCCATCCACCGACCCAGACTTGAGGTGGCAGCAGCATCTCGACGAATGCGCGGGCCGGGTGGCAATATCCCGAGTTTGGGAGAGTTGCACAGGGCGTGTTGGCCGTGGCCGCAGCAAAGGAGGTGAACATGCAAGACAGGTTCAACGTCACAGAACTGGTGAGGCCACCGAGCATCACCGAAGGTGGGACGATCGCGGTGCGACTCGGTGGTGTGAATAATGGCGTCGGCTCGGGCATGGATATTGTACTTTCGAGGACGCAGGCGATGTTTCTTGCTGCGGATTTGATGAGGATTATTAGCGACACAAAAGACTGAGATTAGGGTTAGCATGTTGGGTCGGAGGCATTCGGCGTGACGACCAACCGACCCGTTCAGAAGTCCCCCTCTCCACCTTAGGACATGAGTTGCTGGTCTTGGGGTCGGTCGGCAGCACCTCGCAGCGCATCATTGTTTTCGGCCTGACCATGCTGACCGAAGGCATGCACAGGGCAGTCAGCATGGTCATATATGATATACACGGCCAAAAATTATCTGGCTAACCAGTTCATTTTGCTTGCAAAAACACGTTTTGTGCCAATATGACGACCGTTTACAAGCATGACTTGACCTACTGGATTCGGTTTCAATCGCATGGGAAGGAGATCAGGCGATCCGGGCCGACCGGCTGACAGTCGTGACAAAACCGACAAAACCACTTTTCGTGATCGTCCCTAAGTGGGACCACCCTGACCGCCCCGACCACCCATCGGTCAGGGTGGTCGGGGGGTGGCGTCGTCTGGCTATTCATCGGCTGACGGCGACGATGTGTGGGCGGCCCGCCCGAGTGGGTGCCGTTCAAGGCTACCCACGGGCGTTCACTGCTGGCTAGTCGTGTACGCCAGTCAAGCGCATCTCGTGGAGGTTGTTCACGTCCTCCGCACTCAGATTCGCTTCCTTGGCTTCGATCGTCACCAACTTGATAGTGCCCGTGAACTTGAACGGCAGTTTGTAGGTTGGCGACACCGGCGTGCACCAGTCCTCGCCCACATCGAATGTGTCGCCAAACGAGAATAGATACGGCACTTACATTTCCGGACACCCCGCAAGCATGAGGTACGCTGTGAGCGGAGGGTACTGGGATGGCCGCCAGTCAATTGTCTAGTGGCCGAGACATTCAGAACCAACCGGATCGCACTGTCCTGCGCAGGCGAGGTGATCTTACGTCATTGCACACCCGTGTCGGCGGCCTTGCTCCAACTGCCTGAGTGATAGCGGTAGCCCCGACCACCCTGACCACCTGCCGGTCAGGGTGGTCAGCACGGGTCACCCCCATAATCCCACCCTCGCAAAAACGGTCGTTTTTGATAATCCCGATTGGTCTCCCAAAACCCTGGACGCACTTGATGATATGCTTAGTGGTCCCCTCGCCGGAATTTCCGCTCACGCTGTATCGCACGAGGTCTCGTTTCTGGCCCGCGTCCTACTCGCCAACCTCACCGACCTCACTGGCCGCCAATACCCGCCTCTGACTGGTCTGCCGCCGAGCTCCAGCTCCGACAATGACAATGTGGCAGTGGTCAAACGGCCGGAACCGTGACCCCGACCATATCCCCGTCCCGTACGAGCCCAGCCAACCTCTCC
>CAWFVX010000015.1:0-144280 GCA_963819345.1 uncultured Alphaproteobacteria bacterium
GTTTCCGCTGGATTCTCAATGTCCTGACTGTGCAATGCGTCAGCAGCAAAGCGCAGGAGAAATCGGCCGGAATTCCTCAAAACCTCAAAGCTCTATTTCAAACCGCAGTCATTCATGACGAATTGCGCCACCAAAGACCATGAAAATGCAGGATGCCTGGAGAGTCCGGGCCTAAAGGCCCTTACTATTTTGCGATTGATTTCAGCAGCCTGAAGGCTGCTGCTCCTTCCGTACTCCCAACCCCAAGCGCCGCTGCCCGATGGTACTTTCAGGGAAGTTGCAACACACAAGAACTTCCGAAATGCGGTCACTGGCTTGTTTTGAATGTTCCTCTCTGGCTGTCATGCTGAGGGCGGCGAAGCATCGGCGATCGTGTTGTCGGCAATTCGGCACCATGCCTCGTCTTTGCTTAGCCCCTCCAGCGCGGCACAATCTGATCTCGGCAACCGTCAAGGGACCGAAGTAACCAAGACTCCCATGAAATCGAATGCATGCGGCTTATAAAGCTGAGATCATGACTCGTCTCCGGATACCTGGAGCGAACCAGCAGATCGAACGATCTCTGCTGGCATGCGAGTACATCACGACTTAAGGTCAAGCATAAAGGTCAAACACATGCTCTCGATATCAACTTCCCTGCGTTCGGGCTGGACCTCCAACACGGATCGAAGCCGCGTCGTCAAAATTAACGATGTCAATTACGAATTGCATCTAACCAACCGCAGGAAGGGTCGCCTGTCGTGCCACCGATTGGTTGCAGGAACGCCTCAACTGGTGAACGTCATCGAGATCCCATTGAGCAAGATCGAGTTGGAGTCGATGTTTGATACCAGGACGGCAGCAGACATCTTGCGCCTGGCAAAAGAGCTTGGATCGTAGCAACGGTTAGCCGCAGTTCTCAACACTCGCTCATCCGGCTCCGACCCAGCCCGCCAAATCCCTTACAGCTTTTCGGCGACGCTCTTGGCTTGCGTAAACAGGAGAAGGTAGTCGGGGCCGCCTGCTTTTGAATCTGTTCCGCTCATATTGAATCCGCCAAAGGGATGCGCACCCACCATTGCGCCGGTGCATTTGCGGTTAGGTACAGATTGCCCACGTGAAATTCGCGCCGAGCAGTCTCCAGCGCTTCGCGCGATCCGGAATAAAATGCACCCGTGAGTCCGTACTCGGTGTTGTTTGCGACTTTCAATCCTTCTTCGAAATCCGCAACCTTGATCATCGCAAGCACCGGTCCGAAGATCTCTTCCTGCGCAATCACCGCGTTCTGGAGCGATATCGGCAATGACTGTGGGCTCGAATGAAGTAATCCACCGTCGGCATTCTCGCGGCCTTGCCGCCTGCACGAGCCGGCCTTCCTTCTTGCCTGTTTCGATGTAGCCGAGAATCGAGTCCATTGCGGCTTGTTCACCACGGGCCCCATGTTGGGATTCGTGGCAGGGTCACCCACGGTAAGCTTGGCAACCTTCGCGCGACGCGCTCGACAAAAATGTCGTAGACCGGCGCTTCGACAATGGCGCGCGAACACGCCGAGCATTTTGGCCGCTGAATCCAAATGCGGCCGCGACGGTGCCATCGACTGCCGCGTCCAGTCGGCATCCGCGCAAACAAGAATTGAATCTTTGCCACCCATTTCGAGCACAGTCCGCTTGATCCAGATTTGGCCCTTCTGATTTTTTGCGGCGCGCTCGTGAATTTCGAGGCCCACGTCGCGTGATCCGGTAAATGCAATAAAGCGCGTCTTCGGATGCTCGACGATTGCATTGCCGAAAGTCGCTCCCGATCCGGGACAGAAATTCACCACGCCACCCGGCATTCCTGCTTCTTCAAGCACTTCAACAAACTTCGCAGCGATGGTGGGCGAATCGCTCGATGGCTTCAGGATTACGGTGTTTCCCGTGACGATTGCCGCCGCGGTCATGCCGGCCATGATCGCGAAGGGAAAATTCCATGGCGGAATCACCGCGCCTACGCCCAGCGGAATGTAGAGCAATTGATTGCATTCGCCCGGCAACTGAATGGGCGTCTTCGCCTCAGCCAGCCGCAGCGCTTCGCGGCTGTAGAACTCGAGGAAGTCGATGGTCTCGCCCACATCGGCGTCGGCCTCAGCCCAGTTCTTGCCGACCTCGTAGGTGAGCCAGGCGCAGAACTCGAAATGGCGTTCG
The DNA here is from genome assembly GCA_963819345.1 of uncultured Alphaproteobacteria bacterium. Classification (GTDB taxonomy): domain Bacteria; phylum Pseudomonadota; class Alphaproteobacteria; order Acetobacterales; family Acetobacteraceae; genus Rhodopila. The sequence goes on from CAWFVX010000015.1 coordinate 2,163, forward strand.
CGAATGATCTTTGCCGCATTCAGAAGGAGGGAGACGCGGGTCTCAACAGATGTTCGGCTCCAGGATTCAAACGCCTCGAGTGCAGCCGCCATCGCCTTCTCGGCGTGCTCGGCTCCGGCCTTCTGATGAATGCCCACGACCTGCGCGGTCGCGCGGGATTGAACGACTTGATTTGCCCTCGGTTTTCAGCCGATGTCCGCCGATAATGAGATCGTATTCGTGCCCCAGATGGCTTGCCACGAGGTCCAGTGCCGCCTGCATCTTGCGCGCGTTTTCGGGGTTTTTGAAGTCGGTGAACGGTTCATTGCGGAACTCGCCCTGGGGCGAGCGAGGCTGAATTTCGGTAGGAAGGGTCACAGTTGCCATAGCGAAACTAGTTTAGTCCTTCGGCGGAATCTGGTGCCAAATGATTGGAGTCAAACGAGGTCGTCCAAGAGGCTTTTTCTTGGGCGGGAGTCTTTCACCCCATCGTTCGCGGCTCACCTCGCCGACAACATGATCGTCCGCAGAAAATAGAGGCAGTTAATTCCCCTTCAGAATCGGTCTGGCACATCCCGCCCTCGCATCGATCTCCGTAAGATCCACAGGTCCGCTCTTCTCGGTTTCAACAATTCCGTTACATCCGCGAAACTAACCCGCTGGGGTGGGGTTCGAAGTTAGGTACTCCCGGGTCGGTCGAGGCCACGAATGACAACAGGGGTACACGAGCATTCGGCGATGACAAATGCTGTCAAATAAGAGCGGCGCTTCGCGCGAATTCAGTGAGGGAATGATGAAACCCCAATTCGCTTTGCGCACCGCACGCTCGCTCTCTGCTTCATCGATTTCCGACTTACCTCCTATGGCATTCGCTGACCCGATCGCCGCCTCCAGAACCAGGGCGGCCAGCGCCAGTTCGACGTTGGAAAGGTGGTGCATCGATTCGCGGCGACCGGGTCCGGAAGAGGCGCTCGCGCTACGGTATCACGGCGGCGATATCAACGCTGCGCGGCGCCTGTTTCCAGAAGCGCCTGAGCCCTGGATCGATCTTTCGACCGGTATCAACGCGGTGCCATACCCGGTCGGCGTTGTAGCGCCGGACGCCTGGGCTCGGTTGCCTGATGCCGCGGCGCTCGATGCACTAGAGAGCGTGGCGAGGGCTGCCTATGGCGCATCGCAATCGGCCGGTGTTGTTGCCGCGGCCGGCGCTCAGGCGCTGATCCAGTGGCTGCCTCGGGTCTTTCCGGCGCGCCGCGTCGGTGTGCTGGGCTTCACCTACCGGGAGCATGAGACAAGCTGGCGCGCTTCCGGGGCTGACGTTGTCACCGTGCGGTCGATGGCGGAACTCTCGGCAGTCGATGTCGGTATAGTCGTGAACCCGAACAACCCAGTGGCCGTAAGTTCGCGCCGGAAGCCATGGCCGAGATAGCGGGCGCGATGGCCCGTCACGGCGGCCGACTGATCATCGACGAGGCATTTATGGACTTGCTGGGGCGGGAGGAGAGCCTGATCCCCCATTTGCCCGCGCCTGGCGCGATCGTCTTGCGCTCGCTCGGAAAGGCCTACGGACTTGCTGGCGTTCGCCTTGGTTTTGCCATTGCGTCGGTCGATGATTGCGCACGGCTTCGGGCGGCGCTCGGGCCTTGGCCGGTGTCCGGTCCCGCGATCGAGATTGGCCGACGTGCGCTGGCAGACGACACATGGCTTGCCGCGACTGTGCGACGATTGCGCGAGGAGGCGAGCCGGCTGGATCGGCTATTGCAGGCCTCGGATTTGGAAATTGCGGGGGCTACACCGTTGTTCCGGCTGGTTCAGACGAACTGGGGACTGGCATTGTTCGGGCGGCTCTGCGGCGCGGGCATTTTGACGCGACCCTTCCAGGACAGGCCCGATTGGCTCCGATTTGGGATCCCGCATGCGCCGTCGGAATGGACGCGATTAGAGGCCGTGCTGGGCGCCTCTTGAAGCAACTTCGGCACGCTCGCCGAGGGGAAGGGTCCGCTGAAGCACGGGGACCCCTCTGTGCGGCCGCGGTGACTTGCCGTAGCACTGGCCCCGGCCAAATGGGGCCGCCAATGCAAACAGTGTTCTCGGTTGTTTGACTTTTCCCGCTTCCGCAATCCTTGTCGTCCTCGGGCTCCTGCGTTCAATATCAAGCTGTCAACTGCGAGAAGCGAAAAACGACGGTCGGAAAAAACGACCTCAAGGGCAGGAGGCTTGCCATGGCGACCAGGGCTCCGTTCTTAAAGCAGCGCTACGGCGGCTACCATCACCGCCACGTTCCGCCGGAAGATGCCGAGTTGACTCATGTGGGGCCGGATACGCCCTGTGGCGAGTATATGCGCCGGTTCTGGCAGCCGGTCTGCTACGCGGATGACCTCAAAGATTTGCCGCTGGCGGTCAAAATCCTCGGCGAGGAATTGGTGGTGTTTCGCGATGGCGGCGGCTCGGTCGGACTGCTGGAGCGGCATTGTTCGCACCGCGGCACGTCGCTCGAGTTCGGGCTGGTCGGCGCCAAGGGGATACGCTGCTGCTACCACGGCTGGCTGTTCGACGTGGACGGCACGATCCTTGAGACTCCCGGCGAGCCGGCGACCAGCACGCTGAAAGACCGGCTGTGCCACGGCGCTTATCCGGTGCACGAGACCCACGGCATGATTTTCGGCTACATGGGGCCGCCGGAGCAGATGCCAGCGTTTCCCAACTATGACAGCTTCAATCGACCGGGGTACCGGATGATCCCGGGCCGGAAGTATTACTACCCGTGCAACTGGCTGCAGATCCTTGAAAACACGATGGACGCCGTCCACACCGCGTTCCTGCACACGATCGTCAGCGGCTCGGTGTTCACCGACGAGTTCGGTGTGTTGCCGGAATTGGAGTTCGCCGAGACGCCGGTCGGGATCATCTACATCGCGACCCGGCGCGTGGGGAACAATATCTGGGCTCGGATGGTCGAGAACGTGCTGCCCAATCTGCAGCAGGTGGCACCGGTTTGGGAGACCGGCCAGGAGGTGCATCCGTTCAGCGGCCCGATGATGAGCCGCTGGATTGTGCCGCTGGACGACACCAACACGATGCTGATCGAATTCCGCCACGTCAGCGAGACCGAGGGGGTGGTGACGCCGGATTGGTGGGCGGACCGCAGCATCATGCTGCCCGGTCAGATCGCTGCGGACACGTATGAAGAAAGCCAGCGCCGGCCGCAGGACTTTGAGGCCCAGGTATCGCAGCGCCCGATTGCCGTCCATGGCATGGAACATCTCGGTACGACTGATCGCGGGATTACGATGTTCCGCAACCAGATCCGGCGCGATATCCGAGCGGTGAAGGCCGGCGGGCAGCCGGTTGGCCTGTTACGCGATAGCGGCGTGGTCATCCCGACCTATTGCAATGACACGGTGGTTCCGGTCCCGCCGGCTAAGACGCCGGAGCTGGACAAGAAGCTGCTGCGGGAAACCGGGCGGCGACTAGCGCAGGGCTACATCGATGCACCGCCGCTGATGGCTGCTGCCGAGTAGCACGCTCGGCCGGAACAGGTGCCTTGAGACCGACGGGGCGCCGGAAGTGGCTCTTGCTCGACGTCGCCATTGAGCGATCGTGGCCTCACGACGCGGGCCAGGGCTGCAGCACAATCTTGCCCCCAAGGCCGCCGGCGTCGATGCGGGCATGGACGGTGCTCGCGGCTGCGAGGGGCAAGCGGTCGATGACCATGGGATGAATTGCCCCGTCGCGCAGCAGTCCGAACAAACTGGCAAAGTCAGCCTTGAACTCCTCCGGGTAGGTCAACCGGCGGTCTGTAAGGCTATACCAGGTCGCTCGACGGCCACCGAACAGGAAGCTCAGCGCGCCCCACAGCTTGAGCCGAACCAGACCTAGTCCCGCGGAAAGTAAGCTTTCGGCTCCAACTGCCATGGTCTGTGACCCGTAGCCGACGAGAAGGCCGCCGGGTGCGAGGCACGCGAACGAGCGGCCAAAATGTGCACCGCCGATGGCATCGAACACTGCGTCGACCCCGGCGTCGCCTTCTCGGCCCGTCGCGAGGCGGCGAACAGTCGCCACGAAGTCGCCGGCGCGGTAGTCGATCGCCGTCGCGCCGAAACGCTCAACCGCGGTCAGATTCGCGGCCGAGCAGGTGCCGATCGCCTTGAGGCCGAGATGGCGCGCCAGATCGAGCAGCGCCGTCCCGACCGTACCCGAAGAACCGATGACGAGGATCGTTGCGCCCCGCGGCAGGGGACCGCAGCGAGTGAGCATCTGGAAGGCTGTGAGATAGGCGAGCGGGATGCACACCGCCTCGGCCAGATCAACACCATCGGGGACCGGCACGAGGAAACGCGCCGGCCGGATCGCATACTGCGCATAGCCGCCGACGACAGAGAGGTCGGCGACCATCTGGCCTTCTTGCGGCGTGGCCACGTTGGGCCCGGTCTTCTCGACGACGCCCACAAGGTCGTAGCCCGGGGTGAACGGCAGCGTTCCCTTGAAGTCCGGGTAGCGGCCGCGCCGTATGAAACTATCGGTGAAGCCGGTGCCGGCGGCGATCACCCTGATGCGGACCTCGCCGGGGCCGGGGTCCGGGATGATCGGCTCCTCTACCAGCTCCAGGACTTCGGGGCCGCCGAACCGAGCGATGCTGATGTGTTGCCACGGCATGATCCCACCATAGGTGATAGGAATTGACGCGCCTATTGTTGGCGGTTTGGAAGGCCGTTGAAAGCGTTGGCGCACTTGCCCCGTGACCGGCTCCGCGTTCGCTGGACAACGGGTGGTTTTTATTGAAAGTGATGAACCGTCTCTGGGATCCGAATTTCCTGCTACGGGCGTTTAGACAAGATCTGGCTCCCATCTTTATCGCGCGTTGACACTGGTCAGCGGTTTAGGGGCCAACCGATCTGACCTCAGCGATCTAACTCCATCCCCGCGCCAGCTTCCGCACCGCCGTCGAGGCGTTACGCTTGCCTTCGCCGGCATAATCCTCGTGCCGGTCTTCGATCTTTCCTGGATCGTAAAGATAGTTGACCATTAGGGTGGCGCTTTCCTTGGCGCCCTTGTCGGAGGTGTCTCCGGCCATGTTCAGCTGCTCCACGCGCGCCCCGTTGGACAGATGGAAGTGTGCCACCGGGTCTTTTGCCCGCTTGCCGGTTCCCTCGCCCAAAAGATATCGCGCAGCCAGCCGGACCAGCACGGGCTCCGCCGCTTTGCGGAGAGTTCCGTCGCGCCACCAATGGCGCTTGCCGATAATGCCAGCCAGCGCCGCGGTTCCCGTCTCGGCCGTAAATGCGGCTGTTAATCCGGAGGCCTCGTCGTCGCTCAGCATCCCCGGTTCGTCTCTTGTCAATAACGGGTCCAGCCAGCGGCGGAACCCCGGGATCGGCGACAACGTAGCGAACGTCTTGAGGTTGCGGAATTCCCCCGACAGTTCCTCGACCACGCGCTTGATCAGAAAATTGCCGAAACTGATCCCCGCCAACCCCCTCTGGCAGTTGCTGATCGAATAGAAGATCGCGGTATCCGCCTGGGCCGGATCTTGGACTGGTGCTTTCTCATCCAGCAGAGCCTGCACGCTGCCAGACAGACCCTTCACCAGTGCGACCTCCACGAAGATGAGCGGTTCGCCCGGCATCCGCGGATGGAAGAACGCGTAGCACCTTCGGTCGGAATCCAGCCGGTTCTTCAGGTCGCGCCAGGAGCGGATCGCATGGACGGCTTCATAGTCGACCAGCTTTTCCAGCAGTGCGGCGGGGCTGTTCCAGTCAATCTGCTGCAGCTCCAGAAACCCGATATCGAACCACGCCGCAAGCAGCCCGCGCAGATCCGCATCGAGCGCGGTGAGAAGCTTGTCGGAGCCACGCACCTTCAGGAGCGACCCGCGCAGATCGACCAGAAATTTCCGCCCATCCGGTATCGACGTAAACTGCGTCAGCAACTTCAGCCGAGGCGGTTCCAGCGCCCGGCGCAGCGCTGCTTTCGCGGTCGCCCGCTCCGCCACGTCTGAGGCCGCCTGAACTTTTGCATATGCGTTGGCGACGGCATCGGGGTCGGAATCGAATGCGGCCAATGTCCGCAGAAATTCCTTCCGCCCGGCTTCGTCCTGGGTCAGGTAAGTCTGCGCCAGCTTAGCCGCTCGATTGCGCGCGCTCACCTCGCCACCACGCCCGGCCAGGCACGCCTGCATCTGCGCTTCGAGGGTTTCGTCGCCTTCCCCAGAGACGCTGGACGCCATGTCGCGCCATGCGCCGGTGATTCGCCGGATGGCACGGTCGAGCAACCCAGTGGAAACAGCTTCACTCATGCTGGCCTCATTGGAACGACAACGGGCGCAGCATAGCGGGTGTGGCGAAAAAGTGTCGCCTCAGAATTCTGTGGCGAGGACACGAATAAGTGCTGGCAGCAGATCTTCGACCACAAGCCCGCGCCCGGCGAGCACCGCCGCGCGGCCATGCAGATAAGCGCCCGCCGCGGCGGCCTCCCACGCCGGCATCCCCTGCGCGAGAAGTCCCGCGATGATACCGGACAGCACGTCGCCTGCGCCGGCAGTCGCCAGCCACGCAGGGGCGGTAAAATTGACCGCCACCCGGCCGTCTGGCGCTGCGATGATGGTGTCGGCGCCTTTTAGCAGCACAATGGCACCCGTCCGTGCCGCCGCATCCCTCGCGGCGGATAACCGATCTTTAGGCTGCGTCCCGAAAACCCGCGCGAATTCCCCGGCGTGCGGCGTCAGCACTGCCGCGCCGCGCAACGCCTCCGGTTCTCCGGTGAATGCCGAGAACACGTCTGCATCGCCGACTACCATCCGGTTTGCTGACACCAGGGCCGGGAAGATGGTCCGCGCCTCTTCCGGGCCCAGGCCAGGGCCGCAGACCCAGACTTTTCGCCGGTCGTCGTGCAGCAGTGTGCCGATGTCCGCCTCGCTGACCAGCAGTCCCGGCTCGCCTGAGCGATAGATTTCGGCCGAGCCACGCGCCGCGATCGTGACCATGCCGGCTCCCGCCCGCCGAGCGGCTTCGGCGGCGAGGCGAGCAGCGCCGGTCATTGTGGCGCCCCCGACGACGGTAACATGCCCCCGCATGTATTTGTGGGCTTCGGCGGTCAGGGGGGGTAGCCGCCACAAGGTCGGCAAGTTGGCGAAGGCTCGGGGCGCGATCTCGTTCAGCACGCCATCTGGAATGCCGATGTCGGCAAGTTCGATCCGCCCGCACAGGTCGCGGCCCGGCAGCAACAGGTGGCCGGGCTTCAACCGGAAGAAGGTGACGGTCAGTTCGGCTGTGGGGACATATCCGAGCGGCAATCCGGTCGCTCCATCGAGGCCCGAGGGAACGTCGACAGCAGCAACGCGTTTGGCGGCCTTCAGGGTGTCGGCGACCAAACCGTCCACTGGCCGGGTCAGCCCGGCGCCGAACACTGCGTCGACCACGACGTCCGAACGACGGACTTCCTCGGGCGAAAACGCCACCATCGGCCCGGACCAGAAGCGAGCCGCACCGGCGGCGTCGGAACCCTCCCGCGGCGGGGCGAGGGCGGCCAGACGCACCGGCCAACCATCCTGAGCCAGCAGGCGCGCGGCAACGTAACCGTCACCGCCGTTGTTGCCGGGGCCGACGAGGACGAGCACCCGGCAGCGCCCGATGTGACACTGGATCGCGCGTGCCACGGCGCGGCCGGCCGCTTCCATCAGCCCGGGGCCGGGGTGGCCGTGCCGTGCCGCCGCTTGGTCGGCCTGGCCCATTTCGGCCGGGGTGAGAAGGGCCGCCCGGTCGCGCAACCGGCTGATCAGGGACGTTGGGACAGGCGAGGGATGCGGAGCCATCTTGGTGATCCTGAGGACAGTCCGATTGGCGATCCGGATCTGCTACCGGCGCCGGATTGGTGGCGGGAGATCTCTGCCGCCGTTGCCGATCGATGTATGATGAATGCCATGCATGAGCATGACAACCTGACCGCCTATTTGCTGGAATTACTTGCCCCGCTCGGCCCGATTTCAGCGCGCCGAATGTTCGGCGGTGTGGGAGTGTTCCATGGCGGGATGATGTTCGGTCTGATCGCCCGCGACGAGCTGTTCCTGAAGGTGAGCGATGCCAACCGGGCGGCGTATGAGGCGGCTGGAGAGGCTCCGTTCAGTTACGACACCAAGCACGGTGTGCATACGATCCAATCGTATTGGCGATGTCCGCCCGAATTGCTGGACGACCCTGAGAATTTCCAAAATTGGGCACGCCAAGCGGTCGAGGCGGCTGTCGTCGCGGCCCGCGGCAAGAAGCCATCCCGAAAGCCCCGCAGCGCTGCTCCGTCATCGCCGGACAGGTGACGCTTCCCAGGCCGGTGGGACGAGCCTCAAGCCGCCCGGGTCAGCCGCTTTACGAACGCGGAAAGCCGGTGCCGGCGCAGTTCGCTCCGCGCCTTGTCGTCCGTCGTCATGTAATTGAGCTGCACGCTGTAGCGTTGTCCCACGAACTGTCGGTGCCCATGCCATGTCGTCGGCCCGTTGGGGAACACCAGCAGTGTTCCGTTCACCGGCGGCACCTCGACAGCGAAATCCTCAAGGTCGGTAGGTCCCCGCAGCAGCCGCAGGCAGCCGTCCTGCCGGCTCCAGGCCTCCGTCTCCGGGTTCAAATACAGCAGTACCGTTACCCGCTTTGCCAGCGAGTCACAGTGGATCCGCCCATCTCGCTCACTGGTCCAGCCACGCAGCGTCACCATGGTGGGTGAGCCGCGCAGGTCGAGCCCGAACAGCCGCTCGATCGCGGCACGTAGCGGCAGATCTTCCATCGCCTCCATTAACGCCGCGGCACGGGGACCGAACTTGACGGAATCCACCGGAAATGAGCCGCGCTTGGACAGCGGTGGCAGGTCGGCGAGCACGGCCTTCAGGCTGGCCGGGGGCACAAAGTCTGGAACCAGGACGTGGGGGAATGGATCAGTGGAAACCGGTGCCGCGGCCAGCTTGGCGTAATCAAGTTCGATCATGACGGCGCGCGGCATAGCAGCAAAGCCTCGGTCAGGTCGAGGAGGTCATCCGGCCAATATTCATCAGGTCTGGGTCGGGCAGGATGCAGACGAGCATCGGGGCGGCAGGTCAGCACAGGCAGCACCCATCTGACCGGCAGCGACGCCCGTCCGTCGGCCGCGCCGAGCAGGGCACCCGCGATTGCTGCGTTGGTATCGGTATCGCCGCCGTGACCCACGGTTGCGATCAGGGCCGGCTCTACGGCTGTGCCCGAGGCCAGATGAAAAAACGCGTTCTGCAAGGCGATCAGCACCCAACCCATCTGGTGCTGAAACTCCGTGGGCGCAACGCCAGCGGCGGCACGACGCAACGCGGCGGCTACCGGAGCGGCTTCGGATCCGGACGCATCGGCCACCCGGAGCGCGGTTTCCATCATCTCCTGCCGGCTTGCCCCCAAAAGAGCGGCCGAAATGGCGGCGGCGAAGCAGGCACAGCTCGCGCGGCAGACTGGATGTGGATGCGACAGCACGGAATCCTCGCTGGAGGTTGCCGCGGCCTCGTCCGGATCGCGGGCCCACACGCCGATCGGAGCGATACGCATCAGCGATCCGTTGCTTTGGCTGCCCTGGTCGGCTGTGCTTTGAGCGGCCCGAGCCTTGTCACTCGTCGCCGACGCTGCGGCGCCGAACGCTATGCCGGTGGTGCGCCCGCAGTCGAACGGCTTGCTGGCGTACCAACGCCCATACGCGGCCGCGGCGTCTTCGGGGTCGTACCGGCGCGTCCGCACCAGGCTGCGTGCCAATGCAAGCCCTAACTCGGAGTCATCCGTCGGCTGCCCAGCCAGCGAGTGCCACACCGGACTTGCAGCCAGATCGCGCACCCCGCTGGGATACGTTGCTCGGATCGCCTCGGCGTTCTGGAATTCCACCTGGGACCCGAGGCTGTCGCCAATCACCATCCCCAGCATGCAGCCCAAGGCACGGTCGAACCGCTGGCCTTCCGGCACCCGAGGCCAACCCAGCGTGACCATTGGCTCGCGGCGCGGTTCGCTGCTGCCGCGCCAAGCCCGAGCCCGCAGGGCTGCCACCGCGGCGGGGGCACCGCCAAAGCAGGCAAAGGGGCGGTGGGTTCCATCCTCCGCGTAGGTCACCTCCATGCCGTCCTCAGCCACCAGGACACCGCCCGCCGCGGTCAACAGCGCGTGCCCGGCGACGATGTCATGCGCATTGACCGGGCGCAGCGTGACGGTCGCGATGCCATCTCCGACCGCGAGCCTGGCCAGCCGGTAGGCGATCGACGGCAGCGGCATGAACCGGGCGAAGGTGCAGGCGGTGCTGTTCCAGACGGGTCGCTGGCCGGCACCATGGTTGAGGAAGACGATGTCGGTGGCGGCCAGCTCGCGGTGGCTCAGGTCGATCGCCACGGGGATGCCGTTGCGGGTGATGGCGCTGCCCTCGGCCCAAGCGATCAGGTCAGGACCGCGATCCGGGCTGATTGGGGCGTACACTACGCCGAGAACCGGGGCACCATGGCGCAGCAACCCGACTGAGACCGCGCTCCCCCGGCGTCCTTCCAGGAACGCGCGGGTGCCGTCATGCGGATCGACGACCCAGCAGTAGCCGTTCGCCTCGGCGGCCAGCACACCCTCTTCTTCGCCGACGAATCGGGCCGGCAGCAATTCCGTCAGCCGCTCGCGCAGAAACAATTCAATCTCGGTATCGATCGGCGCCGTGTCGTTGTTGCTGGATCGAGGACCATCGGGCCGGCTGAACTCGGCGGCGAGCCACGCGCCAGCCTGTTGCACGAGGTCGATCACGGCGGGAAGAATCGATGGCAGGGTTGTTGTCGTCATGAGACCGAGAAGTCTAGGCGTTGGCGTCCGGACACGCTATCTCAACTGCGCCCTATGGATAACCAAGCCCACCCCTCGCTACTGACCGGACCGCTGCCGGCCTACCAGGACCTGATTGCAACCGGCTCGCTGGCGGCCGACCCGGCGCAAGCGGGAGCGGTCGAGCGCCTGCAGGACCTATGGGAAAGGCTGCGTGATTACGACCCCGAGCCGGTTCCGGCGACCGGTGGGGGCCTGCTGTCCCGGTTGATGCGCCGGCGCCATGCCGAGGAATATGTGCCGACCGGGCTGTATCTCGTCGGGGCGGTCGGGCGCGGCAAATCAATGCTGATGGACCTGTTCTTCGATGCCTCGCAGGTCCCACGCAAGCAACGCATCCATTTCCATCGTTTCATGCAAGACGTCCATACGCGGTTCCACGCATACAAGAAGGCCCATCCGGAGGTTGCCGATCCGATCCCGCCGCTGGCGGATCGGATCGCGGCCGACGCTGCGCTGCTGTGTTTCGACGAGTTTCAGATCAACGACATTGCCGACGCAATGATCCTGGGCCGGTTGTTTCAGGCGCTGTTCGATCGCGGCGTGGTCGTGGTGACGACATCCAATACTGCCCCGGACGATCTGTTCAAGGGACAACCGGGCCGTGACGCTTTCCTGCCGTTCATCGCACTGATCAAGCAACGGCTTGAACTTCTGGTAATGAACGGCGCGCGTGATTACCGGCGCGAGCGGATGCGCGGTCTGCGCACTTGGCAGGTGCCAGCCGACGAAATGTCGCGGCGTGAATTGGACAAGGCCTTCCGGCGGTTGACCGGCGGTTCGGCTGTCAGATCTGTGACCCTCATGGTGATGGGACGTGAACTCGTCGTTCCGCAGGCGTCGGATGAAGTCGCTCGTTTCGACTTCGACGAACTGTGCAATACCGCCTTGGGCGCCGGGGACTATTTGGCGATCGCCACGCATTTTCACACGGTGATACTGGACGGAATCCCCCGGCTATCGCCCGACAATTACGATCAGGCGCGGCGGTTTATTGTGTTGGTGGACACGCTATACGATCAGCACGTGAAGCTGATCGCGTCGGCGGATGCGTTGCCGGAGCAACTTTATCAGCGCGGCGAGAACGCGGACATGTTTGAGCGGACGGCCTCGCGGCTTGATGAGATGCAGAGCGACGACTGGTTGGGGCTGACGCAGGGGAACGGAAGCTTCGGATAGGGGCCGGGCGGGCCTGGGGGCTCCATGAAAATGCTTGAGATCGCGGCATGGGGAACAGGTCGCATAAAATCCACTTGACTAGCCGGGGAGCGTCCAGGTGATCTCACGGCGCTTCAGTTCTCGATAGCGACGAGCATGGGCGCGTAGGCTCGCAGGATCAGACATGCGACGCGACAACCAATCCCGATCCAGCCGTGCTGCGGCATCGATTGCGGCCATCGTCGTCGCCTGCAAAGCGCGCTTCGCGAACGCATAGGCCGGGTAGCAGTCAGGTGGGACGAGAGCAGCCCAAGCCACCGCATCGTCTAATAGCCTGCTTGGCACAGCGGTCTTGTCTATCACGCCCATCCTCGTGGCCGCCGCAAGGTCATAGACCTGACCAAACAGGGTCAGCTCATTTGCCGCGCGCGGGCCGATCGCGTGCTTGATGATCTCGCAGTAGACCGCTGGCATGGGAATGCCGATCGGCACCTCATTCAATGAGAACTGCAGAGCGCCGTCCGAAGCGATGCGATGATCACAGCCGAACGCCGTGATCAGACCGCCAGCGTATGCATGGCCGTTGATCGCCGCCACGGTAGGTCGGGGATAACTGAAGAGGCGCAGGTTGGTGGCACGATAGGCATCGAACCAAGCGCCGATCTCTTTGAGCGATTGTCGCGCAAACAACGGGAAGTGGTAATCGAAATCCAGCCCCGCCGAGAACGCACCGCCGGTGCCGGTTAGAACTATCGCGCAATTGTTGAACTCCGCTTCGAGGCGGTCGAATGCTGCATGCAAGTCGTCGAAGAACGCCGGGTTTTGCGCGTTGACCTTATTGGTATTCATGGTCACGACGGCGACGTGGTCGTGCTTGCGCTCGATAGTCCAAGGCATAGTGGCTCTCCCTAACGGCCCGTGAGCAGGCTAGGATAACGTCGACCGCGCTTCCGCAGCCTTTCAGGCTCAGCACGATCAGATTCATTCTTGCAACGACGCCAAGCACGATGCGAGCCTGACGCACGCCAGGTCGTCCCGCACGTCAACACACCCCATCCCCGCTGCGAGCGCGGCATCGAGTCCTGTCTTGCTGTCTTCAAGCACGAGACACTCTGCTGGCTCGACACCGATCCGCCGCCCGGCCTCGAGGAAGAGGTCGGGCGCCGGCTTGGCAATCCCGACATCGTCAAAGGTCACGATCGTTCGAAAGAGACGATCGAGTCCCGTCTGGCGAAGTGAGCGCTGAACAATCGCTCGCGGACCGCCCGACGCGACTGCTATTGGCATGCGCCTCGAGGCGAGCCGAGCAATCTCGGCGACCGTCTTTATTTCGCGAAGGTCGGCGATAGCCTCGAGAAACGCGAGCCGCATTCTCGCGACGGTGGCGGCGCGGTCGAGCGTGACACCAAATGCTTCCTCGAACTGGTTCATAAGGACGTGCTCTGACAGGCCGTTGCGCTGAAGATACCAATCGCGGGCCATCTCGCCGCCGGCGGTGGCAAAGCCGGCGGCCCAGGCCCGCGCATAAATCGGCGCGCTATCCACCAGCGTCCCATCACAGTCGAAGATAATTGCTCGCCGACCTTCAAGCATGTCGTCTATCGGTCCCAGGGGTCGAGGCCCAGCAGCTTGCGGCCGAGCGGATCAAGGTCGGCGTCATGCGCGCGTTAGGCACCTCGGCTTCGTTGGTCACGTCCTTCCCTCACAAGCGAAATCGCAGGGGAACATTAAGGGTCTGGGCGACTAATGTCCGCGTGCAATGTCGCATATGCATATGACAAGTTTGGCTCGCGCCGAGAGCATGCCGCAACTGCATAACACAAAATATTCCGGCAGGCCGCGCGGATCGAAAGATCTTTTCCTCCAATTTGGGATTCAGTGGGCCGAACATATACTGCGCCTGACCATATTGCCAAAGCTGCTTTGAAAATCCTTTGCATCGGGGTCGGGCACATATTTCGCACAAGCAACCCGTCTGTTGCCCGCGTGACGTAGCCCGAGCGGGAGCCACTTGAAGCGAGTAAGACGCGTTCGGCTTGTTGCCGGCTGGTACTGATCAAGGCTCAATACCACTGGAGCTGCTGCCAATGCGCCATGGCATTGTCGGCTGTGCCGTAGCGCTGTTTGATATAGCGGATGCCGCCCCGGGCTTCCTCTACGCCGTTTCCGAATGACGCAGCCCCGTTCGGGTTTAGGTTGTAATTCGCTGCAGTGAGCTGGAACAGGCCGCGGGCGGAGGAGCTTGGGTTCTGAATGCCAACCTGGCCACCGGATTCCTTGCCCATGATGAAGCGAAGGCTGTCGTTCCAGGAAATCGAGACGTTTTCTAGCATCATCGCCTGGGTGAGCGCGGCGTCGGCTGCCATGGTGCGGATCGGCGCGCGGCCCTGCTGGCTGCCACAGGCCGCGACGGCACACAGCAGTATAAGACATACCAGCAGCCGTATCCCACAACGGTTAACAATGCAGGAGGGTATAGGGGAGCCAGTGACCTCAGAAAGCTGATCTGGCGCGGATACTATTAGCGGCGGCATCGGGCTTTGGAGTAGGGCAAAGTATTTCATTATTGGCATAAAAATAATTACCTGAAGATGAAGATACGGTCTTGATCTTCTGCAGCTTCGCGCGCTGTGAGGTGCTCCACTCGGCGGAGCATCGGACGCGTTCACCACGCCTGTTTTGTGACCTCGGTCACAAAACATGAGGGCGAGAACGCCAAAACCATGAAACCAGCAGCAGGAATGCGTTCTTGCGTAGCTTGCCGAAGGTGACCGCCTTTAGCGGTCAGAACCTTTCTCTTTAGGAGCCAGTGCAGGTCTATGCTTTGTCAACCGAGCCAAAGCGGTGCATCCCATTTCTGTAGCATAAGGGGACAAGTGAGAACTGGCCGAGTTAAAACTACCGGAAATCCGCCAGAATGGCGCGCGAGTTGGGGCCCAGCGAGGACGACGGAGATTTGCTGTTCCGCGAAATCGGCAGGGATCGCCTAAAATTTTGGATGGTGGGCAAATTTATTGGGTTCTACTTCTCTGGTCAGGAGAGCCATGTCGACCATCACAGGGATCGCCAGACGGTTCTTCGAGGCTTGCAAGCAGGGAAAGGCTGGAAATCTGCCGGGCGTATTGCTCACCCAAAGCAAGCTTCACAGCGCAATCGGAACCGTTGGCGGACGTTCACACGCCTCAAGCTTATACCGACTGGATGAAGGGTTTGCTCACTTTTATGCCGGATGGACGCTACGTGGTGAAGTCGTTTTCGACAAGCTACGACCGGCTTAGCGTATGGGCCGATGGCGTTTGCTCCGCCATTCATACTGGTCAGGGTGGGCCTTGCCCACGAATGGAGAAGTCCTTGACCTCGGATTATGTCAAGGCCATGAATTTGATGGAGACAAGATTCGGCACATGACGAAAATCTGGAATGCCGGTTGGGCCATGAAAGAACTCGGCTGCGCCTAAACTCGCAAAGAAACCTAGAGGATAACCGGGGGGTTAGGCCGGCGGGTTCGTGTCGCGCTCCGTTTCCGGCCGCCGCTCTGCGATCAGCAGGGTCGTGGCGGCAAGATAACCGTTACGTTCTGTGATTACCGAAACTTTCAAGTTACGAACCGACAGGCGGTTCGTCGTTCACGGCATCTGCAAACGTCCCAGTCAATCGCACCAACGACCGGGCAAACGCCCGTGTACGAGGATTTCCCGGAACCGGAGCCGTCCCTAGGCCACGCGGGGCACCTTGCCGTGCAGGTCGCCAAGCATCTCGGGGCAAAGAAGTCATTGCGACCGCTCGCAACGCCAACGCTCTACAATCGGTCGCGGGACTTGGCGCCGATGTGACCATTCCGCTCGTCGGAAGCGATAGGGCGCTCGAGGATCGCTTCAAGCAGCAGTTGCCGAAGGGTGGATGTCGTCGTCGACTAACTCTGGGGGAAGAGCGCGGGGTGCCTTCTTACTGCCGGTGTCAAGGCGGGTGCTGATGCTATGCCCATCGGGTTTGTGCAGATCGGGGCTGTGAGCGGGCCGGACATAGCGCCACACTGCGCTCGTCGGCAATCGAGTTGATGGGCAGTGGTCTCGGAAGCGTCCGCTGAGGTCGGCGAGGTGCTGCAGGCGGCGATTTCCTGTGGCCTCGAAATCGCGGCCAAACCGGTCCTCCGTCGGAGGTCGAACAGGCATGGCCTGAGGATAAGAGGACCTACATGGTCCACACCACGACAATCATCATCGACACGCTCGGCCTTAAGGCCGTTCGCGGAGTGGTTCTGCGCTCGCATGGCTCTTGAAAGTGTCTTCGGAAGCGCGATGCTGACCCTAGGCAAGTCGTCGCTTCTCAGATATAAGTTGAGTTTGGAAAAAATTGGGGGGTGTGACGTTGCGAAGGATCCTTATCATTACTCCGGCATTGATCATTCTGGCAGGATGCATCAGCAGCAGTAGCCCCGCGCCGCCCGCAAGGAACACAACGATTATCGTTCCGCCTGGGTCAACCGCGGTATGCAGCAACGGTACGGCTCCACCCTGCGGGCGATAAATTCCGCCTCTCCACAAGCCGGCGTCGGGGGGTCCTCAGACCGGACGGGAGCCATTGACGATGCCCAGCGTACGGCGAAGTCCTGGCCAACGCCATCGCTGCACCCGGGGCCGTTCGCTTGGCTCACGCGCTTCGGCCTGAGGGTCGAGCGAGATCATGGCCGACAGCGGATCGACCTACGGCGACCGGATCCGGCGATGCGATCAGGGGCCGGAGTTTGGGCGATGTCTGGACTTGTATTGATCGGAAGCAACGTTCATAACAAGAAACGAAAGGGCGGCTTCGCATCCCCTGGACCCCGAGCCTCAGTCGCTGTAGTGGGACGAACACCATGGCCCGCATCGCGACGATCGACCGCAAAACCCTGGAGACCGATATTTCCCTGACCGTTAATCTCGACGGCACTGGGGCGGCGGACATTGCCACCGGGATTGGCTTTCTCGATCACATGTTGACTGCGCTGGCGCGCCATGGGCTGTTCGACCTCAGCGTCCGGGCCGACGGCGACCTCCACATCGACTTTCACCATACAACTGAGGACGTGGGCATCGTTCTCGGTGCGGCCTTTGCGCGGGCGCTGGGCGACAAGCGCGGCATCCGCCGGTTTGGCAGCGCGCTGATCCCGATGGATGAGGCGTTGGCTGAGGCTGCGGTCGATATCTCGGGCCGGCCCTTTTTGGCTTGGAACGTCGATTTTGAACGTGCAAAGATCGGCCAGATGGACACCGAGTTGTTCGAGGAGTTTTTCCGCGCGTTTGCCTTTAACGCAATGGTGACGTTGCACATCACGAGACGGGCTGGCCGGAACGCGCATCACGTTGCCGAATCCTGTTTCAAGGCGACCGCGCGTGCGCTGCGGATGGCGGTGGAGGCGGATGTGCGGGTTGGTGACGCGATCCCGTCCACCAAGGGGGCGCTGTGAAGATCTATGCCGCGCTGTTGAAGCCCGATTCCGAACCGGTGCTGGTGCGGGACGGCTTTTCCTGGGGTGCCCTGTTCTTTGGGCCGTTGTGGCTGGCTGTGCATCGTGCCTGGATTGCCGCCGCAATCAGCTTGGCCGCTTATATTTTGCTTGCAGCCCTGGCTCCTGGATCGGCCGGCGTGATCCT
Organism: uncultured Alphaproteobacteria bacterium; assembly: GCA_963819345.1. Classification (GTDB taxonomy): domain Bacteria; phylum Pseudomonadota; class Alphaproteobacteria; order Acetobacterales; family Acetobacteraceae; genus Rhodopila. The sequence continues at coordinate 19,774 of CAWFVX010000015.1, forward strand.
GGGTGTGGGCCTGGCGTTGGTCCTCGGGTTCACCGGTCATGACCTTCGATGCTGGGCACTGGAGCGCCGTGGGTATCTGCTGGGACACGTCCTTGCCGCCGGCGACCGAGACGACGCGTTCGTTCGGCTGCTGAACCTGCGTCCGGATCTGGCTGCGCGCTATCGACCGGAGCCTGTCTGATGCACATCGCGGTCGTAGACTATGGCAGCGGCAACCTGGCATCGGCGTCCCGCGCCCTGGCTTTGGCGGCCGACCGGGCTGGTATAGGGGCCACCGTGGTGGTCACCGCTGACCCGGCCGTCGTGGGAGCGGCTGACCGGATCGTTCTGCCGGGGCAGGGCGCATTCGCCGACTGCGCCGCGGGCCTTGTTGCCGTGCCTGGAGTACGCGATGCGATCGAGGCGGCGACCAATCGCGGCACGCCGTTCTTGGGCATCTGCGTTGGCATGCAATTGATGGCCGAACGGGGACTAGAACACACGGTCACCCCAGGCTTCGGCTGGATCAAGGGCGACGTGGCCGAGATGCCGGCGGTTGGTCTGCGGCTGCCGCAGATGGGCTGGAACGGGCTTGATTTCACGCCGGATTCTCACCCGTTGCTGGCAGGCCTGGATCCAGGAGATCACGTGTATTTCGTGCATAGCTATGCGCTGGTTCACGGTGCGCCCGGCGAAACCATCGCGACCACCGAGTACGGCAGCACCGTCCCGGCCATCGTGGCCTCCGGAAACAGGGCGGGCACGCAGTTCCATGTGGAAAAAAGCCAGGACGTCGGCATCCGCCTGCTGGTCAATTTTTTGCGCTGGGTACCCTGACCATGGGCGACCACCCGCCCGGCGCCGAACCCGAGCTGCTAGCCGAGCAATTGAAGCGGTTCAATGATACCGACCTGAACGCGCTGTGCGAGGCGACCGATGCCGCCATTATCGACGGCGGCGGCTTTGGCTGGGTCACTCCGCCCGGCAGACGCGCACTTGAGACCTATTTTCGCGGCGTTCTGCTGGTGCCGGAGCGGGAGCTGTTCGTTGCACGCCTGAATGGCGACATCGTGGGCTCGGCCATTCTGGTTCGGCCGCCGCGCAATAACGAGGCGCAGGCCTTCGCGGCGAGCCTGATGCATTCCTATATTGCCCCATACGCACGCGGTTATGGTCTCGCTCGGATGCTGACTGGGACAGTAGAGGAGCGTGCCCGCGAACTGGGTTACCACATCCTGAACCTCGACGTGCGTGAGACCCAGACGGTGGCGATCAGGATGTACGAATCACACGGCTATGTCCGCTGGGGCGAGCATCCCGAATATGCCCTGGTGCGCGGCAAGGCGGTTACCGGGTTGTTCTATTACAAGCGGCTTCGACCAGCGAAATCGGGCACCGGCCAGTGACTGGGTTGACGCTGTATCCTGCGATCGACCTGAAAGACGGTCAGTGCGTCCGCCTCCGCCGTGGCGAGATGGATCAGGCGACAGTTTATGCCGACGATCCGGGTGCTCAAGCGAAAGCTTGGCAGGCGGCGGGGTTTTCATGGCTTCACGTAGTGGACCTGAACGGTGCCTTCGCCGGCAAGCCAGTGAACGCCGCAGCCGTACAGTCGATCCTGTCCAATGTCACGATCCCGGTGCAGCTTGGCGGCGGCATCCGGGACCTTCCGGGGATCGCCGCCTGGGTCGAGTCGGGTATCCGTCGCGTGATTCTCGGCAGTGCCGCAGCCAAGAACCCGGCCTTGGTGATCGAAGCCTGCAAGGAATTCCCCGGCCGCATCGCAGTCGGTATCGATGCCCGCGACGGGTTCGCTGCCACGGAGGGATGGGCCAGGACCTCCGCTATGGCGGCGACCGACCTCGGGCTGCGCTTCGAGGAGGCCGGTGTATCGGCGATCATCTATACCGATATTGGCCGTGACGGCATGCTGAGCGGCCTCAATCTGGAGCAGACTGTCGCATTGTCTCGGCGGCTGACAACCCGGTCATTGCCTCTGGCGGGGTGGGCAACATGGCCCATCTCGTGGCACTGAAGCATGCGGCAACGGGGACGCGAATCGAGGGCGTGGTGGTCGGTAGAGCGCTGTATGACGGCCGCGTCGATCCGGGGGAAGCGCTGGCATTTTTCGCCGCCTGAATCCGGATGAACGCCAAAGTCATCCGATTATAACCCGGTTTGCGTGCCCTGATGTACATATGTTCTTGCATCCTGGACCGGTGCGCTTTCTAAAGCGTCGTCGATGTTGAAACTCCGCGTGATACCCTGCCTGGACGTGAAGGACGGTCGCGTCGTCAAGGGGGTTAATTTCGTAGCGCTGCGCGATGCCGGAGATCCGGTGGAGCAGGCCGCGATGTATGATGCCTCCGGTGCGGACGAACTTTGTTTTCTCGACATAACCGCGAGCCACGAAAACCGCGACACCATCTTGGATGTCGTTTCGCGTACCGCTGCCCGCGTATTTCTGCCGCTGACAGTTGGGGGCGGCATTCGTTCGATCGAGGACATGCGCCGTCTGCTGCTGGCCGGCACCGACAAGTGCAGTATCAATTCCGCTGCCGTCGCGCGTCCCGAGTTGGTGCGCGAGGCGGCGACAAAATTCGGCAGCCAATGCGTGGTGGTCGCGATCGATGCCAAACAGACGGCACCCGGCTCGTGGTCCGTGTTCACCCATGGCGGCCGCCGCGACACCGGTATCGACGCGATCGCGTGGTGCCAGCAGGTCGTGTCGTTAGGTGCGGGCGAAATTCTACTTACGAGTATGGATCGCGACGGGACCGGAACGGGCTTCGACCTTGACCTGTTGCGCGCGGCATGTGGAGCTGTCCGGGTGCCCGTGATCGCCTCGGGCGGGATTGGGACACTGCAGCATTTCGTCGAGGGTGCGAGGGCAGGGGCCACAGGGCTACTCGCTGCCAGCGTCTTTCACTTCGGCACCTTCACCATCGGGCAGGTCAAGCAGGCCCTGGCCGGTGCTGGTCTTCCGGTTCGCCCGCTGCGCAAGGCGGCCTGAGATGGCGAAATCAACCAAGGGAAAATCCGGCTCTCGGCCGGGACCCAAGCCGTCGCGGAAGCCGATCGGCAAATCGAAAAAAGTGGGTGGCGCCGAGAAGTTGGCGGGTTCGATCGGGTCGAATGCCGTTGTTCTCGATCGTCTGTTCGAGGTCGTTGAGAGCCGGCGTGATGCTGATCCGACGATCAGCCATTCGGCGCGCCTGCTGTCGCGCGGGCCGGCCAAGGTCGCGCAAAAATTTGGCGAGGAGGCCGTCGAATGTCTCATCGAGGCAGTCGCCGGCAACCGCGACGCCCTGATCGCCGAGAGTGCCGACGTGCTGTACCATCTACTGGTGCTGTGGGTGTCCTCCGGGGTCGACGCTTCCGACGTCTGGGCCGAGCTTATTCGCCGGGAAGGGGTCAGCGGGATCGCCGAAAAAGCGGCGCGCGCGAGCACGATGGTGGTCCGCCGCAAACTAGGCACATCGAAAATCCCATAACTCTGGCCGGCTTCCAGCGACTGGCACACTACGAGCGCTGGCCGTAGAACGTGTCGAACGTTAGTCGGATTTCGTCCAGGAGATGCTCCCATGCCGGTCAGCGGTCTGCCCTCCTATGACAGCCAGAACATCTTCGCGCGGATCCTGCGCGGCGAGATCCCGTGCAAGAAAGTCTATGAGGACGCGTTCGCGCTCGCGTTCCACGACATCGCCCCACAGGCGCCGGTTCATGTCCTGGTGATTCCGAAGGGCGCCTACTGCTCGTTCGCCGACTTTAGCTCCGAGGCCAGTCCAGACGAGATCGCGGGCTTCATCCGCGCTGTCGGCAAGATCGCCAAGGATCTGGGTCTTGAAGCGTCGGGCTATCGCCTTCTGGCCAACACAGGCGAGCATTCGGGGCAGGAGGTCCCCCACTTCCACGTCCATCTATTCGCCGGCCGTCCGCTCGGGCGAATGATTTCCAGTTAGACGTGCTCTCAGGACCGATTGTGGCTGCGGGAACGCGCGCCGAGACGAACTGATCTGGCGCCACGTCCGGGGGTCTAGCTGCTTGCTTGCAACTGCTCGCGCATGTGGCGGGCACGCGCCAGCACCTTGTTCTCGATGTCGGCGACCGTCGACTCGGCGACAGTCGCGTCGACCCATTGGTTGCCCTGAAGGACCTGGCGGTAGATGTTGACCCGGACCCCGTCGCTGCGCAGGTCGCGGCTCAGAATGTAGATCGTTGCCTTAAAGCGCTCTCCACTGGTGCCTGGCGGGGTGTACCAGTCGGTGATAATAACGCCGCCAAACGGATCGGCTGACGCCAGCGGCATGAAGGCAAGGGTATCGAGCGCCCCACGCCACAGGAATGCGTTGACTCCGATCCCGGGGCTGCCCTGGGCCTGATCTTTTCCCGCACCCTTGCCGACGCCGAAGAGGGTGCCGTCCTCGCCACCGACTTGCGTGGCTGACGGATCGCCAGATCCGCCGCCGACCGCGCCGAAATTCGCAGGGCTTGGGTTCGGCTTATCGGAGCTACAACCAATGAGCACAAACACGGCGTAGAAGGCCGCGGGAAGCAGCAAGGCGGGTAACGGGGGCGCTCGCATAGCGATGGCTGACCTTGTGTTCCAAAAACGCTGAAAGAGGAGCGGTCTTAGCGCTGGGTGAGTTTATCAGCAATCGTTGATTCGGTCAGCATTCCTTGATCCCCGGGCCGGTAGCTCCGTGGCCGGCCGCATGGCAGATATGGGTGGACGGGCTTTTTGCCCCGTTTATTGTGCCCTGCCATTCATGCCTTCGTATGCGTCGCCCGCGACGGCAGCTGATTGCAGAGGGGTGCAAGCGTCTAGTTACTTCAAAGTATCATAATTCTCTGACCTGCTGACTTATTTGATAGTCAGCTAGAGTTCTCAGATCTCAGAGAAACTATCGTTGAGTTACATAAAGTCCCGAAGCCCAACGGGATCGTGGTCAAAAGGGTTCAGCGAGGGACTCGATATAGGGGACGGATTCGCTGTTGTGACGCGGCCACCGCGGTTTCAGTCGAATAAAGAGTCCACCCCCGCCTGCCCAAGATCTGGATTGGCCTTGGATTGCGCTGCCGTCACGGCTCCGGCGCCATTGTAGGGTGCGTGGACGACCAGCCGATCCTCCGGGGGCGACCCGTCTTCGCCTGGCACCATATCGGTCAACATGTGTTCGACCTGTTGCAAATGCTGGATCGCCCGTCGGATTCTCTGGCCGGTCACATCCTGGAATGAGCAAGCCTCGAAGATGGCGTTGACCTTCTCGTTCACCACTTCCATGGAGGCGGTATCGTGGTTGCCCTCTCGCAACCAGTCGCCGATCGCTTCGGCGGCCTCCATGATCCGGTTCGCCGCCTCCTCAGTTGCGTGGACCACCGCCTCCAACTCGAGTCCGCTATTGCGGGTTGCCGCGCTCGGGGCCGCGACGACGCTGGTGATTTGTTGGCGGATCGCAGAAAGTTGTTCCGACAGGTTGACTTCGCTGAAGTCGACCATCTGGACCGTGGCATGGATTTCCGCGCTGAGCTCGGCGATGCGGCGATCGAGGAAAGTACGCAGACCGTCCATTTCATGGCGGATCGTCGCTGCGACCACCTGTTGGATCTCGCCCGTCTGGTCCATTGTGCCCGCCTGATGTCAAAGCCGGGCATTCTTCAACCTATCCTGGTTAATATCCGGTTAAACGCCACGCTCGCCGAAGGCCGGTGATGTAATCAGAGGCCGCCGTGCCGTTGCCGGTCCAGTGCTCAACACGGGCGAGATGTATAGGAATCGGGCGGTTATCATGCGGATGGCGATCGCGGTGCGGGGCTGTGTAGGATGATTTCTATCACGGTGGCGTGAATACTAAAAATCTCCGCTGGTTTGCCGCTTTGATGCCACACCCGGCACGCATGTTCCGTTCCGAAGCGGACGGAGACATGTGGTCTCCTGGGGACAGGCAATGCGATTTCTAAAAACTTATGGCCGCGTGCTCGGCCTTCTGGGGCGTGATCTTCGGATCGCCGGGTTTCTGGCTTTTGCCAACCTTATGGTTGCAGGTTTGCAGTTTCTCGACCCGGTGCTGTTTGGCCGGGTGGTGAACCTGCTGTCCCGCTCCGATAACCTGCCGCAGAGCCAGATGTGGCACGAGGCTGCGATCCTTTTGGGCATTTGGGTCTGCGTTGGCATCGGCGGCATCCTCAGCAACATTGCCGTGGCCTTGCAGACCGAGCGGCTGGCGCATCGGCATCGTATCAAGTCGATGGGGCGGTATTTTACGCATGTGCTGAATTTGCCATTGTCCTTTCACGGCGGGACCCATTCCGGGCGTCTGATCAAGTCGATGTTGACCGGAACCGATGGGCTGTTCGCGACGTGGCTGGTGTTCTTCCGCGACCAATTGTCCACCATTTTGTCCGCCGTCGTGCTGCTGCCGATGACCATGTTCCTGAACTGGCGTCTGGGGCTCGTGCTGATCGTGCTCGTCGCGGTGTTCCTGTGCTTCACCGCCATCGTGGTGAAGAAGACCGAGACCGCGCAGCGCCGGGTCGAGGGGCTGAATTCATCCCTGGCCGGGACCGCGCAGGATGCGCTGTCGAATGTCATGGTGGTGCAGTCCTTCACTCGTTTGTCGGCCGAGGCGCGTTTGTTCAGCGACATCGCTGACCAGGTGATCAAGAATCAGTTCCCGGTGCTGAACTGGTGGGCACTGGTGAACGTGATGACGCGGGCGTCGAGCACGCTGGCGGTGATCTCGATTGTCGTCGTCGGCACATGGCTGCACATGAACGGCATGGCGAGCGTGGGCGAGATCGTCAGCTTCATGGGCTTTGCGATGCTGCTGATCGGGCGTCTCGAGACCGCAGCGTCGTTCGTGTCGTCGCTGTTCTTCAAGCTGCCGGCGCTGGAAGATTTCTTCAAGATCTTGGACGAGCGCAGCTCGGTGCCCGAAAAGGACGATGCCCGGACATTGTGGGCGCCGCGAGGAGAAGTCCGGTTCGAGGATGTCTCCTTTGCCTACCCCGCCAGCGGCGCGGCGGTGCTGAGCGATGTCACTTTCAAGGCGCACCCCGGCAGTTGTATTGCTCTCGTTGGACATACCGGCGCGGGCAAATCGACGGCGATGACGCTGCTGCAACGGTTGTGGGATCCCACCTCCGGCCGCATAACCATCGATGGCCAGGATTTGCGCGACATCACGCTGGATAGCTTACGATCCAACGTCGGCGTGGTGTTTCAGGAAAGCCTACTGTTCAACCGCTCGATCCGCGATAACCTTATGGTCGGGAATCCCGATGCGACCGATGAGGAGATGGAGAAGGCGTGCCGGATGGCGGACGCGCACGAGTTCATCGTTCGTCAGGCGAAGGGCTACGACACCCTGATCGGGGAACGCGGAACGACGCTGTCAGGCGGTCAACGCCAGCGACTGGCGATTGCTCGGGCGCTGCTGAAGAACCCGCCGATCCTGATCCTGGACGAGGCGACCAGCGCATTGGATGCCGCGACCGAGGCCAAAGTGGGCAAAGCGCTGAAGACACTGATGGCTGGCCGCACGACATTTGTTATCGCGCACCGGCTTTCGACGGTTCGCGACGCTGATGAAATCCTTGTGTTTGATAACGGCCGGATCGTTGAGCAAGGTAACTTCAACTCGTTGCTTGCGCGCCAGGGTCGCTTCGCCGATCTGGTGGAGACGCAGCTTTCGCCGACCATTCCACATCTGGTGGCGGCAGAGTGATCGGCGGTCAAGGACGTGTGACTACCTGAAGCAGGAGAGGCGCGCATAATCCCCCTGGGTTGGTGCGTCTTTCACTTTGGGAATGGAAACTCCTCATGCTGCGGTTAGCGCTGTTTTTTCTCGTCGTTTCAATCGTGGCCGCGATATTCGGCTTCGGAGGTGTTGCTGCCGCAACGGCTGATATCGCTCGCATCCTGTTCTTTATTGCTATCGTGGTGTTCGTGGTGCTGCTGGTTGCCGGGCTGATGGCAGGTAGTACTTTGTGGTAGCCGTTTGAATGGAGCGGTAGTGGTGGGGTCGGGTCGGAAGGCAGCCTAACTCGCTAGTAGCGAAAAATGTTGCACTGCACTGCTAGGATTTGCATCCCGGTAACCGGAAGGCGCATGCTGTAGCCTTCGTAGGAGGCACGGGTGCGCGGTCCGGTTTAGGCGTTTCGCTCAACGAGACATCCCTGGGATCGCCTGCCCGCTCCAAATCTGAAGGAGTTGGGCAATGTCCACGGTTGCTGCGATCCTAAAACATAAGGGCTACCAGGTTTCGACGGTTGATCCGACTACGCAAGTTTCCGAAATTGCGCAGTTACTATCGGAACACCGCATCGGCGCCGTCCTGGTGATTGACCACGCTGAGCAGATGCTTGGAATTGTCAGCGAGCGGGACATTGTTCGCTCTCTAGCGGCGAATGGTGCACGCACGCTGGAGATGACGGCCGGGCAACTAATGACGCGCGCCGTGCATGTGGCCCATCCCGATACGACGGTTGAGCAGGCGATGCAGATGATGACGGCGGGCCGTTTCCGGCACCTCCCGGTGATCGACCACGACACGCTGATCGGGTTGATCAGCATAGGGGACGTGGTGAAAGCACGCATCATGCACCAGGACAGTGTGGTGGAGAGTTTAACTGCGTATGTTGCCGGGTCTGCCTGAGGCTAAGGGTGGTCGCTGTTATCCGCGGTTCGATGGCGGAGTGATCCCAGGGAAATAACGGCGACAAACGGCGGCAGCCACATGATCCGGCTTTGATAACGGTCATGGGGCGCCGAGAGCGCGCCGGTGATTGCCGCGCTGATCGGCAGGGTGATTAGCGCGGCCACCAGGAAGCCTGTGCAACGCGCGCGCCGGACGAAAGCGATCGGCAGCAGAAGCGCGCACGCCAAAACCCCGATCACGGATACGGCTGTGTGGAGATGTACGAGCACCCGAGGCACCGACAGCGCTCCAGCTTGTTGTCTGGCGGAGGCGTAAGAGGCGGCTTCCCACGTCGGAAAATCGCGGATGATTTCGGCGGTGACTTGGGCGGGCCAAGGGGACAATCCGTCGCCGCTGGTGAACCGGCGGAGTTGCTCCAAGGTGTTTGAGAACGCGGCCCTGGCCTCGCCGGCTGGATCGAAGATCACGGCGGCCCGGATAATCGAGTCAGCGTCTTGAGACACCGCCTTTGGTCCACCAGCCTGGCTCAGCGGGCTGTTTTGCTGCCACAGAAATTCGTCCGAGGTGGGCGGGAAGACGCCAAGGAACGGGCATAGACGCCATTGGGTCGTTGGGCAGTCGCGGCGCAGAACCGCCATGCCCGGACCGTCGTATATTACCCGTGCGAGGAGGAAGATGTTGCCGAACGGCGACACCGCAAAGCGCCCGTGCGCGGCGAAGTTGATGGAGCAGAGAGCGAAGAGCGCCAGCGCAGGGGGTAGAATCATCAGAACCCAGCGGGTGCGGTTTCGGAGGACTACGGCACGACCGTCACGATCGACGGCGCCATTGTCCTGACCGCCGGGTGTATGCCGACGATGGGGGACGGAAGGCCATGCTCCGAGCCGGTGGTTGAGAAGTCCGAGCACTGCCAGCAACGCACATGCTAACAACAGACTTGACTGCTGGCTGGCGATCATGAACGCCGCTAGTGCTGTCAATCCGGCACGCTCTCGCCGCGACAACAGCTCGAGTGACCAGGTGAGCAGGCAGACCACAAGCACCAGCAGTGGGGTGAACACATCGGGCATCAATTCGCTCACCATCCACGGCAGCCATGTCGCCACCGCCAATATCGCCGTACCGCCGACAAAAGCGGCTCGTGAAATACGGGGAAGCAGCGCTCGGCAGACCAGCCAAAGGATCCACACCGCGAGCACCGCTTGAACCACGATAACCGGCCATAGCGTTACTTTGGCGTGCAGCGGCAGAATGAACACGGAATAAAATACCGGCCGGTCCCAGCCAGCGAAACGATGGATCGCCTGCGCCAGATATGTTCCGGTATCGGCGAACACAATTGGATAGCCATTCCAAACGGCCGGCCACAAAAGTATTGGAAAGCTCAGAAAGAGGGGGTGCTTGACAAGCTGCAGAATGTTGTAGGTACGCGATGAATTCCACACCTAGTGAACCCCGTTTGTCTAACCAGTACAGGGTCTTACCATAAACGACAGACCGCGGAACACGAGATCGAGAGACGTCAGCGATATGCTGGCCCCAATGTAATTGGAGACATTTAAGGATAGTCAGTTCTCTATGAGGACGGACAGCGACGCTGTTGTCGCGCCTTGGTCGGATCCATAACTTCCAAGCTGGGCGAGCGTTCAGACCAAGGACGACGCTGGCTTTGAAGTCTGCGGTAACGGCGATTTATTCGAGCGATTAGTGGCGTCCTAGCGTCGCTGGCGTTCAGGCTCGTTTAGAGGGAGCAGTTGCGCAGCAGTCGTTTAACGTAGTTGTCGGCGCGGTTATTCAGCATCGTTGCTACTTCAGCGATAACCGCCTCACTTTCATCTCCCGTTGTAGTGACGCTGGTGAAGGTGCCGCGGGGGCTCGCGAACGTGGTAGCGTTAAGAGGAAATCCGGCCCGCGGCGGTGTCTCCATGACAAACGCCCCGGTCAGGGTGGTTCCGTCGCCGCATTTGGGCTCCGCGACAATGATGCTTGCCTCGGCACTTTGGATGGCCGCCAGGAATGGCCCCGTGCCGTTGCCCGCCAACTGTTGTGGCGGCCCGGAAGCGGCCGCGGCTGGGGTGCTTGCTCGTGCCAGAGGTGCAAATAAGAGGACGGCAGCAACAGACGCAATCAAGAAAGGCGAAGCTTCGCGCATTGAATTCCCTTTGCTAATGCCCCCCTTCGATTTTCTGATTAGATAAACGGCAAACGTTTCGAGACGTTCACATCACACTTCCGCCAACTGGTATTCAATCAAGCTGGCAACATCGTCGTGTGCTATAGATGATGGCATAATCCTGACACTACGATCCAGCTAAAAGTCGCAGCAGACTTGTGTCCATACATATTTATATACCGACGCTTCGGGGACCTTCGCCGGCAGCAGCCAGGAACAGGTCCGGATCAGGTTCGGCATATTTCCTCTCGTCTCGTATCACTACCGACACCTGGGCCGGATCAACGCCAGGGCAAGCAAATTCCATGCCGTCGCCTTCGGCGCTCGGTCTGGGTCACACAGGCGGGTCGCGGACGCCCGGCAGCCGACGGGCCTGGCTGGAAAGCCGTCGATAGGCCTCGGCAGCAGCCGCGCCAACCGCTCAACACCTCGTCGTCCAGCGAACGACGGGTCGGGGCGCAGTCCGTGAGGGGTAGCCAAGCGCGTTAGATGGAGTCTCTGATCAGTCGCTTTTTCAGCGCCTCAATGTTGGCCTGCACGCCCGGCAGGTTCGGGTCGATCGCGGCGGCGCGCTGAAAGGCTGCGAGGGCTGCTTTATCATTGCCCAATCGGATATTGCAGAGACCCAGCCCTGACAGTGCGCCGAAATGGCGAGGTTCCAGAGTTAGGACCTTGTCAATATCCTGCATTGACCTCTCGAACAGTCCCATTGTGTAGAGCGTGGTCGCGCGCTTGTTCCAGCCCTCCGCGAAGCTGGGTGCCAACTCCACAATGCGATCGAAGAGACCGAGTGCCGCGTCATCGTTCCCCTCGTTCAGGCGGGCGACACCCTGTTCCATCAAAGTGTCGACCGCCGCATCCCCAGACTTGCCCCAGATCGTCCAGATCCGCTGTTCGATCGGTCGTGCAGCCTCGGGCGTCGGTGCGGTCCTGAGCTCGGTCATCAACGGATCGAGGCTTGGATCATGCTGATCGGCCGCCCCCGGCATTCCCAGGCCGACACAGCTTGCAAAAGCCAGAGAGACGATCCGCCGATGGCGCATGGCACCAGATATCCAACCAGGGGAAGGCCTAAAACCCAACGACGCGGGCCTGCTTTGGGTTCCTTGACATGGTCTTCTGATACACAGACAGCGGGCCCAGCGCCATCTTGGATGGCCGAATGATACGTCTGACGACCTAGCGCCGCATTAGAGGTCGGTGGTGCCGCGAGGGCGGTCAACGAGTTTCTGATGGGTGCTAGCAAACAGATCATCCGATGCCGTTTTGCTGGTCAAGCGGCTGGGCCGAGCGGCATCTGGTTCGATGAGCCGCCGGCTGAGAAGTGGATCTGGTTGGCGCAGTAGAAGGAAAGACGTGGTGGCGGAGGCGTCGCCACTTATAGCGGTCCAAGAACAGATCGCCCCTCGCCCAACCGATAGGGGGGCCGAACGGCACGCCCGGCGGGATTAATGCAGGACCGGGATATTCCCCCTAACCGGCTCGTTCCGTGTGACATGTTTCTGGATACCAGATACCAGGACAAGGCCTGCTCCCGCCAACATGATTCCTCCCGTCACCAGAAGCGGCACCATGTATCCGCCGCTCGCATCACGCAGTACGCCGGTGAGCTGGGGGGCGACATATCCTGAAATGTTGCCCACCGAGTTGATGAAGGCAATGCCGCCCGCCGCGGCCGTTGCCCCTAGGTAGGCCGTGGGAAGGCTCCAGAACACCGGCAGGCTCGACAGGACGCCGAACATCGCGATGCAAAAGGCGCCAATGGTCAGATAGATATTCCCAAGCAGCAGCCCCGCGGCCATTGCGCCAAATCCTGCCAGCGCGACCGGCACGACGACATGCCAGATCCGTTCACCGGACCGATCGGAACTGCGAGAAACCAATACCATGCCGATGCTACCGCAAATATTGGGCAGCATTAGGACATAGCCGATGGCCGTATTCGACAGTCCCAGCGACTTCACGATCAACGGCAGGAAAAATGAGATCGCGTAGATACCATAAGCCATCAACGCATAGGCGAGGGTCAGAACCAGTATCTGCGGGGTAACGATCGAACGGAGCAGACCGACTCCTTGGCCGGATTTGGTCGTGGCTTCTTGCTCGAGCTGTTGCTCGAGCCAGTCGCGCTCTTCAGGTGCCAGCCAGCGCGCCTCGCTCGGACGGTTGCACAATGTCGCGAAGCCAAAGCAAGCGAGCAGTATGGCGGGTAGGCCTTCGACGAGGAAAATCCATTGCCATCCTGCAATACCGAACGTTCCGTCTAGCTTCAGCAGGTTGCCTCCGAGGGGACCGCCCAGCACACCGGACAGGGCACCGAAGGCATAGAAAATACCCATCATGCGGCCGCGATAGAAAGCCGGAAACCAGCACGTCATGAAATAGGCGACCCCAGGGAAAAACCCAGCCTCGGCGATTCCCAGGAGAAACCGGACGGCGACAAAACTTGTTTCACCCGTGACGAACGCGGTGCCGGTCGAGCAGACGCCCCACATCGCCATAATGATACTGATCCAGACGCGCGCGCCGACACGAGCGAGCATCAGATTGGCGGGGAACTGAAACAGCACGTAGCTCCAGAAGAACGCGCCGGCGGCAAGGCCATATTCACTCGCGGTCAGCCCAAGCTGGGTGTTCATGGTCAGGGCAGCCATCGACACGTTGAACCGGTCGAGCGCATTGATCATGTAACCGATGCTGAGAAAGGGGATCAAATGCCATGCGACCTTGCGCATAACGGCGTTTTCAAAATCAGGTGTCACTTTTTTCCTCCGACGGATTTTGCTGCTCCGAGCGGCAGTTTAGGGTCTTGTATAGGATCACGCCAGCGAAGCGGGCTGGCGAACACGCCAGCGGCATTCTGCGAGCGGTTGGGTAGTTGCGAGTGTCTACACACGGAGGAAACAAACACCGCATCGTGCCGTGCGCCTGGCGCAAGTCAATGACCATACAATGTCTAAGTAACGGAATACTCAGATGGCCACTACTCTAGCAAGCAACGGGTGGACCCCTGCCAAGGCTCCAAGGCTCGATGGCAAGGTTGCGATCGTTACGGGAGCAACGGGCGGACTTGGTTATGAAACCGCCCTGGCGCTTGCCCGACATGGCGCGACCACCATCCTAGCCGGCCGCAATCCTGATAAGGGGGCACGAGCCGTTGCGCGTATTCAGGGGCAACTAGCCACCGGCAAGCTTTACTTTGAGGTTCTCGATCTCGATAGTCTCGGCTCGGTGGCTCGCTTCGCTGCCGCGCGCGATGGGGTTGTGGACATTCTCATCAACAATGCCGCGGTCATGGCACTGCCGAAGCGCGAACGAACCGAAGATGGGTTCGAACGGCAGATCGGTGTCAATTACCTTGCCCACTTCGCGCTGACGATCCGACTGCTCGATGCAATCCGCGCGGCTCCCGGAGGTGGCCGGGTCGTCAACATAGCCAGCCTTGCCCATCGTCGCGCTGCGCTCGAACTCGATGACTTTCAGTCTGAGAAGTCCTATGCCCCCATGCGGGTCTATGGCCGGAGCAAGCTTGCGATGCTGATGTTCGCACTGGAACTGCAGCGCAGAGCGGACAGGAACCGTTGGAACCTGCGCAGCATGGCTGCGCATCCCGGGTGGGCCAGGACGGATATCATCGGCAACGGGATCGGCAGTGGCGGCTCCAGCATTCGAGCGACGGTGGCCGAAGCGGCCTTCAACCTGGTCGCCCAGCCGGCTAGCGACGCGGCGTTGCCCGTGCTGTTTGCCGCGATGGCGCCGGAAGCCCAGGGCGGGGCCTATTACGGTCCGAGCAAATGGGGCGAGACCCGGGGGGCGCCCGGCGGGTCGAAGATCTTTCCTCAGGCCCGGGATCCGGTGGCTGCCAGTCGCCTATGGGCTTTGTCTGAGAAGTTGACTGCGCAAGCTACGTTGTGATCGGCGACGGCTAGTGGCCCGCGGACTATGGTCGATTGGAGGCGGGAATATACGACCTCGCGCACTCGAGAGTTGCGAAGCAATTCAGAGGTCGTTGACATCTTGACTGGATCAACGAATTCATGGAGCCCTAGGTTTATTTTGTCGACGTAAACAGACGCGTGACGAGGCTCTGCAGCAACAGGACAACGGCTTCCGCCCCAAAGCCCGCCAAGAACGTTATTCCTGAAGCCGAGAGCGTTAGCGAGGCAACTAACGTGCCGGCGGCAGGGATCCCGGATGCCTGCATTGACGAGGTTGGGCTCGCGTTGGAGCTGATCAGCAAGCTAACACAAGCCGCGACTACAAGCCCGAGGATAAGGCGAAGCATCATCAACGGGAAATCTCTAGGGCTTAAAGTATTGGACCGCAGCTTGGTTGAGTGGTCGAGTAGGACGTATAAGAGCGAACCGACGAAGCCGAAAATAATTGGCAAGACATAGTTTGTGGTTACCTGCAACATCGGCGCTATCGCGAATTCGACGTCGTCACAAGGAGACCCGGCAGAAGATTTGCCTTCGGCAGCTTTCTTTTGGCTTTCGTCAGGCCCAGTGTTGCCGGATGAACTTCCTGCCAGGGCGGGCAATTGCGCCACACATGAGGCGGCCTTGCGTGAGGTGGAAGAGAAGAAACCCGTTCGGCCAAGAGTTTCTCCGAATATAGCAACGACGCCACCTACCAGGTCGGGCCAGGATTCTTGATAGCGTCTCAAATCAAAGTGCGCAATCTCTATGTTGCTTGCCACGATGACGTCGCGGCCGCAGAGCTCGCGCTCCGCCGGCGAGGTTTCGAGACGAACGGCGTTCAGGTCAAGTTCTTTACTTGGTTTGATCGTTGCGGGAAGGGATGCAAGTCTAGCCTGATATCTATTGCAAAGTGGAATGAGGGACCATGGGATGATGCCGCGATTAAGCAGGTCGCGAAGCGCGACCTCGTCCGCGGGTTTGTCCAGACTGGTCTCCAGCTTAAGCCGTTCAGCTGCGATGATTGCCTGCTGATTTCGGAGCAAATCGAGATTCTGAAGCAAATTCTTGCCCAGGGCGGCCTTGGTTGCTTCCCACGCCGCGAAGAGCGTGAACAAGATCGCAATGATTGTGAGGATCCAGGCGAGCCTACGGTGCCAGATAGCGCGGTCCAGAAGCATGTCGTAGGCTTGTTTGGCAAGCGCAAAACGCGATTCTGCTGCCTCGCTACGTTGGTCTCCCGCGACGAGGGCCGTGTAGGAAATGGTCAACCCTGTTGCCGGGGTTGTCATTGACACCAGCGCGTCTCGAACGAGTTGGAGAAACCCGATGTGATCAATTCCGACTTGCCTATCAGCTATGGCCTCGATGTGAGAGATCATTTCGATGATCTCGGGCGCGGTCACCTCGCGGATTGCTTTCTCGTTAGCGAACCGGTAGTTGACCTTGAGGTCCGACAGCCTTTTCAGCGGATCATTCGCGATCGTCCTGACAATGAGTTTTATCTCGCTAAGTAACGCGCGCGTGTACTCAGTTCGCCTCGCACCAAGTTGGCTGTGAGATACCTCAGTATAGTTTAGTACGTCCTCCATCGCCGTTGCTCTAAGAATATTGACATTTTCCCTGATACTGCTTGCTTCTAGCTGCTTCAACAGAAAACCGTGGCCTGTCGCATCGACGCAGCATGATTGTCCAAATATTTTATCCGATCCACGTTGCCTTGTACTTGGTCATCCAGCAGACTGACAAAGGCTTGACGGTTTGATAACGAACTTCCGGGTTCGTCCGGACAGCTTGGGGGAATAGTCTGGTTCGTTGCTAAATTGATTTATTCCATCTACTTCGGCTGGTGGGTGCCCGGCGACATCGCCTTCATGACCGGATAGGCTAGTGTGGAAACCAGGAGTTCGTCGTGAAGTCAGCCCGCTTTTCGTCGCGACGTGGTGCTCGCTGCCCTCTTATCGTCCCTGCCTGTCGGTCTGGTGGAAAGCGCGGCGGCCAGCCCGCTGAACCCCAAGCAGACCATCATCCGGCCGCCCGCTGAGTTGCAGTGGAAGCCAAATCCAGCGTACTCCGAACCCAGTGTGGACAGTTCCATATTGGCCGGAGACATCAACCAGCCGAGGCTTTACTACACTCTGATACGTTGGTGGCCAGGTTTTATGAGCGCGCCACATCACTATACCAGCGATCGGTTTTGCGTCGTCGTCTCAGGCACGTGGTGGTGCAACAGCGGGGCGGACTTCGATCCCGCCGCCTGTGTTCCGGTGTCGACCGGCAGCTTCGTTCGCAGGGTTGCCGGCACGTCGCACTATGACGGTGTCATACGCGGCCATCCGGAGCCGGCGGTCATCGCTATCTGCGGGCTCGGGCCAGTGAATTATGCGCTCAATGACCCGTCTCAGCCTGCCGTGCGCCGAGTTTGATGCTACCGCAGCGGCGTCTCCTTACAAGAGACGCCACTCAATTCAAATTGGTGGCGATTGATGCAAGTCCCGGGCTCGGTCGATCGTACGAGAAAATGAAGGATGTCGTACGAGCGGACGAGGCCCGCATTTCCAGCGTCCCCGTTACGGCTAGCTATTTACTGGTACTTCACCGCATTTCGGCCAAATTATAAGACTGTGTAACGACTTTGTTATCCCCTAGTCCTGTGGATAAACCGGTGGGCACTTTGCATTCAACGCCAGGAATTAGGCCCTGCGCCGCGACATCTAGCTTATGCTGAAAGTTTAGGCAGTAAGTTAATGCGTTAATTTTAAAGCAAAAAATTGTTTGCGAAAGGATCGTTCTAACTTATTGTTAACCTTTGGATTGACCTGGGGACGGCTAAATCACCGTAACCACCGATCACGCTGCCAGGCGCCCCGGGGCCATCCCGAAGAGGTAGTCGATATCCTCAGCATCCATCGCCGGCAGCGCCATTCCGTCCTCGCTCAACGCCAGGCTGGCCAACGCCGCTTTGCGCTCCTGCAACTCGACAATCCGCTCCTCGACGGTGTCGGCGGCGATCAGCTTGTAGACGAACACCGACTTCGTCTGCCCGATCCGATGGGCGCGATCCGAGGCCTGATCCTCCACCGCCGGGTTCCACCACGGATCGTAATGGATCACCGTATCGGCAGAGGTCAAATTGAGGCCTCGCCCACCGGCTTTCAGACTGATCAGGAACAGCGGCACCTCCCCGGCCTCGAACCGCTGCACCGGTGCTGCCCGATCCACGGTATCTCCGCGCAACTCGACGAAGGGCACCCCGGCCGTGAGCAGTGCCGGCTTCATCAGATCAAGCATCGAAGTAAACTGTGAGAATAACAAAATCCTCCGCCCCTCGGCGACCATCTCGGAAACCATCTCCATCAGGTCGTCAAGCTTGCTAGACGCGCCGGCCGCCCGAAGTCCCGCCAGCCGAGGATCGCAACACACCTGGCGCAGCTTCAACAAGGCCTGCAACACCAGCACGTGGCTCTGAGCCACCCCACGCGCCGCTATGCCGGCCACCACCTTCTCATGCATGGTCGCCCGAATTGTCTCGTACAGTTCCCGCTGATCGGCGGCCAAGGTGATTCGCCGCAGGATGGTGTGCTTTGGCGGCAGTTCGGTAGCCACCGCCGACTTGGTCCGCCGCAGGATAAACGGCCTGATCCGTGTTGCCAACTGGGTGCGCCGAAGCGGGTCGCCGTCCTTCTCGATCGGCGCGCGGAACCGGCGGTTGAAGCTTTTGCGGGATCCCAGCAAACCTGGCATCAGAAAAGCGAATTGCGACCACAGTTCGCCGAGGTTGTTCTCGATCGGCGTCCCCGACAGGCACAGCCGATGGCGGGTTTCGAGCCGGCATACCGCATGCGTTGCCTTCGCGGTGGGGCTTTTGATCGCCTGGGCCTCGTCCAGCACCACCATGTGCCACGGCAGTCCAGCCATGTCCTCGATGTCGCGCGTCAGCACGGTGTAAGTTGTGATCACGACATGCACGCCGGTGAGGTCCCGCCGCTTCTCGTGCCGCGCCAGGCCATGCAGCACGGCGACGCGAAGGTGGGGCGCGAACCGGTTGAGCTCTGCCGTCCAATTCGGCACCAGGCTGGTCGGAACCACCACCAGAACTGGCCGATCAAGACGGCCCGCATGTTCCTCAATCGCGACGTGAGCGATGGTCTGTGCGGTCTTGCCCAGGCCCATATCGTCCGCGAGCAATCCGCCCAGGCTGTTGGCTCGTAGGTGCTGCAGCCAGTTCACGCCAAGCTGCTGATAGGGCCGCAGACTCGCGGTGAATGCGGCGGGCACGGTCGCTTCAGGGATGTCCGAGATGGCGCGAAACCGAGCGACCTGCTCGATGATCATCGCGCCTTCTTGCCAACGGGTTGTTACCAGATCCTCCAAATCCAGCACGGCCGGCGCTGCCGCGGCGTCCAGCACCATTGTCTCGTTGGTTGAGCGTCCCGCCGCGTCTATCAAATCGTCCATCACCGCGAGCAACCGAGCGATGCGCTCTGCAGGGAGCTTCAGGATGCGGCCATCTTCAAGACTGGTGACCACTTCCCCGTCGATGACCCGAGCTGCCGCCATGCCGCCGCGCTCCCGCAGACGCATGAGGATCGGGAGCAGTGGATGCCGCGCGCCGTCGAATTCGATGCCGAAATCCAGGGAAAATGCACCCTGGCCCGTTCCCGGAGGTGCATCGCTGACGCGCATGTCGCAGAGCCCGACATGCTCGACGAGCCGGGGACCGAAATCGGCGTCGATCTGATTGCGCCATCCAAGCGCTTGGAGTGCCGGCAGGCGTTCGGCGACGAAGGCTTGCCAGGCCTCCGCCGCATCGCGTCCTCGGAACACATAGACGAGACGACCCTTGGCCGCTTGACCGGTGGCCATGCGCATCTGCACCAGCCCATCCTGGCGGATAGCGTCTTGCGCAGCCGTCTCGGCTGGACGGTCCCGCCGTATAAATAGTGGTCCGCCCGGCGCTTCGGTGCGGACGAATTGCCGGTCATCATCGAATGGGATGGCGGCGCCGTCGTAGTCAAACTCCAGCAACAGCGCGTCGATGATCTGCATTCGCCCGAACTCGTCGGGGCAGGGGAAGCGGGTTAGCCGCAACACCGGAACCATTGGGCGGTCCACGATCACCTGCTCGCTGACCGTCGGTGGTTCCATACGGCGCTTTTGCAGCGGGGGCGGCGTGGGAACCGAAGCGGGCCGAGGGGGCGGGGCGGCAGCCTGGATCCGGACGCGCCCAACCGCGCCGGTGGTCGCGTCAACATACCAGGGGCCGCTATCGGCGACGATTACGCCCGAACGCGGCGGCAGCGTGGCGGCCGAGGCGGAGGCGAACAGTTTTGTTGGGCCCTTGACCAAGAGCTTGCCGCCGGCATGCCATCTCGCCTGGCCGCTTTCAACAAGCGCATCCAGCACGTCGGGAACTGCCGAGGCCCGCACGCCGCTGCGTGGCTCGTTGCCTTCACCCAATAGATAGGCGACGTCCCGCGATGCCGGCGCGGCCTTCTCGTCCGCGGCGATGGCGCGAGGCGTGGTCGGGGTGGCGATGCCGCTGCGCTCGCCGATCAGCAAGGAGGTGATAAAGCAGGCGTTCGGGGAATCACCGGGTGCGAGTTCGAATACGACGCGCTGGCGCTCTTTCTCGGCGGGCGGGGTGGTCAGGGTGTCGAGGAAGGTCTGCTGTTCGGGCCGCCGCAGCGCCGGAAACCGATCGAGCGCCGCGAAAGCAGTCGCCGCCAGATGTTCGCAGCCGGCAACGCGACAGGTGCAGCGATGGTCGAACACAACCCGGCGCCCTAGGAGGGAAGGGGTAATCGAGACAGTGTAAGTGAAGGCTTGGTCCTGCACGGTGCCGGCGATGGTGTCCCCGGTCAGTTGGACGTCTACGCCGCCGGCGAGTCCCAGAGTGCGGCCTCGGGTGAGGGCGCGGGCACCGAAGATGCGGCCGAGGTCTTGGGACGAGAACGGCGTCGGCATTGGCGTGGCGTGACCTCGCGGGTGAGTCGGTCCCGAGTTCGGTCGGCCCGCCGGGTGATGAGGATACGACCGAAACCCCGGGCGAATGTCACCTGCTTTATTTTCGCCGGGGTGATCGGCAATGCGCTCGAGCACGTGGCGGAGGTCGTGTTCCGGATCGAGGCTGTTGAGCCTTGCCGGCACGATCAGCGAACAGGCAGCCGCGCGCTCGCCGCCGGCATCGAACCGCTGAACGGCCAGTTTTTCCGTCCCAGGCATATCGGATGCATGGACCGTTCAGCGGCATTGTTGTTGAGGCAAGCTCGGCCGTTGCGCTGCACCAGGCGTCAGAGCTTGCAAGCGTGACACGCCGATTCTCGGTGGATCTAGCTCCAGGCGTGCAGCGGCGGATTGACGGCGTTCAAGGCATAGTTCCCGATGATTGCATATTTCCAGCGTACCGGATCATGCAGCGTATGAGTACGCGCGTTCCGCCAGTGCCGGTCAAGGTTGTGTTCAGCGAGGGTCGAGCGCGTCCCGGCAAGTTCAAACAGCTTGTTGGTTGCAGCGATAGCGATCTCGGTCGAGAGCACCTTCGCCTCGGCCGTGACGATCTGCGCGTACGCGACCGTTTCAGCGTTCGGATCGGCTACTGCTGCATCGATCGCAAAGCCGGCCTTCTCCAGCAGCGCCTGCGCAGCGTGCAGCCGTATCGTCAGGTCGCCCACTGCCTGGATGATGTACGGATCCTCCCAGGCGTGTTCCAGCCCGCTATCGACCCACGCCCGGCTCTTGGTGCGGACGAAGCGTATTGCCTCATCGAGTGCCGCCTGCGCGATGCCCGTGTCGACAGCGACCTGAATGATCTGGAAGATGGCGCCGTCAGCGGTCGGGTGATCGTATCCCTTGTAACCAGGCACCAGGTGGGTTTTGGGCACCTTGACATCCTCGATCAGCACGGTGCCGGACAGCGTCGTGCGTTGACCGAACGACGACCAGTCATCGATGACTGTCAAACCCGGAGCGTCCCGCTCAGCGATCGCATACCATGCCCGGCCCTGGTCATCGAGTGCAACGATCGGTACCAGATGCGCGAGCAATGCACCGGTCGCATAGAACTTGCGCCCGCGCACGATCACGTGGTCGCCGGCATCGATGAACCTCGTCTCGAAGTCGGCCGCGCGTTTGGATCCAAATTCGGAGAACGCGTTTCCGAACCGTACGCCACGTAGCACTTCGCCGAATAGCAGCTTCTGCTGGGCCGCGTCAGAGACAGTCCGGATCGCGGCGACAACGCCGAGATGGTTTTGCGCGATCTGACCGATTGAGGAGTTGGCCGCCGAAATGATCTCGACCACCTTGCTGAGTGTGACATAGGAAACTTCGGGACCGCCGAAGGCACGCGGGACGTTGATCGACCAAAGCCCACTCTGCGAGAAAGCATCGAGCTCGGCCACCGGCCAGATTCGGTCGCGGTCACGTATTGCGGCATCCTTCTCGAACGAAGCCGCGAGCCGCTTCGCCACCGCGATCGCCTCGGCATCGTCACGGATGATGTGGGCGGGCTCGGGCGGGCGCGGAACGGCTGGGACGCCGCGAGACGCTTCCTGCGTAGTAACGATATCCATATGGGATTCTCCTTGGTATTGTCAGGCTACGCGGCGTGCGGCGCCGCCTCGCCGAGATAGAACGACTTGATATCGTCGCGCCGCCGCAGTTCATCCGCGGTGCCGGACAGGACGGTGACACCGTTCTCCAGCACGACGGCTCGGTGGGCGTGGCTGAGCGCCACAGCGGAATTCTGCTCCGAGACGAGGACCGACAGGCCTTCCTCGCGGTTAAGCCGCACCAGTGCGCGAAATATGATCCTCACCACGAGCGGCGCGAGGCCCATCGAAGGCTCGTCCAGCACCAGCAATCTCGGACGTGCCATCAGCGCTCGGCCGATCGCCGTCATCTGCTGCTCGCCGCCGGAAGTAAGACCGGCGAGTACCCGCCGCTTCTCTCGCAAGCGGGGAAACAATTCGTAGATGCGCCCTAGGTCGCCGGATAGTTCCGCCCTTGAAGAGTCGCGTGCTATACCGCCGGTGATCAGGTTTTCCTCGACGCTCAAGGAGCGAAAGACCCGCCGCCCCTCCAGCACTGGCACAAGGCCACGGCGAACGAGATCACCCGGACGGGCGCCGGGTGTGCTCACAGTATCGAACACAATCGTCCCGCCAGTGACGCGGCCTCGTTCCGCCGGCAGCAGATTGGAAACAGCCTTCAGCGTGGTCGTCTTGCCGGCACCGTTGGCGCCGAGAACTGCAACGATCTCGCCGCGGTTGACCGTCAGGCTCACGTCGTGCAGCGCCACGATCGTGCCGCTGTAGGTCGCCTCCACCCGTTCCACCTTCAGCAGCACATCTGGGTCGGTCATGACTATCCCCGATGGAGGCGAGAGGGAGAGCGTATAGCCCTCCCTCCTGCTTGCGTTTCAGTTGGTGACGGCGTCGACTTCACTAGCAGTCCGGACCTTGATCCCCTTCTGCTGTGCGTAGGTCGCGGCCGACTGCTCGATGATCGGGCGGAGCAACTTCCAGTCGGGCGCGATCCAGTCGGAGACGACATTCCACTTCTTGCCGTCCCATTTTTGGAACGTCACGTAGCCGTCGCCCTCGTGGTTCTCCCAAGTCACGTTGATCGAGTGGAACAGGTTCTTCGCCCCCAGCGCCTCGACCCGCGCCGGATCGAGTTGCAGATGCTCGAACCCCCAGCGGACTTCGTCGCCGGTCAGCGTGTGATGGCCGAACTTTTCTTGCGCGACGCGGACCGCCTCTACGTTGAGGATGCCGTTGACGATGCCGAGGTTGTGGTAAACCGAGCCAATGCGGTTCTTGTCGTCCAGGTTGCCCTTGCCGGCGCCGTAGACGGTCTTGATGATCTCCTGCAACACTGGATATTGGTTGCCGGATGCCTGGGTGGTGATGGCGGTGTAGCCGATTGCCGCGTCACCGGCGGGGATCACATCCTCTTCGGAATTGGACCAGACGTTGCCGATAATGTGGTCAACCGGATAGCCAACCTTGACCGCGGTCTTGATGGCCACCGGATTCATCACACCCCAGCCGCGCAGCACGACGTAGTCCGGCTTGGCACGGCGGATTGTCAGCCACTGCGATTGTTGCTCGTTGCCGGGATGCGGAACCTCGATCTGCTGCACCTCGAAGCCAAACTTTTTCGATAGCAATTCGTAGATCGGAATCGTTTCCTTGCCGTACGGCGAACCGTGATAGAGTACGACGATCTTCTTGCCCTTCAGCGCGTCCGGGCTGCCGAGCTTCGATGCGATGTAATTGATGATGCCCGAGGATTCGCTGTAGGGGTTGAGTAGTAATGGAAAGACATAAGGGAATACGCGGCCATCCGTTGAATCGGTGCGGCCATGGTTGACCGTGATTAGCGGCACCTTGTCCTGCGTGATTCTGTCGATCATGGCGTAGGCGATGCCGACGGACAGCGGGTTCCAGGCGGCTACATCGGGATGGCTCTTCTGCCGTTCGTAGCACTCGACGCCGCGCTCTACTTCGTATTGTGTCTCGCACTCGCTCCAGGTCAATTTGACGCCATTGACGCCGCCGTCGCGGGTATTGATCAAGTTCAGGTAGTCGATGAATCCGCCGAAGAACCCGGTTCCGCCGGCGGCGTATGGCCCCACACGATAGCTCTGCAGCGGAAAGTACTGCTCGTCGGCCTGCGCCGCGGCGACAGGAGCCGCACAGGCTACGGCAAGCGCGATGGCGGCTGGTCGCAGAAGAGAAGTCAGGCGCATGTTATTGGACTCCTGGGTTTGTGTCCCACGCGAGACACCGGGGGAAAGTCAGATGGTTTGGCTCAAGCGAGCGGTGACGCGGTTCCACAGCGACGACAGCCCGTCGGGTTCGGCGATGAGAAACAGGATGATCAGTGCGCCCAGGACGATGCGTTGGGTCATGTCGAGGACACCTGAGTCGAAGGTGTCGCCGAGCAGGAAGGCGCCAAGTCGTGATAGTAGAAGCGGAAAGACGACGATCAGCGCCGCTCCCAGAAAGGCGCCACGGATAGAGGCCAGTCCACCGATAATGATAATGAACAGTATCTGGAAGGAACGATCCAGGTTGAAGCCCGCGGGTTCTACTGTCCGCAGGTATGTGAACGCCCAAAGCACGCCGGCCACACCAATTATGAAGGATGAAATGGCGGCTGCGAGCAGCTTGGTCTTGAACACCGGCACGCCGAGGATGCGCGCTGCCGTCTCGTTATCGCGGACGGCGATGAAATGGCGGCCGGTGGCCGATCGCACCAGCCGCCAGGTCAGAAACGTCAAGATGGTCACGATCGTGAGCGAGAAGTAATAGCGTCCAAGTGAAGTCGAGAATGTGATCCCGAATGCGCGTAGTTCCGGAGCGTCGATGACGCCCGAGTTGCTGCCGTTGGAGAACCACGAGAAGTTCGTCAACAGCCATTGCACGAAGAACTGTGTCGCCAAGGTGGAGACCGCGAGATAGAAACCTCGCAGGCGGAGGCTTGGGAGACCGAATACCAACCCACCCGCGGCCGCGATCAGGCCGGCCAAGACGATGGTCACCAGCAAAGGCAAGCCGGGGATCCGCAGGTCGAGGTTGTAGGCACCGAATGCGCCGATCGCGAGGAATGCCGCCGATCCCAGCGAAACCTGACCAGTGTAGCCCGTCAGCACATTCAGGCCGAGGGCCGCCAGCGACAGCGCGAGGAACGGCAGGAGAATAGCCTCGAACAAATACGACGAACCGATCGCGGGGATCACAGCATAGGCAACGGCCAACACCGCGACGGGCTCGACCCAGGCGGGCAACTTTCGCGGCTGGGACGAGGAGAAAAAGGCAGCAGTTGTGGACGACATCGCCTCAGACCCTCTCGACCTGGGTCTGGCCGAACAGGCCCGATGGCCTTACCAGCAGGAATGCGAGCGCGGCGGCGTAAGCGAACCAGGTCTCAATCCCGCCGCCCACGAATGGTCCGATGTAGACCTCGGCTAGTTTCTCCGTCGCGCCTACGAGAAGTCCGCCGATAATCGCACCTGGAATGGAATCGAATCCGCCGAGCACCAGCACCGGAAGTGCCTTCAGAACCGAAAGCGACAAAGAGAACTGCACACCCGATCGCGAGCCCCAAAGCAGGCCGGCGACCAAGGCGACAAAGCCCGCCGCACTCCAGACGATGGCCCAAGTGCGCGACAGTCGCAGTCCGACCGCCAGTGCCGAAAACTGGTCGTCGGCAACTGCCCGGAAACTGAGGCCAGCTCGGGTGTACTGGAAGAACGCAGTCAGGTACCGCGACCATTGTTGCCGCCACGCCGGCGGCGAACAGGTCGAACTTTGAGATGAGCACGCCGCCGACCTCGAACGGCACGTCCTCGATACCAAGATCGAGGCCGTGGACCTGCGTGCCCCACATGAGTTGCGCTGCGCCCTCGATGATGTAGGCGAGGCCGAGGGTCGCCATGAACAGGGTGATTGGCGGCTTGTTGACGAGCGGACGCAGCACCAGCCGCTCGATCGCGATCCCAAGCAGCACCATCACCGCGAACGTCACGGCGAGCGCGACTACGAACGGCACATGACGCTCAATCAGGCTGACGAAGGTCAAGGCCGCGAACAGCAGCATCGAGCCCTGCGCGAAGTTCAGCACGCCGGATGTTTTGTAGACCAGCACGAAGCCGATTGCGACGAGGCTGTACATGACGCCGGAGAGCAGGCCACCGACCAGCACCTCGATCAGAAACTGATAGTCGAAGTCACCCATGGTTGGGGTCCTCGGCATCGAAGCCACTCCCATCGAACTCGTGGGAGATGCCGAGATAGGCGTCGATCACCGCCTGATCGGAGCGGACCTCGGCGGGCGTGCCGTCGGCGATCTTGCGTCCATAGTCGAGCACGGCGACGCGGTCGGACAGGCCCATGACCACACCGATGTCGTGCTCGATCAGCACGACTGTCGTTCCATACTCGTCGCGGGCAGCGCGGATGAAACGAACCATATCCTGCTTGTCGCTCGGGGCCATGCCGGCCATGGGCTCGTCGAGCAGAATTAGTCGTGGTCGCGCGGCCAAAGCGCGCGCCAGTTCGACGCGCTTCTGCAGACCATACGGCAAAGTCGCGACCGGCTGGTCGGCAACTGCCGATAGATGCAGCAATTCGATTGCGTCCGCGGCGTGGGCGCGGACCTCTTCCTCCTCCGCCCGCACGCGACCGACGCCTCGTACTTGTTCGACGAAGCTGGATCGGATGGTGGCGGCGCGCCCGACAATGACGTTCTCTCGGACTGTCAGGCCTTTGAATAAGGCCAGGTTTTGAAAGGTCCGGGCCACTCCGAGGCGGGCAAGATCGTCGGTTGGGACTGTCGCGAACTTCCGTCCGCCAATCCAAATCTTCCCACGATCCGGCCGGTAGACGCCGCTGATGATGTTGACGATAGAGCTTTTTCCCGCCCCATTGGGCCCGATGATCGCGCGAATTTCGCCCGCAGCCACTGCAAGGTCCACGTCTAGCAGGGCAGTCACCCCGCCGAAGGACAGCGTGATCCCTTGCAGCCTGAGGGCATCGGGGACGCCCTTGGGCCACGCCGTCATCGCATCCCCGACCCAACCGCGTGCAATCACCGCCGCGGGATCAGAAAGGCCAGAAAGGTCGTTCATGACGCGCTTTGTTCCGGAAAAGACAAGGATATCACTCAGCAGCAATGCGCGATCTGGCCTGCTGCGCTTCCAGTTCGCGAACCAGCGGGATGACCTCTCGGCCGAACTGCTCGACTTCCTCCTGAAAATGCAGGAATCCGAGCAGGATCAGGTCGGCGCCCGCATGTTTGAGCGCCAGGATGCGTTCGGCTATCTGCCGAGGGGTTCCGATCAGATTTGAGCGGAAGCCGTCATTGTACTGCACGAGATCGTTGAATGATGACTTGGCCCAGTTACCCTCTTTTTCCGGAGAAGCCTGACCCGCATTCTTGACCTCGTGGCCGAACGCGTTGACGGCCTCTGGGTTGGCTTTTTCGATGATCTCCGCAAGGACCTCACGCGCCTCTGCCTCGGTCTCGCGAGCAATTGCAAAGGCGTTCACGCCTACCTGAACACGGTGATTGTTCGCGGCAGCCTTGGTCTGGATATCAATAACCTGCTTGCGGATCTCCTCGGGCGTGTTGCCGTTAGTGAAATACCAATCGGAGACCCGTGAGGCCATGGTCCGGGCGGCGTTGGAAGAGCCGCCCTGGAAAATCTCCGGCAACGGATCGAGCGGTTTCGGTTTCAGGTTATAGTCAGTAAAGCGATAGAAGTCGCCTCGCAGATTGAAGTTGTCCTGGGTCCAAATGCCCCGTAGCGCTCTGATGAACTCCTCTGACCGGCGATAGCGCTCGTCGTGGTCGAGCCATGGTTCGCCAATGGCGAGGAACTCGCCGCGGAACCAACCGGAGACGATGTTGACGGCAACTCGGCCGCCGGTGAGATGGTTGATCGTCGCTATCTGTTTAGCGGCAA
The DNA here is from genome assembly GCA_963819345.1 of uncultured Alphaproteobacteria bacterium. GTDB lineage: Bacteria > Pseudomonadota > Alphaproteobacteria > Acetobacterales > Acetobacteraceae > Rhodopila. The sequence goes on from CAWFVX010000015.1 coordinate 47,980, forward strand.
GCGCAGGTGTCCAAGGCCCCGGCAGAATGGCGGCGATAACTTTGAGGGTGGTGGTCGCGGCCAGCAGTGCGTGACTGAACGACACGGATTCATGCTGGTATTCGGCACCGTAGCCGGCGGTGAAACGGATCTGGCTGAGGGCGTAGTCGAAACCGCTGCGTTCGGCTATCTGTGCCAACTTACGGTTGTAGTCGATCGACCAATCGGTGCGCTGCTCGATATCGGAAATAACGAGGCCGCCTGATACATTGGGTACCCAATAAGCAAACTTAATCGGATCGCGGTCGTAGAGTATGTCGGACATGGTGGGCTTTCCTTTGAGAGTGGCTCTCGATCAGAGAGTCGCCGAGACGGGCTGACGGTCGGTAGCAGATAGTTTCGCAGCCGGAGGAGGGGGGCTAGCGATGAGGCCCGCAATTTCATCCGCTGCGCGATCGATCCGCTCGAACACCGCTGCGCTGGTCAATGTATATTCATCAAAATCCGCCTCGCTGGCGTAGATTGCGGTCGGAACCGTAAGCGCGCCGAAAAAGCTAAGCAGCGGGCGAAGCTGATGTTCCGTTACGAGACCATGCAGATAGCTGCTGCCTGTCGCTGCCAATATGACCGGCTTGCCGAAGAGTGCTTGGTGGCTGACCAGATCGAACAAATGTTTAAGTGCGCCGGTGTAAGAGCCGCGATAAACTGGTGTAGCAACGATCAGCGCGTCAGCGGTCTCGACGGACCGAATGATGGCTTCGCTCGCAGTGCTTGTCTGGGCTCGGGTCAGGCTAGAAAAAATCGCCGGCGCCGCATCGGCCATTTCGATAAAGGTCAGCCTGTTTATAGAGCTTTCTGTTTGTCTGGCTGGCTTTGAGGCCAAACCCTCGTGTACCCACTTTGGTCCCGACGCCGCCTTTTGGCGTAGGTGACCGTCGGGGTCGAGGCGCCGATCAACGGTGGCCAGAAGCGTCCGTACGAGTGTGGACGTTCGAGAGGGGCGCCGGACGCTACCTGAGATCCCAGTGACCGAGAATGCCATCCAGACCCCTTGGTGGAAATTAATTGACGACGGATCCACCGAGGTATGGAGCATCCGATACCCGGGAGACCGCAGCCAGGATTATGCGTCCTAGGGAGGGATGTAAACCAGCAATATGAATATTTATAGTGGAATACTGATTTATACTATCTTCAATATACTTTTGAGAAAAAACACCTCCCTGATCTGATTCCAGTAGGTGGTCAACTCGCCGATCGGATCCAGCAGGAACGACTACCGCGACGTTCGAGGCAGCCGCGTATGGAAAATTGTGCTTGGAACACCTTCGCCGGCGCCATACGTTCCAGTAGGTTGTTGCCACGCGGGCTGCGCTTATATGACCCGCGATGTCAATCGGTATCGCCCGCCCCTGGTGCCCTGCGCCGCCCTACCAGTTCATATGTGCAAGAACGTTGTCCACCGGCCAGCTTGATATCCGCATCACGCCATCCAGCGGACGATCCATCTCCAGGATCAGGAAAATCGAACCCCCGATCGCTAACGAGCAAATCAGGAACGCCGCCACCACCGTTCCATTTCGCGGCGCATTCAGTCCGAAACTGACAAAAATTACGGTAACCCACGTCACCAGCACCACGAGGACCACACGCTGTACGCTCGGTCCCTGCTGCTCGATCAGTAGCCAGCGTTGGCGGAGCAGGTTCATGTGGATCGCGACCGCCCCGTTCTGCAACGCTTGCTGCTCGGAGTCGACCGGTTTCAACCCCCGGATCGAATCGCGCACCTGCTCCAGCAGGTCCTCGTGTCTTTTCGTCCTCGATGATGAGGGGGCGTCTGCCATCACGCGGCCAGCCCTGCCGTTCAAACGCCTCGACATATTCACGCAGCAGGTCGCGTGAGACCGAAGCAGGGCCGCCATAATCCCGCAGCGCTTCGTTCAGCAGCGCCAACTCGGCGGCGTAGTTTCGAATGGAGAGGTCGGTCAAATCATGCGAGGTCTTGGCCGTTGCGATCAGCAACCCGAGCACCAAGGAGGCCAGCACCGACAGCATTCCGGTGCCGAGCTTGATGACGTCCAATGTTTCCCTGGTTAGGTGCTCCCGCGGCAGGAACCGATGGAGGTAAAGGCCGCCCACACCGCCGCAGAAGATACAGGCCGCGACCAGCAGACTTGTGCTGATGGTGCTCATCGCATTTTCCTAGTGTCACTCCCGCGCTTTCCGTGTGTCGGCGATCCGGGCAATAGCCGGCGCCCTTCAGGTTACTAGGTGCACGACAGCGGCGTAATGGCAAACCGCGGCGACGAGGACGAAACCGTGCCAGATAGCCTCCTGGTAACGCACACGCGCCAGATGGAATATGACGCCGACGCTATAGAATACACCGCCGGAGACGAGCAGCATGACAACCGACGCCGGTAGGCCCAGCAGCAGCCCCGGATCAGATAGCACCGCCCAACCCATGATCAGATAGAGTGGTATGGCAAGACGCTCGACACGGCGCGGTGCGATCAGCTCAAGCAACACTCCAACCAGTGCAATGGCCCAGATCAGTGCCAACAGCCATCGCCCATGAATCCCATCAAACGAGATCAGGGTGAACGGCGTGTATGTCCCGGCGATCATCAGGAAAATCGCGGCATGGTCGAGATGGCGGTACAGCGTGTGGTGGCGGCCTCCGCGCTCCCAGGCGTATAACGCCGAGGCGCCAACCATCGCCAGCAGGCCGGCCCCGTACACGGCCAGCGCGGCGAGCTGCCGCGGAGCGGCGTGTTTGCCTGCCACCACGCCCAGAGCAACGCACCCGACTGCGGCCAGCACCACATTTACGCCTTGCACCACGCCATCCGCCAGGCGCTCGCCCGGTGAAACGATGTTGTAAATCGATCGCATCCGGCGGAGATTACGCGACCGAGGCTGAAAGGTCATCCAGACGCCGGCGAAAGCCTCCATGAAGGCCGGTCTTGCTAGCCCATCGAACGAGATCGCCAAGGTTCTGTGGCCATTGATACGAACCGCCCGCGGGCACATCATTACCGCACAGGCGCATCGATTGGCTCAAGTGCGCCTGTCTGTCGTTTACGATGCGCGGTGTGAACCATTTTTCCGTCAGTAGTGCAGGCTCGGCCAAGTTGGTCGTAGTCGCTCGAGGCCTTCCCCGCACCTCCTTTACAAGCTGGAACGGGTGAGCCGTGCCCCACTTGCGATGTCTCCCGCCCTATGATCAAACCGGGCGTATATCAGCGGGAGGACACTAAAATGCAGCATGAAACACTGACTTACCAGGCCGATGGTCTGACGATGCGGAGCCAGCTTTTTTTTGAGCCGGCGTCTGGTCGCCGTGCCGGTGTTCTGGTCTTCCCGGAAGCATTCGGGCTTGGTGATCACGCGATATCGCGCGCCGAGCGGCTGGCCAAAATGGGTTATGTTGCGTTGGCTTGTGACCTGCACGGTGACGGTCGCGTCGTTGACGACCTGCAGGAGGCGGTTGGCCTGCTGCAACCTTTGCTAGCCGATGCTTCGCGCACGCGCGCCCGCGCGAGCGGGGGGCTGCAGGCGCTGACCGGCCGATCCGAGGTGGACTCGACGCGTGTGGCCTCCATCGGATTCTGTTTCGGGGGCACGATGTCGATCGAGCTAGCCCGAGCCGGCGCGGACGTGAAGGCTATCGTGGGCTTCCATAGCGGCCTGGCGGCCAGCGGGACAAAGGCCAACAAGAATGCCCTCAAGGCCCGTATCCTGGTTTGCATCGGTGCTGACGATCCGATGATTCCGCCTGAACAGCGCGCGGACTTTGAAGCCGAAATGCGCGAGGCCGGTGCGGACTGGCAGCTGCATCTCTATGGCAACACTGTGCACAGCTTCACGAACCCGGAAGCGGCGAAGCGCAATATGCCCGAAGCGATCCGCTACAGCCCCGAAGCCGATGCTCGCTCGTGGGCATCCCTTGTGTCGTTTTTCGAGGAGACGTTGCGGTAACCGCCCCGAGCGGCGTCGTCGGCCCCGAAGACGCGCCGACCCAATCTTGGCGGCGTTTGTCTTTGTCGGTGCTGCCGTAGAAACATACTCATACGTCCCAGAGGCAATCGCGACCGGCGGATTCCATGGACCACGCTGATAAAGCAACGCGTCGGCTTTGCTCCGAGCCTGAGGTCTTGGAGGGCGGGCTTACGACGACGTTAAATTCGCAGGAGACACTCGGTCATGCCTGAGGAACTAGCTGCAGGGACGGACTCCAGTCAGAATGATGGTGCCACGCCGCCCAATATTTTGTTCATCTTGGTCGATGAGATGCGCTTCCCGACCGTGTTTCCTGAAAAGGTGCACTCCGTTGCGGAGTTTTTGGCTAAATTTATGCCGAATCTATTTGAGCTATGGGAGCGTGGCGTCAAGTTTGCTCATCACTACACCGCCGCCACCGCCTGCACTCCGGCGCGCGGTGTGCTGATCTCCGGCCTGTATTCGCAACAAAGTTGGTTGACACAGACCATCAAGGCAGCGCCGTTCACCAATCTTTCGATTTCGCCGGTTCTGAACCACGCGTACCCGACCTACGGCAGGCTGCTGAAGAATGCCGGCTATTCGACGCCGTATATCGGCAAGTGGCACGTCTCGATTCCGCCGCCCAGCGCGGACCGGCTGGACACTTACGGATTCGAGGGTCTGACGTATTACGACCCGACCGGCGCCAACCTGCAAGGAACCGTGGGCGATCACGGCAGCGGGTATTTGAACGACGCGGATATTGCCGACCAGGCTGTCGAGTGGCTACGCATCCGCAGCGGCAGCGCCGGCAAAACTCAGCCCTGGTGCCTAACGGTTTCCTTCGTCAATCCGCACGACCATGAATTCTTCTGGGCCGGAACCGAATTCGAACTATTCAATAGCGCGTTCAAGGACCAGGCCCGCCTTGGACCCTTCACGTATTATTCGCACCATGACGGCACGTATTATCCGCCGGTCGTTCAATGGGCGGATAACCCGCTAAAAACACCGCCTTCGTATGGCTATCCCGATTTGCCGCCGAACTGGGAATCCGCTGAAAACATCGCACGCCACAAGCCTTCGACACAGACTTTTGCCCGCACCTTCCAGAGCGCTGTCTGGGGAGCGGTGGCAGAGGATCGGAGCCAGACTGGGATCTCGATCAGGCCCTATCCAAAATCCAATTCTATCGGCATTGCGGCGGCGCCGTTCGGATACTGGCGGCGCACTCTCAATTCCTACACCCAGACCATGACGCTGGTGGACAAGCATATCGGTGCTGTCGTGCACGCGCTGCCGCCGGATGTGGCGGCCAATACTGTCATCGTGTTCTGCTCCGACCACGGGGACTATGCCGGGGCGCATGGGTTTGTCTCCGGCAAGGTCGGCAGCGTCTATAACGAAGCGTATCATGTGCCGCTGATCGTTGTCGATCCGAGCGGCCGGTTCACCGCGGATACCAGCACCATACGGGAGGGGCTGACCTCCTCAGTGGACGTAATGCCGATGCTGGTGAGCCTGGGCCATAAAGGCTCGCGCGACTGGATCACGCCCGAGATGGCGCGGCCTTATGCCAGCCGGCACGACATGATTCCGATGTTGCGGTCCGCGGGCTCGGCGGGGCGACCCTACGTATTGCTGGTGGATGACGAGCAAGTGCCGAATATCTACAACTTTAATGACGCTCCCAGCCACATCATCGGGCTTCGGACACCGCACGGAAAGCTCGGAGTCTACGCCAAATGGCTGAAGGGCACGACGAAAATCGATCGCGCCAGTATCGAGACTGAGTTCTACGGCTATGAGACTGAAGGCGGCCGAGCGGAGACCGATAACACACCGGATCACCCGGAGGCGATCAAGCTGCGCCAAGCGCTTTTGGATGAGATCATTCCAAACGAATTGCAGGCGCCGATCGCAGCCCGCCTGCGTGGCCCGCAGCACTATTCGGAACGCGCCTATCTGCGCTATGAAGTTCTGCTGAATTTCCTGACCAACCGGGAGCTGAGTTTTAGCGCTGATTTCTGATCGGGGAAGAAATGAGGGCGGCCAGTATTTCCGATGGGCGAAACGGCCACCGTGATTTAGAATTAGTTCAGATTGACCATTTAACCAACTCGCCGCATCAACCAGCCCCGCCGGACCGGGCGTGGATTGCAGCTCACGAGGAAATCGTCTTGCCAACCAAATCGGGGTGACGACAAGATCTGTGTTTACTTTTGCGCAAAGGAAGCGTCGGTATTGCCTTCTTCAGACGGTTTTTCCTAAAATGCATCAGACAGCACATCGATCCGGACGACCATCGCGCTGCGGCGCTGTTGGGACATGCGATGGAGGGGTAGACCACGCAGCCGATCCCACGGGTGTAAGCCACCAACCCGCTGGGCGATCGACAAGGCCACATCGGTGACATGCGGCCACACTGGGGTATCAACGTTTGGCGCGCGTCCGTCACCGGCATCGCGAATAGCTCGGGAACCTCCGCTCCCGCGTCACCCGCTCCCAGAACGGCGGCACGTCACCTCTTGTCCGAAGCCCGAAATCCGCCAATGATCCCTGTGTCCAACAAACCGAGTGGCAAAACCGATGCTGGATACCGATGACGTAGCGCTTTGGTACGCGCTGTCCCGCTTCACGACGCGTTACTGGTTCGACGTCGATTTCAACGGCGGCAATGACGCCCACGAGTTTTACCTTCCGGAGGCGTTGTTCGCAGTCGGTGAAAATCGGTTCGAGGGGAAGGAGAAAATTCGGGCCTTCTACGTCAAACGCCAGCGGCGCGGCGTGATAACCGGCCGCCACCTGATCAACAATTTGCAGGTTCTGCCAATCGACGAGCGTCAGGTACGACTTATCGGCGTGCTCAGCTTGTTTTACGCCCCGGGCCACCCGCCACACCACGGCATGCACCCGCCAATGCTGGTCGCTGACATCGCGGCTGAATGCGTTCTCGGTACGGACGAACGCTGGCGTTTCCGCTCTCACGTGCTGTCACCGCTGTTCGTTGGCCACGCCATCCCGATTTCGATCTCGGTCAACGCGAACCGTCTGTAGAGGACCCCGCGCTGAGCGATCCACCACCCGACCCGTCCGGCAAGCCTTCCTAACCGTTTACACTGACGTCGGTCAGCCGCCGGTACTCGTCCATTGCGTACCGGTCGGTCATGCCCGCCACGTAGTCCCCAACAATGGTGGCCGACCGCTGCATCCCGGGCTCCCCCGCTCGCGCGCGCCAGTCATCTGGCAGCATTGTGGGGTCGGCATGGAGCAGGCGATAGAGGTCCTCGGTCAGGCGCTTCGCCTTGGCGGACATCCGGTTGACGCGCCAGTGGCGATACATGCGTGCGAACAGGAAGCCTTTGATCGCCTGATTGGCGTCCGCCATCGCGGGACCGAAGCTTACGACGCGCTGCTTGCTCCGGCGGATCGCGTCCGGGCCACCGGGATCAAGCTTGGCCAGCCGTTTGCGGCTTTCACCGATCAGATCGGTGACCATAGCGTTGATCACGCGGCGCAGCATCTCGTGCCGCAGCCGAGGCGGCGGCACATCCAGGCTAGATAGCCGGGCGGCAGCGAGCGCCTCGCCGACAATCGGCAGGTGCTTCAGGTCATCGACCGCGAACAACCGAGCCCGCAGGCCGTCGTCGAGGTCGTGGGAGTGGTAAGCCACGTCGTCGGCGATGGCCGCGACCTGCGCCTCGGCGCTGGGTTGGGTATGCAAATCCAGCTTATGCCGGTCATTGTAATCGGCAATATAGGGCGCCGCATTGCGCAGCGGGCCGTTGTGTTTGACCAGCCCCTCCAGCGTCTCCCACGTCAGGTTCAACCCGTCCCAGCCGGCGTAGCGGCTCTCCAGCAGGGTCACGACCCGCAGGCTTTGGGCGTTGTGATCGAACCCGCCGAACGGCTTCATGACGACATTCAGCGCGTCCTCGCCGGCATGGCCAAACGGCGGATGGCCCAGATCATGGGCCAACGCCAGCGCCTCGGTCAGGTCCTCGTCTAACCCCAAAGCGCGAGCAATGGAGCGCGCGACCTGCGCGACCTCGATACTGTGGGTCAGCCGGGTGCGGTAGAAATCACCCTCATGATTGACGAAAACCTGAGTCTTATACTGCAGCTTTCGAAACGCCGAGCTGTGGATGATGCGGTCGCGGTCGCGCTGCCAGGGGGATCGGGTTTCCGCCTCCGGCTCATGGTGCAGCCGCCCACGCGACGTGGCAGCGGAGACCGCGTAGGCGGCCAAAGGGGGCGGCGCAAACATAACCACGCGGATACACCCTGCTCCTTTGCGCTTCAATTGCTGGAACCGCTTCAATTCTGCCACGCAAGCGCCTATCTTATCGGCATGGAACAGTTTGCCGTCACCGATCGAGCCGCCGCCCGAATCGCCGAAATCGTCGAGGAGACGAAGCAGGCTGCCGAAACCGCACTCCGCGTTGCCGTGCTGGCGGGCGGATGCAGCGGCTTCCAGTACCGCTTCGAGCTGGACGAGCAAATCCAGCCTGACGACCTGATCATACGGCGCGGCCCCGCCCGCGTTGTCGTCGACTCCGTCAGCCTCGACCTGCTAACTGGCTCGGAATTGGACTACACCGACGAATTGATGGGCAGCCACTTCGCGGTTCGCAATCCGAACGCGAAATCCGCCTGCGGCTGCGGCACGAGTTTCTCGATCGACTGAATACGGACGACCCACAGCGTCGATGTCGATTTGGACGGGGGCACTGTGGGACGGGACCGGACCCTACACTGGCCTGTCGGCGCCAGAGTTTTGCTCCGGACTTTTCCGCCACATAGCGCGGTCGATCTACTGAAGCTAGTCGGCGGCGATCTGCAGCGCGGTCCATTTCGCCCCAGGGAATTGGTTTACGGCGACAGGCTGGATCTCACGCCTATGACGTCGTCTTTCAAGTTGAACAGCGGGCCGCCCGAGTTGCCGTGATTGATCGCGGCATCGGTCTGGATGTATTGGTCAACTGGCGAGTCGCCATGTCACGGTTGAGCGCGCTTATAATACCTGCGCTCACCGACAAGCCCACGCCAAACGCGTTGCCCATGGCCAGAACGGGATCGCCGATCTGCATCGCGCTGCTGTCGCCCCAACGGACCGCCTGCAGCGGGTGCCCTGTATCCACTTGCAAAAGGCCAAGATCGGCCACCCGCCAAGCGCCCGCGACCTTGGCCGGAACGCGCGTGCCGTCGGAGAAAGTCACGACAATCTCGGCTGCATCCGTCACAACGTGCCAGTTGGTAGCGATGAGGCCGGAGGGGTCGATCACGAAGCCAGAACCAACGCCGGCGGTGGGCGAGGCGGGCTTGTGCTCGCCGGCGCTTCCGGCACCCGGCGAACCCGGACCTGATGGTGATGTTGACCATGCTCGGGATGAGACCGCGGATAAGCTCGGCCTGGGACGTCGGCATTACTTCCCGCGTAGCCGTTGGACCGGCCAGCAGCGCTGCTGCCAGCACCAATCCGCAGGCGCCGTAGCGAAGGATCGTCATGATCTGTTGACTTGTTGCGAAATCCCGTTCCAAGTCCAATCTAAACAGCCCCCCACGCGGGACCATGAGGCAGATCAAGGCCAGTGATCTCAATCTCGTGACTCTCCGCGCGACCGTCACGCCGCTCACGACGCCACGCGGCCGGAGTTTGTCCGGTATCCCGGCGGAACAGCTTGCAGAAATGTGCGGTATTCGGTAGCAAACGCTACCACGCCAAGGCGGCGCCCGAGGCCGGAATATTCTACCATCTATGTCTGGGACGGTTCGGATTTGACCCATGATGCCGTCGCGTTCGCCGTCGAGCAGCTCTTACTCACGGTACGCCCTCATACTCACGGTACGCCCTCATACTCACGACATGCCCCAGCTATACGACGACCATTAACTGAGTCAGGAGGAGGAACTCCTGCAGTACATATCGCCTTAACTACCATTTCACAGTCGTGTAATGCGAACTGCTTGTACTCACGTAAGAGAATTGGTCGCACAATACCATTATCCATATTCTCCTGCTCACCTTCGATATCCGATATACCCTTATAGCAACTATCAGGTAGACTAACTCTTGAAGCTATCTCAGGTGAAATCGACATAACTGTCACGGCTGCACGTAACTTGGCTCTGTAATTATCAATTGATGCTTGCTCTTTCTGATCAGCCTCTTCTTCAGCCTTCTTAGCTGCTTCTTTCCTATTGATTTCAGCTATTCCCTGCTGACTTAGCACAGTTGTTACCTTCATATCTTCAGTCACTATCTCATCGTAGGCAATTTTGGCATTGGATGCAGATACGAGCTTAGAAGGATCAAGCTCACAAGCCTTATGGAATCTTTCTATGAGAGGTGATGTAGGAGGTATTACTCCTGCCTTCACTGTGTCATAGTATTTTCCACCTGCCCACATAGAGCTACTATCTTCAAACTTCATCACATCTTTATTGTGACAATCTACTAGGAGTCTGGAAAAATAGTGAGGTACGGAATGAGGTTCATAATTTATAAGAGGAGGTGAACCTCCAAAAAGGAATGCAGTCATTATTCCAATCTGTAGTATTCCATCCTTACCGTAAGATATAGTATCTGGTCTATACATATACAATTGCTGCATTTTCTGTCGCTTACCTAGATCAATATCACCATCTTCAGCAGGTTCATCTGACAGCCATACCTCTTTCCATCCTTGTTCCTTTAGATATTTAATCTCATAACAAGTACCTCCTGCTTTTATTTTAGCGGCTAATTGCAAGTCTGGTGAGGCTTGGTGTGTGAAGATCCATGGATGATACACTGAGACACCAGTGCAAATCCATAAACGAGGCTCTGGAATGGCTACTGGAGCAGCCGGAGGAGCGTTAAGGCCGGGATCACCTTTGACGAAACCATCAGATGGCATAGTATTAGTAGCTATTTCTGTCTTTTTGACACTCTTAGCACATACGATTGCAGATACTGAGTCGTGAGGAGAAGTAGCCCAGCAGTCATCATCAAGTCGAGTCATTGAGATATTTTCAGATTCTCCGCTCTGAGTCTTCCATCCACCTTGTCCGATATCGAGACCATTATCTGGAGTGATAGAAGCAGAGTACTTATTACCTGGAACACTCATTCTGAATCCGCCATCGTCAGAACTCTGAATCCGACATTTGTTACTTTCGAACTTATCATTACCTACCTGAAGGCTACATTGACCTTCGTACTCAGTAGCTGAAGCCTTATTAGGTATGATTAACGAAGGATATCCTGTTATCAATCCTAACACAATTGGTGACGAAAGTACTGTTACTTGAAAGATATTTAAACCTAGACATAACATTACCTACATGGTTAACGTAAGTATAAACTACTTACAGCGACGATAGATCGATCTGCGCTCCGACTTTCATACCTATCATACGATCTGAATAAGCAATGATATCATAAGACTACGATTTGTCAAGCAATTTGAGAAATTATGGTAGTATGTTCGCTGCCTACGATTGTGGGTGAATCACCTTTGGTGGCGTTTGCTACCCAATACCGGAAATGTGCCTGATCGTTAAATCCGCAGCCGCCGGCCACTTCAGTTAGCTTGATGTCGCTGGTGAGCATGAGGTGGCGGGCCCGATCCAGGCGTCGCTGGATCAGATAGACGTGCGGCGTTTGCCGGGGCGCCCACTTGTCCAAGCCTGGCGCCGTGCGACCGCCGTCAAGCCCTCCGCGCGCCGGCTATCCCGGTGGCCTTCGGCCAGACTATGACCGCGGCTATGCGCGACGTGATCGGGGAGGTGGGCGCAGGGATAATCGTCTCCCCCGCGCTCGGTTACCTGATTGTACGCGACGCCAGCCTAATTTGTAGAAGACCGCCATACCACAACCGAACAGAACCGTAAGGCCTCAGATCTCGTCCATTGATGCAGCGACTACCCGGACTGTCCGCCGGTCACGTCGATCGTCAGTCCCGTGACGAAATCCGCGTCGGAGGACGCCAGGAAGCAGATCACCTTGGCCTGGTCGGAGGCCTCCGCTACCCGTCGCAATGGAGTCGCCTCGACCTGCGCCGCCTGAGCCTCTGGCGAGCGCTGGTTCCAGTGCGGCCTGATCCGTTCCGTCAGCGTCAGGCTGGGCGCGATCGCATTGATGTTGATCCCGAACGGCCCCAGTTCGAACGACAGCTTACGCGTGAACGCGATAATCCCGCCCTTCGCCGCGGCGTAGGCGCTCCCGCTGGCCACACTCATGCCGCGCCCGGCGATCGACGCCAGATTGACGATCTTGCCGGAATTCTGCCGTTTCATCACCGGCACGACCGCATGCGTGAACAGGAACGTCCCGTCCAGATTGAATTTTATCACCCGCTGCCAGTCGTCCAGCGAGTGCTCCTCGACCAACGCCGACGGCTTCGAAATGATCGTGCTGCCGCCAACCGCGTTAACCAGGATATCGATCCGGCCGAATTCGCGCGTCACCCCCTCGACGACCGCGTCCACCTGTCCCTGATCCAGCGCGTCGCACATCCGGCCATGCGCCTGCGCGCCCAGTGCCGCGACGGCTCCGTCCAGCCGTTCCGGATGGTTATCCACGCAGACCACCGCGGCACCTTCGGCTGCCATGATCTGCGCCGTCGCCCGGCCGATCCCGTTCGCCGCAGCTGTGATCAGCGCGATTTTGTTCTTGAACCGCATCGCTCCTCCCTTCCCCTGCTCAGTTCAGCCGGGCAGCCTGTGCCATGATCTCGATCGCTTCAGGTTGCCCAGACCGGACGGTGATACTGGTGGCGCCCGATTCTTCCCACGGCCGGAATCGTTGCAGGATGCGATCAGGCGGCCCAACCAGCGACTTCATGTCGACCCATTCATCGGGCACCGCGGCAATCGCCTCTTCCTTGCGATGCGCCAGATAAAGCTCCTGGATTCGATCCGCGGCCTCGCCGAAGCCTCGCCGGATCATTTGGTCCTTGTGGAAGTTTTTGTCCTTGTGCCCCATCCCGCCGACGTAAAGTGCGACTTCGGGTTTCAACCGAGCGAGAGCGGCTTTGACGTCTTGGGCGAGCTCGACGTGGATGGTCGCCTGGATTTCGAAATCCTTCAGGCTTTTGTCGTTGCCGGCCCGGCGAAAGCCTTCCTCCAGCCACGGCCCATATTCCGCCATGCACCCGGGAACGAAGCCCAACGGCAGCCAGCCATCGGCGATTTCCGCTGTCAGCTTCACAGTCAATTCGCTGCCGGTTGCCAGGTAGATCGGGATGTCAGGGTTCATGTGCAGGATCGACTTCAACGGCTTGCCGACCCCGGACGCGCCTTCCCCCTTGTAGGGCAAACTGATCTCCCGCCCGTCATGCGTCACCGGCTCGTCCCGCCGGAATATCTTGCGCATGATCGCGACGTAGTCCTTCAGGCGGTAATATGGCCGTCCCCACGGCTGTCCATACCATCCCTCGACGATCTGCGGCCCCGAGACACCCAGTCCGACGATGAACCGCCCGCCACCCGCCAGAGCATCGATCGTCCCCGCGCACATCGCGGCATTGGCGGGCGTGCGGGCCGCCAACTGCATAATCCCGGTGCCCAACCGGATCTTCTTGGTTACCGCCGCCAGAAACGCCAACGGCGTGACCGCGTCCGACCCATAGGCCTCCGCGCTCCAGACGGAATCGTATCCAAGCGCCTCGGCGCGCTGCACCAGCGCCACCGGCAGGTCTACCGTTGCCTTGGAGTAGCCGATGGAAAGACCGAGTTTCATTGCAAATCTCCATACCGGGTGTTCACGCCCCGGCCACCAGTCTTTCCTTCTCCGCCATCCGCTGCTTGAGTTGTTCCGGGGTCATGCGGACGATGTCCTCGTTCTGGTGCGCATATAAGTCATATCGCTCGGTATCAAGATCTTCCAGCACGATCCGCCCCGCCAGCACGTCCTGCTTCCATGTATCCTGCGCCGCTTGCCGCCCGTGGAATTCGGGCATCACTTCTTTCGCGAACAGATCCAGGCTCTCGCAAATGTCCTGATGGCTGGTCTTTCCGGCCTGGTTCAGCAGGATTACCTGATCGACATGCGCCGCCTCGAACTGCCGCAGCCGCCGGCGGATCGTCTCCGGCGACCCGATCAGCCCGTTGCGCAACGCCACCTGAGCCTTCTCGGTGTGCCGCCAGTCCTGATACTCCCGCCATAAGTCGCCCTTGCCCGGTGCATCCACGCCCTTCCGCCCGTAATACGACAGCGCGAAAATGAAGAACGTCCAGCCGGCGGCTTTCTCCAGCGCTTCCTCGTCGGTCGGCGCGCACATGAAGCCATTGACGATCGCGACATTCGGATTGGTCGCGTACTCCGTCAGCCGCCGCGGCTGATGCAAATACATGTTGTAATACTTGTGCACCCAGGCCTGGGCCGCCTCGGGCGAGACAAAGCTGAACCCCAGCGCGCCCATGCCCCACTGCCCGGCCTCGCCGATCGTGCGAATGTTGGAGCATGCGACCCACAGCGGCGGATGCGGCTTCTGATAAGGCTTCGGCACGACATTGCGGGCAGGAAAGTCGTGGTATTTGCCGTGGAACTCCCAACTGTCCCGAGTGAACATCGGGATGATCGCCTGCACGGCTTCCTCCCACCGGTCGCGCTTGTCCCGCACCCGCACGCCGAAGGGATGCAGCTCCGCGGGACCGGCGCCTTCGCCCATTCCCAGTTCCACCCGCCCGCCGGAGATCAGGTCCAACGTCGCCACGCGCTCCGCCACCCGATGTGGCTGGTTGGTGGTCAACTGGACGATCCCGTGCCCCAGCCTGATGCGCTTCGTGCGCTGGCTGGCGGCGGCGAGAAACACCTCGGGCGCCGATGAATGAGAATATTCCTCGAGAAAGTGGTGCTCGACTTCCCACATGAAGTCATAGCCCAGTTGATCGGCAAGTTCGACCTGAGCCAACGAGTTCTGGAACAACTCATACTCGCTGTGGGCCGTCCACGGACGCGGCAGCTGATGTTCGTAGAACACTCCGAATTTCATCGAGCTTCTCCCTTGCGGTCACGCTTGCACCCGACCCTATCAAGGTCAAGGTTGCGCCCTGCCGCCTGGTTGCCTGACATTTACCGATGGAAGCCACGCCGAAACCCCACGATCGCACCGGAACCCGCTATGACCGTGACCGAAACCCTTAAATCATCGATCAAGCTCTGCATGTTCGACCAATACGGCACCGTGGTCGACATGCAGGGCGGCCTGCGTGACGTCGCCGCCCTGTTCCTGGAGGCAAAAGCCTGGCCCGGCGATCCCAACGCCTTCGTCACGTGGTGGCGCCGCACCCACTTCGAGAACTCGATGATCGACGCGCTCCTGCACCGCGATCACACGCCCTACCGCGAGATTGGCCACTTGTCCGTCCGCCAGGTCATGGATCGCGCCGGCATCGCCCATACTGAAGATGAAATCCGCGGCCTTGTCGCCGCCATCGAGCGGCTGCCCTGCTTCCCTGAGGTCCCCGAAGCTCTGGGACGTCTCCACTCACGCTACAAACTGGTGGTTCTATCGAATGGCGACCCGGACATGCTAGAGACGGCGAAGCAATATCATGGCATCCCGTTTGATGCGGTGATCTCCGTCGCCGAGGCCAACGCGTTCAAGCCGCACCGATCCACTTACGAGATGGCGGCGCAAAAGATGGGGGTTGCGATGGACAACGTCCTGTTCGTCGCCAACCATGAATTTGACTGCGTGGGTGCCAAGGCCGCCGGCATGCGCACCGTCTTCATCGACCGCCGCCGCCGCCCCTTCGCGCGCTGGCCCTACCAACCGGACCTGATCGTCTCCAGTATGACTGAACTGGCCGATTTGATGTCGTAACCATATCAAATCGATCGTCAGGGTGGAGTGGTCTTCAAAACCCCCATCTGAGTTTGCAGCCGATACCACGTATCGTCGCGATAACGCGCTCCGTACCCATTGACGAAGAGCGTCTACCGCTGTGCATTGGCGCCGTTTTGCCGCAAGGGACAGTTGAACAATGAACACCGATCTATTCGAAATCATCCGTACCACCCGTTCGATGCGGCGGCTGAAGCCGGACCCGGTGCCGCCTGAATTGATCCGGCAAATCCTCGAGGCCGGCACCGCTGCCCCCAACGGCGGCAACATGCAGACCTGGCGCTTCCTGGTGATCCGCGATTCCGCGATCAAGGAGGCGGTCGCGCGGTGGTACAGCCGCAGCTGGCACGAGATTGTCGGGCCGCGCTATCGCAGCGGAGCGCCGGCCCCCGGATCGTCACGCGATCGCTTCGAGCGCATGCTGGCGGCGGCCGAACATCTGGCGGACCATCTGCAAGACGCGCCCTTGTGGATCGTACCTTGCCTGCAAGGCGGCACTCACACCCGCACGTCCGGGTCCTCGATCTATCCGGCGGTGCAGAACATGCTGCTCGCGGCGCGCGCCCTGGGATTGGGTGCGACGCTCACCACCCTGTATCTGTTGTTTGAAAAGGAGGCTGAGGCTGCCCTCGGTTTGCCCGAAGACACCCACTCCTACGCCATCCTTCCGATCGGCTACCCGGTCGGCCGCTTTGGCCCTGTCGCCCGCACAGCACTGGAGGACGTGGTCTTCGCGGATCACTGGGGGGAACGCTGGTCCGGCAGTTAGTGGTCTGATCCCAACAGAAGCACCCCGTGCGGTCGGGTGAATTTGGCCCACAAAAAACGGCTGGCGCTATCCGTCTGATTTGAACCACCAGCAAAGCGGTATCGTTCAAACTCATCTTCTGCCGTTTCGAAGCCGCGATGTCACCACCAGCTTTATGGCCTCGCGAAGTAGGGCGACGTCAACCTAAATGTGTAGAACTTCAGGTTTTTGTAATCGGATTAAATATATCCACAGGCCACTCCTTGTCGTGGTATTTGTCGAGGGGCACTTGCACCACAGAATTGCCTTGATATTGGTACACCTTCTTATTCTTGTCCCTCTGTTCAGTTGAACATTGGCCAAGTTGAGTGCTCAAGCCCTTCTCACGTGAAGCAACGACCTTATGTCCTCCTGCAAAAACCTTCTCTAGTTCGTCTATGCTCAGAAACTGCTTGCCATTATAGGAACAAAGTTGCTTGTTTTTCTTGGGGTGAGCCATAGACACAAATCCGGTATACGCCGCGACCATCGGTGTGAGTTTGCCGAGAGCAAGTCCTGTGCATAAATCCGTGAAAAAATTTGCTCCGAAATCGCCGCGTGCCGTCGAGCAAGCCAACACATTTATCTTCCGAAGGGTTGAGAAGTTTAGCTTGAGTAGAAGCTTGGCTAGTTGACTCCCCGTTACGCCGCCCACCTGTCCGGGGCAGCCGTGGCTGACAACGAAGACACCAATGTCTGAATACTTTGCTGTGAATTCCGGTATGACTTCGCAGGCTCTACTCAAGGTAGGGTCTTTGTCGATAACGGACTCCCATGACGACGTGTTAGGGGATGCCGGCACTGGAATTGTCAGCGTGAGGGACGCTCTATACCTCTGTTCCAGCGCTTCAACGCAATTATCGACTTCCCCATCTACGTCGATTGTCGACCAAGCCTCCAGTTTGAGAATGAAAGTGAACAGGGTCTTCATGGCTGCCTCCTGATCCAAGATTACCCGATGTGTATTGCACTTTTACGGTGAATGATCAGTGACCTGGGTCACCAGGATGCAGCGACGCTGGCGGCCGCTTTTGGAGAAGATCTCTGATCGCGCAAGTACTGCATGGGCTAGTGGCGCCGGGACGCTGGGTGGTCGAACGTACATTTGCCTGGCTCAACCGGTGCCGTCGGCTGGCCAAAGATTTCGAGAACCGAACCCGTAACGCTCTCGCATTCATAAGGCTGGCATCCATCCGACTAATGCTGAGAAAGCTGAGCAATTCTAAGGAATAGTTTCCGGACGGACTAATAGACCATCCGCAAGTCTCAGTTCGATTTGGATGAACGGACCGACCGTGCAACAGATAAGGTCCCCCATCTCCCGGATGATCTGATTCAAGTCGACGACCTCGGGTTGCGACTTCTGTCTGCGCGAAAAGGCAAGCAGGCGTTGGGGCGTAGCCGCGCAACGGGAATATTGCCACTCGTGTCAGATCGTTGACCGTCATAGGCGAATCGGTCAGGAAGCGCAGCAGGTTGAACCAGACGACCAATGAAAGACGTGCTCCGAGATCGCCATACTGTGCCATCCGAAACTCGAACTCGTTGTCTGCTTCGATGGTATAAGCGGTCGGCACTTGAGAGATCAGTGCGTGCAACGGGCGCGTCTGTGCCCCTCAGCAGCGAAAGTGTTCAAGCAGATCTGGCGGCTATACCCAATCCGGACCGCGTAAGACTTTGTTTGATCAAAAACCCTTAACAGCCACGGCAATTCATAACGAACGCTCCGCCTCCCATAAATTCGGATAGCTCCTGATAAATCCATTCGGCGCAAGTTCAAGCAGTCCCTCATAGTCGAAACTTGGGGCTTGATACCAAAAAGCAGCTGCGCCACGCCGCTCATAGACCTGAGGCAGTTCAGTCAGAGTTCCAGCGTCCACGTCAAACCACGCGACAGGGAGTTGGACGGTCCCATTTTCACCAATCGGGACGCGACGGAGTTGTTGAATGTTGGTCGCGGGCGTAAAGCCCAGATCGAGATCAAGCAGATGTCCCAGCCCGGGCAATACTGTGCCATTTAGCGACCAAACACCGTTTTTGCGGACAACGATATAATCGATGGCACGCTCGCCAACGAAGCCCGCTATCCTGCCAGACGTGCTATGCCAATGGCTGTCACAATGGATGGCATAGGTGATATTTGCCGGTCCGTTGTCGTGGCGAAAGACCGCCGTGCCTTCCAAGATCCAACCATCGCCCTTTGGCCCAAGGCGACAAGCATCATGACCGGGAACATCAAGCCTTCGCCAGAGCATGACGGATATTGGCGGCATTCGTGTCCCTCGAAGAGGCGGCCAACGAGACGCCCGCCTGAGATCAATGTTATGGATCAAGCCGGAGGAGTGTCAAAAACGCGCGGTCCCGCCGGACCGCTGCGCGGTGGAAAGCGCGGGTTTCGCCCGCACATTGTGGCACCACGCCTGGGACATATCTCAGACCCGCCCCGCGCTAAGTCGGAGCGCTTCGCGGCAGATCTGAGCCCCACTGCTCAAGCAGGAGGCCATCCGCCGGGTCCCGGGCGCGTAACGTTCGAGATAACCGACCAGGAACCCCGGCGACCGCCGTTCGACAGGTCCCGCCTGATGCCGTGCGTCTGCCAAGGAGACGAACATCAAAGTAGCCGGTCCATAGCGACGCAAGAAAGCCGCGACCGGGAAAACAACCTTCGTCTATAGGGCAACCATGCCCTAAAAACGAAGATCTTCCAGCCAAGCTGTAGTTCCTGTAAAAACTTGCTGACGAACCACCGCGCAGTGCAGTAAGCGAGCAAGCATTATTTCCGCGCTTAAACCTGAGTGACACCCCAAATCTGTGGAGGGTATAGCACTTGCGACCGGCTGATCGGCACTGGTTAGTACGAGCGATGTCGCGCCCCCGACCTCGAAGTGTCGTCATTCGCAGGTTCGCAGCCCTTCCGTACAGTCGGCAGTGTCTTGCCCTCTTGCCGAGCGATATCTGCTAAGATTTCACACCATTTGAGTGTCCGGTAGCCAAACTCTTATGCATTTATTGGGCGCATTAGCTTGCCCAACTCAGTGATATCGAGTGTGGTTACCTGCTGCAGTACCGCCGGAACTTTATACAGCGACAGGACATCCCGGCAGATCTGCGCAACTTCATCGCTGATCACTTGGAACGACCGATGCTCCGCGAACGGTTGCACCACCACATCCGCTACGACGACGGTGCCTGTAATCGGGCTGCGTCGCCCTCGTACGCGCGACAGTTGTACGTCCGGGTGCCTGTTGATCACTTCCTCAACTTCCTCGGGATGCACCTTCTGGCCGCCGACCTTAATGGCACCGTCCCGGCGACCAACGAAGTAATAGCGGTCGCCGCGCAGTTCCACCATGTCGCCGGTGTCAACGAAGCCGTCTGCATCCACCATAAGGTCGCCGTCGCCGAGATACCGGGACGCAACCCGCGCCGAACGGATCCGCAATGAGCCGTCCTGCACGCGCATCTCGACCTTAGCGCTCGCATCACCAATCAATGTGCTCGGGAAGCCGGCCAAGCCATCGCGGACATCGAAAGCAACACCGGCCTCGGTCGAGGCAAAGGCATGGGCGACGGCAGACCCTGAATAGAACCGTGCAAGCTTGTTCAGTATCGCCTGGTCGGCGACTTCGCCGGAAAGACGAACGTAGCGCGGGGACATTTGGTTCGCCGCCCCGCTCATCAGTGCCCGGCGCCAATGGGACGGCGTGCCTGACATGTGCGTTACTTCGGATCTTCCAACACGACTTAGAAAATCCGCGACTGATTCGCTGGCATGTGACAGAACCAAAGACCCGCCACCGAGCAAGCATCGTAGGAGAATCTGTAGGCCGCCGTAGCGTCGGATATCGTAGAACGTGCTCCAAATCGCATCGCTCGCCACTCCAAGACCATCGTCAAGCGGTGCGGTCAGGCTTTGTAGGGTATGAACGACCATCTTTGGCCGGCCGGTGGTGCCGGAAGTAAACAACAGCCATTCCGTCGCTCGGCTTCGGTTATGTATAGATGCAGCGGGGACCAGGGCGTCCCGGCAAGCAATAACGGGCGCTCCGGCGAGTTCTTGCGAGAAAGGACCAGCGCGATCGGAGAGAATTACATCAACCTCCGCTTCGGCGATTATGGCTGGTAGATGGGCGTCCCCGAGGTCAGCCGGGCAAAGCAGGATGCGCCGTGCGAGGCCGTCGAGTTGCACTAGAGCCAACACCGCAGGCAATTGCTGATTGCATAAGATCATCACCGACCGATCGAGAAAAGCTTCTCGTCCCGCACCGAGACTATTGCCTTGCGCAAGATCGGATAGGGCGACACGACTGATGGCATCGGACACAAAGCGTCGCGGCGAAGCGCTCGCCCGTGCCGTTAAATCCCACAACGATTGGCGGTAAAGCGGTTCCATTCTCGTTTAGCCTGCTGAAATCTCCGAGATTGTCGGGAGGTCGCAATCGCTGTCGAATGACAAGACTATCCTTAGACAATACAGGAAGAACTTGGATGTTGCGCGGGTTAAGTCCAAACTCGAGCGACTATAGGTCCTGCTCAGTGGAGCCCAAGGATTCAGCATGCTGCTTGCGCAACTCCGGTAGCGGGGCAAACAACGTCAGTCTGACGGGCAATTTTTGATTCCAGCCACGCTCTGCAGCAGGAAGTTGCCGAGGCCAAATCAAAGTGCCTGAAGGCTGCCTTTTGTCGCCGCGCCAAAAAATCATTGCACCCGCCGCCGAGGCTCAGATCTCTAGTTCACAAGCTGCTTCGCCAAAATGCTATTTTCAGGCATGTGTGACCATATCGAACAACGGAGTCAATCCCGAAGTTTTCAAAATCCGTCCGGGTCCTCGGAAACGCAAGGTCCGTATGATTTTTTATCTTGGTCGCCCCGGAAAACTCCCAGTGCGGAAACTCCCAGTGCGCGAATTTCCAGATGCGTCAGCGGGACTGAGAGGTGTCTACCGCCATTCCCGACAGATACGCGGGATCGCCCCCGAAATCTACGGCTTGCGGTCTGAACGTCTGGACGAAGAAACCGGTTATCTCCCGGCGCGCCTCCGTATCGCTCGATATCAGTGCGGCCGCCATCGCTAACAACAAGGCGACCATTATCGACAAGTGCTCCAGTGCCTCCATCTCACACTCCATCATAGCAGCGAACTCCCGGTGAGCGGCCGCGAGCGGAAAGTGGCACCAGCGGGCCGGGCGGGCTGTGAAGTAGGTCACTGGGTCAGCGAAACGCGGGAGCAATCCGCACTGGCTGGCTCGAATATTCAGGATTGCCGAGCTTGAAAAAAGGTTCGGATTGGCGGCTAAGTATCTCTCGGGATGATCTGTCGTCACAAACGACGTTAGGATGGCCGGCGCTGTGATACCGGCTTTGGAGGATCCATCATGCCAGAACCGCCGCTTCCGGGGACCGGTCATCCGGCCACGCAATCGGTCTGGGCGGGGGACGTCACTCGAGTTCCCTATTGGGTATATCGCGACGAAGAATTGCTGAAAACCGAGCAGCGGCAGGTTTTCGAAGGCGCGGTCTGGAACTACTTATGCCTGGAGTTAGAGATCGCCGAGGCCGGCGATTGGCGCGGGACCATGGTCGGGCAAATGCCGGTAGTAGTTGTGCGGGCTGAGGGCGGCTCGATCGCGGCGTTCGAAAATCGCTGCGCCCATCGCGGTGCACTGATCTGTCTGGACAACGCCGGCCGTGGTGCCAAGGACTTCCAGTGCGTCTACCACGCTTGGCGCTACGACCTGCACGGTAACCTGAAGTCGGTCGCCTTCCGCCGTGGCGTCAGCGGCGAAGGCGGCATGCCGGAAGCGTTTCGCCTGGAAGATCACGGGCCGCGTCAGTTGTGCACGACGACGTTGTGCGGCCTGGTGTTCGGCACATTCCACGATGATACGCCCCAGATAGAGGACTACATCGGCCCCGATCTACTGGCACAGTTGAAGCGGATTGTTGCTGGCCGGCAAATTGAAATTATCGGCCGGTTCACCGAAGTACTACCGAACAACTGGAAGATGTATGCCGAGAACGTCCGCGACTCCTATCACGCCAGCTTGCTGCATCTGTTCTTCGCGACGTTCAAGATCAACCGGCTCAGCCAGGGCGGCGGCCTGATCGTCAGCCCGAACGGTGGTTGCAGCGTCTCCTCGTCGATCGCTCCGGACGAGGCTGACGACAAGTCGTATGCCGGCATGCGATCGGTGGCCACCGACTTCAAGCTGGAAGACTCCAGCCTGGTTGATGTCGTGGACGAGCACGAGGATCGGATTCGCCAGCAGATCGTCACGGTTTTTCCGACTTTTGTCGTCCAGAAGACGCAGAACGCCATGGCCCTGCGGTTTTTCGCGCCGGCCGGGGTCAATCGCACGAACCTTGAGTGGATCTACTTCGGCTACGCCGATGATACGCCCGCGATGCGCAAACGGCGGCTACGCCATTTAAATCTTGGCGGACCGGCCGGGTTCGTGTCGATGGAGGATGGCTGCATCGGCGGGTTCGTCGAACGCGGCATCGCGACCTCGGAGGACGCCTCCTCGATCCTGCAAATGGGTGGTACCGGTATCGCGAGCCAGTCTACCCGCGCGACCGAGGCTGCGGTCCGCGGTTTCTGGACGCTCTGGCGCCGCATGGTCGGAGTATGAGCGCGCTGCTGCGCCTCGCAGAACTGAACGCGGCCTACGCGGCGGCAATTGATCAAGATCGCCTGGATGCATGGCCGGATTTCTTCACCGATGATTGTCTGTACAAGATCACGTCGGCGGAGAACCACAATCGCGGTTATGAAGCGGGCATCATCTATGCCGACACGCGTGCGATGCTTCGCGACCGTGTCGCCGCCATACGTACTGCGAACATCTACGAGCGTCAGGCTTATCGCCACATCGTCGGCCTGCCGGTGCTCGGCCCCACTGGCGCTACAGCCGAAACACCATTCCTGGTAGCCCGCATCATGCGTGATGGCCGGACAGACTTGTTTGCGACTGGAGTTCTATCTCGACAGGTTGCGCGATGAAGGCGGCAACTTGCGCTTCGCCGAACGTATCGTGGTCTGTGACAGCAGTCATTTCGATACGTTACTTGCCATTCCACTCTGATCCCAGTTTGTGACCGAAAGGCCGCCCGGTCCGCTGTCTGATTTCCACTTGCCTACACGGCTGCGTTAGGCTTCCCATCGGCCAAAATGGCGGAGAGACGGGATTTCTTACCGTTTGGAGGGTGCCTTATGACGAATTTCCCCAACAAGACGATCGAGACCGCGAGGCAGGTCGCCGACAATTTGGATCAGCGGGGTCACGCCGAGCACGCCGGCAGGTTGCGGACCGCGCTTACGCACAACCATTCCACTGCGGGCCTACGCTCAGCCCTAGGGGAAGCCTGTCAGGTTGTATTGACTGCCATCGAAGCCGTCGATCCGGTGTGTGCGACCATGGTTGAAGAGCTGCGGCTAGAGGTTGATTCTTGGGCCAAACCGGCACCATCGCGATGACACATTTTGCGGCTTAAGGTTGCATCTTAAGTGTCGCTCGCAGATGGCGGTTGCGGGGTGACAACTGATCTGGGAAGGAATTTGAAAATTGGTGCGAAATTCAGCTTTTGAGGGGACGATTCCCCTCTCGTCAATTGCAGCAAGCCTATGTTGTTCATAAAGTACGCATAGTAAGATTGATGGGGGCGCGATCGCATGAGGACTCCATTGAGTTGGGACGCGAATCCTGGCGGGTCTGAGACGAGGGCTCGAAATTGGGCTATTGGCGCACGGGGATGCCTTTGGGGGAGCTCGGCTCCCACTGCGAAGTCGGAAGCCGGTGCCATCGTGGCAGATGAAGGCTCAGACAACCTAGCCAAAGAACCGGTTACCGCGTGGAGCTTTCGCGGGCAAATTCGCGCGCGCGAACCGATAGATGGGCACTGGACGATAGCGATGAACCGATGCCGAGCGCCGTTGCGCAACCTTGCCTTGGCTGTTTTGACCTTGTGTGTCTTGGTTTGGGCAGCCGGGTTTCCCGCACGTGCCGAAGAAACTAGTGCGAACAAGCCGGATCTCATCAAGAGCGTGCTGCCGACGGTGGTTAACGTCACCGTCAGGAAGGACGAGCCGGCCGAGCCAGGCGGGAATGTTGCGGCCGCAGCTATGCCGCTGACGGATGCAGGCCCAAACATCAAAAGCTATGTCGGCTCCGGCTTTGTAATTGATCCCTCTGGGCTGATCGTGACCGACTACCATGTGGTGGAGAATGCGTTCGAGATCACAGTCGTATTCTACGATGGCTCGCGTCTGCCCGCGACAACCTGGCGGGCGTCGCGTCTGGCCGATCTTGCGATCCTGAAGGTGGAGGCGGGCCGTCCGTTGTTGGCCGCACAGTGGGGTAACAGCGACAGTTTGCAGGTAGGCGACCAGGTTTTCGCAGCCGGGAACCCATTCGGGCTCGGGCTCTCGCTTTCCTCCGGTATCGTCAGTGCGCTCAACCGCGACATCAAGAATTCGCCGTATGACGACCTTATTCAGACGGACGCCCCGATCAATCACGGCAATTCCGGCGGCCCACTGTTTGACATGCACGCCAAGGTCATTGGGGTAAACTCGGCGATTATCTCCCCCACCGCTGGGTCGGTCGGATTGGGCTTTGCCGAACCGTCGAACACCGCGCGTTTCGTGGTGGATCGATTGCGAACCTATGGGTGGGTTCGCCCAAGCTGGATCGGCGTAAAGTTGCAGCAGATGACGCCAGAGATTGCGGCTTGCAAAGGCATGGCGCGGCCTGAAGGGTCAATCGTCTCCTGGGTATTGCCGAATGGGCCCGCGCACAAGGCCGGTCTGGAAATCGGTGATGTGGTCCTGCGGTTTGACGGCAGAGTAGAGAGCGATGAACGTGCCCTGTTGCGTAATATTGCCGAAACCCCGGTGGGCGAAACGATTACACTGCACGTCCGGCGCGATGACGACGAAATGGACATTGCTTTCCCAACCATGGAGTGGCCTCGCAACCAGTGGGATGCGCGTGACGCACCGCTGACGGCAGAGCGTCCAAAGATCGTCATCCCGCCTGATCTCGGCCTGTCGTTGTCACCTGTGTCCCCCGACCAGAAAGCGAACTTGGGGTTGGAGGCAGGTCTGCAAGGCGTGCTGGTGACTGGCGTCGCCCCTGGGTCCGATCCAGCGAACCGGGGGATGTCAACCGGCGACGTGATTCTGCGTGTGCAGAATGACGCCGTCGGGTCACCGGCAGACGTGAAGGCTGGTATCGAAGCGGCGCGGGCTGCCAAGCACAACTATGTGCTGATGCTGGTGCTGCCGAAATCGCGCGAGGTGCCTGGTCCGAAGTGGGTGGCGCTTTTGTTGAGTTGAACTGACGATCGGGCTTGGCCGCCTGATCAAGCCGCGGCCGCTCGAATTAGGCGCCCAGGGCCGGGACGAACGGGCGGCTTCGAAGGACATCGAATATCCCGCTGCCTTTTTGCGCCTCTGGACAGACGGTTGCGTGTGGTGTCGAGCGTTGCTCTCGCTCGGGCCAGAGCTTCGCGGAGGTCCTGTTCGGAGACGTCGTTCAGCGCCTCCGGCCCCGGCTCGTTGCACTCGGGCAGGTCAAGTCAGCAGTTTGGCGAGGGCTTTTTCAGTCTGCTGGGTGGCAAGGTGGAGGCTGTTGGCGCAGCCTCGATAGCGCAGTCGCATGGAGGGCGACATCTCCACGCTCTTTGCATCCGCCAGGATATCAAGCGTGAATAGGCCGAAGGTAACGATCTGGGCGGCCAGCAGGAATTCCTGGCGCGTACGGGCGCCGTAGGATGCCAATGTCTCCAGGATTTCCCCGCGGGCTTCTGCGATGCTGGGGGCGGCGTCGAGAGAGAAGGGCATCAGGAAGCGGACCAGGTGTTCCATGAAGCAGTCGGTTTGAGAGGGCATCGGCAGGGTCCAGGATTGAGTTAAAAGTGTGTGTCTCGGTGGTCGTCCTACCTCAGGTTGCGGTACAAATAAAGAACCAAAGTCCTTGCTCGGACGGCGCTGCCTTGCCGTCAGCCAGCAGGGTCGCTTTGGGCCAGGTGGCGGCTTTGGTCAAATGACCACAAATACTACTACCGCACGCAATTTACGGAATATCTCGCTAGTTAAGCTTATCTTCGGGTCTCGGTCCTCGGCTTTCGGGCCACTGCCCTCCTTCGGGTTCGGGTCAAAGCTCGAACTCGACGCAGGTGAGAATTCCGATGATGATCGAAGACGTGGTCAACGGTGCGGGTCAGGCGGTCGACACCTCTTAGAGGTATCGCAAGCAGTGCCGTGACGTCCAGACCGGTTAAAACAGTACATCGGGCGACCTGTAGGACTGCGCGACGCGGGCCGTCCTCTTCCGTAAGGAGGCCGCATGGCTCAGAGCATTGAGGAGCGGCTCGGCCGCCTGGAGGCGATCGAGGATATCAAGGCGCTAAAGGGCCGCTATTGCGCCTTATGCGACGCCGACTATGAGCCGGACGGGCTCGCCGTGCTGTTCTTGCCTGACGCAGTCTGGGAAAGCGAATTGTTTGGGCGCTATGAGGGGCGGGAGGCGATCCGTGATTTTTTCCGCGGTGTCAGTGGCAGTATCCGCTTCGCAGCGCATCTCGTGTTGAACCCGATCATCGAGGTGCAGAGCGCCGATGCCGCGACCGGTAAGTGGCGGCTGCTCATGCCCTGCACGGTAACGGGTGAGAACGGCGAGGCGGAGGCGCGCTGGCTGCTGAGCGCCTATGACGAAGTCTATGCACGATATAATGGGGCATGGCTGTTTCGCTCGCTTCATGTCACCACAAACTTCTACGCCCCGCATTTGAAGGGCTGGGCATAGAAGTCACCCTCGCTGGCCGCCTGGCGGGATTCTCAAATCGCTCGGCAAGATCCGAGAGCGCACGAGTGACAATCATTGCCATTGTTCGAATGGCTTGGGGAGAGTTTGATGACATCATCCAATCGCCGCGACGTATTGACCGGGCTGACGCTCGGTACGGGCACATTGCTTGGTGCCCGCGTCGCAGCCGCGGCCGAATTGATGCCCAGTCGTAAACCCGGGGTCGGCGGCAGTGATCCCGGGCCCCGTAATCTGGCCCACGAGCAAGCCAATCCGGACATGCTGAACCCGCCTTCGACTGATCACGGCACGCTGCCTAATCTTCGGTTCTCGTTTGCCGACGCGCATGTCCGGCAGGAGAGCGGCGGCTGGACGCGGCAAATCACCGAACGTGAGTTGGGCGTGTCGAAAAGCATCGCCGGCGTGAACATGCGCCTGAATGCCGGCGGCATCCGGGAGCTGCACTGGCATAAAGAGGCAGAGTGGGCCTACGTGCTTTACGGCAACGCGCGGATTACCGCGATCGATGCTCAGGGTCGTAACTTCGTGGACGACGTCGGTGTCGGCGATCTTTGGTATTTCCCGTCCGGTATCCCGCACTCGATTCAGGGCCTCGACCCTGATGGCTGCGAATTCCTGCTGGTGTTCGACAGCGGCGGCTTCGACGAGGACAGCACATTCCTGCTGAGCGATTGGTTCAAGCACGTCCCCAAAGAGGTGTTGGCGAAGAATTTCGGTGTGTCGGCGGACATTTTTAGTGGGGTTCCTGAGCCGAGCGAGCTGTACATTTTTAAGGCGCCGGTGCCGGGTCCACTCGGTCCGGATCGGTTGATGGGTGCTCAGGCTGTCCCGGAGAGCTTCAGCCACAAAATGCTGGCGCAGGCGCCCATCAAGGGAAAGAGCGGAACGGTCAGGATTACTGATTCAAGCAATTTTCCAGCGGCAAAGACCATCGCGGCGGCGCTGGTTGAACTCGAGCCCGGCGGGATGCGCGAACTACACTGGCATCCCAACACGGATGAGTGGCAATACTACATCGAAGGCCAGGGACGGATGGGTGTTTTTGCCTCTTCCGGGCAGGCTCGGACATTCGATTTTGCAGCGGGGGACGTTGGTTACGTGCCGTTCGCTATGGGACACTATGTGGAAAACACCGGCACGACGACGCTGCGTTTTCTGGAGATGTTCAAGAGTAGCTACTACGCGGACGTCTCGCTCAATCAGTGGCTGGCGCTGACGCCGTCTAGTCTGATCCAGGCTCACCTGAAGATCGATCCGCAGACGATGCAAATGTTCCACGACAAGAAGTCGCCGGTAGTCCCAATCTAATCTGTGCGTGTGAGGGCTCGCCGTGGGTGTTGGGCTTTGGGCCGATCGATTCCGCGGGTAATTGAGGTGCGGTGCGCCCTTATCGGGCATCGCCCGAATAATGGGTCCACTGAAAGGATGTCCAGAAGTCAATGGCCGCAGTGGGAGGTTCTCGAAAGCATGGCGCTTCAGCCCCTCAAACGTGCGGGGCTGCGCGATGTCGGCGGGGGGCAAGTTGCGGGTAGAACGTTTGCATCTGCAACAATCGGTGGTGGGTCCGTGTTCGCCCAACAGTGGCGTGCATGTTGGCGCGCGATCGCGTCCAGCTCATTATGCTCGTGCTTCCAGTGGACAGCCAATTGGCCCAATTCTCCACTGGATTTTCCGCTACCGCCGCTCACGGACGGGATTGGGTTGTCCGATCACTGGAATCGGTAGAATGAAGTTCTGCGCTCCTTCGCCTTTTTTGCGTAACTCTATCGGGTCCAGCTAGGGCAGCAACGTCTGCTGATGGAACGCCAATTTTCAGCCGTCCGACCGCTTTGCATAGCCGCTGCTCACGAGCGCATGATAGGGCTGACCGTTGCATTCGTAGGTGATTACCGCCGAGGTGTCCGACAGTCGTGCGATGCCGTTTGGCTTGAGCGACACTTCGTTCCCGTTCGCCGCCGATTTGGCAATGTCTTCGTTGGACATCATTCCGGCGAATTCCGTGAAGGCCACGAGGCAGTTCTTGTCGGCATGACGCCGATACGCCTCCGGTCCGCCGGTCCAGAAGTTGTCTTCGATCGCCAAAAGATCTTGTTCGAGCGACACGATATCCTCCATGCCAGGGGAAAGCGCCAAAACGCCCGCGTGGGCCGGTGGGTTGCACCGAGACGCCACCGTCGGATCTACCGGGCCGCTCTGTCAGTTGAGCGGCCGGCCAGCAGCGCTCGCCAGAATGGAGATCGCTAGTTGGGGGACGCTGCTCTCTGAAACGCGTTCAGGACTTCGGAACCGAAGCAGGCGAAGACAATTTTCTCCAACGTCTGGTCGCCGGCGAGGAATCCGGTTACCGCGTCGACCGAAATCCTTGCCGCTTCCGGGATCGGATAGCCGTAGATGCCACAGCTAATCGCTGGGAATGCGATCGTCTTGAGCTTATGCGCGACTGCCAATTCGAGGCTGCTTCTGTAACAGCCGGCGAGCTGTTCGGGTTCGCCGTGATTGCCGTCGCGATAGCGCGGTCCGACCGCGTGGATCACGTAGCGGGCGGGAAGGCGATAACCCTTGGTGATCCGAGCCTCGCCGGTTGGGCAACCGCCGAGAGCGCGACACTCCTTTAGCAGATCGGGCCCGGCAGCGCGGTGAATGGCGCCATCGACGCCGCCGCCGCCGAGCAACGACTGGTTGGCGGCGTTGACGATGGCATCGACTTTAAGGGTGGTGACGTCGGCTTGCTGAACCACGATCCGCTGCATGGGGCCCTCGGCGTTACGCCGGCGGCTGCATGCCCTCGGCGACTATGGTCCGTAACTTCGGATGCAGATGTGGGTTGCCGGAGACGATGTTGCCGGTTTCGAGTGGGCTGCCGTCGTCTACATCCGTGGCGTAACCGCCGGCTTCGCGGACCAGCAGCTCGCCCGCCGCGATGTCCCAGGGTTTGACCCCCAGCTCCCAATACCCGTCGAAGCGGCCGTGGGCGACCCAGGCGAGGTCCAGCGCGGCGGCACCGAAGCGGCGGATGCCGGCGACCTGGGGCATCAGTGTGGCTGCCGTGCGGCTGAAGGCGCGTTGGCGGGGGGCGGAGACGGCGCCGAACGGGATGCCGGTGGCGAATACCGCCTCGTTCATCTCACGCCGAGCGGAGACGCGCAGTCGGCGTTCGTTCATGAAGGCGCCGGTGCCTTTCTCGGCCCAAAACATCTCGTCTGCGGCTGGGGCGTAGATGACACCGGCCTGGATTTCCGAGGTGCCATCCGGCAGGCGGCGTTGCAGCCCGATGCTGATCGCCCAGTGCGGCATGCCGTGCAGGAAGTTGGTGGTTCCGTCCAGTGGGTCGACGATCCACCGCCAGGTCCAGTTTTCGGAGCCGGAGGCGCCGGATTCCTCCATCAGGAAGGAGTAGCCGGGCCGCGCCTTGGTGAGTTCCTCCTTCAGCGTCTGCTCGGCGCGCAGGTCGGCCTGTGAGACGAAATCGGATGGGCCTTTGACGCTGACCTGCAGCTGCTCGACTTCGGCAAAATCGCGCAACAGACGTTTTGATGCCTTCTGGGCGGCGTTGGCCATGACGGTCAGGTGCGGGGAAAGGCGGAAGGCCATCAGCCCTTCGCACGCTCCACATAGCTGGCGTCGTCGGTGCGGACGACGATGCGCTCGCCGGCCTCGATGAACGGGGGGACGTTGGTTTTCACGCCGTTCGACAGTCTGGCCGGCTTGTAGGAGGAGGAGGCGGTCTGGCCTTTGACCACGGGGTCGGCCTCGACGACTTCCAGCACGACGGAGGAGGGCAGGTGGATCGCCACCGGCTCGCCCTCCACCAGATCGACGACGAGCTTCATCTGGTCCTGCAGGAACGGCGCGGAGTCGCCCATCAGGTCGGCGGGGACGTGGGCTTCCTCGTAGGTGTCGGGGTCCATCAGCACGAGGTTGGTGCCGTCGCTGTAGGAGTAGGTGTACTCCTTTTCCTCGGTGGTGAGGCGCTCGACGGTGTCGGCGGTTCGCCAGCGCTCATTGGTCTTGTTGCCGGACTTCAGATCGCGCATTTCGACCTGGATGAAGGCGCCGCCTTTGCCGGGGGTGATGATCTGCTGTTTTAGCACCGTCCAGCGACGGCCCTCGTGCTCGATCACCTGGCCGGCGCGAATCAGGTTCGCCTGCTGCTTCATGGGGTGGTCCGTTCGGTAGAGTTGGGAGGGTGCGGGCTTCTAGCCCGTGGTGGGGATTGGGGCAAGTTTGCGAGGCCGAGGCCGTGCCTAACCCTTCAGGGCGGTTTGGATGAGCGGGTTTATTTTTGGTCGGGTTGAGCTGGGGGGACGGTTTTGCCGCTTGGACCCGGGGTATCGCTCGCTCCCAATTCTCTTGCCTGCGTGAACGCGCGTCTCGCAGAGCGGAATGTTCGCGTGATATTGGCTTTGAGCCGGGGTGGCGACGACAAGGACGTATGGAATGAGCATCTACAGCGGACCCATGTTCGAAATGGCGCGCCAGCAGTTTCAGGTGATCGCCGACCATATCGGTATGCCGGAGGACGAGCGGGATCGGCTGCTGTATCCGAAGCGCGCGATCACCGTCTCCTGCCCGATCCACCTGGATGACGGATCCACCAAAGTCTTCCAGGGCTATCGCGTCCAGCATCACCTGACGCTCGGGCCGACCAAGGGGGGCACCAGGTTCTCGCTCTCCGTCGATATCGGCGAGGTGGCGGCCTTGGCGATCTGGATGAGCTGGAAATGTGCTTTGGCGGGGTTGCCCTATGGGGGGGCCAAAGGCGGGGTCACGGTTGACCCGGCCGCCCTGTCGCTGCGGGAGCTGGAGGTTTTGTCGCGTCGTTACATGCAGGAGATGATTCCATTTGTCGGACCACATACCGATGTCATGGCGCCGGATATGGGCACCAACGAGCAGGTGATGGCGTGGTTCATGGACACCTACTCGATGCATCAAGGGTCGACCGTGACTGAAATCGTCACCGGAAAGCCGGTCGCCACCGGTGGGACGGTGGGCCGGCGGGAGGCCACCGGGCGCGGCGTCGTGCACCTGGCGGTAAAGGCGGCCGAAACGATCGGCCTGACTCCGCGGACCGCCGTCGTGCAGGGTTTTGGCAATGTCGGTTCGGTCAGCGCCATGGAACTGGTGGCACGCGGCATCAAGGTGATCGGGCTCAGCGATCACACGGCGTGCTACCACGATGCCAAGGGGCTGCCGGTCGAGGCGATGAACGCACATGTCGCGAAGCACCGGGTGCTGGCGGGATTTTCGCGGGAAGGATTGGCGGATCCGCAGACGTTGCTGACGCAGCCGTGCGATATTCTGGTGCCAGCGGCCCTGGAGCGGGTGATCGACGCGTCCGTCGCCAGCAAACTGCGCTGTCGCGTCCTGGCCGAGGGCGCCAACGGCCCGACAACGCCTGAAGCCGATCTGGTGCTGGCGCAGCGAGAGAAGGAGATTTTCGTGGTTCCCGATATTCTGTGCAATTCCGGCGGCGTCGTCGTCAGCTATTTCGAGTGGGTGCAGGATTTGCAGCAGTTCTTTTGGGAGGAGAACGAGGTTAATCAGCGTCTGACCCAGGTGCTGGATCGCGCGTTCCAACAGGTCGTCGCGCGGGCGAAGCATGATGGCGTCGGACAGCGGACGGCGGCGATGGCGATCGGGGTGGAGAAGGTTTATGCCGCGAAAAAGACGCGCGGCCTGTTCCCTTGATTTTTCGCATGCTCCTTTGGTGGGGTAGGCGTGACCTCCACTGTGTCAGGTTGCGCGGTGCTGCTGGCGTTGCTCACCGATGTCGTTCTCGACTGCATCGGTCGCGCGGCGGCAGGAAGCGAGATGCGACGCCTCACTGTTTGATATGCGGTGATTGTCCACGTCCCATCGGGGTCCTTCGAGTTCGCTTAACAGGCAGCGGTGCTTCGACTAACCCAATTCGGCAAGTAGGGCCTTCGCGTCCAGCGAACCTCAGGTGTCGAAGCCTTCGGTGAAACCAGCCGTAAACCGGGGCGAGCAAATCATACGCGTCCCGGCGTTTGCTTTGGCTCTGCCACAGTCGCGCCGGGCAGGTCGACGTGCCCAGCCCCCAGGATTTCGCCTGCCGCCGACAGGCCCGGTTGAGGGAGGCTGGAAAATTCCATTTGCCTCCTTTAAGGTCGGCCTCAACGAGAGCCTCGAATCCTTGAGCCAAGACCCTCGGCATATGCGAGGCGGATGCCAATCTGACACGGGGAGGGAAGAACGATGCCATCACGCAGACGCTTCATAAGCATGGCTGCCGGAGGATTGGCGAGCATCCGACCGCTCGGGACACGGGCGGCGGTGCACGATTCGGCTGACCAAAAAAACGCGCCCGGAATCACCGATACCGAGATCAAGATCGGGCAAACAATGCCGTACAGCGGGCCGATTTCAGCCTATGGTGCGATTGGTCGGGCGCAGCTTGCCTATTTCAAGCGGCTGAATGACCATGGCGGCATTAATGGCCGCAAGATCAATTTGATCAGCCTGGATGACGGCTACAGTCCGCCGAAAACAGTCGAGCAGATCAGGCGTTTGGTTGAAGCGGATCAAGTTGCGTTCATCTTTCAAAGCTTGGGTGATTCGACCAATGCCGCGGTCGAACGCTATCTGAATCAGCATCGGGTACCGCAGCTTTTCCTGGCCGATGGCTCCAGCGTGTGGGACGACCCGCAGCATTTCCCTTGGACGATGTCATGGCAGCCGTCTTACCGCACAGCGGCGCACATTGATGCGAAATACATCCTGGAGCACCGGCCGGATGCGAAAATCGCAATAATGGTGCAGGACTCGCTCGGCGGCAACGATTACTTGACCGGGCTCGGAGAAGGGCTGGGCGACAAAGCCAAGACCATGATTGTCAAAGTAATGAACTATCAGGTCACCGACGCAACCATCGACTTACAGATTGCTGTCCTCCAGGCGTCGGGCGCCGACACGTTCCTGGACATTGCCGTTCCGAAATTCGCGGCCCAGGCGATCCGCCGGATATGGGACATCGGCTGGAGGCCGCTGCATATGTTGGCCTATGTGTCCTCTTCCGTCAGCGTGACGCTCAAACCGGCCGGTCTGGAAAAATGTGTTGGTATCATGTCAACGGGGTTTCTGAAGTTCCCGATGGATCCGCAGTGGCAGGCCGATCCGGCCATGAACGAGTTTATGCACTGGCGGGAAGAATACTATACCGAGGGGGAGAAGGACGACGCGGATATTGTCTACGCCTATCTTATCGCGCAGACGCTGGAGCAGGTTCTCAGACAATGCGGCAACGACCTGTCGCGGGAGAACATCATGCGGCAGGCGGCCAATCTTCACGATCTGGAGTTGCCGCTGCTGTTGCCGGGCATCCGGGTCAATACGAGTCCGACTGATTATCGGCCGGTGAAGCAGATGCGCCCTATGCGGTTCAATGGCCGCAACTGGGAGCTGGCGGGAGATTTGATTGCGGGATAGAGGCGGCGGCTGGTAGCGTGGCAGCGTTTGCCACGTTGCTGGGTGCGGCCAGTTCGACAAGCAGAGCCTTTGCATCCAACAAATCATTGGTGTCAAAGCCTTCGGTGAACCAGTTGTAGACGGGGGCGAGCAGCTCATACGCCGCTTGGCGCTTACCTTGGCTTTGCCACAGTCGCGCGAGGCTGGTCGAGGTGCGCAGCTCCCACATTTTCGCCTGCTGGCGGCGGGCCCAGTCGAGCGAGGTGAGATAGTTGCGTTCGGCACCGTCAAGGTCGCCTTTGAGCGAAAGCATCCAGCCCTTGAGGCGTAGGACCTCGGCGTATGAAAGGCGTTCCTCCCATCCGGGGCGTTCGATTTGGACGATGATCTCGTCGATCAGGCCCAAGGCGTTGTCCAGGTCGCCGGCCAGCGCCATGGCTTCGGCCAGGAATGCTTTCTGGACCGGCATACGGACCTTGCCGCCGTTCGCTTCAAAAAACGCG
The DNA here is from genome assembly GCA_963819345.1 of uncultured Alphaproteobacteria bacterium. Lineage (GTDB taxonomy): Bacteria > Pseudomonadota > Alphaproteobacteria > Acetobacterales > Acetobacteraceae > Rhodopila. The sequence continues at coordinate 83,325 of CAWFVX010000015.1, forward strand.
ATGCCGGCCTTGAGTGGGGCAATTCCTTCGGCGGGTTTGCCTTCCCGGATGTGGGCCATGCCATATACAACGGGTGCCCGCTGCGCCCACAGCACGGGTAGGCTATTTTCGCGACCCAGCCGCTCACATTCTTCGGCACGCTTGCGCAGGTCCGCTTCGGTGAAGCGGTGATCGAACTCGTGCGCCCCAATGGTCAGAGCCCATCCGAGGTCGAAGAGCTGGCCGCGCTGGCGCGCGTGCGCGTCCTTTTCATTGTTCAACCGCAATGCCCGATCCGGGTAGCCCAGTATCCAGGTGCTGATCGAACCGACAACTCCGGCGACAGTTTTGGGGTCCTGGTTGAGGATGTCGGCGAGATGGCGATGCGTTTCGGTGTCGTAGAGGTCCAGCACCTTGCCGGCATGCTCCAGGGCCCTGGTGAACTCGCCCGCCCAACAGTAGCAAGTGCAAGCAAGTCCACACCCTACGATCAGCAGGTCAGCATCGCCGGTCGCCTTGGCGATGTCCAGCATCTCCTCAACCCATGGCAGGGCCTCGGCTATACGCCCCTGCGTAAAAACATTTAATGTCAATCCCGAGAAGATGGGCGCTAGCGCGTCGTGGCGCCCGAGCGACTTCGCCAGAGCAAGGGCCGGATGCAGGCTGGTCCAGATTTCAGGAGCGGGCCAGCTCTTGAGCGCCATCCACGCGGTGCCAAGCAGCCTGCGCAGCCCTAATTCGCTGGCGTCTCGTTGCGATGACCGAGGCAGGGTGGAGACCAGTTCAAGCCCCCGGTTGAGATGGGAGATAGCGTCGGTCAGGGCCATACGCCTCAAGGCCAGCTCGCCGGCAGCATGCCAAAGCGGAATCGCGGCTTCGGCAAGGCCCGCAGCAGTCAGATGATGCGCCAATACTTCCGGCTCGGTCGCCTCGACGTTCGGGAAGCGCTGCTTGATCGCTCGGGCAATTTTGGCGTGCAGCTCTCTGCGTCGGCTTTTGAGCAGAGTATCGTAGGCAGCGTCCTGCACCAGCGCGTGCTTGAATGTGTAGATGGCATCAGGCGGCGTGCCGCGACGGAAGGCCAGTCCTGATGCGCTCAGTTGAGCCAGGGCGTCGTCGAGTTGTGCCTGCGGCATCGGCGCGACCGCTTCGATCAGCTCGTAGCTGAACTCGCGGCCAATCGCGGCTCCGATCTGGGCGATCTCCTTCGCCGGCATGAAACGGTCCAGCCGCGCCATCAGCGAGTCCCGTAACGTGGCCGGAATGGTGACAGCGCGAGCGGGGCCACCATACTCATAGTGATCGCTCGCCTCATTTAGCTCGCCGGATTCAAGAATGGACTTGGTCAGCTCTTCGACAAATAGCGGTACGCCATCGGTTCGGATCAGGATCTGCTCGAGCAGCGCCGCGGGCAGCGCCTTGCCGCCGGCGAGGGCGGACACCATCGCCGCACTCTGTGTCCGGGTGAGCTTGGAGAGGTTCAATGCGCCGGCATGGCCTTGGCCCGACCAGCGCGACTGAAACTCCGGCCGGTGAGTGAGCACCACCAATAGCGGCACGCTCCTGACGCGGTCAATCAGCAGATCCAACACCTCTAGCGTGGTGGGGTCGGCCCAGTGCGCATCCTCGAACAGCATCACGCTGGGTTGCCTGCGGGCGGCCGCTTCGGTGATGTCAACCAAGGTCCGCAGTGTCTCATCCTTGTACTTCTGCGGCGTCATCGGCAGGGCGCCGTAGCGCGCCTCGGACGGGATGGACAGGATCGAGGCGATGAAGCGCACTTGGGTCAACGGCTGGTGGTATTGCGCGACGATCAACGCTTCCACCTTGTCGAGCTTTTCGTCGGTTGTTTCGTCATGGGTGAACTTCAGTGTCCGTTCGAAGTTGTCGATGATGGGCCAGAAGGCGCTGTTTACATAGTAGGGCGAGCACTGGAAGCGCAGCGCCCGCACCCCCTGCACTTCGAGCCGCTCGCGCAGTGCGCTCAGGATGCGGCTCTTGCCGATTCCCGGCTCGCCCGACAGCAGCACCACTTGGCCTTCGCCGTCCTTCGCCTGTGACCATCGGCGAAACAGCAGATCCAATTCCTCCTCGCGGCCCACCAGCGGGGTCAGCGCTCCACCGCCGCGATTGGCATCGAAGCGACTTTCCGTCGCCAGGGCGCGCTCTACCCGCCAGACATGAACCGGTTCCGAGACCCCTTTGAGGTCATGTTCGCCGAGATCGGTCAGTTCAAACGCCCTGCCGACCAGGCGACGGGTCGAGGCGGCGATGACGATCTGGTCGGCGGCAGCCAGTCCTTGCAGACGCGCGGAAAGATTGGGTGTGCTGCCTACCGCCAGCTTTGACTGATCCCCCGCACCGGCCGTTTCACCGACGACGACGGGTCCGGTGGCGATGCCAATACGGACCGATAAGTCCTCGGTAGAGGAGGCCCGCCTGACGGTATGAACGATTTCCAGGGCAGCCCGCACGGCACGCTCGGCATCTTCCTCGTGCGCTGTCGGCCAGCCGAAATACGTCAGGATGCCATCACCCACGTAGCGGGCAACAAACCCGTCGTAGCGCGCAATCACGTCGCCGCAGAGGGTGCGATACGCGTGCAACAGGCTCCGCAGCTCCTCGGGATCGAGCTTTTCACCCAGTGCCGTCGAACCCACCAGATCGCAGAACATCACTGTGAGCTGGCGGCGTTCCCCTGCAGCTTCGGCAAGGCTCCGCGGCGGGTCGGCCGGGGGAGCGGACGAGCTTCGAACTGGATCACCGGCCGGCGTGCTTTTGGGGCGCAGCGCGGCGATCGCTTCCAACAAACGGCGGCGATGGCCGAGCGAGGCGATGCCTATTTCCTTGAGGTCGTCGGCAGTGAGGCTGGGCAACATTTGGGCATCGACGTCATTGTCGCGGAATGCCGCCTCGTAACGCTCAAGGCCGAAGCTTCCCAGCCAGTCAGCAACGTCCATTGCCGCTCCTTGGCCCGGTCGGGCTACCGGTCGCCGGCCGAGCATGCCTTCGTCAACTGTGACGTGTCCAGGCCTGACGATCGCTCATTACCCCCACCGATCAGGCTCCGATATCCGCCAAACGACAAGCGCGGGCCTGCACGCGGTCGTATGAAGCGTTTCGTGGGGTAAGCACATCTGTCCGTCTAAGTAGTTTGTATCGATCGCTAGTCTGATCTCGCCGCTCGGGAGGATTCACATGCTGCGCTTTGCCCTGTCCGCAGTTGCTCTCACCGTAGTTCTTGCAACGGCGCAGCCCGTATTTGCCGGTTCTCTCGCCGCAACGGCGTCCGATCATGCCCAAGCCGCGGCCGCCGCAATGGATCAGCCCAACTCGCCGGTGCCTGTATGGTCGTCGTCACCAGATGCGGCGACCAGCGCCGGGTCTGGCAAGAACATCGCCCCGGCTGGGTTTGGCTGGGGCTAGAGAAGCGCCGTTCCCTACGATCGGCCCGTCTGACCGATCGCGCGCGCTGACCGTTGTCCCCTTCTGGTTCGAGCGACGGATTGCGGTCCGGGTCCATCTACGCCGCCTGGTCACGGACGCGCTGCCGCTCTGCAACCTCGGCGTCGCTCAGGCGCGCGTCGTAGACCGAGCGGGGCTCCATAGTACGGGCGATCAGAGTTGCGATCACCACGATCAGTAGCAGCGGAACGATGGCCGCGCGGGCGTATCCGGTCAGCTCCATCATCAGCACGACGGTCGAGATCGGTCCCTGGGTCGAAGCCGCCAGCATGGCAGCCGAACCGAGCACAGCAAACAGCCCGGGTGGCAGGCCGGGCCAGAGCCATGACCACGGCACCCCGAGCACGCCGCCTAACAATGCTCCCAGCGCCAGGGACGGGGTGAACAGACCCCCTGGCGCGCCGCTGCCAATACACAACAGAGTTGCGGCCGGGCGTAACACCACCAGGACGAGCAGCAGGAAGGGGGCCAACTGTCCGGTAAGGGCCAATTCGGCGACGTCTCGGCCGTTGCCGAGCAATTGGGGGAAAGGGATGGAGGCGGCTCCCAGGAGGGCTAGCGCGACGATTGGGGCGAGCAGACGACGCCACCCTGCCGGCTTGTGGCGATCGGCCCATGCCACCGACCGCACATAAAGCACGGAGATCAGGCCAACGATCGGGCCAGCTACTAGCGCCCAGGCGGCGACCGAAACCGATCCGTGATATTCGGGAATGTTGTAAGTCGGTCTGTCGGGTAGGAACGCCCAGGATGCCCCGGTGGCGGCCGCGGCGGTCACCAAAGCGGGCAGCACGAAGCGTAGCCTGAGTTCACCGCGCAGCACCTCCAGGGCGAACAGTGCGCCGCCGACCGGTACGCCGTAGGCCGCGGCCATTCCGGCGCCTGCGCCACAGGCGACCAGAAGCCGGCGTTCCTCGTCTGACAAGCGGACGCGGTCGGCCATGGTGTCGCCGATCACCGCCCCGGCCTGCTTCGGCGCGCCTTCCCGGCCCAGAGCGGCACCCATGCCGACGATCAGGATCGAAAGCGTGGCGCTGAACAGGGTGCGAAACTTCGGCAGGCGGCCTGCCTGGAACCAGATCGCGGCGGTGATGTCGATGCCGTTGGCACTCGACAGGCGGGTGATCAGCAATTGGCCAGCGCCGGTCAGCAATCCCGCCGCGGTCAGCACGATCAAATGCTTCCATGGCGGGGCCTGGGAGGCGGCCTGCAGCAGATCGAGCCCGGAGCCGCCCCAGATCAGATGCTGCGTCAGCTCGAGCAGGCCGGTCAGCGCCGCGGCCGCGAGGCCGGTGCCTACGCCGGTCAATACCACCGCGAACCAGAACCCAGCTTTGTCGCGCCGCGCCAGGATTGGTGGGATCATGCTGGGAGCACCTGCTCGGGGTAGGGGAACGGGGCGGTTGGCTGTTATAGCCCGTGGATGCCGGTCGTCAGCAGCGAATATGACGTGATAATCCTGGGGGCAGGCGCGGCGGGACTGATGTGTGCGATCCGCGCAGGGCAACGCGGGCGGCGAGTGCTGTTGCTGGATCATGCGCCGCAGGTGGGGGCGAAGATCCTGATCTCCGGCGGCGGGCGGTGCAATTTCACCAACACTGAAACGGTGGCCGAGCGGTTTCTGTCGGATAATCTGCATTTCTGCCGCTCGGCGTTGAGCCGGTATCGGCCGGCTGACTTCGTGGCAATGGTGCAGAAGCATGGCATCGCGTTCCATGAGAAGACGCTGGGACAACTGTTCTGCGACGGGTCGGCGCGGCAGATCGTCGGCATGCTGCTGACGGAGTGCTCCGCGGCCGGTGTCGATCTGCGTGTGAGGCATCGGATCGGAGGCGTCGGCCGTGCTGACCGGTTTCTTGTGGACACCGACCACGGGTCGTTTGCGGCGGGATGTCTGGTACTGGCGACCGGCGGGATGTCGATTCCAAAGATGGGAGCTACCGGGTTTGCTTACGAAGTTGCTCGGAACTTCGGGCTTCGGGTGACGGACGTCCGGCCGGGTCTGGTACCGCTGACGTTCGACGAGGATCTGCTGGCGCTGATGCGGCCCTTGAGCGGGGTGTCGCTGGATACTGTTGTCTCGGTGGGTCGGATGGCGTTTCGTGAGGCGACCTTGTTTACTCATCGTGGGCTGTCGGGGCCGGCGGTGTTGCAGATTTCCTCGTATTGGCAACAGGGGCCGATCTCGGTGAACCTGCTGCCGGGGCGGGATGCCGGGGCGTTCCTGCTGGAGCGCAAACGATCTCGGGCAAAAGCGGGATTGGCGGGCGTGCTGGGCGAGGTGCTGCCGGCGCGGCTGGCGTCGGCGGCGGCAGCGACGGTGCAGACCGAGACGGCGCGGATGGCCGATGTGCCCGATCGGGTGCTGGCCGCACTGGCGGAGCGGCTATCCGGGTGGTCTGTCGTCCCGTCCGGCACCGAGGGATTCGCCAAGGCGGAGGTGACCCGTGGCGGCGTGGATACGCGCGATCTGTCGTCTCGGACGATGGCGGCGAACGCGGTGCCCGGACTGTTCGTGATCGGAGAGGCGGTTGACGTGACCGGCTGGCTCGGTGGCTACAATTTCCAATGGGCTTGGGCGAGCGGATGGTGTGCCGGAGAGGCGGTTTGAGGCGAGGGGGGATTGCCGCGCCTATCGGAGCAGCTCCACCTTGGCCGCTTAGGGTGGACGCCGCCTACTCCATCGGTGACGGCTTTGCGCGGATGGCGGTCGTTTACTGCGCCCGCTGGTGCGTTTTCTGAAGCGGATCGGGCTCAAGTCGCTACCGGCATGGATGGGTGCAAACCGGACTCTCAATCAAGTAATTAGGCGGAATTTGACATACCGACGACGACGAGACACGATTGCCGCTCCCTTCGATTGGGAGGAAAGAATGTTCCGCAGACTGCGACTTCTTGCTTCGCGCTCGACGCTGGCCGGGTTATCGATCCTTGCCGTCGCCTACGCGAGTATGAGCCCGGCGCACAGCCACTGCCGGAACCAGCAAGACCAGCTTGCCGCAACTCGCGCCAATCCTCTCTATCCCGCCTTGCAGCAGGCTCTCGATAACTACCTCGCCGAGCGGCAGGTGGCGGAAGGCTTCTCCGGCATCAGTCTGCATGTCAGTTTTTCGCCTACCGGACCGGAGCTCGATATCGCCAGCGGTAGCACCTCGTTTGAGGACGGCGGCCCCCTCTGTCCGGACACGCCGTTTGAGATTGGCAGCATTACTAAGAGTTTCACCGCCGTTCTGCTACTGAAGCTGGAGGCTGAGGGCGAGCTAGATATCCACGATACGCTCGGCAAGTGGTTGCCTCAGTATCCGGCATGGTCGTCCGTCACGATCCAGGAGTTGCTTAATCTGACCGCGCGGATCAACGATGACTATTTAGAGGACATCGGTTTTCAGACAGACCTGACCGCGGACCTCAGTCGGACATTCACGCCCGCGGAACTGGTCGACTATGTTTACCCAGGTGCCGAACAGACCGTTCCCTACAAGTACGTCAACACGAAATACATCCTGGCCGGAATGATCGTCGCCAAGGCCAGCCACATGTCGTATCAGAAAGCGCTCAAGAGAATGCTCTTGGAGCCGTTGGGATTGGACGAAACCTCCTACCGCCCTGGAGTGCCGCCAAAACGGCTGCTGCATGCCATGCCGAGTGGATACTTTGGGGATTCGTTTTGCACAATGGCGGGACTAGAGCCGCACTGCCCGCAATTTCCGATGGATGACTTCCTCGGACAGGATCTAAAGTCTATTAACGTTTCCATCTTCGGTGCCTCGGGAGGGATCATTGCATCACTCCCGGATGTGGTTCGTTGGGTGAGGGCACTGTTCAGTGACTCGCTGTTACCACCCAAACAGAAAACTGAGCTTTTCTCACTTGTGTCTCTGGTTTCGGGCCAGCCGATTGATGCGACTTCACCAACGGACCCAGGTGGCTTTGCGCTCGGGGTTGCCCAAGGTTGGACGCCTTATCTGGGAATTCCAGTGTGGAGGTACTTGGGCGAAACGTTTACCAATTACACTCTCTGGCGTCGCCGGCCTGGAGATGAATTGATCGTCGTCATCGCGGAGAACGCCACCAGCGCTCCAACCAAACTCCAATTGGAAGATGCCCAATCTGGATCTTCTCCTCTTTACGAAAGAGTGATGGAAATTCTTGATCCGCCGAGCGTGACCAATCCCACCGCAGTGTCACAACCGCTCGACTTACAGGAACATTTTTGAATGTTGCGTGAATTCTTTAGGGTCGGTCGGCCCCTTTCGGGATCTTTTTCACTTGCACTTTACTAAAAGAGATTAAGAACATACTTGGATGGAACGGGTTTTGCTTAGATCGGACGCAAGATTTGTTCGAGAGCATGCAGCGAGGGATGGACGCTGGTTGCGCGGATGAGACGTTCGAGGAGCATCACCAACGGCGCCCTGAAAGGGATGGACTTTAGAGCCTGTCCCTGAATGATCCGGGAACAGCCGCTATGGGTCGAACTCAGCGAGTGTGTCACGGCAGATTACCGCTTAAACTTGCTCCAGAACTGCTCCGCTTTCGGCCAACCAAGCCGTCCCGGTCGGCGCGGCGTGTGGCGTGGTCGGAAAGTGGGGCGCGCGACGGCATTCGTCCATTGTGCGGCCGTCTCACCGAACGTGCGTTGTGTCTCAACGATCGTGCATCTGAGGCCTGGTTACTCGTCCACGATGGTTCCGGCGGCGCGCAGATCGGCAATCTCGGTTTCTGAATAGCCTGCTTCCAGCAGGATCGCGCGGCTATGCTCGCCGTGGCCGGGGGCCAGCTCGACGGGGACTTTCTCCGCTTCGCTGAGGTTGAACGGGCTGTCCACCGTCATCATTCCGGTTTCCGCGAGCGGACGCAGCATACCGGTTGCCAAAGCCTGGGGATCGGTCGCGATCTCCGCCACTGTGCCGACGACACCGAAGGTGAGGCCTGCGGCGTCGAGGATCGCACGCCATTCGGCCAGAGGTTTCCCAGCGAAGGCTTCGTCGAGCAGGCTGATCAGCAGCCTTGCGTTGCCCGCGCGCGCCTCCGGTCTCGCGAATCGGGCATCGTCGGTCAACTCCGGCATTCCGACCGCCCGCGCGAGCGCCGGCCACTGGCGTTCGTTCAGCACCACCAGCATGAACCACCGGTCGTCCGCGGTGCGATAGATGTTGGCCAGAGCGATCGTTGAGTCTTCGCGGGGCGGCCGGGGCGGGAAGGTGACGCCGCAGAGCTTCGCCTGAATGAGATAGCTGTTTGCCCACATGCCACCGCCCATCAGCGAGGCGCGGACCTCGCCGCCGCGTCCGGTCTTTTCTCGCTGATACAGGGCAGTAACGATACCGCCGTATAGAGCCATGGCGGTTGGATGGTCACCCATCCCGGCAACCGAGCGGGCGGGGACCGCCCGGTGGTCGGGCCGCACTTCGTCCATCAGGCCGGACCGCGCCCAATACGCCGTGGCATCGAATCCGGTCTTGCCGGCTTCCTCGCCCTCCTCGCCGTAAGCCGTGAGCGAGGCGTAGATCAGCCGCGGACAGGTATCCCGGAAGTCAGAGTAACGAATCCCCAGGCGGCCCCGGGCGGGCAACGGCACATTGGTTATGAACACGTCGGATTGGGAAACGAGGCGATCGAGCACCGCGCGACCGGCCGAGGACTTCAGGTCCAACGCGAGCGCGCGCTTGTTGCGGCTGTCCATCAGCCAGGGGTGGTTGATCTCGGACGGCGGCATGCCGTGGCGTTTGTATTGCGAGCGCCAGGGGTCGCCTTCACCGGTGGGCTCGAGCTTGATGACGTCGGCGCCGAAATCCGCCAGCACCGTGGCTGCCGCGGGGCCGGCCACGTAGCTCGCGCAGTCGATCACCTTCAGGCTGGAGAACAAAGGTTTGGTCATCAGCGGGTCAATCCAGGTCCTCGCCGTCCATTCCCGCGTTCTTGCGGGCACGGGCCTGCAGGTCCATCAGGATCGGTCCGAGCTTGGATGGATCTTCTTCGGGCTGGACGGTGGGGCCGCGGTGCCAGCCCTCGGCGATGGATAGCAGACCGCTGCCCGCTTCGATGATGCGGCCGGTGAAGTCCGAAGATTCGACGCTGGCCATCCAGACGATCGCCGGGGAGACGCGGCCTGGGTGCATCGCGGCTTTCTGCTCCTCGGTGCGTTCTCGCAGGCCCTCGGTCATCCGGGTGAGCGCTTGCGGGGCGACGGCATTCACCGTCACGCCGTAACGTTGCAGTTCTCGGGCTGCAATGATGGTAAATGCGGCGATTCCGGCTTTGCCGCGCCATAGTTGGCCTGACCGGTATTGCCGAACAGGCCGGAGATCGAACTGGTGTTGATGATGCGAGCGTAAACGGGGCCGTCGATCTCCTTGGACTTGTTGCGCCAGTAGGCGGAAGCGTGGCGGAGGGGGCGAATGTGCCTTTCAAGTGGACCTCGATCACGGCGTCCCATTCCGGTTCCACCATGTTGACCAACACGCGGTCGCGGAGAATGCCGGCGTTGTTCACCAGGACATCCAGCGTGCCGTAGGTATCGATCGCCTGGTCGATCATATGCTTGGCGCCGCGGAAATCAGCAACGTTGTCGGTGTTTACCACCGCCTCGCCACCGCGCTCCTTGATCGTGCGCACGACTTCCTGCGCGGGGGTCTCGTCGGAGCCAACGCCGTCGTTGCTGGTACCGAGATCATTGACCACGACCTTGGCACCATGGGCGGCGAGGGCCAACGCGTGCTCGCGGCCGATGCCCCGCCCGGCGCCGGTGACGATGGCGACGCGTCCGCTGCAAAGAAGACTCATGTTGCGTTTCCCTCATGTTTGCTGCCGGGCTGCGCCGACGTTGGGCCAAGTTTCGGACAAGCTGTCCATACGGGGCAACTTGCGCTGACATGGTGTCACTACGCATCGATATACGGTTCCAGTTAGTCTGCTAATCGAAACCCTCGCGCTTGAACGGGCCGTCGCGCCATTCGAGGGCGGACCTCAAGCCGCCCTCGCGCATCTTTTCGGCAAACTGGCCGGCACCCGGGCGCAGCCGTGACGACAGCGCATGCCACTGCCAGCCCATCGACAGTGCGGTGCGGAAGCCCATTATTTCGTAGGCCTGATTGACCGAGTGCTTATTCGCAGCGAGCAAATCCGGAGCGATTTGGGTCATCGGCCGAAGTTCGCGCATTACTTCGTCGTCGAGCCTGTCGGCGGGGAAACACTTGGCTACCCAGCCCATTTCCGCCGCCTCCCGGCCAGTGACGGAATTACCAGTCAATTGCAAGTATTTGGCGCGGGCCATCGACATCTTCCACGGGAAGTAGAGAGTGTCCGGCGTAGTCATTCCGCGCATTGGCGGGTAGCCGATCCGGGCGTCCTCGGCGACGAAGGCGATATCGGCCATCGACAGGATCTCGGTTCCGCCGGCGACGCAATGGCCGTGCGCCTTGACGACCACCGGCTTTAGCAGGTCCCAAATGGTCAACCAGTCCCGCAGGCAACTGCGCGCGAACTGATCGGTCCAGCCATCGAAATTCGCCGAGTGGACCCAGCCTTCTTTATTGTGCTCGCGGTGGCCGACGGTCATGTCGTAGCCGGAGCAGAATGATGGTCCGGCGCCGTCGATCAGAACGACCGAGACATCGTCATCGGCTTCGGCGGCGCGCAGGGCCTTGACGATCTCATCGCGCATAAGAAACGACAGCGCGTTGCGCTTTTCCGGGGCGTTCAGGGTGACCCGCGCGATGCGGTCCTCGACGCGATATAGGATGTGCTTGTACGTGTCCGGCATGAACGTGCTTTCTTCGCGGTTATCGCCCGACCCAGCGCGGCGGGCGCTTTTCGACGAAGGCGCGCGGGCCTTCCTGAAAGTCCTCGGTGGCACGCACTCGACTGCCGGCGGCGCCGCTGATGTCCCACAGTTCAGCTTCCGCCCGGTCGTACGCCTGACGAGCGACGCCGAGACTTTCGCGGACGGCGACAGGGGCGTTGACCGTGACGCGGCGGGCGAGGGCGAGCGCCGCGGCGACGACCTGTGTGGCTGGCACCACGGCATTGACCAGGCCGAATTGAAGGGCGCGAGCGGCCGGGATTGGGTCGCCGGTGGCGATCATTTCCAATGCGATGGCACGCGGCAGAGCACGCGGCAGGCGGAAGACGCCGCCTGCACCGGCGACGAGGCTACGCTTGACTTCCGGCAGGCCAAAATTGGCTGTTTCAGCGATGACCGTCAGATCGCATGACAGCAGCAGCTCAAGCCCTCCTGCCAGTGCGTGTCCCTGAGCGGCGGCGATCCAGAGCTTGGTCCGATTGGCGCGGACAAATCCGCCGAAGCCACCTTTCTTGGTCGAGAGGGCGGCGCCACGGCCGGCGGAAACCTCTTTCAGGTCGGCGCCGGCGCAAAAGGCATGCGGTCCGGCGCCGGTGAGGATGGCGGCCCAGAGGCCGGGGTCTGCTTCGACGCGCTCGACGGCTTCCTCCAGGCCCGCGGCTACAGCACCGTTGACGGCGTTGCGGGCTTCGGGGCGATTGATTGTCACCAGGGCGATGTGGGGCTCCGCGATCTCGAACAGAACGGCGGTCGATGGGGTTGGATCGGCCACTGGTCTAGCCTTCCCCGGACGAGGCGGCCCGGTCAGGAGCGTCGCGCGATGACAAGGGAATTGGCGCACCCGGAATGTGCGCCAACGTGCAGCGGCAGCTTATGGTCATTCGTCGTTTCCCCTCCCGCGGCTGGTCTCCAACGTCAGCATGGGGTAGGGCCCCCGTCAATCTTGGGCGGCCCTTGGCTCAGGAGGAAGCATGAGGGGGCTCGGAATGGCCACCAGGAATACTGCCCGGTTATCCGCCGCGAATCCTGCGTTGAAGTCCTACGGCATACTCGTCGAGGTATCCGGGACTTGCGGACGCTTAGATTATTCAGCTGGTCCCTTCACCGCCTGGGCGAGATCCTCCGGACGTATCCACGTAGCGAAGGCCTGCTGGATCTCAGGCGCGGTGATCGACAAGTAACGTTCCGCTGCGCGCTGTACCTGAATCCAGCGGGAGGTCCAATTCGGTCAGCCGGAGATATTGCCCGGCTATTGCGCCGATACTGGCGCGCTGCATCGGCAGGCTGCGCAGTATTTCGGCCTTCGCCCGGGTCAGTTCCGTGGCACTGACGGGCGTAGTCTGCATATCCCTCAGATCGCGGAGAATCAACTGGCGCGCTTTTTCGACGTTTTCAGTATCGGCGCCAAATGACACACTGTAGTCGGCGCGTGAACGAGACCAGTCGAAATTACTGCCGACCGAGTATACGTAGCCTGTGCGGATGCGAAGGTCTTGATACAGGCGCGAGGTAAAGCCACTGCCGAGGATGACGTTGCCCAACATCAGACTGTAACGATGCGGGCTGGTAACGGGGAGCGTCACCGTTTCCGCCAGGGTGACGCGGTCCTGCAGCGAATCGCTGTCCGGCACGCGCGTGTAAGAAGCCTTACTGGGGGCGACCGGCGGCAGGTCGATGCTCGGTATCGTACCGGTTGCCTGCCACGTTCCGAACGTTTCGTTTACCACACGGCGAGCCTGCTCGGCGGTCACGTCGCCGAGGACGACAATCGTCGTGAGGTCGGGACGGAAGGTTGAGGCATAGTAAGCGTGCAAGTCCTGCGGCTGCAGCGCCATCACCGATTCCGGCGTGGATTGTCGCAGGGTTGGATCGCCGTCCGGGACGATCGCCTGCTTAAGTGCCCGTCGCACCAGATAATCCGGCGTGCGCAACTGACCGGCCACGCTTCGGGCCACTTGGGCGCGGACGACGGTGAACGCATCGGGTGGGAATGCCGGATGGAGCTCGTTTTCCGCCAATAGTCGCATGCCGTCCTGGAATGCGGGTGTCAGCACCCGTAACGAGAAGGCGGGACCGACACTCACCTCGGCGGCGATGCCATCAACTGCCTCCTGAAAAGCGATTCGGTTATGCGCGTCGGTGCCATACTCAAACAGACCGCGCATCAGTGAGGCGACGCCCTCCTTGCCCGGCGGCTCCTGCATCGCCGGCACCTGGCGCACGCGTCCGAAGACCGAGACGGTGTGACTGACATGCTCGGGCTGGACGATCAGACGCAACCCGTTGGGCAGCACGCTGACGTCAGGCGGATCGCCGGGGTCCGGCACGTGCGGTGTCGCCAATGCGGCGGCAGCCCAGGCTGGCAGTGTCACGGGATGGTCGGGTGGGGAACCGAAGTTCTCCGCTCCGCCGAAGCCTGATCCCGCGACTTTCCTGCCGGCAGCGCGGGGCGTCAGGATCGCGGTGACGGCATGATCCGGATCCAGCAACTGGCGCGCGAGGCGGTTGACGTCCTCGACCGAGACGGTTTCGTAAGCGTGAGCGATATCGTCGGGCGAACCGGCGCCCTCAAAGGCGAGCGCGTGAGACCACCGTCTTGCCAACCCGCTGATACTGTTGCCCTGAAATGCGAGCTGCGCGAGTTCCCGCCGTTTGGCGTCGGCCACGAGGTCGGACGGGACGCCGTCTCGCGCTATCTCAGCGAGGATACCGCGCGTCGCTGCCAGCAGCGGCGCCGGGTCGTCACCCGCCGGGAACCCCGCCATGGCAAGGCCGAAGCCGACATCAGGCTTGGCCTGGTAGTCGAAGTTGGCCATCAGTGCCTTGCCGGCAGGTACCAACGCATAGAGCGCGCCGCGCTCGCTGCGCAGGGCGTCCGACAGGATGTCGGCGGCCGCGAAATCCGACTGCTTCAGCCCAGGCATTCGATAAGCGAGTGCGATCAGGCCGAGGGAAAAATTGGTTTCAAGGGTCAGCGTCTTCGGCTGCACGGGCTGGGGTTCGACCACGGCATGCGGGGGTAGATCTTGGCTCGGGATCTCGCCGAATGCGGCTTTGGCCTGAGCCAGCGCCTCCGCCGGCCGCACGTCTCCGGCGATCACCAGGATGGCGTTGTTCGGGGCGTACCATTTTTCATAGAATTGCCGCAGCAGGGGGGCATCCGTCCGATCGAACGAGGGGCGGGTGCCGAGCGCGTCGTGTTCGTAGGGTGTGTGCTCGAACAGGATCGCCTGGGCTTGCGTGGTGAAATTGTAGAACGGACTGGACTGGTCGGCTGAGACCTCCTGCTCGATGGCGCCACGTTCCCTGTCCCAATCGGCCTGGTTCAGCGAGAGGCCGCGCATGCGCAGGGCCTCGATCTGGAGGGCGATGTCGAGGTTGTCGGCCGGGACGGTGTAGGTGTACTGGGTGACGGTCTCGGTGGTGTCAGCGTTGTAGATGCCACCGAGCAAAGCGCCGAGTTCGGCGAGCTGGTCCTTGTCGAGGCCGTCGCTGCCGCGGAACATCATGTGTTCTAGAGCGTGAGCTGTACCGGGAAAGCCGTCCGGCGCGTCGTTGGACCCGACGAGGTAGTTTAACTCGGTGGCGACAACGGGTGCCAGGCGGTCCGGCACGATGACGATGCGAAGACCGTTGGACAGCGTCGCGCGCAGGACGGTGTCCTCCGGCGCAGCGGGTTCCACCGCGGCGGCCTGGTAAGTGATCATCAAGGCCGGGGCAAGGGCCCACGTGACAACGCGCTTCTTCAAGTAGTTTCTCCGGCCGGATAACGGTATCGCGGAGGGTAGGGATGATGGTTGGTCGAAGCAATACGATTAGAGAACTTTCGTGTACCGGTCTGTAACGCGAAGAACCACGAGGGCGCGTGGGAGATGCAAAGGGCCCAAGAAACGGACCTGCGAACGCCTTCCGCGGTTATTGTTCTGCCCGTCGCCGTAGTTTGCACCTTTCGGTCGAATCGTTGAGGCTGATATGATCTCACATTGTCCCCGTCGGCCGCCTGGACGAGCTCCGATGCTGCAGCACGGGACGGAATTAAGCCGGTGTGGCGACAGTCACTTCACGGTGGGTCAGGGAGGGTAACCGAGCAATTGGGGTCATCCGCGCCAGATCACCCCAAGCCAATCGGTATCGGTATATAGCGACGGACGTGCCGCTCAGTTCGACATGTGTTGGGCGGCCGACTGACCAGTTTTCGTATTGTCCTTCCAGGGGGGCGAGCCAACGTTGACGGTGCTGGGTTTTGTGGCGGCTCCGGTGGCTCCGCCGGCGGCGGCTCCGATCGCACCGCCGGCGACGACCCCGACAGGACCGCCGACCAGCCCGACCGCCGCCCCGGTCGCCGCACCTGCTGCCGCACCGCCCTCGGCACGCTCAGGCTGCTTCTGGCCGCACGCGGCAAGTAAGGTCAGAGACAAAACCGAAGCGACCGCAATGGTTCTGCGCATAATTGTTTCCTTTCTATCGATTAGGAGCGAAACCCCAACGCGACAGAGCCAATGCGGTGGCAGAACCGGATAAAGTTACGCGGCGATCGAACAGAAACGTGATGCGGCCGCGGTGTTAGGGCTTGCCGCGAAATAACGAATCGTTGCTGACGACGCATCTGCTGCCCGGCGTCACGGTCAGCGCCGGCCGACCATCCATGGCTCGCGCTGCTGAACTCGCGAAATCCGTGGATGACAGGTCTTCGCCTACCATGACGGTAGGAGGCGACGGTGCCGCGACTGCAGCACTTGATCTGCGGCAGATCCCTAGCTGGCGATTAATACCTGGGCGGTGGTTGATAACCCGGCGCATATCCGGGTGGAGGCTGATAACCCGGCGTATAGCCAGGCGGCGGAGGGGGAGCGCCTGGGGGCGCATAGCCCGGCGGAGGCGGCGGGGGCGCACCGGCCGGTGCAAAGCCCGGAACCTGGTTCCCGCGGGAATACATGCACTGCGCGTAAGCAAAGTTGTACCGTTCCTGCAAACTGCCTTGCGCATTCTGCGCCGGCCCCGCCCCGACAGCGGTGCCTCCCAAGGCACCTGCCCCAGCGCCGATCGCGGCACCATGGCCGCCCCCGATCGCGGCGCCGAGGCCGGCGCCGAGGAGGGTGCCGACCACGGCGGTTCCGACCTGGCGATTGTTGGCCTGCTGTGCGCCGCCTTGAACCTCGTTCGAGGCGTATTGCTTGCACAGCGCCTGATCGCCCTGAAATAAGTCGAATGGTTTGTTGGGTGCAGGCATTACCGGTATCGTCGGACCAAGGGGCTCAGTCGCGCAAGCGCTTAGCAGCAGGACTGGAGTCAGGGCGGCGGCGGAAAGTCTGAGTGCTCGCATACAATAGATCCTTTCGTCCGCGGCCTCTGAGAGAGTCGTTGGAGTCAGAGAGTTGGTGCTCGATTCGTGGATCGCTGATACCTGAAGGCCGTTGAGACGTTCCCTAAATCGCCAGGTGGAAATCGTCTAGGCTCGGCAGATTGATCGGACCAGATCATTGTCAGATCGATCGGTGGATGTTTATTCCTAAGCTGATTGTAGAGACCGGAGTGCCTAGAACGCTCGTCAGCACGATCATGCACTATGTCGTCCAGGACTCGGCACAGTGGGGTGTCAAGTGCACACCACTGGCGGTTCCGCCGGCATCGTTCAACGCCCGCACCACGGCGATTCGCAGGTGCGGTGGCACGATAAACATCATGAATCCGCCGCCACCGGCGCCTGAGACCTTGCCACCGATCGCCCCCTTGGAAAATGCCAGGTCGTAGAGCGTCTCGATGCGCCCGGTGCTGATGCCGGTTGCCGTGCGCTTCTTGGCCTCCCAGGACCGGTTCAGTATCTCGGCCATGCGGGGGATCTCGCCGCGCAGCAGCGCCTGTTTCATTTCCAACGCGTCCCGTTTGAGCCGGTGCAGGCTGTCGATGACATCGCCGGTTTGGGTGCCGCCGGTGTGTTCGATCATACCGCGTTGCTGCTCGACGATGATCGCTTCCGACCGGCGACTTATGCCAGTGAAGCAGATGACCATGGAGGTTTCCAGTTCGTTCAGTATAGCGGGTGCAATGCGGAGCGGGTTGACGATGACCCGGTCGCCGGCGTGGAACTCGATGAAGTTAGTGCCGCCAAAGGTAGCCGCATACTGGTCCTGCTTGCCGCCTGCTAGTTTGAGGTCAATCCGCTCGATCTCAAACGCCGTGTGCGCCACGTCGTACGGACCCAGCGGTGCCGAAAGCGCGGCCGCGAATGCCTCGACCAGCGCCACGACCAGGGCCGAGGACGACCCCAGACCCGATCCGGGCGGCGCATCGACGTAAGAGGTGAGGCGCATCGGGCTGATCGCTCCGCCGGCGAACTGGTTCAGCATGCGCCGCGTGACGCCGGCATGTAGCCAAAGCCGGGCTTGGGAGATCGCCTCTAAGTCGGGCGGGAACGATTCCGCGATTTCGAGGTCGGGAGCGACGAAGTGGACGCGATTGTCGTCAGATGGTTCGATAAATGCATAGGCATAGCGGGCGATCGTGGTGTTCAGCACCGCGCCGCCGTGTTGGTCGCAATAGGGGCTGAGATCCGTGCCGCCGCCGGCCAGGCCGAGTTGCAAAGGCACACGCGCGCGGATGGTGGTTTGCCGGGTCCGCAAAGGCGACTCCTGCTTGGTGATCACGCATGCTTATCCAGGATGGGTCTCAGGAACGAAAGCAAATTTCCGCCATTGAACAAGTAGCCAACAACGCCAGCCGCCGCAGCGGCGCGCATGTCGGTTTCCTGATCTCCGACCATGACGGCTTTGGTGGGATCGAGTTCCCACATCTGGATCAGGTCCAGCAACATGCCGGGTAGCGGCTTCCGCCATGGATGAACTTGCCGGTAGGCTTCCACCGTGCCGTCCGGGTGATAGGGGCAGTAGCGAGCGTCGTCGATCGTGCCGCCGGCGTCCCTAGCCTGGTCGCCAATCCATTCCAGCAGGTCGCGGATCGCTGCCTCGTCGAAGTAGCCGCGGGCGACGCCAGCCTGATTGGTGACGATGAAGACGTGCCATCCAGCCTGCGTCGCATAACGGATTGCGTCCCGAGCGCCGTCGACCCACTGGAAGCGGTCTCGTGAGCCAACATAGCCGTGATCGACGTTGAGGACGCCGTCGCGGTCGAGGAACAGGGCTCTGCGCTTTAGCAACGCCGGGATTTCGGTTTGCGCGCGGGCGAAATCCTCGGGCACGCCGATATCGCGGAAGTAGCCATCCCCCAGCGTTCCCCGCAGGCTGCCAGCACGCGCCAGAACGGGCAGGATATCGGCCTCCAGCGAGCACGCCGGCTGTAGATGTCGGATCAGAGACTGGTTGAACAGGTAGATCCCGCCGTTGATAGTGCCGCCGGTACCAGGCGGCGGGCGCTCCCTGAATGCGGTGACGTGATCGCGTTCGGTTTCGACGACACCATAGCGGGAGGCATCGGCCAGCTGGCGGAGCACGATCCGCCCGGTCACCTCCGGCCCATCGGTCGCGGCATCCGCAAGGAGCGTCGAGAAATTGCAATCGAACAGGGAGTTGCCGTTGCACAATAGGAAGCGGTCCTGAAGCCGGTCGCGAGCATGGAACACCGCTCCACCGGTCCCCGCCCGGATGGGTTCTTCGGACAGGGTGATGCTGGCGGGGCGGGGCAGCGCAGCCTGAATATCGGCAGCGGCGCGCTCGATCTCCGCCGAAAGATGGCCGGTCAGCAACAGGAAGTCGGTGACACCGAAACGCACGAACTCCCGCAGCAACCAAAACAGGAAGGGGCGGCCGCCGCAGGGCAGAATTGGCTTCGGCGTGGCGGCGGTGAGGGCGCCGAGGCGCGTACCAAGACCACCGACCAGCACGGCGCACTGGGTGACGGTTGCCTTCATCGTATGACTGTCTCGAGGATTTCGGCAGCGGGCTCACGACCGGCGAGCACCTTCTCGACGCGACGGCCGTCCATTTCGAGCACCTCGAACCGCCAGCCGCCGAACACGATGCGATCGCCTGCGTGCGGCACCCGGCGGAGCAGCGCCAGGAGTAGACCTGCAAGGGTGTGGTAGCTGCCTTCGGCCGGCAGGTCTGGCAGCCTCAGTCGAGCTTTCAATTCGTCAACGGGGGTCATGCCGTCGAGGGTCATTGTGGTTTCGCCTTCCGGTCCAGGCACCCCCTCCTGGTGTTCGGGACCGGAGGCTTCGCCGACGATCGCCTGCAATACGTCGGCCGCGGTCACCACGCCCTCGAAGCTGCCGTACTCGTCCATCACCAGAGCCAAGCCCAAGGTATCGGATTTCAGCCGCTCCAGGGCGTCGAGGGCGCTGATCGCGTCGGGGACGATCATGGGGTGGCGCAGGCTGGCGCTGAGCGACAGTTCGCCGCCGCTGAGGATGCGGTCCAGAAGGTCCTTGGCCTGAACGACGCCGACCACGTTGTCGATCGAGCGGTCGCAGACGACAAAACGTGAGTGCGGCGCAGCCTTAAGGGCGGCGATGATTGCTTTTGCGGGGTGCGTGCGGTCGACCCAGGCGAGTTCGGTGCGGGGCGTCATGATCGCGCGCACCGGCTTGTCGGCGAGGCGCAACACGCGCTCGATCATATCGCGCTCCTCCATTTCCAACACGCCGGTCTGGGCCCCTTCGATGAGCAGCGCTTTCAATTCCTCTTCGGTCACGGACTGGCGTGAGGGTCGATTCAGGCCGAATACCCTCAGGACGGCGTTGGACGATTTCCCGAGCAGCCAGACCGCTGGGCCGACAACACGCGACAGGATCGCGATCGGCCGAGCGACTCGGATGGCCATGAGTTCCGGTGCGCGCAAGGCGAGTTGCTTCGGCACCAATTCCCCGAGGACAAGGGTCAGGTACGTGGTAACGATGACGACAAGGGCCAGAGCGATGCTTTCGGCAAACCGACCGACCTGAGGGAACGTCTCCAGCCAGGATTGCAGATGAGCCGCGATCTGTGCGCCACCGAATACGCCGGTGAGTACGCTGACGAGGGTGATCCCGACCTGCACGGTGGGCAGAAAGCGCTGTGGATCGTCCGACAAGGCGCGGGCCGCCGCGGCACCCTTGATGCCCTTCCGCTCCAGTACCGCGAGGCGGGCTCTCCGGACTGAAACCAGGGCCAGTTCGCTTAGCGAGAACAGCCCATTCAGCACGATCAGCAGCAGGATGACGAGGATTTCGAGGCCGGTGGTCATAGCGGGTCCGGATGGAGGCGGCATGTTCAACGCGAATTGTAGCGTCTACCATAACTCCGCCACCGTCATGAGGGGTTGAGTGTTCGTCCTAACCACGGAGAAAACATGCCCGCCATCGCAATAGCGTTCAGCCTGCTTGGGCTGGTGCCTCTGGTGTTTTTTGCGTTCGGCGCCGTTGGGCACATCCCCGAGACGGCGGAGCGAATGCTGGTGTCGCTGATCGACTACGCAGCACTGATCCTGAGCTTTTCCGGCGGTGTGCACTGGGGTCTGGCGCTATTGCCGGGAGCGGTGCGGCCTTCAGCACGGTTCGGGGCCAGCGTGCTGCCGCTGATTGTTGCCTGGGTCGGCCTGGTGCTGGCACAGATGGTGTCGCCCGCGGTGGCGCTCGCGGTGCTGATTGCGGGTTATCTCGCAATAGTGTTGACCGAGCATCAAGCGGCACAGCGACTTCTTGTTCCGTCGCGTTACATCTGGATTCGCTGGGGTTTTTCGGTTGTTTCGATGGTGATGATGGTGATGGTTTTAATCCTCCGTGGCATCGGCCAGACCATTGTATTCTAAAGATTTCTCGCATTAATCAGGTGTTCATGATTGTTTAATGACTGCCTGAGAAATGAGCGGAGGCCTTGCAATGAGCAGTTCCATTGTGCCTGATTCCGAACCGATAAAAGCGGTGCTTCCGACAGCGGAGATTATCCCGTTTCCGTTTCGTCCGAAGCCTGAGGAGCCGCGGCAGGATGACCGTCTGGCTCGGGCACTGGCATCGCTGACCACGGCGATGATGGAGCAGCAAGCCGCGATAGCCGCCTGGCGAGGCGCGCTCGGCGAGTTGAAGGAGACGACCTCGGGCCTGGGTGAGAGCCTGCAGCGGTACCAGATCAGTCTGGGATCATTAAGTGGCAGTGTGTCGGCGCTTGAGGGCAAGGCGCAGTTGATGGAGCAATGGGCGGACAGCGTGCTTCTTGGGTGACGTTGGGTGGGACAGTTAGACCATTTTCATCCTGACGGCACGGGTGGCAAATGGTCTAACTTCTTACTTGGGGGATAATTCACGACCTCGAACGTTCCGCTCTAGCGCGATCCTGCCCCAGGCGAGCTTTTGAGCTGACGCGGCCCATAGGCAATCTCGCTTGATGCAAGCGATGTGATCGATAGCTTGCATCGTCTCCTTCGGCCTGCTTCGTTGTGCGCTGGGGGGACCTGAAATGTCACAAGCTGCCCTGATCCAAAGGCTGCGCATGGCCCGGGTTGTGCCGGTGGTGCGAACTCGGTCGGCTGCTCATGCAGAATCCGCGGTGGAATGGCTGCATGGCGCTGGTATCCGCATATTCGAGATCACTATGACCATCCCCGGTGCGGTGGCGCTGATCGGCCGGCTGGCGAAAGACCCGGATCTGTTGATTGGGGCGGGGACGGTCCCGGACATGTTGACGGCTCGGGCATGTCTGGCCGCGGGGGCGCGTTTCGTAGTCGCCCCGTGGGTTGATCCGGGGTTATCTGAGCCGTGCCGCCAAGCCGACGCAGCGCTGATGCTGGGCGCCTTGACGCCCTCTGAGGTGAGAGCCGCCCTGGCGGCCGGCGCCGACGTGGTCAAGATTTTCCCTGCGTCCTCGGCGGGCGGTCCGAGCCACATCAAGGCTCTGGCGAGCGTCTTCCCAGGGGTGGCGTTCTGTCCCACCGGCGGCGTGGATGTCGTCAACGTGGCGGCCTATTTGTCGGCCGGGGCGGCGTTTGTCGGTATGGGCGGCGCGCTGGTGGATGAGGCGCGCATCGCCGCCGGGGACCGAGCAGCAATCGAGGCGGTCGCGCGGGGGGTGCTGTGAGCGTCGACCTGTTGTGTATGGGCGAGCCGATGCTGGAGTTTAACCAGCTTCCGGCTGGGGCGGATGAGGAGCAGCATTACTTGGAGGGGTTCGGCGGGGATACCTCGAACGCGGCTGTCGCGGCTGCTCGGCAGGGAGCGCGGGTCGGATATGTGACGGCGCTGGGAGCTGATATGCCGGGCGACCGGTTTATGGAGCTTTGGGAGCGGGAAGGGGTGGATACGTCGTGTGTGCTAAGGACGGATCGTTACCAGACCGGGGTTTATTTCGTTACGCATGACGCGGCCGGGCACCACTTCCTGCACTATCGTACGGGCTCCGCGGCGGCGATGTACATGGCGTCGGATGTGCCGGTCGCGGCGATAGCTGCGGCGCGGGTGCTGTATGTCTCGGGGATCAGTCAGGGGATTTCGGTGGCGGCGTGCGACGCCGTGTTCGCGGCGGTCGATGTCGCGGTGCGGCACGGGGTAAAGGTTGCTTACGATACCAATTATCGGCCTCGACTGTGGCCCCCGGCCCGGGCCGCGGCGGTGATGCACGCGGCGATGGCACGCGTAAAGTATGCGCTGCCGGGGGCGGAGGATGTGCGGGTCCTGACTGGATTAGAGGATCCAGATGCGATGCTGGATTTTTATCTCCGACTCGGGCCGGAGGTTGTCGTGCTGCGGATGGGCGAGGCGGGGGCATATCTGGCAACCGCGGACGGAACACGAGTGAGGGTTCCCGCGTATCCGGTGGCGGCGGTTGATGCCACCGGGGCCGGCGACACGTTCTGCGGATCGTTTCTTGCCCGGATCCTGGCAGGGGACGACCCAGAGCCGGCAGCGCGGTATGCCAGTGTGGCAGCGGCTTTAGCGTGCAAGGGATACGGAGCCGTGGGGCCTATCCCAAGGGCCGACGAGGTTTGGTCGATTCTTCGGGGCAAGCGCGAATGAGCTGTCCTGCGCTGGTGGCACAAATTCTGTGGCTTCGCGGCTGGCACGGTGATATCTGGCAGCGTGATCACGTATTCGTGAAGGCGCGATGACCATACAGTACCTGACCGAAGAAGATCATGTGGAGAGGATGGCGGAAGCCATTTACCTCTCCCATAGACGCCGCGTTACGCTTGTCGCTGGCTGGGACCACCTGCCGGAGGCCCGGCGGGAGGCCTTTCGATTACTTGCAAAGGAGGCGGTGGCAGGCGCCGACCGAATTCGGGCGGCGGCGCAGCAGGAGCCAACCGACGCAACGCAGAACTAGATCATTGCTCGCCCGGGCGGGGCTTAGCTTCCGGGTTGGGCTTAGCTTCCTTCCCGCACTACCGGATTGCTCAGCGTCCCAATGCCGCTGATTTCTACATCGATCCGATCGCCGTGCTTTATGTTAGCTGTGGCTCCCTCGGTTCCCATCCACACGACGTCGCCCGGGTACAGCGTCAGGCATGTCGTCATGTTGACTAGAAAATCGACCACGCCGAAGATCATATGATTGGTCGGGAATGCGATGAGTTGCTCACCGTTCAGCCGGATTTTGGTCACGAGGTCTTCCAGCTTCACATCGGTTTCGATCCAAGGTCCCATCGGCTTGAAGGTATCGGTGTTCTTCGAGCGCCACATCGTCCGGTCCGCTTTCTGCCACGTGCGCTCGCTGACGTCGTTTCCGATAGTAAAGCCGAGCACGGCCGCTAGTGCGTTTTCGCGGGTCAGGTGCTTGCATTTTCGGCCGATGACCGCAACCAGTTCACCCTCATACTGAACCTGATCGGTTGCGCTGGCGGGAATGACAATGGTCTCTTCATGAGCGATCAACGCATTATTTGCGCGATATCCGATATCCGCCTGTGTAGGCAGGTTTGGTTTCTGGCCGATCTTCTCGGCATATTCGCGGACATGCTCGGGATAATTCATTCCCGCTGCGTAAAAAGTCGGCGGAATAACCGGAACTAACAGCTTCACGTCCGTCAGGTTGTATTTTTTGCTCGTGCGCTCCCAGGCGTCGAACGGAGAGCCGCGAACCGGAATGATGATGTCGCCCTCAACAACCGCATAGGACGGAGAGCCGTCCTGATCGAAGCGTGCCCAGCGCATGGTGTCCCCCTTTTTCAGTTCGAAGCAAGTTCCTCAGCCATTGTTGCACGCATCAGATACTTCTGCATCTTCCCGGTGACGGTCATGGGGAAATCATCTACGAACCGAACGTAGCGCGGGACCTTGTAGTGGGCGATCTGGTCCTTGCAGAACGCCTTCACGTCGTCCTCGGTCAACGTGGTTCCGGCGCGCAGCTTGATCCAGGCACAAAGTTCCTCACCGAAGCGCTGGTCCGGGACGCCGAAGACCTGGACGTCGACAATGGCCGGATGCTTGTAAAGGAATTCCTCAATTTCACGCGGATAGACGTTTTCGCCGCCACGTATCACCATATCCTTGATGCGGCCGACGATTGCGCAGTAGCCATCCTGATCCATTGTCGCGAGATCGCCGGTATGCATCCAGCCGGCGCGGTCGATTGCCTCGGCGGTGCGTTCCGGGTCATCCCAATAGCCCAGCATCACGGGATAACCGCGGGTGCAGAATTCGCCGGTGGTTCCGCGTGGAACGATGCGGCCTTCGGTGTCGACGATCTTAACCTCAACGTGCGGATGCGGCCGGCCAACGGTGCCGACCTGCTTGTCTAAGGAATTGCCGATGCGTGTCTGGGTACTGACCGGGCTGGTCTCGGTCATGCCATAGCCGATGGTGATCTCCGTCAGATGCATGTCGCGAATGCAACGACGCATGACCTCGACCGGACAGGGCGCGCCGGCCATCATGCCGGTTCGCAGGCTGGTCAGGTCGAATTTCGCAAAGTCTGGATGGTCGAGCTCGGCGATGAACATCGTTGGCACTCCATACAGCGAGGTGCAGCGATATTCGGCGACGGTCTGCAAGGTTGCGAGCGGGTCGAAGCCCTCACCAGGGAACACGATCGCGGCGCCATGTGCCATGCAGGCGAGTACGCCGATCACCATGCCGAAACAATGGTACATCGGCACCGGGATGCACACCTTGTCCTGCTCGTTATAGTGCAGGATTTCTCCGATGAAGAAGCCGTTGTTGAGGATATTGTGGTGGGTCAGGGTCGCGCCCTTCGGCTGCCCGGTGGTGCCGGAGGTGAACTGAATATTGATGGGGTCGTCAAATTGCAGCAGCGGCGCAAGCTCCTTGAGCCGCTGGCGATGCACGTCCCGCCCGTGATGGGCGATCTTTTCGAACGCGAAGGTCCCGGGATCATCGCCACCGATCTGGATGACCGACCGGAGCGCCGGCAGCCGATCCGCGCGCAGGTCGCCTGGGTAGGAGACGGCGAGCTCGGGCGCGAGCGAATTGATCATGCCGATGTAGTCGCTGGTCCTAAAGCGCGTGGCGGTCACCAGCGCCTTGCAGCCGACTTTATTCAGCGCATATTCGACTTCGGTCAGGCGATAGGCCGGGTTGATGTTAACGAGGATCAATCCGGCTTTGGCAGTGGCGAACTGGGTGACAACCCACTCGGCATTGTTCGGCGACCAGATGCCGATGCGGTCACCCGGTTGCAGTCCGATCGCGACAAGCCCGGCGGCGAAGGCCTCGACGTGCGCAGCGAGGTCGGTCCAGGTCCAGTGGATGCCTTGCTGCCGGACGATCAGGCCGGGCCGGTCACCGAACCGGGAAACGGTACGGTCGAATTGAACCCCGATCGTGTTGCCGATCATCGGCTGGTCGGAGGCGCCATGCATATAGCTGGGCGCGAGCTCGGTCATTGGTAGCTCCCTGTAACGGTCAGTCGTTTGAGGGGCATCATGCGAGCTGATCACGCCGCTTACAACCTTCTCCGCTCGCGCGACTTTCTTTCCTACCCTCCGAGGATGGCCGCGTGTTCCGGACCCCGTATCGACCCAACATAAGGGCTTCGCCGAGCATGAAGCCGCACCAACAACCGACGATGTCGTAGATTGTTTCAGATCGTCGAAAGCCGGAGGCTAAAGCGGAATGTCGCCTTCACGTTTTCGGCTCGGCGCTGCGCTTGGAATCAACCAGACGCTGTCCTGGGGGATGACCTTTTATTTACCGGCGATTATTGCCGATCCCGTGATGACGTCGTTCGGGCGATCTGGGTTCGTTGTGCTTGGTGCGTTCTCTTGGGCGTTGCTGGTCGCTGGCGCCTGCGCACCTCGGGTCGGAAAATGGATCGACCGTCATGGCGGGCGCGGCGCGCTGATCGCCAGCATCGTGGTGATCGCACTTGGACAGACGGTGCTGGCGCTTAGTCACGGCCTGGCGCTTTGGTATCTCGGGTGGACGATCATCGGCGTTGGCATGGCGATGGGTCTGTACGACAGCGCCTTTGCTACCGTTGCCGGATTGTTGGGGAAGGAGGCGGGACCGAGCATCACGGGGATCACGTTGGTGGCAGGGTTCGCGAGCAGCGTGTTCTGGACGCTCGGGGCTGCACTGGTTGGGGCTTTGAGCTGGCGCGGCCTGCTGCTGGCCTACGCCGGACTGATGCTGACGGTGAACTTGCCGATGATCTGGCTACTGGTGCCGCCGGCGCCGCCTCGGACGGCCCGCGACGCGGGCGCGGCAGGGTTGCCGAAGTCACCCGCCGAACGGCTTGCGTTGGTGTTGTTGGGGGTTTTCTTCGCACTGCGCTGGTTCATCACCTCTGTCATATCGGTGCACGTACTTTCGCTGCTGCAAGGCATCGGGCTGACCGCGGCCGAGGCGGTCGGCATCGCCGCGTTGATCGGTCCCGGGCAGGTCGCGGGTCGGATCCTGGAATACGCCATTGGACCCCGTGTCGATCTCCTGACCAAGGCCCAACTCGCGGCACTGCTTTTTCCAGCCGGGGCCGCGTTACTATTGCTGGGAGGTCCGGTCGGCGCGACGGGCTTCGTGCTGATGTACGGGATGAGCAATGGGATCATGACGGTCAATCGCGGCACTCTTCCGCTCGCCTTGTTCGGGCCGGAGGGATACGCGCGGATTTTGGGCTGGCTAGCGGTGCCGGTCCTGCTGGCGCAGGCGACGGCCCCGACGGTAAGCGCGCCGTTGGTCACCGCGCTGCCGGCCTTGGATGTCCTTCTGATTTGTGGTGGCGGTGCGGCGGCGGCGGTGCTGTTATTGCTGCCTTTGCGACTTCCGGACCTAGGTCCAAACTAAAATGCTAGTGCAGCAAACGAGAATCTGACGCTAAAAGGACTCGATGCCGTCGGGTCGACAGCGGTATGAAGCAGTGGCCTTCCGCGGCAATCACCGATCGGGACCTCGACGGACACGCTTATGCAACGGGCTGGTTACGACTTTAGGATGATTAGGCAATGGCGTGTTGGCTTCGAAAAAGTAAGGTGGGCCGGTCTCGATTGCGTTCTGGCCAAGGTCCTTGAGGCGAAGTTACAAGAGATAGAAGCCGTGCTGCCGGCCGGACCGCTGGCGGCCGTGCGGTCGGCAGCTACCATCATGGCGGATTGTATAACCTCGGATTTTCGCGCCGTTGCCACTTATCATTGGGTCGGCGCCGAACCGTGGTTGAGGGAGCATGGGGAGCCGACCTGCAAGGCCGGATCGATCAATATTCTTGAGGCGGCTGCATTCGTTAGCCTTGTTGAGGACGTGTCGCGCTATCCGGCAGCCTTGCTGCACGAGGTCGCGCATGCCTATCACGACCGGGTTGCACCTAACGGGGTTAACAATGAGATCATTAAATCGGCCTACCAGGGTGCTGTGGCGTCAGGCCTCTATCAGCAGGTTCTGAATGTATCCGGCGTAATACATCAGGCAAATGCTATTAGGAACGCAATGGAGTATTTCGCGAATTCCACGACAGCCTACTTCCTGCGGAACGACGATTGGCCCGAGGATCGGGACGCGCTCGCCCAGACAGATCCCGCGGGCTTCCAGATGGTTCGGCATATCTGGAGCGTCTAATCAAGCGACGGCGGCCGCAGGCCCTCGCGCTGCGGTCAGTGAGTAACCGAGGTCGAGCCGGAGGTCTGAACCATCAGATGGGCGAATACCCTTGCCGCGACGATCCGTCGTAGCCATCTTGGCGCGTCATGCACAACATCACCGACGCCGCCGCCGACCCGATTGGGTGGCACGGCACAACCATCCTGTGCGTAAGGCGGGATGGCAAAGTCACCATGGCCGGAGATGGCCAAGTCAGCATGGGTCAGACCATTGTAAAGGGCAACGCGCGGAAGGTCCGGCGGATTGGCGCGGGCGGGACCGTGATCTCAGGGTTTGCCGGAGCAACAGCGGACGCGTTCACCCTGCTGGAACGACTTGAGAGCAAGCTCGAACGCTACCCCAACCAGCTTGAGCGCGCTTGCGTCGAGCTGGCAAAGGACTGGCGGACCGACCGTTACCTTCGGCGCCTAGAAGCGCTGATGGCGGTCGCCGACAAGGACCGCAGCTTCACCCTCACCGGCAACGGCGACGTATTGGAACCCGAGGATGGGGTGATCGGCATCGGCTCCGGCGGAAATTACGCCCTGGCCGCCGCGCGTGCCCTGATGTCGGTTCCCGATCTTTCGGCTGAGGAAATCGCTCGCCGGTCGATGAAAATAGCATCGGATATATGTGTCTATACCAATGGCAACGTCATTATCGAGTCACTGTAAAATGGACGTCCCTACATACTCCCCGAGAGAGATCGTCTCGGAACTTGATCGCTTCATCGTTGGGCAAGGCGACGCCAAGCGCGCGGTCGCCATTGCGCTGCGCAACCGCTGGCGCCGGCAGCAACTGCCGGAGGGCATTCGGGAAGAAATCGTGCCCAAGAACATACTGATGATCGGCCCCACCGGCTGCGGCAAGACGGAAATCGCCCGCCGGCTGGCCAAGCTGGCGCAGGCGCCGTTCCTCAAGGTCGAAGCGACAAAGTTCACCGAAGTCGGATATGTCGGCCGCGACGTGGATAGCATCGTCCGCGACCTGGTCGACGCCAGCCTGAACATGCTGCGCGAAAGCAGCCGCAAAGGTGTTCAGTCGAAAGCTGAAACCGCTGCCGAAGAACGCCTGATCACTGCTCTGGTTGGCGAAGAGGCCGCCGCTGACACGCGGTCGAAATTTCGCCGCATGCTGCGCAACGGCGAGTTCGAGCAAAAGGAGATTGAGGTCTCCGTCTCCGACTCCGGCGGTTCACCGATCGGCCAGTTAGACATGCCCGGCATGCCCCCTGGTCAGGTCATCAACCTGTCCGAAATGATGAAAAACCTGATGGGCAACCGCCCGCAGCAGAAGCGGCGGATGACCGTGGCAGCCGCGCGCCGGGTCTTGGAGGCAGAAGAAGCGGACAATTTGCTGGACAACGAGCAACTCACCAAGGAGGCGGTCTTGCATGCGGAGAACAACGGCATTGTGTTCCTCGACGAGATCGACAAGATCTGTGCACGCACGTCCGAGGGCGGGTTCCGCGGCGGCGACGTCAGCCGTGAGGGCGTACAGCGCGACCTGCTGCCGCTGATCGAGGGCACCAGCGTCAACACGAAGTATGGTTTGGTGAAGACCGATCATATATTGTTCATCGCCTCGGGCGCCTTCCATCTCGCGAAACCGTCCGACTTGTTGCCGGAGCTACAGGGCCGGCTGCCAATCCGCGTCGAGTTGTCGCCGCTGTCGCGCGAGGATCTGCGCCGCATTCTGACGGAACCCGAGCACTCGCTGCTGAAGCAGTATTCAGCGTTGCTGGGCACCGAGAGCGTGACGCTGGACTTCCGCGACGATGCAGTGGACGCGCTGGCCGACCTCGCTGCTGACATCAACGACCGCATCGAGAACATCGGTGCTCGCCGGCTTCACACGGTTCTGGAACGCCTGTTGGAGGACGTCAGCTTCAGCGCTACCGACCGTGGCGGCGAGACGTTCGTTGTCGACGCCGCCTACGTAGCCGAGAAAGTGGCTCCGCTGGCGCAGAAGGGCGATCTGAGCCGGTTTATCTTGTAGCCGGTATATGCCGACGGGTAATTGGCGGAACATGGAGGCTTCCAGGCCTCCATGACGCTGATTCTCCGGACCGCGCTTTGGGTTGTTAGTCGATGAGACGCTTGGAACATGCTCATCGGCCGGCTGGCGAATGCATGCTAAATTAAGTGCTGACGCTACCGGCCAGCGGGGGAAACCTGCGTCGCACTGCCTCCACGAAGTCGAGCGCTGGCTAGGCCCATCAGCTTTCTCCTCGGCACTAACGTGCTGACCACGTGCTGAAAGTGTTAAATCCGTCGGTTTGTGATCACTGTGGCGGGCTCGTCTTGCCCTGCATCTTGAGTGGAAACAACACATCAGCCGGATCGCGCGCTCTTACGGGAGGTAGGCATTCTCGAATCTGCGTGTGCTGCATTGCGAAACAAACAACCGGTTGGAGGCTCACGGCGTTTCTTCAGTGCCGCCGCCTAAGTGCAGGCGGCCAAACTGGAAAGGTATGTGGCGATGGCTTCTATCTCACGCTCGATGCTACTGGCCGCGAGTTTATTGGCGTTCCCGCTCGCTGGCGCGATGGCACAGCACGATTCTTCGGGAGAAGGGAAATCTACCGGTCCCAGCTCTGCCTCTGGCAGCGCCATGAAGAGCAGCGACGCAATGAAAAGCGGCGACGCAATGAAAAGCGGCGACGCAATGAAAAGTGCTACGCCGGGCTATCAGAACAAGAGCGCCGTTTCTGATGCTGTAGGTAGTTCTCCTGGGAACGCGGCCTCCGGCAAATCCGAAAAGTAGTCACAATAATTGCCGATCAGACTCGGCCGGGGCGAACTTGCGCGATGACTAGGTCGTGTCCCGTTGTCGGAGGCCTGGGTAGGCAAGGCCCCGGTTTCTGACGGCGGGTTCGATCTGCTGGAAGCGCGAGGCGCATTGGCGCTGCGCTTCCATTGCTCGTCCGACCAACGAAGAAACCAGTCCAAAAACCAGAGTAGGGGCTTGGGGTGCGCTGCGACGCCTGGCGAGTAACCGGCTATGCCGCTCTGCTTTCCAGCCACATCAACGGTCGAACTTAACAATCCGCCAGCCATTTGTGACGCTAGCCCTGGCCTTGGCACGCTGGCCTTGACGCCTGCCCCAGCCGCCAGCACATCCCATTCATGAACGATCCATTCGTCAAACCCGAAGAGCCGACGGCTATCACCGCTATTGAGGCGATCGGCGAAGAACTCGCGCTGTTCGATGACTGGATGGAACGGTACGAGTTCATTATCGGCATGGGCCGGAAGCTTCCCCCGTTCCCTGAAGACTGGGAGAACGACGGCCACCGGGTCCCCGGCTGCCAGAGCCGGGTCTGGATGGAGGCAATTCTGCGTGACGGCAGCCTCTACTTTGCCGGAAAGTCCGACGCCGCAATTGTCTCTGGCCTCGTCGCCCTGCTGCTGCGGGTGTATTCCGGGCGTGCTCCGGAGGAAATTCTCGATACTGACCCGATTTTCCTAAAGGATCTTGGCCTGCTCGAGGCATTGTCGACCAACCGAGGCAACGGCATTGCCGCGATGGCTCGCAAGGTCCGCGAAGTCGCTAGCATCCAGCAGCCTGCTTGAATCCCCGATGTCGGCGGCTGTACGGGTCGCCGCATTTCTGGGAGCGTATTTCGCGGCGAATGCGTTTGTGACTTTTCTACCGCTGTGGTTCGCCGATCGCGGCCTGAGCGCCGCCGCTATCGGACAAATCCTGGGTAGTGCGGCGTTCTTGCGGGTTCTGGCGGGACCGGGATGGGGCAACGTCGCGGATCGTCTTGGCCGCCGCCGCCCAGTGCTGGGCGTCGCAGCCGCAACCGCCGCCGGCCTCGCTGCCTGTTACGTCGCTGCGACCGGCTTCCTGCCGATCCTCCTGATCGCAGGTGTCCAAGGCATCGCCGCCAGCGCGATCAGCCCGCTGGCTGATTCCCTGGCGCTTGCTTTGGCGAGCGAGGGACGCATCAAGTACGGCCCGGTCCGAGCGGTTGGGTCCGCAACGTTCATGGTGGCAACCGCGATGGCAGGCTGGCTGCTTAACCGCGTTGGCTCCTGGTTGGTGCCCTGGCTACTGGCGGCTGGCTACGGCGGCGCGAGCCTGTTCAGCCTGTTCCTGCCGGAAGCTGCAACGCATCCCGCCGCCTCGCACCGCTTCGTCGGGCTGAAGCTATTCGGCAGCAAATCCTTTCGTCTGGCGGTTGGCGGTACCGCGCTAATTCAAGGCGCGCACGCCGCCTACTACGGGTTCGCGGCCTTGTTCTGGCGGTCACAGGGCCTTAGCGACACGATCATCGGCTTGCTGATCGCCGAGGGCATCGTAGCTGAAATCCTCCTGTTCGCCCGTGGCCGCCGGCTGGTCGAGCGGCTTGGTCCGGCCGGATTGACGGCGTGCGCCGCGTCAGCCTCGATCTTGCGCTGGACGGTGATGGCGGCCGCGCCGCCGTTGCCGGTGCTGGTACTGATACAGCCGCTTCACGCCGCCACCTTCGCCATGCAGCATCTGTCGGCGATGCTGTTGCTTAGCCGCGGCGTTCGCCTCGACCGGGCCGCCACCGCCCAAGCCTTGCACGCCGCGCTCGGCTAGGTGCGCCACCGGGCTGATGATGCTGTTGTCGGGCTGGCTGTATGCCCGCTACGGCGGCTTGGCCTTCTTAGCGATGGCGGTCATTGGAGGCGGCGGGTGGTTTCTGGTTGCTCCACTTGCCCGCGAAACCGCGGCCGAGGCCGGCTAAAGAACTCACGGCACTCCCACCTTCGCGAGCGCCTGCGCGAGGTCTGCGATCAGGTCATCAGCATGCTCGATACCAATGCTCAGGCGGATCAGGCCATCGGTGACGCCGATGCGTTGACGGATCTCCATTGGGACGCCGGAGTGGGTGGTGGATGCCGGATGGCAGGCCAGAGACTCAGTTCCGCCGAGGCTGACCGCTAATTTAAATATCCGTAGTGCGTTAAGGACGCGGAACGCCTCTAATTGCCCGCCGCGTATTTCGATACTGAATGTGGATCCTGGGCCAGTGCATTGCGTGTCGTAGATACGCCGCGCCACCGGGTCGGGAGTGTCGTGACGCAGAGAATGCACTTTTGTTACGGCCGGGTGGTCTGCGAGGAATGATGCGACGGCTTCGGCGTTGCGCGCGGCCGCATGCATACGGAGGGTGACCGTCTCCAGCGAGCGGCCCAGCATCCAGCATGGATGGGGATCGAGTTGCGTGCCGATCGCGCCGCGCAACAACCGAATCGAACGCAGGTTCTCCTTTGTCCCTAAGACGGCGCCTGCGATCAGGTCGCTATGACCGCCGACGTATTTCGTCAGCGAGTAGACGACCAGGTCGACGCCGTGTTTTAGGGGGTGCTGGAAGACAGGGCCGAGCATCGTGTTGTCGCATACGATCTTGGGCCGGTGCCCCTGGGCGGCTTCGATTTTGTCCGCAGCCGCGGCCACGAGCGCGAGGTCGACCAGGCTGTTCAGTGGATTTGACGGTGTTTCGACCATGATCACGCTGACGCGGCCGCGTTGCATGGCTTGCGTGGCGGCCGCATGGATGGCCTCGGCGTTCATCCCGTCAGAGAAACCCACAGCAGCCATCCCGAATTCGGTCAGTGTCCGGGACAACAGCGTCTCGGTGCCGCCGTACAGGGGCTGGCTGTGCAGGATCGCGTCGCCTGGCCTGGCGAAGGTCAGCAGGGTTGTAGCGATCGCCGCCATGCCGGAGCTGAACAGGAGTGCGGTTTCGGCGCCCTCGTAGATCGCCAGCCTGTCCTCGACGATCTCGCTATTGGGATGGTTGAACCGCGAGTAGACGAGACCGGCACCCCCTTCCGGAACGGCCTTTCGCCCGGCGACCACGTCAAAATAGTCGCGTCCCTCTTCGGCGGAACGGAACACGAAGGTCGAGGTCAGAAACACTGGCGGCTTGGCCGAGCCTTCGGAGAGCGCGGGGTCGTAGCCGTAGCTTAGCATCAGGGTTTCCGGCTGGAGTTTATGATTGCCCAGCGCGGTCTCGTGGCTGCGGTCCTTGGCCATAGGTGCACTCCTACTGCCGGTCGGGGGAATGAGTGGCATCCGCAAGTCTAAGGAGCCCACAAGCGCCGGCGCGATGGATCGCATACAACATCGCCCTTGCCATTCGTAATGAATTTCGACTGCCTGGCGGGGCAGGTTGTTCGGCTGAGTTCGCGGCTGCTCCGCTGAATGAATGCAACCATGTCCTAATCAGACAGCAATTATTGCCTGGTTAACCGTTATTTGAAAGCCTCCGGCTGTCGCCGTCCTTATATCGACTGATTGATGGTACAGTTCGAGTTTTAGCGTTATACTTGCGCAGCAGATCGGCGGAGCCGCGGTAGCGCTCAGGGTTGGCGGGAGCCACTCCCGTCCCTGGAAAGACCGTGAGTTGGAGGCGGCAGGGCAGGGCGCACTCGGAACGGGAGCGTCATCATCGAGGGACGGGTTCAGCCTCGCAATGCTAGGGTGGTAAGTGCCCGCATCGGCGCCGCCGATTTGGCGGCGTTTCCGATTGGTCGCAGAATCTGTCCGTCGTCCGTCGAATCGGTCGAAGAGGTCCACTATAGGCAGGTTTTTTTCGCTACCCGCGGGTAGCGGCTCTTGTGCCAAGTGCACACTGCCGTGAATATAAAGGGTCGAGGTTGCGTAACGCACTGACCTCGCTATGCAACGTATGTCGACGAACGTAGGGAAGCCGGCCTCTTATGTGGATTGTTCGCCTTGCACTGGACCGGCCGTACACCTTCGTGGTCCTGGCCCTACTCATCTTGATCACCACGCCGCTGGTGGTTCTGCGGACGCCGACTGATATTTTCCCGAACATCGACATTCCCGTCATCGCGGTTGGCTGGCAGTACACCGGCCTCAATTCAGAGGAGATGGAAGGCCGGATAACCTCGGTTTACGAGCGCGTGCTTACAACGTTGGTCGACAATATCGAACACATTGAATCCACCACCTACCCCGGAAGGGCGATCGTCCGCGTCTTTTTGCAACCAGGCGCCAGCCTCGACACCGCAAACGCCCAAGTAACCGCGGCATCCCAGACAATCCTGCGAGGGATGCCAGTTGGCACGCAGCCGCCCCTGGTCATGAACTACAGCGCGTCGAGCGTGCCGATTCTGCAACTTGGCTTGTCTAGCGACTCCATTTCAGAGTCGCAACTCAACGACCTGGGGATAAACTTTGTACGTCCTCAATTGGTAACCGTACCGGGCGCCGTGGTGCCTTATCCGTATGGCGGCAAAATGCGCCAGGTGCAGGTCAGCCTCGATCCGGCGCTGATGCAGCAGAAGAACCTCGCGCCGGCTGACGTTCTAGACGCGCTTGCGAAGCAGAACCTTGTGCTGCCAACGGGAACCGCGAAAATAGGCGAGTTCGAGTATGATATTCGTGTGAACGCCAGTCCGGAGTTGATCACAGCGCTTGCTGACCTCCCGATCAAACTGGCGGGCGATGCGACGATCTACCTGCGCGACATCGGGACAGTGGCTGACGGCTACTCGCCGCAAACCAACATTGCCCGCGCGGATGGGCGGCGCGGC
The DNA here is from genome assembly GCA_963819345.1 of uncultured Alphaproteobacteria bacterium. Classification (GTDB taxonomy): domain Bacteria; phylum Pseudomonadota; class Alphaproteobacteria; order Acetobacterales; family Acetobacteraceae; genus Rhodopila. The sequence goes on from CAWFVX010000015.1 coordinate 119,062, forward strand.
GTACTGATGAACATCCTGAAGGCCGGTAACGCATCAACGATCGACGTCGTGTCCGGGATCCGCAATATTCTGCCAAAGGTTGCCCAGACGCTGCCGCCGGAGCTGAAAATCCAGCCGATCGCCGATCAATCAATCTTTGTCCGGGCGGCTATTACCGGCGTGGTGCGCGAAGCGATCCTTGCGGCCTGCCTCACCGCGGCGATGATTCTGCTCTTTCTCGGCAGTTGGCGCAGCACGCTGATCATCGCGGTGTCGATCCCGCTGTCGATTTTCACCTCGATCATCTGCCTCGGTTTCCTCGGCCAGACCATCAACATCATGACCCTGGGCGGTCTGGCGCTCGCCGTCGGCATCCTGGTTGATGACGCGACGGTTACGATCGAGAACATGGAGCGCTACCTCGAGGAAGGGGACGGACTACGTACGGCAATACTGGAAGGCGCGTCGCAGATCGCCGTTCCGGCCTTGGTGTCGACCCTCTGTATCTGCATCGTCTTCGTGCCGATGTTCATGTTGGGGGGCGTGGCGCGCTATCTATTCGTCCCGCTGGCGGAAGCCGTCGTGTTCGCCATGCTCGCGTCGTACGTGCTGTCGCGCACCCTTGTTCCGACTATGGCAGCGTATTTGCTGCGTGCGAAATCGCACCATAACACGCCGACTCGCAATCCTTTTGTTTGGTTTCAACGTGGCTTCGAACGTCGGTTCGAGCGCATCCGGAGTGCCTACCACGGTTTGCTCATGAAATTGGTCAACCGGCGATTGGTCGTCGTCCCGGTATTTTTCCTCTGCATGATCTCACTGTTGGGCTTAGTGCCATGGCTCGGTCAGAATTTCTTTCCGGACACCGACGGCGGCCAATTCATTTTGCATTTACGTGCCAAGGCCGGCCTGCGGATCGAGGAGACCGCGCGTATTTGCGATCTGGTCGAGGCGACGATCCGGGAGATAGTCCCACCGCACGACCTTCTGACCATCACCGATAACATCGGCCTGCCCTACAGCACGATCAATACGACCCATTCGATTTCTGGCATCATCGGCTCATCGGACGCCGACGTGATGGTCGCGCTGAAGGAAAATCATCGCCCGACGGCGGACTATGTTGCTCGATTGCGAAAAATTCTGCCTATCACCTACCCTGGCGTTACGTTCAGTTTCCTTCCCGCCGATATCGTGACGCAGGTGCTGAATTTCGGCCTGCCCTCGCCGATCGATATTCGGATTGACGGGCGCGACATCATGGCCAACCGTGATGTCGCGGTCAGCATTCTCAATGAGATCCGCCACGTGCCTGGCATCGTTGACGCGCGGATCCAGCAGGATTTCAGTTACCCCAATTTCGAGGTCGCCGTTGACCGCACCAAGGCCCTGCAGGGCGGGTTCACTGAGGCCGACGTCGCGACCAGCATGCTCAACATGCTGAGCAGCAGCGGCCAGGTTACCCCGATGTTCTTCCTCAATCAGAAAAACGGCGTTAGTTACTCGTTCGTCACGCAAACGCCGCAATATCAGCTTCAGTCCTTGCAAGACCTCGAGAATATTCCGATTACTTCCAGGACAGCTGCGAAATCCGAGGTGATCGCGGACGTCGCTACAATTCGTCGATCGCAAGAGATGACCGCGGTCGACCACTACAACATTCGTCGCGTCATCGACATTTACGCGTCGGTGCAGGGCCGCGACCTTGGCGGCGCCGGGGCTGAGGTCTCCCAGATCGCCCATGCTCACGAGAAACAATTGCCGCGCGGCAGCTTTCTAACGATCCGCGGCCAACTCGAGACAATGCGGAGCTCCTACATCAATTTGCTTGGCGGACTGGGATTTTCTATCGTGCTGGTATACCTTCTTATCGTGGTGAACTTTCAGTCCTGGCTCGACCCATTTATCATCATCATGGGACTGCCGGCGGCGCTCGGAGGGATCGTTCTATTCCTGTTCTGCACTTACACGACGCTCAGCGTGCCCGCCCTGATGGGGGCGATCATGTGCATGGGGGTTTCGACGGCCAACAGCATTCTTGTCGTGTCCTTCGCGCGCGAGCGCCTCGCGGAGCATGGCGATGCGTTAAGGGCTGGGATCGAAGCCGGCTTCACCCGGTTCCGGCCGGTGCTGATGACCGCGCTCGCGATGATCATCGGCATGATCCCGATGGCGCTTGGGCTGGGAGAGGGTGGCGAACAGAACGCGCCGCTCGGCCGGGCGGTGATCGGCGGCCTGATGCTGGCCACGGTCGCCACCCTGGGCTTCGTTCCGACGTTGTTCGCGCTGCTGCACAATCGGAAGTCATCGCCGCCGCCCTCTGACCCAGCGCTCGGGCATCATCCGGCATGATGCCTCCTTGGAGAATGTGTTGATGCCCAATGATCTGCCCCTCAACGATCCGCGGGAAGCGGACCGCCTCGCGACGTATCGAAGTTCGGACGGGCGCCCTGCGGTTCGTCGGCGCCGGTGGCTCGGTCCGGTGGTGGCGGGGGCCTTTGTGGTCGGTATTGGTATCGTTATCTTCGCCGGTATACGCAGCCGGGCTGACGCCGAGGCCGACCTGGCTCAGAATACCAACGCGGCGGCGGTGCCGGCTGTCGAGGTCTTCCATCCGAAGGGAAACGCTCCGGATGTGAAGCTTATGCTGCCGGGCAATACACAGGCGCTCAACGACACGGGGATCTATGCGCGCACGAACGGCTACCTGAAACGCTGGTATTTTGACATCGGCGCCCACGTAAAGCGCGGCGATCTAATGGCGGAGATCGAAACCCCGGAGATTGATGATCAACTGCGCCAGGCGAAAGCCGATCTGACCAATGCCGAGGCGACCTTGAAGCTCGCGTCGCTCACCGCGGACCGTAAGGAAAGCCTCTTGAAGACCGGCTTCGCTCCGGTGCAAGATCGCGATAACGCGGTCGGTGCGCTGGATGTCGCCAAGGCCCAGGTTCAATCGCGCCAAGCCGCGGTCTCACAGCTCCAGCAGATGCAGTCGTTCGAGCGGGTTGAGGCTCCTTTCGACGGTATTGTCACCGCGCGCACGGTCGATGTTGGTGCCTTGATTGCGCCTGGCGGTGCCGCCTCGGCGCGTGAACTGTTCCACTTGGTGGCGATCGACTGGCTGCGGATTTACGTGTCGGTGCCGGAAAATTATTCCCCGGCGATGCATGTGGGCGCCACCGCGACGGTGACGCTGGACGAGTTTCCCGGCGAGACGTTCGAGGGAAAACTGGTGCGCACCTCGAACGCGATCGATCAGGCGTCACGCACTTTGCTAGTTGAGATTGACGTCTCCAACAAGGATGGCAAGCTGCTGCCGGGTTCTTATGTCCATGTTCTTTTCTCGATACCGACGTCGGGAAAGGCGGTGACGGTCCCAGCGAATGCCTTGCTCTTCCGAAAGGAGGGGCTTCAGGTCGGGGTGGTTCGAGACAACAAAGTGGAGTTGGTGCCGGTCAAGATCGGGCACGATTTCGGCGACACTGTCGAGGTCGTTTCCGGCATTCAAGCCGCCGACCAGATCGTCGCCAACCCTTCCGATTCATTGGTCAGCGGAACAACCGTTGTGGTGAAAGCCCCGCCGGCGCCGCCACCGGCCAAATAAATGTAGCTGCGAGGCCAGGCCCAGTTTTGTCTGAATAGGGGATAGCCACGGCTCGGTGTCGTTGGGATTCGTGGCATCCGTGTCCCGTCGTGATATTATTGCGCTTTGTCGAATTGATCCCACTGGCGAACCGCGGGGCATGGCTTGACCTCGCCCCGTCCGATGATCATGTTTCGGCCCAATCGACAGAAATAAGAGGCCTGATGTCAAAAGAGGACATGATCGAATTCAGCGGAACGGTAATGGAGCTATTGCCCAACGCCATGTTCCGGGTGAAATTGGACAACGAGCATTCGATTCTCGCCCATACCAGTGGCAAGATGCGCAAGAACCGTATCCGCGTGCTGGCCGGCGACCGGGTCAATGTTGAAATGACGCCCTACGACCTTTCCAAGGGTCGCATCACCTTCCGCTTTAAGTAGCGAACGAATCTGGCGGGTGAAGCCGCTGCCGCTGATTCTGGCTTCCTCCAGCCCGCGACGACTGATGCTGTTGAAGCAGATCGGCATTGTGCCTGATCAGGTTGTTTCCCCCAACATCGATGAATCTCCCGCTCGCAATGAGCTGCCGCGGCCGTATGCCGAACGAATGGCGGCGGCGAAGGCGGCGGCGACGATCTCGTCCGATCATCTCGTGTTGGCTGCCGACACTGTGGTGTCTGCCGGCCGCCGCATTCTACCTAAGGCGGAGGACGCCGCGGCAGTTCGGGCGTGCTTGACGCTGCTGTCCGGCCGGCGGCACCGGGTGTTGACGGCCATCGTGCTGACCGAGCCGGGGGGGCAATCCACAAATCGGCTGGTTGAGAGCGTGATTACATTCAATCGGCTGACAACAGTTCAAATCGAACGATACCTCGCGTTGCATGAAGGCGAGGGCAAGGCCGGCGGTTACGCGATCAACGGACATGCGGCAAGTTTTATCCGTTTCCTGTCCGGCAGTTACTCGGCCGTAGTCGGGTTGCCGTTGTTCGAGACTGCGCAGTTGCTGCGCGGTCATGGCTGGCAGCTGCCGTGAGCGTTTCGATCCGCGTCGCCACCAGTCCAGGCGAGGTGAAGGTCGCGGTTGTGGACGGGAGGGGGCTGCGGGATTTTTGCCTCTGGCGTCCGGGATCGCCGGACGGGGTCGGCGATGTGCATCGAGGCCGGGTGATTGCTTCGGTTCCGGCGATGGCGGGGGCATTCGTCGCGCTGGTGGACGCGGAGGGGTTCTTGCCCGACAGCCAGGGTGCCAAGGGACTGACGGCGGGGACCCTGCTGACGGTTCGTATCACTCGGGCCGCGCATGGAAACAAGGGCCCGCGGCTGACCGCGGCGGTCGAGCCTGCGGACGGGCCGGTGGGGCTGGTTCGCCGCGGGGCTGATCCGGTCAAGCGGTTTGCCGCCCGATACCCCACCGCGCCGGTGGTCGCTGATGATGCCGGGATTGCGGCAGGGCTGGGGGCGACGGTTGTGCCGGTGGTCTTCAATGAGGAGGTGGCGGAGGCGATCGACGCGTTGGCGGGACCGGTCGTCGACCTGGCCGGCGGAGCGACGCTGTCGTTCTGGCCAACCCCAGCTCTGGTGGCGATCGACGTCGATGCTGGCGGCATGCTGGCGGGACACGTTCGGCACGAGGCGGTGAACCGTGCGGTGTTGCCGGCGCTTGCGGATCAGATCAAGTTGCGGAATTTGTCGGGCGGGATTGTCGTCGATCTGGCGGGACTTTCGCCGCGCAGGCGGGCGGCATTGGGATCGGATTTTGTGACAGCGTTGGCGAATGATCCGTTGCGGCCGAAGTTTTTGGGGTTTACCGCGTTGGGATTGGCTGAGCTTGTCAGGCCTCGCGTGCATCCTCCGCTGCACGAGTTATTGGTCGGGCCTCTGGCCGCAGGGCTGGCGGCGCTACGGGCGGTGATGGCGACGTTCGACGGAGATCCGCGCGGGCTCCCGGCGGTCCGGGCGCATCCGGCGATTGTATCGGCGCTGCAGGCGGACTCAGTCGCATTGCCCGATCTTGCGCGGCGCGTCGGCCGAGGGGTTACACTGCGTTCGGACCCATCCCTGCCGGCGACGGCGTGGGTGGTGGAGAAGGATCATGCCTAAAGCATCAACCACCTGCCCGATCTGCGGGCGCCCATCTTCTCGCGCTTCCCGGCCGTTTTGTTCGCCTCGGTGTCAGGAGGTTGACCTTGGCCGTTGGCTGACCGGGGTATATCGGGTCCCTGGACCGTCGGCGGAGCTGGACGAGGACCCGCCGCCGTCGCCCGAAGCGGCGTGAAAGGGAAGTTGCCGGTTAGCGTTTGGCCGGCGCTTGATCCTGATGCGGGCATGGGCTAAGCACCCGCGTCCGAAGGACGGCTGCGGCGCCCAGGTAGCTCAGTTGGTAGAGCATGCGACTGAAAATTGCAGTGTCGGTGGTTCGATTCCGCCCCTGGGCACCACATTCAACCTATTCTGGTACCAGTGCAGAAGAGGGGCTTCGAACTGGCGAGTTTCTTCCGAGGCGTATCTCATTGGCGTACTTGCTCCTGACGTTTCCGGGAAAGCCCTTGACCTCAGTTGCATGTGGCCGTCGCCAGACGCTGGATCGTCTGTCGGTCGCGCATTACAATCTCTGACATCTTAGGTTTCAGACTCGCGGCCGCGGCAACGATCTATCGGCGGAAGGAGACAGGTGGTGCGCAGCGAAACGATTGCAGTGCATGGTGGCTACGATGTCGATCCAGTCACGCGGGCCGTCGCGGTACCAATTTACCAGACAGTTGCTTACGCATTCGATAGCGCGGAGCATGGGGCCGCGCTTTTCAATTTGGAAGTTGAGGGTCATCGCTACAGCCGAATCAGTAATCCCACTAACGCGGTGCTCGAACGTCGCGTGGCGGCACTCGAAGGTGGGCTCGAAGCGCTGTGTGTGAGTTCGGGGCAAGCTGCGCTGAACTATTCCGTCCTAGCACTGACCAATAGCGGTAGCAACATTATCTCTGTACCACAACTGTACGGTACCACCCACACGCTGTTTGCTCATATTCTGCCTGGACTGGGAATCAACGTTCGTTTTGCCGAATTCGATAGCCCGGCCGCGATCGAACGACTGATCGATGAGGACACAAAAGCAGTGTTCTGCGAAAGTGTCGGCAACCCGGCGGGCAATATCTGCGACATCGAAGCGCTCGCGGCGGTCGCTCACAGAAACGGTGTTCCGTTGCTGGTCGACAATACTGTCGCTACGCCGTTGTTGTTACGCCCGATCGAATTTGGGGCGGATATCGTCATTCATTCGCTGACGAAGTTCCTCGGCGGACACGGGACTACGCTCGGGGGAATCATCGTTGACAGCGGGAGATTCCCTTGGGCACGAAACGCCGGACGTTTTCCGATGTTCACCCAGCCGGACGCTTCATACCATAACCTGGTATATTCGGATCATTTTGGTGCGGCGGCATATATCGCGCGATGCCGGAGTGTTTATCAGCGAACAATGGGTGCCGTCTTGTCGCCGCTCAGTGCGTTTTTACTGCTGCAGGGGATCGAGACCGTGGGAGTTCGGATCGACCGCCACGTTGAGAACGCAAGGCGGGTAGCGGAATTCCTGCGTGACCACCCAACAGTCGCGTGGATCAACTACGCTGGATTCCCGGACAACCCTCACTACCCGCTTACACAGAAATACCTCGGTGGCCGCGCCTGTTCGCTAATGACGTTTGGAATCGAAGGCGGCTTCGAGGCTGGAACCGTCTTTTATAACGCGCTGGGCCTGGTCAAGAGACTGGTCAATCTCGGCGATGCGAAAACCTTGGCGTGTCATCCGGCTTCGACGACGCACCGGCAGATGTCGGCGGAAGAGCAGAGAAGCGCAGGGGTGACGCCGGAGATGATTCGGCTCAGCATTGGCATCGAACACATCGATGATATCATAGCTGACCTTGGTCAGGCATTGGGGGCGGGCAAATAATTGGTATTGTTCGAGGGACGTCGCAAGCACCAGAATAGACGGTAACAGCGGGAGCACTCAAGCCATGGTTTTGGCTGGCACCGGCGGCACTCCGCCCAGGGGCGACGGTAATCCGATTGTTATTGGTCTTGTCAACAACATGTCGGACGCTGCCCTGCGGACCACCGAGCAGCAATTTCGTGCATTGCTGTCGGCGTCGTTGTCCGGCCATCGTGTTTGTCTCAGGTCGTTCTTTCTGCCGGAAATACCCCGCTCGGACACCGTTTGGGCACGTTTCATGCAGCATTACGAGCCCATAGAGGCTTTGTGGGAGAGCCAAGTCGACGGGCTTATCGTTACGGGAGCGGAGCCGCGAGCAGCGGTTCTTACCGACGAACCCTATTGGAATAGCCTGACAAAGCTCGTGGATTGGGCAGAGGATCATACCGTTTCCACGATTTGGTCCTGCCTTGCGGCACACGCCACCGTCCGTCATCTGGACGGCATCGATCGGCGTCTCCTGCCGAAGAAACTCTCCGGTGTCTATAATTGCCAAAAGGTCGCCGATCACCCAATTCTGGCGGGCGTTCCGCCGCAATGGGGCGTTCCGCATTCGCGATACAATGGGCTGCCTGAGGAGTTGCTTGCTTCTATGGGGTATCGCGTTCTGTCAACGTCGACGAAAGCTGGCGCCGACGTGTTCGTGCGAGAACGCGGCAGCTTGTTCGTCTTCCTGCACGGGCATCCGGAGTACCGCGTCGACGAACTGTTCCGTGAATATCGGCGGGATGTAGTTCGTTTCTTGTTGCGCGAGCAAGAAAGCTACCCAGACTTGCCGGAGGGCTATTTCGAGGAAGACATCGCCGGATTGCTAGCGACGTTCCGCGAGCGGGCAATTCAGCAGCGAAGCATAGATTTGATCGCGGATCTGCCGGCGCATGGTGCTGCCAACGAGCGCCTGCCCCACGCCTGGCGTAATATCGCCCTGACGATCTTCGCCAATTGGCTCTCATACCTAGTAGCGGAAGGACGCGATCTGTCCCGCGGTTCGCCTTTACGTCCGAAACCATGCGACCCGATCGCGACGTCACCATGATCGATTTCGCGCAATCTGAACCAGCTTCGCGACTTTTTCCGACGGCGGATGTCCGAAAACATTGGGATGACGTCCTAACGGTCGAACTGGCTGCCGCATCCGCGCGCGTTACGCAGGGTAAGGTAACGCCGACTTGCGATATAGTCAGATTCCGCGAGGAACTTGCTGCTTTCGACTTCTGCGTGCCTGGGTCAGCCAGCGATCTTCTGGCGTGGACGATCGCGCAAATGGAGCATGGTCTGGTCCACGTCAATCACCCGCGATATTTCGGTCTTTTCAATCCGGCACCGACAGCGCCATCACAATGGGCGGATCGCATCGCGGCGACGTTCAATCCCCAGCTTGCGACCTGGAAAACGTCTCCGGCAGCCGTAGAAATCGAGGCCCACGTGATCCGCGCCGTAGCTCGACGTGCTCATCTTCCAGCCGAGACATCTGGCCACTTTACGACCGGCGGAGCTGAAGCAAATTACACGGCCCTACTGTGTGCGTTGACCAAAGCAGACGTTGCTTTCGCCAATGTGGGCGCCCGCGCATTTCAAGGTCAGCCGGTCATCTATGCTTCGAAAGATTGTCATCTTGCCTGGCTCAAGATCGCCCACCAAGCCGGTATCGGGCGCTCTGCGGTGCGGTTGGTCGATACTGACGGCTTCGGGCGCATGGATCGCGAGGCTTTGGCGGCCTTGATGGCAGCCGATCGAGCTGCGGGTTGTATACCTGTCATGGTCGTTGGCACTGCCGGGACTACCAACGCGGGAATGATCGATCCGCTGATCGAGTGCGCCCGCTTGGCTCGCGGTGGGGACATATGGTTCCACGTCGACGCCGCCTGGGGAGGCGCATTGATCGCATCCGAGAAATTGGGCGACCAACTTTCCGGCATCGAGCAAGCTGACTCCGTCACGATCGATGCCCACAAATGGTTCGCGACGACCATGGGCTGCGGGATGTTTCTGACCACCCAGCGCGGCATCCTATCATCCGTATTCGAGGTGTCGGCCACTTACATGCCATCCAACGCTCGGGACCTCGACCCGTACGTGACGTCACTTCAGTGGTCGCGGCAATTTCGCGGATTGCGCCTGTTCCTATCGTTGGCTGCGGCTGGTTGGGCCGGCTACGCGGACCACCTGGAGCGAGCAATCGGATTGGCTGAACAGCTCAAGCACCAACTCTCGCGGGGAGACTGGCGCGTTGTAAACAATTCCTCGCTCGCGGTGCTTTGTATCGAACCGCCGCCTGGTTTCGGCGAGGTGCGATCGATTATTGGCAAGCTTGTCGCTTCTGGCCGCGCCTGGGTCTCGGTCGCTACGTTCGAGGGCCGCGACGTTATTCGGGCATGTATAACGCATGGTGAAACGACACAACAGGATATCAAGGCGCTTGTGAGTGCGCTTTTGTCCTTTGGACACAACAGTCTAGATATGCAATGAAAAACTTGAGGCGTTATGCACGGCCTCGTCGATGGGTTGCCGCACTCCTGACTGGATCTGAATTCGTCTGGCCGGCGCTACCCAAGTATGATCATTTCGCGATGGCCAATAGATAACCGATTTGGTAGCGAAATTAATGAAGGAGGTTCATATGCCGGTTACGGCCCGATATGTCTTTATCGTGACTATGGACGTTGCACCGGAAAAGGAAGCACTGTTCAACGAAATCTACGATCGCGAGCACGTGCCCTGCCTCCTGAAGGTCCCAGGTGTCCGCTCGGCCACGCGGCTGCGCATCGAGCCTGCGGCGGTCAACATCGGCGGCGAAACGAAGCAACTGACAGGCGAGGGAATGCCACGATACATGGCAATCTACGAGATTGACAGTCCGGACGTTCTGATAAGCGCAGCTTGGGCGCAAGCGGGCGAGCAAGGACGCTGGGCTGCGGAGGTGCGGCCCTTTACCAGCAACCGCCATCACGTCGTGCGGAAAGTATTGTAGACCCACGGCCCGATTATTGGTTGCCGTCAGCGAGAGGCCGCGCGCTACATCACGTTGGCGGCGTCCAATGCTTCTGCCGAATCCACAAACCAAAATCGTCGTTCGGCTCTTGCGAACGACTAGGTGAGCGCCTTGCTCTTCGTCTCGATGGCGCCAAGCAACTCCTTCCAGGATTTGACGAAGCCCGTTGCACCCTCGTCCTGCAACTGCCTAGCCAGGGCACCCACATCGACACCCGCGCGCGTTATTGCCACCAGCACCTGCTCGGCGTCGCCGCCGTCGCGCGGAATCGCACGATCAACCGCTCCGTGCTCGCCGAACGCAAGCAGTGTCTCTTCTGGCATGGTGTTGATCGTGTTCGGCGCCCCCAGCGCGCCTACATAGAGCACGTCCGACGCCTTGGGATCCTTGGTGCTGGTGCTGGCGTATAGCAGGCGCTGCGGGCGCGCGCCCCACCCCTCCAGCCGTTGCCAGCGCTCTGACTCCAGCAGATCGCGATACGCCTTGTAGCATTGCTGCGAGACCGCAATGCCAAGCCGGTCGCTAAGCTCCGCAGGCACCTTGTCCAAGGTCGCCTTGTCCCATCGGCTTACGAACACCGAAGCAACGGAGCGCACGTCAGGGTCAAGATCCGCTGCCACGCGACGTTCCAGACCACGCATATAGGCGTCCGCCGCCCGCACATAGTCGTCACGCGAGAACAACAGCGTCACATTGATCGGGATACCGGAAAAGATCGCCTCCTCGATGGCAGGCAGACCCTCCAGCGTGCCGGGGATCTTTATGAACAAGTTTGCACGGTTAGCCTTCGCATGCAGCGCGCGCGCTTCTGCAACGGTCTTAGCTGTGTCATGCGCGAGCAAAGGCGAGACCTCGAGCGAGACCCAGCCATCGACCCCTGCCGTTCGCTTGTGGATAGGCGCGAACATGTCAGCAGCCTTGGTCAGGTCCTGAATGGCCAACTCGAAAAACAGCGCCTCACCTGTCTTGCCGGCACCAGCCTGACGCCTGATCTCCCCGTCGTACGCCTTGCTGTGGGTGATCGCATGGTCGAAGATCGACGGGTTCGAGGTGAGACCGGTCACCGACAGCTCGTCGATATACCTTTGAAGCGTCCCGCTGGTGAGCAGGTCGCGGGTGATGTTGTCCAGCCAGAGGCTTTGACCCAGACGCTGGAGCTGCTCTGTCGCCTTCATGCCGTGTCTCCCTTCACTGCTTCAAATAGTCGGAAAAATCATGTTCCACGAGGTCCGCAATGCGGTTCAACTGAATCTCGCCATGCGGATACTTTGCCAGGATTTCGGGATCGGTCGCGTAATGCCCCTGGCGCGGGAAAATCGTTGTGAGACGCGGTCCCCAGAGTTTCTTCATCGTATCCAGGATACGCAGTTTGTCGTCGATCATTACGTAATGCTTCGCCGGATAAAGCCGCTCCACATCGTCAAGTTCTTCCTCCTTGTGGATGTAGATCAGCACATGTCCGTCGAAGGCGTGCCACAGGCCGGAGCGATCCACTTTGCGCGGCTGGAATACCGCGTCACCGTCGGACAGGATAACGACCGGTCCCCACTGCCGCGCGTGGCTGACCGCATCCAGCGCGCCGCGATACACTCGCTCGGCGAACGGGTAGTCCACGAGCCAGTTCGACATCCGCAGCAACTTGGGATCGTGCATTTCTTCCATGCGGTAGCGCTCGAGTGCACCGAGGTAGTCTGCGTAACCGAGCTCGGTCCTCAGCGCCTCGAAGATCTCCCAGTAACGTTTGCGGGCAGTAGTCCCATGTTCCACCCCCAGGTACACATCCAAATCGGCCTGCACGCGATCATTGTTCAAGAGCGTGTTGTCGACGTCGAAAAGAAAGACGAGGTCGTGCATCATGTGAATGCCTCCGCCGTAATGTTCGGGTTGCGCCAGGGTCCGTCCGCCCCGATCAGCGCGTGCGCCAATGCCTGAGCTACGGTCGCGAACAGTACCACGAGATAGTGCAGGGGGCACTTTGACTGACCGAGTGTCGCGCGTAATTGCGAGAACGTGGCCTCGTCGCCGTCAACCTTCCGCAGCAGGTCGAGCAAGCGTTGAACCGTTGCTGCGTCGGCATTACTGTGGTGCCGCAGGCTATCGAGCGCGCGCGCCTTCAACTGATCCAGGTTCCATCCCGCTTTGGCCACGCCGATGATCGGGACGTTCAATCCCTCGTCGTGCACGCGGCCCAGCAGCGCCGGGAATATCCGCTTATTATAGGCGAGATCCCCGGTCGCTCCGAAGAAGACGATCGCGTCGGACGGCTCAGCCGTCATGAGCGCCTCCTAGGCTTTGGTTTCGACATGACCGCCGAACGCGAAGCGCATCGCCGACAGCATGCGGTTGGCGTAGTCGGCGTTGCCACGAGATTCAAATCGCGAATAAAGCGCGGTGCTGATGACCGGCGCTGGTACGCCTTCGTCGATTGCGGCGAGCAAGGTCCAGCGCCCTTCGCCGGAATCAGAGACGCGGCCTTGAAAGTTTGTTAGGCCGGGATCTTGGCGCAGAGCGCCAGCGGTGAGATCGAGCAGCCACGAACCGACCACACTTCCGCGCCGCCATAGCTCGGCAACCTGTGCGACGTCGATCTGGTATTTGTAGTGGTCGGGTTCCCGAAGCGGCGTGGTTTCTGCATCGATTTGCTGGGTGCGCAAGCCGATGTCGGCATTTTTGATGATGTTGAACCCTTCAGCGAAGGCCGCCATCATCCCGTACTCGATACCGTTATGAACCATCTTCACAAAATGGCCGGCACCGTTGGGGCCGCAGTGCAGGTAACCGTATTCGGCCTGCGACGGCTCGCCTGAGGCGCCGGGGGTGCGAGGTGCTGTTTCCACACCGGGCGCCAACGAGCGGAAAATCGGGTCGAGGTGGTGCACGACCGCGTCCTCGCCGCCGATCATGTGGCAATAACCACGCTCCAGGCCCCAAACGCCGCCGCTGACGCCGACATCGACGTAGTGCAGCTGCTTGACTTTCAGTTCCTTGGCACGGCGGATGTCGTCGTGGTAGTAGGAATTACCGCCCTCGATGATGATGTCGCCTGGGTCAAGCAGCGGCACTAGCGCGTGCAGGACCGGATCTACCGCGGCAGCGGGCAGCATCAGCCACACTGCACGGGGCTTCGATAGCATCTTCACGAAGTCCGGCAGGCTGGTCGAGCCTTTGGCTCCTTTCGCCATCAGTTGCTGCACAACATCCGCATGGGTGTCATTCACCACGCATTGGTGGCCGGCTTTCATCAGGCGCTCCACCATGTTCGCACCCATGCGGCCGAGGCCGATCATACCCAGTTCCATTGCTGCTCTCCCTGCTGATCAATGCGTTTAGCCCATCGCACCGCGCCGCGGCGGCCGTGGTGAAGCCGAACTGCTCCGCACCACTCCATGGGCGCCGACGTCCCCAAGGTTTGCATACCCAGAGGAATGCCGGAAGCACCCGCGTAGCATTGCCACCGCAGCGGTGAGCAATCGTCACTGTAATCCGGACTGTCACCTTCGGCGGCGGTACGGCTGTCGGGTATGCCATGTCCAACCCGCGAACTGGTCGCGCTATGTCAGATCTTGAGAGCGCGACCTTTAGGGGTTATCTCACCGAGCCACGGTGATCAGACAATCCGCCCCGATCGTCTGCGCAATCGTCCTTCTGGGCGACACTCCCGTTTCGGCGAGCGCAAAAGGCGGGGCGGGTGGCTCCTGCAGCGGGGCCATGGGCCATGCTGGCCACGCCGCCGATCACGGAGCTCGGGCCACGGACCTCCGGTCGGTTCGCCTAGGACCTTACCGCGCCGAAAGGAAACGTTTTGCCAGCCTGACGTTTGTCTGAAGTCGGCACCCTAGCGGTTCAGTCGGGGGCCCGTGGCCGGAGTCGGGGACCGGAGGGGTCGCTATTGTTCCCACAGCCGATGAGGCACATACGACCGACCATTGGCCGTGTGCCAACCTACCAGGGCACCTCCTTCCCGGTGTAGTCCAAGAAGCGGTGCTTGTGCTTCCCGCTTTGCTCCTCGATCACCGAGACTACCCCCGCCGCGCTGTCCTCCACCGAGACCGCCGCATTCGATCCCCCCATCTCTGTTCGCACCCAACCAGGATGCAAAGATACCATTGTCAGCCGCCGGTCGCTCAGTTCGCCCCACAACCCTCGGCTCAGGGAGTTCAGTGCCGCCTTGCTGGCCCGGTACAACTCGTGGCCACCGGGGTTTTCCGCCACGCTCCCCATAGCGGACGAGGTAAACGCCAATACGCCGGACCCTGGCCGAATGTGCGTCGCGAGCGCCCTGGCCAGACGGATGGGGGCGATAGCGTTGGTAAACATCAGCTCCCCGATCTCCGTTGCCGTGGCGGCGTCAGCGCTGCGATGTTCAGGTCCGGCGACGCCGGCATTGACGAGGACGGCGTCGAACATCTTGGAGCCGAGGGTCCCGGGGAAATCATCCACGGCGGCAGGGTCGTTCATATCCAACCGAGGGACAGACACACGTCCGGAATGCGCGGCGGCCAGTTCTTGCAAGGCGGTCGCCTTGGCCGGGTCACGGGCTGTCGCGACGACATCCCACCCACGCTGCAGGAATTTCTTCGTCACACCAAGTCCAATGCCTCGCGTGGCACCAACCACCAGGGCCAGTCGATGTTCCGTCATGCTCATATCCTTCTCTCTGCGCGCAGTCGCAATGATAGCTCTGCCAAGCGTCTCTGTAAGGAGGCGCTGCTTCGTGACATATCTTAAGCTGGCTGACCGGGATCCAACAGGTCTGGGATAGCATCTCGAGCTCAGTCGCCCGACGGCAGGACGCTGATGAACCGGATATCCATCTGCCGGATCCAGTTGTACAATGCTGCAGACGTCTCACAGCGTTCCGGTTTACCAACGCTTATCGCAGGGAGGCGTCTAAAAGACGTCAATATAGGCCGTTGCAAACTGGAGACGTCACATCATGATCCCAATCTCGCGTCGCGGACTGATCCGAATGAGCGGGGGCGCCGCCTTGCCCTTGCTCGGACATTCGGCGCTGGCCGCGTCCGACGGTACGGACACGGTGACCATCGCCTCTAATGTTACGCTGCCGTCTTTCGATCCCACATCGGGACCGTCAGCGGTCAATCCGCCGCTGCAATCCTTCTACCAGTCGATCTTCGACCCCTATGTGGCGCAGAACCCGAACCTGTCCTGGGCTCCCGGGATGCTCACGAAATGGGGTTGGAATGCCGACCGAACACAGATCTCGCTAAAGCTTCGTACTGATGCCTATTGGCATAACGGCGATCGGGTGACGCCGGAGGACATCATATGGTCCATGCAGCGCGCCGGGAAGCCTGATGGCGGCAGCCCGGTGCAGTTCATCTGGTCGTCACTTGGCAACTGGAAATCTGATGGCAAAGTTATCACCGCGAATGTGCAGCGGTTTGTGCCTGACATCTTTGAATGGATGGGATTTCTCACCGGATACGCCCTGCCAAAGACCTACTATGAGAAGGTCGGTCCCGAGGGCTTTGAGAAGGCGCCGATTGGCAGTGGTCCGTATATGGTCGATCAATACGAGCGCAACGCGTTCCTGCGCCTGAAGGCCAACCCGAAATACTGGGGCGGCAGGCCGGCATTCGAGACGGTTATCTTCAAATTCGTTCCTGACGCCACCAGTCGCGTCGCCGAGGTTGAATCTGGCTCGTCCGACGTGACCTTCTATATTCCTTATGAGGAGTACGACCGCCTACGCCAGAAGCCCGGGTTGATCGGCGCGACCACGCCAGTTTCCGACATCGGCATGATTTTCATTAGCAACCGCGGCGTGATGCTGGATCGCAACGTGCGGCTGGCCGCATCTCATGCGATTGACAAGGAGGCGATCGTCAAACGGTTGCTGCGCGGGTACGGTGTGCCGCTGAGCACGCTGGAGGCGCCGGAATATCTGGCTTACGACCCGAGCATCCAAGTGGCTTACGATCCGGCGCTCGCAGGCAGGTTACTAGCCGCCAGCGGCTATTCGCCGCAGAAGCCGGTCACATTCACGATCCAGACAACTCGCGGGTACATGCCGAAGGATTATGAGATGATCCAGGCGATCGTCGGCATGTGGCGCAAGGTTGGCATCGAGGCGAAGATCGAGGTGTACGAGATCGCTAAGCATTTCGAACTTCGCATGTCGCATCGGTTGGCCGAAGCTGCATTCTACAACTGGGGCAACGCGACTGGTGACCCAAACAGTTCGACCGGCTTCGCCATGTACGACAAATCACCGCACTCGGCCTGGAGAGACCGCACGCTAAGTACGATGATGGATCCGCTTTGGGGTGAGCCCGACGAGAAGAGGCGAATTGCCGGCTGGAAAATGGTGGATGCCAGGATAGCTCAAGAAGGATTGGTGCTGCCGTTGCTGCAATACGTGGAACCGATCATCTGCCGCAAAGGACTGAAGGTGACCACGCAAATCAACGATATGGTGCTGCCGCAGAGGATCGACAAAGTCTGATCCTGCAATGGGATCGAGCCAGTCTAGCGTGCATCCAGGAGCGAGCCAGCCGACGGTATGGGAAACGTCCCCCGGCGAGATCGTCGAGGCCGGACCCTGCGCCGATCTGTTTGCCGCGCCGCGCCGCCCGTATACAAAGGCCTTGATCGATGCCATCCCGTTGCCGGATTTCGATCCGGGCTGGCTTGACGCTCGGACGGTCACGGCCGAGACGTGAGCCCCAGAGCGTGATGCCAAATCACTGTTTCAGTGGAGCAAATCAAGGGAGCGTTCGATGAGCACTTCGTCCTTCGACTATACCGTCGCCGACTTCAACTACATTGATCACGCCGACGGCCCGCAGCGGCTACGGCTTTTTATGCCCGTAGGGACCGGGCCCTTCCCGCTGGTAGTCGATATTCATGGCGGCGCATGGTGCAACATGGACCTGAAAGATTGCGAGCCGCGCGATCTAACGCTTGCGCGCAACGGGTTCGCCGTGGCGGCGCTGAATTTCCGCCACGCCGGGTCAGGGTATCCAACGTCACTGGTTGATATAAATTACGCTGTCCGCTGGCTGAAATCCCACGCCGGGAAGTTGAACCTGCGGTCTGACGCGGTCGGGCTGTCCGGGCAGAGCAGCGGCGGGCATCTTGCAATGCTGTCGGCGATGCGGCCTGCGGACCCGCGTTATACGGCGATTCCTCTGCCGGATGGGGCCTCAGTCGATGCAACCGTGAGGGCGGTTGTCATGCAATGGCCGGTCATAAATCCGCTGTCACGATATCGTAATGTGGTGCGCCTGCGTGCCTCCGGCAGCCCGCCGGTATGGGTTGGCGACATTCCCAGTCGGCACGATCTGTATTGGAAGAACGAGGAGGCCATGGAGGAAGGCAACCCGATGCTGATCCTGGAGCGCGGAGAGAGGGCTGTCCTGCCGCCAGCGCTGTGGATTCAAGGCCGGCCAGATCCCGTCCACGACTACCGCGACCCTGTTGGAGCCTTTGACGGCAACGAACCGGAGCGGTTCGCCACCAATTACCGCGCGGCGGGAGGGTCACTGGAGTTGCTTTATATCGACAATTCGACGCGCGGGACCGCGACTTCCCACGATCCGACTGCAGCGTTCTTCCGGCGCCACCTCACATGATCACGAGCTGACGTACAAGGTTCTGTTAAACTTCGTAACACCAAATCAGGCGGCATTGTCCGCTTGTTAGGGCTAGAAAAATCTGTGTGACCAGAGAAATCTTTCCCAGCGAGCAAGGTTGCACGTTGTCGTAGTTATTGGCCGCTTGCCTCGACATTTGTGAGGGCTGAGACGCCGGTATCGAGGGTGAGGCATGGATAAGGAAACCCCCAAAAGGGCGCGTGATATCCGAAGCCGCCATGACGTGCCCGTCCGCCCGGAGACGACGCCCCAACTTGGCCGTCGCTTGCCGCGTCCGGTCCAAGTAGTGCTGATCGCTGCTGTTCTCGGCGTGGTGCTGATCGTCTTCGTGGCTGGCCCGGCGGTGCTGCATCTGCTTGGGCTGGGAAGCCCGGCAGAGACGACCGAAGCCGCGCCGCAAGTGGAGGGTCGGGTATTCAAGCCGACTGACAAGCAATGGGCAACGCTGAAGATCCAGCCAGTGGAGGACCGCGTTTTTCAAAATGCGGCGGAAACCGACGGTAAGATCGCCCTGGACGACGACCTGGTGACGCCGGTTTTCTCGCCTTACTCCGGCCGGGTGACGCGTCTGCTGGTGAAGGCTGGCGATGCAGTCAAAAAGGGCGATCCTTTATTCGCCGTGCAAGCCACTGAACTTGCCCAAGCTCAGAATGACCTGATTACCGCGGTAGCCGGATTGAAGACCGCCCGGGCGCAGCTCAATCTCGCGGACACCAACGAAAAGCGTCAGCACGCGCTGTATCAGGCACAAGGCGCGGCTCAGAAGGATTGGCAGCAGTCGCAGGTTGATCTGGCGACTGCGCAAGGCGGGTTGAACGGCGCACAGATTGCTTTGTCGGCGGTGCGTAGCCGTTTGCGGATTTTGGGAAAAAGCAACGACGGTATCGACGGGATAGAAAACGCGCCCGATCCGCTCAAACTGGACGCCGAAACCGTGGTATGTGCGCCGATCAGCGGTTCGGTGGTGCAGCGCCAGATTGGGCTGGGACAGAACATCGTCAGCGCTTCCTCGGGCGCGTCCAGTCCGGTGTTCATGATCGGCGATCTGTCCAGGCTCTGGCTGATCGCCAATGCTCGGGAGGAAGACGCCCCCTATTTGCACATCGGAGACCCGGTTGAGGTTCATCTGCTTGCCTATCCTGACCGCGTTTTCAAAGCTCGTCTGGCCTATTTGGCCGGATCGATCGATGCAACGACGCATCGCCTGCCGGTGCGAGCCGAGGTGGAAAACCCGGACCTCATGCTGAAGCCGGAGATGTTCGCGAGTTTTCGTATCATCACCGGCGCGGACGGAACGAGCCCCTCGGTGCCTGTAGGCGCCGTGGTTTTTGAGGGCGATGCGGCGCATGTGTGGCTCGCGAATGACAAGGCGAAGTCGCTAGAGATCCGTCCCATCCAGATCGGTCACACCCGCGAAGGAATGATCCAGGTGCTGGATGGCCTGAAAGTGGGCGACAAGGTTGTAACGGCCGGTGCCGTGTTCATCGACCGCGCCGTCAGCACCGACTGAACCGCATTGCTACCAGCAAGCGCGACCTGCCACTGTCCGGCGATTAGGGGAGCCAGAGTGCCCGAACTTGCCGCGTGCGGCCACGGTAAAACGGCCTAAGCGGAGGAAACCGCAATGAACGCGTTGATCGCCCTCTCCCTCAAGCAGCGGGTGCTGGTTTTCGTGGTCACGCTGGCGGTATTCGCCGGCGGCGTCGTTGCATTTATGAAGCTAAACATCGAGGCATATCCCGATCCGGTGCCGCCGCTAGTCGGTATCATTGTCCAGAGCCCGGGGCAGTCGGCCGAGGAAATGGAACGCTATATGACGATTCCGGTCGAGATTCAGATGGCCGGAATTCCGAATGTGACGGCGATCCGGACGATCTCGCTGTTCGGGCTGTCCGACATCAAGGTGCAGTTCACCTACGCCTTCACATACGAACAGGCCGAGCAATGGGTGATCAACCGGCTGTCGCAGTTGCCGCCGCTGCCGAATGGGGCAATGCCACAGATTTCACCGGACAGCCCGATCGGCGAGATAATGCGCTATCGGGTGGTCGGACCACCCGGCTATTCTGTCACCGATCTCAAGACGATCGAGGACTGGATGCTGGAGCGCCGCTTCAAGGCGGTGCCAGGCGTAGTCGATGTCAATGGCTGGGGTGGGAAGACCAAGACCTACGACGTAACGATCGACCAAGCAAAGCTGTTGAGTTACGGGCTGACGGTGCCGCAGGTGATCGCTGCGTTGAACAACGCGAACGTCAATATCGGCGGCCAGACGGTGAACTTCGGTGCCCAATCGGCTGTTGTGCGTGGCATCGGCCTGATCCACGCGATGGGCGACATCGCCGATACGATGGTAGCGCAGAACAGCGGCTCGCCGGTATTCGTGCGCGACGTCGCCGAAGTGAAAGTGGGCAATTTGCCGCGCCTCGGCATCGCCGGGCAGGACGATAACGACGACATCGTGCAGGGTATCGTGCTGATGCGACGGGGTGCCGAAAGTCTGCCCACGATCAAACGCATCGAGGCTCTGATCTCCCAGATCAATCACTCATCCATTCTGCCGCCCGGCGTATACATTGAGCGGATCTACGATCGATCCGACCTGATCAACGTCACTACACACACCGTGCTGCACAACATGCTGGCGGGCATTGTGCTGATCTTCTTGGTGCAGTGGGTATTCCTGGGAAACCTTCGTGCCGCCTGCATCACCGCCGCCACTATTCCATTCGCCCTTGCGTTTGCCATAATGCTGCTGCTGGCGACTGGCAAATCGGCAAACCTGCTGTCGGTGGGGGCGATCGACTTTGGCCTGGTGGTCGATGCAACGGTTATTTTGGTGGAAAACGTGATTCGCCGCCTGTCGCAGCCGCCGTCCGAACGGTTCGTCATGTCGACGTCCGTCCACCACTCCCGCGTCGTCGGCTCCTTGCACGGCAAGTTCGCGGTGATCGGCAACGCGGCGATCGAGGTGAACCGGGGCATCTTCTTCTCGGCCGCGATCATCATCGCCGGGTTCGTGCCGCTGTTCACCATGAGCGGAATTGAGGGCCACATCTTCGGGCCGATGGCAAGGACCTACGCCTATGCTATCGCTGGTGGCCTGATCGCCACCTTTACCGTGACGCCGGCGCTGTGTGGGCTGGTCTTACGCGGGCGGGAAAACGAGACCGACACATTAATGGTGCGGTTGTTGCACCGGATCTACCACCCGATCGTTGGCTTCGCCCTGGCGAACCGGCTGCTGACTATGGGATTAATGCTGTTGCTGCTGCTGAGCGCCGGGCTCGCGATGCGCTCGCTGGGGCTAGAATTCCTGCCCAAGCTAGAAGAAGGCAACATGTGGATTCGGGCCACGATGCCAACCTCGATTTCGCTGGAGGACAGCAACGATTACGTCAACCGCATGCGGGCCATCCTGAAATCCTATCCCGAGGTCGTCACCGTGGTCTCGCAGCACGGCCGGCCGGATGACGGGACCGATGCCACCGGCTTCTTCAACGCCGAATTCTTCGTGCCGCTGAAGCCGTTCGACACTTGGCCGGCCGGCGTCGACAAGGACAAGCTGACGGACCAAATGACGAGCCGGCTACAGGACGACTTCCCCGGCGTCGATTTCAACTTCTCCCAGTACATCGAGGACAATGTCGAGGAAGCAGCCTCCGGCGTGAAGGGCGAGAACTCGGTGAAGCTGTTTGGCGGGGACCTGGAGACGCTGGAGAAGACCGCGAACAAGATCAAGGACGTGATGGCGAGCATTCCCGGCATCGCCGACTTGGGGGTTTTTTCTTCATTGGGACAGCCAACTGTGCGCATCGACGTGGATAGAGCGAAAGCGGCGCGTTACGGGCTGGCGCCGGGCGACATCAATACGACCATCCAGGCGGCTATCGGCGGGCAGGCGGCGGGCAACCTGTATGAGGACGGTTCCGACCGCAACTTTCCGATCATGGTTCGCCTGGCGCCTAAATATCGTAACAGTCTTGACGCTATACGCCGCATCACCATTGGCGCGCCGAACCCGAACGGCAGCGGCGTCGTGCCGGTCGCCTTGACCGATGTCGCAACCGTAAACTTAACGACTGGTGCTTCGTTTATCTACCGCGAGGGTCAAGAGCGCTACATTCCGATCAAATTCAGCGTGCGCGGGCGCGATTTGGGTACGACGGTGCTGGAAGCGCAGAAAAAGGTCGATGAAGCGGTGCCCATACCCGGCGGCTACCATCTGGAATGGGTCGGCGAATTTGGTAATTTGGAGGAGGCCGTCGCTCGTCTGGAGGTGGTCGTGCCGATTGCGATCGCCCTGATCTGCCTCCTGCTGTTCGTCAATTTCGGCTCAGTCAGGGACATGCTGCTGGCGGCGAGCGTGATCCCCATGGCGCTGATTGGTGGCATCTTCGCGCTGTACGTGACAGGGACTCCCTTCAGCGTGTCGGCGGCGATCGGCTTTGTCGCGTTGTTCGGCATCGCCGCAATGGACGGGATCATTATGTTGACGGCCTACAACCGCTCGCTGGAGAACGGCAGGGACCGGACATTAGCGATTCTTCGGACCTGCGATAATCAGATGCGGCCGGTATTGATGACGTGCATCGTCGCCTGCGTCGGCTTGATGCCCGCAGCGCTGTCGAACGGGATTGGGTCGCAGGTCCAAAAACCGCTGGCGCTTGTCGTTGTGGGTGGCATCCTGCTGGCTCCGGTGCTGATCCTGATCATCCTGCCGGTGCTGATCGACCTCTTTTCTCTGCGGATTCCGACGCCCCAGGGAGAAGCGGAAGGAGCCGAGCCGGCGGAGTGAACGGGTGTTGCTGTCGCCTGTCACAGAGGGCAATGAGACTAGCATCGCGCCTGCTGAATAGGTCCGACCCCAGGTCTGTAATGGTGCCCCGAGTTTGCGGCATTCGGGCGTCGCAACAACGCTTTGTTGCGTTGAGTGGGACTACGGGCCGGATAAATTACAATATCGTGTCGTTCTTCTTGCTAGAAACGCGAAATGCTTGACCGCCCAGGCGTGCGGGCGCACATCCCGCTTGCCAGACAGTCGGGCGGCTGCTGCCGGGCGGGGCAACCCCACCGGTGGAGGAAAGTCCGGGCTCCACGGGAACACGGTGCCGGCTAACGGCCGGCGGGGGCGACCCCAGGGAAAGTGCCACAGAAAGTAAACCGCCTGCGCAAGGCTGAACTGCGTGAGCAGATCGACCCCGCGGGCAAGGGCGAAACGGTGCGGCAAGAGCGCACCGCGTCCCTGGCAACAGGGGCGGCATGGTAAACCCCACCGGGAGCAAGACCGAATAGGGGCGGCGGCAAGGTCACGATGTGATTATTGCGGAGACGTTCCTGTCTCGCCGCTCGGGTTGGTCGCGTGAGGCGCATCGTGAGATGCGTCCCAGAGGAATGGTCGTCCCGCCTTTCTGGGCGGACAGAACCCGGCTTACAGGCTGTCTGGCCTTTTCTTCTTCGTTGCCGCTGGCCGGACCACCAGCGAAGCACCTGGAAGACGAAGGCCTTCGCCGCGGAATGCTTCACAAGATTATTCACAGGAACGTAATGCGAATTTTTTCGTGATGTGGATTTGCTGATGGACTGGGTGGTCGCGGGTAAGTGTCTGACGAGCCGGAGATTTTGAGCGATTTCTCCCGAAAAGGAGGCAATTCCTTTGACGTCCCAAGTTCTCCCATGCTATCCCACGGTTGCCCACGTTGGACCAACATCCACAAAGGCATCCGGCTGGATGCGGTCTCTTGTCGAACTGCCCCTGCCCGGTCGCCACCGAGCCTTAATTGCCCTCAACAGAACCCGACAGGACGAAAGGCACCCGGGTCCGAATGGTTCTTTTTATCGGCACCCACCAGAACAAACTGGACGCCAAGGGGCGTGTGTCGATACCAGCGCAGTTCGTTCGGTACTCAAGAAGATGAGCCATTCGGGAGAGGGCGCCGCGGTCGCAACGGTCTATCTGCGGCCGTCGCATCAGAACGCATGCATAGAGGGCTGGACCGAATTCGGTTTCGAAGCGCTGAGCGCACCGGTGGAGCAAGGCTACGATTTGTTCAGTCAGGAGCACGAGAATTTGGTGATGGCGTTGTTTGGCGATGCCTGTTCGCTGGAAACCGATAGGGAAGGCCGGATTGTGTTGCCGAGCGCCATGATCGCGCACGCCGGGATCACTGAGCACGTCACATTCATCGGAACGCGGAACAATTTCCAAATTTGGGAGCCGGCCGCGGGTGCGAAGCGTCTCGCTGAGGCGAAGGAAAAGACGAAGGCCGCCGGCCTTACTCTGCGGACGACGGTGCCGGCATGAATGAGGCACTCGTGAACAAGCATGCCCCAGTCATGCTGGATGAAATGATCGCGTCCCTGGCGCCTCGGGACGGCGGCCGCTACCTCGATGGAACCTTCGGCGGCGGCGGTTACACGCGGGCGATCCTGGAAAGAGCACAGTGCACGCTGTGGGCGATCGATCGCGACCCGGAGGCGATCGAGCGTGGGGCCAGCCTGTTAGCGCGTTTTCCGGGCCGGCTGCACCTGCTGCACGGCCAGTTCGGCGACATGGTCACGCTGCTGGACGAGGCCGGCGTGACTGCGCTTGATGGAATTGTCCTCGACCTAGGCGTTTCCTCGTTCCAGATCGACGATCCGCAGCGGGGATTCTCGTTCCGCCATGACGGCCCGCTCGACATGCGCATGGGAAAACATGGGACGAGCGCCGCCGACCTCGTGAACACGCTGCCGGAACGCTCCTTGGCGGACCTGTTGTACGAACTGGGGGAAGAGCGGGCGTCCCGCCGCATCGCCCATGCCATCGTCGCCGCCCGGCTCGCGGCACCAATCGAAACCACCGGCCGCCTCGCCGGGATCATCCGTTCGGTGCTGCCGCCGGATCGTTCGGGCAACCATCCCGCGACCCGGAGCTTCCAGGCGCTGCGCATCAAGGTCAACGACGAACTTGGCCAGGTCGAGGCAGCGCTGGAGCAGGCCGTTGCGTTGCTCTCCCCCGGAGGCCGCCTCGTCGTCGTTGCCTTCCACAGCCTGGAAGACCGCATCGTGAAA
>CAWFVX010000016.1:0-82880 GCA_963819345.1 uncultured Alphaproteobacteria bacterium
ATTTCCAGCAGCACATCGCGCTCGCACTCCACAACGACCAAGACGTCGATATCGCTGTAAGTGGGCGATCGAAAAAAGGAGCCAAATCCCCATGCGCTTTTTACGCATTCAGAACTTGCAAGGATAGGTCGGATTCCCGTCCTTATCGTTCTTATGGTAGGCCCAGAAATCATCCCGGTACAGAGCTCCATTTAATTCACGAGTATTGTATAGACCGATATGCGCGTCCAGACATCTCCTTAGCCTCGCAGGTGTAGCCGTTCCAAACGCCTCCGACATAGACCAGATTAGTGCCGGGAAACGTGTCCAGCACTTCGAGCACACGACCAATCCCACATGTATACTCGTCGAGACACACCAACTGAATTGCTGCCCCTTGTTTCCGAGCCACGTTGAAGACGATGTCTCGCCTCCGCTCGACCGCCACCACATTTGCGTGCTGCCGGAGCAGTCGTTCGATCCACACGATCTGATGGAATGCGACACCAAAGTTGTTTGAGCCGTTAGTCATTCGCGGCCCGCTTTCCTACGCCGTCCGCAAAGGATTGTGGAAAGAGCTTGTAGGTTTCCAGCCTGCCATACTGGTTCATCTCGTAGCCCTGCGCGTGGTCCTTGAAAGCCAAACGTCTCCAGCCATGTCCGTAGGGATTAGGTCAGCGTTAACATCAAGCGCTTCAAGGATCTTCCGGTTGTTGGGCAGGATCGTGTCGAGACGGCGCGCCACCCAAATGGCAAATGCGGACGAAGCGGGATTGCTCACCGCTGCGCTGGAGTGAGGACCATAGTCGTCGAAGTAATGCTTATTCTCTGCTAAAAGTTGGGAAATAAAGACCATTAGCTCCTTGGCCGACTGCATTTTGTTTGCCCGCGACCAATTGTCGACCCATTCCTCATGCTGTGCTTTCCAGGCGTGCAGGTGCGCGGCGGGATAGGTCCTCTCGGGTGCCTTATCAACCTTTGTGTGGCAGGTGGGGCAAAGTAGGATGAGGTTTTCGTAGTCATCAGGTCCGGCGTCCGCGCTTCCCCGTGGGCCCCGGACATTGCGTGCGATAATGTGTGCCATCTCGCCCGTCAGAAAGCTCTCCCCCGCTTCATTCGTCTCTGATAGCTTTTGTCGGCAGTATGGATTATTGCAATACCCTGCTGCCCGACCCCACAGCAGTTTAACGTCCTTCTCGGCAATCGGCATTACGCTCCCCAACCCATACGCCACCGAATGGCCGTCCGTAAACCCGCACCGAGCGCCTCGACTAAGTACCCGTGCAGCGCAATTTTAGATCGCAACATAGGCCAAAAAGGAGGTTTATTGAAGTCAAGAAGGTCAGCGACACCCGTCGCCGCTACCGCGACCATTCAAGCCACCTCATCGTCGCCAGCTAGCGTCGCAGTTGGCCCGTCGCGCGTGCGAACGACCGTCTTGGGCGCGTCCGACACACGGCGAAACGTCCGGACCTTTCCCACGCGGGAGATAAATCTCATGGCCGACCCATCTAGACGCAACCGATCCGATTTTCCACAATGAAAGTGCGGATCGCGATTGGCTTGAGGCATCCCGTCGGCCGGATGGTCCATTCTGCCCGCATCGCGGCACATTCAACGTGTCGATCTTGGGTGGCGAAGGACATGACCAGGGTCTGTTCCATTGCCGTGAATGGCGAGGCCAATCCATCGTGTTGGCCGGTTCTGCGATGGGGTGCGACCACATCTCATCGCCAAAATGGGTCCTGGCAATCCGCCTGATGACGTCGAGCAAGAAAAGGGTTTCCGCCTGTCAAGTCCACCGCTCATTGGGAATCAATTGTAAGACGGCTTGGTTGGCCGGCGCTGTGAAATTTCTAGGCCGCGACGTTGATAGTGGCGTCGGATTAGTCACTCCGACGATGGTGGCCGCCCGAGTTGCGGCTTTGGATTATTGCCGCGGGGCTTTTTCGGAAGAGGAGACTGTACGGGAGGTTTATATCGCCATGGCGCGCGCGTCATCGCCACGACATGTTGAAAAGGGGTTACATCATGAGGACAAAACTGGACAAAAAGGTGATCGCTAATTTTATGCAGATCCCAAAGCATGTCCTGTAGGTTTTTGACTGAGAACTCGGTACTCCCTTACCTTCTCTGGGATGTTGGCTTTGAATTGATTATTCATAAGCGGATCGTCATCTACCCAGAACTCTAGTCCGTAGTGCAATATATCATTACGGACTCTGTGATATGGCCCAACTGCTGAAAAGCGTCTGTCAAAAGCCAATAGTCTTCTGTTGATCCTCGCGCTGCCTTGGCTGCTATTATTCTGTTTATGAAATCCTTCGCCGTATCCAGATGAACGCCGGAAAATATGGATTTCGCGACCCATCCGGTAACGTCGGAAATTATAAATAGGGCCTCAAAAACCTCCCTCTCTGTGTTGGCGAAGCCCAACACAAACTCTCCGAACGCGCGGTAGAATGCTGATCTGCGATGCAACGCATCATCTACACGAACACCAAAGCTCTCGGCCTCTGTAGGACTCTTCACCACTTCACAACCCTCGCCTCGCCCCTCACCCTTTGATTTTTCTAAAGGCGGGTGGCGAAGAGCGATTCAACCTCCTCGCCAATCCCTGATTTACTATTTGCGCTTATTTCCCTCGCTTAGAACTCGGCCAGCAAGTGACTGGGACTGCTTCTGGGTGAAGATACGCGGATCGCGCGTGCCCTTCCCAGCAGTGCTAAGTTCTCGCTTTGAGGGAGGCTTTTCAGGTGTTGTTTTACGCGTCGTCATGGGCTTGAGTTTTCGGAATTCGAAGACCGCCCTTGACCACTGCGACTCAGCCCGTCCATAAGATGGGCGCCGTGACGCATTTCCACCGGGCGGTCAGAACGCCTGTGGATTGCCGGGTCGGGGGCTCCAATCCCTCGGCTCGGCCTAGATCAGCCCGCCCTGCATACTGGGTGTCCACAACCCTGGCGAGTCCAAAATACAGTCATGCACGCATTAGGTGTACAATATATGTGTTTCGATCAGCGTTTATCGCACAAGGGATGGATATAGTGTCCCGTTCTCCCCTTGGTGCTAAGATGGCAGCTTGCTCGACGTCCTGAGACGGACCGCGAGAACCCATTTCGGCAATGAGATGTGGCTGCCCTCTATCACCGAGCCGGTCAGCACGGTGAATTGGCCTCCGCAGCCACGGCAGTGGAACAGACCCTGACGATGTCCGTCGCCGCCCATGATCGACACGTTGAACGTGTCGCAGTGCGGGCAGAAGGGACGATCCGGCCAGCGGGACGCCTCAAGCCAAGCCCGCGCGGGTTTCTTATCCCCTGATGGCGCCATTATTAGGAAATATTTCTTGACAAGCCCTCCCACACCACGCTAGAACCGCCCCAACTTTCACCCACCCGGCGGCACATGACGAACCCACAACCCAACAACACCCCGCTGAACCCCGCCGAGGTGTTCATGCACCTCATCATTACTTATCTAACACCGATGTTCCTCGCCACCGCCGGCGGCGACGTCCAACACGCCCGTATGGCCGCCACCGAGGCCGTCAAAGCCTACAAGGCCCAAGAACACGTCGATCTCCTCTACATCGCCCAGATCATCGCCTTCGGCCTCGCCATCCTCGATTCGCTCAACCGATCGATGGCCGACGACCTCTCCGTCACCCAGGTCCTCCGCCTGCGCAGCAACGCCGCCAGCCTCAGCCGGGCCGCTGAACTCTGCCAACGGGTGCTGCGTGATGCCCCGCTGGACACCGCCGCGTCCTATTATTCCTCCCCCGAATTCGACCCCGAAGCCGAACGCCGGAGCGAAGAAGCCGTCTTCGCCGACATCGCCGCCGCCGAGCAACGCCTCGCCGAGGTAACCGCCCCCGCCCGTACCCCGCAATGGCCGTCCACCCTAACCCCGCACCCCACCCCCAGGGCCCGGAACCCGATGCAGGAAATGCTGCAGGCCGCTCGCAACGCCGAGCGCCGCACCCCGGACCCAACCTTCCCGCCGCCCAAAAAAATCCAATGAGATCAGCCGGCCCGAAGCAACCCCCAATCCCTCCTGACCCGATCCGCACCGAATCGCCCGAGGAGGAAAAAGAACGCCGCACTGCGTGGGCCACCGCCATGATCATGGCCGCACGCCGATCCACCGCCGATCTCAGCAAAATGCCGCTCGCCGAGCGCCGCGCCGTCATGATGCGCGCATCCGTCCTCAGCGAGGTCGCCCAAAAACTGCTCTCCGGCAAACCAATGCCGCCATCGCTGCTCGATTCCGCAATCCGAGGCAGACGCCCGCACCGCTGACCCCTCCACCAACACGTTTCTTACTAATTACAGACTACCCGAACCACCCATCACCGATCCCCGCGACCCAAGCGCCATCCGCCATCCGCGGATAAGTCTCGCGCCCCTGCCCCATCAGCCCGCGCGCGCTTCCACTCCCCAGATCGCGAAGCCCCTTTTCGAAAAACCCAGCGCCGGACGACCCTTCCCGCCATAACCAATCCGCCCCGCAAGCGTCGTCCGCCAAAAAATCCCCCCTCCCCTGATCGCACGGCCAAATTCCGTCGCGACTTGATCACCCGAACACAACAGCCGCCCTCACCACCCATGACCAACCCGGGCACCCTCTAACGAAGCCCCGGTTCGCGGCGAATTCACGAACTCACCCTTCCGGCGCCAAAGAGAATCTCAACGCGGTTATTGCCCCGCCCCGGGCAACCCAAGCCGTCCACCGCCCCCCCAACGGCGCCAGATGTGACAAAGCCTGCTCGGCAGGATATCAATGGAGCAGGGGTCAAGGTCGAACATCCACAACCGGCCGCCAAACTGGGCGCGGCAGGATGAGCGCATCATACTTCGGAACAAGTGATGTCACGGCCGCGGCCCGCGGTGCCACAGTGGTCCACTAACTGCGAAGAGTTGGGAGAACACCATGTCAGCAAGTCAATCGGCAACGTCCGGTCCCGTCACCCCGACGGGCCTGAACCATCTGGTCCTCAACGTCCGCAACCTCGAGGAATCCCATCGGTTCTGGACCGAAATCCTCGGTTTCAAACAGGTCGGTGAGCTGAAAGCCACGCCCCAGCGCCCCAACCCGGCGAAGATGCGCTTCTACAGCGGCGATCACGATGGCCGAATGAACCACCACGACATCGCCCTGATCGAGAACACCGCCCTGCCCGCCCCGCCCGCCGAGTGGAGCATGAACGGGATGCCGATGGCGATCGCCCACATCGCCCTGTCGCTCCCGAACCGTGAGGCCTGGCTGCGCCAGCTCAAATATCTGCAAGACCGCGGCGTGAAGTTCAACCGCCGCGTCGAGCACGGCATGACCCACAGCCTCTATATCAATGACCCGAACGGCTATGGGATCGAGTTGCTCTACGAGTTGCCGCGCGACGTATGGGAAGGCGACATCGACGCCGCCCTGAACTTCGCCGTGGCGGTGCCGACCGACGGCCCCGAGGCGTTGTCCGACCTCGAGGACGTCCCGGTGTTCCGCGCCCCCCAAACCGCGGCCGAGTAAGGACCCGCTCTATGCCCAAGCGCCAAAGCATCAACGAGCCGGTCGCTCGGCACGAGAACCCGATCCCCAATGCCAGCCGCATCGGCAACATCGTCATGTCGAGCGTCATCGGCGGCACCAACCCCGGCACCAGAGAACTGCCCCCCACCCTCGAACAGCAGGTGGCGAACGTCTTCGCCGCCTTGCGGAGCGATATCCAAGCCGCCGGCGGCACGGTCGATGACATCATCAAGGTCACGTTCTGGGTGAAGGATCCGGCCACCCAACGAGCCGCCCTGAATGCCGAGTGGCTCAAGATGTTCCCCGACGAAGCAGCCCGCCCCGCTCGGCATACGCTGCCACTGCCGCCCGACAGCCGAGCCAT
Source organism: uncultured Alphaproteobacteria bacterium (assembly GCA_963819345.1). Classification (GTDB taxonomy): domain Bacteria; phylum Pseudomonadota; class Alphaproteobacteria; order Acetobacterales; family Acetobacteraceae; genus Rhodopila. The sequence goes on from CAWFVX010000016.1 coordinate 5,870, forward strand.
GGTTCAGGCCGACTTCACCGCCGTCCTGTCCTGATAAGGTCTAAGGTATGCTAGACCATTCCACCATAGACACCATCGCCCGAGCCTATCACCGGGCGGAGAAGGAGCGGGACCGGATCCGCCCGCCCAGCGCCCAATACCCCGGCCTCACGATCGAGGACGCTTATGCCGTTCAGCGCCGCTGGGTAGAGATCAAGGTCAGCGAAGGCAACCGGATCAAGGGCCACAAGATCGGCCTGACGTCACGAGCCATGCAGCGCCAGGCCAACATCACCGAGCCTGACTACGGCGCGCTGATGGAAGACATGTTCTACTCGGACGGCGCCGAGATCCCGATGGCCCGCTTCATCCAGCCTCGATTGGAATGCGAGGTAGGCTTCGTCATCGGACGCCGGCTGAAAGGCCCGAACTGCACCATCTTCGACGTGCTCAGCGCGACCGACTACGTGGTGCCGACCGCCGAGATCGTCGACGGCCGCGCCCACCGGATCGACCCCGAAACAGACAAGCCCCGAACGGTGCTCGACAGTATAGCCGACAACGCCGGCAACGCCGCCTTGATCGTCGGCGGCCGCCCGATGCGCCCCATGGACGTCGACCTGCGCTGGGTCGCCGCCCTATGCTACCGCAACAACATCATCGAAGAGTCCGGCGTCGCCGCCGCGGTTCTGAACCACCCCGCCAATGGCGTAGCCTGGCTCGCCAACAAACTAGCCCCCTTCGACATTGCCTTGGAGCCCGGACAGTTCGTCCTCGGCGGTTCGTTCACCAGCGTAGTTGAAGCCCGGGCCGGTGACACCTTCCACGTTGACTACGGCCCATTCGGATCGATCTCCGCGCGGTTTGTCTAGCCGCCGACCAGCATAGCAACCCCCTAAAGAGGCCAAACTGGCAATGAAGTACGGCGTGGGACAACCGGTGCGGCGTTTCGAGGACCTCCGGTTGCTCACAGGGCGTGGCCGCTACCAAGACGACCTGACACTCCCTAGACAGGCATACGCCATCTTCGTGCGGTCCCCCCACGCCCACGCTCGGATCCGCTCCATCAACACCGAGGCTGCCCTCGCCGCCTCGGGAGTAGTCGCAGTCTACACCGGCGCGGATTACGAGGCAGACGGGCTCGCCATGCCAAAGGCGATGATGCCGCGCAAGAAGGCGGACGGATCGCCGATGTTCGCCCCGCAACGGCCGGCGCTGGTCAGCGACCGAGCCCGTTACGTTGGCGATCCAGTCGCGATGGTAATCGCCGAGACACTCGAACAAGCCAAGGACGCTAGCGAACTCGTTGAAGTCGACTATGATCCATTGCCGTCAGTGACGTCGCTGGCGGAGGCGGCGGAACCCGGATCGCCGCGCGTATGGGATGAAAACCCTGACAACATCTCGCATACTTTCGAGCGAGGCGACCGGGCCGCAACCGACGCCGCCTTCGCCCGGGCCGCGCATACCGTCCGCCGTCGCTACGTCATCTCGCGGGTACATGCCCAATACATGGAACCTCGGGGCGCAATCGGCTCATATGACAAGTTCGAAGACCGCTACACGCTCTATGCCGACGTTAACTATCCCCACCGCGTGCGCAACATGCTGGCGAACTCGGTGTTCCGAGTGCCGGAGAGCAAGGTTCGCGTGGTCTGCTACGATGTCGGCGGCGGCTTCGGTGCCAAGGGCTGGCAGTATGTCGATCATCGGCTGACGCTGTGGGCCGCACGCAAACTGGAACGCCCGGTCAAGTGGAAATGCGAGCGTTCGGAAGTCATCCTCGCGGATGAGCACGGACGGGACAATATCGGCGAGATAGAACTCGCGCTTGATGGCGATGGCAAGTTCATCGGGCTACGGCTCAAGATGTTGGCAAGTATCGGCGCCTATATCGCATCCGATCGACAGCTTCTCACCCCGTTCGGCCAGATCGTTACGTTATCTGGCGTTTACGATATTCCGACCGCCTATGTAACGATAGACGCTGTGCTGTCGAACACCAATCCGACCGCGCCGTATCGCGGCGCCGGGCGCCCGGAAGCGATCTACCTCATGGAACGGATCATCGAGGTCGCGGCACGCGAAATCGGCATTGATCCGATCGAATTACGGCGACGAAACATCGTCCAGCCGAGCACGATGCCTTACCGGGCTCCGCTGGGGCCGATCTATGACTGCGGCGAGTTTGCCAAGAACATGGAGATCGCCCTGGAGGCCTCTGACTTTAAGGGATTTTCTGACTCGACAAGCTGCGTCCCGCACGGGGGGAAATTACGGGGTATCGCGCTTGTCAACGCGATCGAGCAGGCGGCGGGGCCGGTGCCGGAATATGCCGAAATCCGATTTCAGCCCAGCGGCAGCGCGATGCTGTTGCTGGGGACCAAAACTCATGGGCAGGGACACGAGACTTCGTTTAAGCAAATCCTGCACGAGAAGATCGGGATCGATCCAGCGGATGTGCATTTCATCGACGGCGACACCGACCGAGTGGCGTTTGGCATGGGATCGAACGGCTCGCGCTCGATGGTCACCGGCGGCACGGCCGTGGTGATTGCCGCCGACAAAGTCATCGAGAAAGGCAAGAAGATCGCCGCGCAGATGATGGAGGCCGCGGTCGCCGACATCGAGTTTGACGATGCGAAGTTCTCGGTCGTCGGCACTGACCGCAGCGTGACGCTGAAACAGGTGGCAATCGCGGCGTTCCAGCCGGTTCGGCTGCCGAAGGGGCTAGAGCCCGGCTTGATTGAAAGCGCCACCTACGCACCGGAGCAACCCACCTATCCGAACGGGTGCCACGTTTGCGAGGTCGAGGTTGATCCCGAGACGGGCGCCGTCGAATTGGTCAGCTACCTGGTGGTTGACGATGTCGGCACGGTGATCAATCCACTCACTTTGGCCGGACAAATACATGGCGGCGTGGCGCAAGGCGTGGGTCAAGTACTGATGGAACAAGTGGTCTACGAAAAGGGATCCGGCCAGTTGTTGACAGCGAGCTTCATGGATTACGCCATGCCGCGCGCCGACACGATGTGCAACGTTGCGATCCGCAGCAACCCGATACCGACCGCGACGAATTTGCTCGGCGCGAAGGGCGCCGGTGAGGCCGGCTGCGTCGGCGCGCTTCCAGCGGTGATGATTGCCATTCTGAGCGCTCTTGAGCCACTCGGTGTGCGCGAACTCGACATGCCGGCGACAAGTGAGCGGATCTGGCAGGCAATACAGAAGGCGCGCGCGGACGGAAGTGCTCGGTCCGAGGCGGCATGAGGACCGGGGCCGAGTACAAGGAGGCGCTGCGCGACGGGCGCCGGATCTGGGTCCTGGGCGAGGGTCAGATTGCTGACGTTACGGCCCATCCGGCAACGCGGCCGATGGTGGAAGAATACGTTACTTGGTATGATCGGCATTTCGATCCGGCGTGGCAGGATTTACTGCTGACTGAACGTGAGAGCAGGCCAACGCCTGTTGGTTACCTGGTGCCGCGCAGTGCCGATGATCTGGCTCGGATGGGCCGGAGCTTCTCGGCAACAACCTTTCTCAGTGCCGGCAATATTACCCACACCCCGGCCTATGGCCACATGATCGCACTTGGGGTGCTGCACGCTGTAGGGCAACGCGGCGCCTCGGCCGCGGGAACTCAGAATGCCGAGGCATACCGCGCGAAAATCGCTCGGACTGGCCGCTTTCTTACGTTCGCGGCTGGGGCCGCTACGATCGGCTATCGTATGCGTCCCGATCCAGTTGAACGCTCGGCGCTGAGGATGGTCCGCGAGACCGATGCGGGTCTGGTAATTCGCGGCAAGATCGGCATGCACACAAGCCCCGCATATGCCGAGGATGTCTACATCGGAGCCAACAACGGCATCGACTTTCAAGGCCACCGCGCGACGATCGTGGTCGCGGTGAATGCGCCCGGTGTAACCGTCATTTGCCGGCGCCGATCAGCCCGCGAGGCCAACCCGTTCAGCGCGCCGCTCAGTAGCCGGTTCGACGAGCTCGATGGACAGATGTGGCTCGACGACGTGCTGATCCCGTGGGAGCATGTTTTCCTAACTGAGCCTTCGGCTGAACCGGTGGCGCGATGGCTGTTTTGGCATCAGCTTTACTGTTGGCTTTCCAAGGCCGAGTTCACGCTTGGACTTGCGTTTGCCTGCACGCACGCGATGGGGCTGGTTTCACACGATGCGACCATCGATTACTTGATCGACCTGATCAACGACGTGCAGACGGTCCGCAGTTGTCTCGTCGCGACCGAACTCGACCCGGTATTCACGACGGAGGGCTTTTGCGCCCCCAACCACGCTCACCTCTCCGCTGGCAGTATAGCCATGCTCAAGGCTCGGCCGCTCATGGGCGAAATACTGCGAGCATTGCCTGGATCTTCGCTTGTGGTTGCTCCATCGGACCATGATCTGAATGATCCGGAGCTGGCGGCGGGGCTCGACGAGTCCTTTGGCGGTGGTGGCTATACGGCCCTGCAACGATCCGCGCTGCTGCAGATGGCGTGGGATCATGCCGGCTCGGCGCTCGACCATCGTGAATCGGTCTACGAGTTGCACGCAAACGGCGGTTTGGGGGCATGGCGTAATCGACTTCGGCGCAGCTACAATCGTTACGAGGAGCTGGCAAATCGCGTGGTGCAGCAACTCGGACTGTCAATGCCGCAAATTGATCTGCGTTCGATCCGCGAGGCCCCCATGATGGCACGACGGCCGGTGACGCCCCCTACCCCGAAAGCGTGACAGGAGATTTTCATGACAGAACTGCTTCCGGAAACCAGAGACGCTTTGTTGAAGGTCCAGACGTCGACCTTGACGGGGGCGCTGTACAAACGCGGCCTGCGCAACATGTTCATGCAGGACGTCAATCCATTGCGGATCGATCAGCCACGTATGGTAGGCATCGCGTTTACGATGCGCTTCATCCCGGCGCGTGAAGACAAGAACGGTCCTGGAGTACGGGGGCAAGCGGCCATGCAGCCTCGGGCGATGGAGGAGTGTCCGCCGGGTCATGTCCTTGTCATCGACTTGCGCGGTGATGCGCGGGCTGCCTCGGCCGGTGACCTCTATATCGGGCGGCTGAAGGCACGCGGCTGCAGCGGCATCGTCACCGACGGCGGCCTGCGGGATTCCGAGGGTATTCTCCGTACTGGGCTGCCGGCCTACCTAAAGCGCCCGACATCGCCACCGAGCCCGATCGTGCATTTTCCAATCGACCTTAATCTGCCGATCGGGTGTGGGGGCGTGGCGGTGTTCCCCGGCGACATTATTGTCGGCGATTGCGACGGCGTTGTCGTGGTTCCTGCCGACATTGTCGATGAAATCGCCCAGGAGTCACTTGCGACGACGCTGTACGATGAGTTCGCCGAGGAAGAGGTCGCGCGTGGCCGCCCCCTGGCCGGACTGTTTCCTACCGTGGGCGATGAAGCGAAGCGGGATTTCGAAGCATGGAAGAAGTCGCGCTCCGGCAACGTGTAAGGTGTATGTTGCCGCTCTTTTAGCAGCAACAAGTAACAGCGGTCTAACTGGTTTAGGGTTATAGAAGAAAACTCGGCCGAGCGGTAATTTCTTGTTGAATAGTCCTCGCCAGAAGTCGGGCGAGCTGATTCCCTGCATGGGTGTCGTGAAATCAACTTGGTGCAGAAGTGCATTACGGAGTGGGCGAAGGTGCACCTTTACAACGACCGCGCGCGGGGAACGTCTTGTGTCGCGGTTTCTAAATATGGAGGAATCGCATCGCTTCTGGACGGAGATCATTGGCTTCCAGCAGGTCGGCGAGTTGAAGCCTCGACCCGAGTTCCCCGGTGTCAAGATGCGGTTCTACAGTGGTGATCATGATGGCAGCATGAACCATCATGATCTCGCATTAGTGGAAAAACAGAAATTTGCCGAAACCTCTAGAGCAGTGGGGCTTGTTTGGCGGTCCGAGCGCGATCAACCACATCGCGATAACATTTCCAGCCAGGGATGCTTGGCTGGAAAAACAACTCAGTTATCTGCAGGCAAAGGAGGTCAAGTTCAACCTGCGCGTTGAACATGGTATGACCCACAGCCTGTACATCAACGACCCTAATGGGTATGGGGTCGAGGTGCTCTACGAATTGCCCCGGGAGGTTTGGAGCGGCGACATCAATGCCGCCTTGAATTTCGCAAAGATTGTGCCCTCGGAGGGCGCCGATGCGCTGAAAGATCGGGTGGAGGACGTTCCGATATTTCGTGCATCCCAGGCACCACCTGTGTGACTTGAGACAGTGTGCCGGCTCGTGGCAGGCACACCAAGACCTCGATCCAAATGGATGGATGCGATGCAAATGGAACGCCTCTTCCGTTGACCGCGTTCGCCAGCGTGGGCGAGGCCAAAGTATTTGCGGAAGCGCTGGAGAGCGCGGGGTTCGACTTTACGACAACCAGCGGACATGTAATGGCGCAGCCCGCCGGAACCAATCCGCCGCGGCCGGATCGGCAGTATGTGGGGCCGTTCTTCGATCCTTTCGTCACGTTCTCCTACCTCGCGGGGATTACCGACCGGCTGCGCTTCATTACCGGGATTTTGGTTCTCCCTGCGGTGCCGACGGTGCTTATCGCCAAACAGGCGGCGGAGCTTGCACTGTTCAGCGGCGGCCGTTTCGAACTCCGGGTGGGGATCAGCTGGAACGCCGCGGAATACCGGGCGTTGGGGCAGAACATTCACGACCGGGGCCGTCGCATTGAGGAGCAAATCGAGGTCATGCGCCTCCTGTGGACGCAGCCTTACGTGACGTTCACTGGGCAGTATCATACGCTGGATAGAGTGGGTTTCAATCGGGGTTCACTGCCGCGAATTCCGATCTGGTTCGGAACGGAATCGGGAGAGAAGGCGCTCCGCCGCGTTGCCCGGTTGGCGGATGGATGGATGCCGCTCGGCGATCCGACAGCGGACCTGTCGCGATTGCGCGGATATATGGAGGAGGCGGGGCGTGACCCTCGACAACTCATGGTGCGTGGACCGGTGCTAGCTGACGATCGCGGAAAGGCCGCTTGGGTCGAGGACGGCAGACGACTTCAGGCGAATGGCGTAACGCACTTCTTTGTCGTGGCACCGCCGACCGTTGCGCCGATGCAGGCGTTGCCCAGGATCATAGAGGTGCGGAAGGCCTTTCGGAGGCACTGGGTTAGGCGCTAGTAAGGACCTGGGGTTGCGCCATATCGATGTGTAGCTACTGTTGATAGCAAAAGAGCAATACCGCCGACCACGATCTTGTTCACTAGACTGTTTGCCCGACGTGGAGGTCTTGCGCACAATTGACATTGCGCACATTCTGATTTGGTCAGATGTATTGACGCAGCGTCGAACGTCTGCCCTCTAGAGGGTTTGCCATGAGCGAACGTGTCTTCTGGCTTCCGATGATTGCCGTAATACTTGGTCTGCTGGGGACAGGGAGCATGGCGCCAGCGTTCGCGCGGGGTGGTGGCGGGGGCGGGGGCGCCCACGGAATCGGTATCGCGCGATTTCCGGCGCGAGTGTCGCCGATCTTTAGGTCGGGGCGAATCGGAAACCCGGGGGTAATCGGCGGCCTTGGCGGTTTCCAGAACAATATCTTCCGCGGCGGCGTGGCACGTCGCAATCCAGGTTTGGCCGGGATCTGGCCGTATCCGTGGTGGCCCATCGATACGACGCAGGGGTGGCCCATCGATGCGACGCAGTCGCAGGTTGGGACTGCGGTGCCCTCGGAACCGCAGGTGATTGTCATTTCAGGTTCAAACTATGGGCAAGGGCATAGCGCGCAGGCGCCAGGGGATCCGCCGGATTACAGCTATGTCCCTGGTTGCCACGCTATTCCAAATGGTTACCACTGCGACGCACCTCGCCATGAGGCTTCGGTTCCGTAAACGCGAGACGTCATCCTTGGGATTGTCTGATGAGCCTTGATCCGGCATGGGCTGCATGGCTCGAGTCCACGGTTCCCCGCTAGAGATGCGATTCGATGAACGTCAAGGCGGCTGCAAGTGTATGATAGGGAAGATCAAATTCGGACCTTGCCCAGTCGTCGAGATGCAAGTTCCCGGTGTAGTCCCGCCATATGCACCAGCGGGGCGACTTTGATCCGGGCGGAGATATTTCGAGAGCCTCCGGCACGAAGCGATGATCTGTCGCAACCTCCAGCCGAATAGCGGGACGCTTCGCCACCCAGGCCAAGGCGGTCTGCAAATCCTCTAAATCAAAGGATAATCCTTCCAAAGGAACGGGTTCGGTGGGTGCAGGGTCTTCCATGGCGTCCTCACGTCATGTGCGGGGTTGGATAAAATCGCAGCAAGCCACGTATTTAACTCTACAATAGTGATGGAGAGGGAACAAATATCCGAGATGTCGGATACTGTGAGAATAGGTCGATTGATTTGAGAGACTCTACAAAGCCGTGAAGTTAAGCGCCGATTTCCTTGGTAACATGTATTGTCGGGCCCGCTACGATATGACCGCTTGCGCCTCGATCTCGACCTTCAGTTCCGGAAGAACCAGGGCGGTGACCTCGACCAGAGTAGAGGCCGGGCGGTGCGCGCCGAAGTAACGCTGCCGGATCGGGTTGATTTTCGCGCGATCGGCAACATCCGTCAGGTAGACCGTCACCTTTACTACGTTCTCCGCGCCGGCCCCAACCACCTTCAGGCAGGCGTCCATGTTGGCGATAGCGACCTCGAACTGTTCGACGACACCCTCCGGGATCCGGCCGTCGGAGGCGATGCCGACGGTGCCCGACACCCAGACAAGGTTGCCTGCCTTTGTGACGTGGCAATAATGGCTGACGGGCTCCGGTTGACCATCCAACATCAAGCGTTCGATCGGCGGCATTGTTGCTCTCCCTTCACATCAGCCAGCGCGCCGCAGTCGCGTAGCCGGCCCGTTCGGTCGGGGGAGCGGCATGGGTCGCGGTCTCTTCGGTGATCATGATGGCGACGAGGTCGCGACGGTCGGCCCGCCTGGCCGAATCAATCAGGATCTGACGGAACAGGTCGCGCTGCGCGTTGCTGCCACCGAGCAAGCGGATGCCGTCGAGGCGTGGCTCCAGCAAGGCAACGACGCGGGCGTGCTGGCCGCGCCGATGGGCCAGACCAGCCTCGCATGCCGGGATGACGACGTCGGCGATTGCTGCCGCGTCCCATCGGGATTGCTGTTGCGCCTGCTCGTGCAGGGCCGCCAGGAAGCGTGCGGCGGCTTCGTCGCGCCCGGTGGCAGCGAGTGCCAGCATCAGGTGCGGCGGAAGCAACAGATAGGCACTGTCGCCAATCCGAGCTTCGGCTTTGTCGGCGAGTTCCTCCCAGCGTGAGCCGACGTCGAGGCCGAGCTGCTCGAGCCGCCAAAGCAGGGCAGTGGCATTTTGCAGATCGTTGAACTGGTCCGGCACGGCCTTGGTCATCGGCGCGTTCAGGTTGCGGATGTTGGCGTCATAGCTGGCCAGGACGGCGTCCCGTTCACCAAGGTCGAGCTGCATCAGAGCACGGTGCCACCACAGGTGGTGCACGAGATTGTTGCCGATTGGCCAGTAGGCAGTTTGCTGAGCAAGCCAATGGTTGCCCTCGCGCGGGCGGCTTTCTGCTTCGAGGATGTGCGCCTTGACGTGGTGCGCGAAGAAGTTCGTTGGGTCGCCGGCATATGCGCTGTCGATCGCGCGCTCAGCGGCGGCGGTGTCGCCGGCTTCTTCATGAGCGAAGGCCCAGACGGATTGGAAGCAGTCGTACCCGGGGAGGTCGGGCGACCAGGCCGGGGCGAGACGGTCGGCCTGTTCGAGCACCAATTGGGTGTGGCCAAAGCGGAAATGCGTGGTGTCGCTGATGCGCACGGCAAGCAGGTCGGTGGGGTCGGCATCGAGCAGATCGCGCCATATCGCGAACGCGTCCCCAAGGGCACCGCACTGCCAGGCGGAGAGTGCCGCGACGTGGCGTTGTTCCCGCGGTGTGGTCATGGGGGCGCCGGCCTCGGCGGAGGCGAGGCTAGCGGCGATGAGCGGCCGATGCGCGGGGTTGGCGCCCCCGAGCATCAGATAACCTTTAATGCAGTGCCCCATGACGAAGCCTGGATCGGCCGCGAGTGCCTGGTGCACTAGATCCATCGCGTCGGCGTGGTATTTCAGATAGTGCTCCACGGCGCGGTCAAACAGCGCGGCGGCTTGCTTACTGTCGGTGGAGAGATGCAGACCGCGTGCGTCGCGGACCATTCCGTTTTCCCCGTCTGCTGGACTTGGGACGATGACCTATCCTTGTGTTTCCTGCAACGGAGGTTGGGAGATCGGTCAGGGTTGCGGTGCGTTCGGCAACCGGGTAGGAAGCGCCTCTTCGCTGCGGCGGATGGGCGCGTAGCTCAGCGGTAGAGCATTCGCTTCACACGCGAGGGGTCACAGGTTCAATCCCTGTCGCGCCCACCATCCAGCTCCGGTTGGTTGCGTCCCGGGCGGCCATGCCGCGAATACGACGGCTAATCAGATCAAGCGTTCCTGCGACAAGGCGGCATTTGACTGACGAGGGCGCCTCCGTCATTTTGCCCTCACTCGTAACGGTACACGTCTATATTGATAGCCTTAGTGCGGCCCAGTCCCGACGGCAGGAACGGAGAGGTTGATGAGAAGATATGGGCCGGGCCGCTCGTCGCGTGTTAAGCTTGCATGGAAGCGACCCCAGTACGCATCGCAAGTCTTAGCGTGTATTCATCTCACCGCACTTAAATCGCGACGGAATAGCTGGGGGGCCGGATGACGCTCAACGCGGCCGACGTGACAATTAGGTTCGGTGGCGTGATTGCGGTGAACCAGATGGAGATCGTGGTTCAGCCGGGCGAGATTGTCGGGCTGATCGGACCAAACGGCGCCGGGAAGACCACCTTCATCAATTGCATCTGCGGCAGCTATCAGCCCTCGACCGGCTCAGTCCGGTGGAAGGACAAAGAGTTGCTGGGGCTATCGCCCAATATGTTGCTGCGAATGGGGATCTCCCGAACGTTCCAGAATGTTGCTTCGCTGCACGACCTGACGGTCATGGACCTGGTGAAGCTTGGCGCAGGAATGAGCCGGCAGCGGCCCGGCTTTCGCGGACGATTTGGGGCATCGAAGGCGTTGGAGGGGGAGCTGACAGAGTCTCTGCTCAGTCCGTTGGGATTGGCGTCGTATGCGCATCAACCAATACAGACCCTGCCCTACGGGCGCCGTAAGGCTACCGATTTGGCCCGAGCGCTGGCGGCCAATCCGAAACTGCTGCTACTGGACGAACCGGTTGCCGGCCTGACGACGCAGGAGGCGATGGCGATGGCCGGGGTGATTCGGAGGGTTCGCGAGCAGCTCGGGTGTGCCGTGATGATGGTCGAGCACAAGATGGACGTGGTCTTGAACACCTGCGATCGCATCGTGGTCATGGCGGCAGGGAGCAAAATCTTCGAGGGGTCTGGCACCGAAGTACAGTCGGACGCAGAAGTTCGACGCGTCTATTTGGGTGAACCATGACCCTCGCGCTACAGCTTGTCATCTCGGGCGTAGCGACTGGCAGCATCTACGCGCTGGTGGCGATCGGCATCGTGCTGATCTACAAATGCTCGGGTGTCGTTAACTTCGCCCAGGGGGCATACGCCATGCTGGGCGGCTACGTGACGTTCGTACTATTGAGGCTTCACGTCCCATCGGTGGCTGCAGTGATTCTTGCGATGGTGGTCATGGCGGGATTTGGCGCGCTGACAGAGCGGCTGGTTCTGCGGCCGATGCTAAAGGCGCCGGTGGTCGCGGTCATGATGGTGACGCTCGGACTACTGATCTTCATTCGTGCTTGCTGCCTGGTGATCTGGGGTCCGGACCAGATCGCATTTCCGCAGTTGTTTCCGGCTGGCGCTGTTCAGGCGGCCGGTATCTTCGTCACCTATAACTATATTGCTGCCGGGCTGCTGGCGGCACTGCTGAGCCTAGGGTTTCTCGCGTTCTACCGCTTCACGCCGATTGGGCTGATGCAGCGTTGTGCAGCGGATAACAGTCGCGCCGCGCTCGCCGTCGGCATCCATGTCAGCAACCAGGTATCGATTGCGTGGGCAATGTCCGCGGCGCTCGCGGGCTTGGCCGGCACTCTCGTCGCGACGCTGACGGGTTTATCGCCGGGGCTATCGGATGTAGGTATGCTGGCGTTCCCGGTGATTGTTGTCGGCGGCTTGTCGAGTTTGGGCGGAGCCTTCGTCGCCGGGCTGTTGCTTGGCATCCTTCAGGCCTTCACCGATGGGCTGCTCACTCCGGCACTGGAGGGATTTCTGCGCGACCACACCACCGTGACCTCGGTCGGCGCGCTGCAGCAGGTCGTGCCGTACGCCCTGCTGGTGCTGATGTTGCTGGTGCGTCCGCAGGGCCTGTTTGGCCGCCGCGGCACGGAGCGGGTTTAGGCGATGACGCCACGACGCGTGCTTATCGCTGTCGTCGTGGCTGCGGCGATGATGGCCGTCAGCCTCCTGCTTGGGCGCTACGGCGCCTATTTGATGCACGCGATCGCAATCGCTGCCATTGGGGCTTTGTCACTGAATTTACTAATTGGGTATTGCGGGCAGATCAGTTTCGCTCAGGGTGCTTTGCTCGGGGTTGGCGCCTATGCCGCTGGAAATCTTGGCAACGCGGGCTGGGATGTGCTGGCGCTGGTCGGCGGCGGCATTGCCGGCTGCATCGCAAGTATGCTGATCGGCCTCCCGGCGCTGCGGCTGCGCGGCCTCTATTTTGCTATCGCGACAGTCGCGGCACAAACGATTCTGGAGTATCTGTTCAAGACTATTGAGCCGCTGACCAACGGTATCTCTGGTCTGGTGATCCGCCGACAGACGGTATTCGGCTTTCCGATAGCCTCCGACCAGGGGACGGCGGTTATTTCGATCGCCGTGCTGCTGCTGGTCTGGCTTGGGCTGGCGCAACTGATGCGCACCAATCTGGGCCGCGCATTCCTGGTTGTGCGGGAGAGTGAGATCGTTGCCAAGGGTATGGGGATCGATGTCCCTCGGACGAAGATGTGGGCATTCGCGATCAGTGGATTCATCGCGGGTATCGCGGGGGGATTGCTGGGGTTCGCCTCGCGGTTGGCCAGCCCCGAGACGTTCACACTCGACCTTTCCGCCGACTACGTTGCCATGATCATCGTCGGCGGCCTTGGTTCGGCGGTGGGACCGATCATCGGAGCGGTGTTCGTCGTGCTGCTGCCAGAGGCAATTCAGCGGGTGGGCGAAACGGCTGGGCTCGCCGACGTGTTGTCTGCGTTGCGCGAGATGGCGTTCGGCTTGCTCATTATCCTGTTTCTGGTGTTCGAGCCGCGCGGATTGGCGGCACTTGGTTTGCGTTGGCTACCCGGAGGACGCCGTGCACGGGGCGCGGCACAGGGCTCGCAATAATCCGGCTCGGACCGGGCAAAGGGAGGAAAGTCGTGCGAAAGTGGCTGTTTGGATCGTTGTTGGCGCTGACCGTTGGTGCCACGGCGCAAGCGAACGCGGCGGCGTTGAACGTCTGCATTTGGGGTACTATTACCGGTCCCGATGCGCTGGTGAACGGGATGAGCTATGGCATCCGAGACTACCTCGAGTATCTAAATCAGACCCAGGGCGGCATCGCCGGCAATAAGGTCAATACGCTTCTGCTTGATGGGCGCTACAAGCTTGACGAGGAGCTGAAGATCTATCGGCGCTGTGTCGATGAGGAGGGCGCGGTCATCATCAGCGGCTGGTCAACCGGCGCGGTGAAGGCGTTACGCGATCAGATCTCGGAGGACAAAGTGCCATATCTCACTCAGTCCTTTTCCAGCGAGGTGCTCGATCCGGTCAAGTTGCCCTTCATCTTTATGGCCGGTCCCACCTATGAGCAGCAGATCATTATTGCGCTGCGCGATTTGGCTGCCAAGGGCGGAAAACGCGTCGCACTGATGCACGCCGACAATGAATACGGCCGTGCGCCGGTGAACGTCATCAAGCAGTCGGGCGTGATTGAAAAACTCGGCTTGCAGTTGGTCGATCAGGTCGAGTTTCGATACGACGCGCAGGATCTGACGGCGCAGATGTTGCGCATCAAGGCGACCAACCCTGATCTGGTGTATATTCAGTCCTCGGCGCCGCAGGCCCTTGTGGCGCTGCGCGACGCCGCGAAGATCGGTCTGCCGGCAAAGCTGTTCATAGGCAATATGTACAACATCAGCCCGGCGATCCCGGAGCAGCTTGGACCCGCCGCCGAGGGCTTCCGAGCGATCCAGATCTACAATACGTTCGGGTCGGATATCCCGGCGATGAAGCAGATCGATGCGTTCCGTGAAAAGAACAAGATCGCGAAGCAGGACGTCTATTATATGAAGGGCTGGCTCGAGGGGATCGTTATAGCGTCAGCCCTTGACGTCGTGATCAAGAAGAATGGTGGCAAGGTTCCAGACGACATCAAAGCCTTCCGCTTGGCCGTGCGCGATGCCACCGAGGGGCTCAAGGGACTTGATGACGGCGGCATCACGCCCCCACTGGACTTTGCGGGTCATCAGGGTTCAACGGTGGCGCGGATTGCCGAGATCAAAGACGGAAAGTATGTTTCTACCGGCGAATGGATTGACGCTCGTTGAGCGAGGAGTTGCAGAGCGGTGTCTCTACTCGAAGTCAGCGACGTTTCGGTGGTCTATGATTCGGCGATTGTTGCACTTCAGCACGTGAGCATGACAATCGAGCAGGGCGGTATCACCGCCCTGCTCGGAGCCAACGGCGCCGGTAAGACGACACTAATGAAGGCCGTGACGGGGATGTTGCCGTTCGAACTCGGCGATATCGTAGGTGGCCGGATCGTGTTCGAGGGTCGATCACTGATCGGGTCCCATCCGGCCACCATCACCCGTCGTGGCATCGCGCTGGTGCAGGATGGCCGGCAGTGCTTTCGCGAGCTGACTATTCAGGAGAATCTCAAGGCGGCCTCACTGATCAGCCGGGCCGGGGCGCGCGAGCGCTTGCAACTCGTATTTGATTACTTCCCGTTCCTGCGGGAGATGCAACATCGGCAGGCGGGTGTGCTCTCCGGTGGACAGTTGCAGATGTTAGTGATTGGAATGGCTCTGATGGGCGGACCTCGGCTGCTGATGTTGGATGAGCCAAGTCTTGGTTTGTCGCCGGTGATGGTGCAGGCGGTTTTCGATGTTATCGAACGAGTAAGGGGCGAATTGGCCACCACGGTCGTGGTCGCCGAGCAGACCGTGCCTCGATTGTTGAAGATCGCAACGGACGTATATGTGCTGTCGCGCGGTAGCACGGCACTACACGCGTCGCCGGATGCGATGGACGAGGCGACTTTGCAACGGCTGTATTTAAGTTAAGCGGGAGATGATCCTAGGCTAGATCTTCCACCAATCTCGGATCGGGCGCGCGAAGGTCGAGACGGAGCGCAAATAATTGCAGCGTGCTGGTTGTTGTGACGCGGAGAGATGCCCATCTGCCATGCGTCCGCTTTTGGAGTGGGGGCAAGCCGATGATGCGCGAAAGGGGGGCGATGGACATTAGAACGGCGGCGAGCATCGCGCTGGTCCTGTTCACCTGTTATTCGGCATGGCTAACGTCGATCATATTTTGCGCAACCAACGGTCATCGCCCGCTCATGATTGCGGGCGCAACCTTTTTTCCGGTCGGGATCGTGCATGGCCTCGGCATCTGGTTCGGTGGCTGGTAGTTGGACGACTGCTCGCAATCTGCTAGCAATTGGTTGCGCAACTCGGTCGGGTGCTCGATCTGCGCTCAATGCTCTCCGGCCGTGTCCCCGGGGGGCAGCCCCACCGGACGGACGCCGCCTTTTCCGCAGACGATGAAGCGTTCGGTCGGCATCCACCAAACCTCGTCCGGCCGCAGCTGATCGATCCATTTCCAGTCGAAGCCGCAAAAACTGTGGTGCAGCCAAACAACGCGGCCGGTGTCCTGCAACAGCATCGACAAGAAGAAGTCCCCGGTGAAGGAGTCACCGATGATCATGATCGTCGGTCCGGAGCGGTCGCTGGTGGCGAGGGCAGCTGTATTTTCTTTGACTTTATCTAGGGTCTCCCGCTTTCCAGGCGGCAATGCCGACAGGCGGTCGGTTTCCTTCATGTTGTCCGCAGTTCCTAGCAGGCGGGCAAGATCGCCGCCCACAACCGTTTCAGGTGCTCCTAGCACGCGGGCTGGATCAAGTTTCCAGTCCGGCCGGGAATCAGCTTGGACGATCACGTTGAAGGCGGTTACCGCACCGAATGCCGTCCAGTGGGTATCGTTCAAACGGTAAACTTTGCCGTCCGCTTTCGCTGCGATGAGGGCAGGCCGTAGATCGATCACCGGGACGCCCCGCGCTGTTAGATTGTCCAGGAATACATCGTATTCCGTGCGCCGTCCTCGATTCCTCGCCCACAGCGGAAGTTGGTCCGCGTAGATGGTCGCGGAATTCGGCGGTGACGCGACAAGCAACCGAGTGCCGCGAGCGGCCAGCAAGATGTGCATCCTCGCGAGAAGATCGGCGGTTTGCGCGACTTGTTCGTCGCGCCGGAGCAAACCCGCGCTCTGCTGCACCATTTGATCGCCGCGGAAAAACATCTGCCCGTTCGATCCGGCCAGAACCATTGGGTTGCCGGTTTGAAATGGGCCGCGGCTCATGATGTAGCCGTAAGCACGGAGGAAAATTTGGCGCAAACCGAAGTGATCGCGCAGATAAGCATCCGTTTGTCTTGGGAGATTGCGCCACGCGGCCAAGTCCTCAGGGAATGCGGGCGTCGGCGCCAGCGACCGTGCCTCGATGCTCGATACCGGCTTGCCACCGGATGTCAGGGCGCCGACCAGCAATGGCAAGGCAAGCAAGAACGCTGAGAGCGGGGCCCAGTACCGTCGGTAGTGACGCAACATGCGCGGTCAGAACCGCGAGGGGCCCGCAGCGACACGACGCCGCGCTGCGGTCGTGTTGCCGGAAGGCGTTTCTCGCCTTGCGCGCTTTCGCAATCGCCGCCCACAGCCGGTCTCGCCCAGAATCATTGCTGTCTGGTCGCCGGGAGCGGCGGCAGGCCGACCGGACGGGCGCCCTTCCCGCACACGATGAAGCGTTCGGTCGGCATCCACCAAACCTCGTCCGGCTGAAACTGATTGATCCATTTCCAGTCGAAGCGACAGACATTGTTGAGCAGCCAGACAACGCGCCCAGTGTCCTGAAGGAGCATCGGCACGAAGAAGCCTTCGGTGAATAAATCGCCGATGATCATGATCGTGGGTCCAGAGCGGTCGCTTGTGCTAAGGGCCGTGGTAAATTGCTTGCCATTGTCGAGCGGCTCGCGTTTTCCAGACGGCAAGGCCAACAACCGGTCTGTTTCCTTCACCTCGTCCGCCGTTCCCAGCAACCGGGCAAGATCGCCTCCCATGATCGTTTCCGGCGCTCCGAGCACGCGGTCGGGGTCGAGTTTCCAGTCCGGGCGGGAGTCGGCTTCTACGATCGCATTGAAGGCGGTCACTGCACCGAACGCGGTCCAGTGGGTATCGTGCATATGATAGACTTTGCCCTGGGCTCTTGCCGCGATGAGGGCGGGCCGCAGGTCGACCACCGGAACACCCCGCGCCGCCAAATCGTCGAGCAGTACATCATATTCGGTGCGTTGCCCTCAATTCCTCGCCCACAACGGCAACTGGTCCGGGTAGATAGTTGCGGAATTGGGCGGTGACGCGACAAGTAACCGGGCGCCGCGAGCGGTCAGCAGAGTGTGCATCGTCGCGAGAAGATCAGCGGTCTCGGCCACCTGTTCATCGCGCCGGATCAAGCCCGCGCTCAGTTGCAGCATTTGATCGGCGCGGAGAAACATCCACCCATTCGAGCCAGTCAAGACCAACGGCTTGCCGGTTTGCAACGGCGCGCGGCTCATGATGAAGCCATAAGCCTGAAGGAAGATCCGGCGCAGACCGAAATGATCCTGCAAATAGGCGTCCGTCTGTTTAGGAAGCGTGCGCCATGCGGCGAAGTCCTCAGGGATGGTGGGCGGGGGCGCCAGAGATCTCGCCTCAATGCTTGATACGGACTTGCCGCCGGATGTCAGGATGCCGACAAGCAATGGCAAGCCGAGCAATAACGCCGAAAGGGGTGCCCAGTATCGGCGGTAGTGACGCAGCATGTGCGGCTAGAACCGGAAGTATAGAAAGGGGCTGTAGGTGCCGGCGGCGACAAAGATCATGGCCAAGATCAGCAACCCGAAAGTCCAGACGGTGTCGGCGGGTGCCAGCAGGCTTGCTGGCAGCTTCGGCAAGCGCACCCACCGGGGTAGCACGGCCAATGCCGAACCGATCAACAGAAGCACGGCAAGGCCGGTGCTAAGGGTCGCGTGCATATCGAGGCTCATTGCCCCCAGTCCATGTCTTCCGACCAACCCGGCGTACATCACCCGTGCGGATTCCAGACTGCGCGACCGGAACAGCACCCATCCGCCCATCACCGCGAGTTGGGTGTAGGCCCAGCGTGCCGGCAATGGAAGCTGCGCTAGAAGGCGCGAGAAGCGCAGGCGTTCCAACACCAGAAAGCCTCCGTGCCACGCACCCCAAACGACAAAGGTCCAGTTCGCTCCGTGCCACAGTCCACACAGGATGAAGACCGTGAGCAGGTTCCGGTAGGTTCGCAAAACGCCAAAGCGGTTGCCGCCGAGCGGGATGTATAGGTAGTCGCGCAACCAAGCGGAGAGCGACATGTGCCAGCGGCGCCAGAACTCGGTGATCGATAGAGACGAATAGGGCAGACGGAAATTGCGCGGGAAGGTGAAACCCAGCACCAACCCCAGGCCGATCGCCATGTTGGAGTACCCGGCGAAGTCGTAATAGATCTGGATCGTGTAGGCGAGCAGGCCGGTCCAAGCCTCTGCCATCGAGGGCAGCGGCGTGTGATCAAAGACCACCTCGACGAGCTGCGCCAACGGGTCGGCGATCAGGACCTTCTGTGCCAAGCCGATGATAAAGATACGGGCACCTGCCGAAGCTCGCGACAGGGTATGGCGTCGCGCTTGCAGTTGGCGCGCCACCGTTTTGTAGCGGACGATCGGTCCCGCCACGAGCTGCGGGAAGAGTGAGATATAGAGAGCGACCTGGATGGGGTCTCGATTCGCCCGGAAGCGCCGACGATAGACATCGATGATGTACGACAGGCTGTGGAAGGTAAAAAAGGATATGCCCAGGGGCAGCGGAATATCCGGCAGGTTCACCGCGGTGCCGAGAGGCTGCAGCAAAACGTCCAGGTTCCCGGCGAGGAAATTGGCATATTTGAAGGTTGCCAACAGCAGCAGGTTCGCTGAGACCGCGATGCCAAGTGCCACGGCACGCGCGGATCCCCTGCACGCGTCGATCACTACCGCCGCAAAGGTGTTGACGGCGATGGAGGCAAGCAGCACCAGCACAAACCACGGCTCGCCCCATCCGTAGAACAACAGGGAGCACAGCAGTGTGACCAGGTTTTTTCCTCGGATCGATGGCGTTACGAAGTAAGCAGCCAAGAAGATCGGTAGGAAGAAGAACAGGAAGGGAATCGAAGAGAAGACCACGGGCGACAAAGGCGGCAGATTCGGGTGCCGGGTCAAGACACCTGGTTTAGAAATTTCGCTTGCCTCGACACGATTGTGGCGGAATTTAATGTTTCAAACCTGCCCTCTCTTGATAGTCGGATCGAGGCAGACGGCGCCCGCTTAGAGCGGCAACGGCGTTGCCAGGACGACGAGCGACACGTTCACTCAGTGCACTGACATCACGGCGGCCGATGATTGGGAAGGCAAGATAAGTTTGCCCTAGAATTCGACTAATCCAGGCGCCCCAACTACAGGGTACGCATGAATGCCACCAGATCCTGCTTCTCCTGCGATGTAAGCTTGTCGCCGAGGACCAGATTGAAGAACTCAACCGTGTCGTCCAGGGTCAGCAAACGCTCGTCGTGCAGGTAAGGCGGGTTGTCCTTCACACCGCGCAACGCAAACGTCTTGATCCTCCCGTCCCCGATCTCCATCGCGTTGTTCACGAGTTCCGGCTTGAAGAAACGCTCGATTTTCAGGTCGTGCATTGAATTGTCGGTGTAGTATGGCGCCTGATGGCAGCTTCCGCACTGACCCTTGCCAAAAAAGATATCCTGTCCGCGCATCTCGGCCGGCGTCGCCTTAGCGGGATCGAGCTTGCCGAACAGGTCGAGCTTGGGTGCAGGCGGGAAGTCGAGCATCTCCTCGAAATCGGCCATGAAGTCGACCTGGCTGCCGCGCTCGAGCGGATTCACACCCTTCTTCGTCGCGGTCACGATATCGCCATCGAAATAGGCCGTGCGCTGCTCGAACTCCGTAAAATCCTCAATCGTTTTTAAGGCCCGTTGTGACCCGAACAGCCGCTGGATATCGACCCCACGCAACGATATGGTCTTGATGCGGTGGCGGAACCACTCCGGACGCGCATCGGGCGCAAGATGGGTGGCGCCATTCTGATGCCCGTTCGCATGGCAATCGAAGCAGGCCGCACCCTGGCTGGCTATTGCCGACTTGCGGTCGTCCGTCGCGTTGAACTGCTGTTGCGGGAACGGCGTGAGCAGCAGCCGCAGACCTTCCAGTTGCCGAGGCGTCAAGATGCCATTGAACATTTCGAAGTAATTGGTCAATGAGACAAGCTTGCCTTGCGAGACATCCCCGAGGTCGGGACGTTGGACCAAATACATGGCCGGCGGAAACGCCGCCAAGAAACGCTCAGGCAAATCAAAATCAATATCAAAGCGCGTGAGATCGCGGCCGTCCTGGCGCTTTATCGCGTCGATCTCCTCCTGCGGGAACACAAAGCCACCGGAGGCGTGCTTCGGATGCGGCAGCGGCAAGAATCCCTTTGGAAATACGCCCTGGTCACGGATCGCGTCCGGCGTCATGGCTGCGAGCTGGTCCCACGTCATCCCCGATGGCAGCTTAACGCGCACCCCTTCCTGCAGCGGCTTGCCATGTTCCATAGTCACCCCTTGGGCGACGCGATCGCTCAGGTCGTAGCGTTCGTCGAGCAAGGCCTGATGCTCCCGCTCGACCCCCGGCTTGTCTGCGACATCCTGGGCCATCTTGGCCGCGAAGGGCTGGTCGATTGCAATGGGCTGGTAGCTGGTGAGCCCACGAGGCCCCCGGTCGTAGCCTTCGGACCCCTTCAAGTATGGATTTTGATCAGCTGGCGGCGGCGTCTGTTGCGCGCTTGCATCGCCGAACTCAAGGGCCAGAGCAACCGAAGACAGAAGTAGCCAAGTCCGCGCTCGCGGTGCAATCACGTCTCTCTCCTCCGAAACATGCCGTTGACATCGACAAGATTCGTTCAGCACAACGGTGCCAGCGGTTAAGACTGCGACGGCTGAATATCCGTTTATGCTGCTACGGTATTTGACCGCTATGTCGTGTAAATGGCGGCGCGAAGACAAGGCAAAGTAGCGGCAACGTGATTGCCGCCGCTAATCGGTCACGGTTCTTTCATTTTCCCGTTCTCGATCGTCCGTCCCAGATCATCAGCGGATTTGCTACGCGGGCAGACCCTTGGTGGTCGAATACTCGAAATGCAGGGCCTGGTGGGGATGGACGATCGGATAGATCGCGTGCGCCGCGACGGCCGCTTCGCTGAACCCTTGCAGGATCAATTTCAGCTTGCCCGGGTACGTGGCTACGTCACCGATCGCAAACACCCCGGGCAGGCTAGTCTGTGCGGTGGCCGGATCGACCATCACGTGATGTTGCTGGCTCTGCAACCCCCACGCGGCGATCGGCCCGAGGTCCATCGACAGCCCGAAGAATGGCAGTAGCACGTCCGCGGGCAACGATTTCACCGCGCCGTCGAGCGTGGCGACCTGCACCGCGGACAACACGCCGTCGATGCCCGTGAGGCCGTGGAGTTGATAGGGGATCACCATCTCGATCTGTTGCTTTTGTGCGGCTTCATCCAATTGAGCCGCACTTTCCGGAGCCGCGCGGAACTTCGGCCGGCGGTGCACCACGGCGACGTGGGCGATGTCCTTCAGCGCGAGCGCCCAGTCGACGGCCGAATCGCCGCCACCGGCGATCACCACGCGCTTGCCGCGCAGATCCTCCCGGCGGCGGACGTAATATTGCACGGCGCCGCTGGTCTCGTAGGCCGCAAGACCTTCGAGCGGCGGCCGGTTCGGCCCAAACGCCCCTGCCCCGGCCGCCACAATGATCGCTTTGGTCCTGACCGTGTCACCCTGATCAGTCGTCAGCGTGAAGGCGCCACGCGCGCCGGCTAGCCCGCTGACCTGCCGCCCGAGCAGCCGGGGCGCCCGAAATGGGGCGATTTGCGCCTCCAGCCGAGTGACGAGGGCGCCTGCCTCGATCGCCGGATGCGCCGGGATGTCATAGATCGGCTTTTCCGGATACAGCGCGGTGCACTGGCCACCAACTTCCGCCAGAGCATCGATCAGCACGCTGGACATTTTGAGCATACCGAGTTGGAAGACGGCGAATAGGCCGACAGGCCCGGCGCCGACGATGGCTACGTCGGTTTCGATGGGTTGTGTCATGCTCGCCGTATAGTTCGCAATTTCGTCAGCACAAGCATCATAACACCTCGGTGACAGACTATCGCATCCTGTCGGCCGGTGTCCCACCTGCGCATAAACGTTCTCTTTTTTGGCAGGATCCGCTCCATGGTGTGGTACATCGGTGGCTAAAAGTATTGTCGCTATCCCGGTACGGAATGAAGCCGAACGGATCGGCCCCTGCCTCACCGCGTTGAATACGCAGATCCAACGCCCGGACGGGGTGGTGATGCTGTTAAACAATTGCATCGACTCGACCGAAGCGATCGCGCTCGGGCTGGCGCCTCATTTGGGGTTTCGACTGGACGTGGTCCGACGGGATCTGCCACAGGCCGAGGCCAATGCGGGTCATGCGCGGCGCCTGGCAATGCAGCTTGCCGCCGAATTGGCTGGTGACGACGGTGTGCTGTTGACCACGGACGCTGATTTCGATCGCTCCGCCGGATTGGGTGATCCTGAATGTTCGGGCGCTGGCAAAGCGGGCTGACGTGGTCTGTGGGCGGGCAGTGATCGATCCGGTGGAGGCTGCGATCATTCCCGCGCATCTGCATGAAGACGACGCCCGCGAATGCCGCCTGATCACGCTGTTGGACACGCTCGCATGGATGCTTGATCCGGAATGGCACGACGCCCCGCCACGGCATACCGAGGCCTCCGGCGCGAGCTTGGCTGTCAGTATGGACGCTTATCGCCGGGTCGGTGGAATTCCCGCTATCGCGGCCGGCGAGGATCGGGCTTTCGTGCGGGCTTTGTGGATGATGGATGCGCGTGTCCGGCATGATCCGGCCATCCAGGTAGTCGTCTCGGGGAGGATCGTCGGCCGCGCTGAGGGGGGCATGGCCGACGCCATCCGCCGCCGGATGATCCAGCAGGACGAATTTGCCGACGAGCAGGTCGAGCCGGCGAAGGACGCGTTCCGGCGCTATGGTTTGCGTAGCCGGGCACGCCGGGAGTGGGGCGGTGCGCCCGATGCTGCCTTGGCCCGCGATCTTGGCCTGTCTCGGGCGCGTCTGTCGGCAAGTGTGGCGCACCGCTTCTTTGGTTCTGCGTGGGCAGCACTGGAAGCGTCCAGTCCGGTGCTGCAGCGCCGCCGCGTCCGGTTCGTCGACCTGCAGGCGGAGATTGCGGCAGCAGAGGTGTTGCTGCTTGAGGTCGCGTTGCCTGAAACACTGGCGGCCGATTGAGATGCCCAACGGCAACACTTCTTTTGGGTATGGGGCGGCGGTCGCGGAACTGGTTCCGTGGATGCAATGCCGAGCAGATGGGCTCGATCGGGAGGCGGGGTTTCCGGCGGAGGAGATCGAGCGTCTTCGCCGACTGGGCGCCCTGTCACCTCTGTTGCCGGTGCAGGGGTTGGGCACGGCGGATGAACTCGCCGCACTGCTGATTTTGGTTGGCCAAGGTAACCTTTCGGTTGGTCGGATTCTGGAGGCTCATGTCAACGCGCGGCACTTGATCGCGCGCTACGGAACCTCGCGGGAGGATGGGCGGCTGTATGGGCTGTGGGTAACCGATCCGCCGGCGGGGGGCCTGCGGATGCGGCGTATTGGCAGCAAGGTAGTATTGAGCGGCGGCAAGCAGTTCTGTTCCGCCGCCGGTCACGCCACCGGGGCCGTAGTTACAGCTCAGGACGAAGACGGTGTCACGCGGATGCTGGCATTGCCGCTAGGCATTGGAGAGGTAGTTAAGCCGCTGCTGTCTCCGCTGCAGGGGATGCGGGCAGCGGTGACCGGCGCGGTGGATTTCACCGGTTGCGAGGCCGCTTGGGACACAGTGCTTGGGGGTCCTGGGGACTACCTGCGGGAGCCCGATTTTTCCGCCGGGGCATGGCGCGGGTCGGCTGTGGCGCTGGGTGGCCTGATTGCGTTGCTGGACCATGCGGTCGCGGAGCTTAGGGCCTCCGGACGGCTCGACAATCCGCACACGCAGGCGCGACTTGGGCACGCTTTCATTGCTCGCGAGAGCAGCCGCCTGTGGGTGGCCGCTGTGGCGCGGATCGCGGAAGATCCGACGGCGGATACCAATTATCGGGTCACGACGGTCGGGCTGGGCCGGACCGCGGTCGAGACGGCCTGCCTTGACGCGATGCGTTTGATCCAGCGGTCGCTGGGGCTGTCGTCGTTCCGGCAAGGGACTCCGGTCGAGCGGATTTGCCGTGACCTGTCGACCTATCTGCGTCAGCCAGCTCCGGATGAGGTGCTGACCGAGGCGGCAACCTGGTTCGCGGAACATCTGGACGCGGGGGTCTTACGATGGCGGTAACCGCTGGAGATTGTCATCGCGCGTGGCGGGAGCTTCCTCAGGGCAGTCTCGACGACATTATCGGCGACGGCATTTGCCTGATCCTGGCGCCACACCCGGACGACGAGAGCTTGGGCTGCGGAGGTCTTATCGCGGCCTGCGTAGCCGCCGGGCGGTCTCCGCTGGTGGTAATCCTAACGGATGGGGCGGGATCACACCCGAACTCCAAGGTGTTTCCCCCTGCCCGGCTGCGGGCGTGCCGGGCGCAGGAGGTTCGGGACGCCGTCGAGATACTTGGGCTGGGGGAGGACCGGCTGGTATTTCTTGACCAACCGGATGCGGCAGCTCCGATTGATGGACCCGGGTTTGAGGCTGACGTTGCAACTTTGCTGGCGCTGATTGGTAAGGAGCCGAGATGCTCGGCGATTGTCGCTCCCTGGCGGTATGACCCGCATTGCGACCATGAGGCGGCGGCATTGTTGGGCGCGGCCGTGGCGTCCGGCGCGGGGATCAAGCATGTCGCGTATCCGGTCTGGGGCTGGACGCTGGCGGCCGACGCGATGATTCCCGAGAGGGTTGTTGGTGGATTTCGCCTGGATGTGAGCCGTTTCCTAGCCGCAAAGAAGGCGGCGATTCAGGCACACCAGTCGCAATACGGCGACCTGATAACAGATGATCCCGAGGGATTCCGACTGCCCACGAGTTTGCTGTCGGTCTTCGAAGTGCCGTTCGAGACGTTTGTCGTGCCGTGACCGGATCTCGCGCGGCCACACATTTCAAACGTCTGTATGAGTCCAATCCGGACCCTTGGGGGTTCCGAACAAGCGGCTATGAGCAAATAAAATATGGCCAAACGATATCGGCCCTTGGGGACCGGCATTTCACGTCGGGCCTTGAGGTCGGGTGCTCCATCGGCGTTTTGACGCGTGACCTGGCTGAGCGGTGTGACTCCCTGCTGGGCGTGGATATTGTCGAAGAACCCTTGGAATTGGCTCGATCGCGCTGCGCGGATCAACCGCAGGTGCGATTCCGGCGCATGCAGGTGCCGGTCGAATGGCCTGAGGGCTGCTTCGACCTGATAGTGTTTTCCGAGGTGCTGTACTTTTTGTCAGCTGCCGATATCGGGCGGTGCGTGAGCCGCGTGCTGGACAGCATGTTGCCTGGCGGCATGGTCGTTCTGGTCAACTGGCTCGGACAGACCGACGATCCGACGCCCGGGAATGAGGCGGCGGAGATGTTTATCGGTGCGACGACGGGGAGGCTGACGGTCGTCAGGGGCGAGTTGCACGAGGGCTATCGGTTGGATGTCCTGCTGGCTGGGTGAATAGGACGACCAGTCCTACGTCCGGGTGTGTTGCCCGGGTGTTGGCGCGAGCTCTCAATTGCGTCGGCGTCCCGACCCTGGGAGCAGATTGGCCTGCAATGTTGCAAGATCCCGATAGAACTAGTGTTCTGCGAAGAAACGACGTCGCGCCCCTGTTGTCGTGAGACGACGCGCCACTCCAGTGCGATGCGGACGCTATATCCGGCAATGCCTCTGCCAAGACTACGAGATCGTGGTCACTCAGCATCTCGTTCTATTTTACTACCTGGCACAAGTCGTTCGCTGCCTCGAAATCGTAGTGCATTGAGTTTGGAGAACGCGCAGTCAGTCAGGCATTGGCTTTTGCACCAGTGGTCACTCCTCAAGGAGGCATTGATCGGACCCCAAAGCAAACATTCGGTCATTCTTCCACGAGCGATAGGGGTTAGCCCAATAGGCCCAAGTGGGCTTGACTTTTTCAATATTACTTGGCGCGGTGAGCGTCACGCTGCAGCAACGGATGCTAAGATGCGCTCATGAGCCGGTCAGCGCCCCGCGCCGTATTAGTCAGGGATCACCGCCATCCGAACCCAGTTGCCGATCAGAACCTACGTCAAATCGTCTCTAAAAGGTAACACGCCGCGACTGTGTCCATAGCATAGTGGATAGTGGGTAGACACAAACGATCATTGCCACGATGATCGGACCTCACCAAGGGCGGGGGTTGGAATGTATTCCAGCAGAATCACGATTTCCAATGACTCTGACCAATTCGCGACCATGATATGCGATCAGAATAACGATTACACTGTAACGGAGCGCGGTTCGTTTAAGGCTAAAAGCACCTTGTTTGCTCTTGGCCGGCTGCAGGCGCTGCAAGCTTCTGAGAGTTTATGCCGAATTTCCCATTTTGAGGGCAGCCGGGTCGGGGTGGTTTTTCTTACCGAGCCGGGGCCTAGTTTTGTTTGGAACGGTGCCGAGGTCGGATATGACCAAGTTGGAGCCTTCGGACCGGGTGTATCATGCTTCTTCCGGTTACAAGGCCCTACGAAATGGGCCTCAGTGTCTCTTGCCAAGGCAGACGTGGATTCGCTCTGCGTTCCTCACCTCGAAGATCACCTGGAGTGGATGACGCGGGGAATGGTTTTCTCGCCCGCGGCCGCAGCGCTGCGCCAGCTTCGTGCACTACAGGTTTCCGCCCGCCATCTCGCGGAAAGCCCACCGGGGTTGTCGGCGTGCCCAGAGACGGTCGATCTCGAACAAGCCCTTATTCAAGCGCTATTTGAGACCATCGATTTGCCGGCGCCACCCTTCGATACCCTTGCGCGACAACATCAACAAACCGTGATATCGCGCTTCCACGCCATACTCGAAGCGGCAGAGGATCGACCATTGTACATGCCCGAAGTCAGCCGGGCCATTGGCGTTTCCGGCCGGACCTTGCGGGCCGCTTGCCAGACGCAACTTGGGGTAAGTCCGACGCAATACCTCGTACTTCGCCGCATGCGAGCGGTAAGACGCAGTTTATTGCAAGCTGATCCCGCCATCGCGAGGGTCACCTCGATTGCGACAGAGCACGGTTTTTGGGAGCTCGGAAGATTTGCCCACAAATACCGGCAAATATTCGGCGAGACGCCTTCCAAAACGCTAAAATGCGCGGTCTAACGACTTTAGATGGATGTCGCATCAGCTTTCAAACTGATGACCGGCGGCTGGCCGTATTGATTGCCTAGTCGGTAGTTTCGGTAGCGATAAAATATCCTTCCCGGCGCACCGCTTCCGTTATTGGGTCACTTTCGATATCCATGACAGACATACCAGGTATTACTTCCTGAAACCATGGACCAAGTGAAGGTGGCAGGTTGTCGCCGGTTGCATTCAAGGTGAATGCCACACAATCTGGGTCTGTCTGAGATACAAATACATAGATGCGCATTAGCGGCATCCTAACCCTATCGCCCGCAGTTCCGGCGCCAGAGGTTCTCCCACCCAAGAGTTCCTTTGGGGTAGTTTCAGGCCCATCCGCTATTAACGAAGCCCTCCCCGCCTGGCTCATTCGGGGCCGGTGACATTAGCGTGACGACAGCGCCGATCGTCTGCCAGCCGGAATGGTTACCGCTATGCGGAATTGGCAAATATGAGGTGCAGAAGGAACAAAGCCTCGTTTTGGCGCAACGGACGACATCGCGCAAGAGTTGGCGGTTGCCCGAGCGGGAGCACCATGTGCTCGACGATGAATTCAAGAAGCCACGAAATGCTTCGACATCCTGATCAGCGCCCGACGGGCAAGCGCCGCATCCCTAGCTAGTGTCAGCAGCCCGATGATTTGGCCCGGCTGCCTCATCAAAGACCGCACCACCGATGGCAGACCAATTCGACCATCCGGGTCTAGTGCGGCAAGCGCCGCCGGGGGCAGATCGCGCTCAGCCGGGTCGCAGATCGCACGAACCACGACGAAGGGCAATTCATTTGCCTGGGCGATCCAGGCGACGGGTCCGCTTTCCAGATCGACCGCATGGGCGTGCGTCGCTTCGAACAACCGCCGCTTAGCCGCTGCTTCAGCGATGATCGTTTTACCTGCAAGTGTCATGTGGCCCGTTAGGCCGCCGAAACGGGCGGCCAGGGTTGGATCCGTCGCCAATGTCGCTCCGTCGGATAATACGCCCGTAGGGACAATCACGGTCCCGGGCCGCAACATCGGATCTAGGCCGCCCGCCAGCCCGAAGCTGACCAGAGCAGTAGCGCCTTGCGCAATCAACTGCTTTGTCGCCACCTCAGCGCCCGCTGGTGTGCCGCCACCTGCACGGACCGGACAGCCGAACGAGTGGGCGATCCGCGCCTCGGCCGCCAGGCCGACAATGAAACCAAGCGAAAGGGTCAGAACCCGACTTCTATACGGCGGGTGTTTCCGTTCATCAGACGGCGATACCGAGATAGGGCCAGCAACGGAAAGTATAGTTTGTAGCCGTGGTAGCGCAGGTAGAACACCCGAGGAAAACCGACCGCAGTGTAAGGCAGCTCAGTCCATTCGCCGTTTGCGCCTTGCGTCGAAGCCAGATAGGCGATCCCCCGAGCCGTCGCCGGATGAGCCCCGGCGCCGGCGGCCATCAGCCCCAGCGCAGCCCATGCTGTCTGGCTCGGTGTGCTTTCGAAATAGCGGCCATGCGGAGCGCTGCCGTAGCTTTCCTCGTCCTCGCCCCACCCGCCGTCCTCGCGCTGCATCGACAGCAGCCAGTCAACTGCCCGGACGATTACCGGGTCGTCGTGAGGGATGCCTGCGGCATTAAGTGCACACAGCACTGACCACGTGCCGTAGATGTAGTTTGTGCCCCAGCGCCCGAACCAACTGCCGTCCGCCTCCTGCTCACGCCGCAGATAGGCTACTGCACGCAGCATCACCGGATCATCCGCGGCCATACCGATCTGGGCAAGGAACGACACACAGCGTGCACTGACGTCCGCCGTCGGGGGGTCAAGCAAGGCGCCGTGATCGGCGAACGGAATGTGGTTCAAGTAATGATGCGTATTTTCTGGCTCGAATGCCCCCCACCCGCCGTCGGAGGATTGCATGCCGATAATCCATTCCCGCGCCCGTTCAATCGCCGGGGCGTGGACCGGATCACCATTTCGATGAAGCAGCATGCCGACTACCGCGGTATCGTCCACATCCGGATAGTGCGCATTGTTGTACTGGAAGGCCCAGCCACCTGGACGCAGACCGGGACGGCGCACCGCCCAGTCCCCGACGACGTCCAGAATTTGCAACGGCCGCAGCCAATTGCAGGCGGTATCGGTCGAAACGCCAGCCTCAGCGAGGGCGTGCCCGGCCAGACTGGTATCCCAGACCGGCGATAAACACGGCTGGCAGTAGGCTCGATCCTGTTGCACCACCAGGAGATTGCGCACTGACTGCCACGCGATGGCAGCATCAGGATGATCAGGCGCATACCCGAGCGTGTCGAACATCATCACACTGTTGGCCATGGCTGGGTAGATCGCGCCTAGCCCGTCCTCGCCGTTAAGCCGCTGCGTGACGAACGTCACCGCCTTGTCGATCGCCCGCCGACGTCCGGCTTTTGGAAAGGACGGTTCAGCGGCACGCAGCAAGACGTCCACGCCCTTGAAAAACCGTCCCCATCCGGACCGATAGGGGCCGCGGATCCAATCTGTTATCTGCTCTGGAGGAGTGCTGAAAAGCTCAGGGATCCCAATCCCGCATGGATTACGCGCCTTCGGCCGCAGCGCCATCAGCACCATGAGCGGCACGATTACAGTACGGGACCAGTAGGAGACCTTCGATAGATGGAACGGAAACCATAGCGGCAGATGCATGATTTCCAACGGCATGACGGGCACCGCTCGCCATGGCACCGCGCCGAACAGCGCCAATTGCGCCCGCGTGAAGACATTCGTCCGTTCGGCACCGCCGGCCGCGAGTATTGCGTCTCGAGCTCGTTGCATGTGGGGCGCGTCAGGATCGTCACCGATGGCTTTGAGCGCGAAATAGGCCTTGACGCTGGCGGAGATGTTGAATGCCCCGTCATGGAATAGGGGCCAGCCGCCGTGCGTGCCCTGGATGCCCCGTAGGTAGACCCCGATCTTCGCCTCTAGATCCCGGTCGATGCGCGCCAGGAAATGCTCCAGCAGAACATACTCCGCCGGGATCGTCGCGTCAGCCTCGAGTTCGAATACGAAATGGCCGTCTGTCCTCTGCCGCCGGATCAGAGCATCGGCGGCTCGGGTCTCGGCGGATAGCAACGCGGCGTCATCGACGACCGGCGCGGTTACGGCATCGAGGGCCATGGCATCCTTCAAAGCGCCAACAACGCTTTCCCGGCGGAACGGCCGGACCTTATGGCGCCCTCGATCGTGCCCGGCAACCCGGTAGCGGTCCAATCCCCTGCAAGGACGAGGTTCGCGGCGAGATTGGTGCGCGTCGGCGGGCGCTTTGCCTCCTGCGGCGCGGTCGCGGAGATGGTGGCACGCTTTTCCTTCACCACGCGATACAGGGGCATCCGGTCCTTCAGGCTGGCAGGCAGTCCCAACGCGTCCACTACATTTGGCCATACGGCGGAGGCGATGGTCTGGACCGGAGCATCCACCCGAGTATTCGCGGCGCTGATGGTGACTGAAATATGATCCGGTTTCACAAACACCCACTCCGCCGTACCTGAGGTCAAACCGATAAAGGCTGCGGCGCGATGGGGCCGATCGCCATCCGCATTGAGGCGGAAGTGAATGTTGAGGATCGCCTGGAAGTCCTCAGGCACGACCAAGCCGGGCAGCAGGCCGGCGGCCACCCAAGGGGGTACCGCGAGCACAACTGCGTCCCCAGGGCCGAGCGAGGTCTGTCCATCGGGGCCACGGATGCCTGTTACGCGGCTGCTTTCCAGGGTCAGTTCCGCGATACGGCTGTTAAACCTTATATCGGCTCCGCGCGCCTGCAGGGTGGCGATGGCGGGATCAATCAACGCCTCTGAAAGGCCTTGCCTTGGGAGCATGGGGATGCATGCTTGGCCGCCACGCATCAAAGTCTCTCGCATTACTACGCCAAGCAGTCGGGCGAGACCTGCCTGTGAGGGGGTATTCAAAGCGGCGACCGCGAGAGGCTCCAGCAGTCGCCAGTAAAGTAGGCCTCGGCGCATACTGTCGCTGACGCTGGTATCATCCCGGATGAGCACGATTTGCGCCATGCTTAGGTAATCGGATATCCGCGTTTGAGGCACCCGACGATCCGCCACGAAGATCCACCAAGGGATGGGGCCGTTGTTCGGCCGCACTGTCCAGCGCTCGCCGGTCTTGAGGTCCATGAAAGGAAAGGCTGCTTCGGCCTGCGTCCGAAAGGCGTTTTCTGCCTTGATCTCGGCGATATATGCTTTTGCGGCGGTGTTTCCCGAAAGCAGAAGGTGGTTGCCGTTATCGATGCGGAGGCCGAGTTCCTTGTCGAAGTATGACCGGCATCGACCACCTGCCGCGGGTCCAGCTTCGTGGAGGACGATGGGTCGGCCGCCGGCGGTCAGCGACAGGGCTGCGGATAGGCCAGCAAGGCCGGCGCCAATTACATGGACTTGACTCATCGGCTCGATGTCTCTTGGCCTTCGGGGCGTGACGAGCGGGACCCGCGGCTCCGGGTGAAACACCAGTAGCCGCCACCAGTCGTCAATGCCACCGGGCGATCACTCAGAGTAGGCAAAGTGCTCGAAGTTCCTGCCGAAGCGAGAATGGCAGTCCGTCCAATCCCGCAATGGCGCCGGAGGCGGGCATATCTGACGGGGCGCCGTCGGGATCGAGGTAACGCCAGCCCTGGAATGGACGGGTTGGACGCCCAATCAGGGGCACGAGTTGGGGGTCCAGGATCAGGCTGGTACACGGTGTCAGATCGTCGCGCCGGTCCTCGATGATGTCCATAACGCGCTGCCGCGCGATCATGGTTCCGGAGATCACCCAATAGATCGACCCGCCATCCAGAACCTCGGCCCGCCGCCTCGGGAAATTGCGGGTGCGATGGCGCAGCGGGGCGCGGTTCCAGCATACGTTCGGCCTGCAATTCATGCAGGTGATCTGTGTCTCTCACGCCGACGGCGAGCTTGGTCAGATGCAGCATGGGTTTGGCGACTCGGGTTTCTCAATGGTCCTCACACCAATGTAGGCTGAATCACCGAGCGTGATAGCCGATACGATGCCCTTGGCGGAGTTAATGTGGCGCGGTGCAAGGGGCCGAGTAGCGTTGGCTGGTGCGCCTCGCTCGATTTCGTTGAGATTTTTTGCTCGATTCAGTGTGCGTTAACCATTCCCGAAGCAGGATGGTTTCCATGCACACTCTTGCCGAACTCGGGGCTCGCACGACCCTACCCCCAATCGATCGCAGACGATGGCCAAGCGCTTTACGTGAGCGGACTGTTAGCGCTGCGAGACGGCGAGGCTGAGGAAGCAGTGACGTTGCTGACCCAGGCGTTGCGGCAGCAACCGGCGCATTTTGGCCGGCGGCGTAATCTCGTCCGGGCTCTGCTGCTGGCGCAGCGGTGGGAACAAGTCACCATGCAGGCGAACACGTCGCTAGAGGGGTCGCCGGACGATGCGGAACTGCATTTTGCCCGTGGAACCGCGCTTAATGCGCTCGGACATCATTCTGATGCATATGCGGCTTTCGCCCGCGCCTTGTCGTTGCAGCCCAATCATGCGCCGTCGTGGCTTAACATGGGGAACGCGTCAGTCGATCTCGACGATCTCGGTTCGGCGGAGACGCTGTATCGAACGGCGATCGGGCTGGATCCAGGGCTGGTCGAAGCCTACGCCAGTTTGGGCTATCTGCTGACGAGACGGGGCAAGTTGCGCGAAGCGATCGAAGCCTGCGAGGTGGCGATCCGGTTGCGACCTGATTTTGCGCAGGCCCATTGGAACCTGGCGATCGCGGCGCTCCTGAGTGGAGATCTGCCCCGCGGATTCGCCGAATACGAATGGCGCAAGCGACACCCCCGGCATCAGGCGGATTTCCCGACGCTTCCCGGCGAGATGTGGGACGGGTCCAACCCGAGCGGCCGGACGATTCTGGTGCGAGCGGAGCAGGGGCTTGGGGATACGATCCATTTCGCAAGGTATTTGCCGCTGATCCGCGCGGCTGGGGGTATGCCGATATTGGTTTGCTCGGCGGCGTTGGTGCCTCTGATAGCGTCTATGCCGGGGATCAGGGCCGTGGCGCCGTCAACCGCGCTTCCGGCGTATGACGCGTGGGTTGACCAGGCCAGTCTGCCTCTTGCTTTCGGGACGACATTGGAGACGATTCCCGCCGCTGAAGGTTTTCTTCAGGCCGAACCTGGCCGTTTGCTGGACTGGAAGACGCGGTTGCCGGAGGGCCCAACCATCGGGGTCGCGTTCGCCGGCAATCCGAAGCACTCCGACGACCGACGCCGTTCGGTGCCGCTAGAGTTGATCGACAGATTGCTGAATATCCGCGGCGTCAGCCTGATGAATTTGCAGTACGGCCAAGACGCTCGCCGGCTCGGCCTGCGGGATTGGACGGCCTGGTTGACGGACTACCAGGAGACCGCGGCACTGATCGCAGCCCTGGATCTGGTCGTCACGGTTGATACTTCGGTGGCACACTTGGCTGGGGCGTTGGGAAAGCCCGTCTGGATTCTGCTGCCTCATGCGCCCGACTGGCGGTGGTTCCGCGGCCGCACCGATAGCCCATGGTATCGCTCGGTGCGTCTGTTTCGCCAACCCGCCGCCGGAGATTGGAGCAGCGTGCTGGCGCGGGTAGTGGATGAAATCCGCCGGCATCCGCTGGGCAACTAGCTAGGTCAAGACTGATACCAACCGGCCGAACCATTGATTCGATTGTGGATTGGTGCAACGCGGCATCGCGTGATTCGCAGTCCGTCGGGGAAGAAGCAATGGGGGACTGCAATGACGGTGGCGATCACGCGTTCGGATCTGTCGACGGCAGATTTGCGTGAAGCGGCGGCGCGGACACGAGATGCGAAAGCGGCGCGTCGGATGCTGGCGATTGGCCTGGTGCTGGAAAGGCTGGTCACGGGAGGCGGCGGCGGAGGCCCGTGCGATGGACCGTCAGACATTGCGCGACTGGGTACACCGCTACAACACGTTGGGTCGACTTAAGCCACCGTGTCTGGGACGGCTATGAGGCAATTGTCGCGGCATGGTGCGACGGCTGGAACAAACTCATGCAGATGCCCGAACGGATCGCCTCGCTCACCAGACGCAAGTGGGCAAAAGCGATGACCGGATAGGACGGCTGGTATGATTCACTACAGATAGAAGAGGACGGTGGCAGTAAGACAAAGCGCAGAGAAGAAGGTATGGGCGCAACAATCGAAGCGCATTGCGATCCGTCGCCAATCTTTCAGTCTGGCGAACGTGTTCTCGATTTCGCCCATCCGCCGTCGCTCGAGGACCCCGGGAAATTAGCTGCCTTGGCGGATTTTCGGGATTTGCAGATGCACCGTGCTCGCCCGGGTTTCCCATTCCCGGGCACGGTAGCCATTGCGGTGGGTGAGGCAATTGGCGCTGCGGCTGCCATCGGGAGCGCCGGTGAGGGTTTCGACCTCCAGTTCCATCACTGTTGCGCGGTGAAGCCGATCATTTCACGCAGAAAGTCCGTATCGGCGGCCTTGTCCGGCAGCTCTATAAGGTCGATGGCGGTCGCGGTCATTGTCGGTCCTTGGTTCGCGTTGACGTTCGCAA
Source organism: uncultured Alphaproteobacteria bacterium (assembly GCA_963819345.1). Classification (GTDB taxonomy): domain Bacteria; phylum Pseudomonadota; class Alphaproteobacteria; order Acetobacterales; family Acetobacteraceae; genus Rhodopila. Next base: position 41,101 of record CAWFVX010000016.1, read on the forward strand.
CCAAGCCTTACCGAAGATCCGCAATGACCCCTGCTATGAATAAGTGGCCCGCCGCCTGTGAGTCTGGGCGGTCGCGGCGGCGGGCCACTATCCACAGCTCTTAAACCACATGCTGGGACACAACCTCCTTGCCGGTCTCGAGAGCAATACGTGGTTCGGAACCATACCCGCTCTGGCGTTGCTAAACGGCGACTGGAGAGGCGTCGGCAACCTCGGCATCGTCTGCCTACGTCTCCCGTAACTGGACCCACATCGACACTTGGGGCAGGATGAGGACTGCTGGCGTTTTCCGTCCCGACATGGGTGTTGTAGGGACATTGTGCGGAAACCGCAGAGCTCGGGATCTAGGGGGGTTGATTATGGGGTGGTATTGCTTCGATTCTGTGAGAATTCAAAAGAAAAGAACGCCGTGGGAGTGGAGGCTGTAATGGATGCGACTATCTATACCTTGCCGGAGATCCCAAGCTTAACGCTGGAAACCGTTCGGCCTGTGCCAGTCCTAGTTCCAAACTTACCAACCGCGAATGAACTCCTGCCCTATCTGCTGCGGATCGACGCCGCTCACCACTACAGCAATTACGGCCCACTATGGCATGAGTTTCGTGACGGTTTCGCCGCCTATCTTAGTTGCCGTGCGGGCGGTGGCGACGTGCGTGTCGCACCAACCAGCAGCGGCACCACTGCGATCGAACTCGCACTTCGCGCGCGCGCGATACCCGGCCGCCGCTACTGCTTGATGCCGTCGTACACATTTATTGCAAGCGCACACGCTGTCTGCAATGCGGGTCTCGAGCCTTTCTTGCTGGATGTGGAGGAAACCTCGTTGGTATTGACGCCGTGGATCGCTGCCGCGGCATTGGCGAGCCTGCCGGAACCGCCGGCTGCAGGTACTCGTCATCAGTGCCTTTGGCGCACCGCCCGATATTCGCGGCTGGGAGAACTTCGAAGCAGAATATGGCGTGCCCGTAGTGTTCGATGCCGCCGCTGCCGCTACCTCATTGCGATCCATAGGCCGGCAGCCGATTTGCGTCAGCTTACACGCGACCAAGGTATTTGGGATCGGCGAGGGCGGCGCAGTCATTTCAACCGATCGCTTGCTTAGCGACCGGTTGGTTGCAATGACAGGTTTTGGCTTCGTAGGGGCCGAACGGACGTCCAGCCTGCGCGGCGGTAACTACCGCATTTCCGAGTATTCGGCCGCCATGGGGCTTGCAGTGCTGCGCGGCATCAATGCGAAGGAGGGTCGATTGCGCGCCCTGGGTGCGACCTATGCCGCCGCATTGGCAGGCTCCGTGTGCAGTCTCCAACCCGGCGCCGGCACTCAATGGGCGACTATGACACTGAATGTTATCTTGCCGCCAGACCAAGTGAAGGAGAGGCTCGCGCACCTTGACGACGCAGGTGTGCAATGGCGGCGCTGGTGGGGTTTTGGTACGCACCGTCATCCGACATTCACCGGGCTACCCGCGACGGAGCTTCCTGTAACCGATTCGTTGGCGCCGCGCGTTATAGGAATCCCATTCCACGAAAGCCTAACCCCGGAGCAGGTTCAGCGCGTCTGCGGGTGCTTCCATTAATGCAATACGGCGTAAGCATGTCATCAAGCCAGGCCGCGCCGGCATATGTCGACCTCGCTGTTTACGACAATGTGCTACCCTCGGCAGCCTCTCCGTTCAGAACACTCGGTACGGACACTATCTCGATTTTTTTCCCTCCTCGGTATTGATTTCATTGGAGGCATGGCATTTTGGCTTCGCCCATAAAGGCTTTGGTGATCTGCGAGCGACGTTGCCGATCGAGGAACGACTAAAGAGCCGCATTCTGGGGCCTCAGGACGCCCGCGATATCGTGCCTCGCCTAGCCTACGTCACGTTTCTAGGAAATGCCCAGCTTCTACTCCCGTATTTCACGGCTCGCCAGATACCGTTTATCCTGCAACTCTATCCCGGAGGATCCTTCGAACCGAACATCGAGGGCAGCGACCAGAATTTGCGGGACGTCGTGCAATCCCCGCTCTGCCGGAAGATCATCGCGACGCAGACGCTCACACGAGAGCACCTTATGTTGGAGCGGATCGGCTGCGATCCGTCGAAAATTGAATTTATCTATGGCGGCGTCTTCGACAGTCGGGTTAATTTTGATTTTAGGCGTGATAAATTTCTCTTCGGTATCCACAAGGATACCATCGATATTTGTTTCGTTGCTCATCGCTACGGAAACGACATGTCGCAGAAGGGCTACGACCAGTTCGTGGCGGTGGCGCGTCTTCTGGCGACTGACGATCCTAGGCTGCGTTTCCACGTCGTCGGGGACTATCGCCCGGATGACGTGCCGCTTGGAGACGCAACTCCACGCTTTACGTTTCACGGCTCACAATCCAACTCGTTTTTCGCGAGCTTCTACCCGCGTATGGATCTAATTCTCTCGCCAAACAGTCCTGTGGGATTGGGTGCTGGGGCGTTCGACGGCTTTCCGACGGGCGCCTGCATGGAAGCAGGTTTCCGGGGTGTATTGAATTGCGTCACTGACCCGCTAGGTCTGAATGTCGCTTTCGAGGATGGCCGAGACATCTTACTAATCGACCGCGACGTGCAGAGCACGCATGAACGTCTCGCATCGCTTTTTGCTGACCCTGAACGCCTTTACGAGCTGGCACGGGCAAATAGGGAGCGGTTTTGCGAAGTCTTTGATGCAGATCGTCAACTCTGGACTCGCACCCGACTGATCACTGCCGAACTGCTCCGCAGCGAGGCATTGGTGATGCGCCCTGCGGCTCCGCTCAGCGCGATGGAATACGTGGCAAATGCTGCTGCTATTGATGCGGAACGGAGACATGATGCCCTACTTGTCGAATACTGAAGCTTGCAAATGGGTTGGAGGAGGCGACCTCTATGGAGAACAGCGGCACGACGCCCTGCTTGTAGAATACCGGAATCTGGAAGCGGTCCTGGCAGAGAAGTGCAGCCTGACCGGTTTGCGGCGGAGAGCCGGGTATGGGAACAACCGGCATGCGCGAATGTAACGACACATCGCCGATCGACTGCCGCAAACAGCAAGTTGTTACATCCCGAAGGTTTTATCGAGCGTCGCCAGTCGGATGTTGCCAAGCTTCGTTCTGCGTTGCCTAAGGCGTAGATGAAATGATTGCGCGAGCGACGCCCTCGGATAGAAACTATGTGATGTTTCTCGTCTGCCAGGATGTGGATGTTTTTGGCCACAACGCGGTGTTCGCTCGTGAACTTGGTGCTGCGCTTGCGGACTGCGGCCTCAATTCCCGAATCGTGGACTACCGCCTCGAAATACCGCGGGTGCATGCTGCTCTGCGGGATGAAGATTGCATTTTTTTCGTCAGTTTCAATGGTTTCGGCAGTGAGCTATCGCTTGCAAATCAAAACCCGGGAGAATTGCCTCTGTTTTCGGTTATTACCGAAAACCCCTTTTCGATCTGATGCATGATTGTCCCGTGCATGAGACTATGGCTCACCAAATGCGGGTGCTGGACGCGGCAAGACAGGTCCTGATCACCGATTACGGATATGTGCAAGACGCAGAGGAACTGGGCTTTCCGCATGTGCGGTTCGTGCCCTCCATCACTTTCCCAATTACTCTTGCTGAGATTGCGAGGACAGAAACGAACAGGTCGATCAATGTATTGTTGCCGATGCAGTTGCCGCCGCCCTCTCGGGTGGATGCTCGGTTTACTTCGAGCGGCGGCTACCGTCAACGACTATTCCGCGAAATCTACCGGGTGGTCGGGGAGTGCTGCGTTAACGATCTGAGCCTGGACCCGCGGGTCGAAACGCGCCGCGCCTGCCGTGAAGCCGGCGTCCACTTGGACGTTAACGATCCCGACTATCGCTTTCTTCTGACCTGCATTCTGGACTTTACGAAATTTGCTCGAAGGCGACAGCTCGTTGAGGCGTTGCAGGGTTTGCCGGTGACGATCGTCACAAATACCCCTTCCGAGGCTGAGCTTCCTGCCGGGTTCTCCGTCGTGCCTGCGCGGTCGTTTTGCGATCTTCTTGCGCTGATGGCGGAGGCCGCATGCGTTTTGTGCCCACTGCCGCATATGACCGGCTTCCACGAGCGAGCGCTAGGCGCCTTTACTGCTGGCGCCGCAGTACTTGCCGCGCCCAACGCAATTCTTGAGACGAACTTTCGTCACGGCCAAGACATGCTGATATATCGGTCAGCCGCGGAATTGGCGGACCTCATACCAAGCTTACTAAAAACGCCAGACGCACTTCGGACGATGGCGCGCGGCGGCCAACAAGTGGCTCTTGCACGCTTCGCACCGTTGCAGCTTGCGGAGACGATGCTCTCAGCCTGGCGACTGGGGCGGCCCGGATAAACCTAGCGTTGGCTGCTTCAAAGTTCAGAAACAGCCCTTGCGCTCGCGGCGGTCGCTAAACTGGCGTTTAGTATTTGGTCCTCATTAGATTTGACGGGACGCTGTTCGCCAGGTTGTCCTGAGCGTTCGCCAGCAGCCGGTTTTTCGACGCACTGCCCAAGCTGGAACCGAGCCAGTAATTTGCCACCTGGGTGGCCATCGCGGCGAGAGTGCCTACCAGAACTGATCCGAACTGCCCATCAGAGGTGCTGAGGTGATTGGTCAGGACACAATAGGTTGCCCACCCGAAAGCGGCGACAATCACTACCGAGACCACGACGCTGCCATATGCCAGTCCGCTGTGCGCCTGCGCCAGGTTGACGGCCATATCTCGCGCTGACGACGTATCCGCCAGACGAGCCTTAAATTCGTCCAGTGCATCCTGCCGGTGCGCCTCTGACTCCGCGTCCTGCTCCTTCTGCATTTGCAGGTGCAGATCCGCCAGTTTTGCCGCGAGGTCGGCGGACGCCTGTCGGTCGGACTGGATGTGAGCGACTGCGGCGGCCACACCGCCCGGCGCACCGAGATCAGCCGCCGCGCCAACGACCGTCTGGACCACGCCGGCCACCTTGGCAGTCGCGTCAGCGCCTTTTGATCCGAAGATCATTCCGGCGAGTTGCGGTGCAAGATTAAGCACCAACGGGATCAAAAGGGCAAACATACTAAGCTCCAATGGCCTGCAGCGCGGCCTCGCACAGGCGGTTTCGTTCCGCTGCGCCGTCCGTGCCGCCGTTAATTTTTCGGGTGAGAAGATCGATCGACCAGGTATCAGCGAGTGTGTTCAGTTCATGAGCTGTCCAGAACCATGCGGCGCTACTGGCGGCTCCGGCTTGGGTGACTGCCTGATCGACTGCCTGGTCCAGGGTCATATTCGTAGCCTGAGCGAACTGCGCATAAGTGGACCGACCGGTGATTTGAATCAGGCCGCGGCCATGGAATCGCCAACCGTCGCCGGAGGCCTCATCGCCATTGCCCATGCGACCGGCATAGACCCGGTTGGCAAGGACCTCGGGGTGCAAGGCGCAGGCCTCGGCCGCTTCAGCGTTAGGGAAACGGTTCGGCCAAACTTCGCAGAGGCGCGTCGCGCTGTAACTCAGGTCTTCTTCGAGTTCGCGAAGGCCCCCGCTTTCCGCCGAACACTGGCCGAGGAACGCCGCAACACGACGCGGGGTGGTGATGTCAGCCGCCAACAAGGGTTCCGCCAGCGCCGAGATCCAGGCGGCGCGAGCGGCGCTGGTCAGATGCGGCGCGACGGCCTGCAACGCAGGGCCCAGCCCCGGAGGCTCTGGCGGCGATGACGAGGCGGCGTACAGGACTATGACCGCTGCGGCCACGGCGGGATCGGGTGAGGACTGCTTGAAGAAGAAGTCCTCGAAGGCGGCTAACGCGCCGGACATGAAGCGGGCCAAATGGCCGCAACGCTTTGGCTGGGCAAGGAGGGCTCTTTGCTGCTGAAATAAAGTTGTTGAAGTGGAAGATGACTATGGAGAGGAAAATGTTATGGGAATAAAATCATAAAATAAGATCGGCGTCAAGATAATTCGGCTTCAGGCGCTGATGTATTATCGTTGCGGCATGTGCTTTTTGAGGGGCGCTGGATGGATACTCGGGTAAAGTGCATCCCTTTTGAACCGGCTCCGGGATGGCGAAAGGCGGGATAGCCCGGAGGTCGACGCCGCCTCGTTCATGGAGGCCGCGGGCCGCTACCGATGTGATGACACACACGTGAAGTTGTACCCGCTGCCGCGCAACTCAGCTGATCTCATCCTCAAACGAGATTACAACCCCGGCAAGCAAGAACGTCGGGTTTGGGGAATTAATCATATTGCGGCGCAATGTGGACATGCTTCTTGCTTGCAGGCATGCTGATCCGGATGGCGTTGGCTTCCTTCGTATCTGGATGCAGTTCGGCGTTGCGCGGACCACGCGCAGCGGAGATGGTCGTGTGCGATCGACAGCAAGTTGCTTCATCAACATGGAAAGCGGGGACGTGGAGAAATGATTAAACTCACGGTCAATGGTCAGGAGCGGAGTTGGGACGGTGATCCGTCGCTACCGCTGCTTTGGTATCTGCGCGATGAGGCTGGTCTGACCGGCACGAAATATGGCTGTGGCAAAGCCCTGTGCGGGGCCTGCACGGTGCATGTGGAGGGTCAGGCTGCTCGTGCGTGCATCACGGCGATGTCGGACGTGGCGGGCCAGAAGGTCACTACCATTGAGGGCCTCGACGCGCACGGCGATCATCCGGTCCAGAAGGCTTGGCGCGAGGTCAACGTTCCGCAATGCGGCTTCTGTCAGGCGGGACAAATCATGCAGGCGGCAGCGCTGCTGCAGCAAAATCCGCATCCGTCACACGATGAAATCCGAGACACCATGTCGGGCAACATCTGTCGTTGCGGATGCTATCAGCGGATCGAAATAGCGGTCCGTATCGCTTCGACGGGGGCTTGAGCCATGAACCATATCATAGCGCCTCGGATTGAGAATGTCTCCCGCCGTGCGATGCTCCGCGGCATGGGGATCACCGCCGGTCTGGTGCTCGCCGCACCGGTCCTGTCGCGCCGCGGCATGGCAGCAAACGCCACTTACACCACCGGCGCCGACAAGATGCCGCATGGCACGGTGAACGACCCCCGCGTATTCGTCTCCATCGCTCCCGATGGGATGGTGACGATCATCGCGCACAGGTCGGAGATGGGCACCGGCAGCCGCACCAGCCTTCCGATGATCGTGGCGGACGAGTTGGAAGCCAACTGGGACAAGGTTATTGTCAAGCAGGCGCCGGGCGACGAAGTCAAATACGGCAATCAGGATACCGACGGTTCGCGCAGCACGCGACATTACCTGATCCCGATGCGCCAGGTCGGCGCCGCGGCCCGGATGATGCTGGAGGCGGCGGCGGCCAAACGGTGGAACGTCCCGGTCACCGAAGTGAAGGCGATCAACCATGAGGTGGTCCACACCGCCTCGGGACGCAAGCTGGGTTACGGTGAGTTGGCGAATGATGCCGCCATGCAGCCCGTTGTTGAGGCTTCGAAGCTGCAACTGAAGGATCCCAAGGACTTCCGCTACATCGGCAAAGAGAAGGTCAGCATCGTTGACCTGCATGACATCACGACCGGCAAGGCGATGTATGGCGCCGATTATCGCCTGCCTGGCATGAAGTATGCTGTTATCGCGAGGCCTCCGGTGGTCGGCGGGAAGCTGGTTTCGTTTGATCCGAAGGACGCGCTGAAGGTCCCCGGGGTGGAGAAGGTCATGGAGGTGCAGGGCTGGCCCTGGCCCTCGAAGTTCCAGCCGCTCGGAGGCGTGGCGGTCATCGCAAGTAACACCGGTGCCGCAATCATGGGCCGCGACGCGCTAAAGGTCGTGTGGGATGACGGGGCGAATGCGAAATACGATTCCGTCAGTTATCGCGCGGAACTGGAGGACGCTTCGCGCAAACCCGGCCAAGTCGTGCGGAACCAAGGCGACGCGGAAAGTGCCCTTAAGACCGCTGACAAGGTGGTGGTAGGCGAGTACTACCTGCCCCACTTCGCGCATGTCAGCATGGAGCCGCCGGCCGCGGTAGCGAATGTCGTGGACGGTAAGGCGGAGATCTGGGCTCCGGTGCAAAGCCCAGGAGGAACGAGGGAGGATACCGCTAAGACCCTAGGGATCCCCGAGCAGAACGTCACCGTCAACGTGACACTGCTGGGCGGCGGATTTGGCCGCAAATCAAAGTGTGACTTCGCGCTTGAAGCGGCGTTGCTGTCCAAGGCGCTTGGCGCGCCGGTCAAGGTGCAGTGGACCCGCGAGGACGACGTCCGCCACGACTTCCTCCACACGGTTTCGGCCGAGCGGATCGAGGCCGGGCTGGACAAGAGTGGCAAGGTCATAGCCTGGCGTCACCGTAGCGTTGCGCCGACGATCCTGTCGACTTTCGTGGCGGGCGCCAAACACCAGGCTCCGTTTGAGCTTGGTATGGGTCTGGTCGACATGCCGTTCGACATCCCCAACGTTCGCTGCGAGAACCCGGAGGCGGCCGCCCACACCCGGATCGGCTGGTTCCGCTCGGTGTCGAACATTCCCCGTGCGTTCGCGGTGCAGACCATGGTCTCTGAGATCGCGCACGAGACCGGACGCGATCCGAAGGAGGTGCTGCTGGAACTGATCGGACCGGCGCGCATGGTCGACATCGGCGCTGGGTCGAAGGACCTCTGGGACTACGGCGAACCGCTGTCGAGCTACCCGATCGATGCCGGGCGTCTGCGTGGTGTCGTGGAGCTGGTCGCCGAAAAGGGCGAGTGGAACCGGCAGGTGCCGAAAGGTCACGGTCTCGGGATCGCGGTGCATCGCAGCTTTGTCAGCTACATCGCCACGATCGTCGAGGTCGCCGTAGACGACAAGGGCAAACTGACCGTGCCTCGGGTGGACACGGCGATCGATTGCGGCACGTTCGTCAATCCGGAGCGGATACGCTCGCAGATCGAAGGCGCTGCCATCCAGGGCCTCAGCCTCGCGAAGTACGGCGAGGTAACCTTCAAGGAAGGCCGTGTGATGCAGGGTAACTTCGACGACCACAAGGTTGTGCGGATCGACGAGGCACCTTTGATTACGAATGTCTACATTACTCCGTCAGGGTTCGATGTGCCTCCGAGTGGTGTCGGCGAGCCGGGGGTTCCGCCGTTCGCCCCTGCGTTGTGCAATGCGATCTTCGCAGCGACTGGCAAGCGCCTTAGAACCTTGCCGATCGGCAAGCAGCTTGAGTTGGCCTAAAGCCTAAACGCGCTAAGTAACATTGTGCCGGGGGCGACCCTCCGGCACGGCGAAGAAACAACAGCCAGACCGTTATCGGGCAGCGGGTTTGCCTGATAACGGTCAAGGCGCAGAACGGAGTGAGCGCTTTGAGGAAATCACCATTAGCTATTGGTGCAAGTATGGCTCTAGCCCTTTCGCTATGGAGCGGCGGCAGCTTGCTGGCTCAGCAGACCGAGTCGACAGCGAAGGCACCGATGACGGGCAGCACCAAGCCTGATCCCGGCAAACCGGCCATGGAGAAGTCCCTGCCGTCGTCGGCCCCGGCCGCTACAACGAAGCAAACGACCGGAGCTACCAATCAGAGCAATGAAGTCAAGGCTATGAACGATCAAGAAAAATCGAAAGTTGAAAACACCGGGAAGTAGTTCCGGTCGGTCAAAGGGGGTACAAACGCGAATGTCGAGAACCAGCTATGCGGCCGCACTTGTCGCATTTATTTTGGGCGGCCCGGCCTTAGGGCTTGCTGCCGACGAGGTGACACCGGACCGGCTGCTCAATGCCGATTTAGATGCGGGGAATTGGCTCACGCACCACCGGGATTACTCTGCCCAGCGGTTCTCGCCGTTGAAGCAGATCAACAAAGACAACGTTAAGAATCTGCACGTCGCCTGGACGTTGCAGCTTGGCGGTATCGAAGGCGGCGGCATCTGGTCGCATGGGGGCCTTGAGGGCACCCCGCTCGCCGCGGACGGCTTTCTTTACGTGACCGATGGCTGGGGCTCGGTGACCAAGATCGACACCCGCGGTGGTCAAGCCAAGGTGGTTTGGTCGATGGACCCAAAGACCGACCACGATTGGGCTGGCGCGGTAGCATGTTGCGGTGTCGACAACCGTGGCGTGGCGCTGGCCGGCAATCTGGTGTTGTCACACTCGCTGGACGGGCGGCTGATCGCCACTGACAAGGATACCGGCAAGATCCTCTGGCAGCGCCAAGTGGCCAATCCTGATAAGGGTGAAGTAACGACCGTCGCGCCTCTGGTGGTTAAGAACCTTGTCATTTCCGGCGTGTCCGGCGCCGAGTATGGCATTCGCGGCTGGATAGCAGCCACCGACCTGACGACGCAAAAGGAGGTGTGGCGGACCTATACGATCCCTGCGAAGGGCGAGGCCGGCAGCGACACCTGGAAGGACAGTTACGACGCCCAGGCGATGGGCGGCGGGTCGACGTGGGTGACGGGCAGCTACGATCCCAAGTCCAATACGCTGTATTGGGGCGTCGGCAACCCCGGACCGGACTGGGATCCGGAATACCGGCCGGGCGACAATCTGTATACCGACAGCACCTTGGCCCTGGACGCCGATACCGGGAAGATCAAGTGGCACTACCAGCATACGCCTAACGATGCGTTCGACTATGATAGCGTGGCGGAAAATGTGCTGGTCGACGCCACAGTGCACGGCCATCCGATGAATTTGGTTCTGGAGGCTGACCGCAACGGGTTCGCCTATGCGGTCGACCGAAACAATGGCGCGTTCATCTGGGGTCTGCCGTTCGTCAAGAAGGTAAACTGGACCAAGGGACTGGACGCTGAGACCGGCAAGCCCGTCGAGTATGACGCAAAGGCCGACATCCAGAAGTACAATGCCGCTGTCACGCCGACCCGGGAAAATCCCAAGACGCTGATTTGCCCAGGCAATATGGGCGGCAAGAATTGGCCGCCAACGGCGTACAATCCGGAACTGAAGGTCTGGTACATTCCGGTGATCGAAAGCTGCAACACGGTGACGGTGAAGGCGGAAGATCCGAGCAAGAAAGCCAAGCCGCGTGACGTCTGGATCGGTGGTGGACCGACCGAGACGGAGCGGATAACCGGCAGCGTGACCGCGATCGACGTGACCACGGGCAAGGAAGTCGGCAAGCATGAGACACCCTACCCGATGCTGGGCGGGCTGCTGACGACACCTGATCTGGTGTTCTACGGCCAGCCAGACGGCAAGGTCGCGGCGCTGGATGCCAAGACGCTGCAGGAGCTCTGGAGCTTCAACACAGGCGGCGGGGTTAGCGCGCCACCGATGACGTTTACCTCGGATGGCAAGCAGTATGTCGCCATCCTGGTTGGCCAGGGCGGTGCCTGGGACAAGTGGTTTATCGAGGCAACCCCGGAACTGAAAGCGGTGCATCCCAGTTCCACGCTATACGTGTTCTCGTTGAACTGACCGGAGGTCCGGGCCGGACACACGCTTCGGCCCGGATCGATTTCCAGGAGATGACCACGCCGTGACTACTGGTATTGATGTCGTGCGAGCGGCGGCTTTCGCCGCCGTACTATTATGGATCGGCGGAGCGGTAGGAGCGATGGCTCAGCCCGCTTCTGACGGCGAAGGTATGCGCATATACAAGTCGGCTAATTGCGTGGGCTGCCACAAGTGGTCGGGCAACGGCGGCGGCAGCTATGGAGGCGCCGCGGCCAATTTGCGGCAGACTCAACTGAGCCTCAGCGAGATCGAAGAAACCATCCGCTGCGGGCGGCCGATGGCTGGCATGCCGCATTTTCAGCTGGATGCGTACGCAGATGGCACCTGTTATGGCCTGAAGGAGTTCTGATCTCGCAGACGGCAAGATGCCACCCGAGGCCAATCGACCGCTGCGTCCCGCTGACATCAAGGCGGTGGCCGAATACGTGGTGTCACACATCAAGGGTCAGGGTGATCCCACCTTTACCCAATGCCAGGCGTTCTTTGGCGCCGGCACTCGGGTCTGCGACGTTTATGCAAAGCAGAGCGAGGGCGGTAGCAAGGATACAGCTTCCTCGGGGCCGGTCGAGGCTTCTCCGCATCCTCATATGCAGGTGGAAGCGGCGGGCGATGCCAACGCGCCCGGCAAATGATATGAACATACTGCGCGCCGCCCTCGTCGTGGTCTTAATGGTGCCGGTCTGCGCCTACGCAGCCGGGGGTAATGATCTGCGGGACTTCCGTATTGGCATGGCGGTGTCGGCGCTTCCGACGAGCGGTTATGGGGAGTTCGCCTGCGCGGCGGATCCGGCAAAGAAATTGTCTGAGTGGGACGGATATCAAACCTGCCCGGCCTCTCAGGACGGTACCCGAGCCGTCAGCTTCCGTTACGACGGCGGCGGATCAGCAAGCGACGAAGGCGCGACGCAGGTGGCGGGGCAACCGGTGGAGCTTGCGCTGCTAATTGGCGACAACGGGCGGGTGACCGGGATCAAGATCGACACCGACCCTCACGCCCGGTTGTACCTGCGCAAGAAGGCGTTTTTGTTCGGGCTTCAGATCCGGGCTCGGTTTGGCGAGGACGGGTGGACCTGCACTCAGCAATCGCCTACGCCTCAGGAACAGCCGGTCGGGGGCGTGTTTATTCACGAGCACTGCGAAAAGGTTACGGCGACCCGCCATTTTGTGCTGGACCGCCAGCTATTTCGGGATCCTGGCAGGGATCTGCGTGATTTCACAGATGCGACTCAATTGACGATTCTCGGGGCTGGGTAGAGCTTCGCACTACGACTTCATTTTTCTCCGGCCCGGCCCGCCCATTCGCGCCACAGCAGCATCAGGGCGGCCATGATCGCGGGCCCAAGGAATAAGCCAAGCAATCCCCAGGTCTCGACGCCGCCGAGAATGCCGAGCAGCACCCAAAGGAAGGGCAGCCGCGTTGCACTGCCGATTAGCGTCGGGCGGATGAAGTGGTCGGCCACGAAGGTCACAACGAACCCCAGCACGCCGATGATGATGGCCGACACTACTGACCCTTGCATCAACAGGAGCAGCGCCGCGATTCCGAATACCAGCGACGCGCCGAACGGCAGCATGGCGGCGATGGCGGTGAACAGACCGAACAGAGTGGGATGTGGTACGCCGGTCACCAGGTAACCGATGCCGAGGAAGAATCCCTCGCCTAGGCCAACCAGCACCAGACCGTCGACCGTGCCGTGAACGGAAGCAATCATCTGCCGGCCCACCCGCTCGCCGCCAGGACCGAAGGCGCGGGCGCTAGCCCGCTGCAGCTGAGCGTTCACTTGGTCACCATCTTTGAACAAGAAGAACAGCGTCAGCAGGGTAAAGCCGAACAGGACGGCGCGATGGGCCACTTCGGCACCCAGTTCGCGGCCGTTCGAGACGAAGCTGGATTGGCGGGCTTTCTGGAGCAGTTCCGACGCGGAATCAGGGTTGGCCAGGTTTTCGTTCCACCAGTCGGTCGCCTGCTGGCTGCCGACGGGAAGCTTGCCGAGCCACTCGGGTGGGGGGAGGCCGTCGGTTTGGGCTTTGTCGATGGTGTGATAGAGGCCACGGACTTCCTTGCCCGCTTGGACGGCGACGAGGACCAGGGGGACGATGAACATCAGCCCGATGACGAGGGTGAAAGCCGTCGGCAGCAGGATGTTGTGTTTGCCGGGGGGCCAGCGACGGGTGGCTCGCTGATAGAGGGGCCAGACGGCGATGGCGAGGATAGGGGCCCAGATCAGGGCCGGCAGGTAGCGATACAGGGTCCACAAGCCAAGCAAGGTAAGCAGTAAGGCGAGCACTGCTCTCGCCGCCTGTTGCGGACGAGATGAGCCATCATGGGCCAAGGGGTCTTGGGGGAGGGGCGCCTGGGTCATGGCGCGCGCCCGGGCGGATACGGTGGCAGAGAACCGCTGCGGATCGGCGGCGCTGCCGTCACGCGCTGGGTCATTATGACGGCCGCGATTACCACGACGATCAGGGCGACCATCCAACGGCTGAGCGGCGCGGGATAGGTGTCGAACGGGTGCCCGATCAGCGCAAAGAACACGGCCGTTACAACGATCAGCGGCCAAAGGCCGTGATGGCCCCGTCGCGATGCCAGGACGCACAGGATGGCGAACACGACGTAGATTGCAATGGCGAAGGCTCGGACGACACCATAGGCCCGTACGCCAAGTTGAGCCACAAGATCGCGGAACGCGGCGTCGATCTTGTCTGTCAGGGCCCAGAGGGCATCAATGAACTGGTCGGGTCCGACCAGGTAAAGCGCCACGGCCAGCACGAAGCCGCCGATCCAGATCATCAGTATCTGCTCTCGCCGCATGAGGTCTCCGGCTCGGGGTTGATTGCACGTTGGAGGGGCGTTCTACGCGATGACCGAGCGACTGCACATTGGGGCGACGGCATCGTGACCGCACGTGTTGAGCAGTGTGGATCGGAGCAATGCCGGGACCCGCCCAGGTTGCTTCCAATTTCGGGCCAGATCCTGCCATGGCGGGGGCTCCACGCGGGCTGTCGTCAATGGCACGTAGGAAGTTGCGCTAATTGCCCCTACGCTTCCAGAACCCACTGTCAATCTAATCGAGGAACCGGATGAGGTCTGTGCGTCTTGCCGTCGATATCGGGGGCACCTTTACTGATCTCGCACTCGAGGCCGGGGGCAAACGCACTACGGTTAAGGTGCTGACCACGCAGTCGGCTCCCGAACGGGGCGTCATGGAGGGGTTTCGGACAATTATCCAGCTCGCAGGCGTCGCGCCCAGCGACGTCGAACTGATCATTCATGGGACGACATTGGCGACCAACGCGATAATTGAACGCAAGGGAGCCCGGACCGCGCTGATCACAACGGAGGGCTTTCGTGACGTCATCGCGATGGGTAACGAAAGCCGTTACGACCAATACGATCTGAATATCGTGCTGCCGGAGCCTTTGGTGCAGCGTTACCTGCGGCTGCCGGTGCCGGAGCGCCTGGACAATACCGGGCAAATCCTGCTGCCGTTGGACGAGGCGGCGGTTCACGCGCTGATTCCTAGGCTGACGCGGGAGAACGTGGAAAGCGTCGCCGTCGGGCTGTTGCACGCCTTCGTCAATCCGGTGCACGAACGGCGCATCCGGGAAATCGTGTCCGACGCACTGCCGGACGTGCCGGTGTCGTTGTCGTCCGAGGTTTCTCCGGAAATGCGCGAGTGGGAGAGGTTGTCCACGACGGTCGCCAATGCCTACGTGCAACCGATGATGGCGCGCTACTTGCGGCGTCTGGAAGCCGATCTGCACGCAGCCGGGACGACGGCTCCGCTGTTCCTGATGATGTCCGGCGGCGGCCTGACGACTATTGAAACCGCTTGCCGTTTCCCGATCCGCCTGGTGGAGAGTGGGCCGGCGGGAGGGGCTATTTTCTCGGCTCATATTGCCCGTGCGTGCGGGCTGGACAGCGTGCTGTCGTTCGACATGGGTGGCACCACTGCAAAAATCTGTCTGATCGACAACTACAAGCCGCAAACCGCCCGCACGTTCGAAGTCGCTCGGGTTGGCAGGTTTCGCAAGGGCTCCGGACTGCCACTGCGCATTCCGGTGATCGAGATGGTGGAGATCGGCGCGGGGGGTGGCTCGCTCGCGCATGTCGATACAATGGGACGGATCGGGGTGGGACCGGAAAGCGCCGGTGCCGATCCGGGGCCGGCGTGCTACGGACGTGGCGCCACGCATCCGGCGGTGACCGACGCTAATCTGATACTTGGCCGCTATGACGCCGGTCGTTTTGCAGGTGGTAGTATAAAGCTCGACATCACGGCAGCGCACGATGCGCTGCTGGCGCACGTCGGTGCGAAGCTTGGGCTGACAGCGGAACTCGCTGGGCTCGGGGTGGTCGAGATGGTTGACGAGAATATGGCCAACGCGGCGCGCGTTCACGCGATCGAGTTGGGGAAGACCTACGAAGGCCGCACATTGATCGCGTTTGGCGGCGGCGGCCCGGTGCATGCCTGCCGGGTCGCGGAGAAGATCGGCATCAACCGGATCGTGGTGCCCTCTGGGGCGGGTGTGGGGAGCGCAATCGGGTTCCTGCGCGCGCCCGTGGGGTATGAGGTTGTCCGGAGTTTATATCAGCGTTTCTCGACGTTCGACGTGGCGGCGGTGAACGATCTGCTGGACGCCATGCGGCGGGAAGCGGAGGTGGCAGTTTCCAAAGGCAGCTTCGGCGCGCCGACGGTGGAAGCACGCACGGCGTATATGCGTTATGTCGGACAGGGGCATGAGATTCCGGTTCCGCTGCCGAACCGGGTCCTCGGTGGTGAGGACGTCGCACTGATCCGCTCACGTTTCGATGAGGAGTACGCACGGTTTTTCGATCGCCCGGTGCCGGGTTCGGATGTGGAGATCATAAGCTTCGCTGTGGTCGTTACGACCGTCCCCGGCGAGGTTGCGGCTCCGATCAAGTCCAGGAACTTTGGTTCAACCACGGCAGTGCCGGTCCGCACGCAACTTGTGTGCGATACGACGAACGGGGCGGTGTCATCTTGGCAGATCTACGATCGCGCACTGCTTGCGCCGGATGCGATCATTACGGGACCGGCGATCGTCGCGGAAGACGAAACCTCGACGCTGATCGGGCCAGGCTGGACCGCGACGGCCAATGGGTTGGGCTACATCGAAATGAGGCGTGATGGTGGTTGAAGCCGTTGCGCCAATGCTGGAGGCGATTGCCGGGCTCGCCTCCGCTGGCTTTGGCTGCGGCTAACGCACGGCCGCAAATAAATCAGCGAAACCTTACCACCAAAACTTTTGATTCCTGCAAGGTGGGTCGGGGCTCGCACTCGGTGCCCTTAAAGACCACGCGCGCAGCTCTGTTGTCAGATCCCCTGATAGGGGGGGACCGGATGGCGCTCAAAGGCCTCGCGCAAATACTGCTCGACTAGCGCGGCCTGCGTCGTCCTGAACCGCTCGGCCCGCACTCTGAGACCCTCCAGAACCTCTGGGCTCAATCTCATCGTCTGCGCCTTGCGGTTATCCACGTCGGGCGTGGTTGTTTTGCGGACGACGTTCCGCAATCCGTCCGTGACGCGGCGGTCCAACGGTATGCCAAAGGTGGGGCGTTTTGCCATGAATGCTTCTTCCTGGTTGTCTGGTTGCGAGGATGTCAAACAACGCTCGCAATCGGCAAACGGTTGCAATCATGGCACTCTGGGAACTTAGCCGGACCGGCCCGCGAGCGAGGCGCACCACCGAAAAGCTGTGCGTTTTCAGCGCTAAGCGTGGTGTATAATTGTTGGAGTTATGCAACAGGGTATTCACCCACGACCGGTCACCATGTTAGGTTAGGCGGCGACAGTCGGACGCGCACGGCCCGTCGCTGTCATCGGGCTTGGGGCCCGGACGATGCAACACCGATTTCGTGAGTGTGATCTCTGCCATCGTCATGCCCGTCAGCCACTGCTCGCTGGTAGCGATGCCATTGACGATCAAGGCATAGCCACCGGGCTCTGTCGGCGGCCAGAACAACGACACGTGGGATTCGCGTTGGATGTTCTTGGCAGCGGAAGCACCCAGGTTGCAGCCGATGCAGTCGCCGCGAAGCTCAACCGTCACATTACTGGTGTGCGGACCATCTTTCGCGACCGTTAGCAGGTAGGCCTCCTGGCCATAGTGGGAGATAGCCTCGGCGAGCGTGCGGATCGGCATGATTGGTCCTTTCTTGCCCAGGTGTTGCATGGACTGACACTACCTGTTGGCAGGCAGGCTACTGACCGGGCGCGGGGACGTTGACGGTCTCTGCCAGAATCTTTGCTTGATCGCCTTCACGAACAAGTAGCGCTTTGATTAATACCCGTGGAACTGCCTATCGCCCAGCTTGGCTTGCCATTCACCGACATCGAAAACGAGATTACCCTCCGAATGGGAGACGTGCGCCGGACTGTGTAATCATGTAGCCCCATTGCCAGCACATGTCGCAGTCCGCGGCGAATAGCATCTCGGCCTTGAAATATGCCGTTCGGCGTTACTCGAATGCCATTCTCGGAGAACAGCGCGGCCATGGCGTCTGCATTCTGGCGATTGTAAGCCTCCGCAAATTGCTTCTGCACATTCTCATAGAGCTTCTCATCGCTTGCCGAATGATCTTGCTGTGCCAGCGCAGGAGTTACGCCGCAAAGCATCATGCGAGCGATTACCATGACGAGGGTTCGGACCATCTGTCGCTCCGCGCCCCAATAGCATTGCCTCCTGCCCTTACGCGAAAATCTTCTTCCGTGCCATAGGCGGTATTATAGTACGGGCAGGCCGAATCCAAATTTTTGATTTTCACGCCGAGCCTGCATTAAGCGTTGGGAGGGCTTTATCGGCCGGTCTTGTCTCCTTCACATAGGTCCATCTTAGTGTGGTCAAGCTGATGATGGCGAGCAGCGCAGCAATGGCATGCCCGGCTTCCCATCGTAGACGATAGGTCACCCAGTTTGGCGATAAGGTCGTCGATGTCCACGAGGCGACGCGGTGTTGACAGGCAAATTTAGGAGGAAAACGGCGACGATCATGCATGCGTAGCCGGTGGAGGCCATCACTGTCGGCCAAAAGACGGCGCTGCTTCGGGGCCGAACGTAAACGAGCATGAGACTTGTTGCTAGTACGCCAATTTCATTCGGGGCGCCCAGTAACGGCCCCCACCCCCGATAAAGATGCTGCTGCACGGCGGGCCACAAGTTCCCTCAAGGGCAAGCTTGTTTGGTAGCTCTAGAACATGTGTCATCGGCGCGAGCGCCGTCAAAACGCCTAACGCCAGGTTGATCGGGCGAAGCCAAGTCAACTATTTTCTCCGCGGTGCGTTTTCGCTTTGCTCCGAGAACTGCCGTGGAACGCAGTAAGCTAAGGTTCGCTCGGGGCCGGCTCACGGGAACACAACGGTAATAGGCTCCCTCGGCATTATGGTGTAGGCCAAATGCCGAAGGTTCTCGGGCAGCGCAAATGGGGAGGCGTATATCGCCGATGATGATTCCCCGTGTCTGGATCGATGAGCAGGGACCGTTACACTTCACAGACCTTGATGTACCGGAGGCGAACGGTGAGACACGGCGGCTCGATGCGGGTTCGATGATCTTGTTCGAGAATGTCGGCGGCAGAGGCCATATCGACCGCATAGTCGACGATCAGGAGACCATGCTCGCCTTCCTCGTTTTGCCGGAATACTGGAGCCCTTTTTTTCACCTCAGCTCCAGTACAAAATTCTTCGATTGGCGGCGACCCGCGGAAGCCTAACAGAACGGCGTGGAACCGGGTCTCACCAAGTTCCCCCGCGACTAGCATTAAAGCTAAACGCGCAGACATCGCCAATGATCGAGCCCTGCATATTCCCACCTGCGACGCTGCCACTCATAGAATCCGGGCCCAATTGGGCGTTAAACGCTCCGTCCGGCCCGATCATGGCTTTGAACACGATAACCGGCTTCCACTCTGCTTGAGGTTGGTTCAACTGGTAGGTAAAGGCGTGGTTTTCGACGTGCAGCGTGATCGGATTGTCGTTGCCGCAGTTGATGGCACTACCGCGATTTAGCTGCATCACGCCGCCATAGGTGCCATCGATCGGCGGGAGCGCAGGCACAGGGACAACCGGACCCGGCGGAGGCGGGTTGTTACAAGCTGCCAATGTGGCACCAACGGACAAACCCAACATGGTGAATGCGACTAACCGGGGCATGGCTACTCCTGCCAGATGAACTGCGATAGAGCGACGCGGGACGTCATGGTCGATGTAACGCCCGGCGGAACATCTGTTAATGCCCTATTCGCTGATGTCCTCTCCATGCTTGTTTGGCAGGTTCGAATTTCGCGCGAAATCGGTGGGAAGCTCCCCTTCTCACTCCGATCACAAGTAGCCCAAACTGAACTATCGACAAAAATCGGGCGATCTTGAAGCCGTCCTGTGAGAGTGGAGTGACATCAACTTCAGTCATTACATTAATGCAATCATTCTGCGCCCTAATCCCGGAGCCCCTTAGCCACGGATGCAACTTCGCTGCAAGAGACACGGTCCTAATTGCATGCTCGGCAAGAAACGCGTAAAAGGAGCTCCTGTGCGGGTGTAGTTCAATGGTAGAACGGCAGCTTCCCAAGCTGCACACGAGGGTTCGATTCCCTTCACCCGCTCCATTATCAGCGCGTCCCTGCCCCATCCGCCGCCGGGGGATCGCCGGACGTGGTGTCAGCGGGTGTTGTGTCGCCGCTCAGCGGCGCTTCAGTTGTTGTCGTGAACAACGGCGTGTCCATCGTCGAATAGCCCGACTGCGCCTTCGCCACCTTCGGCAAATCGCTGTCCGGCGTCGCCCGGAAGAAGTTGGGTACATCAGAGGTCTGCGCGTCGGATGAGGCCATGCCGGTTGATGCATGGAAGAAATCCGGCACATCGGACGGCTGGGTCTCGGGTCTGGCGACTGTGGACAGTCCGGTAAATGATTCCAACTCATTTTGCGGTTTCGCCACGGTCGCTTTTTGAGGCACGTCCGGACTCGGCATGGGAGGCATGCCATAGTTCTTGTCCAGCGGAGCGGGCGGCTCACTTGAATAGAGGTGTGACGGGGGGATCTTGGTCTGCGCCAATGCTGGCGCCGCGACTACGCCCGCCAGAGCCGCCATTATCCAGATAGGCCTCATGCCGCATCTCCCGGTGAAGCCCGCACCAGACCCGAATCAGGCAGCAATTGGCAAATCGTTCCTGCGTGATGGGCGCCGGAAGCGGGTGGTGGCGGCTGCTAGCGCTAAGCGGGACGTCCTGGTGCGTGGAATCATGCGATCAATCAGAAAGGTAGCAGCCTGGCAGCCAGGCTGAAATTGTTCTACGTGCGTGCTGCCAGCAGCGGCCCGAGCACGTCCTCAATTCCGGTAATCAGAATCTGCACGCCGATGCACAACAGCAGGAAAGCGGAAATTCGAGTGATCGTGCGGGTCCCGGTAGGTCCCATCATCTCGGTTAGCCGGTCGGCATAACGATAGGTGACCCAGATCGTCACGGTCATCGCCACAGCGGCGGCCGTCATCCCGAGGAAGAACCAGCCAAGGCCGGCAAACAATTTGGGGTGACCGGCACCAAGCGCGACCGCCACGGATATTGTGCCAGGTCCGGTCGTGAGTGGAATTGTCAGCGGAAACAATGCGATGTCTTCCATGCCCTCGGCCGACGCCGCCTGCTCCTGTTTCCGGTTCTCGCGGGTTTCCGGAGCATTCAGCAGGTGCCAGCCGCTCAAGGCGACCACCAAGCCGCCGGCAACCCGCAATGCCGCCAGGGTGATCCCGAAGAACGCCAGCAGATAGGACCCGGCCCAGAGCGCACCCATCATCACGCCCAGTGAATTGAACGCAACCAGCTTGGCCAGCGTCCCTCGAGCCTCGGGGGAGCGGTTCGCGGTGACACTGCGGAAAATCAGCGCGCCGCTGATCGGGTTCACAATCGAGAACAGCGCTGGAAAGCCGAGCAGAAAGGCGTGCACGGCTTGCGGCATATGGCGGCGTTACGCCAGGGTGGGGCGTTTGTCCGCCCATGGGTGGATTGCCTCGAACGCGGCCGAGGCCTGCAGGACGCCCAGGTCGTCGAAGCGCTTGCCAACGATCTGCAATCCCACCGGGAGGCCTTCGCCGGTAAAGCCGCATGGCACGCTGGCAGCGGGGTTCCAGGACATGTTGAAGGGGTAGGAGAATTCTGCCCAACTCACCCAATCCCACTCGTGTTGCGGCCAGTGATCGGGCATCAATTTTTCGGCCGGGAAGGCGGCGACCGAAACGGCGGGGGTTAGCAGGAAGTCCCAGCCCTCGAACCAGCGGTGAATGTCGGCGATGTAGGACATCTTGCGTTCGCGGGCTGTCTGATATTCGGCGACCGAGACGTTGTTGGATGCCTGGATGCACGCGACCAGTCCGGGGTCCATTTGAATTTCCCAGGTTTCCAGCAGCGGCTTTAAGCGGGTCAGGTGAGCTGACCAGAAGAGACGGATCAGTTCCGGTCCGGGAGCGGCCCATGGGGTCGGGACTTGCTCGACTGTGGCGCCGAGTTCACTGAAGCGCTGGACGGCGGCATCGACCAGCGCGGCGACTTCGGGGTCAACGCGGGCATGGCCTAGATCAGGGCTGTAGGCGATGCGTTTGCCGTTGATGCCCTCGTGCAGCCTGGCGTGATAGGAGGCGGGGCCGGCCTCTAGCGAGGTGTAGTCGAGCGAATGCGGACCAGCCATCACCTCAAGCATCAGCGCGCCGTCGGCGACAGTGCGGGTCAGCGGCCCGAGATGCGTCGTGAAGTCACCGGTGCTGACGGGATAGTTGGGCACGCGCCCGAAGCTCGGCTTCAGCCCGAACACGCCGCAGAAATGCGCCGGCATGCGGATCGACCCGGCGCCGTCGCTGCCCTGGTGCAACGGCCCATAGCCGGCGGCGGAAGCGGCGCCTGCTCCGGCCGAAGACGCCCCAGCGTTGTACCCGTGCTTCCAGGGGTTATGGGTGACGCCGGTCAGCGGGGAGTGCGAAACTCCCTTCCAGCCGAACTCAGACGTGGCAGTCTTGCCTAAAATGATGGCGCCTTCCTCCTTCAGGCGGCTCACCACTGGCGCATCCTCGGACGGTTGATGGCCTTTGTGGATCAGGCTGCCCTGCTGGGTAGGCATCTCCTTGGTGATCGCCAGGTCCTTGATGGTCACTGGTAGGCCGTGGAGCCGACCGATACGGTCGCCCGACATCAGCTTGGCTTCCGCAGCCCGGGCCGCATCCATCGCTTGATCGGCACCAAGATAGGCGAAGGCGTTGACCTTGGGTTCCAGCGCTGAGATCCGCTCCAGCAGTGTGCGCATTGTTTCGACCGGAGAGAGAAGCTTGGTGCGGATCATCTCCGCGAGTCGCGTGGCCGGCAGGAAACCGAGGTCCTCGGAATTCATCGATACAGTCCTCTCAAGCGTGGTTGGGCTCCGCCGGAGATGCGGCGGGCCGCCTTTAATATGTTGCCCGTCCACCCGAGATATCGAACACCGCACCGGTGGAAAAGCTGCACTCCTCGCTTGCCAGCCACAGGACCAGCGAGGCCGTTTCTTCTACCGTGCCGAAGCGGCCAATGGGGATTTTCGACAGCATCCAGTCGATCTGCTGCTGGGTCATCTGGTCGAAGATCGGCGTCTTTACGGCCGCGGGAGTGACGCAGTTGACGCGGATCTCGGTGGTGGCGAGTTCCTTCCCGAGCGACTTGGTCAACCCGATCACACCGGCCTTCGACGCGGAGTATGCAGAAGCGTTCGGATTGCCTTCCTTGCCGGCGATCGAGGCGATGTTGACGATTCGGCCATAGCCGTTGGTCTGCATGAACGGCAGCACGGCGTGGCAGCAATAGAAGATGCCTTTCAGGTTGATGTCGATGACGCGATCCCAAGCGGCGATCGGATACTCCCAGGTCGGGTGGTTGGGGCCTGTCACGCCGGCCGAGGTGATCAGGACGTCAATTTTGCCCAAGGCGGCCGCGGTGGATTCGGCGGCGCGATGAACGGCGGTCGGGTCGATGACGTCCACCACCACAGTGTGACTGGCACCCGACCGCGCCAGGCCCGCTTCGTCCATGTCCCAGAGGCTGAGCGCGGCGCCCTCAGTGGCGAGGCGGGCGGCGATGGCGGCGCCGATACCTGAAACACCACCGGTCACGACGACGGCGCGTCCCTCGAAGCGTTTCGACATTGTGGGCTCCCTGACGGTTGTCGTAGTGAAGGACGACATGGAGATCGCGGCAAGGTGGATGGCGGCGCGCCTGGTCGTTCGCTTGGCGCGAAAGTGCCTAGACCGGCTTCCAGGACCGGTCGACCTCCACATCGATCAACGTCGGTCCACCGGCCGTCAGCGCGGCCTCAAGCAGATCGGCGAGATCCGACAGCCTGGTGGCCTTGTGCGCGATCAGCCCCAGCCCGCGCGCCACTTGGACGAAATCGATCCGCGGCCGATCCAGATCCATAGCAACATAGTTGTCGGCCTGTGCGGCCAGGCCCTTCATTGCGTTGGTCCGCTGCTTGAGGATCCGATACGAGTAATTGTTGATGATGACAAAGACTATGTTCAGGTTCTCGTGGGCGGCGGTCCACAGACCCTGGATGGTGTACATCGCCGATCCGTCCCCGATCAGCGCCACCACGGGACGGTCCGGCAGGGCCAGCTTCACGCCGATCGCCGCCGGCAGCCCCCAGCCGATGCCGCCACCGCGCAGGCCGAAGAAGCTTTGCGCATCATTACTTTTAAGAAACCGGCGCAGCCCCATGCCGGAGGAAACCGTTTCATCAATCACCACCGCATTTTCCGGAAGCAACCGACCGATCGTCTGCATCAACGCCAACGGATGAATTGGATGACGTTCCGCCAACGCGTCGGCCATGGAGTTCAGCTTGTGCAGGCTGGCGAGGCCTTCCGCCTTCACGTGCGCCAGCCGTTTTGCCGCCCCTTCGGCATCGTGGGCGGAACGAGCCTTGAGGATCGCTTGGGTGAGTTCCGGCACGCTGACTTTGGGTTCCCCCAGAATAGACACCTGCTCTGGGTAGTTCTTTGCCAGTTCCCACGGGTCGGTGTCCAAGTGAATGACGGGGTAATTCTCCGGCATCGCTTCCATCTCGCCGGGTAGCGAGAGGGTGAACAGGTTCGCCCCAATGGAGACCAGCAAATCGTGCTGTGCCAGCATGCCTTGGATCGCCTCCGGCAGGCGGACCAGGGCGCCGCGGTAGAGCGGGTGGGAGGAAGGAAACATGGTTCGGCTGGCCATGCCCTCGTCATAGACCGGCGCGGCCATCGTTTCGGCTAGGGCGACGAGTTCCTGCAGCGCATTGCCTTCCGGCACGGCGTCACCCGCGATGATAACGGGGCTGCTGGCCTTGGCGATGATCGCCGCCGCCCGCGTGATCGCACTGGCGTCGCCGCGTATTCCGGTCGCCACGCGGCTCGGCGCTCCGAGGTCGAGGTCAGCGCTATCGATCAGGATATCGCCTGGCAGCGACAGGAACACCGGCCCCGTCGGCGGCGCGAGCGCGGTTTTGACGGCGCGATGAATGGCGCGCGGCAAGTCCTCCAGCCGTCGAACTTCCTCCGACCATTTGACGAACGGCCGAGCGATGGTGGGCAGATCGGCCCAGAGCAGTGGTTCGGTGAAGTTGAACCGCTGTTCATGTTGCCCGGCCGTTACCAGGATTGGGGAGCCGGCCTTCTGGGCGTCATACAGCATGCCCAAACCATTGCCGAGGCCCGGTGCGGCGTGAAGATTGACCACCGCGCATTCACCCGAAGCCTGCGCATAGCCGTCCGCCATGCTCATCGCCGGGGCTTCTTGAAGCGCCAGGATGTAGCGCAGATCGCGCTCCGCCGCCAATGCGTCCATTAGCGGCAGCTCCGTGGTTCCGGGATTGCCGAACATCATGCGCACGCCTTCCTGCTTCAATAATTCAAGCAGAGCGATTTTTCCTGACATCCTCGGCATGGACTGTTTCCTCCACAGGCGGCAAACGATGTGGCTCCGCTACAGGGCGCAGCGCCGCTAATCAAGCGCCGGGGTATTTTGTTGGTGTAGGAGAGCAATTCGGTTGATCCGCCGCAAATCTTTATCAAAGGCAACGGTGAGGGTGGCGGAGACGCATTTTTTGCGATCGCGGCATCCGCCGAACACGTCGACATCCGGCGGGCCGCCGAGCAGCAGCCGGACTTCTCTGCTGGCGAAGCAGATTTCAAAATCCGCTACGGTCAGCCGCTCGGTCGAGGGTGGCGCCATGCCGCATAGCTGTTTTCGAAAAAGTATCTTGTCCACCGAACCCTGGGAAAATGGGTAAGGAAGCGAAGTTTTGCCCCGGCTACGTTTATCACCTCCGCCCGCTGACACAGGTGCGCCCGACCCGGTCGCGGATAACGGATCTTCAACTCCGATACATCCGCCCTCAGGTAACCGAGGCGTTCGGAAGCCGTGACTATCCTTGCGCCATACGCATCCCGCATGGTTGCATTGCGTCCAACATTGGAATCGGAGCCCGATTGGCCTACGCCCTGCAGCAGCTCATCAACGGCGTCACGCTCGGCATGATCTACGGCCTGATCGCCGTCGGATACACCATGGTTTACGGGATCATCGGCATGATCAACTTCGCCCATGGTGACCTGTTCATGGTCGGGTCCTTCCTCTCCCTGATCGCTCTGCTGCTCCTGTCCGCGCTGGGTATTACCTCGGTCCCACTCGCCCTCGCACTGACCCTGTTGTTCGCCGCTGGCATCGCCGCACTGTTCGGCTGGACAATCGAGCGCATCGCCTACCGCCCGCTCCGCGGTTCATTCCGCCTCGCGCCCTTGATCAGCGCCATCGGCATGTCGATCACGCTGCAAAATTTTGTCCAGGTAAGCCAGGGTGCCCAAGTTCAAGCCGATCGACGCGATCATCCTCGGAGGCATCCAAATCATGGATCGGG
Source organism: uncultured Alphaproteobacteria bacterium (assembly GCA_963819345.1). Lineage (GTDB taxonomy): Bacteria > Pseudomonadota > Alphaproteobacteria > Acetobacterales > Acetobacteraceae > Rhodopila. Next base: position 67,408 of record CAWFVX010000016.1, read on the forward strand.
GCGGTTTCGCGGTAAGGTTGTCGTGGATGCAGATCGCCATTGTAATGATTACTGTCACGATCTTGGGCATCTTTACCTGGCTGGTGACGAAGACCCCGTTCGGCCGGACCATGCGCGCTTGCGAGCAGGACCTGAAAATGGCCAGCTTGCTGGGCATTGACACCGACCGCACGATCAGCCTCACGTTTGTCATCGGCGCCGCTCTGGCCGCCGTCGCCGGTTTCATGTTCCTGCTTTACTACGGCGTCATCGATTTTTACATCGGCTTCGTTGCCGGCATAAAAGCCTTTACTGCCGCGGTTCTCGGCGGCATCGGCAGCCTGCCCGGTGCGGTGCTTGGCGGCCTGCTGATCGGCCTGATCGAGGTGTTCTGGTCGGCCTATTTCAGTGTCCAATACAAAGACGTAGCGGCCTTCTCCATCCTGATCATTGTGCTGATATTCATGCCCACCGGTATCCTCGGCCGCGCCGAGGTGGAGAAGGTATGAGGGCGAGCGCGTGATCGCTCTCCGCGATGCTTTCCTCTCCGCCGCCGTCGCTCTCGGCCTGTTCGCCCCGCTCATCGGCTTGGTCACCACCAACGGAGACCGCGGCCTTTCCCTCACTGTCCGCCCTGTCGCTACAATTGTTGTCGTCGGCATGGTCTTCTTCGGCCGTCTTGCGATCCTGCTCTGGCGCGGTCGCGCGCGCGCCGAACGCACCCGGGCCAACCGCGCATTTGCCGAACGGCTCGCCTGGACGGGGAACTATGTGGCTCCGATCCTGCTGGTGGCGGCGGTCGCGTTACCCTTCACCGGATCGCGTTACTACATCGATCTCGGCACCTTGGTCCTGACCTACATTATGCTGGGCTGGGGCCTGAACATCGTGGTTGGCCTGGCTGGGCTGCTCGACCTCGGTTACGTCGCATTCTACGCCGTCGGCGCTTACGCCTACGCGCTTCTCGCCACTAGCTTCGGGCTGGGCTTCTGGGTCTGCCTGCCGCTGGCCGGCATCCTCGCGGCGCTGTGGGGCGTCATGCTCGGCTTCCCCGTCCTGCGCCTGCGCGGCGACTATCTCGCCATCGTCACCCTGGCCTTCGGCGAGATTATCCGCATCGTTATAATCAACTGGGTTTCCCTGACCAACGGTCCCAACGGGATCAGCGGCATCCCGCGCCCTACCCTGTTCGGCCTGGCATTCAGCATGGACGGTGGCCCGCACACTTTCGCCGGCTTCTTCAACATCGAGCCCGCGGTCATCCAACGCATCATCTTCCTTTACTATGTCATCCTCGGCCTTGCGCTCCTGACCAACTGGGTCTCCCTTCGCCTCCGCCGCTTACCGCTCGGCCGTGCGTGGGAGGCCCTCCGCGAGGACGAGATCGCCTGCCGCTCGCTCGGCATCAACGTCCGCAACACCAAACTGACAGCCTTCGGCATCGGCGCCATGTTCGGTGGCTTCGCCGGCGCTTTCTTCGCCACCCGCCAAGCCTTCATCAGCCCGGAGAGCTTTAGTTTCATCGAATCCGCCACCGTTCTGGCGATCGTCGTCCTCGGCGGCCTGGGCAGCCAACTCGGCGTCGCACTGGCCGCTGTCGTCATGATCGGCGGACTGGAGGCCTTGCGGGATTTCCTGAGTTTCCTTGGCGATCAGATGAACAGTGAGATATTCACCGAAATCGCCGGCGAATTGCCGCTGTACCGTATGCTGATCTTCGGCCTGGCACTCGTCGTGATGATGGTACTCCGCCCGCGGGGTCTTGTTTCCGGCCGCACCCCCAGTGCGGCGCTGACCAGACTGAAAGAGATTCCCTCGGAACTGGTCGAACAAGGGCGGGGCTGATGCTCAAAGTGTCGGGCCTCGCTATGCGGTTCGGCGGCCTGAAGGCGGTCGATGATCTGTCGTTCGAGGCACGCGCCAGGGACATCACGGCCGTCATCGGCCCGAATGGCGCCGGCAAGACGACAGTGTTCAACTGCATCACCGGATTTTACCGCCCGACTGCTGGATCGATCGCGCTCACCCACGCCAACGGACGATCGTTTCAGTTACACCACATGCCCGGCCATCGCATCGCCGCCGCGGCCAAGGTGGCGAGGACCTTTCAGAATGTTCGTTTGTTCGCCGGTATGACGGCGCTGGAGAACCTCTTGGTCGCGCAACACAATACCCTTATGGCGGCCACCGGATTCGGCGTGCTGGCGACGCTCGGTCTTGGACGATACCGAGCCGCCGAGGCGGCCGGAATGGAAAAAGCACGATTTTGGCTAGATGCCATACGCCTGACCGCCCGAGCCGACGATCCCGCCGGCGCGTTGCCCTACGGCGCGCAACGCAAGCTAGAGATCGCCCGCGCCATGTGCATCGACCCGGTGCTGCTCTGCCTGGACGAACCCGCCGCCGGCCTGAACCCACGCGAGACCGAGGACCTCGACCAGTTATTGCTGCGTATTCGCGATCAGGGATGTTCACTGTTGCTGATCGAGCACGACATGGGTGTGATCATGCGCATTTCTGACCACATTGTTGTGCTCGACCACGGAAAGAAGATCAGTGACGGCACTCCGGCACAAGTCCGTGCCGACCCCGCCGTAATCGCCGCCTATCTCGGCGAGGGTGAGGAAGACGAGGTCCCGGCTTGACCACAGTATTATCCCTCACCGGCGTGACCGCCTTCTACGGCGCGATCCAGGCGTTGCGTGGCATTAACCTGACGGTTGGCCCCGGTGAGATCGTAACGTTGATCGGCGCCAATGGGGCCGGCAAATCGACCCTGATGATGACCATTTGCGGCAGTCCGCACGCGCGAACGGGTCACATCATCCATCAAGGACAGGACATAACGCGCTGGCCCACCCACCAGATCATGCGCCGAGGCATTGCCCAGGCGCCCGAGGGCCGTCGCATCTTCAACCGCATGACAGTGCATGAAAACCTGCTGATGGGCGCTGAGGTCGCCGGCCGCTCCGAAATCCCGACCTTACTAGATCAGGTGTTCACCCTGTTTCCGCGTCTAAAGGAGCGCATCAGCCAGCGAGGCGGCACTCTGTCAGGCGGCGAACAGCAAATGCTGGCGATCGGCCGAGCGCTGATGTCGCGCCCGACACTGCTGCTGCTCGACGAGCCGTCGTTAGGCTTGGCGCCGCTCGTGGTGCGGCAGATTTTCGGCGCGATCCGCGAACTGAACCGTACGACCGGGGTGACCGTGCTGCTGGTGGAACAGAACGCGTATCAGGCCCTGCGGCTGGCTCATCGCGGCTACGTGCTGGTGAACGGATCCATCACAATGGCGGGCACGGGATCGGAGTTGCTGGCACGCCCGGAAATCCGGGCAGCCTATCTGGAGGGCGGCCACGCGTGAGCCCCGACGCTCGGTCAGTCAAAAGCGGCCCGGGTTATCAAACCCGCCGTTGAAAGCGGTTCATGCGAAGGAGCAGCATCTCACGGAAATGCGGCCGCATCCGCACGGTCCAGGGCGTGTTGGCGGCCTTTGCCCAAGCGTCCGAGCGGGAGACCGCCGCGTCACGAAGATGATAGAGCGCGAGATAGCGGCGCTCCGAAGCCGTATCGGTGGAGCGGTATCGACGCGCCGCCAGAACACCGGGGACGGCGCCAAGTTGGGGAAGGTGTTCGGCATTATACCACTCGTTGAACTCCGGTTCGGCTGCCGGATCGATATTCATTGATGCGACCAGCAATGCGCCGGCGCCTGGGGCGGCGATGAGATCACCCGGGAGAAGCTGCTCGCCTTCGTAGCGCATGATCCGGCGGCACATCGCGGTTACCCGACCGGTCCACGGCGACTGGTGATCGCCGGTGACGGCGCGATAGGCTGGCGAGGTCAGCACCGAAGGCTTTTCCAGATCGTAAGTCGCGACATGGACCGAAGGGTTGTCCTCGGCGATCCAGCGTTCGGCATTGAGAAAGCCGGGAACGCCCAGGCGCTCGGGGATGTGTTCCAAATCGTACCAGTCGTGAAACTCATCCGCGTGGGCGCCCGAGTAGTCGAACGCCGCCAACAGCAAGCCTTTAGCCATATGTCGATCCTCCCTACTGGTTGTCGTTATCGAAAGCTTTGCACGGGAAGCGTCGGCGTTGCCAGTCCACTGCGTTTGCGGCATGCATGCTGACCTTGTTGGGAGCGTGGACATGCCCTTTCTGACCGAACCGGAACCAGAGCGCGGCGCCAATCTGCCGGTGATGCCCGGCATCAGCCGGATCATCGCCAACAACCCCGGTCCGATGACCTATTACGGGACCAATACTTATCTCATCACTACACCGGAAGGGCTGGCCGTGCTGGATCCGGGTCCTGAGGGGCATCCCGAGCACTTAGAGGCGATCTTGCGCCACACCGGTGGCCAAATCGCGTTTATCCTGGTGAGCCATACGCATCACGATCATATCGGAGCGGTGCCCGCGCTGCAGGAAGCGACGGGCGCGCCCACAATTGGATTTCGCACAAGCGGCAGCACAGCGTTTGACCCCGACATCAAGCTGGATCACGACGGTCGGGTCGCCGGCCTACAGGCGTTGCACACACCGGGACACGCCTCCGACCATCTATGCTTCGCGCTTGTCGCCGCCAATGGCGACAAGGTACTGTTCAGCGCTGATCATGTCATGTCCTGGTCTACCAGCGTCGTCAGCCCGCCGGGCGGCGATATGCGCGATTACTTCGCCAGTCTGAAATTGCTGCTTTCGCGGGACGATGAGGTCTACCTTCCGGGGCATGGTCCGCCGCTGCGGGAGCCTCGGAATTTGGTGCGGGAGATGCTGACCCATCGCATGATGCGTGAACAGGCAATCGCGAGGAAGCTGACCGATGGTCCATTCGATACCTACACCATCATGGACACGATGTATTCACAGTTAAACCCACGGCTGCGCAAGGCTGCCGAACGAAACGTGTTGGCCCATCTGCTGAAAATGGAGGCCGAGGGCAAGGTCATTCGTGAGGGAGAACTTTGGCGCGCGATGTAGTTTGTGTGGCTTTTGAGGGTTGATGGGTCGAAATTTACCGGCCAGCGCGTTCCAGAAAGCGCTGCAAAAACCCTGGGGTCGAGCGATTTGCTACGAGCAGGGATCCATGTTCCGGTGTGCTCGAGATCGAAGGCCGCTGACCCCGTTGCTGCGATGCCGGATCTTCGGCGTCCGCACTGGCCAACTCACGCGCGCGGCCAATGACGTAGGCAATGGCGGCAAAACTCGGGGCATGATCATTATAGGCTGGGATGCTCATCGAACACCCCACGAATTCGCTGATAGCGACCCTCAGATAGTAGCCGACGCAGTCGCTGGCCGCGATATAAGCGATTCCACCGCGCAGGCAGAAGCGGCCGTTTTCGTCGCACTCCTTGTTGCGCAGCCATCGCTTTCCGCCGTCGAACAACGCGGCGAGTTGGTCGAGCGCCGCGATGGTTTCGCCAGCTGACTCCTTAAATGCTCGCTTTACAGCGTCAGAGTCATGGTCAAACCTGGCACTGCTCTTGCCATCGAACGGCATGGCGTCCTCTTGTCACTCGATGCGACCAGCTTCCATCGAACCGGCAGGCAGGGCAAGTGCGGTCTTACGTGCCATATGGTTTCATATCGGCCGAGAGCAACAAGAGAAACGGGGGAACGACGGTGAGCGAGCGGGCAGAGCAGCTGGATGATGTTAGTTCTTTGAGCCACGCGGGTATAGCTCGAGCATGAGGGCTCGCTGATTTATAACAGGATATACAGCTGCTGACCCTTCAGGGATTCTTGTTTTCGGCGTATGGTTTGTCCTTGGGAGCAGACACCACACCTAGGACTTCCTGAAGTAAACCATCCAGGATTACCTATCGATCCTTGCTTATTAGCCGTAAATCATGCTTGCATTGGCGATAATGTTGTGCTTGCCGGGACGTCCCTGCGAAGCTGCCCCGGAAACCTTCCGTCCTCGCCGAGGCGGCGGGTCGAGCCTGACGCCTTGTTCTCCAGATCGCGCTTCGCATAGGGATATGAAGCCAACCTTCGGCCTTTCAGAAGCCCGACACCGCGATCCCGGTGTTCGCTCGCCTTATGCCGCGGTTGCGGAAGTCGTTGTGATAGCCAGCGCCCTGTAGATAACCTGCAGACGACTGAAGTCCAAGGAACTTCAGCCGCTTGCAGGACGCTAGCACAGCCGCATTTAGTTAAGCAGACGCTAGGCGGTAAGCTTTTCCTACAATATAGGCAACGCCTTCTGGTCCCACCTTCGCGCTATGCTGACACCCCGTCGGAATCTCGCAGTGATCACCTACCCGGAACGTCTCCGCTTTGTTTTCTCGGATCACTGTAATCTCGCCGCCCAGCACCATGATCCGTGCATCAAAGTCATGTGCGTGCAAGTCCTCTGTGAACCCTGGGCTCTGACCACCGTGCACAACCTCGAAGCCCTCACGCCGCAAGTCACTTTCGAACGCTTCGCGGGTGAGGGGGCCTCCGTTGCGGCGGCGGCCCGATAACAAGGCAACCCCCTCCGAACCAACATGCTCAGCATGCATACATCCCGTCGGGACCTCAAAACACTCACCCGCGCGGAAGGTGGTGGGGGTATTGTCACGTGTGATAGTGATTTCGCCGCCCAAGACGAACCCCTTCGCGTCGAAGTCATGGCAGTGATTGGGCGCAACCAAGTTCGGCGTCAGGCTGCTGTTTACGACACGGTAGCCCTCGCGCCGAAGGTCTGCTTCGAATTCGATGCGATCCACTGACGTTCTCCAGAATGAGGTGGCCGGAATAAACGCGCGTCACTCAAGCCGAGTTTCCAGTTCCAGCGACGGCCGATCAGCATGCTGGTAGATCAGATCGGTTTTCAAGGCAAGTCCGCCGGCAGAACGGGAACCGGCAATTTACCTCTGCTTGGGATTGCGATAATCTTATTGCGATCAACAACACAGGAGAGGATCGCCGTGCCCGTTGACGTCAAGTATCGCACAACTGCCACAGCGCTAGGTGGTCGCGATGGCCAAGCCCGCACCGAAGACGGCAGCTTCGCTGTAAAATTGTCCACACCGAAAGAACTGGGCGGTGCAGGAGGCGACGGCGCCAATCCTGAGCAGCTGTTCGCAGCAGGTTATTCAGCGTGCTTTATCGGTGCGCTCAAGGCAGCCGGCCAGCAGCTCAAGCAGAAGGTTCCCGCCGATGTGAAGGTAACAGCGACTGTCGGCATCGGCCCACGCTCTGAAGGCGGGTTCGGCATCACCGCCGATTTACGCGTAGAGCTGCCCGGCGTCGACCGTGCGACCGCGGAGAAACTAGTCGAAACCGCGCACCAGATCTGTCCTTACTCGAACGCAACACGTGGTAATGTCGATGTCGGGCTGACCCTCGTTTGATTGGCCAGAGCCGAAATCTTCTACCCCAATTTAGCCCATGTCCCTCGCTGGCTGAATGCGGCTTCATTCCGCCTGCCAGAGAATCGCGTTCGGGCGGTACCATTGCGGCGCACCAGAACGGCCGACATGAACCGCGCAGGAGAGCGGGCCCTCCGGTGTCAGCGCGGAGCCCAGTGTATATTACTGTGAGACTTTTGGGCTTTTGCCAGCAGCGAGGGATTTTAATGCGCTGGCAGTCTATGAATATGGCCGGAAGCGGAAGGGAGCTCTTGCGGCAACGATACAAATACGACCAGCGACCATGCATGATCTTACGCTGCCTGGTCACTCGACATCAGCGGGGCGTGGATGCCGCACGGGAAAATCGGGTTAACCCAGGTTGGCGTGGGCGGCAGTGGCGGTGATGTCGGCTGGGGCTCAGGCCGATGCTCAACCGTTCTGGGGGTACGCACGGGCGTTGGCCACGGCTGCTGCGCGAGGAGCGGCTCCAACCCCTCCGAGACCCGCCGCCTATTGATGCACCGCCGCCCTGCCTTCTCGAGATCATTGCGATGTAGATTAAGAAAATCCCCGATGGCAGTGCAATTCTGCACCCAGTCACCCGAGCCGATAAAAAACGCAACGGCCTGAGCGAATTCGACTGAGTTTAGCGACAGGTTCTCGATATCGTCCTTAGCCTGCAGCACGACCGCACTCCAAAGGTGCCGGTAATGCCGAGTTTCAGCCGCCTGCATATGATCTGTCTCGGACGTGGACATGGTCTGTCTCCGGGAGGTTTGGGAAGCCTTTAGATTTTGACGAGCGATTACGGCGCGACGGGTTCGCTTGGCCTCACGTAAAGGCGGCTGAGGGCGGCGGACACGGAGGGAAAGCACTGTTGGCGTCCAGGCATCGGCTGCGCGAAGACAGTATTCTGGTCGCGCCAAATTAGAAGAAAGCAGGTGGCGGTATCGATGCGGAAGGCAATGACTTCTTCGTATTCTTCGCCTTCAACGCCATGGTCCAGCTGGACATCCACGCGAACCGCATTGTGCGCAGCCCAGCCCTGGATCCTCAGTAGATCCGCGATATCGAAAGCCAGGCCCTTGAGTGTGCGGTGCTGGCTCATAGCGCGCAGATCCCTGCCCAGGTGGTCAGAAGACCCACGATCATGAGCACGGGGCCAAAAGTGGCAGTCCAACCAGGTGTGCTCGGAGCTAAGCGTGCAGAGACGTGAGGGCGCATGCAGACACCTTTGGCCGCTACTCGGTGATCCTTGCGTCTAAACTTGGAAAAAGGCGCCGCGGAGAGGGTTGCTCCCGCGGCTCAAGTTCAGGGAGGAAACACCGATCTTATAACTCACGGTTTGTTTATCTGAGAAGGAGAAAAACACGCAGTCGTGATCACATTTATGATCGCAATTCGAACCGTTGTCGAAAAATCCATAGTGCAGAGCGCAACCCATTGATACCTCATCATCTATTACGATTAGACGAGAGGTCAACGAGCGTGATATTTTATCAGAAATGATTTTTTCACTTGGTCGGCGACCTTCAGGCTACACGGGTTGGGCAGCCAATGACGCGCGCTACCGAGCCGCAGCGTGCATTCAGCTGCTTTCCGTAACAGATTTTCCGAACGAGCGATTGGGTACGATACAAGGCAACGGAGACACGTGGAAGCCACACGGAAACGGACTCCGGGGCGAAAATGGTTCGGACCGAATGCTTGCGCTTCACAGCAGCGATGATGGCCGCCGATCCATTGCGAGCGGCAGAGATTACAACGCTTTGCCAATCTTAAACGTTATGACCGGAACGGAGGATCGTCACTCGATAGCGGTCCAGGCAGCGTCCCGGCGGCCCGAACCGACCGCTGCTGTGATAAATCGCATGCCGCGCAAGCCGTCCTCGATGCCAGGCACCAGCTTGCTCCTCGAATCGGGTTCGCGTCCGTCGATGCGGGCGGCGATCTGCTCGGACAGGTCGCGATAAAGCTGTGCAAAGGCTTCCAGATAGCCCTCCGGATGGCCTGCGGGGATTCGGCTCGCATGCGCCGCCCCGGGAGAGGCCCCACCACCAGCCCGGCGGATCGCTCGAGGCGCCTCGCCGAACGGCGTGTGGAGCAAAACATTAGGCTGTTCCTGCGCCCATTCGAGACTACCTGTCTCCCCATAGATCCGCAGCCGCAGCGCGTTCTCGTTCCCTGGTGCAACTTGCGACGCCCACAGCACGCCCCGAGCGTCACCGGCAAATCGCAACAGGATGTGCGCGTTGTCGTCCAGCGCCCGCCCCGGCACGAAAGAGCTAAGATCCGCCGCCAGACTTTCGCAGCGCAGCCCCGAGACGAACTCCGCCAGGTTGAACGCGTGCGTGCCGAGATCGCCAACGCAACCGGCGGCTCCGGAGCGCGCTGGGTCCGTGCGCCACGCCGCCTGCTTCTGCCCGGTCTCTTCCAGCCGTGTCGTCAGCCACTCCTGCGGATACTCGACCTGCAGGACCCGCACCTTCCCGAGGTCCCCGGCAGCGACCATCTCGCGCGCCTGCCGCACCATCGGATGCCCAGTATAGTTGTGCGTCAAACCGAACACGATGCCGGCCCGGCGCACCGCATCCGCCATGTCGAGCGCGTCCTCCAATCGATGCGCGAGCGGTTTGTCGCAGATCACATGAATGCCCCGTTTAGCAAATGCCAAGACAGGCGCTGCATGCATGTGGTTCGGCGTCACCACCGTAACTACCTCGATGCCGTCGGGCCGCTGCGCTTCCTTTTCGGCCATTTCCTGGAAGTCGCGGTAAGCCCGATCGGGTCGGATATGGAGTTCGACAGCGCTCGCCAACGCACGGTCGGGATCGCTTGAAAGCGCACCCGCTACCAACTCGTACCGGTCATCCAGCCTCGCCGCAATGCGGTGTACGCCGCCGATGAATGCACCCTGACCACCACCCACCATGCCCAGGCGCAGCCGCCGCCCCGCAGCGCCGGCCGCTCCACCTTCGATCGCCACCTAGCGGATCCCCAACAGCTTGCGGTTGGTGTCCACGTCGACACCGCTGGCGGCAAAATCATCAAAAGCTTTCGATGTCACCTTGATGATGTGGCCGGCGATGAAAGGCGCACCTTCGGCGGCTCCCTGCTCGCTGTCCTTGATGCAGCACTCCCATTCCAGTACAGCCCAGCCGTCGAAGCCGTATTGCGAGAGTTTCGAGAAAATCGCACCGAAATCCACCTGCCCGTCCCCGAGCGAGCGGAATCGTCCGGCACGTTCCGCCCATGACTGGAAGCCCGAATACACGCCCTGGCGGCCGGTCGGATTGAATTCCGCGTCCTTGACATGAAACATCCGGATGCGCTCGTGGTAGATGTCGATGTAGTCCAGGTAGTCGAGCTGCTGCAGCACGAAGTGGCTCGGATCGTAGAGAATATTGCAGCGTTTGTGACTGCCCACACGATCAAGGAACATTTCGAAGGTGATGCCGTCGTGTAGATCCTCACCCGGATGGATCTCATAACAGACGTCGATCCCGGCTTCGTCGTAAGCGTCCAGGATCGGGCGCCAGCGCAGTGCCAGTTCATCGAAGGCGGTCTCTACCAGCCCGGCAGGGCGCTGCGGCCACGGGTAGATGAACGGCCACGCTAGTGCACCCGAGAACGTGGCGTGCGCCGTTAGCGCAAGGTTGCGCGACGCCTTTGCCGCCAGCAAAAGCTGGTCAACCGCCCAGGTCTGGCGAGCCGCGGGATTACCTCGCATCTCCGGTGGGGCAAAACCGTCGAACGCAAGGTCGTACGCCGGGTGGACGGCAACAAGCTGACCCTGCAGATGCGTGGACAGCTCGGTCAATTCCACACCGGCGTCACGCAGAACGCCCTTGACCTCGTCACAATAGGTTCGGCTTTCCGCCGCCCTCGCGAGATCAAATAGCCGAGCATCCCACGATGGAATTTGCACACCCTTATAGCCGTGCCCCGCTGCCCACCGCGCAATCTCCGGAAGGCTGTTGTATGGCGGTGCATCGCCAGCAAATTGCGCGAGGAAGATTGCCGGTCCCTGGATCGTCCGCATCTCGACCACTTTCGTTTCCTCCAATGATTGCAGGTCTGGAACCGGGATTGTGCATCAGACCTCGAGTGTCAAGTCATCAGCGCTTCATCAAATAACGCCGCACTGGTCGTGTCCTAGTGCCGCGGCGCCACCGGCACAATCTTGGCATGAACAACGGACGCTTAATACTTGTACAAGCGCGGACGACGAGAGAAATACAATAATGCGAGAAAAGACACCCGGCTGGCCCTCAATCGGCGACACCGACCACGAACGCCAGCAGCCGTCCGAGCGCCAAGCATCGCGGCATCGCCGGCTCGGCCGATCGGACTTCCGCAACGGTCGCGGCGAACAGCCATAATCTTGTCGACCATCACCTGAGATGGCTCGCGAAGGCCAGTCGCTTCACCCGCCGCAAGTGATAGTCGATAGAGCGGCGCCGCGCGGAACGTGCTTGTCAGCAGGCAGACCAGCACACTATCCGTTTCCGCCAGGAAGTCAGATTGGATGACCAGCGCAGGTCTCGGCTTGCCGAAATCACCGATCAGGGCAACCGTGATGAGATCGCCGCGCCTCACGTCTGAGCATCACCCTGGTCGGAGGTGGCGTCGATGAAATCCAAGGCGCCACGTTCTTCCGGAGCATTCCGAAGTAGACACGCCTGCCGCTCAGCCTCCTGGCGGAAGCCGGGCGCACTCGGATCGGGACCCGGACGCGCAAAAACCTAATGCCGCCGGCGCGCCGGTTGGCTCAGTATCGCTGGAATTTGTCGAGACCGCCGTTGCTGGCGGGGCGGGGCACGTGTTCCTCTACTAAAAGTAGTGCGCAACCTATAAAAGTGTGCGCAACCATTACAACCGGAGAAAATCTGCCTCGCCTACAGCAGTCCAAAGTATCGCTGCGCTGCGCCAAGCCCCCGATGGCAAAGTAGCCCGTTGTCCGCAACCGCCCCGAGTGCGAGGCTACCGGGTCCCCCCGCAGGATCAGCCCATGAACCCGACCTTTCTCCCCGCTACCCAACTCGCCGCCATGATCCGCAGCGGAAAGCTCGGTGCATTGGAACTCCTGGACCACTACATCGTCCGCACCGAGCTGCTCGATACCCGCATCAACGCTGTGGTCGTCCGAGACTTCGACCGCGCCCGTACCCGCGCCCGCGCCCTCGATGCTCAATCCGATAAATCCGCCCCCCTGTTCGGCGTCCCCACCACCGTCAAGGAAAGCTTCGACGTCCAGGGCCTCCCCACCACCCGGGGCCACCCAGAACTAAAGGACCAGCAAGTCACTATCTCCTCGCTTGCCGTCCGCCGCCTGGAGGCGGCTGGAGCAGTCATATTCGGCAAAACAAACGTCCCCGTCGATCTCGCTGACTGGCAGAGTTACAACCCGGTGTACGGGACCACCTCCAATCCCTGGAACACCGACCACACACCGGGCGGCTCCTCCGGCGGGTCTGCGGCCGCCCTCGCCGCCGGGCTGACAGGGTTCGAGATCGGCAGCGATATCGGCGGTTCAATCCGGGTTCCCGCGCACTTCTGCGGCGTGTTCGGCCATAAGCCGACCTGGGGCCTGCTGCCCAACTATGGTGACCCAATGACCAGTGCTGCGGCAGGGACCGACATCTCTGTCATCGGCCCGCTTAGCCGCTCCGCCACCGACCTGCTCACCGCGCTGGACATCCTGGCCGCGCCAGACCCAGACGAGACCAGCCTGACACTCAACCTCCCTGCCCCGCGCTTTTCCAGTTTGAAGGACCTGCGCGTTGCCGTTTGGGCTGAGCAACCGGGCCAGGCAACGGATTCCGAAACCATCGCCGCCATGCACGCGTTAGCGGATAACCTCGAGCGCCAGGGCGTCGCGGTAAGCCGCAGCGCCCGTCCGGACTTCGACCCCACCGCGGCTTATCAGCTCTATCTCCGTTTGCTGGATACCGGATGGAGCGGCCGCAGCACTGATGCGCAGATCGAGGAGAAGCGGAAACGGGTCGCTACTCTGTCACCCGACGATTTGAGCGCCGACGCCATCATGGCCCGCACCGTCGATATGCCGCATCGAGCCTGGCTCGGCATGAACGAACAGCGTGCCCAGTGGCGCCGCACCTGGAGCGCCTTCTTCCGCGACCACGACGTGCTGCTGTGCCCGTCCTTCAGCACCGCGGCCCTGCCGCACCGCCAGGACGGCACACCCTGGGGACGCCGGATCATCGTGGAAGGCCAGGACATCAACTACGGTGACCTGCTGTTCTGGCCAGGCCTGACCGGCGGCTACCACTTGCCCGCCACCGTCGCCCCGATGGGCTTGACCAAGGGCGGGTTGCCGCTAGGCGTGCAGATCGCCGGCCCGATCTACGGCGACCGCACCACCCTCGCCGCAGCGGCCCTGCTGGAGCAAGCCGGACTAAGCTTCAAACAGCCTCCGGGATGGTAGTCAGCGGGGTGGTATTATTCATAGAGGTCCCTCGGCGGCCGGCAGAACGTCTGTTAAGAACCATCATCGGACCGGCGCCCTGCTGGCTGCTGTCGTATCGCCCCGCATGGACCAGCACCACAAGATCCAGGGCCGGCACGATGAACAAGCGCTGCCCGCCATAGCCCCAGCCGGCCGCCCAGTCGATCTCCCCCCGCCCGTGGACGAAGGAACGCCCCAGCCAGAACTGGTAGCCATAGAAATAAATCTGCTGGCCGTTGATCTGCGGCGAAGTCGCGGCCTTGATCCAATCCGCCGGCACGATCTGCGCTCCTTTCCACGCACCATGATCGAGCACTAACTGCCCAATCTTCGTCACGTCACGCGGACGCATGCGAAGGCCGGAGGCAGCCACCGGCTCCCCGGACGGGAACCGGATCCATTCGAAATCGGAAATTCCCAGCGGATCGAGGCCTCGTTCATCTGAACTTCGCTGTTGCGCGGGTCGCTGTAAGGAAGATCCTCGTCCCACGCCAATCCCTGTGACATCGTCAGCAGATGCCGCAGCGTGATCTTGTTCTTCTCCGGCGACCGCAGGTCGGCGTATTCGGGAAACGCAGCCAGCACCGAATGAATGTCCGCCTCGGTCCAGGCGGAGAAGCGGGGTCCGATGCCGCACAGCGTCGAGGAGACGAAGCCTACCACGTCAGGCGCTGCAACCTCCCAACCGTCATTCATCGCTGCCGGCGCGCCGCACGGGTTTTCTGAGCGACGGCCACCACAGAAAGCAACAGTCCGAGCAGAATGACGACTGTCCAGGGCATGGGTCCACGCCTTCAGACGGTCAGCACGATCTTCCCGATGTGCGTGCTGGCCTCCATCAGCCGATGCGCCTCCGCCGCCTGCGCCAGCGGAAATGTCGCGTGGATCACCGGTGAGCAGCGGCCGGCATTAAGCACCGGCCACACCTTCTCACGTACCTCCGCCGCGATCGCACCTTTCTGCGCCGTTGTTCGCGGCCGCATGGTGGAACCGGCGATCGTCAGCCGCCTTACCAGCACCGGCAAGAAGTCGAAATCCTCCACTCTGGACCCTTCCAGAAAGGCGATCAGCACCAGCCGCCCGTCCATGCCCAGAGAACGGATATTGCGCGCAATATAGGGGCCGCCGACCATGTCCAGCACCACATTGACGCCACGCCCCGCGGTCAGCGTCTTCACCTCTGCGGCGAAATCCTGCGTGCGGTAATTGATCGCCACGTCCGCCCCGAACTTCAAGCACGCCGTGCATTTCTCGTCCGACCCCGCGGTGGCGAATACCCTAGCGCCGAACTCGTGCGCGAGGTGGATCGCCGTGACGCCGATGCCGCTGGCGCCGCCATGGATCAGGGCGGTCTCGCCCGTCGCCAGCCGGCCGATCTGAAACAAATTCGCCCACACGGTGAAAGACGTCTCCGGCAATGCCGCCGCTCGGATAGCGTCATAGCCCGTCGGCCAAGGGAGGCATTGCGGCGCCGGAGCAACGCAATACGCCGCATACCCGCCGCCGTTGGCCAGTGCGCAGACCCGATCCCCGACAGACAGCGTCGTCACCTGCTCGCCGGTCGCCACGATCTCGCCCGCCACCTCCAGCCCGAGGATCGGACTGGCGCCTGGCGGCGGCGGATAAGACCCCTGCCGTTGCGAAACATCCGGTCGATTTACCCCCGCCGCCTGCAC